>JBKQPC010000032.1:0-92897 GCA_052145195.1 Occallatibacter sp. | reverse complement strand
GGCGGCGATGCACGGACTGACGCGCTCCCTGATTGCCAATGCGGTTGACGGCGTCACCAAGGGCTGGAAGAAAGAATTGGACATCGTGGGCATCGGCTATCGCGCCGAGATGAAGGGCAAAGGCACGGTGGTCTTCACGCTTGGCTACTCGCATCCCATCGAGGTTCCGCTGCCGACGGGCATCGAAGTGGCCATCGATCCCAAGCAGACTCACCTGACCATCACCGGCATCGACCGGCAGAAGGTGGGCCAGGTGGCGGCAGACATGCGTTCGCTGCGCAAGCCTGATCCGTACAAGAACAAGGGCGTACGCTACTCCGACGAGAGGCTGAAGAAGAAGGCCGGCAAGACAGGGGCGAAGTAAGTTGACAGCTAACAGATGACAGCTAACAGTTGTCAGTTAGTCGTGGAATGGAAGGAACTGATAGCTGTTAGCTGTAAGCTGGCAGCTGCCGTTAACCGAACGGGACCGCAGGGCGGCTCCGCTGATAGGTGAGAGAGACCATGATTACGCAGACCAAGAGAAACGCAATCCGCCAACGCATTCATCAGCGCATTCGCCGTAAGCTTGCCGGCACCGCGGAGCGGCCGCGGCTGAACATCTATCGCTCGCTGAACAACATTTACGCGCAGGTGATCGACGACCAGAAGGGCGAGACGCTGGTATCGGTCTCAAGCATCAAGATGAAGACCGGCGGCAATGTGGCCTCGGCAAAAGAGATCGGCAAAGCAGTGGCCGAGCTGGCCGTCAAACAGGGCATCAAGAAGGTGGTTTTTGATCGCGGCGGCTATCTCTATCACGGTCGCATCAAAGCGCTGGCCGACGCGGCTCGCGAGGCAGGGCTGGAGTTTTAAGAAGCAGTGAAGAAGTGAAACAGTGAACGGTGATCAGTTTGTTCGTGCCGGATTTGCTTGAGTTCTGACAACTGACAACTGAGAACTGGAAAACGAGAGAGCAATGACGATGTTGAAGAAGAAACTCGATGCAAATCAGTACAACCTGAAGGATCAGGTGGTCTCTATCAATCGCGTGACCAAGGTGGTCAAGGGCGGCAAGAATATGTCGTTTGCCGCGCTGGTGGTGGTAGGCGACTCCCTGGCGGGCGTGGTGGGTCACGGTTCCGGCAAAGCCAAGGAAGTTCCCCAGGCGATTCGCAAGGGAATCGAGGCAGCCAAGAAGAACCTGATCCATGTTCATCTGACCGATACCACGATTCCGCATCTGGTTCTGGGCCGATATGGCGCCGGGCAGGTGCTGTTGAAGCCGGCTCCCGAAGGCACGGGCGTGATTGCCGGCGGCGCGGTGCGCGCGGTGATGACCTCGGCCGGAGTGCAAAATGTGCTCACCAAGAGCCTGGGTTCGCCCAACCCCCACAACGTCGTCAAGGCCACCTTCAATGCTCTGGTGCAGTTGCGCGACCGTGCCGAAGTGGCCAATATGCGCGGCAAGTCGGTGGAGGAGCTCTAAGCCATGGCGAAAACCAAGATGATTCGCATTCAGTACTATCGCTCGAAGAACTCCACGCCCATCAAGCACAAGCTGGTGGTCAAGGGCCTGGGATTTACGCGGCTCAACCAGATTGTGGAGCGCGTGGACACGGAATCCACTCGCGGCATGGTGAAGGCCATTCCGCATTTGGTGAGGATATTGGAGAACTAGTGAACGAGTGAAACAGTGAAGAAGTGAAGTAAGACCACCTAACGCTTTCGCGTTTTTGATTCACTCTTTCACTTCTCCACTCATTCACTTCTCAACACAACGCGAGTCGGGGAAGGCCTGGACGGCAAGTCCCCGGCGCTACAGCGAGGGAAAGATGGCAACGAGAAATTTATCGAATTTACGCGCGCCCAGGAAAGCCAACACCGGGAGCAAGCGTGTAGGCCGGGGCATGGGCTCCGGCATGGGCAAGACTTCGGCTCGCGGCCACAAAGGCCAGGGTCAGCGCACCGGCACCAGCATGATGCGCGGTTTTGAGGGCGGCCAGATGCCGCTGCACCGCCGCCTGCCCAAGCGCGGCTTCACCAACATCTTCCGCACCGAGTACACGGTGGTGAATCTGGACCGGCTGGCGGAGCAGATCAAAGGCCTCAAGCTCACCGAGATCGGTCTGGACGACTACAAGAAGCTGGGCCTGGCGTCGAGCAAGAATGCGCTGATCAAGATACTCGGCTCCGGCGAGCTGACCGCGGCGCTAACGATTCACGCGCACAAGTTTTCCAAGTCGGCTGTCGAGAAGATCGAAAAGGCCGGCGGCAAGGCCGTGGTTCTGGGCGGCGAGGTTGCACCGGCGGCGGCGTAGGTTTGTGGTTTCCCACCCTTTCGCCAGACAGAAGGCGAAAGGATGGGGCACGGTGATTTTGTGGTCTCACAGTCGTACGACATACCGGACCGTTCGCAAGTAAGATGTTTAGTGGCAAAGATTCGAGGGTTGGAAAAGGCCCTGAATGAAGCGGATAACCAATCATGCTTGAAAAGTTTTTGAATATCTTCCGAATTCCCGATCTGCGCAAGCGGGTGCTGTTCATGCTCGGCATTCTGGCCGTCTACCGCCTGGGCGCGTGGATACCCACACCGGGCGTCGATACCACAATGCTGGAGCGGCTGTTCGATCAGCAGGGCGGATCCGCGCTGGGCCTGATGAACTTGTTTGGCGGCGGCAACCTGCGCCGCATGACGATCTTCGCCCTGGGCATCATGCCCTACATCACGGCCTCAATTATCTTCCAGTTGCTCACAGTGGTTTACGAGCCGCTGGCGCGTATTCAGAAGGAAGGCGAACTGGGGCGGCGCAAGATCACGCAGTGGACCCGCTATATGACCGTGATTCTGGCCGCAATTCAGTCGGTGGGCATCGCGTTCATGCTGACCAGCGGTCACATGGTGCTCCACCCGGGCATCGGCTTCGATCTGATGACAGTGCTGACGCTGACCACCGGCACGGCTTTTATCATGTGGCTGGGCGAGCAGATCACCGAGCGCGGCATCGGCAACGGCATGAGCCTGCTGATTTTTACAGGAATTGTAGCCGGCCTGCCGCGCGGCGTGATGGACCTGATCGAGAAGGTGCGGATCAACCAGTGGGGCTCATTCACCGTGGTTGTGGTGATTTTGCTGGTGGCGGGCATGGCGGCGGTGGTGGCTTTCATCGTCTTTGTGGAGCGCAGCGAGCGGCGCATTCCCATCCAGAGCGCGCGGCGCATCGTCGGCCGGCGGATGATGGGCGGCCAGGCGAGCCATTTGCCTCTCAAGGTCAACTCCGGCGGCGTTATGCCGGTCATCTTCGCGGCTTCTATTTTGTCGGCGCCATTGATGCTCCGCCAGACCGAATTTGTGCAGAACAGCAACTTTTGGCGGCCTCTCCTCGATGCGCTGATGCCCGGCGAACCGTGGTACGAGCTGCTCTACATTCTGGCGATTATTTTCTTCGCCTACTTCTACATCTCCATTGTGATGAAGCCGGATGACATTGCCGACAACTTCCGCAAGTCAGGCTCGTTCATTCCGGGAATCCGCCCCGGCAAGCGGACATCTGATTTCATCAACGATATTCTGACCCGCATCACGCTGGTCGGAGCCGCATACCTGATCATTATTTCGCTGGTGCCCACCTTCCTGATTTCGGGTATCCACTTAAACCACCTGTGGCTGGTTGGCGGCTTCTTCGAGCGTCTGCCAAACTGGATGATCAATGGTATGGGGGTCAACTTCTACTTTGGCGGCACCTCGCTACTGATTGTGGTGGGTGTGGCCATGGATACCGTCAACCAGATCGAATCGCAGCTGATCATGCGGCATTATGATGGTTTTTCGCCGCGTTCCGGCCGCATTCGCGGAAGGAAAACCTGGTAATGGCATCTTCTGGAAATAAATTTGAGCAGGGCCGTGAGACGGGTCGGAAGACCTTTCCCGGCCCCATTCTTTTATTGGGCGCGCCGGGCGTGGGCAAGGGTACGCAGGCCAAGGAACTGGTCAAGATATGGGGGATTCCGCAGATCTCCACCGGCGACCTGCTGCGCGGCAATGTGGCTCAGGGCACGGAGCTGGGCCGGATGGCCAAGGAGATCATGGGGCGCGGGGAGCTGGTTCCCGACTCGTTGGTTAACGAGATGGTGGCCGTGCGGCTGGCGCAGCCCGACACGGCTAAAGGCTACATTCTGGACGGTTTCCCGCGCACCCTGCCGCAGGCGAGTTGGCTGGATACCCGATTGGCCGCGCAGGCTGGAGTACTTCCGGTGGTTGCCGTCAGTATCCATGTGGATTATAATCAATTATTGCGCCGTATTACGGGGCGCAGGAATTGCCCTGTCTGCCAGAGCATTTATAACGTCTACGGCAAGCCTCCCAAGAGGGAGGGCGTGTGCGACGTGGACGGCGCAGCTCTGGTCCAGCGAGCCGACGACACGGAGACGGTCTTCAAGGAGCGTATGCGCGCTTATGAGGCCTCTACCGCGCCTGTTGTCGAGCACTACCGTGCTTTAGGGCGCTTCGCGGAAGTGGATGGAGACCGGCCGATAGCGGAAATCGCGTCCGGAATAGTTGCCGCCGTCGAGCGGTTGCGCCAGTAGCGCGCACCGGACGGCGGGTTTGTGTTGAAGAGCTAGCTGTCAGCAATCAGCCGTCAGCTATCAGTCCGAAAGGGCGGCGCTGATTGCTGAAATCTGATCGCTGAAAGCTGGACAAGTGGCGGTAGTACTGAAGTCGTCCGGGGAGATCGAGAAGATGCGTCGCGCGGGCCAGGTGGTTCGCGAGGTGCTGGAGTTGGTGCGGGGGCAGATTGAGCCGGGCGTCACCACGCTGGATTTGGAGAAGGCGGCCGAGGCGCGCACCCAAAAGCTGGGCGCCAGGGCGGCTTTCAAGGGCTACCACGGATTTCCCTGCTGTCTATGCACTTCGGTCAACAGCGAAGTGGTGCATGGCATTCCGTCGGCCAAACGGGTCCTCAAGGAAGGGGAGATCGTTTCGGTTGACTTTGGGGCATTTGTCGACGGTTACTGCGGAGACGCGGCTATTACCGTGGCGGTGGGCAGCAAGATCGACCCGAAGACGGCGCGGTTGGTAGAGGTAACCGAGGCGTCGCTGGATGCCGCGATTGCGGCAGTGAAACCGGGAGCAACGCTGGGTGATGTAGGCTTCGCGGTGCAGAAGGTAGTTGAAGCCGCGGGGTTTTCGGTGGTACGGGATTTTGTGGGCCACGGCATCGGCACCCAAATGCACGAAGATCCGCAGGTGCCGAACTTTGGCGAAGCCGGCCGGGGCATGAAGTTGAAGGCCGGCATGGTGATCGCCATCGAGCCCATGGTGAATGCGGGCAAGGCCGACGTTGTGGTTCTGGGCGACGGCTGGACGGCAGTCACCGCGGATGGAAGCATGAGCGCTCATTTTGAGCACACGGTGGCGGTAACCGCTACCGGAGCGAGAATCTTAACCGAGTAGCACACTCGGGATTACAGGCTGGCTGGGCTTGAAGCGCGCCGGCGGAAGTGGATGCTGCTTGTCGAAGGAAGATGCGATTGAGGTAATGGCGGTGGTCACGGAGACGCTGCCTAATGCCATGTTCAAGGTCAAGCTCGAGAACAATCATGAGGCCCTGACGCATGTCTCGGGAAGGATGCGCAAGAACTTCATCCGCATATTGCCCGGCGATCGCGTGGCCGTGGAGCTGAGTCCCTACGACCTGAATCGCGGGCGGATTGTTTACCGATACAAATAGGTTTTTTGTAACTCGCGCCTGGATTTTGTGCGCGGAGAAGGGTAGTAAGTGATGAAAGTCCGTGCATCGGTAAAGAAGATTTGCGTCAAGTGCAAGGTCATCACCCGCCATGGAGTGGTCAGGGTGATCTGCGAGAACGCGAAACACAAGCAGCGCCAGGGCTAGTTGGGAGTCTGGCAAACAGCGGAAAGCTCCACTGGAAGTTATCAGTTTTCAGTCGTCAGTTATCAGTTAAGAACCAACCCAATCCGGGCATTTTGGACTGACAACTGAGTACTGACAACTGGCAAGAGGCTAGTTAGCTTGAGTCAAGGCTTGCGATGAACCTCTGGGGGCCAACCGCTTAACCCGTGCGAACCGGCTAAGGCCGGGGGCACACAACCGAAGTTACAAAGGAATCTTCAATGGCACGTATTGCTGGCGTCGATCTGCCCCGCACCAAGCAGGCACGCATCGCGCTCACATACATCTTTGGCATCGGGCAACCCCGCGCGCTCAAGATTCTGGATAAGGCGAATGTGGATGCCTTCAAGAAAGTCCAGGACCTGGGCGAGGACGAGGTCAACCGCATCCGCCAGGTGATCGAGGACGAAGGAAACGTGGAGGGCGACCTGCGCAAGGACGTGCAGATGCACATCAAGCGCCTGATCGATATTCAGAGCTATCGCGGCACGCGTCACCGCAAGGGTTTGCCGGTGAACGGCCAGCGCACCCACACCAACGCTCGCACCCGCAAGGGCCCGCGCAAGGGCACAATTGCCGGCAAGAAGAAAGCGACGGGTAAAACCTAATGGCTAAAGCAGAGCAGAAGGCGGGAGCGGGCAAGCCTGCAACCGGCAAGACCGGCAAGACCAAGAAGTTCAAGAAACGCGAACGCAAGAATGTGCCGTTTGGCATTGCGTACGTGCAAGCCACATTCAACAACACCATCGTCACCATCACCGACCAGGTAGGCAACACGCTGAGCTGGAAGAGTTCCGGCTCGCTGGGTTTCCGCGGCTCGCGCAAGGGCACGCCCTTCGCGGCGCAGCAGGCAGCCTCGAACGCCGCCAGCATGGCGCGCGATCATGGCCTGCGCGCGGTTGATGTGCGTGTCTCCGGCCCGGGTTCGGGCCGCGAGTCGGCTATTCGCGCCCTGGCTGCCGCCGGCATCGAGGTGCGAACCATCCGCGACGTGACGCCAGTGCCGCACAACGGCTGCCGTCCGCCGAAGCGGCGCAGAGTATAGGAACAGTGTGAGTGTGAAGTGCGGAAGTTTTTCACACTCACACTCACAATCACACAATTGAATCCACCGGGCCGGGAGGAAATCTCCTCCGGAGATGTAAACCGGCTGTCATCCGAAGTCAGGAGAAGAAATGGCACGTTATACCGGAGCAGTCTGCCGCCTCTGCCGTCGCGAGGCAACCAAACTTTTTTTGAAGGGCGCCAAATGCACCTCTGACCGTTGCCCGCTGGAGAAGCGCAACTTTCCGCCTGGGCAGCACGGCAAGGACCGCAAGGCCAAGATCGTTGGCTACGGCCTGCAACTGCACGAAAAGCAGAAGGCCAAGCGCATGTACTTCACCCTGGAAAGCCAGTTCCGCGAGTACTATGAAAAGGCCAACAAAGCCGCGGGCGTCACCGGCGAACTGCTGATTCAGCAGTTGGAGCGCCGCCTGGATAACGTGGCCTTCCGGCTGGGCTTTGCCATCTCGCGACGCCAGGCACGCCAAGTGGTGCGCCACGGCCACGTCGAGGTTAACGGTCGCAAGGTCAACATTCCTTCTTTCCAGGTGAACGCGGGCGACGAAATCAAGATTCGCGATCACGCCAAGAAGCTGGTCATCATCGAGCAGGGCGCGCAATTTGCCGCCCAAAACCCCGTACCCACATGGCTGGAAGCCAACTTTGAGAACCTGTCCGGGCGCGTGCTTCATCTGCCCAAGCGCCAGGACGTGAACCTGCCCATCAACGAGCAGCTCATTGTCGAACTGTACAGCAAGTAAAGGGACTAAGGGACTAGGGACTAGAAAAAGCGGTTGCAGTAGCAGTGTGAAATAGTTCCTAGTCTTCAAACAGTCTGGAGGTAGAATCTGATGCGGAAGAAATGGGAATATGGCATTGTTCACATTGATGCTAAGACGGGTTTCTTACTTCCAGATACGTTTAAGACCCCTATGTCTATGGAAGATGTTTTAGAGCGTGCAGAAGAGGGTACCGGAGAATGTAAAGGAACTTACGGCCAAGGTGATTGGCTACGAATAGCTGGGTCGCTTGGATGGGAGATGGTTTGCCCTTATCAGGACAAGATTGGCTGGCACTGGCTGTTCAAGCGAGAGATCGAGAAGTAAGTAGTAAAGGGAAAAGGGAGAAAGGAACAGGGAATAGAAAACACGCTTATACCAGCGTTGCGATCTAGTCCCTAGTCCCTAGTCCCTAGTCCCTAATTCCAACCGAAGGAGAACTTGCGCGGCCGCCGCAAAATGCATCGCGACGCACATGCCGCGCGGGAAACGAGACACGGATATGCTTTGGAGAGGATTTCAGAAGCCCAAGCGCCTGGCAGTGGATGCCGAGACGCTTACCAGCCATTTTGGCAAGTTCAGCGCCCAACCTTTTGAGCGCGGCTTTGGCACCACCATCGGCAACGCCCTGCGCCGCACCTTGCTGAGTTCCATCGAGGGCGCCGCAGTTACCGCCATTCGCATTGAAGGCGTGCTCCACGAGTTCCAGTCCATCAGCGGCGTGGTCGAAGATGCGACTGACATTATTTTGAACCTCAAGCAGGTGCCGTTCAAGCTTGCGGGCGAAGGCCCCAAAGCGCTTTATTTGAGGGCCGACCAGCCGGGCGTAGTCACTTCAGGAATGATCGAAGCCGACGGCGACGTTGAGATACTGGACAAGGATATCTATATTGCCACTCTCTCGGAAGGCGGCAAGCTGGATATGGAGATGCGCCTCAAGCGCGGGCGCGGCTATATCTCCGCCGACAAGAACTTCGATGCGGATCTGGGCATTGGTTTCATTCCCGTGGACTCGGTCCACTCGCCGGTGCGCCGCGTGAATTATGTAGTAGAGGCGGCCCGCCTCGGCCAGATCACCGACTATGACAAGCTCACTCTGGAAGTGTGGACCAATGGGGCTGTGCTGCCCGCCGACGCCGTCGGCCTGGCCGCCAAGCTGCTGAAGGATCACATGAACATCTTCATCAACTTTGAGGAAGAGATCGAGGCCGTAGGACGTGGTGATGAAGGCCGCATACTGTTGCGCAACGACAACCTCAACCGCTCAGTCGAGGAGCTGGAACTGTCGGTTCGCAGCTACAACTGCCTGAAGAACGCCAACATCCAATCCATCGGCGAACTGGTGCAGAAGACCGAAGCCGAGATGCTCAAGACCAAGAACTTCGGCCGCAAGAGCCTGAACGAGATCAAGGAGATTCTGGCCCAGATGGGCCTCTCGCTGGGCATGAAGATCGACGAGCAGGGCAATGCCGTTCCCGGGCCAACGAGTATCTCGCCCGCTACCGCTCTGGCTGCCAACTACAGTCACTACGACGACGAAGATGAGCCGCTGGATTCGGTGGACTTGCAGTTGCCCACCGAGACAGAGAATTTTTAACAGTGAACAGTGAACAGTGAACAGTGAACAGTGGACAGTGAACAGTGAACAGTGAACAGAAACCACTGACCACTGACAACTGATTACCGAAAACTGATTCGAAAGAGAGTTTCACCATGCGCCATCGCAATGCAGGATTCAAGCTCGGACGCAACACCAGCCACCGTCGCGCGCTGTTGCGCAACCTGACTACGTCCGTCATTCTCGAAGACCGCGTGGAGACCACCGTGGCCAAGGCCAAGGCGGTTCGTCCGCTGGTTGAAAAGATGATCACCCTGGGCAAGAATGGCGATCTGCACTCGCGCCGCCAGGCCCATAGCTTTCTCATGACCGATGAGTCGGTCGAGCGGCTCTTCGATACCGTGGCCGAGCGCTACAAGGATCGCGCTGGCGGCTACCTGCGCATCGTCCGGACTGGATTCCAAAAAGGCGACGGGGCCGAGAAGGCCTTCATCGAATTACTGGGTGCCGAAAAGCAACTCGACTTGAAGCGCCAGAAGCGTGACGAGATCAAGGCCAAGAAGCGCGCCGAACTGGAAAAGCAGATGGAAGAGGCGAAGCAGGAAGAAGCCAAGGAAGAAGTCAAGGAAGAGGCCGCGTAGGACTTGCCCCTTCGGCTGCGCTCAGGGCAGGCTGTCCAGGCGGAGCTTTTCTTTGGCACAATCGTACCAACGGGCGCATCCCTCACGGGATGCGTCCGTGTTTATTGCGACAGATGAGATGAATTCCTATTCCGCTCTGGCCAGCCGTCTGGGCATCACTATGCGCATATAACTGTAGACCACCAAGAGCAGCACGATGGCGCCTTGGCAATCCAGCAATACATCCGAGACTGAGCCGGTGCGGTTAGGCAGAAAACTTTGGTGCCACTCATCGAGGCTGGCAACCAAAGCGGTTCCCAGCAGCGCCAGAAAAGCGTCCTGATAGAAGCGGGAGTTCGGCAGCGTCATCCACCAGGCGCGCAGCCATACCAGCCCGAGTGCCCCGTAGCCGAAAAAGTGACCGCTCTTGCGGATCAGGGAATGAAATACATCCCAGCGTGCGTTGCTAACGATGCCGAAGATGGCCTCGAAGAGCCAACGCAGCGGTCCGCTGGTATGGTCGGCGCCAAGCAGCTGAGTGGATTCCAGCGCAATGATTCCGATCCCGAAGGCAACCGGGAGCCAGGCGCTCAGCCAGAACGAGATGCCTTGGCGGGCGGGAGCGCCTTTTTGTTTCGAGACGGCGGAAACAGACACTAATCGCTCTTTTCTGAATCCGAATCTACCACGGCGGGCAAATCCAGCGCCACTAAGGCAAACCGGGTCTGGTTATCTTTAGGACTCTCAAAGCCCACAATGTGCTGATGGCGCTTGGAGCCGGCCTTCAATTCCAGGTTCCCCTTGCCGAAGTGGTAATCCCCCTGGTCGATCTTCACATTGTCGTGCTTGCCGTCGTCGGCGCAGCTCAACCCCTCGGTGGTAATCGCCGGCGTGCCCACCGGAGCGTTGCCCTGGCAGGTAATCACATTTCCAAAGCGGCCCAGCGCCTTTTTGTAGAAAGCGGTGACCTTGTCTTGGGAATCGGATGTCTGATAGGAGACTGCCTTCACCCGCAACTGCCACTCGCCAAAGCCCAACTGCACGTCGGCTGACTTGTGGTTGTCGTTGTTCATGACGGTGACGGCGCCCGGATAGACCGGTAAGCCGAGATCGGCGGCCGTGGTTTGATCGGTGTTGACATGGATGCCGCCAAAGGGCGTATCAATCTGGACTTTCTTGTCTTTTCCGTTAGCGTCCTTTTCCGTATGAATCCTGCATCCCGCCATTCCGGCGGCCAATGCCAGGCTCGCTACCAAAGTTGCCGTTGTGCGCGTTGAGTTGAAATTCATGGCAATCGCCCTCCATCCTGTTATACGTCAGCATCGTAGGAAATGTTCCCTAATACTTCGGGCCACCACTTGGGTAATCCACGCGGATGGTCAGGATTTCGTAGGGGTGAATTGGCGCTTTGACTACATCGCCAACCACGGCCAGCGGACTGCCTTCCGGCTGCTCCATCAAATTGGTAACGGTGGCCGAGGTCGCTCCCGGCGGCACGTGGAACTCGGCTGTCGTTTCCTTGCCCGCCCACTCATAAACGCGGAAAATCAGGCCGTTCGCGTCTTCCGCCTTTTTTACGGCGGTGAGGACGACATTCTCCGGCGAGACCGAGGCGAAGGAGTGCGAGGCGGGCAGAGTTCCGGGATGAGCCGTGGTTACGACGGCGGTAAGCGGGTAGTTGTACTCGTATCCGTGGCGCACGGTGAGCGCATCCTTCCACGTTCCGGCGTGGGGATAGAGCGCGTAGTGGAAGTGGTGATGTCCCATGTCGGCCTCGGCGTCGGGCCATTTGGGCGAGCGCAGCAGTGTCAGCCGCAGCACGTTGCCCACCGCATCGTAGCCGTACTTGGTCTGGTTCAGGATGCTCAGGCCGTGAATCTTACCGTCCGCGCCGGGTCCGGAGAGGTCGGCCCAGCGCATCGCCGGAACTTCAAACTGCGCCTGCTCCCAACTGTTGTTGCGCGTGGTCGCCCGGTCGATGGTGCCGTAAGGAATCTCGTAGGAGGCAAACGGCCCTGAAGCCGCCAGCGGAAAGGCTGCCTTGAGCAAAACGTGCGACTCGTGCCAGTCGATCTCGTTGTCGATGTCGATCTGATTAGTATTTTCGTCGATTCGAATAGTCTGTACGAACTTTGAATTCTGCCAAGTGCGTGTAACGCGGACGGAAGGATCGGGCGAATTCTCCCCGAACAATTCGACAGAGTCAGCTCTCGACGGCATTGCAAGTGCATGGTCCAGCGTACCGGGATCGATATTCCAGGCATCGTATTCCTTTGGCGTGTCCTTAAACGCCTGGAGTTGGTTCCCGCAAGCTCCTGGAGCCAGTGATTCAATGCCTCCAGAAATGAGGCTTGTGATGCATCCGGTTTCTTTGTCAATGGTGACATGTAGCCAGTTAGTTCCGAGCGTTGCACTATTGGTAGTCTCCTTGGCATTGACAGGTAGGATAGACATCCCATACTCATGGGGTGTACCACTAACTCGGAGAATTTTGTAGCCGAAGGCTGGAACCCTCCTTACATACACTGTCAGTTCCGTTATCCCGGTCTTCTCGTCAGTTTGAATCTTATTGATTGGCAGCGATTCCAGACCAGCGGCTTTACTCTCTTCGTCGGAAACTTGCAAAACGCCCGAACGGTCTCCAGGCCACTGAAACTTAATCTTTATATCACCCGACCGGTCCCATCCGAGCGGGTTAAAAACGATAATCGGAATCGTATTATTCTGGGATTGTGTATCGATTCTCTCGACTAAAGTCTCCAGCGCGCCAGTATCAATCTCATTGGTCGACCAGCGCACCACGTCGTAGTCCTTCTGCGCGTCCTTGTAGATGACGCCGATGCCGGAGCCGGCAGCCAAATCGTGGAACTGGTTGAAGAGGACTTTCTTCCAATCTTCCGTGAGTTCGGCGGCGGGGTACGCCCGTCCGGCAAGGACCCAGGCCAACGATGCCCACTTTTCCGCGTTGAGCACCTCGACCTCTGCCTCGCGCATGTTGCGCTTGTGGTTGGCCTGTGTGGTCATCACACCACGATGGTACTCGAAGTACAGCTCGCTCTTCCACGTCGGAATGTTCACTTTGCCGGGAACCAATGGTGGAGGCGTGTAGCCTTTGGCAATCGATTGGTAGTTCCAATCCGGGCTGTCGGCCACAATCTGTTTTTCCAATGATGAGAAATAACTTTGAGCCGTGCCGAACTCGATCTTTGGCGTCACGTGTCCCGGCGCACTCCAATGGAAGCCCTCGTCCAGAATGGCGCGCGTAGGTCCGCCGCCGTGGTCGCCGACTCCGTAGAGGTCCATGATGCCCGGCAGCCCCGTGGCCTGCTTTTGCGCGATGGTGAAATCGCGCGCCAGGCGCACCGGGTTCAGGTTGTCGTTGGCGTAGTCGTGCGGGAAGTATGTTAGCACCTTCGACCCATCGGGCGACTCCCACCAGAAAAACTTGAAGGGCAACTGGTTGGTGTCGCACCAGGCCATCTTCTGTGTCACAAAATAATCGATGCCGCTCTTTTTGTAGATCTGCGGCAATTGCCACGTGTAACCAAAACTATCCGGATTCCAGCCGATGCGCGTGTCCACGCCGTACTGCTGCTTGAACCAGCGCTTGCCGACGAGTATTTGGCGCACGAGGGATTCACCATCGGGCATATTCAGGTCCGGCTCGACCCACATTCCGCCCACGATTTCCCAGCGGCCTTCCTTGATGCGCTGGGCAATCTCCGCGTTCATCTCGGGATATTTGTCGGCGATCCACTCGTTGTAAGCCGCGGCCGATTGCGTATAGGTGTACTCGGGATATTCGTACATCAACTGCAGTGCCGTCCCGAAGGTCCGCTTCACCACGTCCACCGTTTCGGTCCACGGCCACAGCCAGGCCGCGTCGATGTGCGAGTTGCCGGTGAGGTGCAGAGTGGACTGTTGCAGAAGCGGGGTGAGGGCTTCGAGACGGAGATGTGCCGTCTTGAGCGATGTGTCGAATTCGAACTGCGACTCCGATCTAGTGATCGCACTGTCCGATTTTGCGTGGTCGAGCGCCGCGATATCGACCGCGCGGATCGCCGCGTTCAGCGTGTCCATCTTGCTCGGGTCATTGGGCGCAAGCGAAGGAACCAGCAGCGCCGCCGACAAAAACTCCTCGCGCAGGTCTTCGGGATTGGGACGGCCTTCGGGAAAGTCAATCTTCAGCGTGGCGCCGCGAAAGTTCTTGTCATCCACGGTATGCAGCAGCTTGACGGCCACCGTCACCTTGTCGCCCGGCTTGGCATTGTCAAACAACACCACTGGCTCCAGATCGTCGCCCATGGCCACGCGGCGGCCGTTGAAGAAGAGGATCTCCGGCATGGGGCCGTTGGCATAAGCGTGGAACTGAAACCAGATGCGCGCACCGCTCAGGTCATAGCCGTTTAATGTGGCCGGAATCTGATACGTCTGGCGAAACCAGACTGCCTCCTTGGGAGCCTTCGAGCCATTGGCGATGGGCTGCCAGTCGCTCTCGTCCAGGTTCGCGGCTTCGCCATGCGCCAGGTCGCCGGCATGGAGCTTCCAGACACTGTCGGGCAGCTCGCGCAGGCTGGATAGCCGCTCGATCACCGCCCGCGACTCGGCTGGCAACGTGGCGGCTATTTTCGTGGCATCGGCGGCGCTCTGGGCAGTGGCCAGCCCTGCAAACAACATGCAGGCGCCAAGGACAGCCAAACAGCTAAAACAAATAAAACGCGACTTTAATACGGAATTCATTGCGAAAAAGTCCTCTGTGACATGGTAAGGCCTAAAAACTACTTAGGTCACGCAAGATTGCGCAGGAATCGCGCGCGACAGCCGCGCATCTAATAGACAGCCAACGGCGAAAATGCCAGCCTTCATACGAGAACCTTTGGGTCTCGGAGCTGACGAAGCAAAGCGTACACCGAAGAAAGACGTTATCTCGCAATGTGGAACGGCCTCTCACTCCTCTGTGTGCATACTAGAGAATAGGCTGCTTTCCCCAACGGGTAATGGAACCGTTGTGTGGCCTTTGGAGATCACCCAGCCCGAAGCCCGTCCGTCGAGCCGGCCTCCCACTGCGCGCTGAAGAGATTGATGTCACAAGAACTGGACACACAGAGAGGTATTCATGACTTTTGCTGCTCGCTATCCCGGTATTCGGGTTACTGCAAATGGAAATCAGCTGGTCTCGTACCATACCGAGACGCGCATCTGCGACGCCGGCGTCTTCTATCCGATTACGCCTTCCACGGAGGGCGGCGAGCTTTTCCAGCAGGCCTATGCTGAAGGCCATCTGAACGTTTTCGGGCAGAACACCATTGCCATTGAAACCGAGGGCGAACATGCGGCACAGGGCGGGGCGATTGCTCATTCGGTTTGCGGCAAGCGGGTGGTGAACTTCACCTCCGGCCAGGGAGTGGTTTATGGCGTGGAGCAGTACTACCACGCGCCCGGCAAAGCCTCGACGATGGTGCTGGAAGTAGGGGCGCGCGCGTTGACCAAGCAGGCCCTCAATGTGCATTGCGGCCACGACGACATCTACGGAGCGCTGGACACCGGCTGGATTATGCTCTTCGGCAAAGACGCGCAGCAGGCCGCCGATCAGGCGCTCATCCTGCGCCGCGTGACCGAACTCTCGCTGACCCCCGGCATGAACATCATGGACGGCTTCCTCACCACGCACCTGGAGCGTACATTTTATAAGCACGAATCCGGGCTGATCCGCGAGTATCTCGGAGCGCCCGACGACATCATCGACTGCCCCACCGAAGCGCAACGCACTCTGTTCGGCCCCACACGCCGTCGCGTTCCGAAGATGGTCGATCTCGCCAACCCAGTCCTGCTTGGCCCGGTGCAGAACCAGGAGCACTACATGAACGGCGTCGTGGCGCGGAGAAATAATTTTGCCGAGCCGATTCTCAAATTTCTCGAAGAGGCCTATGAGCAGTTTGCCGAACTGACCGGCAGGAACTACGGGCTCATCAGCAAATACAAAACTGATGACGCTGAGACGGTTTTCGTCTCTCTAGGTTCGGCGGCTGAAAACATCGAGGCTGCGGTCGATTACCTGCGCCAGACGCGCAAAGCAAGCGTCGGCTCCATTCATGTCAATGTGATTCGTCCCTTTCCGGAAGCCGCTATGGTGGCCGCGCTTAAGGGCAAGAAGAACGTCATCATTCTGGAGCGGACTGATGAGGCTCTGTCCGGCGACAACCCACTGGGCCGCGACATTCGTACCGCCCTGACCAAGGCTGTCCAGCACAACGCCGATCTGCCTGCGCTTTCTGGCGCCGAGTTCCCCCACCTTTACGGCGGCAGCTATGGCCTCGGCTCGCGCGACTTCCGCCCCGAGCACATCATCGGCGCGTATGAGTTCGCCACCGCGGGCCGCGCCCGCAAGGACGGCAAGCGCGCCTCCGACGGCGTGAACTTCTTCGTTCTCGGCATCGACCATCCCTACGCGGTCATCGGCGACGAGACGCCGTCGCTGCTGCCCGAGGGCGCGGTGGCCGTGCGCTTTCACTCTATTGGCGGCTGGGGCGCCATCACTACTGGCAAAAATCTGGGCGCGATTCTGGGCGACCTCAACGATCTGATCTATGAACGCGACGGCCTTAAGGATGAACTAGGCAATCCCAAGGAAGTCATCCACGTCAGCGCCAATCCCAAATACGGCTCGGAGAAAAAGGGCGCGCCAACCTCGTACTTTATGGTTGCCGCTAAGGATCGCATCCGTGTCAACTGCGATCTGCGCCACGTAACTGTGGTTCTCTGCTGCGACCCTAAGGCCTTCACCCACACCAACCCTCTGGACGGCATGGCCGAGGGCGGCTCGCTGGTTTGGGAATCTGATCAGCAAGGCGAACAGGCTTGGGAACAGTTACCGCTCTGGGCGCGCAAACAGATCATCGACAAGAAGATTCGCGTCTTCACGCTGCCCGGCTTTGAAATCGCAAAAAAGGCTACTGACCGCGGCGATCTGCAACTACGCATGCAGGGCAACGCATTTCTGGGCGCATTCTTCCGCGTCAGCACGCTGCTCAAGGAATTCGGCATCACGCAGGAGCAGTATCGCGCCGTGGTTCGCAAGCAGTATGTCAGCAAGTTCGGAAAACTGGGCGATGCCGTTGTCGAGTCCAACATGGAAGTGATGATGCAGGGCTACGACCAGGTGAAGGAGATCGAGATAGGAGCGCTCACGGCAGCCGATCACTCCAGCCTGCGCGGTCAGGCGCTGCTGCCGATTTTGGAGACGGTCACCGCCGGCGGCGCTTGCGGAACCGGCTGCCGCTCTCATGCGCTGCCTGCTGGTCAGGCCGCGCGCACGCCGCTGGCCAGCGTTGCCGTCTTCGATGCTGAGTTCCGTGCGCACTTTGGTTATAACCAGCCATCCACGCCGCTCTCGGCCATGGGCATGATCGCCGCCGCCACCGGCGACACGGCATCGAAGTATGTAGCCCGCCGCGAAACACCGCTCTTCATTCCGGAAAACTGCACCCAGTGCATGGATTGCATTTCGGTTTGCCCGGATACCGCATTGCCCAATACCGCGCAGGACCTGAGTACGCTGCTGCGCACCGCCGTCTCCTATTACATAGTCGATGCGAAAGACCGAGCAGAGCTCCTAGCCGCCCTGCCGGAGATCGAGCGCCAGGCACGTCAGCGCATGACGGCCGATGTGAAGACCGGAACCCCGCTACCCACAATCCTTCGCGAAGTCACCGATACAGTGGACGGCTTCTCCGCCGAATCCAAACGCCAGTTCTTCGCCATTCTGGAAAAGGTTCCGATGGCCTACCAAAAGGTGAACGCCATCTTCTCGTCGCCCGAGCGCAAAGCTCCCGGCACAGGCGGCATCTTTTCGATTTTTGTTTCCGATCTTTGCAAGGGCTGCGCGGCCTGCGTAACGGCCTGTGGCGACCATAACGCCCTCAAGATGGTTGCGGAGACCGAAGAAGTCAACGCCATGCACATGACCGGCACCGGCTTCCTTGACCTGCTGCCCGATACATCGCAGAAGTATCTCGGCCTCTTCAACGCAGCTAATCCTGCCGACTCCAAGACCGCGACATTGCGCAATATGTTGATGGTGCGCTCCACCTATGACGCGCTGGTTTCTGGCGACGGCGCCTGCGCGGGCTGCGGAGAAAAAAGCGTTCTACGTTCCATTGCCGCGGTAACCGAAGCCTACATGCGCCCCGTCTTTCACGCCAAGAGCGACCGCTTCCTGGCCAAGGCCGGCGATCTGGAAAAGCGCGGCGTCGCTCGCCTCGCTGACCTCAAGGAGCGCAATCAAGCCGAGTACAATCTGCTCCGTCAGGCCATCGCGCATCTCATCCTCGGTCTGGGCGGTGAAGACGAAAAGGATACGCGCGCCCGCATCGCCGCCTATGAAGCTGCCAACGGTCCTATCTCCGACGCCGCGTTGGTCGAAGCTATCGCCGCGGTGCTGTTGACCGAGGCTTTCAATCATAAGAACCTGCAAGCCGTCGATGGCCGCCTGGCCAACGGCATGAGCGTGATGGCCATGGCCGCGCACACCGGCTGCAACACCGTCTACGGTTCAACCGCGCCTAACAATCCACATCCCTACCCGTGGATGAACTCGCTCTTCCAGGACGGCGTCACCGTGGGCTGGCTGATGGGCGAGAGCTTCATCGTCGATCACGCCCGCCGCTCCGTCATTCCTGAGCGCCTCGCCGACATGCTGCTCATGCGCGACGAGAATGTCATCGACGCCGAGCAGTATTACCACCTCAGCCACTTCACCGACGCGCTGATGACCGATCAGGAAGTCGTCGAGCTGCCCAAGGTCTGGGCGGTGGGAGGCGACGGCGGCATGGGCGACATCGGCTATCAAAACGTATCCAAAGTCATGCTGCAGAACCGGCCCAACGTCAAGGTCCTCATGCTGGACACGCAGGTTTATTCCAACACCGGCGGCCAGAACTCCGACTCGACACCGATGCTGGGCGGCAACGACATGAACACCTTCGGCGCTGCCTCCCAAGGCAAGAACACCGAGAAGAAGACTGTCGCCGAAACCTTCCTCGCCGGTCACGGTTCGCCCTTCGTCGCGCAGGTCTCCATGGCCAACGCGCCCAAGCTCTACCGCGCCATCCTGGACGGCCTGGAATATCGCGGCACAATGTTTTTACAGGCCTTCACCACCTGCCAGCCGGAGCACGGCGTGGCCGACGACATGGCGCTCATTCAGGCCCAGCGCGTGCGCGACTCGCGCGGCGTGCCAGAGTTTGTCTTCAACCCACGCCTAGGCGAAACCTATCAGGAAGCCCTCGACATCAAGGGCAATCCGTCAATTGATCTGGATTGGTACGAGACCAAGAACAAAGTCACCGGCGAGAGCTCACACTATACTGTCGCCCACTGGTGCGTCACCGAGGCTCGCTTCCGCAATCACCTGAAAAAGATTAAGCCCGAAGCCGCGGCCAAGCTCATCCCGCTCGATAACATGCTGGTCCGCATTACGCAGCAGGATGTAGTCTACCGCCGCTATCTCACCCCCGGCCACCGCGCCTTCATCCCCGACTTCGGCACTTATATCACCGTCGAAGACGCCGGCAAGACAACTTACTATGCTCTTAGCCGCCAGTTAGTCATGTTCTGCGTGGAGCGGCGCAAGGCATGGCGTATGCTGCAATCCAAAGCCGGCATTCTGAACAAGGAGTACGCCGCCCAGCGCGACCTCCTCGCTGAAGTAGACGCCGGCAAACTGCCGCTGGAAGAGTTGCTAACGCGCGGACATGAACTCCTCAAAGAGCGGTTGGCCTCCGCAGCGCCAGTCAAGGCGTAAACCAACGATCACTTTTTACGCCGGTTTCCCTAAAACGGCCTTGCGGTGCGACAATCGTTGCGTCGGGGCAGTGCATCCATAACCGCTCTGTCCGGAGGAGAAAACCACCATGAAACGTCTTTTAGTCTGTGCGAGCCTTTTCGTTGCCGTTGCTGCTTTATCCGCCCAGCCAGCCATGCCGCCCGGACCGCCAAAAGCCCCGCCGAAGAGCCCTTCGGCCACTGCGACGGCAATTATCGCTGGCAAAACCATCACCATCACCTACAGCTCGCCAGCTGTGAAGGGCCGCGCCGGCCATATCTTCACCAAAGATGGACTCATCAGTCACGACCCCACATACCCGGTCTGGCGTGCCGGCGCCAACACGGCCACCATGCTTTGGACCGACGGGGGCATCACAATGGGAGATATCAAAGTGCCAGCCGGCAAATACTCGCTGTATGTTAACATCTCCGATCCCGATGCATGGGTCCTCATTATCAACAAGCAAACCGGCCAGTGGGGCACCAAATACGACAAAGCAGAGGACCTGGGCCGCGTGAAGATGACCATGAGCAAGCCGCTGGCGACGGTGGAGAATTTGAAGTACACCATCACCGATCTCGGCGGCACAACCGGCAAGCTCACCCTGGAATGGGAGAACCACTCGGCATCGGTTTTGATCGCCGTACATTGAAATCCAGCTTGACAATGTGATCTACGGCGGGGGCCAGGTGTTCTACCCTCGCCGCGTAATGGCGCGCAAGCGCCGTCCGCCCCACCGCAGGTGGTTGCAGATAATTACCACCCTGCCGATACAATAGGGGTAGTGTGTGATTTCTACACTGAAGGGGTAAATGCTTTGCCTTTGTATGCCTATCGTTGTACCCAGTGCGGCCATCGCTTTGAAAAAATCCAGAACTTCTCGGCCGTGCAGGAGCTAATCTGCCCCGTTTGCCAGGGTGTGCTGGAGCGTCCGCTGACCGCGCCGCGCCTGCACTTCAAGGGTGGAGGCTTTTATGTGAACGACTACGCAGGCAAGAGCGATGCGCCTGCCGCTGAGTCCGCTTCGGCAGATATCAAGACCCCTTGCGGCGGAAGCTGCGGAGCTGCCTGCCCCGCCGTTGCGGCCGCCTCTTCTGCTTCAACCGGCGATTCGCCGAAGAAATAGCGCGCCTAACGCTTTTGAGCGGATTTCAGCTATCACGCATCTAATCCAAACGCAACCGGGCGTTGCCGTAAGATAATGGTGTCCTTGAAGCCACAAGTCCCATCGATGACGCCAACCTCCATGCCGCCTCCTTCGCAATCCGGCCATGCTGGACTTCGTGCGCTCGTTCTGGCCGCCGTTCTGCTCTTCGTCGCGGGCCTTATCGCGGGCTTGTTTTACCCCCACGCCGAGTTTGCCGCCGTCCTACGCTGGATCGGCCTCGGCCTCTTCGTTCCCTTCGCCGCGCGACGCCGCTCCTTGCTGATTTGGACCTTCTTTGCCATGCTGGCAGGCGCTGAACTGGGCGTGGACGCGCCCCAAATCGCCACGCAGAGTCACTTCCTCGCCGACATCTTTTTGCGGCTCATCCGCATGATCGTTGCGCCGCTTATCTTCGGTGGCATCGTCACCGGCATCGCCGGCCACAACGAACTGCGCAGCGTGGGCCGCGTGGCGCTCAAATCCATTATCTTCTTTGAAGTCGTCACCACCATCGGGCTGATTCTAGGCGCAGTTGCCATCAATCTCACCCAGGCCGGAGCCGGGATCACGCTGCCCGCAGCGACTCAGGATGTCGTGCCCGCCGCTCGCCCGGAAGGCTGGCAACAGATTCTGCTGAATGTTTTTCCGGAGAACATCGCCAAGGCTGTTGCCGATAATCAAATCCTTCAGGTCGCCATCTTTGCGCTGCTCTTCGGCGCGGCGCTGGCCACTCTGCCGGAGAAGACGCGTGCCCCTCTGGTCTCCGTTCTGCAATCGCTGACCGAGACCATGTTCCGCCTGACGCGCATGATCATGGTCGCCGCGCCTGTAGCCGCCGGAGCCGCGCTGGCCTACACGGTGGGCAGCATGGGCCTGGCCACGTTGTTGCCGCTGGCAAAGCTCCTGGCCACCCACTACGCCACATTGACCCTATTTCTGCTTCTGGTCTTCGTGCCCATTCTTCTGCTTGCGCGCATTCCCCTCGGTCGTTTTGCCGCCGCTGTCGCCGAGCCGGCCGCCATTGGTTTCGCCACCACCTCATCGGAGGCCGCGTTGCCCCTTGCCATGGAGCGCATGGAAGACTTCGGCGTGCCGCGCTGGATCGTCTCCTTCGTCATCCCCACCGGCTACAGCTTCAACCTGACCGGCTCTACCCTCTATCTCTCCATGGCCGCGCTCTTTGCCATCCAGGCCGCCGGCCTCCATTTCTCCATGGGCCAGCAGATCGTCTTGCTGGCCACACTAGCGCTCACTAGCAAAGGCATCGCCGGCGTGCCCCGCGCAACGATTGTCACCTTGCTGGCCGTCGCTGGTTCATTTCAGATTCCGGCCACTGCGGTGCTAATGCTGCTCGGCGTTGATACTCTGATGGACATGGGTCGCACGGCATTGAACGTTATCGGCAACTGCATGGCCGCCGCTGTCGTCGCTCGCTGGGAGGGCGTGCTAAAACCCACGACGAACCAATGAACTAGGGAGATGTGGGAAAGTGTCGCCGCCGGAGCAGGCTCTTCTCAGGCCCGTTAAGATAGTTTCAGCACAAAAAATTATGCCCCTGCTCGATCCCATTCCGTCGCCGGTAGTTGATGCCGATTTTGCCGCTCTTGAGTGGGAGGCGCTTCTCGCGCTTTGTTCCTCTTTGGCCGCTTCGCCCGTGGGCCGCAACGCAATTCTTGACCTGAAGCCCTCGACCGACGAAGCCTGGATTGCCAGCCAGCATCAGCTTACCGGCGAGCTTCGGCTGCTGCTCGAAGAACAGACTTCTATTCCCCTCGGCGGCCTCTTCGATCCCACGTCGCAAATCGCGAAAGCCCAGATTTCCGGCGCGGCCCTCGAAGCAAACGAGTTGCAAGCTATTGCCCGCTTGGCTAACGACGTAGCTTCCTGGCAAGCGCTGCTGCAATCGCCCCCGGCACGGCTGGTGGGTAAGCTGTCCGGCCTCGCCCAGCTTTCGTCGGCGCTCTCCGGCAGCCTGCGTCCGCTGGCAGAGTCCATCGAGCGTACCATTCAGCCCGACGGCTCGCTGGCCGACAACGCTTCGCCCGAGCTGGGGCGCATCCGCCGTGAGCAAGAGCGCCAGAAAAAACTTATCGAAGAGTCCCTGCGCGCCACCCTGCGCAAGCTCGCCTCCGAAGGCACGACGCAGGAAGAGCTCATCACCATCCGCGGCGACCGCTTCGTCATTCCTGTCCGCGCGGAGTTGAAACGACGCGTCAGCGGCGTGGTTCACGGAGTTAGCTCCTCGGGCCAGACGGTCTACCTGGAGCCACTCGAAACCATTGAGCAAAATAATGAACTGGTCCGGCTCATCGAGGAAGAACAGGCCGAGATTCACCGCATTTTCATGGCGCTTACTCGCCAGGTGGGAGGCTATGCTCATGCACTCGTCGAGGGAGCGCGCGTGCTGGCCGTGGTCGACAGCCTCCAGGCTCGCGCCCGCTTTGCCCGCGACTACAACTGCGTGGCCCCAATTATTACGCCGAATCTTCTGCATCTGGAAGCCGCCCGCCATCCTCTGCTGGATAGGCATCTTCGCCAAACTGGCGGCCACATTGTTCCTCTCACACTGCAGCTGACCGCGGCAGAGCGCCAGCTCATCATCAGTGGCCCTAACACCGGCGGAAAAACCGTTACGCTCAAAACCACGGCGCTGCTGGCCATGATGGCCCAGGCCGGATTGCCCATACCCGCAACGGCAGCCAGCTTTCCGGTTTTCACCGCGTTCCTGGCCGACATCGGCGATGCGCAATCCATCGAGGCGGAACTTTCCACCTTTTCCGCGCACATCACCAACCTCGATCGCCTCTCTCGTCTCGCCGGCAACCAATCTCTGGTCCTGCTCGACGAGCTTGGTTCCTCCACCGATCCCGAAGAAGGCTCCGCGCTCGCTGTCGCCATCGCCAGCCACTTTTTGACAGCCGGAGCCTGGACGCTTATCTCCACGCATCACACTTCTCTCAAGGTCTACGCGGCCAACACTCCCGGCGTGCTCAACGCCGCGGCCGGCGTGGACGAAGTGACGCTCGTGCCCAATTACCAGTTACGGCTCGGCGTTCCCGGCGCGTCTGCTGGAATTCAAACCGCCGAGCGACTCGGCCTGAACGCCGCCATCATCGCCGCCGCCCGACAGAGATTAGGTTCGCAGCAGGTGGACATCGCCCGCTTCCTCGATAAGCTGCACAGCGAGCTCGCGCAACTCGAAGCGGATCGCAAAGCTGCGCGCGTTGAGCAGTACGCGCTCAACCAGGAGCGCGCCAGGCTTGCCCGCGAGGGCGATGTCGAGCTGCGCCAGCGCACGCGAGAGCTCGAAACCAAGCTGGCCTCGCTGCTCAAGGACTTCGAGTTTCAGATGCGCGAGACGGTTCGCGCCATCGAGGATCGAGCTGGGCAACAAAAAATCTCCAAGGAAGCCGAGCGCCGCATTCAGCGCCTGCGCCGCGAGTTTCAGGAGAGCTTCAACCAGACCGTCGTAGCCCATCGCACCGGCGCGGATGTTGGCGACGCCGACGCCCAGCCGCACATCCTGAAGCACATCGCCGCCGGTGACCAGGTTCGCATCAAATTCATGAACAAGATTGCCGTCGTGCAGCGCGAGGTGGAGAAAGATCTCTTTGAAGTCGCCCTCGGCCCCATCAAGATGCGCGTCAAGCGCGACGAGCTCTCCGAAGTCCTGCGTTCTGGTGATTCATCGGCAGTCGAACGGGCTGACCCGCTCGCCGCCGCCCGCAAGCAGAAGAACGTCCACGTCACCGTCACCAGCGCCTCGACTGACGACCTGCGCACGGAGATCAACCTCATCGGCCGCACCGTCGACGAGGCCACCCAGGAGTTGGAGACGTATCTTGACCGCGCCTTCCTCGCCGGCCTGCCGGGCGTTCGCATCATCCACGGCCACGGCGCCGGCATCCTCCGACGCGGCGTCCGCGAATTCCTCAAGAGCCATCCCCACGTTGCCACCATCGCCGAAGCCCCGCAAAACGAAGGCGGCCAGGGCGCAACGCTGGTTGAGTTAAGGCAGTAGTTGATTAACTTTTGGAGCTAGCAAGCTAGCAAAAAAGGCTCCGCAAAGCGGAGCCTTTTCGCTGACTTGCTGACTCGCTGTCTTTTATGCCATCGCTTCCTTACTCATCGGCTCAAACTTCAACTGGTTTGTCTTTCGGTCCACGTCGATGCGCACGTGCGCGCCGTGCAGCACTTCGCCGTTGAGGATCTTGATGGCCAGTGGATCCTGAATCATGCGCTGCAAGGCACGCTTCAACGGGCGCGCTCCGTAAGCCGCATCGGAACCTGCAGCCAGAATCAGTTGCCGCGCGGGGTCCGTCAGCTCCAGCGAAATCTGCCGCTCTTCGAGCAGCCTGCTCACTTCGGCAAGCCGCAAGTCGAGTATCTTGCTCATCTGCGCCGCGCCCAGCGGACGGAAGATTACGATGTCGTCCACGCGATTCAAAAACTCCGGCCGGAAGTGCTCGCGCAGAATGCGCATCACCGATTCGCGCGCCATATCGAAGTCGTGCTCGCTCTTGAGCGCATCAGTAATCAGCATTGACGCGCCCAGGTTGGAAGTCATAATCAGCACGGTATTTTTGAAGTCAACGGTCCGGCCCTTGGCATCGGTCAAACGGCCGTCGTCCATCACCTGCAACAGAATGTTGAAGACATCGGGATGCGCCTTCTCGATCTCATCGAATAGAATCACGGCGTAAGGCCTGCGCCGTATCGCTTCTGTAAGTTGTCCGCCCTCGTCGTAGCCCACATAGCCAGGCGGCGCGCCGATAAGCCGTGCAACCGCGTGCTTCTCCATGTACTCGCTCATGTCGATGCGCACCATGGCCTGCTCATCGTCAAACATAAATTCGGCCAATGCCCGCGCGGTCTCCGTCTTACCCACGCCCGTCGGACCAAGAAAAATGAACGACCCAATCGGCCGCCGCGGATCGGACAATCCTGCGCGCGATCGGCGAATCGCATTGGCAACGACGGCTAAAGCCGCGTCCTGGCCGATGACCCGCTCGCGCAGCCTCTGCTCCATTTCGACGAGCTTCTTCACTTCGCCTTCCAACATGCGCGAGACCGGAATCCCCGTCCACTTGCTGACGATGCCGGCGATATCCTCCTCATCGACCTCATCTTTCAACATCCGCGCCCCGCTCACACTGCCGTCCTGCGCGGCGCTCAGCTTCTTCAGTTCGGTTTCGAGCTTGGGCAGCTCGCCGTACTGAATTTGCGCGGCGCGATCGAGCTGCCCCTTGCGCGTCTGTTCCTCGGCTTCGAAGCGCAGTGCATCGATCTTCTTTTTGACCTCGCTGATGCGGCTGCTCGCTTCGCGCTCCTTGTTCCAACGCGCCCGCAGGGCCGTGATCTGCTCGCGCAACGTGGCGATTTCGCGCTCGACTTCTTTGCGGCGTTCAACGCTATTTGCATCGGTCTCGCGCTTCAGCGCCTCGCGCTCAATCTCCAGCGACGTCTTGGCGCGCTCCCTTTGATCGATCTCCGTTGGCACCGACCCTTTCTGAATGGCCAGTGAAGCCGCTGCTTCGTCCACCAGGTCGATGGCCTTGTCGGGGAGAAATCGGTCGCTGATGTAGCGATGCGAGAGCATCGCCGCGGCCACAATCGCCGCATCTTTGATGCGCACGTTGTGGTGCGCCTCGTACCGGTCTTTCAAGCCGCGCAATATCGCGATAGTGTCTTCGACGTTGGGCTCACCGACGTAGACGATCTGAAAGCGCCGCTCCAGCGCCGCATCCTTCTCGATGTATTTGCGGTACTCATTTAAAGTAGTCGCGCCGATAGCCCGCAAATCGCCGCGCGCCAGGGCCGGCTTGAGCATATTGCTGGCGTCGATGGCGCCCTCGGCCGCGCCCGCGCCCACCAGCGTGTGCAGCTCGTCGATGAACAGCACAATCTCGCCGTTTGATTCTTCAATCTCTTTGAGCACAGCTTTAAGCCGGTCCTCGAACTCTCCGCGATATTTTGCTCCAGCCAGCATCGAGCCGAGGTCGAGCGCGATCACGCGCTTGTCCTTCAGGCTTTCCGGGACGTCGCCGGAGACGATGCGCCGCGCCAGCCCCTCGACGATGGCCGTCTTGCCCACGCCGGGTTCGCCGATCAGCACAGGATTGTTTTTTGTGCGCCGGCTCAACACCTGGATTACGCGGCGAATCTCTTCGTCGCGCCCGATGACCGGGTCCAGCTTACCGCGTCGCGCAAGTTCGGTCAGGTCCTTGGCGTATTTTTCCAGCGCCTGAAACTTACCCTCGGGATTCTGGTCGGTGACGCGCTGCGAGCCGCGCACTGCGGTCAGCGCTTTCAGAATCGCTTCGTGCGTTGCGCCCACGCCAGTGAGCGCCTCGCGCGCGGCGTCGTTCTTCTGGTGCGCCGCTCCCAGCAATAAATGTTCCGTAGAAACGTACTCGTCCTTAAAGTTGGCAGCTTCGCGAAATGCCTGGTCGAGTACTTTATTGAGCGCCTGGCTCACGCCCGGCTGCGCGGCCGCTCCGGACACGCGCGGCAGCTTCTCCTCGATCTGGTGCAGGTCGTGCTCCAGCCGTTCAATAGGAACGCCAATCTTTTCCAGCACCGCGGGAATCACTCCCTCGCGGTCCTCAATGAGCGCTAGCAGCAAATGCACCGGCAAAACTTCGGGGTTGCCGAGTTCGGCAGCCCGCGCCTGCGCCTGCTCCATTGCCTGCTGCGACTTGACGGTCAGTTTTTCCCAGCGAATAGCCATTTCAACCTCAGCTTACAGATAACAGCAGACAGCTAACAGTTAAAAGCTGACGACTGTGAGCTGTCCGCTGTGAACTGTCTGCTTTTCTTACGCCACTTTGACTTCTATCTGCTTGGGCTGGGCTTCCGGCTTCTTCTTCAGCTCCAGCTTCAGCACACCCGCATTGTAACTGGCGGACACGCTCTCTGTATCCACAGTCGAGGGCAATGTGAAGGCGCGATAGAAGCTGCCGTAGCGCCGCTCGATGCGATGGAAGTTCTCCTCTTTCTCCTCTTTATCGAGCTTACGCTCGCCCTTGACAGTGAGCGTGTGATTCTCCACGCGCACGTCGAGGTCTTTCTGGTCGATGCCCGGTACTTCCAGCTTGAGCACCACCTTCTGCGCGTCCTCATAAATATCGACCGCCGGCACAAAACTGGCGGCTGCCACCGGGTCATCCCCTTCGGTCATATTGCGGAACAAAGAGTTGACGCGGTTCTGTAGTGCTACGACTTCCCGATAAGGGTCCCAACGATTGATTGCCATTAGAGTGTACCTCCAGATGATCTTGAAATGTGGGGGCCGAACACGAGTCCAAGCCGCTCACATAATCTAATAAAACTATAGCACATTACTCAGAAAATGTGCGCGTTATACGCTCATATTTTAAATATTGTTATCTCATTATTTATCATAGACTTACTTGATTGCATGCGAAAATATCCTCAATCTTGCAGAAAATATCCCCCCCTTGGCGCACTATCAAAGCATGAACAAGATTCAGATTCACGAACCAAATCTGTCAGGCATCCGCCCGGTTTATACCTCTCCAAGGGGTACCCCCCTCCCCCCTCCAATATTTTCAAACCTTGCAGATAAATATAACTAACATAGAATCAATATGTTAAGAATTAGGGGGTCCCGCAATGTGGAACTGCCCCATGGTACGAAGCGCAGTCTGCCTGGACGGCAAGTCCTATTGCCGCTTCCCGCTCCATTCCAGGTAGCTGATGAAATCTGCTTGACCGGGCATTTTCATTTCAAACTGGCCGCTCATCACTTCGTTCAGGAAGGTGTAGCTCAAGCGATACTGTGGTCCTGTTTGCGCGGGATCAGAGAGAAAAACCGCGGTTCCAGGCTTGGGCGTGGTAATGCCATAGTGAATGACGTGGCCCTCATTGTCGAAGTAAATTGCTTCGAACGCTTGCCCGGTCGCCGCGGGATAGATGTAGAGCAGATCGCTGTGCTGGCAGTCGAAGTCATCTGGGGCGGAGCAGGCGCCGCTTCTGGAGTGCCTCGCCAAGATGTGGTCGCGCAGTTCCAGCCGGAAGGCGTAACCGGCCGAGGCTTGCGCTTGAGCCACGCCACCGATGGTCTTTGCCTCCCATGTCCCAAGCAGAAAGCGCAGTGCGGCCCACGGATCAGCCTTGACGGGAGATTTCGCGGGGTTTTGCGCAGAGGCTGGCGCTACAGGTTGCGTAGTGGTTTGTGCGGGAGGTTGTGTGGAAGCCGGCGCGGGGGCTTGCGCGGAGGGTTTCACGGGGGGCTGTGCGGCGGGTGCGGGGGTCTGCGCGGGTACGCCGCTGGCCATCAGCAGGACCATTGCGATGAAACAAACTAAGCTTCTCTTCATTTGCATCCTCAATTTGAGAAGTCTACTCCAACGACCTGTGTTGCACGTCTCTATCCAGGATTTGCACCGCCACTCTTAGCAATTTCTCGCCTGCTTCCTGGCAAGTAAAATGAGATCAGACAATGCATCTCTCCTCGCTTCCCTCATTTCTGGACTGGCACTGGCTATGGTTTACCGTAGCCTCCTTTCTGGCCGGTGTGCTGAATGCGGTTGCGGGCGGCGGCTCATTTCTTTCTTTTCCGGCGATGCTGAGCATGAAAATTCTGCCCGTACAGGCCAATGCCACCAACACTGTGGCTCTATGGCCCGGTCAGCTCACGTCGGTGGCCGCCTATCGCGACGATATCCGCAAGAATCTGCGGCTTGCCCTGCCCATGGGAGTGGCCGGACTTGTTGGCGGTACTAGCGGCGCCCTGGTGTTGCTGAACACGCCGCAGATGACCTTTCTGCATCTGGTGCCATGGCTGCTTCTGATGTCTTCTTCGATCTTTGCTTTTACTGGTCCGGTCTCCCGATGGCTGGCCCGCCGCAAAGGCGACCAGACTATCGCCCACCACCCGCCGCGCTTGCCGGTCTTTCTGGCTACCGTGTCGGTCTGTTTTTATATCGGCTACTTTGGCGCCGGCGCGGGCTTTCTGCTCATCACGGTACTCTCTCTGTTCGGTTATCAGGACCTGCACGAAATTAATGCGCTCAAAGTGGTCTCCACCACCCTGGCTAACGGCATCGCTGTGGTTATCTTTGCCATGAGCGGCAAGGTAGTATGGCCCTACTGTCTGGTGGCTATGTTCGTCTGCGCCATCGGCGGATATTCTTCAGCCCGATGGGCCCGCCACATTCCCCAGCCCATTCTGCGCGGACTGATCATTTGCATCGGCCTGGGCATGGCGGCATGGTTCTTTTGGAAGCAGTAAACCAGCTAACAGCGAACAGTGCCTTCAGTGTCGGATGGAGGCTATTCCTCTGCGCTGATGATCGACACATCAACTGATACCGCTGTTGCCCGAATACTGCCTACTGATCACTGACCACTGACCACTGTAAACTGTAAACTGTACTTATGAGCCACGAAGGCATTCGCATTGCTCCCAAGAATCAGGAGATCGAGTCCGAACGTCCGCTGCCCCGCATCAGCGTGACGCCGGAAAAGGTGCGTGTGCTCATCACCGAGGGTAAGGGCATGGAGATCGATTGGGCCGATGGCCATCGCAGCGCCTGGAGCTTTGGGTGGCTGCGCGATGCCTGCCCTTGCGCCACCTGCGTCGAAGAGCGCAAGGCGGAAGGCCGCAAAATCGGACAGCCGAAGTCCAAGCCAGCCGCCGTGCTGCCCATGTACACCCCGCCCGTGAAGCCGGCCAACGCACAGGCTGTGGGCCGCTACGCCATCCAGTTCAACTGGCAAGATGGCCACTCCGGAGGCATCTACTCCTGGGATTACCTGCGCCGCTGTTGTCAGTGCCGCGAATGTACCTTCGCCGCCGAGGAAACAACCGGCGCGCCCAATTAAATTCTAGGAACTACACGGATGCGATCACCTCTCCAACCGCCGCCGCTACAGCGGATACCGTTCGGCCTGGATGCAATGTTTGGCAACACTGCGGCTCAACCCCACGACATCAGCGGGCGTGCATTTAGCCAGTCGGCGCAGGATAGCGAGCTGGGTCCGCAGCAGGTCTCCCTCGGCGCAGGCCGCCAACACGCGCCGCGCCGCTTGCTCACCCAGAGCTATAGTCTCGTCAGCCAACAGGCTTGTCATGGCGGCCGCAACTTCCGCGGTGCCTTTGCCCGAAGCGGTAAGTTTCCGCGCGCGCAGCAAGGCCGACTCCAGCGCGTAGACCTGCATAATGATCGCGGCCAGGTCCGCCATCACCTCCTGCTGCTCCTGCAATCCGATCATGAAGCGCTGGCTGGCCACTCCGGCGGCAAAGAGCGCAATCTTCTTGGCTGAGGCCAAGGCCTCGGCCTCTCGCGCCAGCAACTCGCCGGCACCGGAGCCGGAATCGAAGCTGGGCGGCTGCATCACTTCGTCCATGAGTGTTTTGATCGCCGGAAGCAGCGGCAACTGTCCGCTCTGGGCGCGCTTCATCAGCCAGCCGGTAATAATCAGCAGATTAATTTCGTTGGTACCTTCAAAAATGCGATTAATTCGCGCGTCGCGATAGATGCGCTCCGCCGGGTACTCCTCGACATAGCCGTAGCCGCCCATGGTGGCGATCAGCTCGTCGGCCACCAGGGTGAGCATCTCCGAGCCGTAAACCTTGAGGATGGAGCATTCGACGGCGTACTCCTCGATGCTCCGTTGGACATCACGCGGCGAACGGCCTTGTTCAGGCCCAAGCTGCGCCAGGCGCGCGTCGAACATGCCCGCCGTGCGGTAAGCCATGCTCTCGGTGGCGTATAGCCGGGTGGAGCTCGAGGAAATCTTGCGCTGGATCAGCCCAAACTCAGAGATTGCCTTGCCGAAGGCCTTGCGCTCTTTGGCCCAGCGGATCATATGGCCGAGTGCGTGGCGCGCCCCGCCCACGCAGGCCACGCCCAGTTTGAAGCGGCCAACATTCAACACATTAAAGGCGATATGGTGGCCCTTGCCCGCCTCGCCCAGCAGATTTTCCGCTGGAATTTTGCAATTGTCCATCACCAGAGAACAGGTGGAGGAGCCGCGAATGCCCAGCTTGTGTTCTTCGGCGCCCACCGTCACGCCGGGAGTATCCCGCTCGATGAGAAATGCTGAAAACTGTTCGCTCCCCAACGCCGGGTCTACAATCTTGGCGAAGACGGTATAGAGGCTGGCGATGCCGCCGTTGGTGATCCACATTTTTTCGCCGTTGAGGATGTAGTGCGCGCCGTCGGGCTCTAGCGTGGCGTGCGTACGAATGTTCATGGCGTCAGAGCCGGAGCTGGCCTCCGAAAGCCCATAGCCGCCGATCCATTCTCCCGTGGCCAGTTTAGGCAGGTAGCGCCGCTTCTGATCTGGAGAGCCGTACCAGACCAGCGGCAGCGTGCTGATGCCGACATGGGAGCCAAAGGCCGTCGAGAAGCTGGCCACGACCGACAGGTGGTCGGTGATGAGCGTGGAGGTAATCTTGTCCATCCCCATGCCGCCATACTCCTCGGGAATATCGACCGAGACAAAGCCCAGCTCTCCGGCCTTGCGCATCAGGGCATGCAGGACGCCCGGCTGCTTGGCCTCGATGGCCGCCGCGTTGGGCAGAATCTCCTCGCGGGCAAACTGCGCAGCGGTCGAGGCAATCTGCCGCTGCTCCTCGTTCAGGTCTTCGGGGGTAAAAACTTCGATGGGGGTGCGGGTTTCCAGCAGAAAGCTGCCGCCGGCGGCGGCGACGATGGGCGAAGGGGATAGCGTGGACATGGAAGAACCAGCCTCCTGGCACTGCTCACCATACGATAACGGCTTGAGGTGCGGCAAGCCCAATGGCAAAGTGAAAAGCAGGTTTCCTCACCTGGCAGTTATCATTCTTATGGGGATAACAAGTAACCTGCGATGTCAGGTCAGGCTGCGGCTGTGTCCAGCGTCCGGCCGAGCAGTTAATAGCCCGGACGCCCGCTGGCCCCTCATCGTCTACAATTGCCGGTATCCCGACAGTGGAGGCTTGCCCTGATTGCCGCGCTTCAGACCGCTTTGAATGCCGCCGCCCATCCGCTGCATGGGCTGCCCATGCGGCTCTCCGCGCTGCTGTTCTTCGCTCCGCAATTCAGCGTGCGCCACCAAATACAGATGCTGTTTTACGATCCGTTCTCCAAGGTGACCCACCACTGGAACTGGTTTGACCTGACAATGCTCATTCCCTACTTTACGGTGATGATTATCCTGTCGTTTTATGGCATACACCGCTACACCATGTGCTACCTCTATTTCAAATACAAAAAGAACTACAATCCCTACCCGCCCCGCCACTTCAAAGAGCTGCCGCGGGTGACTGTGCAACTGCCCATTTTCAACGAGCAATTCGTCATCGACCGGCTGATTGAGGCGGTCTGCGCCATGGAGTACCCGCGCGAGAAGCTGGAGATTCAGGTGCTGGATGACTCGACCGACGAGACCCAGAAGGTGGCATCCGATATTGTCGCCCGCTATGCCGCGCTGGGACATCCCATCTCCTACATCCACCGGACAAATCGCTATGGCTATAAGGCAGGGGCGCTGGACGCGGGCTTGAAGGTGGGCAAGGGAGAGTTTGTGGCCATCTTCGACGCCGACTTTGTGCCTCCGCCGGATTGGCTGATGAAGGTCATCCACCATTTTGCCGAGCCGGAAATCGGCATGGTGCAGACCCGCTGGTCGCACATGAATCGCAACTACAGCATGCTGACCCAGATCGAGGCTATTCTGCTCGATGGCCATTTCATCATCGAGCATGGCGCGAGGGTCCGCTCCGGCGATTACTTCAACTTCAACGGCACGGCCGGCATGTGGCGCATCCAGGCCATCAGCGACGGCGGCGGCTGGCAGCACGACACTCTCACGGAAGACACAGACCTGAGCTACCGCTCGCAGCTGGCCGGATGGAAGTTCAAGTACCTGCCTGATGTGGAGTGCCCCTCCGAGCTGCCTATCGAGATGACCGCCTTCAAAACGCAGCAGGCGCGCTGGGCTAAGGGACTGATTCAAACCAGCATCAAGATTCTGCCCCTGATGTTCAAATCCGATATTCCGCGGAAGATCAAGGTGGAGGCCGTCTACCACCTGACGGCGAATATAAGCTACCCGATGATGGTCATCATGACGGCGTTTCTGATGCCCGCCATGATCGTGCGCTTCTACCAGGGCTGGTTCCAGATGCTGCTCTTCGATGTGCCGCTGTTTACCGCATCCAGCTTGTCTATCGCAGTCTTTTACCTGATGGCCGAGCGCGAACTCTTCCCCAGGACATGGATGAAGACCTTTCTCTATCTTCCCTTTCTGATGGCCCTGGGCATCGGCCTCACCGTCACCAACTCAGTTGCGGTGATGGAGGCATTGTTCGGCATCAAGAGCGCCTTTGTGCGCACTCCTAAGTACCGCGTAGCCAAGAAGGGTGAAAAGTCCCAGGCTGCCAAGTATCGCAAGCGGTTGAAGCTGGCTCCGTGGATCGAACTGCTGGTTGGCAGCTACTTCTTCGTGGCCATTCTCTACACCTTCACCAACGAGAACTACTTTACCGCGCCGTTCCTGATTTTGTTTGTGATCGGCTACTGGTACACCGGCCTGATGAGTTTGCTGCAAGGCCGCTTTGAGCGCTGGCGGACGGGCGCCGAAGCCAATCTCAACGAATCCAGCCCCAAGCCGTTCCCAGTGGGGGTATGAGGAAGTGTGCAGGATGAAATCGATGCCAGAAGGATAGATCATGGCTGTCGATACGATACGAAAAGAGGATCAGTAATCCGCGCCTTCCCAAAAATTGGGAGTATCCACGTAATCGAAGCGATTGGGTTCGGCTTTCACCAGCGCATCGGCGGTGGAGTCCCAAGCCGTGCCGTGTCCGTCCTTATGATTGTTCTCAATCGCAGACGGAGTGAGCAGATAGGCGTTGTATCCCCAGGGATCGCTGGGATGGCAGCCTTGTGCTGCAATCACGGCTCGCGAATTGTTGAATTCCTGCAAGATTACGCCGTACAAGCCTAAATTCTCCTGTATGTAGTGGTGATTGATCTCATATCTCGGAGTCTCGATATCCGGCCGCTGATAGTTGGAAGTGCCGACGCGAAAGCTGGCGAGGATGGCGCTCATGGTGGCACGTTCCCCATCGGCGACAGCAAGGGGCAGGAGCGCGTGAAAGAGCAGGACCAGGTATTTCCCCCGGACAGCTTCGGTGGCGCACATGATTGTGTTCATCGCCTGCATTCCCTTTCCATCAGGATTCACCTGTCCGGTTACATGGACGCAGCGATCTCCCTGAGGCGTGGGCAACTTCTCGGCGCGGTCGACGACAAGATCGGTTGGATCGAGGCCATTCAATCGCCGCCACTGTTGGAAGAGATCGGGAAAGGCCTTGGCGATATCCGCGTTGGCTGGATAGACAAGTTTATCGGAGGTCTTGCCCCCGGCGTCTCTTAACAACATTTGCTGCTCAGGGCTTGCTGGATCGAGGGCCAGACGAACCAGATTGAAGCCGGCCAATTCACCGTTGGGACCGGTGATCACCAGAGCTCCGGAGCCACTATCGGGCCTGAGCTTCCACCCATCGGGAACGCTGACTCTGGCTGTGCCGTCGGAGGCTCTTATGGAATGAAGCGCGAGTGGCGGGTCAGCGGGCGCGGCCTCTTGAGGAGCGAATGTCAGCTCATCGGTCCAGCGTTTCGCGGCCTCCGGTTCTGGATCCAAGTGAGTTTTTATGTCGCTTGACCGGGTATATGCGCGATATGTATATCCGCACCAGGTAGGGTCGGCGTCTGCCTTTAGTCCGCTCGGATGCCATGCGTCTGAGAGCAGCTGCAGCATGGGGTTCACGGTCTTGACGATGCGCGATGCGTCGTCGGAGACAAGGGCTGCCTCGACCTGTTTGGGTCCGGTGGCTGCGGCAAGCACGAGGCCGGCAACCGGCTTGTTATCGTGAGAGCGATCGACAACGGTGAAGAAGACCGCGACCGAGTCAGTGTAGCGCAGCCTGAAGGCGCGTCCAATCTGCGGCTTCTCTCCGGAGCCTTTATGCACACTGCGCAGCACCGAGACGAGAGCATCCGCCTGGGAGTTAGCCCCGTCCACCTTTCCGTAGACGATCTTTCCGCCCTGCGGCGCATTGATGGCCTTCATTGAGGCTTGCGCCCGCGTCGAAGGAGAGCAAACCCCCAGCATCACCACACCGGTAATCAACCATGCGGAGATGTGAATTGATTTACGCTCCACGAAAATTCCTCGAATTCTCTACGCCGAAGTCATTCATCCACGCAAAGGATCTCTTGCGAGCGATAAGCGAGCGATTGGCCCCACCGCAGTTGGATTATTGGTGGAAATCCGTGCCCTCCCAGTAATTGGGGGTGTCCACGATTTCGAAGCGATTGGGATCGAGTTTCACCAGCGCCTCGGCGGTGTTGTTCCAGACGGTGGCGTGGCCTACCGCCGTGCCGTCGTAGTCGTTGCCCTGGATGACGGTCTGATCGAGGATGTAATTGCTGAAACCCTGTCCGTTCCGCGCATTGTTGATCTGGCCTTCGTTCCATTCGGCGTGCTGGGCGGCATTGCTCTGCTGCTGTGCCCAATAGCCGGCGTGTTGCGCGTCGTTGGCGGCCTGCGTGGCGTTGTAGCGCGCCGTGGCCTGCGCGCCGATGTTCTGGATGTTCTGCACTGCAATCTGTGCGTTTTGCCTGATCGCCTGATCGTTGGCCTGCTTCTGCGCCAGCTTCTGCTGCATCTGCTGGTTCATCACTTGCTGGTTTATGTTGAGGCTCTGCGCCATCGCGATGAGCGTGTTGTGCTCCTGCTCGGCCTGAGCGTCGGTCATCACGCCGGTGTTGCGGCTGATGGAATATGCTCCCCATTGGGTCAGCGGCGACATGCACATCATCTCGTTCAGCGACTTCATCCCCTGCCCGTCCAAATCGATGTGCCCCTTGACATGAACGCAGTTGCCCGCCCCTTGCATCTGCTCAATCTTGTCCACCTGCAGCTTCGCCGGAGGCCTGTTGTTGGCGCGCCTCCAAGCCTGCACCAGATCCGGATAGGCCTTGGTCAGATCCTGATGGTAGGGGTAAAGGATCGTTCCCCCGCTCCTGTAGATTCCCGCCCGCACCGCTTGCACCTGCTGCGGGTTGTAGGGGTCGACCGCTGACATCATTGCACCCCAGATTACCTGTTCTCCGTTTGGTCCCCTGACAATCATCGAACCGCTGGCGCTGTGGGGATCGAGCTGCCAGCCGTCGGGAATGCCGATGCTGGCCGAGTTGTCCGATGCGGTAACCGTGTGCAGGCGGGTGGCTGGGCCAGAGTGCTCATTGCCGGCCGAAGCCGATTGCGCGCCGGCCGAAGAACCGGAAGCTACTAACTGACCGCCCGGATGCCACACGCTAAGTAACTGCTGGAGCATAGGGTTCGCCGTCTTGCTGAAGCGCTGGGCATCGTCGGAGAGCAGAGCCGCCTCAACTTGCCTGGGGCCGGAGGCGGCCGACATCACCAGGCCGGCCAGTCTCTTGTTTCCTTTGGAGTGATCGGTAACAGTAAAGAAGACGCCGACGGTTTTGGTTCCCTTGAACTGGAAGACTCTCCCGATTTGCGGCTTTTCGCCGCAAGTGTTCTGCAAACTGGTCAGAATCTTGCTCATGGCCGCCGGCTGGGTCGTGGCTCCGGCCACCGTTCCGTAGGAGATCTTGCCCCCTTGCGCGCCATCGAGCGTGGTAATCGGGGTTGGCGGGGGTGTCCCCGCTTTGCAAGCGGAGATGCAAATGATGGATAACGAAAGCAGCACGGAAAATCGCCTCAAGTCACTCATAACGACCTATCCTTTCGTGAATTAAAATTGCATCTTGCCGTAGACAGCGGAAAGAGAGCGAAAAATGCGTCGGGAAAATCATATACCAACAACTCCCGGCGTTGCGTAAATAATGGCGATCGGTGCTCCCCAGCGGCCTCCGCTACAATAGTCTTCAAGCGTCTGCCGCGCCGGGGGACATAACTTCCCGGCCCGCCAGGCGCATTGGAGCATTATGCTTGCCAGGAACTTGATTGAAGCACTCACCTTCGACGACGTGTTGCTGGTGCCTGCCTACAGTGACGTGGTGCCCGTGCAGGTCAACACGCAGACCCAATTGACCCGCGAGATTACGCTGAACACCCCGCTGCTCTCCTCTGCGATGGACACGGTGACCGAGTCGCGCATGGCCATCGCCATGGCGCAGCAGGGCGGCATCGGCATTGTGCACCGCAATCTTTCCATCCTTGACCAGGCCGGCGAGATCGACAAGGTGAAACGCTCGGAGAGCGGCATGATCGTCGACCCGGTGACCATTGGTCCGGAGCAGATGATCGGCGACGCGCTGGAGGTGATGCGGCGTTACAAAATCTCCGGCGTGCCGGTGACGCAGGGCAAGCGGCTGGTGGGCATCCTGACCAACCGCGACCTGCGTTTTGAGACGCGTACCGATGTGCCGGTGGGCGACGTGATGACCAAGGAGAATCTGATTACGGTTCCTGTGGGCACTACGCTGGAAGAGGCCGAGAAGATACTGCACGTGCATCGCGTGGAGAAGCTGCTGGTGGTCAACGATCAGTTTGAGCTGAAGGGGCTGATCACAGTCAAGGACATCCAGAAAAAGCTGAAATATCCCAACGCCAGCAAGGACGAAAAGGGCCGGCTGAGGGTGGGCGGCGCCATCGGGGCGACAGGCGATTATATGGAACGGGCGGCGGAGCTGGTGCGGGCGCGCGTGGATGTGCTGGCCATCGACTCGGCGCATGGGCACTCGTTGCGCGTGCTGGAGGCGGTGCGCGAGGCGAAGAAGGCGTTTCCGCAAGTAGGCCTGCTGGCCGGCAACGTGGCCACTTACGAGGGCGCTCTGGCGCTGATCGACGCCGGCGCCGACGCGATTAAGGTAGGCATCGGGCCGGGTTCGATTTGTACGACCCGTATGGTCACCGGTGCGGGAATGCCGCAGATTACGGCCATTTCCGAGGCGGCACGCGCCGCCAGCGAGCGAGGAATTCCTGTGATTGCCGATGGCGGCATCAAGTATTCAGGCGAAATCACAAAGGCAATTGCAGCCGGAGCGAGTTCAGTAATGATCGGGTCGCTGTTTGCCGGCGTGGATGAGAGCCCCGGCGAAACCATTCTTTATCAAGGCCGTAGCTTCAAGAGCTATCGCGGCATGGGCTCGCTGACCGCCATGAGCCAGGGCTCGGGCGAGCGCTACTTCCAGAGTACGGATGATATGGCCAGCGCTGAGTTGGGCAGCGAGGGTGTGGTGCAGCGCGAGCGCGCCAGCCAGAACCGCCTGGCCAAGTTTGTTCCCGAGGGCATCGAGGGGCGCGTGCCCTACCGCGGGCCGCTGGAATCCATGGTTTTTCAACTGGTTGGCGGCCTGCGCTCCGGCATGGGCTACCTGGGCTGTGCAACCATTCGCGACCTACAGGAAAAAGCGCGGTTTGTGCGCATTAGCGGCGCCGGCCTGCGCGAGAGCCATGTGCACGACGTGATCATCACGCGCGAAGCGCCCAACTATCGCGTTGAATGAGCGGACACAACAAAACCCCGTCCAGAGAGGACGAGGTTCATGTTGGATAAAGCGCTTAGAATCATTCCTTTAGGAGGCGTCAGGCCTTGGCGACCTTGCCTTCCTTGATGCAACTGGCGCAGACACGCAGCTTCTTGGGTTGGCCATTTACCAGCGCCTTGACGGCCTGCAGGTTCACGCTCCAGCGCCGCCTTGTGACGTTGTGGGCATGAGAGATATTGTTACCGAATTGCGGGCCTTTCCCGCAGATATCGCATACTTGCGCCATGACTTAGCTCCAAACTCAGATGAATCGCGCCAGCGGCAGCCTCAGGATAAACAGGCCTCCGGCATATGGCCGAATATCCATTATACCCGATCTGAAGGGCAAGCCAAACCGCGCCTCCATGCGTTCAAAAGAGGGGTGTTCAGGATTGTCAGTTTGGTGCAAAGTGATGAGCTATAGCTGTCCGGTTTTCCTAACACTGTGCAGCTGTAGCTATCCACTTTTTGGGAAATGGCAGCAGATCATTTCATACGACTCGCTACGCTCGCTCAGGATGACAAACCTATAAAAACTATAGATAGATGGAACTATCCCACCTTAACCGCGAAGTGTGCGGCGAAGGTGGGGCACCACTCTCTGGTCCCCAAATGCGAGGGACCAGGGGCACCCATCATTAAGCTACTTGGCGTCGGCGGCGAAGGCGTCTGCTTCGCGGTTCATCTGCTCGGCGGTGACGGCGTGGGAGAAGAGGATTACACGGTAGCGGAAGTTGGCGGTCTGATCTTTCTCGAGAGTCAGGTTCAAGGCCGGTAGTTTGGGGTTGAAGATGCTGGGGCCGAGCGGGTTGACGGCGAATAGGCCATAGCCGCGCGCGTGCCAGGTGGTGGGGTAACCGGGATTGGCGGGGTGGTCGATGATGGCGATGTCGACGGTGTGGTTGCCGGTGGAGCCAGTGAGGGTGCACCAGCGGCCGCGAGTTCCCCAGGCTGCATCACCTTTGATGCCCTCGCTGGTGAGATAGACGCCCGTGGCGGTGGTGGTATCGGCTGCATCGACCTTGGTGGGGTGACCACTGGCGTCCATAAAGACGCCACCTTTTTCATTGGGCGATTCGAGCCAACGTGCCACGCGCAGTCCGAGGAGGCCATCCTTCTCGTCATTGAAGACAACGCGGTCGAGGGCGGTGAGAGTGATGTTCATATCGATGACGCGAGCATGAGGGCGGCGCGTGAAGATGTAGCGCGTGACTTGCGTGAGGATCTGCTGGTTCGAGCCAGTGACCCAGAGGGATTCTACGACTAACTCACCACGATTGCGGCCGTTTTTGGCGGAGAGGATTTTGGTGTGGAGAATAGTGCCCATCTTAGCACGGGCTTCGGGCTTGATGGCCTCGGAGTTATTCCAGAAATCGAAGCCGTTGGTGTTGGCGTAGTTGAACCACAGGCCAGCGTGGTGAGGGTGATCGACGCGCTCGCCGGAACGGGGCGCGAGCGGGTAGCCGCGGGTGACGGTGATGCCTTCATCGGTGATGAGCGGATAGAGGACGGGCTTTTTGAGCGTCGCGGGCCAGATGTAAGAGGTGAAGGGCTGGCCGTCGATGGTGATGTCGACGCGGCGATTGGCTTCATCGGCGACGACCTGGACGCCTTTGGCGGGGGCGGCGAAGGCGGTGGACGCGGTCAGGAGGGCGATGATGGCGATTACGGAGATAAGTTTGTAACTCATGGAAGATTCCTCAGATGTTTAAATCCCCGGTCCCCAAATGCGAGGGACCGGGGGCACCCAAATTTCAAAACTACTGATCATTTAGTGTGGTGGTATCCCAGGTCCGAAAATCCGGACCTGGGGCACCCGGCTTTGTGGATGATCGTACATACGACTGCTTATGCGAAGACTTTGCCTCCTACCATGACCTGCTGCGTTTTGTCGTCGAAGGTGACTTTCTGGCCGGTCTGGATGGCGGCGATGTTCATGCAGAGCGCGACGGAGTGGTTGTAACCGGCTTCGATGGAGGCGTTGGGAGTTTTGCGCGAGCGGACACACTCCATCCAATTGCGCATGTTAGCCGAAGTCATGGGATCGTGGCCGGTATTGGCTTCGGTGGAGGCGGCTTCGGCATTTTCGACGAGCGAGAAGCTGGGCAGGAGGTTTTCCTTGAGGCCCATGGAGGCGGCTTCGCGGGCGCGCAGTCCGCCGGTGGGAGTGACCGTCTGCTTGTCCATGTCGATCATGCCGCCGTTGGAATAGTAGAGTTCCTTGATGCCGCCGGCAGAGTTGGTGAAGCGCGAGGAGTACTGCACCTGAAAGCCCTTGGTGAGATCGTCGATTGGGCCGTAATCGAAGACGGCGGTCATAGTGTCCCAATTTGTGCGGCCGTCCTTCCAGAGATAGATGCCGCCGTTGGCGACGACGCTGCGCGGATGGGGCAGGCCGGTGAACCAATGCACGGTGTCGATCTGGTGGACGAGCCACTGATCGGGAATGCCGGAGGAGTATGGCCAGAAGAGGCGAAACTCGAGATACTTGCGGGCATCGAAGGGCTCGTAGGGGCGGTTGAGGAGGAAGCGCTTCCAGTCGGTGTCCTGTTCTTTGAGGAGGGGCACGACATCGGGGCGGCGCCAGCGGCCGGGCTGATTGACGTTCCAGGTCATTTCGACCATGACGATGTCGCCGAATTTGCCGGATTGGATGTACTCGGCGGCCTTCATATAGGCGGGAGTGGAGCGGCGCTGGGTTCCGATCTGGACGATTTTGCCGGTTTTTTTGACGGCGGCGAGGAAGCGGCGCGCGTCATTCATGGAGTCTGCTGCGGGTTTTTCGACATAGGCGTCGCGGCCGGCGTTGACGGCCTCGGTGCCGTGCAGAGCGTGCTGGAAGTCGGCGGTGGCGACGAGGACGGCATCGATGTCTTTGCGGGCGTAGAGCTCATCGTTGTTGCGGACGGCGTCGATGGTGCTGCCGTTGAGCTTCTGGATATAGGCGATGCCCTCTTCGCGGCGTCGGCTCCAGAGATCGGAGATGGCGGTGAACTGGAAGTTGAGCTCTTTGGAGTGCTGCAGGAAGGCGGGAATCAAGGACTGCTTCATGCGATCGCCGCAGCCGACGACGCCGACGTTGACGCGGTCATTGGCGCCGAGGATGGCGGCATAGCTGTGCGCGTTCCAGGTGACGGCTGTTGCGGCCAGGGCAGCGCCGCTCGCCTTCAAAAAGTCTCTGCGATTGCTGTTCTGAAATGTCATGATGCTCCTGTCTGGTTTACTTCCAACTTATGCCGCACATGATTCTTGTGACGCAGAAAGAGATTGATAAGACGCGCAATGGCTCTATTTCGTCCGGCCATCAGGCGCTATGCAGCGAACTAAATGGAAAAAAGCGCCCCGTTTCGATGATTGAAACGGGGCAATAATTAGAAGGTCAACAGTTGATGGTTGGTATCGGGCCTCCCTAAAAGTTGATCTTGACGCTGCCCTGGAAGACGCGGGCTTGATTGAATGTAGCCGAGACCTGACCAAAGGTCGCCGACGTAAGAGTTGCGGCGCCTCCGGAATTAGCTGGAAGCGAGCCGGTTGTTGCGCTGGATGGAGGTTGGAAGTCAGGATGATTCGGCACGTTGAACGCCTCGAGCCGCAGCGTTGTCGTCAAGTTCTCGTGGATCTTGAAGATACGCGAAACCTGGGCGTCGAACTGCAGCGCCTTAGGCCCGCGGAAGGAGTTCCTGCCGATGTTGCCGTAGGTTCCTAACTGCGGGCAGGCGCCCGTTGTTGTTGATGTGCAGGAAGCTGTGACCTGCGCGAAAGCTGCCGGATTCAGGTATTCGCGGTTCGCTTCTCCCGTAGCCTTTTGGAATTTTACCTCGGAGTACGGATTTACGCCGGCTACCAGGTTAGGACGGTCATTGCCCACATCGGTCAGGGAGTTGTCCTGCCCCGAGGTGACGGTGAAGGGTATTCCGGTTTGAATGTGGATGAGCGGCGCCAGCTCCCAGTCATTGACAATGAGTTTTTCAACACGATTCAGGTGATTGTTGAAGCCGCTCCTGGCGACCAGGACCACGTTTTCAATGTGGCGGAAATCCGAGCCGCACGGGCCGTAATCCATTCTCAGGTTGTTGGGATTCTCGACGGTTGTGCCGGCCAGATCGCCCTGTGCATCCTCGATATTCAGGCACTTCGACCAGGTCCAGTTGGCCATGAGGCTGAAGGTATTCGACATGCGGTGCTGGACAGAGGCAATGAGCCCGTTGTAATTGGCAGTGGCCCCGTCGTCAATGATGACTGAGCCAGCGCCGCCACCCAGGTACTGGTTGCCGCTGGTGGGATTTCCGGAGGAGTTCACACCCGCCGGATTCTCCGTGGTGAGCAGGAACCGGGCGGCGTAGTTCGCGCCATTGGCCAGGGAGCAGTTGCTGCCAGCCGTCCCGGAGGTGATGGCCGCCGGTCCTGTGGCCACGAGGCCCTTGCAGGTCGGATTCGCTCCACTGCCCCACTCTCCTGGGACAAACAGGGCTGGATCGAATGGCACGCCAACCGGATCGTGCCTGGTGGTGTTGCCGATGTAGTCGACCGTGGCCTGCCATCCGTGTCCGAATTCACGTTGAATGCTGAGGGTCCATTGCATCGTATACGCGGGCCTGAACTGCTGGGGCATTACAATGAACTGCGATTGCGGGAAGAACAGCGCCTGCGAGGGGGATGGAATCGCGGGCTGAGGGAACGGGCTGCTGGTAAAGGCGCCATTAGCCCAGGGGTTGCTGAAGCTGATGGGAGGGCCACCCTTGGCCTGCGTCTGGGTGACGGCTGTGGCGAAAGGCGGATTCTGCTGGTTGCGTTGTGCGGTGAAGAAGTTGGGATTGTCGAACATCAGCGCGCCGCCGGCGCGAATGACCGTCTTGCCGTTGCCAATCGGATCAAAGGAGACGCCGACATTGGGAGAGAACTGCCCATAGGTGTTCTGGGTGAATTGGCGGGTGACGCCGGGGTCGCCGTAGTAGAGAGCACCCGCGGGCGCATTGGGATAAATCGAGCTGGATATATTGGCCAGGAAGTCGGCCTGGTTAAAGACCACACCGCGATTGAAGTAATCGTGCGGCATGATGTTGGGGCCGTAGCGCAGGCCGCCAATCAGCGTCAAACGCGGAGTGGCATGATACGTGTCCTGCACATAGAGGCTGGGAATCGGCCCGCGCAGCGCGTTCTGCTGCTTTTTGCTCTGTTGGAACGGACTCGACGAACCGAGCGTCCCCCACATGAAGTCGAGATTCTGATCGCCGATGGTGCTGCCGCCGGCGGGTCCGCTGCCGCTATATTCGCCATTGAAGGTGAAGATGCCGTTGCCCTCGTAGACGTTGCCGATATTGAGCTGGTTCTGCACCCACTCACCGCCGAAGGCGATCTGGTGCTTTCCCTTTATCCAGGTCACGTCGTCGTTGACGGCGCCTGTGTTGTCATTGAAGTGGGCCACCGAGTTGGTGCCGCCTCCGATAGAGAATTTACCTTCGCTCATCTGCAATCCGTTGGGAACGAACTGATAGATATTGACGCCCAATGTTGCGGCGTTGATGTCGTTCGATGCGTAGCCGCGGTTGTTGACACGGCGCAGGATGGAGATATGGGCCGCATTCACGATCTTCGACGTGACGGTGAAGGTTTCACCGAGGGTGAAGGTCTGTACGCGCTCAATGTTACCGGATTGCGTTGTGATGAGGATGTTGGTGGGCGAGAAGTACGCCGGGAATTGGTAGCCATCAACGAAATAACGGCCGAAGAGGTTGTTCCGTGCGTTGATAGTGAAATCCACCCTGGTTGTGAACTGATTGCTAGTGAGCGCGTACGGGATGGCGTAGAAAACAAACCCGCAGTTATTCGGATCCAGCGCCGAATTGATGGGAGGCAGGTATTTCTGGAGCGCCAGCGCCTGCGCGTTGTAAGTGGGCGCGGTCGCATACTGATTTCCCGTCAGTTTCGTGCCGGTGAGCGGGTCGAAAAGTGTGATGGGCGCATGTGTCGAGTTGCACGCGTTGCTGCCCGAGACGCCTGGTGTTCCATCTGTGGTCGACCAATTGCCGGCCAGGTTCTGTGCAGTCGGCACCGTGGCCTGAGTGCTCGACTGCGACTGATCGGCCTTCCAGCGCTGATAGGCCGCGAAGGCGAACATCTTATTGCGCTTGATGGGTCCGCCGAAGGTGCCGCCGAACTGGTTCTGGTGCAGCGTGTCGGGCGTGGACGAGAAGAAATTCGTGGCGTCGATATAGTTGTTGCGGATGAATTCGAATCCCTCGCCGTGGAACTTGTTTGTACCCGACTTGGTGACGACATTGACCATGCCGCCCACATGGCCGCCGTCTTGCGCGCCCAGATCGGTCGATTCGACGCTGAATTCGCTCACCGCATCGGGAATCGGATAGGGCAGGTTGCCGTTGCCCATGTAATCCTGATTGTCGCCGCCGTCGAGGCGCCAGAGGGTGGTATTGCCGCCGCCGCCTGCGATGGAGACTGATATTGTTGCGTAGGAGTACTTGCTGCCGGTGAAGTCACCAGCGGGCGCGGGATTGGAGCCGCCGGAGAGGGTGATGAGCTGTGTCATCTGCCTGCCGTTCAGCGGCATTTCATTTACTTCTTTCTGGTCAATTGTCTGTTTGAAGGTCGCGTCCTCGGTCTGCAAGGCCAGATCTGTAGCCGTGACCTCAATTGTCTGGTTGGCCGCGCCGACCTTCAGAACCGGGTTGACGGCGATGCTGCTGCCAACCTCGAGAACGATATTGGTTTGGCGGTAGCGCTCGAAGCCGGACGCGGTAACTTCCAAGGTATATGCGCCGATGGCAATGTTGGGAAAGCTGTACAGTCCGCTGCCGCTAGTGACGGTCGTATGTTTCACCTGGGTAGCGACGTTGGTGATCGAGACCGATGCATTTTGAATAAGGGCGCCCGAGGCATCCGTGACTACACCCTGGATACTTGCGGTGCCCGCAGTCTGGGAGTTCACCTTTGCGGCGAACAGAAGGACGACAACACAAAAGAAAACGGCCAACCAGCGGTTGACTATCTTTTGTGGCTTGACGCATGGAAATTGCATTGTAGCCTCCAAATTGAACGTGAATAGTGATCAGGCTTAGGCCAGTTCGCGAAGCGTGAATATACATTTACTCGCCAACGAGAATCCAGCCCAACATTTACGGACCGAGATAGCCGGTCAGATATCCTGACGGGAATGTATACAGAGGTCAGACCACGATTGTCAAGAGAATTTAGATTGATGGTGTGCGAAAATATGCAGGAATACGATTTTTTCGAGTATCATGCATAGAATCAATAAGATAATCTTTGGTAAATATGTTACCCAATGAATATTTTATGAGCGAGTGAAGTTTCGGCCAGCCCGACAGCAATCGCGGCAATGACCAGTAATCTGGAGGTCAGACCTTAATTGTCAGGCTTTATGGCAGGGCAAAAGTGATGAAGAGAGCCCCAATGAAAACCGGCCCGCTTCTCGTGGCGAGGAGCGGGCCGGTTTGGTTTGAAGAGCCAGGTCGAGTGAGCCACTGGCTAAGTGGATGCTTTGGCGGAGGTGCGTGCGCCGAGGTCGGCGGCCAGTTTTTCCGTGGAGAAGGCTTCGATGAGGTCTCCTGGCTTGAGGTCGTTGAAGCCGCTGAGGCCGATGCCGCACTCCATCCCGTTGGTGACTTCGCGGGCGTCGTCCTTGAAGCGCTTGAGAGAGACGACCTTGCCTTTGAAGAGCTGCTCGCCGTCGCGCATGACCTTGATCTCGGCGTCGCGGCGAATGACGCCGTCCTGCACGCGGCAGCCGGCGATGACACCGATCTTGGGAATCTTGAAGATGTTGAGGACCTCGGCGCGGCCGATGTAGTTCTCCTTGTAGACGGGCTCGAGAAGGCCGAGCATGGCCAGGCGCATCTCGTCCGTCAACTCGTAGATGATGGAATGGATGCGGATCTGGACGGCTTCCTGCTGCGCGAGCTCGGCGGCTTTGCGCTCGGGGCGGACGTTGAAGCCGATGATGATGGCGTTGGAGGCGGCGGCGAGCAGGACGTCGCTCTCGGTGATGGAGCCGACGCCGGAGTGGATGACCTTGACGCGCACCTTCTCGGTGGACATGAGGACGAGCGAATCGGCCAGCACTTCGACCGAGCCGGTAACGTCGCCCTTGATGATGAGGGGCAGGTCTTTGACACCGGCAGTACGGATCTGCTCCGCGAGGCCTTCAAGCGAGACGCGGGAACTCTTGGCCAACTGGGCGTCGCGCTCCTTCATCTTACGATATTGCGCGATGCCCTTGGCCTTGTCGCGGTCGGCGACGACGAGGAAGGTGTCGCCGGAATCAGGCATGGCCTCGAGGCCGAGGACCTCGACGGGGGTGGAAGGGCCGGCGACTTCAATAGCGCGCCCGCGATCGTCGAACATGGCGCGGACTTTGCCGAAGGTGTTGCCGACGATGTAGGAGTCGTTGAGTCGGAGGGTTCCGTCCTGAACGAGGACGGTGGCGACGGCGCCGCGACCGCGGTCGAGCTTGGCTTCGAGGACGGAGCCGACGGCCTTGCGCCCGGGAGTGGCTTTGGGGGCCTTGATGTCGGAGACCAGGCAGATCATCTCGAGGAGCAGGTCGAGGTTGACGCGCTTCTTGGCGGAGACTTCGACGAAGACGGTGCCTTCACCGGCGGTTGCCCACTCCTCGGGAACGAGGCCGCGGTCGGCGAGCTGCTTTTTGACGCGGTCGATATTGGCGTTGGGCTTGTCGATTTTGTTGACGGCAACAATGATGGGGACGGCGGCGGCCTTGGCGTGATCGATGGCCTCGAGGGTCTGAGGCATGACGCCATCGTCGGCGGCGACCACGATCACCACGATGTCTGTGACCTTGGCGCCGCGGGCTCTCATGCGGGTAAAGGCTTCGTGGCCGGGGGTGTCGAGGAAGACGATCTCTCGTCCTGAGGCGGGCGAGCCTTCCTTGGCAAAGCGGACCTTGTAAGCGCCGATGTGCTGGGTGATGCCGCCGGCTTCTCCGGCTGCGACGTCGGTTTCGCGGATGGCGTCGAGCAGCGAGGTCTTGCCGTGATCGACGTGGCCCATGACGGTGACGACGGGCGAACGGGGGACCTCAAGCTCGCCGGTATTTTCGGCTTCGAGAACTTCTTCGATAGCCTGGTTGGCGATTTCTTCTTCGTAGGTGATGACGGTAGCGGCGGCGCCGAATTTGGCGGCCACGTCCTTGACCATCTCGGCGTCAAGGGACTGGTTGACGGTGACGAAGATGCCGCTCATGAGGAGTGTGGCGATCAGATCCTTGGCGCGGACTTCGAGCTTTTCGGCGAGGTCCTTAACGCTGATGCCCTCGGTAACGGTGATTTCGCGGGTGATGGGAAGGGGCTCGCCGCCGTATTGGACTCCGGCATAGCGTGGCGGCGGCACAAAGCCCTTCATCGGGCCTTCCTTGGTTTTTGGATACTGCTGCTGGCGTCCACCGCGGCCTCTGGAGGGAGCGCGAGAGGGACGCGGCGCCTCGCCGGTTGGCGTAGCGCTGCCGGGACGGGGTGGTCCGCCGGCGCGAGGGGGTCCAAAGCCGGGGCGCGCTCCAAAAGCGGGCCGTGAACCGGGAGCGCCCGGCGCGCCAGTGCCGGCGTAACCGCCAGAGGTGGAGCGCGTGGGGTGCTTGGGGCGCGGACCACCGGGGAACTGGCCTGCTCCGGGAGCGCCACCGGAGGTGCGCTGGGGATAGCTGCCCGAGCCGGCAGCTGGCCTGTTGCGGTCGAAGATCGGCCTGCCGCGCTGAATGCCGCCCGCGGCAGTCCCGGCGTCAGGCGAGGGCGGAAGGTCAGCCACGGGGGGCGCGGTGTAAAACGGACGAGGCCCTGTTTGCGGCATCACCATGCGCCGTGCGGGCAGCGCCGGAGTGGGAATTGCAGCGTGCGCGTGCCCTTTTCCACGGTGGGCGGTGGGATGCGCCGCCGGCGCAGAGGCCGCGAGATCGGCGGCTTCTCCGGGGAATAAAGCTGCCTGCTCGGGAGCCAGAATTCCCGCATCGGCGGCCAAGGGGGCCTCAATCTCTACAGGTTCCGCTGTCGCGGAGACCCTGACTTTGGGATGCAGCGCCGCGGAATCCTTGGTTGTGGCAGGCGCAATGGATTCTGGAGCTGTAACTGGAGGCTTGGCTGATTTTGCCGGCGGCTTGACCACCACGGTGACCGTGGGCGGAGCCACGGCGACTAACGGACGCGGCGCGACCGCGGGAGCCTTTGCAACCACAGCTTTGGCGGGCGGGCGCGTGGCAATGGCGGGCGGTTGGGAAACGATGGGCGGGGCGGAACGAGGCTGGGGAACAATTTTGCGCGGCTCCGGCTTGGCTGGCGCAGCCGGCGGCTTGACGGCAACCACAGCCGCCGGCGCCGGATGCGCGGGTTCCGGGGCAGGCGTGGCTGCTGTTCGCTTCAGAGGCAAACGGCTCTTGCGGGCTTCGGCTTCCTCTTCCTGCTTCTTGGCTTGAATGGCTTTCAGCACATCGCCGGGCTTGGAGATATGCGAGAGATCAATCTTCGGGGCAATGGCTTGCTGGGCGCGAGAGGCCGGCGAGCTTGCCGGGCTAGCGTGCCGCGACGCACGCTTAAAATGCGCGCGAACCTGGTCGGCCTCATCTTCCTCCAGCGAACTGGAGTGAGTCTTGCCAGCGCCCAGGCCGAGCTCCGCCAATATTTCAAGAACCTGCCGGCTCTTGACTTCCATCTCGCGCGCGAGATCGTTAATACGAACCTTACTCATCCGCCTCTTTTCAAAATCTGCCGCCCAAAGCCTATTAGTCGCTCATAGCTACCTCATGGCATTGGCTGTTCTTAAAACTACCGTGATGGTCTGATGGAGCTTGAAAGATGCGGCGCATGTTACACGCCGTCCTCTTTGTCCGCCTTTTCGTCCGTCGTTGCGCTTTCGGTTTCAATGTTTTCCAGCAGCGGCTCATCCGCGCTTTGAGCATCCTGCTCAAGCGCTTCGGCCGGGTGGTCTTGCAAAGTCTCAACTTCCGCCTCATCGGCGGGAGGAATATCTTCGACGGCCGCTTCGGCCGCGGTGCGGTACTCCTCCATATCCTCTTCTTCGGCAGCGCGGAGATTTTCCGCTTCGGTGATGACCGCGGCGTCATTTTCCGCTTCCGCCTGGTCCGTCTCCAGAACAGCTTCACGTTGTTGTTCGGTGACGGCTTGTTCAGCTTGTTCATCGCCTTCGGCTTTCGCTGCCTGTGGAGCGCGGCCATGGGCGTTCTGCTCAAGCTGCTCGAAGTAGCGGCGCACGGCGAGGCTGATCTTTTCCAGAGTTTTTTCGCCGATGCCGGGAATCTCCTCGAGCTGTTCGGGGGTCATATCGGCGAGCCCCTCGACGGTGGTGATGCCGGCGGCGACCAGCTTCTGCAGAACGCTGCTTGCGAGCTCCGTCACCTGCTCGATGGGCGTGGAGGGTCCGCCGGTCAGGTCCTGCATCTGCTGCTCGACCTCCTGGCGTTTCTCCTCTTCGCTCTTGATGTCGATCTTCCATCCCAGCAGTTTGGCGGCCAGGCGGACGTTTTGACCCTTCTTGCCGATGGCCAGGGAGAGCTGGGTGTCGTCCACGATGACTTCGAGCTGCTTGTCGGTCAAGTCGGCGATGGAGACGCGGCTGACCTTGGCGGGCTGCAGAGCCTTCTCGGCAAAAGTAGTGATCTCTTCTGAAAATTCGATGATGTCAATTTTTTCACCGCGCAGCTCGCGGATGATGGACTGCACGCGCATGCCCTTCATGCCTACACAGGCGCCCACCGGGTCAACGTCTTTGTCGCGGGACTGGACGGCGATCTTGGTGCGCTCGCCGGCCTCGCGGGCGATGGCGCGGATGACCACCGTGCCGTCGTAGATTTCGGGAACCTCGGACTGGAAGAGATTCTGCACCAGTTCCGGCGCGGCGCGGGAGACGATCACCTGCGGCCCCTTGGCGGCGCGGTCCACCTTGAGCAGGACAACGCGAACGCGCTCACCGATGGAGAACTGCTCCAGCCGCGACTGTTCGCGCTTGGGGCAGCGTGCTTCGGCCTTGCCCAGGTCGTAAATAATGTCCTGACCCTCGAGGCGCTTGACGGTGGCGTTGAGCACTTCCTTTTCGCGGTGGGCGTACTCGTTGAAGACGGTTTCGCGCTCCGCCTCGCGGACCTTTTGGAAGATGACCTGCTTGGCCAGTTGCGCGGCGATGCGGCCCAGCGGAGTGGTGTCGCGGTAGAGCCGGATCTCGCTGCCAACCTCGACGTCCGGCGCCAGTTCCTTGGCCTCGGTGAGGGTGATCTGGTTGAGCGGGTCCTCGAGGGGCTCATCGTCGGCCACCACCGTTTTGTAGATGTAGGCCAGAATCTGGCCAGTCTCCTTGTTCAGCTCGCCGCGCATATTTTCCTGGGTCTTGTAGTACTTGCGCGTGGCCAGGGCGATGGCCTCCTCGACCGCGCCCACAACGATGGCGGGGTCAATGCTCTTTTCCTGGCTCAGGAGCTCGATACTCTGATACAAAACGCTGGCCATACTCTGCTTGCTCTCTCGGTGGTTCGTGCGGCTTGTGCCGGTTCGGTTGATTGCGTTGAAGGTGCGGATTCAGCGGACTGAAAAGCGCACCTCAGGGGCTAAAGCCCCATGATTCAATTGCTGCATTTGCGGCACGGCAAAAGCCGTGCCCTTTCAAAACATCGACTCGATCAGATCCCTTAAATCTCCGGCACCAGTTGCGCTTTCTCGATATTCGCGAGCGCAATCTCCACCGTGCTGACGCCGGTCTTTTTCCACCCCAACGACGAAGACCTGTCGTTGGGGGCCCCGGTCTTCCGGCTCTTGCTGTTCTGCTTGACCGCATTCAGGTCGAGCATAATGTTGTTGCCGGCTCCGGATCCGGTTTTGGCTATCAGCCGTCCCAGCCAGTGGCGGTTGTTGCGGACCGGCTCGAAAGTCTGCACCTTGACCAGAGAGCCCGCAAAGCGTTGAAAATCCTCTGTGCTGGTCAACTTACGGTCCAGTCCCGGAGAACTGGCTTCCAGCGTATATTCATCACCGGGAACCAGGTCTTCCACGTCCAACAGCACGCCAAAATCCCGGCTGAAAGCGGCGCAATCCTCGTGGGTGACGCCGGAGAGCTGCTCGATCTTGAGCTTGCCCGCCTGTGTCTCCTGAATCAGACTTTGAGGAAGCTCCCCAACCAAGCCTTCGGCTCGGGCCTCAATGGCTGCCTTCAGTTTTGCCCTTCCCACGGCGTTTTTCTCGAGGAAAACGCGCAGGATACGTTCCCTGGCCGGGCCGATGAACTCGATCTCCACTACGTCCAGCCCATGCGAGGCTGCCACTCGTTCCGCCGCTGCCCGGATTGTTTCCAGCTTGACTGCCATCGTTGTTTCACCCCAGCGAGCAACAATCGCTCGCCGGGGACCCCGTAAAAAACTGCCCCAATATCGGGGAATTTTCCGCAAATAAAAAGTGGGCTGTAAGCCCACTCATCTCTCCGCCAGCCGGTGCGGTCACGGAATACCTGGCGGACAAACGCGTCTGCATTCTTAGCATAGGCCAAAATGCCGGGAAATTCAATGGGGATGAGGAGGATAGGATTTCTGCCCGGAATGAAGGCAAGTGGATTGAGATGTCTAAGCGTTGTCACTGGACAAACGGATATACAATATATATACGTAATAGCGATGGACCTCTATTTCCTCTATCACGGGCAACGCTTTGCGTGGAACTCGGAGAACCTATGAAGACAGCGAGTGAACGTATGCGGGAACGATTACGCAAGGATCGCCCGATGACGGTGATCAGCCTACGCATTCCTGACGACGTAATTGAGGAGTTGAAAGAGATAGCGCCATCGCTCGGCTTCAGTGGCTATCAACCGCTTATCCGCGCCTATATCGGACAGGGTCTGCGTAAGGATCAGGCGCGGATGGAACATTCGCAGGTGTTGGTGCTCACCGAAAGCCTGCGCAAGCATGGAATCGCGGATGGGGTGATATCGGCTGCCATCGCGGAGGCGCAACTGAAGACGGCGTAGGTTTTTTCGAGCTGTAGCCTCTGCTCCAAACTGCAATACTTTCTGCCATGCGGACCTCTTCCAGGTTCATCTGACCAACTTTGTTCCTGTCTCGGAACTGCACATTGGCTTCTTCGAGGTTCCCCTGGCCAAGGCTGCCCAGCCAGCGGCGAAGTAGCCGGCGGGCGGGGCGAGGGGATTACCCTCGGTTGCAGGCATGTGCAACAATTCCATGATGAAAATCACGATTTCCCCCGATAAAAGGGGTATGCAGTTTCTTTGTGAACAGCTTTATAGGGGGGATGCCGGATAAAGCTGGAAGTTGGCCTTCGTCAATGAAGCGCACCCTCAAGCAGCGCGTAGTTGTGAGCCTTGTCGCCACCGTGGTTGCGGCGGCGTGTGGCTTGCTGATTGGCTATTGGATCGGGCGGGCGATTACGCTGAGGCAGACTGCAGGAAGGCTGGGCCACGAGGCAGCGCGCGCTATCAGCGAGAACAATACCTATGCCCACGATGTGCATGCCGCGCTTGATGCGATGAACGCTTCGCGCTATTCCTATTGTTCCGTGGAGGATATGGAGTTTCTCCATCATCTTCTCTACGCTTCCATTTTTCTGAAAGAGACTGGCCGCATCCGCGACAACAAGATTGTCTGTTCCACTACGCAGGGGCGTGAGCATCTCTCCAGCGCCGAGCTGCCGAAGCCGGACGCCATCGGGACGGACGGAGTGAAGGTATACCGGGATCCTCTCTTCTTCGGTTTGCCGAATGTCGCGGTCGTCGCCCTGCGGGCGGGCGATTCGTACGTGGTTTTGTATCCCTATTTCGACAGCCTTCGGGAACGCTCCGCCATCCGCATGCAGACCACGGCGAACACTGTTTCGCAGAGTCTGTCCGCTCCTCAAGCGGAGAAGGACTCCAGACTCGCACAACCGATACTGACCAGGGATAGCGACTTCCGCGTCGGGGAGATCATGTACTCGACCCGATGTTCGTCGCTCGCGATAGACAACATCTGCATCACGGCCTCTCTTCCCGTATCCGAAGCGCTAGGGGCCAACCGCGGCGAGTTGAAGGCTTTCAATGTTTTGGGTGGGCTGATCGGCGGGTGTTTCGGCCTTCTCGTCGCCTTTCTCTACCGGCGGAATCGCAGCATGGAGCAGCAGCTTCGCAGGGCCATCCGCAAGGATAATTTGCGGGTGGAGTATCAGCAGATCGTGAGCCTGTCCAGCGGACGGATTGTGGGAGCCGAGGCGTTGGCGCGCTGGACCGACGAAGATGGTTTTGCTGTGGGGCCCGATATATTCATCAAACTAGCCGAGGAGCGAGGATTTGTAGGCGCCATCACCAAGCTGGTGGTTCAGCGCGCTCTTCGCGATTTTGCCGCCACGCTTCGTGCCCGGCCTGAATTTCGGCTCAGTATCAACGTGGCGGCCATGGACCTGTCTGATCCCGAGTTCCAGCCTATGCTGGAGCGCGCGCTGAAACGGGCGGGAGTTGCGGCCAAGAGCCTGATCATCGAGATTACCGAAAGCTCGACGGCGCGGCACGAGACGGCCATCGCGGCCATTCTGCGCTTGCACGAGAGAGGCCACAGCGTTCATATCGACGACTTCGGCACAGGCTATTCAAGCCTCTCCTACCTGCATTCACTTTCCGTGGATGCCATAAAGATCGACCGTTCGTTTACCCGCACGATCGGCACCGAGTCGATCACCGTGGCCATCCTGCCGCAGATTCTTGCCATGGCCGAGGCCCTCAAGCTACAAGTGATCGTGGAAGGAATCGAAACCGGCCAGCAAGCAGAGTATTTTTCTCCCAGTGCGCTGACCATTCTCGGGCAAGGCTGGCTCTACGGCCGCGCCGTTGCGCCCGATGAGTTCCAACGCCTGCTTGCCGAGGACGAGAAAAAGGCGCGGGATGGAAAGGCTAAGGCTTAAGCCGCGCGGCCCGGTCAGAGCGCCACTTGACAGCCGCCGCAGGGTCCACGAGGCTGGTTGCATGGTTTGTGCGCTGATGCAACAACCTCATTGAGGAGTTTTGTGGACCCTCGGGACGAGATGGACCCCATTCAGTTGGAGATGCTGACGCAGGCCTTCTGTGGACAACTGATGGCCTGCCTGGATGAGTGTGCCCGCGGCAGGAAGGGGCTGTTTTCAGAATATGAGCACCTGCACGGCGAGGGGAGTGGCGAGGAAGAGGAGTATTTCTGGCCGGAGGCGGCGCGGCTGCGCGAGCTTGCTGTTGCATTGCAGGGGGTTCTGGCGCTACAGGAACAAAAGAATGCGTTGTGCGACGAGTTTCTTGACCTGTGCACGATACACGGCGAGAGCCATCCCGGCGAACGGAAGCTGGCGAGGGCGTTTCTGGAGCGGATTGAGCGGGGCGAGGTGGGCGCGGAGCCGGAAAAGAAAGGGAGACCGTGGTGATTCTGCACGCATTTCTGGCGCTGGCGACGGGCTTTATTACGATGGCCCTGCTGGTGATGGTGCTGACGGCGCTGCTCAAGCGCCTGGTTCCGAGTTGGACGGGGGCTGAGGGCAAACCTGAGCTGGGGTACGCCTTCGTCAATCTGGGATACTCGTTTCTGTCGGCGGCGGCAGGCGGCTACGTGACGGCCTGGGCTGCGGCGGCCAACCCGTTATACCACGTACTGGCGCTGGGGATGGTGGTGCTGGCGCTGGCAGCGTTGAGCGCGCTGCAGTCGCGGGGCAAGCAGCCGATTTGGTATGCGCTGGCGCTGGTGGCGATTTCGCCGGTGGGCGTGCTGGCCGGAGGATTGGTGCGGCTGCGGGTGGTGGGAATTCTATAGATTGTGACACTTGAATAAAATGTGCCACTAATGTAGAATGGTGTCACTAGTGAATAGAGGTGGGAATTATGGAAGTTTTGGAACGCCAAGAGCAAGAGGTGGTTTGGCAGCGCCCCAAGTTTGTCGAGGAGCATCGGGTCCGTATGCGCATAGGGGCGAAAGGACGCCTGGTGATTCCGGCGGCAATGCGCGAGGCGCTGGGGATGGCGGAGAACGAGGTTGTTGACCTGCGCGTTGTGGATGGAGAGTTGCGCATCGTAACACTGCGAGAGACAATCCGGCGTGTGCAGGAGCGTGCGCGGCGATATGTCAAACCTGGAACCCTGGTTTCAGACGAGTTGAGCGCGGAGAGGCGTGAGGCGGCAAAACATGAATGAGGTTGTGCTCGATGCCTCAGCGATCTTGGCGATTGTCTTCGATGAGCCTGGTAAAGAGAGGCTGACGGCCGAGATTCTAGATGTTTCGGTGGTTAGCACAGTAAATCTGGCAGAAGTGCAAACCAAGCTCATCAAGAAGGGATTTGAATCCGAAGAGGCGTGGTGGGATGCCGTTCATATTGTGGTTGCCGTGGAACCCTTCACCGCAGATCACGCAAAGATCGCGGGCGATTTGATCGCAAAGGCGGAGCCTTATGGGTTGTCGCTGGGAGATCGAGCGTGCCTGGCGCTGGCGATTGCGCTCAATGCTCCCGTCTATACCACAGAACAGCTCTGGAAAAACCTGAAGTTGGGCGTGCCGATTCATGTGATTCGGTGAGGTATTCTTAAATTCTCTATGTCCACTAAACAGTTAATGCGCCTCTCAATATTTGATGAATGCCATTGCAGATTGCTCTCCAATAGAAACAACGAAGGCCGGAGCGATGCTCCGGCCTTCGTGTTGGAAGCGGATTGTGCGATCAGCCCTGGATGTCGAACTGCTCGGGATGCAGGGTGGGGTCGCTTTTGATGAGGATGTTCTTGCCGGTTAGCTCTTCGAACTCGGTGACCCAACTTGCGTTGTTGGATTTGAGCATCTTGACGGTTTCGGGGTTTACGCGCAGCAGGATGTCGGCGTTCTCGAAGTGTTTTTTCATCTTTCGCAGCTCGGTGTAGACCTCGTTGCAGACCGTGGTTGCGCTCTTGACCATACCGGTGGCATGGCAGGTGGGGCAGGGGACCGAGAGAGTGCGCTCGAGGGATTGCTTGACGCGCTTGCGGGTGATGGCGACCAGGCCAAAGTCGTTGAACTGGAGAACCTTGGTGGGGGCGCGGTCGGATTTGAGGGCTTCTTCGAGGGCGGCCATGACCTTGAAGCGGTTCTTGCGCTCGTCCATGTCGATGAAGTCGATGACGATGATGCCGCCCAGGTCGCGGAGGCGAATCTGGCGGACGATTTCGGGAACGGCGTCGAGGTTGGTCTTGAGGATGGTGTCCTCAAGGCGGGCTGATTTGCCGACGTACTTGCCGGTGTTGATGTCGATGGCGACGAGCGCCTCGGTCTGGTTGATGACGATGGAGCCGCCGCTTTTGAGCCAGACTTTGGAGTTGAGGGCCTTGGAGATTTCTTCCTGAATGCCGAAGTGCTCGAAGAGCGGAGTCTCCTTGGTGTAGAGCTTGACGCGGCGGACCAGGGAGGGCGAGAAGCGGTTGAGGAAGCGGACGATGCGCTCGTAGTTATCCTGTGAATCGACCCAGATGGAGGAGAAGTTGGAGCTGACCTGATCGCGCAGGATGCGCTCGATGAGACCCAGATCGTGATAGATGAGGGCCGGGGACTTGGATTCGTCGGAGCGTTTTTTGATTTCCGCCCAGAGGTTGAGCAACATGCGCAGGTCAGTGCGCAGCTCTTCTTCGGAAGCGCCCTCGGCGGCGGTGCGAACAATGAACCCGCCGGAGGCTTCGCCACGCTCGTGAACGAGGATGCGCTTGAGGCGCTGGCGCTCCTCGTCGGAGGCGATTTTGCGGCTGACTCCGATGTGGGAGACGGTGGGCATGAAGACCAGGAAACGGCCGGGCAGTGCGATGTGGGAGGTGATGCGCGCGCCCTTCTTGGCGATGGGCTCCTTGGCGATCTGGACGAGAATCTCCTGTCCGGATTTGAGCAGGTCGCTGATGATGGGCAGGTCGGAGGTCTGCATGGAACGGCGCGACATTCCGCGGCCTCTGCCGGCCTGGCCCGCGGGCAGTGCCGGACCACCTCGTCCGCGGCGTCCGCGGGCAAAGCGATCAGGGCGCTGCGGAGTTGAGACTCCAGATGGCTCTTCCTCGCCCTCTTCGACGAGGTTTTCTTCGTCGCCATTCTTTTGGTCGAAGTTCAACTGGATGCGATGGTCGAGGTGGGCTTCCTGGAGCATTTCTCCCAGATCGCCGGAGCGCAGGTGGGTGGGAAGCGTCTCCTCTTCAAAGTCTTCCAGGTCGTGGTCTTCGGCTTTGCCGTGACGATGAGGATGACGGGGAGCTTCGAACTCATCTTCCTCGATGGTTTCTTCCTCGATGAGACCTTTGCCGGGGGCGTAAGCCGAGGATGAAATAGTCTTGGGCGCCTTGGCAGGTTTTTCATCGGGCTTCTTCTTGCCAAAGCCAAAGAGGCGGAATTCCGCGGGAGGCAATGGATCCACGTTGTGGGAGGCGGTTGCGTCGTCTTCCGGCTCAAGCACATCCGTATCAAACGCGGATTCGGTTATCTCTTCGAACTCATCCTCTTCTTCGAGAGGATCGTCTTCGACCAGTTCGTCTTCCGCAGCTGCGGCGGCCAACAGTTCCTTCGCGGAGGCAATCTCCGGCGACGGGGCAGATTCCGATCTCAGCTCAGTGATCTCCTCGACGAAGTCCTGCTCCTCGACGGCATCGGGTGCGATACTGCCGGCAGTAGGCTCATCGGCAGGCGGTTTGTGCGGCTCGGCGGTTGCATCCAGGGCGGGTTCGTTCTTATGCTTGCGATGCTTGGAGAGGGATTCGCCGGGCAACAGGCCGCTCCCATCCCACACCAGGGGCGCTTCGATCATGGTGGCAGGCTTGAAGCTGCTCTCCGGCCGGACCGGCAGTGCAACGTGCCTGGTGGCACTCTCTGACGGGGCGCCATCTGCCGGAGTGCCGCCGTATTTGGAGAGCGACTCGCCGGGCAGCAGAATGGGGGTTGGAGCAGAGGCTCCGCGCTTAGGCGGCGAAGGCCTGTCCGAGGGGAGCCCGGCACCCCACCCCACGGACGAAGGCCTGTCCGCGGGGAGCCCGGCGCCGGCATGAATTTGTGGAGCGACCTGGTGTTCTGTCTCCGTGATTTCCTCGCTGTCGGCAGCCTGAGTTTGACCGCTCTCGTTCTGGGCTGGAGACGAGTCAGTTGCGCCACGGCCACCACGGCGGCGGCGGCGTCCGCGCCAGCGCTTGGATCCGGCAGCATCGGAATCCTCTTTGCCTGCTTCAGCCTGCTCTGAGATGGAAAAGGAGCCGGAAACAGGCAAGGGAGCGATCTCGGTTTCTGGCGGAGCCTCAACCGTTATACGGCGATCCCGGGCGGGGCGATCCTGTCTCGGTTCGTGGCGCGATTCCTGCTTTTGCTCAGGCTTCGGGCCGAGACGAGCTCCATGCTCCTGCAGAACGGGCTCCTTGCCGCCAGTGTGCCGGACCTCGCGGGGAGGCTTATTGCCGCTGCTGACGGCGGCTTTTTCCAGCTCTTCGGTTTCTTCCTGGTCTTCAAGTTCCAGGAAGTCGGTTACATAGAGGAAGGCATCGCGCTCCAGGCCCACATCCACAAAGGCGGACTGCATGCCGGGCAGGACACGGGTGACGCGGCCGTTGTAAATGGAGCCTGCGAGGGTGTATTCATTTTCGCGTTCATAGTAGATTTCCGCGAGCTGATCGTCTTCAAGAATTGCAAGCCGCGTCTCGTGCGGCGTGCTGGAGATGCATATTTCCTTTGCCATCGTACCTTTCCGCCCGGCGGCGTCAGCCTGCCGGGACCCGCGACAAGGCGGGATGGAGAAGCGCGTGACCGGAAGGGGAAGGGAAGTGCGGATGGGGAGATCCGTGGATCGCTGGTGTGCCGGTTGCTCCGCCAAGTCCAGCCCTGAAAGGCGGCGAACCGTGGCGAACTCCCTCACGAACGAGCTTTACGATACGGAAACCCGATGGCAGAGAGTTTGTGGCCAACCATATTGGGGCCGTTCCGCCGCTGGCGATTGAACATGCACAATGCGTTACGGGGCGGGGTGAAAAAATTCCGAATGCCTCCGAGCGCCTGATGCAATTTGTACGCCGCCAACGGTTTTCCCGTCTCTGCGTGCTCATGAACCCTTATCCTGCCGGGCGCGGTCCATCCGGACCTGGCCGGCGAAAACCCTGAAAAAACCTTCTCCTGCGGACCGGAACTATCCGGGGGGACGCAAGAGGTGAAACTGCAAATCCCGTCAGTTGACGAACCGTCGCATGCGGACATTCATCGCCGCGCCCAGCGCCAGGAACGTAAACAAAACCGAAGATCCGCCGTAACTCATTAACGGCAAAGGAATTCCGGTGACGGGCATAAACCCGATGACCATGCCCACGTTGACCGCAATCTGGAAGGTCAACACAGCCACTACTCCCATGATAATCAAGGAACCGGACAGGTCCGCGGCTGTTTGAGCGTTCTGAATCAAACGCATCAATATGAAAAAGTATAGCAGCAGGACGGAGAGCGCGCCGACGAATCCGTGTTCCTCGCCGAAAGCGGCAAAGATGAAGTCGGCATGGGGAATAGGCAGGAAGTCGCCCTGGGTTTGGGAACCTTTGGCCATGCCTTTGCCCCAGACGCCTCCGGAGCCGACGGCAATGAGCGACTGGCGGAGCTGGTAGCCGGTGCCCTTGGGGTCGCTGTCTGGATTGACGAAGCTGGTGAGGCGGGCTTTCTGGTATGGCTTGAGCACCTTGCCGCTGTTCCAAGCGCCAACGGCAAGCACTGCCCCGCAAACCACAAGAACCACTGTCTGGCGGATGTTGATGCCGCCCAGAAACAGACCCGTGATCAGGATGGGCGCGTAGGTGAGCGCGGTGCCCAGATCCGGCTGGATCAGCACCAGAACCATGGGAGCGCCCACGAAGAGGAAGGCTTTGATAATGTCAAACCCGGTCAGCCGCCTCCCGCCCAGATTGGCAAAGTATCGGGCCACGGCCAGAATCAGAATCAGCTTGACCCACTCGGAGGGCTGGAAATGAAAGGGGCCGATCCTGATCCAGCGGCGCGCATGCAGCACCGTGACCCCCACCAGCTTGACCGCCACCAGCGCCAGCAGGCCGAGGCCATAGGCCCAGTAAGCCCAGTCGAGCATCCGATGATAGTCGATTTTGGAGAAGAGGAACATGGCAGCCAGACCGCCGGTGATCCATAAGAGCTGCTTGATGTGGAAGGCGCCGTACCAGTGTGGTTGCAGCGTGGCCGAGAATTTGGTGTGCAGCGTGGTTGAGTAAACCTCGAAGACGGAAATGGCGCACAATACGAGCACCATGCCCAGCAACGGCCAGTCAAAGTCACGAAAGCTGAGGAAGCGGCGCATCAGGGTTGGCCTTCTTTGAAGCGCAAGGGGGAGGAGAGCAGCCAGGCCGGCCAGGGAAGCATGGTGCTGGCTACGTTCTTAGCCGGGGTCAGCGGAGCGGGAGAGAGAGGGAAATGCCCGCCGTGCAGTTGGGCGGATTGAGTGGCGCCAGCATGACGCGACTTTTGGCCAGTGGGTACAGATTCGGACCAGATCGCGCCCATTTCAACTTCGGAGGGCGAGGATTTCTCTGTCGACGCCAGGGCATTCTGGTCCTGGATTCGCTTCTTGTTGACGTAGACAGTGGCTACCTGGGAGGCGAGTTTGGCCGCGTTGGAACCCCAATCGCCGTGCTCCCAGAGGACGGCGACGACGAACTCCGGATTTCTGCGGGGAATGACGCCGACGAACCAGCCGTTGGGCAGGAATTCCTTTCCCCCTCCCAACTGCTTAATGGCCTCGTGACTTGCGACCTGGGCGGTTCCGGTCTTGCCGGCGAAATCGACGCCCTCGAGGTGGGAGGCCGCTGCCGTGCCGCCCATCCCCGGATCGGTGGCCCCAGCCATGCCCTCGGTGATGGTCATCCAGTTCTCCGGATCAAGGTCAATGGCAGCTTCTCCAGAGCCGGGGAAGGTGTCTTTGAGAGCCTGGCGGTACTGGGCGGGGAGCTGGGCGGGGTCTACAACATGGGGGCGCACAAAGTGGCCGTTGGAGGCGATGCCTGCGATCATGCGAGCCAACTGGAGGGGCGTCACCGTGACCGGACCCTGGCCGATGCCCACCGAGACGGTCTCGCCGACATACCATTTTTCGTGGTAGTTTTTCAGCTTCCAATCCGAGGAGGGCACGATGCCCGCGGCCTCGTTGGGCAGATCGACGCCGGTGCGCTGGCCCAGGCCCGCGCTTTTGGCGTAACGGGCAATGGTGTCGATTCCCAGCTTGTCAGCCAGGGTGTAATAAAAGGTATCGCAGGACCAGGGGATGGCGTGCTCGATGTCCACCATGCCGTGGCGACGGTCGCAAGCATGAAATTGACCGTAGAAGATGGCGCCGCCGTTGCAATAGACGTGCATGTTTTGCGCCACGCCCTCCTGAAGCCCGGCGACGGACATGAGGATTTTGAAGGTCGATCCGGGAGCCAATTGCGCCTGGATGGCCTTGTTCATCAGGGGGTGGTTGGGATCGTTGATGAGCTGGTTCCAGTCGATGCGGTTGATGCGCACGGCGAAAGCGTTAGGGTCGTAGCTGGGGTGGGAGACCATGGCCAGAATCTCGCCGTTGCGCGGGTCCATGGCCACCACGGCGCCGCTGCGGTCTCCCAGGGCCAGTTCGGCGGCTCTCTGAATATCGATGTCCAGGGTCAGCTTGAGATCCTTTCCGGGGATGGCGTGCTGGGTTCTGAGGTAGCCCACCTCACGGCCATGGCTGTCCACGATGACATCTCGGGAACCGTCCTGGCCCCTGAGGACCTCATCGTAGGTTTGCTCGATGCCCGCTTTACCGACCACGTCGCCCGGCTCATAGGCAGCAAAGCGAGACTGGCTGAGTTCTTCCGCGCTGACTTCGCCGACATAGCCGATGAGGTGCGCGGCAAAGCCGTCGCGGGGATAGAGCCGCCTCTCCTCATCGAGGGTTTCCAGCTCGGGCAGCTCGTTGCGATGAGCCTCGACGAAGGCCTGCTCATCGGCGGTGATGTCCTTTTTGATGGGGATAGGCTCGTAAATTGGCCGGGTGCGGTAGCGGCGCAGAGAGGCGCGCAACTGCTCCAGGTCCAGATTCAGTCCGCGGGCGATGAGGGGCAGGTCGGCGTCCACGCTGCGATTCTGCTCGCGAACCAGGAAGCAGGAGACCGAGGGGTAGTTGTCTACCATCAGCCGGTTCTCACGGTCAAAGAGCTTGCCCCGGCCAGCCATCACGGGAACCTTGCGGATGCGGTTCATTTCAGCGAGCTGGCGGAAGTTCTCCGCCCCCAGGACTTGCAGCCGCCACAGCCCGGCAGACAAGGCAAGCATGATCAGCAGAATGCTATATTGCACCACCGCCAGCTTGAGGGTGGGGAGCTTTTCGCCACGGGTTGTGCCGCCGTGATACATTTTGTCTACGCCTCAAAACATGCCCAGAATCCTGGGTGTTGAAGGGTACGGCTTTAGCCCCTACATTTTGTTTGACTACGATTTTCGGCTTTCGCAGCTGCGTGAATGCGACAAGCCTCAACTATCTTCCCTCAGGGGCTAAAGCCCGCTGTTGTTGTTGCCATTGCGGCACGACTAAAGTCGTGCCCTGACGCTCTTTGCTCCTCCGTTTGCATCTACCCGCAAACTGTGACTTCGTGCCCTTTCGAAACATCCACTCAAGCCGCGTTTCCTAACTTCCTGGTCCCTATTCCCCTATTCCCTGATCTGCGTACGGTCGAGCAGCGGAAACAGGATCATGGCGGCCACCGAGGTGCCTACCGCCTTCATCAGTTCCTCCAGACCTCTCCACTCCTGGTCCAACCCCAGCAGGACGCGATAAATGAGGACGTAAATGGCGCCGGAGAGGAGCGAAAGCAGAAAGGTCGTCATCATGCGGATGGTGAAATTATCCACGTCGATGCGCAGTCCGACCGAGCCGGCCAGAAAGCCGGCCACGGTCTTGGCGATGCCGTTGGCGCCAATGGCGTGGTGGGTGAGCGCATCCTCGAAGAGGCCCATCCCAGCACCCATCATGGTTCCCTGAATGGGGTCGCGCCGGGCCAGGGCAAAATAGATGGTGACCACCAGCGGCAGGTCAAACCAGGCATGGCCGTGCATGATGCGCGGCAGCCATGCCTGGAGCACCAATGCCGCCAGGGGCGCTGCAGCATAAACCAGCATGGGATAGCTTCGAATCCCCAGATCACGGCGGTGACTGACGCCATAGACTCTCATAGCTATGGATTCCTCCCTGCTTGTGCCGGTGGAGAGGTCTTCTCTTCCTGCGTGGGTTGAGGGCTGGCCTGCGGCGTATAACGGTCAGGATGCAGCGGGTGGAGCAGCTTGGGAGCGGCAGGCGCGGTTGCCGCTGGGGGCGCAGCCTGATCTTGCCCGGGCGAAAGGTTGGCGGGCGGCGGCGCATTGGGATCGGTGAGTCCCGGCAGCCGTTCGGCCATGATTTGCGAAGCTTTCTGCTGTTCCTTGATCGCCGCGGCTTGCGCTCCCTTCAGCACCTCGCTGGCGGCCATGTCCTGTTGCTGCTCAGCCGAGAAGCGGGGTTCCGTGGAGGTAATCACCAGCACTTCGTCGAGCCGGTCGAGATGGGCCGCGGGCTTCACGATTACATCGATGAAGGAGTCACGGTCGGGGTCCTGCATCACGCGCACAACCTCGCCCACGGGCAGCCCACGGGGGAAGACCAGGTCGCCGCCTGCGGTGAGCACCTTTTCCCCCGGCTGGATGCGCTGATCGGCGAGGATGCCAATAATCTGCGGGCGGCCGGCGGCGTCACCACGCAGGATGCCGCGAATGCGCGTATTCTGCAGAATCACGCCCGCGCCGCTGGTCTGGTCGTTGATGGCCAGCACCTGGGCGGAGTGGGGAAAGACCTCGCGCACCTTGCCCACAATGCCATCCGGGGTAATCACGGCCATGTCTCGGTCAAGGCCATCGGAGGAACCTTTGTCGAGATAGAAGACCCTGGAAGAGTCGCTGCCGCTGGTGCCGATGGCCTGCGCGGCCACCGTTTTGTAGATGTATCTCTGCTGGAAGTCGAGCAGCGCCTGCAAGCGCTCACCCTGTCGCGCGTCTTCCATCAGCGAGGCCTGCTCGAGGCGGAGGCGGTCAACGGTCTTCTGCAAATCCTGATTCTGCTCGCGGACGTGGCGCAGGTCAATGTAGTTCTGCCAGAGGCCTGCCACGCCCAGCTTGGTCGAGTGGAAGATCTGCTCCGGCGGGGTGACCACGGCATCGGCCCACAGGCGAATGAGCCGCACGCCGGTCGGGTCGCGCGGATCGAGCGTGTTGCGCCCGCTGTCGGTACGGCGCACCTGCACGGCCAGACCGATGATCTGCGCCAGCAGGAAGGCCAGCAGCACCAGGAGATTCCGATAACGGGTGAAGAACGAATCCATGACAAAAATCCGGGCCGGGGAGAAAATTAAAAAGTGCATCAGAAGCAAAATCAACCAGGCGCCCCAGGGCTAGCGATTGCAACCCGGGGAACCATAAATCTCTTGCCGGTCCGTCTGCCTCAGTCGATCTTGATCTTGCGCAGGAGGCGGAAGTCGGAGAGCATCTTGCCGGTTCCCAGCACCACCGAGGCGAGCGGATCGTCGGCCACGGAGACGGGCAGGCCGGTCTCTTCGCGGATGCGCTTGTCGAGATTTTTGAGCAGCGCGCCTCCGCCGGTGAGCACGATTCCGCGGTCGCTGATGTCGGCGGAAAGCTCTGGCGGGGTGCGCTCCAGGGCCACGCGGATGGCGTTCATGATGACGGCGATGCACTCGCCCAGCGCCTCGCGAATCTCGCTGTCGTCGATGGTGATGGTTTTGGGAATGCCCTCGATGAGGTTACGGCCCTTGATTTCCATGGAGAGCGGCTTGTCCATGGGGAAGGCTGAGCCGATCTCCATCTTCACGTGCTCGGCGGTGCGCTCGCCGATGAGCAGGTTGTACTTGCGCTTCAGATAATTGGTGATGGCTTCGTCCATCTGATTGCCGGCCATGCGCACGGAGCGCGAGTAGACGATGCCGGAGAGCGAAATGACGGCGATGTCGGTGGTGCCGCCGCCGATGTCAACGACCATGTTGCCGCTAGGCTCGGTGATAGGCAACCCGGCGCCGATGGCCGCCACCATGGCCTGCTCGACGAGATAAACTTCGCTGGCCTTGGCGCGGTAAGCGGAATCCTCGACGGCGCGCTTTTCAACCTGCGTAATCTCCGAAGGCACGCCGATGACGATGCGCGGATGGACCAGCATCTTGCGGTTGTGCGCCTTCTGGATGAAGTAGTTCAGCATCTTCTCGGTGATTTTGAAGTCGGCGATGACGCCGTCCTTCATGGGCTTGATGGCCACGATGTTGCCGGGAGTGCGGCCCAGCATCTCCTTGGCTTCCTTGCCCACGGCTTCTACTTCGCCGGTGTTCTTGTTGATGGCGACGATGGAGGGCTCGTTGACAACGATGCCCTTGCCAGCGGCAAAGACCAGGGTGTTGGCGGTGCCAAGATCGATGGCCAGGTCGCTGGAAAACATGCTGAACAGCGAACGAAAACCGTGCGACCTCGTGGAGCGCGATGGATAACTATTGGACATGGGAAGACCGGAATTGCCTCAATGCTTATTGTACGGCAGCGGGTCGAATCCGCATTACGGACCGGCACCGGTAAGCAATGCAAGTGCCAGTCCGGGAACCGTTGCGGTAAACTCATTGTCTGCGGAATAGGCAGGGATACAGCGTTCTCTTTTGGACATTATGCGCTGTTTCCTGACCCCTGATCGTTGTTTTCGAGGCTTCCATGTCAACCATCACGTTTCACAATCTGATTGGCGGCCAATGGCTGCCCGCCCTGAGCGGCAAAACCATCCTCAATTTGAACCCTGCTGACCACGCGGATGTAGTGGGGGCGTTTCCCTCCTCGCACGCCGAGGACGTAGCGCTGGGGGTGGCTGCCGCGAAAAAGGCCTTTGCGACGTGGCGGCTGTTTCCCGCGCCCAAGCGGGCGGAGATTCTGGTGCGCGCCGGATTGCTGCTGCAAAATCGCAAGGAGCAGTACGCGCGTGCTATGACCCGGGAGATGGGCAAAGTGCTGACCGAGACGCGCGGGGACGTGCAGGAGGCCATCGACGAGGCATTTTACGCGGCTGGCGAGGGAAGAAGGCTCTTTGGGCAAACCACGCCGAGCGAATTACAAAATAAGTTCGCCATGAGCGTGCGCATGCCGGTGGGCGTGGTGGGGCTGATTACGCCGTGGAACTTTCCCATGGCGATTCCGTCGTGGAAGCTGTTTCCGGCGCTGGTCTCGGGCAATACCTGCGTGATCAAGCCGGCCACCGACACGCCGCTTTCGGTTTACAACCTGGTGCAGGCGCTGGTGGATGCGGGGCTGCCGCCGGGGGTGGTGAACATCGTCAGCGGCTCGGGCGCGGCGGTGGGCATGGCGCTAGTGGAGCATCCGGATGTGCGCGCTATCAGCTTTACAGGATCGAGCGAGGTGGGCTCGCTGGTGGCGCAGCGCGCGGCGGCCAGATTCAAGCCGGTATCGCTGGAGATGGGCGGCAAGAACGCGCAGATTGTGCTGGACGACGCCAATTTGGAGCTGGCGCTGGAGGGCGCGCTGTGGGGCGCATTCGGAACAACTGGACAAAGATGCACGGCCACCAGCCGCATTCTGCTGCAAAAGGGGATTGCCGGCAAGTTCACCGCCGAGTTTGTGGCGCGAGCAAAGAAACTCAAGGTCGGCAACGGGCTGGATGAGTCGGTCGAGGTAGGTCCGCAAGTGAATCCCGCCCAGATTGAGACCTCGAAGAAGTACGTCGAGATTGCACTTGCAGAGGGAGCGAAGCTGCTGGCCGGGGGCCATGCGCTGACCGAGGGCGGGTTTGCCAAGGGGACATTCTTCGAGCCCACGGTGCTGGGCGGAGTGACTGCGGAGATGAGGATTGCGCGGGAAGAGGTCTTCGGACCGGTGGTAAGTTTGATCGAGTTAGCTACTTTTGAGGAAGCAATCGAGATTGCCAACTCCATCGACTACGGTCTCTCCACCGCGCTCTATACCAAGGACGTGAACCGCGCCTTCACGGCGATGCGCGACCTGGAGTCGGGGATTACGTACATCAACGCTCCGACGATTGGCGCGGAGGTTCACCTGCCCTTCGGCGGCGTGAAGCACACCGGCAACGGCCACCGCGAAGGCTTGGGAGCCATCGACTTTTTTACCACGTGGAAGGCGGTATACGTCGATTACTCGGATAAGTTGCAAAGGGCGCAGATCGACAACGCGGAGTAATTCTCAGAGAGCACCGCGCATAAGATAGAAATAAAATGCGGGAGCGCACCTCCGTGACTTAATGCGGTTGACTGAGAATGTCTTGTTCTGATAATGTTCGTTCAATTTTGTTTTCAATCACAAACTGCATGTGAGAGGTGAGAGTAAATGCCGGAAGCAACGAAATGCCCGTTTTGCGGCAACGAGGGAACGCCCTTTCTTGTCAAGAACAAGTTATCGACCGGCGGGTGGATCTTCTTCGCCGCATTGCTGCTTGTCTGCTTTCCGCTTTGCTGGCTTCCCTTCGTCATCGACGGGTGCAAAGAGGAGGAGTGGAAGTGCCCACATTGCGGCGTCAGGAGAGCCTGACGAAACTCATTGTTCGCTATGTGGCCCTAGGCGCATTCGTTTGTTATCTGGCATGGAATGCAGCGTGGATCGCCCATGGCAGGATTCCCCCTTCCATCCTGAAGGCCATGACCGGCATTCCCTGCCCCACGACGGGGGGGTACAGGAGTTTTATTGCGCTCTGCCGGGGAGAGTTTGTTCAGTCATTTTTATATAACCCGCTGATGCTGGTCTATCTATTGCTCTTTTGTTATTCGATGGGAGTTCTTCTTCTCCAGTGGATTAGACGGCAGCGGCTTGTGCTTCGTCCTTTTATTGCGTGGATGTGGTGCGCTTCGCTGCTGATTGGATGGGCGGCGAAGTTTGCGTTGGGAAGGCAATACTGGTGAGCAGGACGCGGTTGCGGCCGTGATTGGTTATACGCCCGATTCCGCGCTAGAATCTATCCATGCAGCACACCTACGAGGAAGTCCGACAAATCGCCTGCGAACTACCTGAAGAGCAGCGCATCCAGTTGGCGGCATCGCTTTGGGAGAGCTTGGACCACGGGGAAATTGATGCGAGCGAGGCCGAAATCGACGCTGCCTGGGATGGGGAAATTGCTCACAGGGTCGCGGAAATCAAGGCCGGGACCGCGGTAACGTACTCCTTGCAAGAGGTCGAGTCGGATTTGCGGTCCATCGTCAGCCAGTGAAGACCTTGCGAATTGCTGCCTTATCCATGGAATAAGATATGAGCATACAGATGAAAGATCTCGGCGCGGCGGTGCTGGCAACGGAATACGCGGTGCGCGGTCCCATCGTCGAGCGGGCGCAGGAGTTGGAGAAGCAAGGCCGGGAGATCATTTACTGCAACATCGGCAATCCTCAGGCGCTGGGACAGAAGCCCATCACGTGGCTGCGCCAGATTCTTGCCCTGTGCGAGTATCCGGCGCTGATGGAGATGGCCCAGGGCGTTTTTCCCGCCGATGCCATGGAGACGGCCAGAGCGATTCTCAAAGGAAGCCGGCACGGATTGGGCGCGTACAGCGAGAGCAAGGGCGTGCGCTTCATCCGCGCGGCGGTGGCTGAATTCATCCGCCAGCGGGACGGCATAGACGCAGATGCGGAGGCCATTTTTCTGACCGACGGCGCCAGCAAGGGCGTGCAGATGATTCTGAATCTGCTGTTGGCCTCGCCCGCCGATGGCATCCTGATTCCCATTCCGCAGTATCCGCTCTACAGCGCTACCATCACGCTCTACGGAGGGCGGATCGTTCCCTACTACCTGGACGAGGCCGATCACTGGAAGCTTAATCGTTCCATGCTCGACGAGTCGCTGCGCGCGGCCAGCGCTCAAGCCACAAGGGTCAAAGCCATCTGCGTCATCAATCCGGGCAATCCCACCGGGGCCGTGCTGGACGAGAAGAACATCGCCATGATTCTGGAGTTCGCGCGCGAGCATGGGTTGGCAGTGATGGCCGACGAGGTCTACCAGGAGGACATCTACCTACCAGGGCTGAAATTCGTTTCCTTTGCGCGGGTGCTGGAAAGCAGGAAGATCGACGACGTTTCGCTGTTCAGTTTTCACTCCTGCTCGAAGGGATTTCTAGGCGAGTGCGGGGTGCGCGGCGGCTACTTCGAGTGCCGCAACGTGCCCGCGGATGTGGCAGCGCAGATTCTCAAGCTGCAGTCGGTGAGTCTTTGCTCGAACCTTGCCGGACAGGTGGCCACGTATGCCATGGTTCACCCTCCAAGTCCGGGTGATTCCTCTTACGAACTGTACAACCGCGAGAAGACAGCCATTCTGGAAGAGATGAAGAAGCGGGCGTCGCTTTTGGTGGAGGGATTGAATCAGATCGAGGGAATTTCTTGCAATACAATCGCCGGCGCGATGTACGCCTTTCCGCGCATCACGCTGCCGCCGGGCAAAAGCGACGAAGACTACTGCCTGGCGCTTCTGGAAGAGACCGGCATCTGCGTGGTGCCGGGATCGGGCTTCGGCCAGGCGGCGGGCACGGCCCACTTTCGCATCACCATCCTGCCGCCCACGGAGAAGATCCGTCAGGTGGTGGAAAAACTCGGAGCGTTTCACCGGGCGTATGCGTTGGCGCTGAAATGATCTTAGATGCCCGGCCATGGACTCTTGATAACTGACCACGGCCCCTTGCCGGCACTATAATCGCCGCATGGAGTTCAGCGGCAAACCACGGTGGCGGACGGTTGCTTTATATGCGGGCCTGGTGCTGCTGTTTGTTGCCTTGCTGGGAGCGCTGCAAGCCTTCAACACCACTTTGCCGGTCAGAATCTGGCATTACACCTTCAATGTAAATTTTCTCAATCCAGAAACCGCCAGCCAGACGCTGATCTCCACCGGCCTGATCGTATTGGCGTTCCTGTCGCTTCTGCTATTGCTGGTGTTGCTGCTGAGGAACATCTTCAAGGTCTATGCCGGACAAGGCAGCAGCGGCCTGGGAGCGCGGCTGCGCTCGCGCATGGTGCTGGGCGCGGTGCTGATTGCGCTGGCGCCCGCGGTGATGATGTTTCTGTTCAGCTTTCTGCTGATGAACCGGTCGCTGGACCGCTGGTTCTCGCCGGACATTTCGGAGCTGCACGACGACTCGACGCAGGTGGTGCAGGAGCTGGCGCAATATGTGACGGCCAACGCCCGAGAGGAAGCGGAGTCGATTGCAGCCTCGGGGGCTCTGGACGGCGAGCTTTCGAAGCTTCAAGGTGAGTTGAGTTCGCACCACATCACGCTGGCCGGCGGCTTTGCAGTGGTGTATGACAAGGATCAGCGGGAGCTGGCCAATTTTCAGGCACCGGCGGAGTCGAGCCCCGTCAGTCTGATTCCCTGGCTGAATGAAGGCGAGCAGGGACAAGCGATTCCGCTTCATGGGCCGCTCTCGACCAGTCTACTGTTTGCGGCGCGGCGCAGCGATGAACCGGTGATGAAGGTGGCGGACCGGGAGTACGCGCTGGGCATAGCGAAGACCGCTTCCGGCAAGGTGGTGGTGGTGGCGCTGCCCATGCCGCAGGGACTCAGCCAATCAGCCATGCGCATCCGCTCCGGCTCGGCCACATACTGGGAGCTGTTTCGCATGCGCAACCAGATCCGCACCACATTATTCGTGTGGTTGTTGGCGATTACGGTGCTGGTTTTCTTCATGAGCGTGTGGGTGGCGCGGTTTCTCTCCAACCAGATCACCCGTCCAGTGGAGGCATTGGCCGTGGCTATGGCCGAGATTGCGGAGGGCAAGTACGACCATCGCGTATTGCAGCCCGCCTCCGGCGAGATGGACGAACTGGTGCGCGCCTTTAACCACATGGCGGCCGATCTGGACGCGAGCCGGAAGTTGGCGGAAAGTTCATCCGCGCAACTGAACGCGGCCAACCTGGCCATCGAGGAGCGACGACGCGAGCTGGAGACCATTGTCGAGACGATCCCGTCGGGGGTGGTGACGCTGGACGGGATGGGCACGGTTCTGCAATCCAATCGCGCCTTTGCCGCGCTGCTGGGCCGGCGTGTGGACGTCAGCCTGGGCGGGGAGAAGGTCGAATCGCTGTTTCCCGCCGAGTGCGCCGAGGATCTGACAGGCGTGATTCGCCGCGGCCACCGCATGGGCGCCGCCTTCACGGAGATTGAGTTCCAAGGCCGGGGCCGAATTTTGCATTTGGCCATCACCAGCGCGCGCTTTGATCTGACCCAGGGGCGGCCGGGCACGGTGCTGGTGGTGGAGGACACGACGGAACTTTTACGAGCGCAGCGGCAACTGGCGTGGAAGGAAGTGGCGCAGCGAGTGGCCCATGAGATCAAGAATCCGCTGACCCCCATCGCGCTCTCCGCCGAACGGATCAGCAGACATCTGGACCGCACCCAAACGGATTCGCCGGCCGTCATCCGCAAGTGCAGCGAGGTGATTCTGGGCTGCGTGGCCACTCTGCGCACGCTGGTGGACCAGTTCTCCGCGCTGGCCGAGTTTCCCGCGCCTCAGCCGCGCGCCTGCGACATGAATCAAGTGGCGGAAGAGGCGCTGGCGCTGTTCGCAGGACGTCTGGACGGCATCACGGTGGAGTGCAAGCTGCAGCCGGGCCTGCCGCCGGTGCTGGCCGATCCGGAAGCCATCCGCCGCGCCCTGGCCAACCTGATCGATAATGCCGCCGAGGCCATGCAGGGCAGTTTGCTGCGCGTGCTGGGTGTTGAAAGCACGCTGAGCGAGGACGGCGGGTCGGTGGAGGTTGTGGTCTCTGACACCGGCCAAGGCCTTACCGATGAAATCCGCGAGCGTCTGTTTCTGCCTTTCTATTCGACCAAGCATCGCGGCACGGGGTTGGGACTCTCTATCGCGGCCAAGATCGTGCAGGAGCATGGCGGCAGCCTGAGCGCCGAGGTCAACAGCCCCAAGGGCGCGCGCTTTCTGCTGCGGCTGCCGCTGATGGAGCCGCCGCAGGAAGCGGTTCCGGAGCACGCCGCAGCACAAGCCGATTCGCCTGGAGGGTCGCGCGGATGAATCACATACTGGTGGTAGACGACGAGGCGGAGATTCGCTCTTCTCTCGAAGAGATTTTGCGCGAGGAGGGTTACGGAGTGGCCACGGCGGCCACCGCGACCGAAGCTCTGGTCCTGCTGGAGGACGCGCCTTTTGACGTGGTTCTGCTGGACATCTGGCTGCCCGACCGCGACGGTCTCGACGTGCTGGGCGACATTCACCGCCAGGGAGCCGAGCAGCGGCCCGAAGTGGTGATCATCAGCGGCCACGGCACCATCGAGACCGCCGTGAAGGCGACCAAGCTGGGCGCTTACGACTTTCTTGAAAAGCCGCTCTCGCTGGAGCGCACATTGATCGTGCTCAAGAACGCGGTTGAAGCGCGGCGGCTGCGCACGGAAAACCTGGAATTCAAGCGCCAGTTCAACGTGGGCTCGGTGCTGACCGGAGAAAGCGTGCCGGTGAAGGCGTTGCGCCAGCAGATTCGCCTCATGGCGCCCACCAACGGGCGGGTGCTCATCTATGGCGAGTCGGGCACCGGCAAGGAGCTGATCGCGAGGGCCATCCACGCCGAGAGCCTGCGGCGGGACCAGATATTCGTTGAGCTGAACTGCGCCGCCATTCCCGAGGCGCACATTGAGGCGGAACTGTTTGGCTACCGGCACGGCGCGGTAGGCCAGGGCTTCAGTCCTGGCTCTCAAGGCGGCCCCACAGAACACCGCGGCACGCTGGAGCGCGCCAATGGCGGGACGCTGTTTCTGGATGAAGTCGGCGATATGAGCCTCAAGACGCAATCGAAGGTGCTCAGCGCGCTCGACGACCAACAGTTCACGCCGGTGGGCGGTACGCAACCTATCCACGTGGACGTGCGCCTGATCGCCTCCACCAACAAGGACCTGGAAGAAGAGATCGCCAAGGGCAACTTCCGCGAGGATCTCTTCTACAGGCTCAATGTGGTTCCGTTTTTTGTGCCACCGCTGCGCGAGCGCAAGCAGGACATACCGCTGCTGGCGCGCGAGTTTCTCGCTGAGTTCGGCCGCCAGTACGGCCGCCCGCGCATGGAGATCAGCGAGGATGCGCTGGAGACGCTGGCGCAATACCACTGGCCGGGCAACGTGCGCGAGCTGAAGAACGTGATTGAGCGGGTGATGATACTCAATCCCCGCACCCTGCGCATCGAGCGCAAGCACCTGCCGCCATTAACCCACAAGGCCGGCACGCGCTCGACGGAGGAGTTCTCCACGCTGCAACAGGCGCGCGATGCCTACGAACGCGAGTTCATCCTCAAGAAGATCGAGGAATCCCGCAATAACATGAGCCGCGCCGCAGAGCTGTTGGGGCTGGAACGCAGCCACCTCTATCGCAAGATGAAGGCGCTGGGGATTGCGGTGCGGGAGTAGGGAAAAGGCGAGTCGTTATTTCCATTTAGTCTAGACGAAGCAACCGGGGAAGTATTGTCGGGCAAAATGCAACGAAAACCGGGCAGATATTGGAACCTTGCTCGCTGCAGCCGCGTCTAATAGTGTGTATCCTAAAAGCTGGAGATGATTTGTTGACAGGGTTACATGCAGATTCCAGTGGGAGCCGCCGCCGGAAGCCATTCGCTTTTGGGGCAGCAGCTTTTCTGTGCCTAACCCTGCTGGCGCTGCTGGCCGTGGTTCAGGTGGCGCATATGCATCCGCTGGACCAGGATGCCGACCATTGCTCGCTGTGCATTGCGATGCACTCGGCGGCGCCGGTTGCGGTGATGGCGGCAGCGGTCACCCTGGTCAGAATGGGGAGCACGGCGCCGATTGCCGAGGCGCGCGCGGTCGTCCGCCACTGGCATCCCAAGCTCTATACGCGCCCACCGCCCACCGGCGTTTAGGGCATCTTTCGATCTTCTATTCCAGCCAGATTCCGGTTGCCCTGAGTAATATCTCGGGCGCAATGCCGGCGCTTTTTGGCAATTTGATCCTGAAGTCGAAATGATGGCCCCTTGTCCAGAGGATGCCGCGGCTAGAGCCACGGCCTGCTTTTCATCATTCAGCCATGATAAGGAGCTTTCCTATGCCGTTCAAACGCGGCTCGATATTTCGAGTTTTTCCCGTTCTAGTTCTGTTTCTCGTGACGTTTTCAGCGTCCGCGCAAAGCGGCAGTGCCGGCGCCGTCCACGGCACCGTCACCGATCCATCCGGCGCCGTGGTTCCCAATGCAACGGTCACTCTGGATAATGCCCGCAGCGGCCTTTTGCGCACTCTCCAGACAGACGCCACCGGCCAGTTTGTGTTTTCCAACGTTCCGTTCAACCCCTACAGGATCAGCATCTCCGCCAAAGGCTTTGCTCCGTTGAGCAGGGAATTTGAGCTTCGCTCGGTGGTGGGAACCAGCCTTAATCTGGTTCTGCAAGTGGCGGGCGCCTCCCAGACTGTAACAGTCGAGGCCGGAGGCGACCTGATCGAAACCGATCCCACCTTTCACTCCGATGTGGACCGGGACCTGTTTATCAAGGTGCCGCTGGAAAGCGCGTCTTCTACCCTCAGTTCTCTGGTCACGCTCTCCACGCCAGGTGTTGCGGCCGACTCGAACGGCCTCTTCCACGGCCTGGGCGACCACGCCTCCAACTCGTTTTCAGTTGACGGCCAGTCGATCACCGATCAGCAGAGCAAGGTCTTCTCCAACCAGATTCCATCCAACTCGATTCAATCCATCGAGGTGATCAGCGGCGCGCCGCCGGCCGAGTATGGCGGCAAGACCAGCCTGGTGATCGTGGCCACTACGCGCTCCGGCCAGGGAGTTACCAAGCCTACCGGGAGCGTCAGCAGCTCTTATGGCTCCTTCGGTTCGGCCACGGCTGGCTTCGACCTGGCCTATGGCGGCAAGAAGTGGGGAAACTTCATCGAGGTTGACGGTCTCAACACTGGCCGCTTTTTAGATCCGCCGGAGTTCGCGGTCTTTCATGACAAGGGCAACGAGCAGAATGTCTTCGATCGCGTGGACTATAACTTTACCTCGGTCGATTCCATCCATCTGGACGTGAATTACTCGCGCTCCTGGTTTCAGACGCCTAACTCCTATGACAATTTGAACGTGCAGAACGTGGTGAGCGGCGGCGCGAGCGCCAGCCCGGTATTCGGCAATGTGGGCAACGCCGATCAGCGGTCGAAGATCGGGACCATTAATGTATCTCCCACCTACACGCGCATCATCGGCAATAACACGGTCTTCAACCTGGGCGCATTTGTCCGCAGGGATCAGTATAACTACTATCCCAGCGGCAATCCCCTGGCCGACCTTGGTCCTGTCAACCTGCAAACCTCATCCATTTCGCAATATCGTACGCTGACCAACGCCGCGGTTCACTCCGATGTCTCCTACGTCAAAGGGCACAACAATCTCAAGATCGGAGCGCAATACGGACAGACCTTTCTGAGGGAGAACGACAGCCTGGGCGTGGTGGATGCGTACTATAACTCGCCTTGCCTGGACGCAAGCGGCAATCCGGCGGCCGGTTACGCTAACCAGTCGCAATGCCCTATCGGCCAGACGAATCCGAGCTACCTTCCATTGCTGGCGCTCTACGATTTTACTCGCGGTGGAAGTTATTACAGCTACTCCGGTCACACCGACGTGAAGGAGCTGGGACTTTATATTGAAGATCAGATCAAAGCTGGTAACTGGCTCTTCAACCTGGGGCTGCGCGAGGACATTTACAACGGCCTGACGTCGGCTACCCAGACGGAGCCGCGCGTGGGCATTGCATATAACATCAAGCCGACCACTACCGTGCTGCGCGTCTCCTATGCGCGCACGCTGGAGACGCCCTTCAATGAGAACCTGGTGCTGTCCAGCACGGGGTGTTCGAACGCGGTGCTGGCGCCGTTGCTGTCCTGTGCTCCTGGAGTATCGGGAACACTCCAGCCCGGCTATCGCAACGAATTCCATGCCGGCCTGCAGCAGGCTTTCGGCAAGTGGGCCGTATTCAGTGGCGAGTACATCTGGAAGTACACGCACAATGCCTTCGATTTCAGCGTGCTGGGTAACACGCCTATCTTTTTCCCCATTGACTGGCATAACTCGAAGATACCGGGATATGCTCTGCGCGCCGACGTTCCCAAGTTCCATGGCATCAGCGCCTATGTGGTGGCCTCTTCCGTGGCAGCGCGCTTCTTCCAGCCGCAATCGGCTGGAGCGGGAGCCACTCCGCAGACCGGCGGTCTACCCTTCCGCATCGACCACGACGAAAAGTTCAACCAGACCACACACGTGCAGTACACGTATTCCCGGGGCAAGATGTTGAATGGGCTATGGGGCAGCTTTAACTGGCGCTACGACTCGGGTCTCGTTGCTGGCGCGGTACCCTTCGCTACAGACAATACCACCCCCGTCGACCTCAGCGGCCTGACCAACGATCAGCAGTTCCAGGCCGGTATCACGTGCAATGGCGTAAAGGCCACACTTACCGCTGGATTCCAGTCCTGCGCCCCGTCTCAGTACAGTTCGTCGCTGGTCAGCATCCCCGCGCCGGGCACGGAGAACGACGACAAGAATCCGCCGCGCATTGCCCCCAGGAATCTGTTTGACGCTTCCATAGGTAAAGACAACCTCTTCCACGCCAATCGCTACAAGATGAACTTCGACCTGACGGCCATCAATGTCACCAACAAGTACGCGCTGTATAACTTTCTATCCACCTTCAGCGGCACGCATTATGTAACTCCGAGGGCGCTGACGGCAAAAATCACGCTGAATTTTTAACGGAGAAGGACTTGCGAACGGGAGGGAGATAGCGTAAAAATATGCCATGTTCCCTCCTCCTCCTCGAATTGCGCTCCTGAATCTACTGCTGTATCTTTGCCTGGCCACTCTTTTGCCGGTTATTTCTGCCCAATCTTCAAAGAAGACGACTTCGAACGAAACACAGGATATGCTCCAAAGGCAGATAAGCTGGGACGAGAATAGCCCCAGCGAAAAAAATCCCAACGGGTTATTTTTTCAATTTTCCAAAACAGATGAGACAACCTCATCCGGGAAGCGAGTGGTGCTCTACCGCGCTTACGTCGTCGGAGCCCCGGAAAACAAGAAATATACGCTGACGATGTGGAGACTGGGGGCGGATGCGCGAATTCTATCCAACCAAGTCTATGTGAACGCCAAGGGATTGTTGATGGTGCATAAACCCAGTCCGGAGCAGGAGAACAGTGACTTCGTCGGGGATGCCGAGCTCCACTTTGCCGTGCAGGCGGCGCGGGCTGAACCTGTCCGGTACGCGCTTGCTTCCACCGACAAGGCGCTTCTTGTCTATGGCACGGTGGTTCCGTTTCCGCTTACAGACAACGACAGAGGCTGCGAGCTTGAAGTGCGTCTCGCTCTGTCCGACGCCACGGCGGTCCTGATCTACGCAGATGGACTACCCGCAAATAAGGAAATACCGTTCCAAAAGCTCTCTGCCGACAAGCCGGAGACGGGAAAGTTCAGCGTGAACGCCCAGGGACACGCTGTAGAGACCGAAATTCTCTCCACGGTCGGCAAGGATAAAGGTACGCTCAAGGTGTCACTAGCCGTTCCGGAATGTTCAGTAGCCGTTGAAATTCCCTGGGGCGAGGGAAGTTACCATCCGCTTTAATTATTCTCTATCAGGGTGGGGCTAATATTGGTTGTTAAGCTGACATCCCCTCAAGGGTTATAGCCCGGACCTGCTGTCAGAGCCTGCCAGAACCTCCGCAAAATGCATCGCCTCACGGTGACCGAGTTGGTTGATCTGCTCACGGCAACTGAAGCCGTCGGCGACAATGATGGTCGCGAGCGCGGCGGAGTTGACCGCAGGAAGCAGACCGAGGTTGGCGATGGCCTTGGAGACTTCGATCTTGCCAGCCTCGAAACCGAAGGGCCCGGCCATGCCGCAGCAACTGGAGTCGATAAGCTCGACCGCGGCGCCGGCTTTCTTCAGCAGGGCAATCTCGTTTGCAGGGCCGCCGAAGACGGCTTTGTGGTGGCAGTGGCCGTGTAGGATGATCTGCTTGCCCTGAAGCCGGCCGGTGACCCACTCGGGAGCCTTTGCGGCCAGCCAATCGGCCAGCAGCCAGACCTGATTGCTCATGCGCTGCGCGCGCGTGGCAAGAGGCCCAGAGGGGAATAACTCCAGCGCCTCATCCCGGAAGACACTGGCGCAACTTGGCTCGAGGAAGATGAACGGGAGACCGGCATCAATCTCCGCAGCCATGCGGTTGTAGACCTTGACCAGGTATGCGCGGGCAGCGACGAGCAGGCCGAAGTCGTAGAGCGCGCGTCCGCAGCAGATGTGGCATTTAGGGATTTGAACCCGGAAGCCAGCCTGGGTAAGAACCCTCTCAGCGGCAGCCAGGGTTTGCGGGTGATAGTAGTTGTTCCAGGTGTCGGGCCACAATACGACCACCTGTGGCGGCGGAGGCACAGGCGCACATCCAGAGTTCCAGCCGGCGTCGATCCTGGATGGAATGCGCGGCACATTAAATAGCGGCTCAGTGGCAACTCTGATTTTTCTGTAGCTCTTCGCGGCCAGTCGGGGCATTTTACGCTCTCGCGCGACACCTACAATGCGTTTGATGAGCGGGCTAGTGAGAGGGCCGGTGAGCACGGCGTTGGTCAGCGCGTGGAAGATTGAGCCCAGGCGGGCCAGCTTGTCGGCAAAGCCAAAGATGTAGTGGTGCAGCGGGTGGAGGCGGTGCTTGTAGCGCTGGGCCAGGAACTCGGATTTGTAGGCGGTCATATCGACAGCTACAGGGCACTCGGTTTTGCAGGCCTTGCAACTGAGGCAGAGGTCGAGAGCCTGATGGACGGCCTTACTGTGGAAGCCTTCCTTGCGGAGGGCGCCGGAGAGCATCTCCCAGAGCAGGCGGGCGCGGCCCCGGGTGGAATGCTGCTCCTCGCCTGTGGCGCGGTAGCTGGGGCACATGACGCCGCCCTTGGTGTTGAGGCAGGCGCCCACGCCGACGCAACGCTCGGTGGCGCGTTCGAGCGACCCACCATCTGCGGCGAAGACGAAATGGGTTTCGAGCTGCCTTTGCGCGTGGCTGGAAATTGAAGGCACGTGGCGCAGATTCTCCACCGGGTCGTAAACGCGCACGGCGTCAGAGAGCTTGCCGGGATTCATGCGGTTGTCTGGATCCCAAATGGCCTTGAACTCCTGAAAGGCGTGGATCAGCTCGGAACCGAACATCTTGGGCAGCAGTGCCGCGCGGGACTGGCCGTCGCCGTGCTCTCCGCTGAGCGAGCCACCGAAGCTGAGGACGAGATCGGCGGCACGGTTGATGAAACCGCGGAAGTTGCGTATGCCCTCCAGAGAGCGGAAATCGAAGTTGATGCGCATGTGGACGCAGCCCTGGCCGTAGTGTCCGTAGAGCGGGCTGTTGTAGCCGAACTCGGCCATGAGAGTTGTGAGCTTGCGCAGGTAAGCGCCCAGATTCGCGGGAGGAATGCCGGCGTCGTCCCAGCCTTCGTGGCGTTCCGGCTCGCCGGGGACAAAGGCGGTTGCTCCGAGGGCGGAATCGCGCACGTGCCAGATGCGTGCGGCGTCAGCTTCGTTATAGGTGTGAGCTACGGGCGCTTCGGGCCAGGCTTGCGCGGCGCGGATCAGTGATTCGGCTTTGGCCTGCGCTTCTGCTGCGTCCCAGGCTCCCATCTCGACCAGCAGGAAGCCTCGACCGGGCGGAAGCAGAGCGACATCATCCATGGCGAGCTTCTTACGCTGCATGAAGTCCACGATCAGCCCGTCAAAACCCTCCAGTCCGATAGGGCCGAATTCAAGGACGCGGGGCACAACGTCGGCGGCCTGAAAACCATCGGCGAAGGCGAGGACGGTGAGCACGCGGAAGGGCGGGCTGGCGGTTAGGTTGAGCGTAGCGGAGACTACCGTGGCGCAGGTGCCCTCCGAGCCGACCAACGCGCGGGCCACGTGGAAGCCGTTTTCGTCGAGCAGTTCGTCGAGGTTGTATCCGGAGACGCGGCGGGGAATGCGAGGGAATCGTTCGCGGATGAGCGAGGAGTAACGGTCGCGCAGTTTGGCGAGGTCCGCGTAGATCTGGCCCACGCGGCCGCCGGCACGGATCAGGGCATCGAGTTCGGCTGCGCTGGTGCGGCCCACGGACATGAGAGTGCCGTCGTACAAAATCAGGTCCAGCGATTCAACGTTGTCCACCACCTTGCCGGCCATCAGTCCGTGCACGCCGCAACTGTTGTTGCCGATCATGCCGCCCAGAGTGCAGCGGGAGTGCGTCGCTGGATCGGGACCGTAAGTAAGGTGATGCGCCTCGGCTGCCTCGCGCAGGCGGTCGAGAACGATGCCGGGCTCGACGCGCGCCAGTTTTGCCGCGGGATCGATAAAGGCGAGCTTGTTCATCCATCGCGAAAAGTCGAAGACCACAGCGACGTTGACGCATTGGCCGGCGAGGCTGGTTCCCGCGCCGCGCGGCAGGACAGCGGCTCCGGTGGAGCGGCAGGCGGCCAACGCGGCTTCCACGTCGGCGGCGTCGCGAGGCAGAATTACGCCGACGGGAAGCTGGCGATAGTTCGAGGAGTCGGCGGCGTAAAGAGCGCGCGAACCGAGATCGAAGCGGACATCTCCACGAAGGGATTTTTTGAGAAGGGATTCCAATTCGCGATGGGCGGAAAAGCGTTCATTGTCCAGCGGAGGCTGGTTTAAAAGAGCGGAAAAAGAGGAACTGTCCACGTTGAAAGGATAACGCGCAGCGCAGCTACTTCAGGCGCGAAGGATTGAGCAGATCAGCAGGTTAGCGAGTTAGCGTGCGCTTCGCGCACATTAGCAAGTTAGCGAGTCAGCGGAAAGTCTCTGGAGCGATGATTTGGAGCTGTTTTGGGGTAAAAAAGGAATTTTTCCGGTGATTTTCAGAGGTCAAATCTCACCATGTGGGAGAATATGAGCTGTGTTCTTTTCTAACAGCGTTGATTACAGAGGGTTTAGAAATAATCTGCAAGATTCCAGGGGGAATTTATACCCCAGTGGGGTATAGGGGGGTGGGGTACCCCTCTCCTCGTTGTTCATGCTTTGATTGTGCGCCGAGGGAGGGTAATTATCTGCAGGGCACCTATCGACTTCGCTCAAGGAGGCTCTGCGGTGCAGCCAACTGCATTCGGGTACTTACAGGTTGAGGTTCGTGGATTTCCGTGTCCACAAAATCCGGACATTTCGACAAACAGGGTAAGCTGTCCAGGAAAAATAGGGAAAGGATCGGCATGCGGCGATGGGGATCAACAACCGGGGTGAATATTTATGCATATTTTCGAATCTTTATGCGATTATTATTGCAAGCTCACTAAAATCGTGTTAGTATTCCACAAATTCATTAGAAAATCCAAAGGAGTCCGGCCTCATGAAATGCCGCACGATTGCCATTTCTGGCGCGATTGCCATTCTATTTGCATTTCTCTCCTCTATCAGCGCACCTGCCGCCATGGCTCAGACCTTCCGGGGAAGCATTCAGGGCACGATTACGGACAGCTCAGGAGCGGTTGTTCCTGGGGCGCAGGTAAAGGTCATCAGCCCGTCGACTGGCTTGTCGCGCACCATGACCTCCAACGATCAGGGCGAATATGTGGCTGCAGAACTGCCGCTAGGCACCTATAGCGTAACGGTGGAGAAGAAGGGCTTCCGCACCACGACGCTGACGCTGATTCCGGTGAGCGTGGGATCGCCGACACGCGCCGACGTGAAGCTTGCCACCGGGGCGATTTCTGAAGTGATCGAGGTGAACGCCAGTGTGCCCATGGTGGAGACCGCTTCCAACACCATGGGGGGCACGATTGAAGCCATCGAGGCTGCCGAGTTGCCAGTGAACGGACGCGACTATACGAAGCTTTTGGAGTTGGTGCCGGGCGCGAGCAGCGATCCAGTGGGATCGACGGAATCGGCTGGCTCGTATGGATTGTTCAGTTTGAACGGGAATCGCGGCCGGTCAAATAATTATCTGCTGGACGGCACCGACATGAACGACGGCTACCGCAACCTTCCGTCGGTTAACCAGGCGGGGGTGTGGGGCTGCCCCTCGACCATTCTTCCCGTGGACGCGCTGGCCGAGATTCCGGTGACGGGCAGCCCGGAGGCGGAGTTCGGCCGCAGTTCAGGAGCGACGGTCAACATCGTGACCAAGAGCGGCACCAATCAGATCCATGGCAGCGCATTTGAGTACTATCGCGACGGAGCGATGAGCGCACGCAACTACTTCAATACCGTTGCGCAGCCCAAGAACTCGTTCACCAACCATCAATTTGGCGGTTCAGTTTCTGGCCCAATCATGAAGGACAAATCATTTTGGTTTACTGCCTATGAAGGGCAGAGAGAGAACGGAGGCTTGCCCCAGGCGGGCACGGTGCCTACGCTGGCGGACATCAACGCATATACAGGCGGCGGCGGAAGCATCAATTCAGTGATCAAGAGCCTGCTGAACAGCAACCCGTGGGGAACATTGCCTGCTACGGGCGACGGCAGCGAGACCTTCACCACGCCGTTTATTAACAACAGCGATAATGTCATCGTCAAGGCCGATCAGCATCTGCATTGGCTCAGCGCCGGCGACTTGCTGAGCGGGCGCTACTTCTTCAGCCACGGCATGCAGAGCTTTCCTCTGGGCATGCTCTACACGGGTTCGAGCGCGCCAGGGTACAACACCACAACGCCGACGCATGTGAATATAGTTTCGCTATCCTATACTTCCGTTCCGCGGTCGAACCTGATTTTCGAGATACGCGGCGGTTACAACCGCTTTCTGCAGGATTTCATCCCGCAGGATACAGGCCTCAATCCGAACACTGCATTTGGCCTGAACACTCTGCCGCCGGACTTCAGCACGCGCGACCTGGGATTGCCGACCATCGATGTCGGCTCCTATAGTCCGATCGGCGCGACCGCCAGCGACGCGCGCGGGCGAGTTGACACCAACTATCAGCTCTTCGGAAATGTCTCGCTGACCAAAGGCCAACATAACTTCAAGGCAGGCTACGAGTGGCGGCGCACATTCATCAACAGCTTCATCAATTCGGGACATCGCGGCAAGCTGGTCTTCAGCAGCCTCTCGGATTTTCTATCGGGCACGATTGATGGCGGCAGTTCTGCCGAAGGGGACGGCACGCGTTACTCCTACGAGAACAATAGCGGCGCTTACTTGCTGGATTCCTGGCGGGTGAATACAAAGATCACCATCAATTACGGAATACGCTGGGATTACTTCGGCGTGATCGGCGCCAAGAATAATGCCTTCAGCATCTTCAATGTCAATACCGACAGCGTGGAGATCGTCGGCGCCAATGGCGGGCCCGCGTCGCTGTATCCGAAGGACTGGTCGAACATTGCGCCGCGCCTCAGCGTGGCTGACGACCTGATGGGCAACGGTAAGCTGGTCATCCGCGCCGGGGCCGGCATCTACTACGATGGCCCTTCGCAGGACTTCTTTGTCGGCAATCAGCCTTGGAATACCAATCCTGCGGAAGCCGGACCGGCCTTCAATTTCATTGGCTTCGCATCGCAGATACTCCCGACGATTCCTACAGGAGCCAACATCGGCACCGCGATCTTCAGCGGCTACACGCCGAGCAGCGTATTCACCGTTGACCAGAAACTGGTGACGCCGCGATATAGCTCCTACAACCTCAACCTCGAATCGCAGTTGGCGAAGAAGGTTGCGCTGCAGTTGGGCTACGTGGGATCGCAAGGACGTCACCTATACCACTTCCGCGATCTCAACCAGGTTAACAACGTAGCGGGCAGCGTGGTCAGTTGCGGAAACGGCCAGACGATCACCTATATGCAGCAGTGCTTTCCGACGTACACGGTGGGTTCGTTAGTCAACACAACGCTGGTCTATGCCAACCAGATTGAGACCAGCGCACTGTCGAATTACAACTCCGCGCAAGCATCCTTGAAGGTGCAGGGCTGGCATGGCCTGACCTCCACGCTGAACTATACCTGGTCGCATTCGATTGACACGGCCAGCGACGGACTGGACTTTGTACCCAATGCCGCCCAGCCCGACAATAGCTTCAATCCCCATGGCGAGCGCGCCAGCTCCAACTTCGACGTGCGGCAGCGCATGCAGTGGTACTGGACTTACAACCTTCCTAAGTTCCAGCCAGCTAAGTGGATTACCAACGGCTGGGCGCTGGACGGCATGTTCAACTTTGCCACCGGCCAGCCCTACACCGTAAGTTTTATCTATGAAGGCGATTACAACGGCACGGGAGAGTTTTTTGGACGGCCGGACATCATCAGTAATCCCCACACCGGCGCCAGCGGGACCAACCTGCTCGATTTGGCCGCCTTCGCCGCGCCTTGCAATATGGACACTAATCTGGCAGACACAACCTACGAAACTTGCCTCAGTGGTTGGCATCCCGGCAGCGAGGGCCGCAACGCATTCAATGCGACGAATTATACGAACTTCGATTTCTCGCTGACCAAGACCTCGCACCTGACGAAAACGGTGACGATGGAACTTCGCAGCGATTTCTTCAACATCTTCAATCACCCGAACTTCAGCAACCCGTTGTTGCCGGGATTTGGCGTGGACGCTTTCGGCTACGGCGACAGCCTGATCAATAGTGGAGACCGTCTGGCAGCTGGTTCACCCGGCCAGTTTGTGACCACCACAGCGACGCCGGATGTGGGCAGCGGCAACCCGTACCTGGGCGGCGGAGGCCCGCGCAGCGCACAATTGGCGGTTCACTTTGTCTTCTAAAGGTGAGTGGCCTGTGATGGGGCCATTCTGTCTGGGCAAGTGACTGGACAGACAGAGAAAAAACTCTAGCGCGTGGGCCACTCATCGACGACGAGGCCGAGGTCGTTGAGTTGCTGGATGACGGCTTCAATATTGCGTCGAATCTGGGGGCGGTCCTTGGGATTGGCTTGGGGCGACTCGGCGACGGCGATGACGCGGCCATAGCGCCATGCGCCGGGCGGCAGGGCAACCAGGGCCTGGGCGAGATCGGCGGGGCGCAACTGCATCTGCTGGCGGCGAGCGGCCTGGGGGCGGAGCATGGTTCCCTTTCCCACGGCGCTGGGGTTGGCGTCGGCCAGGGTGATACGCAGGTTGAGGGTGTCGGCATCGACGGTGAGAAAGGGGTTGGTCCACGCGCCGGTGTCATGCACATCCACATACATGCTTTTGGAGGGCAGCGGGATGAGGGCCAAGGCGGCGCGCTGGCTTTCGCGGAGGTCGGCGGCGGCCTGAGCGGCGGCCTGGGCCTGATGTTCGGCATTGACCGCGTTTTGGGCGACGCCGACGACAGCCTGTTCTTCTTTGTGGCAGGCGGAGAGAGCCACGGCCAGAAGCAGGGCTATGGCGGAAAGTCCCTTATGTTTTGAGTGCGGAATCACATTTTGAGAATAACAGCGCAGGCGGCGGGGTGAAAGCAGCTTAAAATTCATAGCGCAGGCTGAAGATGGGATAGCGGCACATGTGGCCGTCCACATAAATTATCACTCGGACATTCAGTTACTCCAAACGCTCGAAGATGGCTGCCGCGCCCATGCCTCCGCCAATGCACATGGCGACCATGCCGTAGCGGAGTTGGCGGCGGCGCATTTCACTGAGCAGCGTTGCGGTGAGCTTGGCGCCGGTGCAGCCGAGCGGGTGGCCGAGGGCGATGGCGCCACCGTTGACATTGATGCGCTCCGGGTCGAGATTGAGCGCGCGGATGACGGCGAGAGCCTGCGCGGCAAAAGCCTCGTTGAGTTCGATGAGACCGATGTCGGCCAGGGCGAGGTCTGCGCGGCTGAGGGCTTTAGGAATGGCAGTGATGGGGCCGATACCCATCTCCTCCGGCAGGCAACCGGTGACGGCATAAGTCACCAGGCGGCCAAGGGGGCGAAGGCCCAGTTCGCGGGCATGGTTGGCTGCTATGAGAACGGCGGCGGCGGCGCCATCGGAGGTTTGCGAGGAGTTGCCGGCGGTGACGGTTCCCTGCGCGTGGAAGGAGGGCTTGAGGTTGGCCAGGGCCTGGAACGAGGTATCGGCGCGCGGGCCTTCGTCGGCGGAGAAAAGTGTCTCGGTGATAGTAGGCTTGCCAGCATTTGTGCCGGGAATGGAAGTGGTGATCGGGACGGGAATCAATTCATCGGCGAAGCGGCCGGCAGCCTGCGCGGCCAGTGCCTTTTGATGGCTCAAGTGGGCGAAGGCGTCCTGGTCGGCGCGAGAGATATTGTAGCGGCGGGCGACGCGCTCGGCGGTGAGGCCCATAGTAAGGAGCGCGGCGGGGTAGTGCTCGGCGAGCCATGGATTGGGACTTGGCTTGAGGCCGCCAAAGGGGAGCAGGCTCATGGACTCGACTCCGCCGGCCACAACGATGCGATCACCGCCGGAGCGGATGCGCAGATCTGCCAGGACAATGGCTTCAAGGCCGGAGGCGCAGAGGCGGTTGACGGTGACGCCGGGCACCTCGACCGGCAATTGGGCGCGCAGGACGGAAAAGCGGGCAATGTTCCAGCCCTGCTCGCCCTCCGGCTGGGCGCAGCCGAGGATTACATCGTCGATTTCGGCGCGATTCAGGGCTGGAATCATGTCCAAAGCCCCGACCATGGCCGTTGCGGCGAGATCGTCTGGGCGGGTGGTGGAGAGCGCGCCTTTTGGAGCGCGGCCAACAGGGGTGCGAACAGCGCTGACGATGACGGCTTCCGGCATGGGGAGGTGCTCCTTCTGCGATTCTATGGGTAGTCTCCCACCCTAGTCACCCCAACGACGAAGACCTGTCGTTACCACCCCAAGAAGCAAAGGCCACTTCTTGGGGGCCCCGGTCGTTGGGGACCCCGACCCTGATGGTCGCATCGACTTAAATACCGCGGATTCTGGATACATTTACTCTGGTTCCGCTGTAATGAACGGCTGGACGGACCTGGCCAGGGCCTTCGGCTGCGCAGTTCCGCTTGCAAGGGTTTGATGCATAGGCAGGGTTTTTTCAGCAGACAACCCGGGTACAGAACGATGATCGTTAGGCGATATAATTGAAAGCACTACTATTTATCAAGGAAGCGCGACTGCCTATAAAGTAATGAAAGAATGGTTCTTAACCAGCGTCTTCGGGTTGACTCTACCTCGATTATTGTTATGAATGTGGCAACTGGCTTCGCAGGCAGGAGGCGAAGCCAACCCAAAATTGGATGAAAGCGTCTGCTTTCATTGAGGGATCTGCGGCTGTTTTTGCGCGGCCTGATTTGCCCAGGCCGGGGGTGATGTAGGACAATCCCACCCCAGTGAGGATTGCTGGACCTTGCGCACCACCGCACATCGGCGCGTTCGATCGGAGCGTGGTTCCGCAACGGCAACTCTGCCGGTTGCGCCCTGCGAGACGAATTGGTTTGCCGTATATACGGCCTCGCGCCACGAGAAGCGCGTCGCCCAGCATCTGACCCAGAGAGAGATTGAATATTATCTCCCTCTCTACCGGTCGGCGCGAAAATGGAGCGATGGCTCCAAGGTTACGTTGGAGCTTCCTTTGTTTCCCGGTTATCTTTTTGTCCACATCAAGCGCAGCGAGCGCGTGCGCGTATTGAACGTGCCCGGCGCTCTGGCCGTAGTGGGAGGAATGGGACGCGAGCCTGTTCCGCTGCCGGATGGAACCATCGACGCGCTGCGCGCCGGGCTTCACCTGCGGGCCGCCGAACCGTACCCGTTGCTGACTGTGGGACAACGGGCCCGCATACGATCCGGAGCCCTGGCCGGGATGGAAGGCGTTGTGGTGCGCAGGAAGAACAGCTTTCGCGTGGTACTCACACTGGAGCAGATCATGCAGAGTATCGCGGTGGAAGTGGCCGCTGACGACCTGGAGCCGTTGCCGGCCGGGGCTCTGGCCAGCGCCTGAATCCCCAGGGTCTGCTCACACTTCAAGCGAAAAAGAAGAATTCTTGCGCGGAATCTCCACAGGAAGGGAAGATGCAGGCCCGATCGGATGATGGGCCTGCACGCAGGGTTGGAGAATTTTCCGGACTGAGATTGGTCCGGCCGGAGCCGGCCGTCTCATTCCTTGTAAAGAGCAGCGCCGGCAACCGATGCGACGACAACCTCGACCAGTCCGCCCGCGGTTGTGAAGACCGTAAGGTGACGCGAAAACAGGCCGGTGACCCACATTAAGCCGAGGTTTGGAAGCAGCACACCGACAACCCAGACGGCCACGCCGGCGCAGATGGCGGTCATCACTCCGGCGCCAAAACGAGGCCGGATGGCGGCATAAATCCAGACCAGCACAATGCCAAAGACGAGTCCCAGCACGTTGAACTCTATGATCTGGTTGGACGTGAATTCAGCATGCCCGAGCGCCTTCATCCCGTCAGCCCAGCGATGCGCCAGCAACACGCCGTCTACAAGGAAACTGAGGATGTCGTAAACGATCCCGCCAACGATGCCACCGATGAGTACACGACCCAAGTTGATTTTTCCCATACATTCTCCTTGTCTGTTTCGTTGATGTGAAATCCAGAAAACAGCTGCGTTTAGGCAACTGCCGAGGAATCACGCAAGTATACGCATGTCATAGGCGCCGGGCAAGGCATTTTTTGCCTATTTGGAGGGCGCGGTTTGCTGAATGATGGCGCAGGATCAGCGGCTCGCATTGATCCTACTAAGTTATTGAATATTATTGACGTTAAAGGACAAGGAAAGGCTTACCAGGGTCGCACATCCGAAACTATATCCATTCTCGGTTATAATTCGGGCACTTATGGTCCTGACCCCCGGCTTAAAACTCGGCCCCTATGTGATCCACTCGCCTTTGGGCGCGGGCGGCATGGGCGAAGTTTACCGGGCGCGGGATACGCGCCTGGATCGCGATGTTGCGCTGAAGGTTCTGCTGACGGAGATCGCCGGTGATCCAGACCGGCGGGCGCGGTTTGAGCGCGAGGCTAAAACGGTCGCCGCCCTGAGCCATCCCAACATTGTTGCGCTGTATGAGGTTGGCAACGCCGATGGCCTGGAGTACACGGTAAGCGAATTAGTTGAAGGTGAGCCGCTGCGGGCGAAGATGCAGCATGGCGCCATGCCGGTGCGGCAGGTGGTGGAGCTGGCAACGCAATTTGCCGACGGAATGGCGGCGGCGCACGCAGCGGGAATTGTGCATCGCGACCTGAAGCCGGAGAACGTGATGGTGACCCGCGACGGGCGGGTAAAGATTCTGGATTTTGGGCTGGCGCGCATCATGCGGACGACGCCTGTAAGCGGGTCCGGCAACTATGCCACTACAGAAGCCATAGATTATGAGGCGCCGGCTGCCAGTCCGGCGGCAGCTGAATACAAGACCATCCCCGGCATGATCCTGGGGACGGTGGCGTACATGAGTCCCGAACAGGCCCGGAGGCAGGAGGCGAGCTACCGCTCCGACCAGTTTTCGTTTGGCCTGATTGTGTACGAGATGCTGAGCGGCAAGCAGGCGTTTGTTCGCGACTCGGCCGTGGAAACCATGGCGGCGATCGTCCACGACGAGCCTGAGCCGCTGCAGGGCAGGATACCGGTGCCGCTCAAGTGGCTGGTGGATCGCTGTCTGGAGAAGGATCCCACGCGGCGGTTTGATTCGTCGCGGGATTTGTATCAGCAACTGCGCACCATGCGCGACCATTTTTCCGAGGCGTATTCGAGCGGCGTACAGGCTGGAGCTCCGGAGGATGCGGAGCCTGCGCATGCCGGTGCGAAGCGGCGAGTTCTCTACATAGGCGCAGCCGTCGCGCTGGCGGTGCTGGCTGGCGCAGGCGCATGGTGGCTGCACCCGGCGGGCGTGCAGCTTTCAAAGTACAAATACTCGCCTTTCGAAGTGAATGCCAACAGTGCCCTGTGGTCGCCTGACGGCAAAATGGTCGCGTATGCCGGCGATGTGTCGGGGAACAATGTACAGCTTTTTCTGCGTACACTCGATTCGCCAATACCGCGGCAGTTGACCCATTCTCCCGGCAGTGGCAATGTGCGCCCCATCGGCTGGCTGCCGGACTCCTCGCGTATCCTTTACCAGCAAGCATGGATGGCCGATGATCCAGACCAGGTGCTTTCGGTGAGCACTGTGGGAGGAGAGCCGGACGTACTCTGGACGCTCTCGAATATGAATCAAGGGCTGTTCGCAACAGTGGCTGTGTCTCCGGATGGCAATGCGGGAGTCGCCTATTACCAGGAGAAAAACAATCCCACGGACCTTTATATTTCCGATCCCATCGGATCGCCGCTGCGCCGCTACCCGGATTCGCATGTCTCTGCACACGGCACTTCCAATTTTCCTAAGATGAGATTTTCGCCGAACGGCAAACAACTGCTACTCATTCGCGCGGGTGATTCCGGTGTAGAGGAGTCCTGGCTGCTGCCGTGGCCGGCCGGTTCCGGAACGCCGCGGCAGGTTATGAAAAAAATTGTGCCGCACGAAGGGGACACGCCGAACTTCACCTGGATGCCCGACAGCCGGCACATCATCGCTGCGATTGATAGTCATCTGTTCCTGGCCGATACCAGGTCCGGCCGGTTGCAACAGATCACGCAGGGAACAAGCGACGATGAGAGTCCGGCTGTATCCCCCGACGGGATCTCCCTGCTGTTCACCGAGAGCAATGAGGACTACGACATAGTATCCATGTCGCTTGCGGACGGAACGACGCATGGCCTGATTGTGACGCCACGAGATGAATGCATGCCGGCGTGGGCCGCCAGGTCGGATTCGCTGGTCTACGTCTCCAACCGATTGGGAGAGCTAGATATCTGGCTGCATACCAGGGACGGACCGGATCGCCCGCTGGTGACCAGTGCCAGTTTCGCGCATGATCCGCCCAAGTGGATTTGGGCTCCGGTACTCTCTCCGGATGGCGCACGCGTCATCTTTGTCGCCACCGAGAAGACCGGCGAAATCCAGCTATGGGAGGTCTCGGTTACTGGCGGCGCCCCGGTTCGGCTGGTCGATGCTTCCGACAAGTCCACGCAGTTCACTGGCGACTGGTCTCCCGATGGCAAAAAATTCGCTTTCATTGGCAGTGAGCCGGCTGGCGAGACAAGCCTGAAGATCGTGCGGACCTCCGGCGGGGCAGTGGCGCAGAAGCTGCTGGAGGGTGCCGCAGCCATCGTTCCTTCCTGGTCGCCGGACGGCAAATGGATCGCTTATCGCGACGAAAAATTCCATTGGCATCTGGTCTCTCCCGACGGAAAACAACATCGCGACCTGGGGATCATCAAGACCCAGAACCTGGGATTTTCAAAAGACGGCAGGACCGCATACGGCATACGTGTTGATAACAGTAAGCCTATCCTGTTTTCACTCGACATCCAGACGGAGAAGCTGCGCGATATCAAGGTTCTGGACATCAGCTTGTCGCCGCAGTTCCTTATTGAGCCGTCGATTCGCTACACTCTGGCGCCAGACGGCAAGAGCTTTGCCTACTCGACCCTCAAGGCAGCTAACAGCCTGTGGATGTTGCAGGGGTTTGACGGCAAATAAGTCAGAAAACTGATTGGTGGAGGCGGCGGGAGTTGAACCCGCGTCCGAA
>JBKQPC010000031.1:0-93298 GCA_052145195.1 Occallatibacter sp. | reverse complement strand
TGAAGTAGGGGACGCCGGCAGTGCTGATGTGGAAGGCGCCGGCCTGGAGCGCGGCGATGCCTTCACGAACGAGGGGACCGCGGCAGTCAATGAGGCGGGCTTTTTCTGCGCCGTATTCGAGGGCCGCGCGCGGGATTGCGTCGTAGTCGGTTTCGTCGGGCTGGCCCAGGTTGGCCGTGTAGGCGTAGGGGATGGCGCCCTTCTGCTTCATCCAGTGCAGGGCGGCGGAGGTGTCGAGCCCGCCGGAGAAGGCAATGCCAACTTTCTGGCCGACGGGCAGGGATTCGAGAATTACGGACATACTTGAGAACCTCAAAGCAGTTGTTAGTGATCAGTTTTCAGTTCGCTCTTCGCGAATTATGCGCGTCGAGCAAGACTGCAAATTTGACAACTGACAACTGATCACTGGTTACTGAAACTTTTACACTTTCGCCAATCCGCCTAGTAGCAACAGCAACAGGGCTTTCTGCGCGTGGAGGCGATTTTCCGCCTGATCGAAGACGATGGACTGCGGGCCATCGATCACCTGGTCGGTAACTTCTTCGTTGCGGCGCGCGGGCAGACAGTGCATGAAGACGGCGTTCGGCTTGGCCTTTTGCATCAGCGCATCGTTGACCTGAAAGGGCCGGAAGATAGGCGCGCGCTTGGCGGATTCATGCTCGAAGCCCATGCTGACGCATACATCCGTATAGATTGCGTCGGCGCCTTCGGCGGCGGCCTGAGGGTCTTGCAGCAGGCGGAGTTCGCAGCCGTTGGCCAGTGCAATTTCCCGCGCGATGGTTACGATTTCGATGTCGGGCGAGTAGCCGCGCGGCGTGGCTACAGTGACGTTGGCGCCCAGATGCGCGCCGGTGAGCATCAGCGAGTGGCAGACGTTGTTGCCGTCGCCCACATAGGTGAAGTTGAGTCCGGCGGCTGCGCCGAAGTGTTCATCGAGGGTCATGAAGTCGGCCAGAGCCTGGCAGGGATGCTCGAAGTCGGAGAGCGCATTGATGATGGGCACTCTGGAGTTGGCGGCCATTTCGGTGATGGTGTCGTGCGCGTAGGTGCGCAAGACGATTACATCGACCCAGCGCTCGACATTGTGCGCCACGTCGGCGATGGATTCGCGCTCGCCCAAAGGGGATTGAGTCTGATCGAGAAAGATGGCGTTGCCGCCCATGGTGTTTATGCCGGCTTCGAAGCTGAGGCGCGTGCGCAGGCTGGCCTTTTCGAACATCAGCACCATTTGTTTGGCGTCGAGGGCGTTGCGATACTTGCCGGGATTACGCTTGACCTCATGGCCCAGTTTGAGAATAGCGCGCACCTCGGCGCTGGAGAGATCGGCAATGGAGCACAGATCCTCGCCTGCCAGCCGCACTGCCGCAGCAAGAATGTCAGGGTCTTTGTCGACGGAAACGATGGGGGTCCGGAGTTCGATGGTTGCATTGCTAACCATGTGCTTGTCCTCCTGTGGAGTTGGCTGCCGCATGAGCGGCCTGTGCGGTGAAGATTTCGTCCAGAGCGCGGATGGCGATGTCCACGTGGTTTCGATGCAGGATATAAGGCGGCAAAAAGCGCAGGACCGTGTCACTGGTGCAGTTGATGACGATGCGCCGCTTGAGCATTTCGGCGACGGCCAGCTTGGCCAGATCGGCGGAGTCGAGTTCGGCGGCAATCATCAGGCCACGGCCGCGCACGTCAATGATGGCGCTATGGCGCAATGCCAAGGCGCGAAGTTGCGATAGAAAGTAGTTGCCGACCTCGGTTGCGTGAGCCAGCAAATTTTCTTTTTCTATCGCGTCGATGACGGCGATAGCTACGGCGCAGGCCAGCGGGCCGCCGCCAAAGGTGGTGCCGTGCATGCCGGCGTGGATGGCGCGCGCGGCCTCTTCCGTGCAGACGATTGCTCCCAGTGGGATGCCTCCCGCAAGTGGCTTGGCCAGCGTAGTAACGTCAGGCAAAATGCCGTAGTGCTGATAGGCGCACCACTTGCCGGTGCGGCCCATGCCGGATTGAATCTCATCGGCGATCAACAAAGCTCCAGTCGAGCTAGCCAGAGCGCGCGCCTCGGCGAAAAACTCCTGCGTGATCGGGCGGATGCCGCCCTCGCCCTGGATGGGTTCGACGAGGATGGCGCAGACTTCATCGGAAAATTTGGCGCGCAGGTCGGCGATGTCGTTGAACTTTACAAACTCGACGCCGGGAACGACTGGGCCAAAGGGCTCGCGGTACTTGGCCTTATGCGTGGTTGAGACGGAGCCGAGGGTGCGGCCGTGGAAGCTCTGTTCGAGAGCGAGGAATTTCGTGCCGATTTTCTTGCCTTCGCTACGCAGGAGGCCGGCGTGGGCGCGAGCCAGCTTGAGCGCGCCTTCCCAGGCCTCGGTGCCGGTGTTGGCAAAGAAGACGCGATCCAGGCCGGTGCGCTCGGTAAGCCGTTGCGCCAGCTCGGCCTGGCCCTCGTGGTAAAAAAGATTTGAAACGTGGATGAGCGCGCGGCTCTGTTTCGCAATGGCCTCCACGATGGCGGGATGAGCGTAGCCGAGCGCATTGACTCCGATGCCGCTCAACAGGTCGAGATAGCGCGCGCCTTGCTCGTCGATGAGGTAAACGCCCTCGCCGCGCACAAAGAGAATGGGGTTGCGGTCGTAGGTGGAAAGCAACAGACGAGCTTCAGCGGCTTGAATCTGTTCTAGCTTGGTCGATTTGTCCAATTTCATCTCTCCTGGTTGTTTGTCCTGCGGACCGCCGTCCGTTTGTCTTGCGGACCGCTAGGCCACCATCACTTCGGTGCCGTGGGCTACGCGGGAACTGCACAGGTCGGGCAGGGAACTAGCAGCTTCAGCGGGAAGAATTCTTACGCGCTTGACGCCGTTCAAAAGAGCTTCTCGGCAGGCGCTGAGCTTGGGCAACATGCCGCCGGAGATAACCTCGCTTTTGGCCATCTCGGCGATCTGATCGATAGAGAGCCATCGCAGCACCGCTCCATTCGCGCCTTTGACGCCGGGCACGTCGGTAAGGAAGACCAGCGCATCGGCGCGGCAAGCGATGGCGCAGGCTGCGGCCATCTCGTCGGCGTTGACATTGTAGTATTCGCCGTCAAAGCCGAGCGCCATGGAGGAAAGTACGGGCACGCCGTTCAACTGCCAGATAGCGTCGAGCCATCGCGCGTCGCTCGCGGCGATCTCGCCCACGAAGCCAAGGTCGGGCGTGGTGAGCTTCTTGCGGGCGCGGAAGATCAGGCCGTCGCCGCCGGAGAGGCCTATTGCCGGAACGCCCAGAGCGCCCAGGCCGGCTACGAGTTGCTTGTTCACTTTGCCGGCCAGAACCATCAGCGCCACATCGCGGGTTTCAGCGTCGGTGACACGCAAACCGTTGATAAACTCACTCTGTAGACCGAGCGCCTTGAGCATGCTCGTCAACTGTTTACCGCCGCCGTGGACCACCGCAACCTGATGGCCGTCGCGCGCCAGTTCGGCAATCGCGCGCGTGCACCCTTCGAGTAGCGTTGGAACTTCCAGGCCAGCTCCACCCAATTTGATGACGTACTTCATTCGAGACCCTCCGATTCGGTCCAGCCAAGCATCACGTTCAGATTTTGCACGGCCTGACCGGAGGCGCCCTTCAACAAGTTATCCAGGCAACTGACAATGACCGCGCGACGGCCGTCGGCTGCGAGTCGGAAGCCAATGTCAGCATAGTTGGTGCGGACCGAATATTGAATCTGTGGTAGCGCGGTTTCGTATAACCGGACCATGGGGCTTTTTGGGGGGCTGCCGGCAAAAAAATCCTCATAAACCCGCGCAATGCCGGCCCTGGTTTGCGGTTCGTGAAAATGCACATAGATGGTGGCAAGAATTCCGCGCGGAATGGGCAACAGGTGCGGCGTAAAAATGATTTCGCTCGCGTCAATGCCGATCTGTTCCAGCAACTCCCCGGTGTGGCGATGAGAAAAAACACCATAGGCGGAAAGATTGTCGGCTGCGTACATGAAGTGCGTTCTGGCGGAGGGCGCCTTGCCAGCGCCGCTCACGCCGCTCTTGGCGTCGGCGATGATTCCACGCGTGAGGTCAACCAGACCGGCCGCAACCAGCGGTCTCAGGGGGAGAATGATGGAGGTTGCGTAACAGCCGGGATTGGCGATGAGGCGCGCGCCGGCAATGTGAGCGCGATGCAACTCGGGCAATCCGTAGATGGCTTGCGCCTGTGTTGCCGCAGCTAGTTCGGCCCCGTCGTCCTCGAAGGCATAGACGGCGCGGTTGGCCGCTTCCTTCAAGCGCCATGCCCCGCTGAGATCAATCACGCGCAAGCCACGCTTGAGCGCCTCGGGGACCCACTCCCGCGATTGCTCGTGCGGAGTGGCAAGAAACAGAACCTCAACGCCCCGGTTAGCCAGCAGCTCCCACGAAAAGGGTTCCAGCCTAAGGTTGCCGCTGCCGCTGGAATCGGCCAGTTGTGGGTGAATCTCGCTCAGAGGCACGCCGCCCCGCGCCGCGTCGGCAGCCTGCACGCGTCCCGCGAAGACTGGGGGCTTGCCCTTGAGGCGAGGATGCCTCAGCAGCAGTCGGGCCAATTCAGCGCCCGCGTACCCGGTAACTCCCACTACCGCTGTTTGAATCGTATGAGTCATGCTTTCAGCATCGCCTTCAACCGGGATTCCACATCGCCTGCGCGGCGGTGGTCAGAACAGATAATCAACACAGTGTCGTCGCCGGCCAGCGTGCCTACAATATCGCTCCAGCCGGCATGGTCCAAGGCCATGGCCAGGGGCTGTGCGCCACCCGCCGTAGTAGCCACCACTACCTGGTTCATCGCCCTTCGCACGCGCATGCCGAAGCCTTCCAGCATCTCCTTGAGCGAGGGCGGACTATTGTCCTCGGATGCCGGACCGGCGCCATTTGAGAATGAGTAACCGCCGGGGCCCTTCAAGAGTCGCAACTCATGAATGTCGCGCGAGAGCGTAGCCTGGGTCACGGCAAAGCCGCGGCGACGCAGCTTGCGCCGCAATTCATCCTGGCTGGCCACCTGCCCATGGGCTACCAACTCGCGAATCGCATTGTGACGCAGAGTCTTCATCTACCTCTCCCGGGGAGATCATGGGCGCCTTTCAGAGCTGAACAATCTCACTCGTATAAATATACATCATAACTGTATAAGTATGCAATACTGTTTCGCATCGGTGCAAAACCGAGGAGTAATAAATATTTATGGAACTATAACCCACTCCGCGCTGTTACACTCTTTTAATAATTCGTGGCAGAGGCATTCCGCGTGACTCAATCAACCAAAATGGCCAATATCCCTCAGATCAACACCATCAATGATCTGTTTTGCCGCGTTGCCGCGGCCGCCAACCCCCGCGCCATCCTTTGGCAGGACGAGTTTGGCCTGTGGCAACCCATTTCTTCTGACCAAATCTATCAGCGGGTGCGGGCGCTGGCCCAGGCATTCCTCGGCTGGGGCGCAAAGAAAGGCGACCGCATCGCCCTGATCGCCGAAAACCGCTGGGAGTGGGCAGTAACCGACTTTGCGGCGCTGGCCATAGGCGCAGTGGATGTGCCCATCTACCCCACGCTAACCGGCGAGCAGATCGCCGTGCTGATGGCTGACGCCGGCTGCCGCATTGCCGTGGTTTCCACTCGTCAGCAGTTTGACAAGCTGTACGCCGTGCGCAAGCAGACTTCGCTGGAGCGCATCCTGATGATGGATTCCGCCGTGGCGCCCGAAGGGGCGGTCACCTTCAGCGAGGTGATGGCCGGGGCCGATGAACGCGGCGCGGATCACGACCCGGTCTTCGATGCGCTGGTGCGCTCGGTCGAGCCTAAGGACATGGCCACGCTGATTTACACCTCCGGTACCACCGGCGAGCCCAAGGGAGTGGTGCTCACCCACGGCAACATTGCTTCCAACCAAAACTATGCCCCTGAGGAATTCAGCTTCGACGCAACGGACGCTTTGATTTCATTCCTGCCTCTGTCGCACGTCACGGCGCGTGCCCTGGACTACGTCATGTACCAATTCGGGGTGCAGGTGGCTTATTGCTCAAAGTTTGACCAGCTTCCAAAGGCCATGCGCGATATCCGCCCCACGGTCTTTGTAGGCGTGCCGCGGGTATTTGAGAAGATTCGCCAGGAGATAGAGAGGCGCGCGGGACTTTCGCCGATCAAGAAGCGTCTGCTCGCCTGGGCGATAGGCGTGGGCTCCAGTCACATGGATACGGTCTACGACGGACGCCGTCCATCTTCGCCGCTGTGGAAACTGGCCGACAAGCTGGCCTATTCCAAGGTGCGCGAGGCCTTCGGCGGGCGGGTGAGGGTCTTCGTTCCCGGCGGGGCGCCCCTGGGCATCGATACGGCGAAATGGTTCGCCTCGGTAGGAATTGCTCTCTGGGAGGGGTATGGGCTGACCGAGACCTCTCCGGTCATTGCTCTCAACACGCCGATCACCCATCGCATGGGCTCCATCGGCAAACCCTTGTCCAATGTTGAAGTGAAGCTGGCCTCGGACGGCGAATTGCTGGTCCGAGGGCCATCGGTTTTTGGCGGCTACTGGCATAAGCCGGAGCTGACCGCTGAATGTTTAGACCCTGAGGGCTGGTTCCGCACCGGAGACATCGCCCACATCGACGCCGATGGCTTCCTTTTCATCACGGATAGGAAGAAGGAACTGCTGAAGACCTCTGGCGGCAAGATGGTGGCGCCTCAGCCCATTGAAAACAAGCTAAAGAACAGCATTTTAGTGGCGCAGGCCGGGCTGGTGGGCGACAAGCACAAGTTTATTTCAGTGCTTATTTCGCCCAACTTTATCGCGCTGGAGGAGTGGGCGCGCCGCCACGGTATCGAGGCAAGAAATCGCTCCGAATTGGTAGCCGACAGCCGTGTGGTTGCGCTCTACGCAGAGATTGTGCGCGAGGTGAACGCTAGTCTGGCTAACTTTGAGAGTCTGAAGCGATTTCGCGTGGTGGCCGACGAATGGTCACAGGAAACGGATGAACTGACGCCTTCAATGAAGCTCAAGCGGCGCGTTATTAAGGAGAAATATGCGGCCCTGATCGACGAGCTTTATGAGGATGAGGCGACCTCGCGCGGCGAATTGGAAAGATAAGGCCCCGTCCTAACTTCTTACCATAGTGCGCGCGCTTGTCCCACAGCACATGCAGCTTGCGAAAGAACGGCGCTCCCCAGGCGCCCACTGCCAGCAGGCTGCCGAACAGGATAACGGCATCAATTGAAAGCCGTCCGGTCCGCGACCAATAAGCATCCGGCTCCAGGTCCAGCCAAAGCGCAAACTCGTCCAGGGTCAACGCCGCGCCCACCCCATAGCCGATCGACATCAGGCGGCCAAAGAAGATGGAGGTTGGGGAGTGCGCGCGTCCCAAGTCCATCAGCCAGCCATAACCGACCAGCAGCAGGATCAGAATCCCCCATACCAGGTGATGAATGTGCCGTCCACGCACGACCACCCACTGGAACGGCGCCGCATGATGTACGATCAGCCAGACCAGAACCCGGACACCCATAAAAGTAATCAGGAAGGAGACCGATGCGAGGAACATTCGCTGCCGCGGACGGTCGGGGATGGTGGTGCGGACCAGATATCCAAGCCGCGTCAACTGCAGCAGGACCAGCAAGACTATGACAACCAAGCTGGCGAAGGCCAGCAGAAACAATGCTCCGGTTCCGGGCATACCTTATTGAAGCACTATGAGCTTTCCGTGACAAGGAACATTGATTTGAGAATGAAATTGGGGAGCGTGAGCGCGGTCACGAATTATCCTTATAGCGGCAGAGTAAACTAATCAAAGCGTGAGGTGGGCTATGACCACCTCAACTAAGATGGCATGCCGTTGGGAGCCAAGATTACCCGGTTCTGGATGTGCCATACAGGGAGTTATTCCCAGCCCGGCTTGATGAGCCGAATCATTGATCAGGAGTATTTACCATGCGAGTTGCTTTGTTGACCGGCGGCGGCGACTGCCCCGGACTGAATGCGGTAATTTACGCGGTTGTGCGCAAAGGCATCAACCACTATGGCGATGAGTTTATCGGCTTCCTCAACGGCTGGCGCGGCGTGCTGGACAACAGTTTCATTCCACTCACTCTGGAGGCCGTGGACGGTATTCAGTTGAAGGGCGGCACCATCCTGCACTCTTCGCGCACCAACGTGAAGAAGATTCCCGGCGGCATCGAAAAGGTGCAGGAAGTTTTGAAAGCCAACAAGATCGACGCTCTGATTGCCCTTGGCGGCGACGACACCCAGTCGGTGACGTTGTTTCTGTGCGAGCACGGCGTACCCAGCGTGGGCGTGCCCAAGACCATCGACAACGACCTCAGCGGCACCGACCAGACCTTCGGCTTCGATACCGCGGTCATGATCGCCACCGAGGCCGTCGACCGCATCCGTACCACCGCAGACTCGCACAATCGCGTAATTGTGATCGAGGTGATGGGCCGCGATGCCGGCTGGATTGCCTACGCCTCTGGCGTTGCCGGCGGCGCGGATGTCACCCTGGTTCCTGAGAAGGAGATCGACATCGATCACGTCTGCAAGTTACTCAAGTACAACTACGACCACGGCAAGCACTACGGCGTGGTGGTGGTCTCCGAGGGCGCTCATCTGCCTGAGGTCGGCCAGGTGATTAACGAAAACGCTCAGTTGGATTCCTTCGGCCATGTGCGTCTCTCCGGCATCGGCGAGGCACTGGCCAACCTGATCGAGAAGAAGACCGGCTACGAGACCCGCTCCGTGAACTTGGGCCACACCCAGCGCGGCGGCGTTCCCACAGCCTACGACCGCATCCTTGGCCAGCGCTATGGCCTTCACGCCATCGACATGGTTCACGAGAAGAAGTGGGGACGCATCGCCGTTCTCAGGGGCCTGGACATTACCGACATTCCCATCAAGGACGCTATCGCCACCAACCGCCGCCTCGATCAGCGCTTCTTCGACGTGATCAAGGATCTGGAAGTAAAGATTTAGCGCCAATTCGTCCGTGATACGCAAAGAGCCATTCTCCTGGCGAGGATGGCTTTTGCTTTCTGTCTGCCGTAGAGTTGGACTGTGATCTATCGCCCTTACACGCCGCAAGATTTCGATGTACTGTACGCACTTGAAGAGCGCTGCTTTGAGCCGCCCCATCGCTTTAGCCGCAGATATATGCGGCAGCTTGTCATCCGCGCCAATGCCGCTACATGGGTTGCGGAAGAAGATGGACTCTTGTTGGGCTTTGCCATTGTCGAGTGGAGAGAAGATAAGCAAGGAGTCACGGCATACATTCAAACCATCGAAGTTGCCCCTGAAACACGTAATCAGGGCGTTGCCCGCGTGTTGCTCAACCGCATTGAGGATTCAGCGCGGCTTGCGGGTGCGGCATTGATCTGGCTGCACGTCGAGGTCGAGAATGCGGCCGCGATCCGGCTCTACGAATCACAGGGCTACCGCTGCGAGGGCAGGGAAGAGAACTACTATCCACCGGGCCATGCAGCGCTCATCTATGTGAAACGGCTGGATGCGGAGAGGACGAGTTAGCCGCATTTTTTCTGCGCGCTCAGATGCAAAGCTCCGAGTCCCTTAATACCGCCAGCTGGTGAGATCCGCACCCGCGGGCGCGGTCTTCTGCATGCGGTCGAGAATCTTGGGCAGGTACATGGTGTTGTAGTGCAGCCGCGAGTAGGCGTTGGGCAGCGTGGGATCGCCGTTCCAGCAGTGCTCGGCGCGCGGACCGTAGGTCACTTCGCCGCCGTAGGGAGGATTCTTTGTGGTATTCAGGAAGTCTTCCATGAGATAGACGGCATCGTTGAGAAAATACGTGTCGTCGGAACCGACGTAAATGTGAATCTTGCCGGCTAACTCAGGGCCCAGCTTCGGCCAATCCCGCTCCAGTATCGCTTCCAGGTCGTAGTGCTCGCGCCAATATTCGGCGACTTCGTGGTGTACTTCGCCGGTCACCTTGTCGTAGATGGGGGCGGGGTAGCCGTCCGTGCCCACCGGGCCAAAGACAGCCTGCCAGATGTCGTACTGCTCGCCTGAGCGGCCATGATCGCCCAGCGCCAGTTCATAGGCGTTGGCCTCTTCGGTGGTGATGAGGGTATGGCCCAGGTAGTCGCGCATGGACGGCTGCGCCACACGCTTGTGCGCGCCCTCCAGGTAATAGAAATTGTTGTCCTTGTAGATGTCGATGTTGGTGTAGGCGTGGAAATCGATGGGGTCGGGGCAGGCGGCGAATGCGCCGTTGTAGTGCTGCGGATAGAAGACCTGCACGGCCAGTGCCTCCCAGCCACCTGTCGAGCCGCCGTAAACAAACCGTGCCCAGCCCTGGCCGATAGCGCGAAACTGCTTTTCGATGGCCGGAAGCAGCTCGTTCTCAATGGCGTCGCCATAAGGGCCGACGTTAGCCGAGTTCACGGCGTAGGAGTCGTCATAAAAGGGGTTGGCATGCTGAATCTTGACAATCAGCACCCTAGGAAAGCCTGGTGCAATCCACTGCTGATAAAACTTGTACGCCTCCTGCTGCTGGATGCGATTGTAGCCGGCCAGATGGAAACGCTCGCTGTAGTCGGGCTTCAGATCGGGGTCAGGCGGAGTGGTGCGGAAGTCGTTGAAATCACTCACGAAGTGGTCATGAAAGATGATCAACGGGAAGCGCGCCTCGGGGTGCTGGTCGAATCCCTCTGGCACCAGCACGATGGCGCTCAAATACATCGGCCGCCCCCAGAATTTAGTCAGCAAGGCGCTCTGGATACGGATGTGGCGAATGTATTTGGTGTCGGCTGGCGTAGGTATAGGCGGAATCGTCTCGGTCAGTGCAATGGAGATCGCAGCGTCGGGTTTGAGGGTGAACTTTATCGGCTTGGAGTAGAGGTTGCCGGGCGAGATGTTCCAGAGTTGCCCCTCGCCCTGGTCCATGTGCAGCTTGACTGTCTTGCCATCGCCGCGATGAAAGGTCTCGTACTTGTTGAGCACGGCCTGAACGTAGTATTCGCCGGCGGGAAGGTCCTTGAGGCTGCGAATGGGATAACCCGAGGCGCTCGCGTCCACCACGGCGGGTTGGCCGGGCTGCCAGCCGTCTACGGTCAACCCGAAGATAAGCTGCGTGCGCGGGGAGTCGTCAATCTGGTTGCGCGGCTCGTCTCTGGGGTCCGTTGAAAGGCACAGCAGCAGACGCCCGTCGAGGGGCTGCGTGCTGACTTCCTTGGGGAAGGTGACGGAAATCGATTGGGCGGCGAGAGCAACAGGGAAAAGCAGTAGGAGGGTTAGGGCGATGCGCTTCATGCTGGCTAGTTTATAGCGCGACGCGCAGGATGGTCGAGAATCATGGTCTCCCAGGTCATATGCAAGACCTGGGAGACCCCGGAATTCAGATTACTTGTTGTCCGCTTGCGTCTTCTTGATAAACGCCGCCACGCGATCGTGGAGCTGCTTGAGGCTTTCGTCGAGGACGTAGACCATGTGTCCGGACTCGTACCAGTCGTACTCGATATTCTTGGCCAGAGATTGCGGAATGGGCAGGTGCTTATCTTCGTACTGGGCGGCGAAGAAAGGCGTGGCCAGGTCGTAGTAGCCGCCATTGACCATGATCTTCAGGCGGGGATTGGTCTTGAGCGCCTCTGCCAAGTCATTGGAAACGTTGAGGTTAATGGGGAAGTCATGGTGAGCCAAGTTCCAGTGTGTGCCGCCGAAGAGCGCTTCAGGCAGGTAGGTTTGGCCCTCGCCGTACTTCAGATCGCGGCGCACGTAATCGTTGAAGAGCGTGACGTAAGCCGAGGAGATGGCCGAGCTTTGCGGGTCGTAATCGGCGGTCTGACTAAGCGAGTCGATGGTGGGTCCGGAGAAGCGCGTGTCCAGCCGGCCAGTAGTCAGGTCCTGGTCGTCCTGCAGTGTCTTCTCGAACTCGCCGCCGAATACCCGCAGATTGGCCTTGAGAAGGTAGGCCACGGGCAGGCCGGTGTACTCGTGTAGCTTCTCGGCCACCTGTTGCTTCTCCTCAGCGCCCAGATCGGTGCCCAAGGCCAGCGCGTGTGCGTAGGGGCCCATGGCGAACTCTTCCACATCCTTGAGAAAGGGCTCAAGCGCCGCCGGCTGATGGGGCAGCTTCTTGTGGTACCAGGCTGTGGCTGCATAGGTGGGCAGCGCCAGCTCGTAGGGCAGGTCCACGCCGGGATTGCCTGTGGGGAAATCGATGTCAGTGGTGAAGTTAAAGATTTGCGAGAGCAGGATTATGCCGTTCAGGTCGATGCTCTTGCGGTTCTGCAGGATGTTGGCCAGGACGGCGGAGCGGGTGGTGCCGTAACTCTCGCCAAATATATACTTTGGCGAGTTCCAGCGGTTGTACTTGGTGATGAACCGGGCGATGAAACGAGCAAAGGCGTTGGCGTCCTCATCCACGCCCCAGAAGGCCTTTTCCGCGTCTTTGCCGGTGAGACGGCCGAAGCCGGTGCCTGGCATATCGATGAAAACAAGGTCGCTGGTATCGAGCAGGGAGTAGGCGTTGTCAACGAGCTTGTAAGGCGCGGCGGGCAGGTGCTGATCGCCACTGGTAACCACGTGCTTGGGTCCGAGCGAGCCCATGTGCAGCCAGACGGTCGAACTGCCTGGGCCGCCGTTGTAGAAGAACGTGATGGGGCGGTCCTCAGCCTTCGCGTCTTTCTTGAAGTATGCGACGTAAAACATACGTGCGACAGGGGTTGCGTCCTTAGGTTCCTTGGGGGCGTCGAGGGCGAGCTGGCTGCCGGGCTGCGGCTTGCCGTCCAGGCCCAACTGCGCGTCCTGAATGTCTGTCGAGCCTACCGTGATGGTGCCGGCGATGGCCGTGTAGGCGATCTTCTCCGCCGCTACAGTGACCGTGCCTTGGGTCGTAACTTCTGCGGGAGGAGCCTTTTCCGTGGCTTTATCGGCAGTCTTGTCGGTGGCAGGCTTGGCGGCGGGCGTCTCGTCGTCGGCTTTCAGCAGGGCCGGGGGGGCAAGGAAAAGCGAAGCCGCGAGCAGGACGGCGGGGAGGCGATGGATGTGTGACATTCAGGAATCTCCTAGCAAGAAAATCGGTTGAAGGGTCAGTATAGTGCCTAGAAGTAGGTGTATGTCTAAGGCTACCTTCAACTGGCAAAAATGGGTACATCGCAAACGGCATACGTTACAAAGGGAAGGTTTGTTCCAATCTCGTTTGCGCAACCGAACCGGCCAATGGGCAAAAATCGATTGGACTGGCTACTTTTGCACCTTGTCGAAGGGCTGTTTCTCTGTGATCCTGGGCCGGTTCTCGGCTTGCAGCTCCCTGGCAATCTGCTCCACTTCACGGAAGACGCGCAGTAGGTTGCCGCCCAAAATCTTGCGGCAATCCTCGGCCGAGTAGCCGCGAGCCATCAACGCAGCTGTGATCTTGGGCAGGTCGGCGGCTGAGTCGATCCCTTCGGGGAGCTGGCCGCTGATGCCGTCAAAGTCCGAGCCCAGGCCCACGTGGTCCACGCCGGCCACTTTGGCGATGTGGTCGATGTGGTCGATGAGCACCGAGAGCGGCGGGCGGGGAATGCGGTCGCCATACTGGCGTTGGAGCTTTTCGATCTCGTCGTAGGGAATAGGCTTGCCCTCCGCTATGGCCTTGTCCTTGAGTGCCTGGACAGCCTTTTTCATCTCCGGTTCCAGAGATTTAGCAGCGTCACGATAGGCCTGCGAGAGGAATCCGGAGTAGAAGTTGGCCTGGATGACGCCACCTTTGGAGTGGGGACCGCCATAGCGGGCCACGGCGCGCAGCATATCGTCTGTCATGTTGCGCGGAGCGTCGCAGAGGTCGCGCGCCGAGGAGTGCGAGGCGATGACCGGCGCGCGGCTGATGTTCAGGGTGCGGTAGAAGGTGCGGTCGGAGACGTGCGAGACGTCCACCATCATTCCCAGCCGGTTCATCTCGTAGACTACGTCCTTGCCAAACTCTGTCAGGCCCTCTTTGGTGTGCGGTACGGATGTGTCGTCGATGTCGCCGGAACTGTCGGCCCAGCCGTTCGAGTTGGTCCAGGTGAGGGTCATGTAGCGCACGCCAAGAGCGTAGTACTGGCGCAGCAGGGGGATGGAGTTTTCAATGGAGTGGCCGCCCTCGATGCCCATCAGCACCGCCATCTTATGGTCGCGGTGTGCCAGCTCGATGCCCGCCGGCGTGGCGACGAACTCCAGCTTGTCGCGGTGCCGGGCTACCTGCTGCTTGACGGAGTCGATCAGTTCGAGGGTCCGGTGGGCGTACTGCCCTTTGTATTGCGCGGGATCGACCCATATGGAGAAGAACTCGGCGCCCAAATTGCCTTTGCGCGCGGATTCCAGATTGAGTTGGCCGCCACGCAGGGGATCGCCCAGGTCAAAGTGCTCATCCACAAATCGTTGCGGAGTGTCGGCGTGGGTATCGATGACCAGGGCGGAGCGATGCACCCCTCCGGGGCTTAGAGTTTTGATTGACATTGGATGGTCCAAGTTGGTTTGGGCACAAATCAGCGGCGGAAGGGCGGCGAGCAGCAGAGTGAGCGAGAGTTTGGCAGAAGACATAAGCTTGGGATGAGTGTATACCGGAAAGCTGGGAATAGGGAGTAGCCACCCCAACGAGCAAAAATCGCTCGCCGGGGACCCCGGCAGGGGATAGGGAATAGAAAAACGCCTTTTGACAGCAGTTGATTACTGCTTCGCATCCTGCTTCGATCCTTGAACCGTCGATCTAATGGTTCATGCATAAATAATGTCATTACGCCGTCCCTGCGGGACTCCGTAACAAACTTGTGGAATCCCTTTTCCCCACACTGAAGCGCGGGGCTAACAACCACTGCGCCTACGGCGCGGTTGTTTGGACATTACTTATCCAGTCATCAATAGTGCTGTGCTACCATGGTCAGCGGAGGAAATTGAATGCGAAAGACTGTTCGATTTTTTGTGATTTGCGCATTGATTTTATTGCCGGCAGTCTCTTTTGCCGGGGATCGCTTCGACGGCAAGTGGCTTACGACTCTCACCTGCCCGCCAAAAGGAAATACCGAGGGCTACACCTGGAAGATTCCCAGCGAGGTCACAGCCGGCAACTTCCACGGGGAGCGCGGCACCGCGGATCAACCGGGCTACCTGGTGATCACAGGCCCTATCAAGGACGACGGCTCCGCCAAGCTCTCTGCCAAGGGCATAGTCGTTTCGAGAAAATATGCCCGCGGAGTCTTCGCTCATGGAGGCGAAGAGTATAGCTACAACATCAAGGCACAATTCAAAGATGCAGAAGGCGCCGGCACGCGGGACGAAGGCCTGGGGATCGTAGGCCGTCCTTGCACGTTTGAGTTCGTCAAGCAGTAAGCAACGAAGCTTGTTGGGGTGCGTTCACCGCGTGCCCCACCCTTGTCGCGCCGCAATTCGGCAAGATATGAAAAACCTAGCCTCGCGGATATTCCCCAATCAGGCGGTCAACCAGCGCGATCAGAGGCTCGCCAGTGCGCGGCAGTATGAACGCCGCGGTTGTCTCATCCCAGTCGAGTTTGAAGCTGGTGGATAGCGCTGAAATCCAGATCTGGCGCACCGGCGCGTTGGGCGTTATCACGAACTTGCCCGATGGCTCCTCGAAGGTAATATTCAGCACACCGCCCTGTTCATCGACCTCAAAAAGGGAATCAGCCTCTTCCTCGCGCGCCATTAAATGCTGAAGCAGCGAGTTTAGAGCAATTTCGGCCAGACGGCGGAACTCCAATTCATCCAACATGGAGCCAGTGTACCAAGTTTGACAACTGAATGCGAGGCATGTGTTTTATGGTTTATTGTGTGTTTAGTTGGTCTTTATGCCGATATTATTGGTTTCTTTACAGACGTTTGCAGATCATTCTATCTCTTTCAGCAATACTTGGCCTGAGTTCAATCCCTGGGCAATGAGGTGGCAAAATGCGTATGAGATTGGATCTGGTGGGAATCATCGTACTGGCGCAATTGGTTTGTTGCATTCACGTTCATGCTCAGAATCTGCAACCGCCGATGCCGCCCGGCCAGTTGGTGCGCGAGGTGGTCTACAACGAACTTCACGACCACGACAGCCATGGCTATTGGCGTTACTGGATTGAGCGTCATTCGCAAAGGGGAACTCGCCTGGATGAACAGGTAGAAACTGCCGAAGGTCCCATTACGCGCTTTGACCGGAGCAATGGACATCCGCTGGACGCTGCAGAACGCATTGCGGAAGAGGACCGCCTCAACCATCTGCTCAACTCTCCGGCTGAGCAGGCTCGCCATCGCCAGGAGTATGCAGAAGACGAAAAACGCATCGGCCGCATTGTCGCTCTGTTGCCGGATGCATTTCTCTACGAATATGCCGGGGAAGAGAACGGCTGCTACCGCCTTCGCTTTCGCCCCAACCCGGATTATCCGGCCCGTTCCATCGAGGCCCGCATCTTCCACGCCATGAGCGGGGAATTGTGGGTCAGCAGCCGCTACAAGCGGCTGGCGCGGCTGGACGGACATCTGGTGGAGAATGTCGATATCGGATATGGAATCCTGGGCAGGCTCTACCAGGGCGGCTGGTTTCAATTGCAAAGGACACGGGTGAGCGCTACGGACTGGAAGACCGAACGTCTTGAGGTGCACATGCGAGGCCGCGCCATGCTCTTCAAGACCATCGCTCGCGAGACCAGCGAGATCCGCAGCGGCTTTTCGCCGGTTCCCGCGGGCATCAGCCTGGGTCAGGGCGTCTCCATGCTCTATCAGGGAGAGAGGAGCAGCGCACAGATCTCACCCGTCAGCTTATCCTTCATCCGGTAATTCCCCGTGCAAGCGAATTGAAGACCGATTCTAGGTAAACTGTCTTGAAATCGGACATTCTTAATGCCATTAGAAACCCTATAATCCACATATGCCTATCAGTATCTGATGTAAATAAAAGACTTGAATAAAGAACGAGCGGAGTGTTCTGATTTCGTACACTCATCGCCGACTAGATTCATGTTTTCGCCCAGCCAGCCGATAGACTCCGTCAGGGGAGTTCCAGAAGGGAGCAGTTGATGGAGATTGGCCCGGTAGCCAGCGTTCGTATCGCACCGATGATCCGGCCTAAACAGGCCGATCTGGGGACGACGGACGTGAACGAGGTCGAGCGCACGACCCAAACCGGGGATGATATCTACGTTCCCAGCGCTTCAAAAGCGACCAGTGGCTTTGAGAACGAAGAGGACAAGAATGAGGAGCTGGAAGACGAGCTTGATGGGGAACTCAAAGTACGGACCGCTGGAAACGGCAAAATCAGCCGCTTCGCCTAAAGTATTCAATATATTGAAACTAAAAGATATACCAATTGTTTAGTGGTTTTGATTCAAGCATAAATCATAATAATCCGGTCTATTTTCAAGAAAAATTAACCGAACGAAGTGGTAAAAACTCATTTGCAGTGATAATTTACTAACTGGTTAGTGAATGACAACATCAGCCCAAGTTCGCACCCAAACCGAACGAGCCGACCAGACACGTGCTCGTATCCTTGACGCGGCCGTACGGCAGTTTAGCGAATACGGCCTGGCAGGCGCGCGTACCGAACAAATTGCCGAGGAGGCCGGCGTTAACAAGGCGCTGCTTTATTACTACTACATAAGCAAAGAAGACCTCTACGCAGCTGCTCTGGAGTTTGTCTTCGAGGGAGTACGAAGCGTCAGCCTCGCCTTGTTGGAAACTGGCGTATCGGCCGGAGAGCGATTCCTACAGATCGTGTTGAACCACTTCGATCGCTCTTATTCCCATCCCGCCTTGCAGTCTCTTATCCAACAGGAGATGGTCCGGCTGCATCAGGGCGAGGAGCACAGGATGGCGCGCATGGCGGAGAAGTTTTTCCGTCCAATGTGGGAAAAGTTGGAGGAAGTGCTGCGCGAGGGCATCGCGTCGGGCGAATTGATTCCAGCTGATCCGTCGCAGATGCGTTATGCGTCGCTCGGCGCTAACATTTTCTACTTTCTCTCCGCGCCTCTCACGCGGCTGGCCATCCACATCGATCCACTAGAGCGTGACGTGCTGGAGATTCGCCGCAAGACTGCCATTGAGTTTCTGGGTCAGGCTATCTTCATTGACCGGGAACACGGCGCACGCGTAGCCGCACGGGTGCTGGCGGAGACGCCTATGCCGGAAGTTCATGGAATCGATCATCTGATGCAGGAAATCAGTTCTATCAAAATAGACGAAGCGAGGCACAAGTGAACGCACGCAATCGAGTTTTTTTACTTCTAGGCTTGCTGACGGCGGGATCGCTCATCTGGTACTTCGTTACGGTGCGGCCTTCTTCCGATCTGCAACTGATTGGCACTGTGGACGCCAACGAGGTGGTGGTGAGCAGCAAGATTCCCGGACGCATTCAAACGCTGCTGGTCGACGAGGGCCAGGACGTGAAGGCCGGGCAACTGATCGCCGTCATTGAGAGCGAGGACCTTGCCGCGGCGCGCAAGGCCGCCGAGGCCAACGCCGCCAGCCAGAAGGGCAAGCTCGGCGGGAGTGTCGAGACCGAGCGACAGGATCGCGGAGAAACCAGCAGCGCCACCATCAACGCCGAGGCTCAGCTACGCGCGGCACGGGCAGCGCTGGCTCAGGCGCAGGCCAACTACGATCATCAACTGGCTGACACCGGCCGCATAGTCGCTCTCGCCAAGCAGGGCATTATGAGCGAGCAGGCCAGGGACGACGCGGCTACCAGCCTCCTGGCCACCAGAGCCGCCGTCGATGCTGCACGCGAGAACGTCGCAGCTGCCGAAGCCACTCTGCGCCAGGCCCGCGCCCACGAACTGCTAACAAATGTTGCCGCCCATACCGTGGACTCCACCCGCAACGATGTCGAAAACGCCCGCGCCCTCGCCGAGCAGGCTAAGGTTCAGTTGGGTTATGCCCAGGTTTATGCTCCGGTCAGCGGCAAGGTGAACGTGCGCGCCGCGCGCCAGGGCGAGGTGGTCGCCGCCGGCACCGCCATCGTGACCATCATGGACCTTACTGAAACATGGATTTACGCGCCGCTGCCCGAGACTCAGGCCGATGCCGTCCAACTCGGCGATTCACTACGCGTTGTGTTGCCTTCCGGCGCAACGCTTCAGGGCAAAGTCATCAACAAAGCAGCAGAAGCGGACTTCGCCACACAGCGCGACGTCAGCTCCCGCAAGCGCGACATCAAAACCATTCAGTTGAAGCTGCTCATCGACAATCCTGAAAAGCGCTACGTTCCCGGCATGACTGCCGAGGTTTATATTCCAAAAAACAAGCTGGTGAAACAATGAGCACGCCAGCGACAGCAGCGCCAGCAGCAATCGAAGTTGTTCATATCGTCAAGCGCTACGGCGACTTTGAGGCCGTCAAAGACGTCAGCTTTTCGGTAGCCGAGGGAGAGATATTCGGCCTCCTTGGCCCCAACGGCGCGGGCAAAAGCACGCTTATTCGCATGATGACCACGCTCATTCCGCTCACTGCCGGCCGCGCTATCATTGCAGGACACGATGTAGCCAAAGAGCCTGACGCAGTGCGCCGCATGATCGGCGTCATTCCCCAGGCGCTCACCAGCGATCCTGACCTCACCGTCGAAGAAAATCTCAGCATTTACGCCAAGCTCTACAGCGTTCCACGCCAGGAGCGCAAGCAGAACATCGACCAGGTTCTGGAAGCGGTGGACCTGGCCAAGTGGCGCGGCGCGCAGACCAAGACCCTTTCAGGGGGAATGCGCCGCCGCCTGGAGATTGCCCGCGGCCTGGTCCACAATCCCAGCATTTTCTTTCTGGACGAGCCGACCACCGGCCTCGATCCGGTCTCCCGCATTGCTGTGTGGGAGATGCTGGACAACCTGCGCAAGACGCGCAAGCTCACCATGCTCATCACCACTCACTACATGGAAGAGGCTGACAAGCTCTGCGACCGCATCGCCATTGTCGATCACGGCAATCTTGTGGCCCTGGGAACGCCCATCGAACTCAAGCACAGCGTGCCCGGCGCCAACGTCGTTGAAGTGCACTTCGACCGTGATACGGAGGAGTGGCAGGGCCGCCTGGAAAAGCTGGACGGCGTGACCAGCGTGCAGGCCGAGAGCGCCGGTTTCTATCGCGTACTCACTTCCTCCGGCTCCACAACCACTATGCAAATCGTTGAGTTAGCCGCCTCTCTGGGCGAGACGCTCACCTCTCTCAGCGTGCAGAACACCACGCTCGACGACGTATTCATCCACTACACCGGCCACCAGCTCCGCGATGAGCAGGTGAAGCCGCCTGTCTTCACCCTGCCGCCGCGCCCTGGAGAGAGGCCATGAACAGACTGTTCGCCATCGTCGAGCGCGAGATGCGCAAATTCTTCCGGTCGCCCATGTTGATGATTATGTCGCTGATGATGCCGATTTTGCAGTTGCTCATCATGGGCAACGCCTTCGGAGGGAAGATCGTGGGCGCGCGCGTCGCCGTAGTCGACAACGACCACGGCCCTGAAGCCGTCAAACTCCGCGAGGGCTTTGACGCCATCGCCGTCAACATCAAGACTTTTACCACCGTTGAATACACAGACGAGGTGCAGGCCCGCGAAGATGTGCGCACCGGCAAGATTGACGCAGCCGTCATTATCCCCGTCCAATATTCGCGCCGCGTCTATGCGCAGGATGCCCCGCGTATCGGCTTTGTGGTCGACAACTCTGACCTGTTCACCTCGAGCAGCCTGGAAGCCGAGATGCAGCTGCTGGTCTCGGCCCTCACTTCGCGCGTCATCCAGCCGCGTCTGGCCAACCAGATCGCCCTTGAAGTTGTCGAACTCTATCCCTACGTCAATTATTTAAAGTTCCTGCTTCCCGCCTGCATTGCCCTGGCCATGTATATCTCGGTCATGATCGGCGGCGGCATGTTATACATCGACGACAAAGCGCGCGGCGTTCATGAGGGCTACCTGGTTACGCCTATCACCAAGCTTGAACTTGTCTTTGGCCTCAATACGGCCGGCGCCATCAAGGCTACCTTGGCCGGCATCTGCATTACAGTCATCGGCTCGCTCATGGCCGGGTTGGGCATTATCTTCCATCCATGGGTGCTGCTCCAACTGCTTGCCCTCATCCTCGGCACCGCCATCGCCTTTAACGGCATGATGTTTCTTCTCATGGTGCGCGTCGAAGACCCACTCACTCCGCGCGCCATGTTCGGAGTGCTTAACCTGCTGTTGTTTTACCCTTCCGGCGCCATGTATCCCATCGCCTCTTTTCCCTGGTGGCTGCGCGCTCTTTCGGTCGTCGACCCCTTCACATATTCCATCCACGGCTTCAAAGCCATTATTCTCAAGGATGGCGGATTTCAGGCGATTCAGTTCGACCTGCTGTTTCTATTTGTGTTTGGCATCAGCACGCTGCTCATCGCCACGCCGCTGTTCAAACGCACGTTGTAATCCAAAGACAGGAACGGCATTACACTTGTCCTATGATGAAACAATTTCTTGCTTCCTCGTTGTTCTCGTTATTCGTGATGGTTGGCTGCCACTCCGGCCAGAAGCCGCCCTCGCAAACAACATCCAATCAGGGTGTTGCGATCGGCGAGTTTGAAAGAAAGGTCTACCATTTGCGCGGCAAGGTGGTTTCCACTGATGCCGCCAAGGGTGAGGTGACGGTAAACCATGAGGCCATTCCCGGCTTTATGGAGGCCATGACCATGCCCTACAAGCTACAAGATGCGAGCATTATTAGCGAGCTTCATCCGGGAGATGTAATTACTGCCGATGTGGTAGTGATGACCAATCCCGATGGGGAGGTGCTGCTTGACCACATTGTCGTGGTGGCGCAGGCCAAGCCTGATTACACGCCTAAGATTTCCTATCATGTACCCGCTCCGGGCGACGTTGTTCCAGATTTCAAGCTGCGCAATCAGGATGGCCGGCCAATTCATCTGAGCCAGTTCAAAGGCAAAGCGCTGTTGATCACCTTTATCTACACGCGCTGCCCATCGCCAGATTTTTGCCCGCGGGTGACGCGCAACTTTGCCACGCTGGAACGGCAGTTAGCCGCCAACCCATCACTCTACTCAAAATCGCATCTGCTATCGGTCAGCTTTGACCCGGAGCACGATACGCCGGAGCGGTTACGAGCCTATGGAGTAACTTACATGGGCAGTGACGCGAAGAATGCCTTTGCGCATTGGGAGTTTGCCGTGCCGGAAAAGCCGGTGCTGGCTGAGATGGCAAAATTCTTTAATTTGGGCATGACCGAGAATGCGGATACCATGATTACCCATACGCTCTCGACGACGCTGATAGGGCCAAATGGTAAGGTAGTTCGCTTCTATCCAGGCAATGAGTGGACGCCTGAGCAGGTCTTAGCAGATGTGAAACAAATAATTGTTAAAGCAATATAAACTTGCGCTAGTCTAAATTAGACCTATTCCCCCTGATTTGCGCTATCCCAAACAGTGGAGGTAGTGCGGAAGATGACGACGTTGAACTATGTGATTAAGATCATATTAGGAATCGTAGGGATAGTACTGTCCTCACTAGCTTATGCCGACTCCGTCACACTCACGCTAGATCCCAACTGGGGAGACTATACCGAATACTCCTGGGTTAACAACGGTACAACATATTCCGACGTCGTTAGTCCGTACTTGGCGGTCTTGAATGGGGACGGCTATTTCAATCAGTCTGTTCTTGTGATCTGTTACGACATGAACGCTGCAACCACTGTCGGAACGGCTTATTCGGGTTATGTCGAGCCTCTCAGCTATTTCAGTGGCGACGAACAGATAGAGATCATGGAATCCACTTATCTGGAAAACGAGTTGATGAACGATGGCGGGCTTGGCGCGCCCCTGGCTACCAGAGGAGCCATCTCAACGGCGGTCTGGGAGATTATGAACCCGACTTCCACCACCAAAAGCACGCCGTTTCCGACTGACCCGGCTGCGCTACCTTATGAAGGCGATGCAGCCACAGCTGTAGCCAGTGGCGCGTGGACCGCCGCGGATGCCAATCAATACGAAACGTGGGTGCCAGACGATATTTCGTCGATCCAGCGGTTTGGCTTTATCGAGTCTCCTGAGCCCTCTACTTTGGTTTTGACGGGGTGGGGTCTTCTCGGCCTAGGCCTTATCGCCGGCAGATCGAGAGTTATAACATTGATAAAAGTTAGAAGATAGCACAGAGCTTTGCGAAGGAATCCAACTCAATCAATAGCTGACCCTTAGGCGCGGGGTTGAGCGTGGCGTGCTCTAGTATCCATGTGTCTTTGTGGAAGAGGAAGACGGCGTTGAGGCCGGCGGCGAGGGCGGGGTTGATGTCGCTTTTGGGGCTGTTGCCGATCATCCAGCTGGTGTGCGGCGATAACTCATGGCGATGTATAACTTCGCGATAAGTCGCGGGATCTTTTTCAGCGGGGATCTCCACGGCGGAGAAGTAACTGGCGAGGCCGGAGCGGCCTAGCTTGTCAGCCTGCTCTGCCTGATTGCCCTTGGTCATGAGAATGAGCTGATGGCGCGTGGCCAACTCCGCCAGAGTTTCGGCAACGCCGGGAAGCAGCTCAATCTCCTGTTCGGCGATGGAGCGGGCAAAGCCTTCAATACGCTGACGCTTTTCGTCGTTCACGGGCGCGGGGCTGAGCCGCTCAAAGCAGGAAAGCAGCGAGCGAGTGAAGCTAGACAGGCCATAACCATGAGAGAGAATGGTCTCGTGCTCGGCGGTGTTCAGCGCCTGGCGCACCTCGGCGGGCGAGTACTCGTGGTGATTCAGGAAGCTGATGAAGGCGGCTATGGCGCGCTCGAAGTAGACGTTGTTCTCCCACAGCGTATCGTCGGCGTCGATGAGCAGCGTTTGACCTGGTGGGAATTGCGGCATAAGTCTTATCGTAACGAATCGAAAAGGGCCGGATTAAAACGGTGAGCTGAGTTCGTGGTACCCCACCCTTGCGCCAAAAACAAGACGCAAGGGTGGGGCACGGAGCTTTGTGGAAGTAAAAAACTACGGTTTAGGCTGCGCTGCCAGCCACTGTTTCAGATTCGGTTCCTGCAGCGCGCGCAATTCAATGCAACCGTCGATGCGTTCGATAGCGTGTTTGAGAGCCTTATCGGAAGATGCCACCTTATGCGTGGAGAAGAATTGTTCCACGCTGGTGCGGCCCTCGACAGAGCAGAAGCTGCCTGTGGAGCTGACCAGCATAGCGTCCATCTCAGGGGTAAACTGGGCCTGCACCTTATCCCAGTTGTTCTGGAGATACTTCCATGCCTGCTCTCGGTTTTCGTCGCTCCGCAGTGCGATAGCGAACTGTGTCGCCGCGTCCTGGTTGCGAACCTTGCCCGAGACAGCATAGTCCAGGGAGCGCTGAACAAGCGCGGGATCTTCAAACTGAGCGAGCAGGCGGAGGGCGACTATATGCAGCTCTGGATTAGCTGAGGTTTCTGCAATCTTCTGCAACTGGTCAAAAAGCGCGGCGTCTCCTTTGCGAGCAGCGATGGCCAGGGCAGTCTGGCCTAAAGTGTGATCGGCCTCAGCGGGATCATCCAAATACAGCTGGGCATAGTTACGAGCCTGAGCTGTGATAAGAGGAAATTCTCCGTGGAGGCCAAGAGTTGCGAGTAGCTGCGCGCGCAGTTCTCGTGTGTTGGCTGAATCAGTGCCGACTGGGGGACCGAGTTTGAAGTATTCAGGCGCAAAGGTCTTGCTAATCCACTTGAAGAGCGCGGTCTTCACTTCAGGAGTGGAGGCGACTTGCACATAGATCGCATTGACGCCACTAAGGGCCTGGCTTAAGACCTCGGCGTTGGGGTCGTCTTTGACAGCCGTAACCAGGTCAAGATAGGCGCCGATGGGAACTTTGTTGGAGCGCGCCTGAGCCCACTCGCCGCCGATCAGGCTGATGCGCTCTGCGGGAGTGAGCGTGGTTTCCACCTGAGCCACCAGGGCCGCATACACACTGGGCGGATAAGCACTGCGATAGTAGCCCTTGCCGCCGGCATTGGCAAAAAAGAGTGTGCCGGCAGGCGCCTTGAGCCTGGCCGTTGATGGAGTGAGAAGCTCGCACTTCTGGCCGGCGACAATCTTAAAGCAAACGGGGAGGGTCCACTTCTGCGAGGGGTCCGGCTGAATACCGGAGCTGAGGTAAAAACGTTTCTGACTAACCGCAACCTTGCCCTTGGCCGGCTCACCGAAGATGAGCAGAGGCGCGCCCGGTTGAGCCACCAGGCTCTCCATGATCTTGTCTATAGGCTTGTGACTGGTCGCGGTCTGCGCGTTCCAGAAATCTTCCCCGGTGGCGTTGGCGTAGAGATGAGCGGCCAGATAGTTATGCACGCCCTTGCGGAAAGTCTCCTCGCCCAGGTAGTTCTCGACAGACAGCAGCACGTCGCTGGCCTTGCCATAGGAGATGCCGTCGAACATCTGGTTGATCTCATCCGGCGTGTCGGCCTTGGCACGGATGGCGCGGGTTGTAGGTTGCGCGTCGAGGTTAAGCACACCGTCCAAGCCCAAGACAACGGATTGGTCGATATTCCATTCAGGATGCATCGCGGCTACGGGCTTGTTCTCCATCCATGTGGCAAAGCCCTCATTGAGCCAGATATTGTCCCACCACTGCATGGTCACCAGGTCGCCGAACCACTGATGGGCCATCTCGTGAGCGATGGTCAGGGCTACTCCTTTCATGGTGCCGACTGAGGCCGTTTTTGGGTCGAGCAACAGCGCGGTTTCGCGAAAGGTGATGGAGCCGAAGTTTTCCATGGCGCCAGCCTCGAAGTCAGGCAGCGCGATCAAATCGAGTTTCTTGAGCGGGTAGGGAATGCCGAAGTAATTGTTGTAGTAGTGCAGCACGTATTTGGCGATATCGACGCTGTAGGGCGTGAGCGCAACTTTATCGGGCGTAGAGCAGGAGCGGATGGTCACGCCGTCGGATTCACCTGTTGTGCATTGAAAATCGCCTACCAGAAAGGCGACAAGGTAGGTGGACATTTTGGGCGTGGTGGCGAATTTAAGCGTGTGCTTGCCGGCGATGGGACCTGGAGTGTCGGCGATAATCTCGCCGTTGGAGATGGCCGTGTCGCCGCTATCGACCACAAGAGTCACGTCGTAGGTCGACTTGAAGGCCGGCTCGTCAAAGCATGGAAAAGCACGGCGCGCGTCGGTAGCTTCAAACTGAGTAACAGCGTAGTTGCGTTTGGCGGTTTTAGATAGATAGAAGCCGCGCAGCTCGTTATTCAAAATGCCGGTGTAGGCGATGGCAAGAGTTGCTTTGCCCGCAGGCAGCTTGTCGGGGAAGATGAATATAGCTTGCTGCTTGTCCTTGTCGAGCATGACGGCGGTCTTCAGCAGCTTACCGCCGGCGGTCACCGTAACGTTCTCAAAGGCGATCTCGGCGGCATTCAGCGTGATGCGATCCGTTGGCTCGGACAGATTCACGTCGATGGTCTCGACTCCGGAGAAGGTGGCGGCCTTCAGATCTGGCGTGAGGTTGAGCGTGTAGTGCTCCGGACGGACGGTCTGCGGCAGACGCTGGGCGTTTGATATTGCAGGAAGCAGACAGAGAAAAGCCGCCAGCACGATCGATACAACTCGAAGAGATGATGCAAAACCAGTAATCTTCATACAATCCCTCTGAAGTTGATTGATTATTTCGCCTTTGTTTTCTTCGACCGCAGCATGTCGAGCATCAGCAGGCAGGCGCCGGTGACGACGGATGAGTCAGCAATGTTGAAGTCCGGCCAGTGATAGCCGAAGATGTGGACCTCGATAAAATCCACCACCGAGCCGTAGGCGATGCGGTCGTGGACGTTGCCCAGCGCTCCGGCGAAGATCAACGCCAGCGCGACGGTGGTCATGGTGATGCGGTCGCCGAGGCGGACCATGAGAAAGAGGACAATCAGCGCCGCCAGCGACGAGAAGCAAACCAATCCCCAGCGGACTGCATTGGGCGAGGCAGTGTGTGCGAAGAGCGAAAAGGCCGCGCCGTCGTTTGTCCAGTGAGTGATGCGCAGTGCGTGATCTCTGGTCGCGGGATCGCCGCCCACGGGAACACGCAACGCGACCCAGGTCTTGGTCAGCCGGTCGAGAAAGATGATCACGATGGAGATGGTGAGCAACCAATGCAGACGACGGGGGGCGGTGAGTTTCATTGAGCTTCCTTATAAAAGTGCAGCGAGTTAGCCTCCGCTTCGCGGAGATAGCAAGTTAGCAAGTTAGTGGCGGGGCAATCTTCATTATTTCCTTCAGCGAATTCTGGCAACGTGTGCAGACGTTCTGCCAGATGCCGTAGTCAGAGACTTCCGGCATGAAGTTCCAGCAGCGGGCGCATTTGGTTCCTTTGGCCACTTCAATAACAATGTGGATATTGTTTCCTTGTGGTGCATAAACAGTGAATGGCGGGGGGGCGGTCTGATCTGTGAAACTCCTTAGTAATTCGACATCGGAGACGTTGAAGATCTCTTTAAGACTGGAAAAGTATTTTTCTAACAGATTTCTCGCATCGTCATTGCAAACGAGATATACCTTCGCTTCCAGTCCCTTCCCGATTGCTTTCTTTTGTCTTGCATCTTCAAGTGCGCGCATCACATCATCGCGAACAGCGAATATTTGCTTCCACTCTTCGAGCAACTTCGTTGGGTCCTCGGAGAAAATATCCGCCGGGGCAGGGAATTGCGCCAGATGTACGCTAGCTTCGCGTCCCTCAATGGCGGGCAGATACTCCCAGACTTCGTCGGCGGTGAAGCTTAAGATAGGCGCGACCAGGCGGACGAGGGCTTCGGTGATTTGCCACAGCACGGTCTGCGCGGAGCGACGTTCCTTGCTTGTGGGCGCGAAGGTGTACATGCGGTCCTTGAGCACATCGAGATAGAACGAACTCAGGTCCACGATGGCGAACTCGTTGACCGCGTGGTAGACGCGATGGAACTCGAAGCGCTCGTACCAGCCGAGGATATTCTCCGTCAGCTCGCGGGTTCGAGCCAGCATATAACGATCCAGCGGCAATAGCTCGGCCTCTGGAATGCGGTCGCGAGTGGGATCAAAACCATTCAGATTGCCCAGCAGGAAGCGGAAGGTGTTGCGCAGCTTTTTGTAGATTTCCGCGCAGCGCTGCATCAGGTTTTCGCTGGCTGCCATATCTTCGCGGAAATCAATCGACGCAACCCAGAGGCGCACAATCTCGCCGCCCATAACTTTGGCAATATCCAACGGGTCCACGACATTGCCCAGTGACTTCGACATTGCCCGGCCCTGCTCGTCGAGGGTGAAGCCGGCGGTAACAACGTGGGAGTAGGGCGCGCGTCCGCGCAGGGCCACCGAGGTCAGCAGCGATGAATGGAACCAGCCGCGGTGCTGGTCGCCGCCTTCGAGATACAAAACCTCTGTACTATTATTTTTTCGGAAAGACGTGTAGGCAGGTTTCAACTCCGGATCAGACTCGCAGACGGCATACCAGCTTGTACCGGAGTCGAACCAGACATCGAGAATGTCGGTCTCTTTGCGGAAGGCCTTCCCGCCGCAGTGAGCACAAGTAGCTTTAGCCGGCAGCAGGCTGGCCACATCGGTGGTGTGCCATGCCTCAACGCCATGCTCCTCGAAGAGCTTCACGATCTTGTTGTTGAGCTTCGGGTCCAGGATGGGCTTCTGGCAGCCTTCGCATAGAAAAACAGCGATGGGCACGCCCCAGATGCGCTGGCGGCTGATGCACCAGTCGGGGCGCGTGGCAATCATGTTGGTGATGCGCTCCTTGCCCCAGGCCGGGTCCCAGATGACCTTGTCGATCTCCTCGATGGCTAACTGGCGGAAGGTCGTATCCATGCCGCTGGCGCGCTTGACCGGAGTTTCAAGGCTAATGAACCACTGCTCTGTGGCGCGGAAAATGACCGGATGGTGGCAGCGCCAGCAGTGCGGGTAGGAGTGTTCCAGGTCGCTGACGGCCAGCAGCGCGCCACGCTCTTCCAGCATGGCTACGATGACGGGGTTCGCGGCCCACACCTTCATTCCATCGAAGGCAGGCGGCGCGGCCAGCGGCCAGGCCTCTGGGTCTACCTGAATGCGTCCGGCAGCGTCGACGCGGCAGGTCTGGTCAAGGCCGTAGCTCAGTCCGGTGTAAAAATCCTCAGCGCCATGCGAAGGCGCGGTGTGCACTGCGCCGGTGCCCGTGTCGGCGGTGACATAAGTAGCCAGCACGCCCAGGATGCTGCGCTCCAGAAACGGATGCTGGAAGGTGGTGCGCTCCAGTACACTGCCCTTGAAGCGAGCCAGTTCCTTGGTCTCGCCCAATTTGCAAATTGCGACCACAGAAGCGGCCAGTTCGGCGGCCACGATGTAAACCTGGTCGCCCACTGCCAGCGTCACATAATCGAAATCAGGATGGAAAGCCACAGCCATCGACGCGGGCAGAGTCCAGGGAGTGGTAGTCCAGATAATCGTCGAAACCTGCTTGCCCTTGAGTGCCGGACTGATCGCCGCAGGATCCGAAGTAAGCCGGTAACGCACGTAGACCGAGGGGCTGGTGTGCATCTCGTACTCGACCTCGGCCTCGGCCAGTGCTGTGCGGTCGTGAATGCACCAGTAGACTGGTTTAAGGCCGCGATAGACAAAGCCCTTTTCGAGGAAACCGTAAAAGGCCTCCAGGGTGCGGGCCTCGTAGTAGCGAGACATGGTCTTGTAGGGCGTATCCCAGCGGCCCAGGCAGCCGATACGCTCAAATTGCGAGGTTTGCAGGTCGATATATTTCTGCGCATACGCGCGGCAGGCAGCAAGCACCTCCGGCACAGGCATCTCGAGTTTTTTGCGGCCCAACTGCTCGTCGACCTTGATCTCGATGGGCAACCCGTGGCAGTCGTAGCCGGGAACGTAGGGCGCATCGAAGCCGGCCATGGTCTTCGATTTGACCACAAAATCTTTCAGCCCTTTGTTCAGCGCATGGCCCAGGTGAATGGGTCCGTTGGCGTAGGGAGGGCCGTCGTGCAGCAGGTAGGCAGGGCGGCCCTGGGCGGCCTTGCGCAGCTTGTCATAGAGCGCGAGCGAGGCCCAACGGGCCAGCCGAAGCGGTTCATTCTGCGGCAGGTTAGCCTTCATGGGGAAGGCGGTCTGCGGTAATGTAAGGGTCGCCTTCAATTCTGGTGCTGGGGACATCATCACTCCCTGGAGCTTTCGAAATGGTTCCTTTTAAGTGTAAATGGCGGAACAAGTTTTACATCGGTAACGACCGCGGGTGCAAACCGTCTATAGATTATGGGATACCTGGCCGCGCCAGAATATGAGAGACTGGATGATGAAGCCGCCCCGGTCGAGACACTATCGGGCGGCGTCAATCATCATGAAAGCACGGTCCTGGAAGCGAGAACCCCCCCGTTCGGCCGTCAGACCAGGCAACCAGAGGAAGTAGAACCAGACGCAACGATGGCCAACGATCTGCTCGACAAAAATGCAGAATTCCAAACTGCCGCGGCTACAACGGACAGTGTCGAACTCGACCTCGCTTTCGGCGTTCCCGTTGAGGAGACGCCCCTCTGGATCGATCTCTATGAGAACATCCGCGACATATTTTTTCCGCCCAAGCTGCCCCCGCTGGTGTTGACCTCGACGCCGATTCCTGTGCCGGACCGTATGGCGGTCAAGCGCAATTGGTGGGCCTTAGGCACCGCCGCCACAATCAACGTGAGTCTTGCGGCGCTGGCCATCTTGCTCGGAGTGAATACCTATATTAACAATGTCAAACCTAAGCTGCAGGTTACGCCGATCGACGTGTCGGAATTCAAAGCTCCCAAGGCCATCATTGCCGCCGGAGGTGGTGGTGGAAGCCCAGACAAAATCGAAGCCATCAAGGGCAGGATTCCCCCGCGTGCTGAGCCGGTTGTAACTCCCAAGGTGGAGGAACCGCCGCTCCCCTCCATTGATGTGCAAAAAGACATTACCATTCCCGACAGTATGAGGATGAACTTCGGCCAGTCGAACTCGCCCAATGTAAAGCTGGACTCGCTGGGGAACGGTTCCGGCATGGGCATTGGTTCAGGGCATGGAAACGGATACGGGCCAGGCGAAGGCGGAAATATCGGCGGCGGGCTCAGACGCATTGGCGGAGCTGTTTCGGCGCCGATTCCTCTGTTCGAGCCGGAGGCGGAGTTCTCCGACGAAGCACGCAGGGCCAAGTATCAGGGTGTCTGCATTGTGCAGATCATCGTGGACGCGCAAGGCAATCCGCAGAACCCGCGGGTAGTAAGAGCGCTGGGCATGGGGCTGGATGAAAAAGCCATTGAGGCGGTAATGAAGTACAAATTCAAGCCGGCCAGGGAGAACGGCAAACCCGTGGCAGTTTGGCCGGTGAATATCGAGGTCAACTTCAGGCTGTATTGATGGCTTGCCGCCGCTTTATGAAAACGAGCGAAGCGCACAGGTGCTTCGCTCGTTTTCGTTAGGAGAGGGAGTGAGTATTGACGCTACAGCCAACGGTCTTTGCCGCTATTAATGAGGACAGGGAAAAACACAAATCGAGGAATGGGATGGTGCGCCCGGAGAGATTCGAACTCCCGACCTACTGGTTCGTAGCCAGTCGCTCTATCCAGCTGAGCTACGGGCGCATGAGTGAAACCAAAGACAGAATATCAAGGTTCCTGCGTCTATGCAATTGCTGTATTCAGGCTGCGGGCGCCTGCACCTATGCCGGCTGCGCGGGAATCACAGGCAGTTCGGCATCGATTTCCAGGCCCGCCTGGCGCACCAGCTTAGCCACGGCCGCGGCGTTCAGCCGGGTAGCGTCATACTCCACGTGCAGCGTGCGGGCGAAGCGGTCAAACGTGAGCCGATGAATGCCGTAGACCTCGCGGGCTTTAGCCAGTGCAGAGATCACCGCCTCTGAAGGCGGCGTGGCGTAGTGAAGGTGAATCTCCACTGAAGTCATAGGGAAATGATAGCAAGGAAAAGCCTTACTGCGCCTCGCATGCCTCTCTGCGTGGAAACGGACGAACCTTGAACGCTGCTGGCCGCTGCTGCTCCAGCCAGAGGTCATGGTTCATCTGCATCTTCAGCCAGAAATCCGGCGAGGTGCCCAAAGCCGCTGATAGCCGCAAGGAGGTGTTGGCGGTGATGCCCGCGTGTCCGTTCAGGATGCGCGACAGATGGGCGCGGGTCAGGCCCAGCCGGGAGGCAGCGTCCGAAATGCTTATCTCTCCCAGGTAGTCGCGCAGCACTTCACCGGGATGTGCGGGATTGAAGATCATTGATTTCCTCCTTAGTGATAGTCCAGGTAATCGACGAGAATCACATCCGTAAACTCGAAGGTGAATGTAATCCTCCAGTTGCCGCTTACCCAGATGGACCAGTGGTTTTTCAGGCTACCGCGAAGCGGATGCAGGTTGTACCCTGGAGAGTTCATATCGCTTGCCACTGCGGCTGCATCCAAAGCCGTCAGCAGGATGCGCAGTCTGGGCGCATGTTCTGGCCTGATTCCCGCCTTCGACCCCGTCTCAGCGAACTTCTGCAAGCCTTTGTGACGGTAGCTTTTGATCACTCGTATAGTGTATGCGCACACTATACGAAAAGTCAAGATGTGCTCAACTTCGAAGTCCTGAATATCCAGGCACTACAGGCTTTCCAGATACGCGCGGATTTCAGGGCTGCCCCAGTCCTGTGGGCCGACGACTTTGCGGCGAATCACGCCGTTTCGGTCGATGATGTAGGTCTCCGGCCAGCCTTCGGTGTGAAAGAGCTTTGCGGCGGTCTGGGCGGAGTCGCGGACTGTGGTCAGGTCCATGTGGTGGCGGATGAGAAAGCGGCTGTATGCGTCAGGGTTTTCGTCGATGCTGACGGCGAGGATGGCCAGATCGGGCCGGTCGTGGTGCAGTTGGAGCAATGAGGGCATCTCCTGGACACAGGGCGCGCACCAGGTTGCCCAGAAGTTGAGCAGCACCACGCGGCCCCGGTAGCCGGCAAGGTGGACAGTGGTTGTGCCGTCGGAGAGGGTGAAGTCCGGGGCTGGCTGGCCGGTCTGTGCCGGATGGGCGCCACGGTCGCAACCGTGCGCGAGCGCCAACGGGAAAAGTAAAGCGAGTGAGATAAACCGAGGGAGCCGCACATCCTTATAATAACGATCGAAAGGTCCCATCGGTACGGTTGACGAATGAAGAGGAAACGGGAGAGCGCAGAGGTTGGGAAGGCAGAGTTAAAGCCTTTGCTCGGGCTTACCGACGCGCCTGTCGCGAAGCCGGTGAGCTGGGGAACCGTTTTTGACCAGCCAGAGCCGAAGAAGTTGCTGGAACTGACCGTCATCATTCCGGCGCGCAACGAGGAAGAGTGCCTTGCCGCATGTCTCCACTCGCTGGTCAGCCAGTCCGAAGAACTCTTCAAGCTGGGCCATGATTGGGAAATCATTGTAGTAAACGATCACTCGACCGACAGGACAGCAGAGATTGCCCGCGGCTTTGCAGGGGTCACCGTGCTGGAAGCTGGCAAGCTGGAGGAGGGCCAATCGAAACCAATCTGGACCGGCAAGAACAACGCCATCTGGACGGCGGCCAAGCGAGCGCATGGCCGTTGGCTGCTCTTTACCGACGCAGACACCATCCATGAGCCGGGAAACCTGCATTGCGCGATGCATGAAGCCGCCCGGCACAAAGTGGGCATGCTGAGTTACTCGCCGCGGCAGATCGTCAGCGGCCTTTGGCAACGCTCGCTGATGCCTCTGATCTTTTGTGAATTAGCACTGGCTTATCCTCCGGCCAAGGTCTCCGACCCCGCCGAGCGCATCGCCGCCGCCAACGGCCAGTTTCTTCTCATCGAGCGCGAGGCCTACAGGCACCTTGGCGGACACGCGGCAGTCTCAGAAAAAGTTTTAGAAGATGTGGAACTGGCCTTTCTGGCCAAGCGGCGCAAGGTAGGCCTGCGCTTCCGTTATGCCGAAGACGCTGTCTCCACTCGAATGTACCACTCGACGCCGGCGATGATTGAGGGCTGGACCAAGAACCTGGCATTGCTCTTTGACAACTGCCTGGCGCTGGCCGCTTGGCGTGTGCTCGATATTATGTTGCTGGTAGCATTGCCAGTGCTGGCGGTGGAGTTCTGGAACGCCCGACTTTTCGCGCATTCGGCACAATGGCTGATCGCGGGCTGGGTTCTGGCCCTTCTATGGGCGCGCAACCTCTTCCGCTTCTATGGACGAGTGGCCAAAAGCAACTTTTCCTTTCTCAATTGTGCGCTCTCCCCGCTGGGGTTGCCTCTCTTTGTTTGGCTTCTCTGCCGCAGTTGGTACAAGCATCGCATTCTGAAGCGCGTAAGCTGGAAGGGCAGGAGTTACGCGACGTAAGGAAATTCACTTGTGATGCAATATGGCGAAAAGGCCCGTGAGTGCGCCGATTATGCCTGTTCCTGCAGCAAGAGCCGGAATTATTACTGTCTTCCACCACCACGCAGAAACTTCTCGTCTTCGGCTTCTCTCCTCGTCAACTGCCTTTCGCAGCCAGAGACGCCCTTTCGGTGTAAGGATGCGCTGGCCGCCACGCTCCATGAAATCATCACCAATTTTTCCCACAATTCACCATCTGTGCTAGGGGGCAAATCGAGGTCAAGACGGTATGCAGTTGCTCTAAGCTTTGAGCACGCGAATTCGTCTCTCGCACAATCGACGACGTAGAGGTTGAAGCTCATATCTGCTTCCAGCCGCCGCGACTCTTCGGGATTTTTATTTTCAAGACTCGCTCTAATTTGTCGTCGATAGCGTGCAGTAATTCTCCGTTCCTCGCGAGAAAAGCGCCATTGCTCGAACATACTCAAATTGTAGCTCCCTTTGCTATCCTTTTGATCAGACGAAATCTGAACTCGTACTGTGAAGCTTTTGAAGGCGGAGCTGCATCTTCTTATATAGGGGTCAGAATGATCTACCTGACGCGACGGGCCACATTTTCCGCTTCGCACTATTACTGGAATCCCGAGTGGTCTGCGCAGAAGAACGAGCAGGTCTTTGGCCGCTGCGCCAATCGCAACGGGCACGGGCACAACTACACTCTGGAGGTCACGGTAGCAGGCGAGCCGGACCCTGTGACCGGCTTCGTCGTCGATCTGACGTGGCTGAAGGAGATAATCGAGCTAGAGGTGCTGACGGCCTGGGACCATCGCCACCTCAACTTAGAGACGCCTGATTTCGCCGTGGCGATTCCCACCACGGAGAACATTGCCATCGCGGCGTGGAAGCGGCTGGAGCCGTCTGTTACCGCCGCTGGCGGAGCGCGATTGAGGCGGGTGCGCATCTACGAGACGCCGGAGATTTTTGCGGAGTACAGGGGCGAGTTATGAAAGCCAGCTTTGGCCGCCGTTACATGATCTCCGCCAGCCACAGGCTGCATACGGACGCGCTCTCAGCGGAAGAGAACCGTGCGACCTATGGCAAGTGCAACAATCCACACGGCCACGGGCACAATTATGTAATCGAAGCAGTGGTTGCCGGAGCGATTAACCCGAAGACCGGCATGGTAGTGAACATGGCAGCGCTGGACGATGTGGTGCGCGGAAGGGTCATCGATCGATTCGATCACGCCAACCTGAATCTGGACCCGCTGTTTGTGAATCGCGTGCCGACGACGGAGAATCTTAGTAGAGCGGTCTTTGCGCTATTGAAGGACGCACTGCCGGCCGGCGAGTTGGAGCGAGTGCGCGTGGAAGAGACAGAGAACAATTATTTTGAGTGCGAAGGCGAGTGAAAACGGCACCCTATTCCCCAGGGAGGATAAGAAACATGGCACAACCGATTGCAATGAGCAAGCCATTACACCAGGCAGTTGAGGCGGACGAAGGCCTGAACGCGTTCAGCACGCAACAGATGTATCGCGAGATTTTGAGCCGTTTGGGCGAGAACCCCAGCCGCCAGGGATTGCTGGCTACGCCCGGCCGCGTTGAGAAGTCGATGGCCTTTCTGACCAAGGGCTACAGCGAGGATCCGACAGAAATTCTGCGTGGAGCGCTCTTTGACGAGGACTACGACGAGATGGTCATCGTCAAGGATATCGAGATCTTCTCGCTCTGCGAGCATCATATGCTGCCATTTATTGGCAAGGCGCACGTGGCCTATATTCCCAAGGGTAAGGTCATTGGACTCAGCAAGATACCGCGATTAGTTGAAGTATTTGCTCGACGTTTGCAGGTGCAGGAGAGGCTCACAAGGCAGATCGCCGACGCCATTCAGGATGCGATACACCCGCTGGGCGTGGGCGTGGTCATCGAGGCGCGCCACCTGTGCATGATGATGAGGGGCATTGAGAAACAGCACTCATCAACGGTGACATCGGCCATGGTAGGCGGCTTCCGCCAGAAAGAAACGCGCCTGGAGTTCCTCTCACTGCTGCGGCAGCCCGATTCTGGCGGAGTGTGAGCAGCAGGTCCGTCATCTAAAGTAAAGAAGTGAACGGGCTTCTGGTGATCGACAAACCGGCCGGCATGACCAGCCACGATGTGGTGGGAGTACTGCGCAGAATTACCGGCGAACGCTCCATCGGTCACCTGGGCACGCTGGACCCCATGGCCACCGGCGTTTTGCCCCTGCTGCTGGGCAAGTTTACACGCCTGGCGCAGTACTTCACCTCCGCGGAAAAGAGCTACACAGGAACCATCCGCTTCGGTTTTGCAACCGACACCTATGACGCCGAGGGGGAACCTGCAGGGCCGGACTCCAAACCTGCGCTGACGCTCGATCAGGTGCGCATGGCGGCCAGCCGCTTCCATGGTGAGATGGAGCAGACGCCGCCGCCATTCTCCGCAAAAAAGATTGCCGGCACGCCCGCTTACAAGCTGGCCCGCGAGGGTAAGCCGGTGGAACTGAAGGCTATCGCGGTACGCATCCATAGCTTTGAAATCGTGGCGCTTGACGGAGCAGAAGCCAGCTTCACCATGACCATCAGCGCAGGTGGCTACGTGAGGGCAGTGGCTCACCAACTAGGCCAGGAGCTGGGCTGTGGAGCGCACCTGAGCAGCCTGCGCCGCACACAGGCCGGAGTCTTCACGCTGGCCGAGGCGCACACGCTTGACGAACTGCAACCACTGGCCGGAAATGCTATAGCGCTGGAGGCGTTGTGCATCCATCCGCGCAGCCTGTTGCCGGAGATGCCGTCTGTCACCGGCGATGCGCCAGCTCTTGGACGCTTGCGCAACGGCGCGCAGGCCAACCTTCCGGAGTTCTCCAACGCGCCGCTGGTGAAGGTCTTCGCCGACCAGAATGAACTGGTGGGAATTGCCAAGAGGGTGGCAGGAACGCTCTTTCAGCCGGTGATGGTACTGGAGTAAAAGGAAGAAGTAGGAGGGAATTTAGACACAGGTTCCAGTTTCGGATTCAGTGTTCGTCCTCGGCTAGTGTGTTGTTTGCTTCAAAGGTCATAGGCGCGTCGCATCATTTCGAAGCGCGTATAAAAGTCCGCCGCCGGATGCTGCCATTCAATTGGGTCCTCGACGATAGAAGCGGGAATAAGCGAGGTCGGGCAGGAGAGTTTCAGGCCTCTGCCAATATGGCGATACTGGGCGTCGGTCGGGTCCGTTGGGATATTGATTCCGGCGATTGTTTGGCTTGGAGTGGAGCAAAAGGCCCGGAGCAGAATTCCAAGGCCTTTTTTGAGGCCCTCTGTATAACGCCGACTAGCTTGAGCATGGTCGGTCTCGGCGCCAAGGGCTGAAATGAAGTGGTGGCGATCTTCACCCATGACTATCTGCTCCGCTGTGATCCAGCGAATTCGAGAGGGGAAGCCATTTGACGAGAGGAATTGGCTGAACTCATCTTCGGCCTCTGCGAGAGTCAGAGGCGGGTCTTGTAGGGAATCAGTCATAATCCGCTTCCTTTGCGCAGCAAAGGCTCGAGCGCCGGCAGCAGCGTTCGCGCGATGATTTCGGAGCCTTTGGCGGTGGGGTGGATACCGTCGGGCTGGATTGTGCCGGGAATATTCACCATGTTTTTATAAATCATGGGCACGAAAGCGGTGTGGTGTTTTTTCGCCAAATCGCGGTAGATCAGCTCGAATTGCTGGATGTAATCCTGGCCGTAGTTGGGCGGGAGGGTGATGCCGGCCAACAGGATTTTGATGTGGGCGTTTTCGAGAGCTGTCAACACTGCGTCTAAGTTGCGGCGAGTCTCGGACAGGGGCAGGCCGCGCAGGCCGTCATTGCCGCCGAACTCGACAATGACTACTTCGGGGCTCAGCAGCAGAATGGAGCGCAGATCGGCAACTGCGTCCTTGGTGGTGGCGCCGCTGGTACCCTGATTGTTGACCTTATAGTGGTAGCTCTTGGCGTCCAGGTCGCGTTGCAACGCGTCGGGATAGGATTGGCCGGCCTCCAGCCCGTAACCGGCCGTAATGCTGTCGCCGTAGCAGACGAGGAAAGGCTGTTCAGCAGCCAACAGCGGGCGGGCGAGAAGAATCAGCCCAAACGAAACAATCAGTGAGCGGCATACGTACACATGTACAGTGTAACGAAGAGCGGGAATCGAGAATAAAGAGTTTCGGAGGCAGAGTGATCGAGGTTCGGGACGCGAAGAAGTGGATTCAGAACGGCGCGCGGCGAGTGGATATTCTCAAAGGGATTACTCTGACCATTCCGGCCGGCCAGTTTGTGGCCATCCTGGGCGCCAGCGGCAGCGGTAAAAGCACATTGCTCGGCCTGTTGGCAGGCCTCGACACACCCAGTTCCGGCGAAATCTGGCTGGACGGAATACCGATACACAATCTGGCCGAGACGGAGCTGGCCGCGGTGCGCGGCGAGAAGATCGGCTTCGTCTTTCAGTCGTATCAACTAATCGAAACGCTTACGGCTCTCGAAAACGTCTTGCTGCCCTATGAGTTGAATGTGGAGGGCAGCGGCATTGCGCAAGCGCGGCGGCTACTGGGCGAGGTTGGCCTCTCGGAGCGAGTGGACCACTACCCGGTGCAGCTATCGGGCGGTGAGCAGCAGCGCGTGGCTCTGGCGCGGGCCTTTGTTGTCGAACCTCCTATCGTGATGGCCGATGAGCCGACAGGAAATCTGGACTCCGCCAACGGGTGGATGGTGCTGGACCTACTGTTGGAGCGTAAACGCAAGGCGGGGACGACGCTGGTGCTGGTGACGCATGATCCCGAGATTGCCAGCCGCGCCGACCGCAAAATTGTGCTGCGAGACGGAATGATCTTAGAAGACACGCTGCCCTCCGCGGGTTCACCTCCCAGCCTAAGCACATCTCAAGTCCAAGTCGAGCAGAACAATGGCTAAACGCGCGTTGAGTTGGAAGCGGGCTGGGGCCATTGGCTGGCGGGATTTGCGTTCCGCGCCGGGCAAGTTCGGCTTTGTGGTGCTGTCCGTAGTCGTGGGTGTGGCGGCTCTGGTTGGCGTGCGCGGATTCAGCGAGAGCTTCCGGCGGACGTTGAGCACGGAAGCGCGGTCGCTGATGGCCGGCGATCTGACCGCGCGATTCTTTCATCAGCCGACTGCCGAGGAAAAGGACAGGATTGCGGCCATCGCCCAGCCGCGCGGGATTCGCACCACCTGGGTGACGGAGACGGTTTCCATGGCTTCAGCGTCGCCGGACCCAAATACTTATCCAGTCCCGCTGCTGGTTTCGCTCAAGGCCGTTGACCCTGCCGAGTATCCCTACTACGGCATTGCGGAGTTGGAGCCTGCCATGAGCCTGCGGCAGGCTTTGGATGGCGACTCGGCAGTGGTGGCCGAGGAGTTTCTCATTCGCCTCAACGCGCAGGTGGGTCAGATTCTGCGGCTGGGCGGCAGAAGCTTTCGCATTTCCGCGGTGTTGAAACAGGAGCCAGATCGCCTCAGCGCCGGGGCAGGACTGGGACCGAGGGTAATGATCTCGCAGGCGGCACTCGAACAGACCAGCCTGCTGGCTCCGTATAGCCGGGCCAGCTATAAGTTGCTTATGAAACTGCCGCCGCAAGCCGACCCCGTCGCATTGCGCAAGCTGGTGGAGACGGCTCTGCCTGACGCTCAGGTGATGGACTACCGCGAGGGCAATCCGGGCCTGAACCGGGGCCTGGATAACGCCACCGCGATTTTGAGCCTGATCTGCCTGGTCGCCATGGTGCTGGGGGCCATTGGCGTAGCGATGGCCATGCACGCGCACCTGGAGCAGCGCATGGACATGCTGGCCATTTTGAAGGCCGTGGGCGCAAGCTCCGGCGATCTGCTGCGGATTTTTCTGTTGCAAACTTTAGGCCTGGGCCTGGCGGGAGGCCTTGTGGGCGTGGCTGCGGGCGTGGGCTTGATGGCCGCTCTGCCCGCGGTCTTCGGCAAGCTGCTGACGGTTCATACGATGCTGGAATTTCCCTGGCACTCGGTTGCCGCAGGGCTGGGAACGGGATTGCTGACGACCTTGCTTTTTTGTTTGCCGCCACTGCTGGACGTACGCAATGTCAGGCCGGTGCTGGTGTTGCGCAGGCTGGTGGAGCAGGGTCCGGATGGCATAGGAGGCTGGTTTGCCCGCTGGTGGGCGCGCCGTTTGCAACTGGGAATTTCTGCAATGGTGGTTGCCGCGCTGGGCGGAATTGCCTGGGCGCTATCAGACTCAGCCGAGGTGGGCGGCTGGTTTGCGCTGATCTTCACGATTGCGCTGCTGGTGTTGCTGGCGCTGGCCGATGTTGCGCTGCGCACTCTGCGCTTTTTGCTCAATCGCGTCCGTCTGAGGCTGCCTTCCTTTCTGCGGCAGGGGCTATCTAACCTCTACCGGCCCGGCAATCAGTCGGCAGCGGTGCTGGCTGCGCTGGGCACGGGCGTCATGCTGATTCTGTCGGTCTACCTGATGCAGGCGATGCTCTTGCGAGATATTCGCGAGACAGCCTCGCCCAAGCTGCCCAATCTGTTTTTGATTGATGTAACGACCGACGAAGTTGCTGGCGTGAAGGAGTTCTTCGCGCATCAGCCGGGAGTGAGTCAGGCTCTGGACTTGATGCCGGTGGTGACGGGACGCTTTGTTTCGCTCAACGGCAAGCCCCTGACGGACCTCAAGGAGCAGCATTTTCCGCGGCGCATGCTGGAACATGCGGAACTAAGCTGGGCTGATGCGCCTCCGGCGGGCGACAAAGTGACGCAAGGCAAGTGGTGGACTGATTCCGGCGCGGCAGAACTTGCCGTCAGCGAAGGCGTGGCCCAGAGGCTGCATCTGGGCTTGGGCTCTGCGGTGGAGTTGGAGGTGAGCGGCGCGGCGCGCACGCTGAAAGTTGCCGCGATCTACCGCGCCGATGGGCAGCACCTCGGAGGGCAAGTGAGTTTCGTGTTGCCTTCGGGGCAGCTCAAGGACAAACCCGCAACCTGGTACGGCGGCGCGCACATTGACCCCAAACAGGTGGCGGCCATAGAGCGTGCGCTGTTTGCGGCCTATCCCACGGTGACGGTGATCAACATCGCCGATGTACTGGAGAGAATCGAGAGCGTAGTCGATCAGATTACGTTTGTGGTGCGTTTTCTGGCCGGCTTCTCCATCTTTGCCGGACTGATGATTCTGGCTTCGAGCATCGCCAGCACGCGCTTCCGGCGCATGCGCGAGGCGGTGGTGTTGAAGACGCTGGGCGCGACTCGCTTGAGAATCGTCCGCACCTTCAGCGTGGAGTTCAGCGTGCTCGGTCTGCTGGCCGGCGCTGTAGGTGTGGTTTTTGCCAATGTGCTGACGCGCGTGTTGCTGCGTAAGCTGGAAGTTAGCTTCCAGATCGATTGGCGCGCCACACTGTTTGCACTCGTGGGAACAGCGGTGTTGGCCACAACAACAGGCTGGATCGCCAGCTACAGGATTCTTGGGCTGCGGCCGCTGCAGGTGCTGCGCGAAGAGTGAAAAGGACAGTTGCCAGTGATCAGTTGTCAGTGGCCAGCCAACGGGCATTTAACTGAAAACTGACCACTGACAACTGTATTAAAACTCTTCGGACGATTCAACCGCCGGCAATATGTCGTCTTCGCGGGCCACCCATACGTAGAGGGTGGGCAACAGAAACACGCCGATGACCAGGTTGGCCAGCAGTCCGCCGACGATGACGATGGCAAAAGGCCGTTGCGAATCGGAGCCGATGGCGTGTGAGAGCGCGGCCGGCAACAACCCCAGCGTGGCTACCAGCATGGTCATCATGATAGGCCGCAGGCGCAGCACAGCGCCCTCGACGGCGGCTTCGACAATGTGCTCCTGAGTGGAGACTTCCATGCCCTTGCGGCGGGCGCGGAGCTGATTGATGAACTCGATCATGATGACGCCGGTCTGCACCGAGACCCCGAAGAGCGCCAGAAAACCGACCGCCGAAGAGACCGAGAAGTTGGTGTGGGTAATGAACAGCGCCAACGGACCTCCGATGGAGGCCATGATGACCGAGACCAGAATCAGCAAGGCCCACTTGAAGGAGCGGAACATGGTGTACAAGATGAGGAAGATGGCCATCCCGGTGATGGGAACGATGAAGGCCATGCGCCTGTCAGCGCGCTTCTGGCTTTCGTACTCGCCGGCCCACTCCAGGTGATAGCCGGCGGGCAGCGTGACATTGTGTTCGACCTTTTGGATGGCGTCTTCTACGGTAGAGCCCAGGTCTCGCCCACGTACCGAGTATTTAATGGCGATGTAGCGCTGACCTCCCTCGCGATAGATCTCCTCGGCGCCGTCGCCGGCGGAGATACGTGTTAACTGCGCCAGTGAGACGCGTTCGCCCGAGGGCGCAAGCAGGCGCACGCTGTCGATGGCCTCGCGTGTGTCGCGATACTGCTGCTGATAGCGCAGAGTGACGTCGAAGCGAGCCTCGCCCTGCTGCACCTGGGTCAGAGCGTTGGCGCCCACCGCGGTCTGCACGGCATCCTGAATGTCGGCCACGTTGATGCCCCAGCGGGCTGCGGCCGCGCGATCCACCGTGTAGTTTAGATTAGGCTGGCCGATGACGCGAAAGATGCCCAGGTCCTCAATGCCTTTGATCGCAGCCATCTGGGCCTGAACCTCATCAGCTTTCCTTTCCAAAGTGCGAAGGTCGTCGCCAAAGAGCTTGACGGCCAATTCACCCTTGACGCCGGAGACGGCTTCTTCCATGTTGTCGGAGATGGGCTGGGAGTAGTTCCACAATACGCCGGGAAACTTGCTCAACTCTTTGTCCATGGCGGCGATAAGTTGCTCTTTGTCCTGATGAAAGACGGGACGCCACTCTTTTTTGGGCTTTAGGTCGACAAAGTATTCGGTGTTGAAGAAGCCAGTGGTGTCGGTGCCGTCGTCGGGGCGTCCGGTCTGGCTGACCACTTGCGTCACCTCGGGGAATGAAGCCATCACTACACGCGCCTTGTTGGTGAAGTCGATGCTGGCCGTGGGGCCTTCGCTGGGCGGCAATGTTCCGCGAACCCAGATCGATCCCTCGTCGAGGTGCGGCAGAAACTCCGAGCCGATGGGGCCGCCAAAGGTAAGATAAACGGCAATGAGGAACAGAAAAGCGGCAATTCCGAAGGTACTGCGGCGATGTTCGATGGCCGAGCGAACGGCTACGCGATAGTGATCGGTAAGCCAGATCATGATGGGGTTGTGCCACTCTTTGGCGCCCTTGCTGAAGACCAGGCTGGCCATCACCGGCGCGACAAACATGGCGAAGCCCAGAGCGCCCAGCAGGGCAAAGGTGACCGTCCAGGCCATGGGCTTGAAGAGACGGCCCTCGACGGCCTGCAAGGTGAAAATGGGCAGGTAGGCGGTAATGATGATGCCGCGCGCGAAGAATACGGGCCGTTGTACCTCATGCGCCGCCTCGCGAATCCTCCGCGCCGGAGTGCGCGGATCGTCTGGACGCGAAAGATGGCGGATAATATTCTCGATCATCACCACAGAGCCGTCGACCAGCATTCCGAAATCCAGCGCGCCCAGCGAAAGCAGATTGGCGGGAATGTGACTAATGTCCAGGCAAATGGAGGCAAACATCAGCGAGAAGGGAATGGTGAGCGCGACAATAAATGCGCCGCGTATGTTGCCGAGAAAGAGAAACAGGATGATGGAGACCAGAATCATGCCTGCGGTCAAATTGCGCTCCACGGTGTCCACCGTGAATCGAACCAGATCGGAGCGATCGAGGAAGGGAACGACCTTCACGCCCTTGGGCAGAATGCCGGGGTGGTCCTTGTCTCCGTTGAGCTTGTTGACTTCAGCGTGAATGCCGTCGAGGACGGGATCGGAGTCGGCGCCCTTCTGCAGTTCCACGATGCCTTCGACGGTGTCGGGATTGTCAATGACCGTGCCGTCGTCATAGAACTTCTTGCCGTTCACGATCGCGTAAGGCTTGGCGGATTTGCCGATCTGGCCCAAGCGAATCTTGGGCCCTTGCGCGACCGTGGCGATGTCCTTGATCTTGATTGCCGCGCCGTTCTGAGTCTTGACGACGGTGTTTTCAATATCCTGCACACTGGTGAAGAGGCCCACCGATTGCACGTTGATCTGCTGCGCGCCCTGCTCGATGAAGCTGCCGCCGCCGTTGGTGTTGTTGTTGGCGATCTGCTGCTCGACCTGGCTGATACTTAACCCATGAGAGACCAGCTTCTCCGGGTCAAGCTTGATCTGGTACTCCTTCGTGGGCCCGCCAAAGCTGGAGACATCGACCACGCCCTTGACACTCTTGAAGGATTTTTCCAGTGTCCAGTCTTCGAGCGACTTTTTCTCCATCACGTCGTAAGAGGGGTTGGTGCTTTCAACGGTGTACCAGTAGATCTGGCCGACGGGGCTCCAGTCTGTGCCCATCTGCGGCGTGAGATTGGCGGGCAAGTTGACCATGCTCAGCCGCTCCAGCACGTGCTCGCGGTTGATGTCGCTGGTGGAATCGTCGTCGAAAATGAGCATCAGGCTGGACAAGCCGGCCAGCGTGGTAGAGCGCAGATGGACGAGGTGGGGAATGCCGGCCATCTGGATCTCGACCGGCACAGTGACCTGGCGCTCGATCTCCTCGGCCGAGCGGCCCGGCCATTGCGTGATGACCTGCACATAATTGTTGGCTACATCCGGATAGGCTTCCACAGGCAGATTGCGGAAGCTCACAACACCCCATGCGACGAGAACCACCATGCCGCCGAGCACCAGCCAGCGGTTCTTGAGCGCGAATTCGACAAGTGCGCGAATCATTACTGGTTCCCTGCAGTTTCGAGCAGAAGTGCGTTTCTGACAACCTGCTGGCCTGGTTGAATGCCGGAGAGAATCTCCTGGCGGCTGCCGTCCAGCATCTTTCCGGCATGAATCTCGGTGCGCTTGAACTGGTTGCCTCCCGCCGGAAGGAAGACCCAGTCGCGGTCATGCAGGTGCAAAACGGCATCGGCCGGAACCACTGCATGCGTTTCTTTTTGACGGCTGGTGAAGGTGGCCGTACCGAACATTCCCAGCTTGAGAAATCCAGGATTGGCAAGCTCGATGCGCACCTTGGCAGTGCGTAGCGATGGATCGAGAATGGGTCCGATGTCGCTGATGCGTCCGGTCAGTGGGCGATCCGGCCATGCATTGAGCTTGATTTTTGCCTCCTGGCCAAGTTGCAGCTTGGGAATATCGTTCTCATAGACGTCGCAGATGATCCACACCGTGGAGAGATCGGCGATGGTAAAGGCCGTGGCCGAGCCGGAGAGGCTGACGCCCGCGGCGGCGGCCTGGGTCACGTTCTGCGCCACAATCACTCCGCTGATTGGCGCGTAGACATTGACGATGCTCGAGGGGTGGTTCTTGTCTACGCCGAGGGTTGTCAGTTGCTCTTCGGCAGCCGTCAGATCAGCTTTGGCGTCCTTCTCCGTGTCCTCGGCCTGCTCCAGCATGGCCTGTGAAATGGCTCCGTGATGGAAGAGATCATCAGCGCGCATGTAAGCCATATTTGCCATGTGCTCGTCGTTGGCCGCCTTTAGATAGGTGTCGAAAGCAGCCGTGATGTCCGGGCTTTGCACCTTCAGGAGCAGTTGACCCTTCTTCACGTTGTCGTCGAGACGGGCCTTGATGTCTACCACGCGGCCATTGGCCAGAGAGATGACAGGCACTTCACGAGAGATGTCGGGAAAGACTGAGCCGGTGGCTGTCAGCTCGGAGGTGGATTCGATTTGGGTTGCGGCGGTAAGCGGAAACTTCGCAACGTCGCCGGCGTCGATGGTGATCAGGTTCATGTCGGCTACAGGGATGACTTTGGCAGGCGGCGGCGAGCCATTGCCTTCATCTTTGCCTTTGCAGCCGGATAGAGCGAGGCTTGACAACACAGCCAATGCAAGAGCCAGCGAATTTTTTTGGGCAAGACTCAAGGAAGAAGAAAAAATCATTGGATCACCTCGCGTCCCACGGCTAGATTCAGTTGTCCGGCGGCGGTCAGATAAGAGCCGATCAGTTGCAGGTAGGCCAGTTGGACAGCCCGGTAGTCGCTCTGCGCGTTGAGAAAGTCCATCAGCGAGGCGCCGCCGTGCTGGTAAGAATAGGTCACCGTCTCGCGAACCCTGAGCGCTTGCGCTTTGTATTGCGCTTTGTAGGGGCGAAGCAGCGCCAGGCTGCTTTCCACCTGCGCATAGGCTGAGTCCACGTCGCTGAAGACCTGCGCGCGCGTGGCGTCGGACAATTGCTGATTGCGGCCGATGTCGATCTGCGTGCGCTGCTTCTCGCCCTGGTTGCGGTCAAAGATGCGCAGAGGAATGCTGACGTTGAAGCCGACGTAGGGATCGAGCGGGGGATTGGCGCCTGAGTCCACGCTGAAAGTTGGATCGGAGGAGCCATTGGCCTTGGCTAGTTTGTGGTTGGTCTGGGCCTGCACAATGGATTCAAGCGCGGCTCTCAAGTCGGGGCGCTCGTCGAGCGCAATCTGGCGAAACTCATCCAGCGGTTTCAGGTTATCCGTGAAGTCAAACTCGCCGGTCACGTCGAACTGCTCAACGGGGGTTCGGTCGTTGAGTAGTTGCTGAAGCTGAATCTTGGCGGTGCGCAGGTTGACGATGGCTGTCTGAATCTCCATTTCATATTGGACGCGAAAAAGCTCTATGCGGTCCAGGTCGATCTGGGCGATGTCGCCGGCGCGTAAGCGGTCGCGGCTGATCTGGATGATGTTGTCGTAGTAAGCCAGATCGGCCCTGGCCAGTTCCAACACCGCCTTGGCCTGCAAGGTTTCTACAAATGCAGCTCGCAGGTTGAACAAAAGATTCCGTTCCAGGTTGATGTGCTCGGATTGCGCAATCTGCGTGCCCTCTTTGGCGCTCTCAAGGCGCAGTTGACGCTTGTGTTCGCGCTCGTAGAGATAACTAACCGACCCGGTAGTGAGCGCGTTGCTCAGCGGGCGATTGCGCGTAGCAGAAATGTTGGGGTCGTAGTGCGAGCCGAAGGGATAAAGCTGATCCATGGTGAACGAAGCCGTCGGATTAGGTCGCAGAAAAGCCGTAATCTCCGCGGCCTTCATCTCCTCCACGCCGAGAGCATCAGCCCGGAGCACGGGGTTGGCAGCTTCAAACTTTGCTTTTACCTGATCCCAGGTCAAGGCAGGGCTCGGCTGCGCCAGACCAGCTTGTCCATCTTGTCCAGCTTGTTGCGCAAGCCCATGTACCGGCACAAGGATAAGCAATGCAGCCGCAAGCGGAGCTAACAGAATAGGAAATATTTGCTTCATATTGCAGCCTTTGCGCCGTGGTCTGCACGGCTGGGATAACAAGGACAGAGGCCGACGTTGTAAGGGACAGGGCGAACGATCAGGCGGCGGGCGGTGGCCGATTCTGAATGGAAGCCAGAGCGGGAATCTCCACCAGAGGGGCGGGACGATTGCCCAGAACAGCAAAGCGCAAAAATCCGAAGGATAGCTTGGCAATTACCGGCGGAGGGAGCATCACGACGGCGGGAAAAATAGAGTGCGAACTGATTGCTACATGATCGCGGCGCGTACATAGATAGTAAGCGTCGGCCTCGGCGGGGTTTTGAGCCATTCGCAGGTCGTCGGTCACCGAGATGATCGGAAGCAGGATCAAGATGACCACCGCCAAAGCGGCCAGTTGTGTCTGCCGGGGTAAACACTCGCGTGGAGCATGGCGCATCCACAGCCATAACATCAGCGTGGCCAGCAGCGCCCAAAAGAGATTGAGGATCAACTCCATTCTTGCTCCGATTCTACATCAGCTACGCTTCAGAAATGAAGCAACCACGGCGGGTTTGACCGGGGCAGGGAATCCCCTTATGATGAACAAGTTGGCTTTTGGCCTTGGACGCCCTGCCGAGGCCCCTGCCAGCACAAAATATTGCGTTTTGTTGGCCCTTCGTTCAACGGTAGGACAGCTGCCTCTGGAGCAGCATATCGGGGTTCGAATCCCTGAGGGCCAGCCATTTTAGAATCAATAACTTACGTTCACTTCCGTCTGCGCCAGGGTTGTCCATTGGATCAAGCTGTTGACCGCCGGCGACTTCATGGAGTTTCGAACAAAATCAACAACATTCCGGGATTTTCCATGCATGTCAGATGAAAGAATGAGGAATGGAGGGTTCACATGGTAAAAGTGACACTGGTTTTTGCGGTTCTCTTAATTGTCCTCGGCCTGGTTGGCTATCTGGGCACCGGCAGCTTGCACCCCACCGCGCTGATCCCATCCTGGATCGGCGTTGCCCTGGGCTTTGGCGGCCTTCTGGCCATCAGTCCGAGCGAGAGCCGGCGCAAACTTTTCATGCATATTAACGTGAGCATAGGAGTTCTCGGTTTTCTGGGCGGTGCCGTTGAAGTGGTGCGCGGCTATGTGCACGGTACGTTTACGAATACGGCCGCATTGGCCGCCATGGCCTCGAAACTCGCGCTGACCACTCTGATGCTGATCTATTTGCTTCTCTGCATGCGCTCTTTTACCGCCGCGCGGCGCTCCGGGAAGGTCTAGCGAATGGGCGGACTGCGTGGGCCTGGCGGCGGGATGAGTATGGGCATGGGCGGGCGCGCTGAACGCACGCCGCGAGGCGGCGGAGCGCGCGCGGGTCAGGATGATCTGCCCAAGCGCAAGCCCAACCTGAAGAAATTATGGCCGCAAATCAAGGCGCTGGTCGCCCCGCGCATAGGGCTGCTGGCAGCCAGCATGGGGTTGATGGTCATCAACCGCGTTGCCGGACTGGTGATGCCCGCTACCTCCAGGTGGCTGCTGGATACGGTTCTTTCTCCGCTGCATCCTCGGCCCGATCTGCTGCCCCGCATCATTGTACTGGTCTTCTCGGCCATGGTTGTGCAGGCCATTACCTCTTTCTCGCTGACACAACTGCTCTCCAAGGCCGGCCAGCGGCTGATCGCCGAGATGCGCAGGCAAGTTCAGCGCCATGTGGGGCTACTCAGCGTTTCCTATTACGATGAAAACCGCACGGGCACGCTGGTGGCGCGCATCATGACCGACGTGGAAGGCGTGCGCAACCTAGTAGGCACAGGCCTGGTCGAATTTATCGGGGGACTGCTGACCGCCGTGCTGGCCTTCCTCTACCTGTTGCATTTGAGCGTCGAAGTCACCTTGACGGTCTTCGCGGTGATGGGGATCTTCGTCTTTGTCCTGCAGTATGGCTTCAGGGTCATCCGCCCTATCTTCCGCGAGCGGTCCAAAATCAATGCCGAGGTTACAGGCAGGTTGACCGAGTCGCTGGGCGGCGTGCGGGTCATCAAGGGTTACCACGCCGAGGAGCGCGAGGCAGGAGTTTTCTCCGCCGGCGTCGAGCGGCTGCTGGCCAACGTGATGAAATCGCTAACCATGACCAGCGCCCTGGGAGCTATCTCAACCACTGCGATGGGGCTGGTTTTCGCGATCGTGATGGGACTCGGCGGGCACCTTGTCTTCGCCAAGACCTGGACAACCGGAACTTACTTTCAATACAACATGTTTCTCGTCTTTATGATTGCGCCGATCTTCCAGATCGTAAACATTGGCACGCAACTGACCGAGGCTTTTGCCGGCCTGGACCGCACCAACGAAATCATGGCCGAACTGGAGGAGAACCAGAGTCCGGGCCGCATTTTGAAGATGCCGCCCATCCGGGGCACTGTGCGCTTTGAGGATGTGGAGTTCGCCTACGACCCGGATAAGCCCGTGCTGCACGGCGTCAGCTTCACCGCCGAGCCAGGAACGGTGACCGCGCTGGTAGGCTCGTCTGGATCGGGCAAGTCCACCATTATCAGCCTTTTATGCGCCTTCCACACGCCGTCAAAAGGCCGCGTTCTAGTCGATGATGTGGATCTCGCGAAGGTCAACCTGGACACCTATCGCACCCAGTTGGGCGTGGTGCTGCAAGACTCCTTTCTCTTCGACGGGACGATCAAGGAAAACATTTTGTTTTCTAAACCCGACGCCACCGAGGAGCAGTTTCTCTCTGCCTGCCGCACGGCCCGCGTAGACGAGTTTGCCGAACGCTTTCCGGAGGCCTACGACACCCTGGTGGGCGAGCGCGGTGTGAAGCTCTCTGGAGGCCAGCGCCAGCGGCTCTCCATCGCTCGCGCGCTGCTGGCCGAGCCGCGCATTCTCATCCTCGACGAGGCCACCAGTTCGCTCGACTCGGAGTCCGAAGCGATGATCCAGGCAGGGCTCGGCCAACTGATGCAGGGGCGGACAACCTTCGTGATTGCCCACCGTTTGTCGACCATTCGCCGCGCCGATCAGATTCTGGTGGTTGAGGAGGGGTGCATTGTGGAGCGTGGCAACCACGCGGAGTTATTTGCGCTCCATGGCCGCTACTACGATCTCTACACCCGCCAGCATGGCCTTGAGGCGAACCTGTTCCTTGCACCTGGCGAGGGGGATGACACGGATGAAATCGGCGAGTGAGCAGGTGAATTATTTTGCGCAATCAGGATTCACGAGATCACGACAAAAGACTCCGCTCCATCCGCGCTGGCAAATGCTGCCTGACTGAGAGGCGGACGCAATTCCGGCATCCACGCGCGCGACTCAAGCTCTGGCATCGGCTTCGCCTGGAAGAGCTTCTTGCATTGCCGCGCCGTCCACTTGGCCCAGGCCTTTGACTTTTTGCGGCGAGCGCTGTCGGTCGAGATGCCCGTATTCGCATACATCTGCCGGTAGAGCTTCGATAGGAAGATAAATGCGATTCTGGAAGTTATATTGGGACAACAAGCAGATCTTTGCCAGATTGCTCCCCAGTGATAGAACCTGTCCCATACTTTTTGGGTGCGCTCCCGAATCTCATCCGAGCTCATGGTAGGATGCGGGGTATACATCTTGGGACGATTCTCCGCAGGAATCATCCAGTACCGGGTAATAGGCACATCCCCCACCATCGCCGGATTCTGTAATTGCTCTTTCTCCCACTTTCCAAAGTCCACTGTGCCTGGAAACGGTGTCATCATCACAAACTGGGCAAAAGTGATGCCCGCCTTCTGCGCCATGGCAACCGTGGCGTCAAAGGTAGACGGCCTGTCCGTCGGTAGCCCGAAGATGAACGAACCCAGCACATGAACGCCGTGCTCCTTGAAGGTTTGCAACTGCTTGGCCATGGCGTCGCCAGCGAGATTCCAGTCCTTGTAGATCGCCTTGAGCCCCTCGGGCGTCACCGCCTCGATCCCCACCAACGCGCCTTTGATGTTAGCCTTCTTCATCGCATCCAAAAACTCAACGTCCTCGCCTGCCTCCATCGTCATCTGGGTATAGAAGACCATGTCTCTGGGCAGCCTGGCGAGCTCTTTCATCAATTGAAAGCGCTCAGCGCGAATAGCCGTCAACTCTTCCAATCTGGCGGTGTTGTTCTGCTCCTTGGCCAGCCGCAGATCGGTGAAGGTCACGGGATAAAAGTTGTCGTCGGCCAGTGCGATAAATCGAAATCCGATTCGTCGCAGTTCCACAATCTCGTCGATAACTCTCTGGTGGTTTCTTTGCCGGGGCTTCTGCCCATCGGTCCTCCAGACGCTGCAAAACGAACAGTGTTTGGGGCATCCGCGAATGGTTTGCACCGAGGCCCACATATATTTTCCCGGGTTCATCAAATCCCAGCGCGCGGCCAGAAACTGGCTGCCTTCAATCCGCCCGCCGGCGTAGATTCTCTCCGGCTTTCCTTCCAGGCAATCAGTAACCACCTTGCCCCACGCCACATCGCCGTCACCGGTGACCACGGCGTGCGCCTGCCCACGGTCCAGAGCCTCTTCAGGAAAGAGCGTGGCGTGAATGCCGCCGTAGATCACCCATGCGCCCCGGCCGCGCGCCAGCTTGCCCACTTCGTAGCCGCGCAGCGCATTGCCGGTATGGACGCTGATGCCCACGATGTCTCCCGGCTGAATCGTCTCCGGAACAATCTGCTCCAGCGATTCATCGACGAGAATCGGGTCGCCCGCCGCCAGCGGCGTAGCCGCCGCCAGCACAAACAGCCAGCGCGGCGTGATCACCGCGGTGCCAAAAGAATTGTCGCTTGGATTCACAAGATGAACGCTCAACCGATCCAACCTTTCCTCGTGCACGTAGAGTTGCGTGCGAGTACAGTGGCCTCGGAGAGCGTTGTCGCAATCCGGCATATCGATAGCGGAGATGCACTTCCGCCAGATTGCCGAGGACGATTCGACCCGCCGACAGTTTTGTAAGGTTACATGTTCCAAGCGAAATCGAGTGTTCTCTATTGACCACTTTTGCCCGGCAGGCAGAGAAATTTATGAGATTTAATAAATAGAGTGCAGGCCGCACCTATTTCATCCGGGCACACTCTTCCACGGGAATCGCCACCTGTTCGACGATTTCCAGGCCGAATCCCTCCAAAGCGGGAATGTGCATGGGTGTATTCGAAAGCAGGCGGATGCGCTGGATGCCTAAATCAGAAAGTATCTGGCCGCCCAGGCCGATGGCTCTCAAAATGCGCCCGGTGCGTGCCTGCGAGCCTTCGCGAGCCCGCAGTTGCTGGTGCAGGACAAGCCGACCTGTAATCAACTCCGGCGCGACGTTCAATGCCGCTGCTCCGCCGGGCTCGAAAGCAATGACCGGCGCAGCCGCGCGGTCAATCTCAAAGCCTCGCGAGGTGTTGTGCAGGTAGAGCAATACTCCACACCCCTCCTCTGCGATCATGCGCAGCGATTGATCCAAAATCTCGCGGCAGTTGCAATCCGCGTCAAAAACGTCGCCTGCCGTGCAGCGGGTGTGAACGCGCACCAGAACGGGGCGCTCACAGGGCGGACGCAACTCTGCCGGGGCAGGCGCGCCATTATCCGGCAGGCCGACGGCGGGACCGGCGTGGACGGCTGGGCAATCGGAGCATAGGTCGCCTCGCACCAGCGCGATGTGGCTCTCGCCGCCGTTCACCTGGCTCTCGTAGGCGATCATGCGAAACTCGCCGTAGCGTGTTTGAATCGGGCTTTCTCCGGCGCGCACGATGTAGCGCTCATGGCGCAGCCGATAGCGGATCAGCTCCGCCACGGTCAGAATCCGCAGCCCATGCTCCTTGCAGAAGGGAATGAGATCCGGAACGCGAGCCATAGTTCCGTCGTCCTTCATGATCTCGCAGAGCACTCCCGAGGGATTCAGCCCCGCCAGCCGCGCCAAATCAACCGAGGCCTCGGTTTGCCCGGCCCTCACCAGCACGCCGCCCCGGCGCGCGCGCAGCGGAAAGATGTGGCCGGGCCGCGCCAGGTCAGCCGCTGTCGAGCCCGGCGCAATGGCTGTCTTGATGGTGTGCGCCCGGTCGTATGCGGAGATGCCGGTGGTCACGCCCTCGCGCGCTTCAATCGACTCGGTAAACGCCGTGCCAAAGCGCGAGGTGTTCTGCTGCGTCATGGGGAAGAGGCGCAGATAATCAGCGCGCTCCTCGGTCAGTGTCAGGCAGATCAATCCGCGGCCATGCTTGGCCATGAAATTGATGGCCTCCGGGGTGACAAACTCGGCAGCCAGGGTCAGGTCGCCCTCGTTTTCCCGGTCTTCATCATCGACCACAACGATCATGCGGCCGGCGCGAACCTCGGCCAATGCGCCGGGAACATCGGTGAAGGGAGGCTCGAAGGTGCGTGCGGTCTCTGGCATCGGCTCTTCCATTCTCGCCGATGGCAGCGGCAAAGGGCAAAGGTGGGCAGAATTGCGGTCTACTGATTAGCATTATCATCTCATCATTCCCAATGTGGACATAACTCACCTCGGTTCAATTATTTGGAGGAATCTAAATGTTTTAATGCATTTGGAGGAGACAAAAGTCGCCATTTCGATGCACAATGAAGTTAATGAGCGCAATTTCAGTTCTCGAATTATGTGCAGGTGCTGGTGGTCAGGCGCTCGGCTTTGAGCAGGCCGGTTTTACACACGTTGGCTTGGTGGAGCTCGATAGTCACGCGTGCAAAACGCTGCGTTTCAACCGTCCTGAGTGGAATGTCATAGAAGAAAACCTAAATACGTTTGACGCTATACCATTCCGAGGGAGTGTCGATGTAGTGGCGGCTGGACTTCCTTGCCCGCCATTCTCGAAGGCTGGCAAGCAACTCGGTATACTCGACGAACGCAATCTCTTTCCAGCCACGCTGCGGATTATTGAAGAGGTTCAGCCGCGTGCAGTTATTATCGAGAATGTTCGCGGAATACTCGATGCTGTTTTTGAAGACTACAGAACATATATCGCAGGACAGCTTTCTGAATATTGGACGGATTGGAAGCTCCTAAATGCATCCGATTATGGGGTTCCACAACTTCGTCCACGTGTGAATTTCGTGGCAATCCGCAAAGGGTTGGAGCATGGTTTTAGCTGGCCGTCTGCCAGCAAAAAAAAGGCACCGACTGTCGGGGAGTCGCTTTATACCTTAATGGCATCAAACGGTTGGAAAGGTGCCAAATCTTGGAAAGCTAAGGCGTCCGAAATTGCACCCACGCTTGTTGGAGGTAGCAAGAAGCATGGCGGTCCAGACCTTGGTCCAACACGTGCAAAACGGGCATGGGCAACTCTTGGAGTAAACGGTATGGGACTTGCCGATGTAGCGCCAATGCCTAGATTTGTTGGAATGCCAAAGCTCACTGTCAAAATGGCAGCCCGTTTACAAGGGTTTCCCGATGATTGGCAGTTCGCTGGCGGCAAGACAGCAGCCTATAGGCAAGTGGGCAATGCTTTCCCGCCTCCAGTCGCCCGTGCGGTTGCGACCGAAGTGCGCAGATGTTTAGAGGGTACTATGATGTTGGAAATTGCTAGCTGAAGCCTATTTTATATGTCCTGCTTTTCTGAGTATTGAAATATCAGATTGTATGATAGGTGTGAAGGATATGAACTCACCCTTTTCGCACCGCGGCAACTTTAGTGCTTCGATCAGCGCACTGTCATAATTTCCTGATAGAAGTGCAATTCCATCGCGAGCCAACGAATCTCGTGCACCTCCATTCTTTCTGAGTCGTTTCATAGCATCATCCTGTTGACCAAGCCCTAGTAGAAGCGTGCGTGATATTGGCCGCTTTTGCACATAGCGGAAAAGCGCGTCGAGGCGTTTTGTACCGCTATTAGGACTTGTAATTTTAATCCTTAAATCTTGACTAAGATTTTGCCAGAAATTCTCTGGATATAGTTCGTCCTGAAGTATCCAATGAATTTTATCTCTGCCCGCTAATGAAATTGAACTCTTTCCGTCCTTATTCTTTCCAGTGCTGAGAACATCATCTCTGATCATAATGATGCCGATGGAGAAGCGTGCGCTCTGTTCATCTGTCTTGACGAGAATACACGGATGTCCCATGGCCTCAGACGGTATCATCCATGTTGAGCGCATCGTGTTCTTTATATCGGTTTCAATTCCGTCAATGGAAAGATCGAGAATCTCTCCTTGTGGAAAGCCCAGCCAGTTTCTCAGCAATATCTCGACTTTAGTACCAAGATACGTCTTTTCAGTCTTCTCGATCTCGTCGAGCGTGAAGCGGTTTGTGCGGGCCGAGTCAATGACTTCATCAATGGCTTTGCGCAGGAGAATAGGGATCTCCTTTTTGAATTTTTCGTGTCCGCCAGCATTTCTGAGTATCGCCTTCTCAAGTTGCTCGATTAGCAATGAGTCTGGATCACCCTGCTGCTGATGGGCAGGAACTTTTTCGAGATTGCCTGATCGGTTCTTCGCCATAGAAATTTATCAAAGCTAATGTATCACCTTAGCAAGCGTTAAAACGGAATTTTTTCAGGGAAGTTGACAGCGTCGAAAAATACCGTCAATCAGTCGATCCAAGCCTTCTTGGCTAAGGCTGCATATTCGGCATTCCCAGAGGGTACGTACTGACCAGCCCACGCGGCGAAGTCTTCGTTCATTGGTGATGTCCCGCTCCCTATTTCGAAGTAACTTCGGCACCCAGTAATCGCGATTTGATTTTGGTAGCCTTCCATCGCGGCACGTGTGGCCGTGCCAGAAGCATCCCTTGACCTGAATAATGATTCGATACTTTGGGAGAACGATGTCTGGGCGTCCCGGCAGGTGCTGAACATGCAGGCGGAATCGAAAGCCGAGACGATGTAGAGCCTTTCTGACCAGAATCTCCGGCTTTGTGTCTTTCGATCGGATACGCGACATCATCGCCGAACGTTTGGCTGCCGTTTCGCTTTTGGAGGTTTTCATTCTCAGACCTCTTAAAAGTTATCAACTATTCCACTGAACCGAATTCTTTGTGATCGATAATGAGTTTATAGCGCATGCATCCAGAACCCTCCACCATCGATCTTTGCAGATCATTTCCCATCCGCTTGGTAGACTGTGATACAGGTTCGAATTTCAGGCGGCGAGAGGCAAAAAACGGCCTACCCCCTACCCCCCCTCCAATATTTTCAAACTTTGCAGATTATATAGAACAATCCTGGAATCAACATGTTACGAAGTCAAACCGGGCTGCCATATACCACATTGTGAGATTCGAGTGCTTTTTCGCAGTCATTGGAGACGCGAAGCAATGTACGCAGGAAATCGGCTACATCGGATAAATTCCTGCTGGTAGAAAACCAGTTGGTGCGTTTGGCCTCACAATCTGCATCGGAAGCGATACAATTCACTGGAATCGACGCCGAAAAAAAGCATCCAGCGAATGTGCTGACGGCAAGTCTGGCGTCTCGAATCAATGGAGGTACGAATGTGCAAGTCCATCACAACTCTTGCGGTGGCTCTGCTGCCGTTGATCTTCGTCATGCCGGTAACTCCGCAAACGTCCAACGGCGCGGTGGGGCAAAGTTCGGAGACATTGACGGCGGATTATAACCAGGCCATGAAGGCCAAGGAATGGCCGCGCGCCGTTACCCTTGCGCAGCAACTGGTAGCGCAAAAGGCTTCATCTCAGAACTTGAAGTTGCTGGGGAATGCGCAGCTATACTCCGGCTCGCCGGATGCCGCTCTGGCGACCTATGACCAGGCGATGGCCGCGGCGCAGCAGGAAAAGCCCGCTGGCGGACAGCCAATGACCGCGTGGAAAGACGGCCTGTCTCAGATCTACATTGGCAAGGGCAACGCGCTGCTCAGGCTCAAACGCAACGACGAGGCGGTCGTGGCGTATAACCAATCAGCCGAGTTAGCCTCCAACGCCGGGCTGGCTTACTTCAATGTCTGCGCCGTGCTTTTTAACATCGGCAACACAAAAGATTCGGCGGCGGCATGCCGCAAGTGTGTGCAAGCGGACCCCACCAGGGCCAATGCCTGGTTCGTCCTGGGGTCAGATCTCTTCGCAGATTTGCCTGTAGTCGCGCATGGCAAGGTCCAAGCCTCGCCTGAGACGCGAGAGGCGCTGGAGAAGTATCTTGCTCTCGCCCCGGACGGCCCTCACGCAGAAGACACGAAAGCCATGCTGGATATGCTCGCCAAGTAGGAAGATGCTCTTCGGCGGTTGCCGCCAGCTCACTAAAACCACCCATACAGCAAAAGCGCCACCCGAAGGCGGCGCTTTCACTGGAAACACGCAGATATGGAGGGGGTATTTATAACGCTGACTCAATCTCAAAACCCCAGGCTTCTAAAAGAGCCTCAGGGATGTACTTGGAATTCTTGTTGCGGCGAGCCCACTCCCGCAGACGGGTTGACCGGATGTACTGATCCGGGCTGAGCTTGAACTCCTTTACAATCTGTTCGAAGGAGGTCACCGTGGGCACAACCGGGCCGATGGGCTCGGGCTTGCCCCAATTGGGATTTCCACGACGTTTTGCCATCGATTGCTGTCCTTAGAGAAGGTGTGTTACCTTTAAATCCTGAACCACGGGCCGGGGAACATGCTGGCCCGGATATGTAAGTACGATTCTTATTTTACGGATTTTTCATTCAAAAATCAATAGCAAAATTACCTATGTTTGAGAACACTTGCCAACACATGTTTATCCATGCTGATGCAGCTATGTATCTCTTCCATAAAGGTTTAGCCGATAATTTCGCGATTTTTGATAGTTGCTTGACCTCCTGGGCGCGTAATTGTTTTTGTGCAAAAGTGGTAACTTCGGAGCCTATACGCACCAGGCGTTGAAAGCTCCGGCCCTCACGGCTGCCGCCATGGCCTCGATGTCTCGCGCCAGAACGCGGTCCTCGTCCAGACGCGGCACAACCTCCCGCACCACGGCGTGAGCGCGCTCCACCTCGCGGCTTGCCAGCAGAGGACGGCGGAACTCCAGCCCCTGCGCGGCGCACATCAGCTCGATGCCCACAACCCGCTCGACGTTCTCCACGATCTGGCGCAGCTTGAGCGCCCCGGTCATGCCCATGGAGACATGATCCTCCTTGCCCCCATCAGTGGGAATGCTGCCCGCCGATGAGGGATGCGCCAATACCTGACACTCGTTGATCAGTGCCGCGGCTACAATCTGCGCGATCATGAAGCCCGACGACAGACCGGGATCGGGCGACAGGAAGGCCGGCAGCCCCTCGTTGATGTCTATGTTCAGCAGCCGGTCGATTCGCCGCTCGGTGATGCCGGCCAGATCGGTGAGCACAATGGCCGCGTAATCAAAGGCATAGGCGAGCGGCGCGCCATGAAAATTCCCCCCCGACACAACTCCGTTGTTTTGCGTTTTGGATGAGTGTGTTGCAAATACGAGTGGATTATCCGTAGCCGATCCCGATTCGATCTCCAGGATTTCGCGCACGTGCTCCAGCGCATCGCGCACTGCTCCATGCACTTGCGGCATGCAGCGTAGGCAATAGGCGTCCTGAACGCGCGAATCCGCCGTGCGGTGAGACTCGCGAATCTGGGAGCCGGCAAGCAGTTCGACCAGGTGCTCCGCGGAGTGAATCTGCCCCTGATGTGGACGGGCCTGGTGGATGCGCGGATCGAAGGCGGCTGGAGTGCCCATCAGCGCTTCGAGGCTCATGGCTCCGGCAAGGTCGGCCAATTGCGCCATACGCAAGGCGCGCGCCACAGCCAATGCCCCCACGGCAGTCATCGCCTGCGTACCGTTGAGGAGCGCAAGGCCTTCCTTGGCCTCAAGAACAATGGGCTGCAACCCGGCTTGCCTGAGGGCCTCGCCACCGGCTATGCGGGCGTCTTTGTAGATGGCCTCGCCCTCGCCGATGACTACCAGCGCCAAGTGAGCCAAGGGTGCCAGATCGCCGCTCGCGCCCACAGAGCCTTTTTCGGGGATCACCGGATGCACATTGGCGTTCAGGAGCGCTACCAGCAGCTCCACCAGGGCGGGGCGGCAGCCGCTGAAGCCCTTGGCCAGTACATTGGCCCGCAGCAGCAGCATGGCTCGCGATTCTGAATCGCTGAGTGGCTGGCCCACCCCGCCGGCGTGGCTGCGGACCAAGTTGGTTTGCAATTGTGCCAGGTTTCCGGCCGGAATGCGCACATCCGACAGCTTGCCGAAGCCGGTGTTGACTCCATAAACTGTCTCTCCATCCGCAAGAATCTCCTCAATCAGCGTGCGGCTCTGGGCCATGCGAGCCAGGGCGGTAGGGGCAATAGTAACCGGGCGGCGCGTGAGCGAAACAGACTCAATCTCTGCTAGTGTGAGCGGCTGTCCGTCAAGAATCAGAGCGTCCATGATCCAAATATTAGGCCGTCGCACTGCGTCGGTCTAGTGCAGTGCGACGGTAGTCATAGGGGAAGCTATTCTATTTAGAGATTTTATCTAGGTCAAGGTTGAGTTTGAGGACGTTGACTCTGGGCTCGCCGAGCAGACCCAACTGGCGCTTGGTAATGTGCTGCTCGATGAGCTGTTGGACGCTCTCCGGGCTGAGGTTGCGAGCTTTGGCGATGCGGGGAGCCTGATAATAGGCGGCGTCGGGGGTGATGTCGGGATCGAGTCCGGAGGCGGAGGTGGTGACGAGATCGATGGGAACTGGCTTACCGGGATTCTGCGCGGCGAGTTTGTCGATGTCGCCCTGGATGCGCGTTACAAGCGTCTTGTTGGATTGAGCCAGGTTGGAGCCGCCGGAGGAAGTAGCGTCGTAGCCGTTGCCCGCGGCCGAGGGACGGGGATGGAAGTACCTGTCGGAGGTGAAGCTCTGGGCCAGTAGCTCGGAGCCGATGACAGTGCCGTCATTGAGTTTGATGAGGCTGCCAGCCGCCTGGCGGGGGAAGAGCAAGCCGGCAATGCCGGTGACCAGTAATGGATAACCCAGGCCCAACAGAATCGTGGTCACGATGGTGAAGAGAATTGAGGTCTTCCAGACGGAATGCACGACCGGCGTGGCTTGTGCGGTTGAAGCGGAAGGCGGAGCGGAAACGGAATGCACGGTACATCTCCTTGCGGGGCAGCGACCCCGAGTTTTACGCCAGATGCAGCGCTACTAATGCCAGGTCGATAGCCTTGATGCCGATAAAGGGCACGATAATGCCTCCGACACCGTAGATCAGCAGATTCTGTCGCAACAAAACATCGGCGGCCTTGGGCACGTATTTGACGCCTTTGAGGGCCAGCGGAATCAGCGCCACAATGATGAGGGCGTTGAAGATGACTGCCGAAAGGATGGCCGACTGGGGCGAGTGCAGGTACATGATGTTGAGCACTCCCAGCACCGGGAAGACGCCGGCGAACATAGCGGGGATGATGGCGAAGTACTTGGCCACGTCGTTGGCAATGGAGAAGGTGGTCAGCGCGCCGCGGGTCATCAATAACTGCTTGCCGATTTCCACGATTTCAATGAGCTTGGTGGGATTGGAGTCCAGGTCGACCATATTGCCGGCTTCCTTGGCGGCCTGGGTGCCGGAGTTCATGGCCACGCCCACGTCGGCCTGGGCCAGCGCGGGGGCGTCGTTGGTGCCGTCGCCGGTCATGGCCACGAGCTTGCCTTTGCCCTGCTCGCGCTTGATCAGGTCCATTTTGTCTTTGGGCTTGGCTTCGGCCAGAAAATCATCTACGCCGGCCTCGCGGGCGATCACGGCGGCGGTGAGCGGGTTGTCGCCGGTGATCATGATGGTGCGAATGCCCATGGCGCGCAGACGAGCGAGACGGTCTTTGAGGCCGCCCTTGACGATGTCCTTGAGGTGAATTACGCCAAGAGCCGTGGAGTTTTCCGCCACCACCAGCGGAGTTCCGCCCAGGCGCGCAATTTCTTCAACGGTGTCGCGGATCTTTTTGGGCAGCGAGGAGCCTTGCTCTTCGAGGAAGCGGGCAATGGCGTCCGCCGAGCCCTTACGGATGCGCATGCCGGGCAGATTGACGCCGCTCATGCGGGTCTGGGCGGTGAAGGGAACGAACTCGGCGTGGATGCCAGCCAGATCGCGACCGCGCAGGTTGTACTTTTCCTTGGCCAAGACAACTATGGACCGGCCTTCGGGAGTTTCGTCGGAGAGCGAGGAGAGCTGCGCGGCGTCGGCCAGCCGCTCTGGGCTCACGTCTGGGGCAGGAATGAACTCGGTAGCCTGGCGGTTGCCCAGGGTGATGGTGCCGGTCTTATCCAGCAGAAGTGTATTCACGTCGCCGGCGGCTTCGACGGCGCGTCCGCTCATAGCCAGCACGTTGTACTGGACCAGGCGGTCCATGCCGGCGATGCCAATGGCCGAGAGCAAACCGCCGATGGTGGTGGGAATGAGGCAGACCAGCAATGAGACTAGCACGAAGATGGTCTGCGGGGCCTTGGAGTACATGGCGAAGGGCTGCAACGTGACCACGGCCAGGAGAAACACGATGGTGAGGCCACTGAGCAGAATGCTGAGCGCGATTTCGTTGGGCGTCTTCTGGCGGGTGGCGCCCTCAACCAGGGCGATCATGCGATCCAGGAAGGTTTCGCCGGGATTGGCAGTGATTTTTACCTTGATCCAGTCCGACAAGACCTTCGTCCCGCCGGTTACGGCCGAGCGGTCGCCGCCTGCCTCGCGAATGACCGGCGCCGATTCGCCGGTGATGGCGGACTCGTCCACCGAGGCCACGCCCTCGATGACTTCGCCGTCTCCTGCAATGTAGTGGTTAGCCTCGACGTAGATCACGTCGCCCAGGCGCAGCAAGCCACTGGCGACATTTTCCAGCGTGCTGTCCGCCTTGTATCGTTTCGCAATGGTCTCGCCCTTGGCCTTGCGCAGCGTATCGGCCTGGGCTTTGCCGCGGCCCTCGGCCATGGCCTCGGCAAAGTTGGCAAAGAGAACCGTGAACCACAGCCAGAGGGTGATCTGAAGGTTAAAGCCGAAGCCGGAGCGGTGATGCACAGTGTTGTCGATGAGCAGCAGCGTGGTGAGCACGCTGCCCACCTCGACGACGAACATCACCGGGTTCTTGACCATCCAGCGGGGATCGAGCTTGCGCACCGAGTCCAGCAGCGCCTGGGTCATGATTTTCGTATTCCAAAGACTCTTTTTTTCAAGCATGACAGTCCGTTTCGCCTTTTCCTGTGCGGTGTTGGTTAGAAAAGCTGTCCTGTTTTAAGCAGCAGGTGTTCCAGTATCGGTCCCAGGCTCAACGCCGGGAAGAAAGTCAGGGCGCTCAGAATGACAATGACGCCGACCAGCAGCACGGTAAATAGCGAGCCGTTCACCGGGAAGGTGCCGGGCGAGGGAGGCACGCTCTTCTTTTGGGCCAGGTTACCAGCCAAAGCCAGCACCGGAATCAGCATGAGGAAGCGTCCCATCAGCATGGTCCAGCCCAGCACCACGTTGTACCACCAGGTGTTGGCGTTCAAGCCGGCGAAGGCCGAGCCGTTGTTGGCCGCCGTGGAGGTAAAGGCGTAGAGGATTTCGGAGAATCCGTGCGGCCCCTGATTTGCCAGGCTGCTGAGGCCGATGGTAGGCGAGAGCACGAAGATGGCCGTGCCGGTAAGAATGATGAGCGGGAAGATGAGCACGTAGAGCATGGTCATCTTCACGTCGTAAGATTCGATCTTCTTGCCCAGGTATTCGGGGGTTCGGCCCACCATGAGTCCGGCGATGAAGACCGAGAGCACCACCATGATGATCATGCCGTATAAGCCCGAGCCCACGCCGCCAAAGACCACCTCGCCCATCATGAGGTTGATCATCACCACCATGCCGCCCAGCGGTGTAAGCGAGTCGTGCATGGTGTTGACCGCGCCGCAACTGGCGTCGGTGGTGATGGTGGAGAAAAGCGAGGACTGGCTGACGCCGTTGCGGACCTCCTTACCCTCCATGTTGCCGGCCGGGGCGGTGGCGCTGCCGTATTGCGCCGCGCCGTGCAGCATCGGATGTGGCTGCGATTCGGCCCAGTAGACGGTGGTGAATCCGGCGGCAAAGAGCACGAACATAGCGGCAAATACGGCCCAGCCGTGGCCCGGAGAGCCGGTTATGCGGCCCAGCGTATAGGTGAGCCCCGCCGGAATCACGAAGATCAGGAACATTTGGAAGAGGTTGGTGAGCGGCGTGGGGTTCTCAAAGGGATGAGCGCTGTTGGCGTTGGTGAATCCGCCGCCGTTGGTGCCCAACATTTTGATGACTTCCTGCGAGGCCACTTGTCCCTGAGCGATGGTCTGCACCTGGCTCGGTTGTTCGAGTGGGTGAGCCGTGGTGTAGGCGTTCAGGTTTTGCGGAACGCCCTGAGCGACCATCAGCAGCGCACCGATGATCGAGGCCGGCAGCAGCACATAGAGCAGAGTGCGCGTCATGTCCACCCAGAAGTTGCCGATGGTGGCCGAGCTGGTGCGCTTTATGCCTCGGATCAGAGCCACGGCCACCACGATGCCGCCTGCTGCCGACCAGAAGTTGTGCGTCGCGAGGCCAGCCATCTGGGTCAAATAGCTCATTGTGGTCTCGGGCGTGTACGACTGCCAGTTGGTATTGGTAGTGAAGCTGGCGGCGGTGTCCCAGGCCAGATCCGGCCCCACAGCGGCGAGATTTTGCGGGTTCCATGGAAAGAAGTTTTGCAGCCGCTCAAGGCCATAGGTGAGCAGTAGGGTGACGGCCGAAAAGCCCAGCACCGCATAGGCATACTCGCGCCAGTTCATCTCCTTGTCGGCTTTGATGCCGCAGAGCTTGTAAATGAGCCGCTCGACAGGACGGAGCACTGGAGTGAGCCAGGTGCGCTCTCCCTCCAGCACACGGGCCAGATAGATGCCCACGGGACGAACGCTGGCCAGCAGAATCAGCGAGAAGACGGCAAATTGCAACCAACCGTTGACGGACATCGCTAGAACTTCTCCGGGAAGAGCAGGGTGATGGTCAGGTAGCCGAACAGCAGGACAGACAGAATCAAAGCAACGACGGTGATGATGTCGGTTTGCATGGGTTACCTCAGCTTCTGGCAAGCCTTGACGTAGAGAAACGCCAAGACGAAGAAAACTGCCGTGAAAAGCAACATCGTCAAATCTTGCAACAGTGTTTGCATTGCGAGTCTCTCACTTCCATGAACAGAAGGTTTGCGGAAGCCGCCTGCTCAATTTCATTCTGGCTAACGCCCAGTTAGAGTATCGAAAAAGTTTCCTAAATAAAGTGTAAGGATGGGAAAGTTGCCAGAAATGCTCTAAATATCAAAAATAGATGAATTTACAGATAGTCGTGCCAATAAGCAGCCGGTACCGCTTCGATTGCAGACCACATTCCTATTGCTTCTTTCGAAGGGATTCAAACATGCCATACCCGATCAGCGCGGCAATCATGGCGATAGTGAAATTTGTGACCGTAAAAATATCGCGGAAGGCAAAGGCCAGAGTTTTCCCCTGTCCGTTGGTGCGAGTGAACTCTCCCATCAGCAGGTTTGAATAAAAGAGAAAGACAATAAACGCGACCTCGATCAGGGCGCGTCTGATCCGGGCGATGAGCCGGCGATCATTATGGTCCAGCTGCTGCATGAATGGATGATACCAACAGCCGCATAAAAGAGAAATTCCACCATCCCATCTCACGAACACTGTCCCATCTCATGAAATCACATGATGGCTTTCGGTGAGAGCTAAGTTTATTCTTCTTTGCCTGAACATCCCTCGGGGACAAAGCGGTAGCCGACCCAGGGCTCCGTCTGGATGTATTGTTTGCCGGTCTCGGCTTCGAGCTTTTTGCGTAACTGGCCGACGAAGACGCGCAGATACTCCGGCTGATGGGCCGACTGCGAACCCCACACGGCGGTCAGCAGCACGCGATGGGTCATCACCTTGCCGGCATGTCGGGCCAGATGCAGCAGCAGCTCGAACTCCTTGGGGGTGAGGTGAATGGGTTTGCCCAGGACGGAGATGGTGTGTGCCTCGGCATCTACCACGAAGTCGCCGATCTCTAATGCAGAGGTTGCGCGCTCCGGGGCGCGGCGCAGATGGGCGCGGACGCGGGCCAACAACTCCTGAATGCTGAAGGGCTTGGTCACATAGTCGTCGGCCCCCGCGTCCAGGGCCTCGACCTTGGAGCGCTCGTGGTCTCTGACGGACAGCACAATGATCGGAATTGCCGATTGAGCACGGATGGCGCGACAGACCTCGACACCGCTCTGGCCGGGCATCATCAGGTCGGTTACCACCAGGTCCGGCAGCCAATCGCGAAACAGCAGCAGGCCCTCCTCCGGATCGTTTGCGGTACGCACGTCAAAGCGCTGCGCGGTGAGCGCGGCACGCAGCACGCGGGTAATCTGCGGCTCGTCGTCGATGACCAGAATTCTTTCCGGCATGGCCTTCTTCTTTCATCGCAAGATTACATCATCCGGGCGGACGGGTATGATTTCTTTGGAGGAAATATGCAGCTGCCCTCCTATGCGCGTGATATAACTCACTGGCTCGCGGCCACTCTGGTTGCGGCGGCGATTACGAGTCTACTGGTATGGCTGGGCGTCAACTCGACGACCGCGGGAATGGTTTTTCTGGTGCTGGTGGTGTGGTTTGCCGCCCAGACGGGAATCTGGCTCTCGCTGTATGTCGCGCTGCTGTGCGCGATTGCTTTCGATTACTATTTTCTGCCGCCGGTCGGAACGTTGCGGCTCTCAGGCATCCAGGCTTGGGTGGCCATGATCTCGTTCCTGCTTAGTTGCGTGGTGGTAGGCCGTCTTGCTGAGAGGGCACGCGGCCAGGCGCGACAGGCTGAGCAGCGCAGCGAAGACGTGGAGCGGCTTTACGAACTCTCGCAGGAGATGATGGTGCAGGAGGACGCTGCCGGGTTGATTCGCGACCTGCCCCGTCTGATCGCGCGCATCTTCGCGTTGGATGGGGTGGTGCTTTATATTCGCGACCAGGACCAGTTTTATTCCTCAACCCCCGATCTGCCGATGAGCATCCAGGCCAGCCTGCGGGCCATGACCCTGGGCCAGAATCCTACGCAGGTCATACCGGGAGCCTTCACGGCGAGGACGTTGATGATGGGGCTGCGGCCGGTGGGCGCGTTGGGCCTGCGGCCGGACGCGCTTTCCCGGGAGGTGGCTACGGCGGTCAGCGCGCAGGTGGCCATTGCGCTCACTCGCGCCACGGCGATTGAGGCATCTGCCCGCCTGGAAGCGGCTCGCGAGGCGGATCGGCTGCGCGCCGCGCTGATCGACTCGGTGACGCACGAGTTGCGCACGCCTCTGACCGCTATCCGCGCCGCCGCTACCACGCTGGTTCAGGGTGAGGGCCTGGACGATGCCGGGCGGCTGGAGTTGGCGGCCATTGTCGATGAGGAGAGTTCGCAGCTGGATCGACTGATTGGCGAAGCCGTCGAAATGGCCGAGATCGACGCCAACGTGGTCCAGGTTCACCTCGTGCCGCACCTTCCGCGCGCCCTTCTGGATCAGGCAGTGGAGGAATCGCGGAATGCGCTGGCAGCGTGCCGTGTGGTGATTGCTGTTGATGACACGGGCAATCTTGATAAGCCTGCCTGGTTCGATCCGCACCTGTTGGGCCGTGTGCTGCGTCACCTGCTGGAGAATGCGGCACGTCACACGCCGGCGGGAGGACGCATTCTGTTGGGCAGCTGGCGTCACGGAGACCGGCTGGAATTCAGCATCGACGACGATGGCGAGGGCATCGACGCCTCCGATCTGCCCTTCATCTTCGATAAGTTTTACCGGGGCAAGAAAGGCGCCGGCAAAGGGAAGGGAACGGGGATGGGGTTGGCTATCTGCCGCGCCATATTGGCCGCGCACGGCGGGGGAATCGAGGCCGAGAGCGCTCCTGGACACGGCGCTTGCTTTCGCTTCTGGGTGCCGCTGATAGAAAAGAACCGATGAATAAGGGGTGAGAATCTATTCATAGCAGGGAAATAATGATGAAAGATATGAAACGGGACATTCTGGACTGCATTGGAAACACTTCTCTTTTGGCCTTGCGGCACATCGTACCGGGGAACGGCGCGCGCATCCTGCTTAAGCTGGAAAGTGAGAACCCCACAGGCAGCATGAAGGACCGGATGGCGCTTGCCATGATTGAAGCGCCAGAGGCGGACGGACGCCTTTCAACAGGCGGTGCAGTCGTTGAATACACCGGCGGCAGCACCGGCGTATCACTCTCATTGGTCTGCGCGGTCAAGGGACATCCGCTTTATATCGTATCGTCCGATGCCTTTGCACGGGAAAAACTCGAGCATATGAGAATCCTGGGGGCAAGGCTTCAGATCGTGCCCAGCGAGAGCGGAGGCATGACGGAGAAGTTGACAAGGGACATGATCGAAGCTGCGCGTATCATTGCCGCTAAGACGGGAGCCTATTGGACCGATCAGTTGAACAACAAAGACCAGCTTACTGCCTATCCAAAACTGGTGGAGGAGATCTGGAATCAGACTGAGGGCAGGATCGACGGATTTGTCCAAAGCGTAGGCACGTCTGGCTCTCTGCGGGGCACAGGGGGAGCCTTGCGCCGTTATAACGACAAGATCAAAATAGTTGCCGTGGAGCCATCTGAATCCCCGGTATTGTCGGGCGGCAAGCCGGGCGCTCATAAAATCGATGGAATCGGCGTCGGCTATCTCCCTCCCCTCTGGCAAGCGGAGATCGTAGATCAGATTGAACAGGTTTCCACTGCGGATGCCGAGGCTATGACCATGCGGCTGGCTCGTGAGGAAGGTATCTTTGCAGGAACTTCCACTGGATGCAATGTAATAGCAGCACTAAGGCTAGCCGAACAATTGGGATCAGGCGCGACGGTTGTCACGATCATGTGCGATACGGGGATGAAGTATCTCAGCAGGCACTAGGGATTAAGCTATTTCGGCTCCTCGCTCCAGTCGCAGATGATTTCGCGGCGCTTATCAGAGCTTTCCAAGGCCCACTCCAGCAGGCGGACCACGCGCCAGGCGGACACGGCCGAAACCGGAGCAGGCGCCTTGCCCAACAGGGCGTCACGGACACCTGCATAGTAGAGCCGGTAGTCGCCGGGGATGGGCTCGAAGGGCCGGGTAACTATATTGCCGTCCACATCGACGTGGAGCGTGCCCCATTCCGCGGCTGGCTCCTTACCCCAGTCCGGATCCTCGATGCGGGTGATCTTGTTCAGCGCAGCCTCCTGTGGATCGAGACCGGATTTCCAATAATTGCCCTTTGTGCCGCGCAGATGGAAGCGGGGGCGCGCTGGCGTGGTCAGGCAGTTGGCGCCCAGAACGACAGAGAAGCCTGGATAGCGCAGGCGGAGGGTGAAGGAGTCGCAGGCGCGGGCCCATTCGCGCTCGCAGAGAATCTCGGCGGAGACGGCTTCCGGTTTGCCGAAGAGCATCAGAGCCTGGTCGGCCAGATGCGGTCCCAGGTCGAGCAGAACTCCGCCGGATGCGGGGTCTTCCTTCCAAAGGCGGTCGGTCGGGGGATCAGGCCTCCAGCGGTCAAAACGAGACTCAAAGTAGACCAGACGGCCCAGCAAACCTTCATGCAATAGTTTCTGAATAGTCTGGAAGTCACTGTCCCAGCGCCGGTTATGGAATGGGATAAGGAGGGCTTTATGGGCTGTGGCAAGCTCCATGAGCTGGGCAATTTCGGCGGATGTAGTGCAGACAGGCTTGTCTGCGATTACGTTTCGGCCAGCCTTGAGAATCTGGCTGGCAACCTCGAAGTGACTTTGGCTGGGCGTGGCGACCACAAAGAGGCCGAGCGAGGCATCGGCCAGCATTGCTTCGAGAGAGCGGTAGGTGAGGATTCCGGGATAGCGCTGTGCGGCTTTGTCCGAAGTGCGCTCCATGACGGCGGCCAGCTCCAGCCCATCGACCGAGGAGATCAGCGGAGCGTGAAAGACCCGCCCTACCATTCCAAACCCAATTAAGCCGACGCGAATCATGCGGCCTCCAGAAGCGCAATATTTGGACTGCCCTATCCTACGAGCTTAAACCGAATTAAACCTCCCGCCGTCCCTCCAATGCGCGCGCCATGGTCACCTCGTCGGCGTATTCGATGTCGCTGCCGGCGGGAACGCCTGTAGCGATACGCGTGATTCGGACCTTTAAGCCGCGCAACGCATCGGCCAGCCAATGGGCGGTGGCTTCGCCTTCGAGAGTGGGGCTGGTGGCCAGAATGATCTCGTCCACCTCGCCGCGTTCGACGCGAGCGAGCAGCGTGCCGGTGCGCAACTGATCGGGTCCCACGCCGTGCAAGGGCGAGAGCGTGCCATGCAGCACGTGATAGACACCCTGGTAGCCGCCATTTGAGTTCCGCGTGCGCTCCACTGCGGCAATGGTTGTAGGCTCCTCGACGACACACACCAGGCGATGGTTTCTGGCAGGGCTCGAACAATAAGCACAGGGATCGATGTCGGTGACGTTGTTGCAGACCGAGCACAGGCATAAACCAGCTTTAAGCCCGCATACCGCCTCGGCCAGGGCCGCCGCATCCTCGTCCGTGGAGCGCAGAATGTGGAAGGCAAACCGCTGCGCGCTCTTCGCGCCCACTCCGGGGAGCTTCTTCAACTCTTCAATCAGCCGTGCCATCGGCTCGGCATAGCGTGACACGTGCGCGCCTCCTACAGAGTCCGATAAACGATGCCAGCAAATGTATCGGCGTTCATAAAGCCTTTGGCCAATGTGGAGTCGAACTCAGCTGTCGGCTTCTTGGCGATGGCTTCCTGTTCGCTGGCTCCGGCGGCCTTCAAAACTGCCACCTTGTCGCGAATCGCCGCCAGCATATCGCGATACTTCTGAAAATCGGCCTTCGATCCCAGCGGCCCATGGCCGGGAATGATCTTTGTGTCGCTGTTTGCCACGGTCAGCACTTTTTCGGCTGCGCGGATCATGCCGCCAATGGTGCCGCCCGTGCCTTCGTCGATGAAGGGATAGATGCCGTTGAACCAGATGTCGCCCACATGCAGCACATTGGCCTTGTGGAAGTAAATGTAAATATCCGTGTCTGTATGCGCGGGGGCGAAGTGGACCAGGTCGAGCTGGTCGCCGTTGCGCCAGACGCGCAGGGCATCGTCGAAGGTGACCGTCGGCCATGCGCCGGCTGGAGCAGCGGGCGTGTTCGTGTGAAAAAGCTTCATGGTCTGCGGAGTGGAGAGCCGCTCGCGGGTGTTCTGATGAGCTAAGATGGTGAATCCTGCCGCGCGAATTCCTTCGTTGCCGCCGGTATGGTCACCATGCCAGTGAGTGTTGATCAGCGCGAATGGAGCATCCTTGCTCAAGCTCCCGATGGCCTCCAGAATTCGCGGAACCGCCGGAGCAAAGCTCGCATCAATGAGGACGTTGCCTTCCGGGCCGGTTTGTAGAGCCATGTTGCCGCCCTGGCCTTGTAGCAGATAGATGTTGTCGTAGAGCTTCGTCGTCTTGATGGGCGTGGTTGCGGCATCCGCGTGTGCCTGCGCGGCGCGTGGGGATGCTGTTGCTGCCTGGGCATTCATCGTATGGGGAAGCATGGCCGCCGCGCCTGCCGCTACACTCAACTCTAAAAAGTTCCTGCGATTCATTCCTTCCTGCATGGTTTCATCCTCCCTCTGGTTGACAATAAAATGCCTAAATTAAAAATTAGCCCATTCCCGGTAGCTTGAGCCCGCCCAGCATTCCCTGCACGCTGGATTGGATGGCCTCATCGGCTTTGCGTCCCGCATCGTTGACCGCGGCCACCACTAAATCTTCGAGCATCTCCACATCGGGCTTGTCGCCGCTCAGGCCAATCACTGCGGCGGGCTCAATATGGATTTTGAGAAGCTGCTTCTTGCCGTTCATGGTTGCGGTCACGGCGCCACCGCCGCTCGTCCCCTCAACCACCGTCATGGACAGCTTGTGCTGAACCTCTTCCTGCATCTGGTTGGCCTGAGAAAGCATCTCGGAGATTTTGAGCGGGTTGAGCATGGCTTGTACTCCTCATCTGGAGCGTGCGTTTACTTCTGCCTTAGGTCCACGACGCTGCGCACCTCGGCCTTGAAAATCTGCCGCGCCCGCTGGACTAACGGGTTGGCCAGCGCGGTCTCCTGAATGCTGCCTACTTGCGGCGCGGGCATCGGCGTGGCTTGCGCTGTTCCCTCGCCGGGAACTACCAGCAAGCGCGCCGGCGCGCCCAGCCTTTGCAACTCCTGGCGGATGATCTTCTCCGCCGCCGCATTGACAGTCAGCGACAGCATCTTCTTGCCCATGCCGGCTACTTCGATGCGCAGGGTGGCGCCATCGATGGTCCATTTGCCCGCGCCGAGAAGCTGTGCAGCAGAGACGTGACCGCCCTCGACCAGAGCGCTGCCGACGGCGTGACGAATTTGCTCGATGCTTGGGAGACTGGCCGCTACAGCAGCCTGCGGAGCCACGGCCAGCGCGCCTTCAGTAATAGTTGTGGCGTAGATGGTGGCTGTTGCGGTCGAGGCAGGGAAGGGCGAGGCCGCTGAATCCCGCTTCGTACCGGACTCCATCTTCGCTCCCGAACTCATACTGCCTCCTGCATGCCCAAACGGCGAAAGAGACGCCGGAACAGCAGGAGCAGCGGATGCGGACGAACGTGCCTGGTTTGGGGCTGGCCGCGAAGCAGAAGCCGACGCCGGATTTGCGGATCGCGCAACACCCACGCCGCTCAGTAGCTCCTCAATCGGCAAGAGGCGCTGGGCATGAATCAGCTTGAGAAGGCCAAGCTCCAGATGGAAGCGCTGTTCCTGGCGATAATTCAGGTCGTCGAAGGTGCGCAGAACGATCTGCAGGTTGCGGGTCAACTCTTCCTCGGTAAAGAGCTGCGCGGTGCGCGCGGCGCGGGCGCGCTCGTCAGCGGAGATTTGCAGCAACTCCGTCTGCTCGCCACCCAGCTTGGCCATTAGTGTGTTGCGCAGGTAGCGAACCATCTGCCGTGCCAGCGATGAGGGATTGTGGCCGGCGTTGACCAGCAGGTTCAACTGCTCCATCAACTCGGCGCTTTGCCCGGCTGCAACAGCTTCCAGCAGGCGCTCGAAGACCGCGTTGGGAACCGCGCCCATCAGCTCGCGAATCTGCGCAGCCGAAAGCACCGGGCGGCCTTTCTCCACCGGCGCGGAGGCGATGGCCTGATCCATGATGGAGAGCGCGTCGCGCATGGAGCCGTCTCCGGCCTCGGCCAGCAGGGCAAGCGCGGCCTCCTCGGCATCGACCTTCTCCTCAGCAGCGATCATCTTCAACTGCGCCAGGATGTCGTCGAATTTGACGGCATGAAAGCTGAAGTGCTGGCAGCGGGAGCGGATGGTCTGCGGAATGTCCTCCGGCTGGGTGGTGGCCATCATGAAAATGACGTGCGCCGGAGGCTCTTCCAGGGTTTTGAGCAGCGCGTTGAAGGCCGCGTCGGTAATCTGGTGGGCCTCGTCGAGGATGTAGATTTTATAGCGGTCTCGGGAGGGCGCGTAGCGTGCGGCGTCTCTCAGCTCGCGAATCTCGTCGATGCCGCGATTGGTGGCGGCGTCGATCTCAATCACGTCCACGGCGTTGCCCTGGCGAATCTCCATGCAGGAGTCGCACGTGCCGCAGGGCTCGGGTGTGGGGCGGGCGGGTGAGCCGATTTCTGTGCGGCAGTTCAGGGCCATGGCCACAATGCGTGCGATGGTGGTCTTGCCGATGCCGCGGTGCCCCGAGAAGATGTAGCCGTGGGCGACGCGGTTTTGGCTGAGAGCGTTGAGCAGGGTGCGGGTGACGTGATCCTGGCCGGCCACGTCGGCAAAGCGCTGCGGACGGTATTTTCTGGCTAGAACCTGGTAACCCATGGGTGGATCCGCTCCTTGCGGCCTCTACGGAATGGAAGCCGCCTAGAGGGATTGTATCGTTCCGGGGGAGTACGCGTCCGGCGACCATAGTGTAGATCAGATCAAGAGTAGTATGGGCCTGAAGACACTTTATATTCGTGCTGGATCAGCACGCTGAAACACCTTGCTTCCTCCGCTGGGCGCTCTTTTTGACGGCCTTTTTCGCGGCGGCCTTGCGACGGCGTACCTCTTTTTTGGAATACATGGTGCCGCGGCAGTTGGCCGAGCCGCAGTTGCAATGGGCTTCGTCGGCGTCGCCGTCGTAGAGGCAGTAGTCATAGGTGATCTCCTCTCCGGGGGCGATGTTGCGGATGGCCTTGATCCACACCCGGCCGCCTATCTCAACAGACTCGCAGTTGGGGTCGCAGCTGTGGTTGATGTACATGGCGGTGCATTTGCCGTCGATGACTACCGAGCCGTCGCCGAGTCCAAAGAGGTATGTGATGGAGGAGTTCTCGTAGGCGGCGTCAGCCTCGGCCCTGGTGAGACGGGGTCCGGTGTATTCGGCCACGCGACGGCCTTTGCGAATGGCGGTGGTGGTATAGCAGCCGGAGGCGTGGATGGCGGAGGAGCGAATGATGAGTGCCATGCGGTGTGCGATGCATTCCTTGTGAGCGGTATAAAACGAATCGTAACATTGCGACCATGAGGTCCGGCATGAGATTCGAGATTAGGATAGAAACATGAAGCGTTTTTTGGCCTATGCGTTTTTGTTGGTTGTCTGCCTAATGGTGGCGGAGCCTTGGCTGCTGGCGCAGGCGCCGGCTGTGGGAGATCAGAAGGGCCAGAGCAAGCTGGCTGACGAGAGCAAGAAGCCGGCCCAGACCAAATCATCGCAGCCGGGAACGGCCACTCAGTCCAGCGCCAATCCCTTTCCCGAGGATACGAGCACGGTTCCAGTGATGCCCTCGAAGGTCACGCCGCCGCTGCCCGAGGGAACCTATCGCTTAGAGGAAAGAGAGCCGTATAGCTCGCCTGTCCCGCTGCGGGGCGAGGACGTTGACCCTGTGCGCAGTCCGGACGACCCTGCGCCAACGTACACCAGCAGCTCAGAATCCGATTCCAGCGCCGACTCCAGTTCCAGCCTCACGGGACTGGGGAGTCTGTTGCCCAAGCCTGGGGACGACGAGACCAGCAGCAAGAAGAGAAAACTCACCGTCAAGGAACCTACCCACCAGGAGGCTGCCTCCAAAGACATCGAAGTGGGCAGCTATTATCTCGACCGGAAAAACTGGAAGGCGGCTCTATCGCGCTTCGAGTCCGCAATGATTCTGGACCCGGAGAATCCCGAGGTGTATTGGGGATTGGCCCAGGCGGAACACCATCTGGGCGATTATGCCCATGCCAAGGAGCATTATCTGAAGCTGCTGGAGTACGATCCCGACGGTCCGCACGGCAAGCAGGCGCGCAGGGAGCTGAAAGACCCTGCGCTGGAAAAAGCGCAGAGCGGCCAGCCTGCGGCAGGGCAGCCGAAGTAGAACGCATTCTCATACCCCGATGACGCAGTGGGCGCAAATTGCTGCGCGCTGGTAACCTAAAACCAGGCATGAACGAGATATTGCACCAGTTGCGTTGTATCGGATGCGGGACGCGAATCCCCGGCGCCGCGGCCCGGTCTGACTTCCGTTGCACTGAATGCGGAGAGCTGTATGACGTGGAGTACCCCGGCTGGAGCCAGCGCGGGGGCCAGGACCGGCCCAATGCCGGCGGGCTTAAATGGGTCTGGAGGGAGCGGCGCTCGTCGACTGAGGCAGTGGACCAATCCGGCGTTTGGCGCTTTCGCGAGCTACTGCCCATTCTGGACAACTTTGGCAACGCGGTGACCCTGCGCGAGGGCAACACGCCGCTCTACCACCTGACGCGCGCGGCCAAAGCTCTGAGGATCGACCATCTCTTTGCCAAGCATCAGGGGATGAACCCCACAGGCTCTTTCAAGGACACGGGCATGACCGCGGCGATGAGCGTGGCCAAGGCGTGGGGCTTCGAGTGCGTGGCCTGCGCCTCTACCGGGAACACTTCGGCCGCCATGGCGGCTTATGCGGCGCGCGCGGGGCTCCGGAGCCTGGTGCTGATTCCTGAAGGCAAGGTCGCCTGGGGCAAGCTCTCGCAGGCCATGGACTACGGCGCGGTGACCTGCCAGTTGAAGGCCGATTTCGACGGCTGCCTTCGCCTGCTGTCGCAGATTGTGAACGAAGCGCCCATCTATCTGCTCAACTCGGTCAACCCCTACCGGTTGGAAGGACAGAAGACTCCGGCCTTCGAGATTGCCGAGGCCTTCGACTGGAGTGTTCCCGACCATCTGATCGTGCCGGGCGGAAATCTGGGCAATAGTTCAGCGCTGGGCAAGGGCTTCAGGGAGATGCTTGAGCTGGGACTGGTGACGAAGATGCCGCGCATCAGCGTAATTCAGGCCGTGGGGGCGAATCCATTGGTGCGCAGCTTCAGGGAGCATCAAGCTGCCTCGCTGGAGCCGGTGGAGGCGCACACCCGCGCTACGGCCATTCGCATCGGCAATCCGGCCTCGTGGCGCAAGGCCGTGCGCGCCATTCAGGAGACAGGCGGCTGGTGCCTGGATGTGACCGAAGCCGAGATCGCCATCGCCAAAGCGGAGATCGGCGCTGAAGGACTGGGCTGCGAGCCGGCCTCCGCGGTCACGCTCGCGGGGCTGAAGAAGCTGCGTGCAGAAGGCAAGGTAGCCTCCGGCGATACAGTGGTCCTTCTGCTGACCGGCCACACGCTCAAGGACGCCGACTACACCATCGAATTCCATCGTGGAACCCTGCTGAAGGAAGAAGAGGCCGCGGGCAAGGAAGCGGAGATTGCCGCTCTGCGGCGTGACGCGGTGGCCGTGGATGCCACGCCGGCCGCGGTATTGGCCGCACTGAAGGAAAGCGAGCGATGAGCGAGTGTTCGAGCGCGAATTCCGGAAAGATTCGGCTGCGCCTGCCGGCCACCTCCGCCAATCTTGGTCCCGGCTTCGACGCCGCAGCAGTGGCTCTCGACTTTTACCTGGAGATTGAGGCTGAGCCCGCTGCTGAGTTTTCAATTGCCGCAAGCGGCCGCGATCGGGAGCAGTGTTCCCAGCTTGAGGACAATCTTATTCTCGAGATTTACAAGAGGCTGCTCGAAAGCAACGGGCGGCTGGTGATTCCTCTGGCGATTCACATGACGAACGAGATTCCGCTGGGGATGGGCTGCGGCTCGTCTGCGGCGGGACGGCTGGCGGCCATCTGTCTGGCGGTCCATTTTGGCCGGTTGGAGTGGAGCGCGGAGCGCATTCTGGAGGAGGCGGTGGCTCTGGAAGGCCATCCGGACAACGCCGCGGCCTGCTGGCTGGGCGGATTTGTGACCACGGCATGCGAGGGCAGACGGGTTCATGTGGCCCGTATCGACCCGCCGGTTGAGTGGCGAGCCATCATGGTATTGCCCACCGAGCCTTTGGCCACCAGCGAGGCTCGCGCCGCGCTGCCCACAATGTACTCTCGCGCTGATGTGGTTGCCAACATTCAGTCCGCAGCACTGCTGGGGATGGCCTTTGCCCAGGCGCGAGGCGATCTGCTGCGCGTGGCCATGCGGGACCGCATTCACCAGCCCTACCGCGCACCCCTTTGTCCCTTGTTGTCTCCGCTACTGCCACTGGCCGGAGAGCACGGCATTCTGAGCGCGGCTCTGAGCGGCGCGGGGCCCTCGGTTCTGGTTGTCACTGGTAGCGAGGAGAGTGTTCCGAAGGCTGCGGCTGCCATCCGCCGGGCGCTGATAGGAATGACGGAGCCAGAACTTAAACTCTGCCGGTTCGAGCCGGCGGGAGCAAGCCAATCCTAGTGAGGCGGCGCGCCTGGATCTTTGACCACGGAATCGCAATTACGGCCGGAATGTTACCTTTTATCAGCAAAAATCCAACTCGAACGTTACTTATTTTGTTACTCAAGATAGCTTGCTTTTAATCTCCAGAAATCCTACATTCGCACACGTGGGCAGTTCTGGGGGAGGGCTGCTCTAGCGCCCGTGATCCTTCTCAGGATCCGGGCGCTTTAATTTTTTCTTCTAGTAAATCAGTGCTAATTTGACTGCCATATGCAGAGAGATTTGACCCTTTTCGATATCGCTGAATTTGCTTACTCTTGACCGTAGACAAGCGGGATGCGACTTTACTAACCTCTGCCGCATCACATAAACGATCGGTTGCGGTTACACTGAATGCAAGCAGTGGCCGCAAGGAGGATCATGGCTGGACTGGGTGTACTGGAAGTGAGTGATGCAACATTCGACCGGGAGGTGCTCCAGAGCGAGCAACCGGTTCTGGTGGATTTCTGGGCCGTATGGTGCGGTCCCTGTAAGGCGATTGCGCCGATTGTGGATAACGTGGCCGCAACCTATGCCGGCAAGCTGAAGGTGGCCAAGGTGAATGTGGACGAGAACGGCGCCACCCCATCACGCTACGGCGTTCGCGGCATTCCCGCCCTGCTCTTTTTCAAAGGCGGCAAGGTGGCCGATCAGATCGTTGGTTACGTTCCTAAGGACGTAGTTGAAGAGAAGATCAAGAATCTGCTGGCGTGATAGAAGCAGGGAATTAGAGAATAGGGAATAGTCGCTGTCAGCCTGCGCGTTGTGCGCAACGGCTAACCCCGCTAACTCCGCAAATCTCCCGCCCTAACTCCTACTCCCTAATCCCTGTTCCCTGTATCAGCGGTACTTGCGCAGCACGCCCAGTACGCGGCCTTGGATGGCCACCTGCGCGGCAGGAAAGTAAATGGGCTCCATCTCCATGTTGGACGGTTGCAGCCGCACACGATTCCCCTCGGCAAAAAAGCGCTTCAGCGTGGTTTCAGCGCCGCGCACCAGAGCAACCACGATCTCGCCCTGGCGCGCCGTGCGCGTTCGCTCCACCAGCACATAATCGCCGCTGATAATGTGTTCATCGCGCATGGAGTCGCCGCGCACCTCGAGGGCAAAGACGTCGCGGTTGCCCACCACATCATGCAGCGAGATGCTCTCCTCGGTCTCCATCGCCTCGACGGGGAAGCCGGCGGCGATGCGCCCGGCAAGCGGCAGACGGTCGCTGGAGCGGGTGCGAGTTCCCGGCGGCAACACGTCGATGGAGCGGCTGCGGTTATGCACACGATCCAGCAGCCCCTTCTTTTCCAGGTTGGTTATGTGCTTATGCACGGTGGCCAGGCTCTTCAGCTCCATGCCGCGCGCGATCTCCTCAAACGACGGGGAGTAGCCGTTGCGCCTTACGAACGACTCCAGAAAGTCGAGAATCTCTTTTTGCCTTCGTGTAACAGCCATGCGCGCATTATAGCGAATAAAAAGCGAACTGTGTCAACTCTTTTTTTCGTCTAATTTTCGATCACTGTACAAACTGGCCCCTGAAGACCGCTTTCACGTGTTCCAGGCGCTTGCGCAGCGCCTCCGTCTCCTCCGGCAAACCGAGTTCCTCGGCGTACCCGATGGCGTCATAGAAGGCCTCCTTGGCATCGCTGTAGCATCCGCGCGCGGCGCTGTCAGAGTGCGCCTCGTACATGTCGTCGTAGGCCTTCTCACCAAACTGCTTGCAGCGGGCCAGACTGGCCAGCTTCGCTTGCCGCTCTTCTTCCGTCATCCTCATCTCCCCGGTTTTGAACCACATCGCAGCGTAGTTCCATCTCCACGATAGCTCAGGAATGCCCATGCGTGCCTTTCAGCTTGCCCATACGGCGCATCTTCTTGTCCATGGCCAGGCCGGTAAGTACTACCCAACAGCGCAGGCATATGGGCCTGCCATCGCGCCGGCGCGAGGCGGGCCGTTGGCAGCGCACGCAGGGCTCAGAAGGCAATTGTCGTTTCACGGCTTGATTATCTCCGTCTTTGCGGCGTTCAAGATCGAATCCTCTGAGCAGAAATCAATCATTACAACGCCAATGTGCGCGCAATCATCCTATATCCACAGCTAAAGAAAAACCAGGGAACTGCCGATATACCGGTGGTATACCCTTCGCGCTTCGCCCCTGAGCGGAGTGCGATTCTTCGAGGAACAATGATCTCTATAAAACACTATCTGGAAGAGCCCGAAACGAAGTCCGGCAAACAAGGCGAGCCGGAGACGCAACTTCTTCTGCCGCTGACCGTTGCTGCATATTGCTCCTCCCTTGTGGAGATGGGCAACTGCGGCCAGGACGCCTGCCCGGCTCTGGGCGGTGAACTGAAACAAGGCCTGGGCAAGCTGGAAGAAAAGCTCTCCCTGAAGCTCACCTCTGAGACGGTCAAGGAGACGGAAACCGGCGTGCGAGAGCATTTGCAGGGCTGGGGACGGCTCGCGGCCTTGCATTACCGCAAACAGACCGGCGAAGTAAAAGAGATTCTGCTGATGATGGCCCGAACCGCCGAGTCGGTGGGCGAGCGGGACCAGCGCTGCGCTGCTCAGATCACCGATGTCACAACGCGGCTCAAGAGCATTGCCAACCTGGAAGACCTGACCGCGATCCGGGAGTCGATCAAGCAGAGCGCCACGGACTTGAAGAGCTCGGTAGACCGGATGACCACCGAAGGCAAGGCGGCAATCGACCAGCTCAAGAAGGAAGTGACGACCTATCAGACCCGGCTGGAAGAGGCCGAGGAGATTGCCTCGCGCGACGCGCTCACCGGACTGCACAGCCGCCTGTCCGTGGAAGGACAGATTGAGAAATCGCTTCATGGCCGCGCGCCGTTCTGCGTCGCCATCATCGACATTGACGAGTTCAAACGGGTCAATGACGAGCATGGCCACCTGGTTGGAGATGAGTTGCTGAAGAAGTTTGCCGCCAAGTTGCTGTCCGTCTGCCGCTCCACAGACACCATCGGGCGCTGGGGCGGCGATGAGTTTTTGCTTCTGCTGCATTGCGGGGTCGTTGATGCACGGGCGCAGATTGACCGGCTGCGGGAGTGGGTGTGCGGAAGCTACACCGTTCAGGGAGGCGCCACGCCCTGTAAGCTCCGGGTAATGGTCTCCATCGGCCTTGCAGAACGTCTGCCCGGCGAAACGATGAAGGTGCTGGTCGACCGGGCCGACGCCGAGATGTATCGCGAAAAAGCAGCATCTCGTAAAAGCAAGAGCAATCCTGTGAATAGCTCTGCCGCAGCTTGAGGTTGTTTTACCTGCCGGACTGAGACCTCCAAAGAGGAATGCAACCCTCGCTCTCCGGAGTTTGCGCACTCTCGCCATTTCGGGAACCCTTTGCATCGGTCCCATTCCCGGAATAGCTCTGCATCCTTTTTTTCTTCCAACTATTGAGTTTCAACTGCCCACGAGGGATGGTTAAAGGAAGCCGACGTTAGCGCACGCTAAGCATGCCAACTAAGAACGTGGAGCAGACAGGCGCAGGAGTTTTAGGGCGCCGCTCAATGAGAAAGGTAGCCATGAGGTTATTAATTGCTGAAGACGACAAGGCGCTGGGATTGTTTCTGAGCCGCGGCTTAGAGGCCGACGGACACCGTGTTCAACTGGCTTACGATGGAGCCGCCGCGGTGGAGGCATTTCGCCAGGAGATGCCCGACCTGACCATTCTTGATTTGAATATGCCGATCAAGGACGGGGAGCAGGTGCTCGATGAGGTTCGCAGGATGGACGCGGACCTGCCGGTGCTGGTGCTGACCGCCCGACAGGAGGTAGACACCAGAGTTCGCTGCCTGGACCACGGGGCCGACGACCTGATGATCAAGCCCTTCAGCCTGCACGAACTGCGGGCCCGATGCCGGGCGCTGTTGCGCCGCAAGCGCGAAGCGCGCCTGCTGTTGCGCGCCGGCGACCTTGAACTTGACCGGCTGGATCACACCGCCCGCCGCTCCGGCCTGTCGATTGTCCTCACCAACAAGGAGTTTGCCCTGCTCGAGCACCTGATGCTCAATCGCGGCCAGTGCGTCACCCGAGTGGAGCTGCTGGATTCGGTCTGGAACCTGGAGCCGACGCAGACCACCAACATCGTGGATGTCTACGTGAACTACCTGCGCCGCAAGCTCAAGGACCCGCCTCCCGGAGTACTGATTCGCACGGTGCGCGGCCATGGCTACATGGTGCCGCCGGAAAGCGATCTTACACTTGCCAGCTTGCCCGTGCTTTCCGTGCCCGCGATTCTGCCGGGCGTGGCTACTCATGTGGCAGCGGCATAGGTGAATGACGCGCATCCGCTTTTTGGATTCAACTAACTCGAGCGACGCTCAGGAGAATCATCATGGTAACCGTTCCCGTTCCCGTTTCCGCTCTTCCCCTCGTCAGCCGTATTCGTCCGCGCACCGCGCTGGTCACCAGCGCTGATCGCAACTTTCGCCAGCGGCTCTCCGAGACTCTCACCGGCCTGCGCTGGCAGGTGCGGGAGGCCGATGGCGGCGCTCAGGCCTGGGCGGAGGCGGAAACGGCTCCGCCAGAGGCCGTCATCGTCGATTCTTGGCTGCCCGATCTCGACCTGGCCGAGTTTCTCAAGGACTTCCGCGCGTTTTACCCTGAAGTGGACCTGGTGACTGCCAGCGGCTCGATCGCGGAGGAGAGCCCGCGCGGACCCTACCGCCAGGAGCTGCTCTATGCGCTGCGCCGCTCGCAGGACAATGACACGGCGATCTGGAATGCGGCTCCCGCGCTCAACAAGCCAAGCCAGCTGCTCGATCCCCTAAATGCCAATCTATGGCCGGTTCCGACGATTCCATCCCAGATCCCGCCGGCTTTTCCACCGCAGAGCGCCTCGCCAGACGTGCTGTATTCCAATACCGGCCTTCCTCTCACCCTACCTGCCGAAGAGGATTTGCCCGTAGTTAGAGTCGAACCGGCATCCAGTGAGCGGCTGCCGGAGATGATTGGCTACGCTCCCTGCATGCTCGAGGTCAGCCGCCGCGTCCGCCTGGTAGCCCCTCGTTCGACACCGGTGCTGATCGAAGGGCCAACCGGCTCGGGCAAGGAACTGGTGGCCGAGGCACTGCACCGGCTCTCGACCCGCAGCCGCAAGCCGTTTGTCGCCATCAACTGCGCGGCCATTCCCGAGGCATTGCTGGAGGCCGAGCTCTTTGGCCACACGCGCGGGGCGTTTACCGGCGCGGTGCAGGGGCGCGTGGGGCGAATCGAGGCCGCCGACGGAGGCACGCTGTTTCTGGACGAGATTGGGGAGATGCCACTGGGGCTGCAATCCAAGCTGCTGCGCTTTGTGGAGTGCGGCGAGTTGCAGCGTGTAGGCGATAACGAAATGGTGAAGGTGGACGTGCGCATTATCGCCGCCACCCACCAGGCCCTGGCCCAGCAGACCCAGGATGGCGGCTTCCGTTCCGATCTCTACTACCGGCTGGCTGTCTTCCTCATCCGCACCCCTTCGCTGGCCGAGCACACCGAGGATCTGCCGCTGCTAGTCAATCACTTTCTGGCGCAGATGGGCCGTGTATCCCCCATCAAGCGGGTTGACGTTGGAGCGTTGGCCAAGCTCACCGCCCACGACTGGCCGGGCAACGTCCGCGAGCTGGAACACGTGCTGGAGAGGGGCGCCATTCTGGCCGGCGAGGAGTCCATCATCACCACGCGGGAGATCGATTTTGGGTTGACGGTCAATTAGGAACATAAGCAACTTCTGGCGTTCGTTATCATCCAATAGCTAGAAACCAGGCGTCTTTCGCCAGAAAGGAAGGTAACTCGAACCGATGCTTGACAACATCATCTTTGTCCTGGGCGTGCTGAGCGGCATCTTCGTCACACTCACCACCTGGGCATACATCGAAAAACGGAGGGAAGACCAGCCGTGGACCGAGAGAAGCGATAGCAGAGAACTGAACGATGCAGCCGCTGCAGAGACATCCAGCACGACAAGCTGATGCTCAGAGCACTCGAACGCATCGACAGCCTGCCCACGAAGCCACCCAAGGAGGGTAGTTAGATGCAGATTGAGAGCCATCTAAGCGACCAGATTACCCGTTATCTGGATTTGTCCGTCAGCGAGGCCAAGCTGACCGCGGTCAACATGGCCAATATAGACACTCCCGGCTACCGGGCGGTGGGCATGGACTTCGAGGCCGAGATGCGCGAGGCGATGACCGGCGTGGCGAAAGGGCAAGCGGCCCGGCCGGTGCGCATCAAGGCCGTGGACGGATTGATCTCAAGACCCGACGGCAACAACGTATCCATGGACCGCGAGGGTCTGAACCTGGCCGAGGCGCAGTTGAAATTTAAAACCGGCGTGGCGCTGCTCCATCAGGAGTACCAGCGCATCTTGGACGCCATCCATTCTGACAGCAAGTAAGTGGAGAGCAACGTGCAGGGATTCATCTGAAGATTGCGCAATCGATTGTATTTGCGTGAGAAGGAAGTCCAGATGAATCTCTTTGCAATGATGGAGACCTCGGGCAGCGCCATGCAGGCCGAGCGCATGCGTGCCGAGGTGGTGGCGGCCAACATGGCCAACGCGGAGACTACGCGCACCGCTGACGGCACACCGTACCACCGTCAGCACGTTGTTTTTGCCGCCAATGCCGGTGCCCCGGCGTTTGTCAACAGCTTCAATGCGGCATCTGGGAGCCCGGCTGCGGGGATACCAGTATCGGCAAGCCTTGACTCGGCGGCTTTGCCCGCGTTTCCGGCGCATTTGCTTCCTCTCAATCTGAACAACTCCGCATCGACGGCGCCTGGCGTGCATATTGCAGCTGTAGTTGAAGATACCTCGCCCCCGCTGAAGCGCTATGATCCCGGACACCCGGATGCCGGGCCGGATGGATATGTCTCATATCCGGACATTAATCCCCTCACAGAGATGGTGGACTTGATGGGGGCGACACGTGCATATGGTTTGAATAGCTCTGCCGTGCAGGCCGAGAAGGGCATGATCGTGTCGGCATTGGAGATTGCCAAGTCGTAATCGCCAATCCGCAACCAGCAGTTTGTTGGCTCCTGCGGGAGCAAGCCCCCGAGGCTAAACCGCCAAGGGGCAGCAGGGAGAAGCGATGTTACCAGCAATCAATCCCATGACCACCGCGACGCAGGCATTGCAGGGTCTTTCCGGCATAGGCTCTGGCACGGCCGCAACTACAGCCGGTAGCTCCAGCGCCGCATCCACTCCGTTTTCCGAGCTATTGAGCGATGCCGTTGGCCAGGTGGACCAGCTCGAAGCCCAGGCGCACACAGCCGTCGCCGGATTGATGACCGGCTCCGGCGTGGATGTGCATCAGGCCATGATTGCCACTGAGAAGGCAAGCATGGCCTTTGAGCTGGCGCTGGCGGTGCGCAACAAGGCTGTACAGGCTTACCAGCAGGTGATCGGGATGCAATTTTAAAGACAGTTGTCAGTGGTCAGTAATTGGCGATGAGGCGAGTGATTGACCACGGCTCACTAACCACTGAGAGTGGAGACCATGGCCACCGGAACACAGTTGCAGAAGAGCGCGCCGACGATGCCCGGCCAACCCCAGTTGACCGACCGGCTGGCCGGGCTTTGGGGCCGGACGCGGGTTCGCTGGGCCGAGATGCATGCGGCGCAGCGCGGCTGGACGGTGGTGCTGATCCTGTTGCTGGGGGGGCTTGTTGGAGGCTTGTTCTGGTACGGTCTCCGGCCGGACTGGCACGTCCTGTATGCCAACATGGATTCAGACGACGTGCGCTCCACCGGACAGGTTCTGGCCCAGGCGCAGATTCCCTTTGAGCCCACCTCGGATGGGCTGGGGATTTTGGTGCCGGCCGCGCAACTGGATAAGGCGCGCCTGTTGACCGCAGCCAAGGGAATGAAGAGCGGGCGGCTGGGTTTTGAGCTCTTCGACAAGCCCAACTGGGTAGGATCGGAGTTCGACGAGCAGGTCAATTATCAGCGGGCTCTCGAAGGCGAGCTGGAGCACACGGTCGCAACCCTGTCGGATATTCAGTCGGCGCGGGTACACCTGGTGCTGCCGCACGACTCTCTGTTTCGCGATGCGGAGCGGCCGGCCAAGGCCTCGGTGGTGCTCAAGCTGCGCCGTAATATGCTGGCCGACGGAGAGCCAGAGGCGATTCGCAACCTGGTCTCCTCGGCGGTGGACGGCCTTACGCCAGAACATGTGGTGCTGGTGGATGCGGCAGGCCACCTGCCGCTCGGCCCCAAGACCGCTGACGCCATGCGTTTGAGCGCCGAGCAGGCTCTGGAAGAGAAGCTGATCACAACTCTGGAACCAGTGACCGGAGCGGGTAACGTGCGCGCCTCGGTAACCCTGGACTACGATTCTGTTGCTTCGGAAGAAACCAAAGAGAGCTACGACCCTGACCAGACCGTGACCTTATCGATGCAGCGCACCGAGCAGGCCAGCGGCTCGCAGCCGCTAGCCGCCGGCGTTCCCGGAGTGGCTTCGAATGCGCCTAACGCGCAGGCCTTGCCGGTCTACCCGACGCAGACCGCGGCGCCGCAAACCGCCAAGAGCGAGGCCGGAACCTACGCGGCCACCAAGACCATGCGGCATGTGATCGAGAGCCCGGGCAGGGTGCGGCGGCTGACCGCGGCCATCGTGGTGAACGACCGGATGGCCCAGCCCGCCTCCAAGGACAAGGCCGCGCTATGGCAGCCGCGCGCACCCGAGGAGTTGCGGAATCTGACGGCGCTGGCGCAGGCCGCCGTGGGCTTCGACGCGTCGCGCGGCGACCTGCTTGAAGTCGAAGATCTGGCCTTCGAGAATAACCGTTTTCAGCCGCCGGCCTCTTTGCCGGGCAAGATTCTATCCACCGCCGAAGGCTCGCCGGTATTGATCAAGTATGCGGCCCTTCTGACAGGCCTGCTGGTAGTGGTGGCCTTCGGGGTGCGTCCTGCCCTGCGCCACTCCCGGCTCGGCCCGGCTCCGGGAGGCAAGGGTGGGGTCAGGGAGTTGCCGGCACATGCGGAGCCTGCGGCATTCAGGCAGCCTGAGCCAGCCGAGATTGACCCGGAACGGATTAGAAAACAGGAGATCTTCGAACAGGTGACCGACCACCTCAAACGCGAGCCCACGCAAAGCTCCCGCCTCTTGCAGAGCTGGATCCACTCCGACTGACCGGATTGCGGCGGACTAGGTCGATGGGCATCACGAGGGGCAGCTGGAGGCTGGCAGCTAGAAGCCAGGAGCCAGCTACAAGGAAAGGACCGGGGTCTTGGCCGAAAACGAATTCCAAAGCGCTGGATCAGGGCGCCTGCTTACGGCGAACATGAGCGGGCTGCGCAAGGCAGCCGTCTTCCTTGTGGCCGTAGGCGAGGAGTTGGCCAAGGAGGTTCTGCGCGTCCTGCCGGAGGCGGATGTACAGGCGCTCACCGAGGAGCTGGCCGATCTGCGCGGCATTACGCCGGAAATATCTGCCGGAATACTGGAGGAGTTCTGGGGGCTTCTGGACACCCAGAACTTCATGACCCACGGCGGGCTGGACTACGCCGGCCGCCTGCTGAAGGATGCCTTCGGCGCGGCGCGCGCCGACGATCTGCTGATGCTGGTGCGCCGCTCACAGGAGGAAGCCCATGGCAATCTGGCCAAGCTGCAGCGCACCGATCCCCAGCAATTGGGCAAGCTGCTGGACAGCGAGCATCCCCAGACCATTGCCCTGGTGTTGGCCCACCTGGATCCCAAGCGGGCCTCGATGGTGCTGGACAACCTGAGCGAGGACCACAAGGTGCTCTCCATCCAGCGGCTGGCCGAGATGCGCCAGTTTTCACCTGAAATGGCGCAGAAGGTGGCGCACATCCTGCACCGGCGCCTGGAGAACGTGGGCGACAATGCGCGCAAGAGCTACTCCGGCTTCAAGGCGGTGGCCGATCTGCTGAACCGGCTCAACGCGGAGGAGTCGAAAAAGATACTTGAAACCATTGAGGATGGCCAGCCGGAGTTGGCGCTCTCCATTCGCAATCTGATGTTCACCTTTGAAGATCTGGTGACGGTGCCCCCCACGACCATTCGCGAGATCGTCTCCGGAGTGGACAAGCGGCAACTGGCGCTCGCCCTGCGCGGCGCCAAGGAGGAATTGCGCGCCCAGATCTTCAAATCCATGAGTTCGAGAGCCGTGGAGATGCTGAAAGAAGACATGGAAGTTCTGGGCCCGGTGCGCTCCCGCGAGGTGGCGCAGGCACAGCAGGAGATACTCAATCTGGCCCGCCGCCTGGAGGCCGAAGGCAAGGTGGTTCTCAAGCTGGAGACCGGCGACGAGATGCTGGCGTAATCACAGCGGACTGCAAACAGCTGACAGCTTACAGCTCATAGTTTGCATCTGCTGGCAGCTCATAACTGTTAGCTGTAAGCTGTCAGCTGTTAGCTGGAAAGGCATTTGTGCAGCAGGCGGAATCGGCAACGAGCAAGGGCGCTTCCGGGCGCATCGAGAGCTTCGAGTACCCGGCCGGCCCTGATGCGCCTTTTTTACCGGAATGGAATGGGTGGGAGAATGCCGAGGATGCTGCCTCGACCATGGATCAGGCGGCGCCAGTCAGGGGCGCCGCATCCAAAGCCATGGATAGCCATCTGCACGGCGAATTCGAGGTTCGCCTGGCCGAGGAGAAGCGCCGCGCCTTCGAGGCGGGCCGCGAGCAGGGCCGCCAGGAGGGGCACAAAGCTGAGCGCGAGGCGCAAAACGGCTCTCAGGCTGCGACCCAGCGCGAACGGATGCAACAGGCCGCCGGGCTTCTCGATAGTTTTACTGAGGAGCGGAACCACTACCTCGAGACGGTCGAGCGCGAAGTTGTGAAGCTGGCTCTGGCTATAGCGGCGCGCATTCTTCGCCGCGAGGCGCAAATGGACCCGCTGCTGTTGACCGGCGCGGTCAGGGTGGCGCTTGGACAGCTTTCCCAATCGACTCAGGTGCGATTGCGTGTCCCCCCTGCCGAGCTCGCCCTGTGGACTGAGGCCATCGCCCTGGTGCCCAACCTGACGGTGAAGCCGGCGGTCATTGCCGGCGAAGGGATGCGGCTGGGCGACTGCGTGATGGAGACCGAACTGGGTTCAGTGGACCTGGGCATACGCGCGCAGTTGGGAGAGATTGAGCGGGGATTCTTTGACCGCGTCGGCGGCTCAAAAGCCGCCGCTTCCAACTCTGAAGCTGCCGAGCTGGAGGGCGTAATCGCTGCTACAGGCAGGGAGAGCCGCGCATGACAGAGATGCTGGAGCGCTATTTTAGCCGTCTGGAGCGCGGCCAGCCCTGGCGCTGGCGCGGACAGGTGCTCGAATCCGTTGGCCAGACCATCGAGTCGGCTGGGCCGCTGGCCTCGGTGGGCGAGTGCTGCGAGATTCAGGACCAGCACGGCCGCGCGCATCTGGCCGAGGTCATCGGTTTTCGCGGCTCCAATGTGCTTTCCATGCCGGTCGAAAGCACCGAGGGCATACGCTTTGGAAATCAGGTAACAGCCATGGGCGTCCATCCCCAGATCGAGGTGGGACCGGCGCTGATGGGCAGGGTGCTGAATGCGCTCGGCTCACCGATCGATGACGGGAAGCCACCGGACGTCTCTCTGGCGCTGCCGCTGGAGGGGGTGGTGAGATCGCCTCTGGACAGGGTGGCGATTCGCACTCCGCTGGGCACGGGAATTCGTGTGATCGACGCTCTATTGACGGTAGGGCGGGGGCAGCGCGTGGGCATCTTCGGCGGCTCGGGAGTGGGCAAGAGCACGCTGATCGGCATGATGACCCGCAACACCGAGGCGGATGTGACGGTAGTGGGATTGGTGGGCGAACGGGGCCGCGAGGTGGGCGAGTTTCTGGAGGATTCTCTGGGCGGCGAGGGCCGGGCCCGCTCCGTGGTGGTGGTTTCCACCTCCGACCAGTCGCCGCTGATGCGCATGCGGGCGGCGTTGGCCGCCACCACCATCGCCGAGTTTTTTGCCGCGCAGGGCAAGCATGTGCTGCTGGTGCTGGACTCGCTGACCCGCTTTGCCATGGCTGCCCGGGAGATTGGACTGGCTGCCGGAGAACCGCCCACCAATAAAGGATATACACCATCGGTCTTTAACCGCCTGGCAAAACTGGTGGAACGCGCCGGGCAATTCCGGGTGGGCTCGATTACCGCCTTTTATACCGTGCTGATGGAAGGCGACGACCAGCAGGATCCGCTGGTGGACGCGGTCCGGGCGCTGCTCGACGGCCACGTGGTTCTTTCGCGCGCGCTGGCCGCAGAAGGCTGGTATCCGCCTATCGAGGTTCTGGATTCCATCAGCCGGTTGATGCCGGTTATCACCCAGCCCGCGCATCGCGAGCAGGCGGCGCTATTGCGCAAGATGATGGCTGTCTACGCGCGTTCGGAGGATCTGGTGCGCATCGGGGCCTATAAGCCCGGCGCGGACCCCGATCTGGACCGAGCTTTGAGAGCCCGGGAAACGATGCGGGCTTTCATAACCCAGGACGCGCATGAGCAGGTTCGCTTTGACGACTGCATTCGCCGGCTGGCGCAGCTGGCCGCGGAGGTCTGAGCCATGGCCGTCTCGCGCGCGTTGCGCCGCCTGTTGCGCATTCGGAAACTCCAGGAGGAGCAGAGCCGTCTGGCTCTGGAGTCCGCGTTGGGCGAACTTCACCGCCTGGAGCATGCGCTGACAGCCGCCGTCGAACGCGAACGCAGGGGCCGGAGCCTGATTCAGGCCAGTGCTCAAACGGGCGAGTTGACAGACCGTCTTGCAGGCTTTGAAGAGACACGCTCGGCCAAACTCCATGCCGCCGCACTCGGACCGAGAATCAACGGAATGGGAGAAGAAGTCACGGATCGGCGTGAGGAGTTTCTCTTGAAGAGAGTGGAACGCCGCCAGGCCGAGACCCTGATCCAGGAAACAGAGGCGCGAGAGGCTATCGTGGACGGAAGGCGCGGCCAGCAGGCGCTCGATGACTGGTATAGCTCCAGGTTGTACCGGGACGGAAACAAAGAAGAAACCGATGCTGAACCAGCCGTCTCTACCTCTGGAGGATCGGCCTCTCCAACAAATGCGGTTTCCTAACCTGCCGCCAGGTACGAGTCGTGCGACTAAGAAATAACTTGAGAGAAAATTCATAGAGTAGGCAATCTGGCTTCCTGAATCGGGATGGCCGGTCCCATTCCTGACAATGCTCTAACCCAGCCCTCTCGCCATTTGGCATAGTGTCTGCTCTATCTCTTTGCATGACAGTTGCCGCATTCATTGGAGCAGGGGAAACTTCGGTGCTGGGCGTGGCCAAGACGCCGGGCGCGTTGAACGGCGCTGGACGGACCGGGGCGGCCGTTTCCGGCCTCATGTCTTCAACGGCTCCCACGGCGACGAGCTTTCGCGCCGGCTGGCAATCGCTATTGGCCACGCTTAGTTCCAATTTGGCCGTTACTGGCGAGGCTGACGCGGATCAAGGGACAGCTTCCGCAGGACCGGCAGCCGAGCTGATTACTGAACAATCCTCCGCGCAGGCTACCGGCATCCGATTGCGCCAGGGGCGGGGAACAGAGCAGGGAAGTGCTGAAACCGGCGCCGTGGCGAAGTTGTCTTCAGCAGGGGCTGGGAGTCAAGCCTTGGTAGCTGAGTTGCCGGCTGCCGTGGCTGCAAAGCCAGCCTCGGCCAGAACAGTGGAGAATGATCCTTCTGCGAAACCGGGAAGTGAATCTAATCGTAGCTCGCGTCCAGCGCGGCCCATCAACGCCACCAAGACGGACGCTGTCCCAGACATACCGTTCCCAGGATTGGTGCCGGCAGCTGCTGTCGTCAGTCCGGTTGCACAAAGTCGTAACGAGCAGGTTCAACTTGCCCAGAGAGAGATCTCTTCCGCTTTCTCAACGAACCATCAAGATGCGGTTGCTTCTGCTTCGCTTGACGAGCATCCGCAGGCCGGGGAGACACCCATAAATCATGTCGAAGCAGCGAATACAACAAAGCAGCAGACTGTGGAAGGCCCTGAAACGTCTTCACGGCAGAGACAAGCCTCGCCTGTTTCCAATTTGGGTGGCTCATCCGGCTCAACCCTTTCCGAAACAGAATCAGCGGTAGCGGTAGCACAGAACGCGAACCCTGCGGAGACACTGGCGCCGAGTCAAGCTCCCTCTCAAACGCTTGTTTCAAACCATTACCGGACTCCAACGTTTGTTCAGAGCCAGGAACAGGTTGCAATCCAGCAAGGAAATCAGGGCGCGAACGTTTTGGCGGTTCCGATGCCCGGCGAAGGCTTGAATCCCATGCCGGTGACCGCCATCGCCGCCGCTCAATCCGGCCAGCTTCCGACTCAATCCACCGCACAGAGCAAACCAGGCTCAGGCGGCAGCGGAAAGACCTCAACGCCCGAATCAATTCATGGAATCGGCAGCTCAGTCCAGCATGTAAGCCAGTTAAATGCAGGGCAGTCTTCCGTTTCAGCTGTGGATACCTCCACTATGGCGCGCTCATTGACCGGCACGGGCGGAACTATGAGTACTAGCGGAGAACGTGCGGGAGCTTCGAGCATTGCGGCAACAGGTCCAGATTCCCGCGAAGCCTTTGCCACACTCGATGGAGCGGGCGCGCCGGTGGCCAGTACCTGGATTCATGCCGGAACGCAGAGGGCCGAGGCGGGTTATCAGGATCCGGCCCTGGGTTGGGTAGGCGTCCGCGCGGATCTAAGCGGAGGTGGAGTTCATGCTCAACTGGTACCCGGTTCAACCGACGCAGCCCAGACTCTGGGCGGTCATCTGGAAGGCCTAAACGCCTATCTTGCAGAACATCACACGCCGGTCGAGACGCTCACGCTGACAGCACCCGAGGGAGGTTGGTCGGGATTGGGCAGTGGCCAAGGCACAGGAGAGGGAATGCAGCAGGGGTCCGGCCAGGGGACGGCGCGGGGCGCAGATGCAAGCACGCCCTCAGGTCAATCTTCGGAACCTGTGATTCAGCCGCCGGTCGCATCGAGTGTGTTGCCGGCATTTTTCGGGGATATGGACGGAAGCAAGCAGGCAAGTTTGGACGGCTTTCACATTTCGGTGATGGCCTGAGCCTGAGGGCAGGCTCTAGCCACGAACAGGACGGCGGGCAGCAACCCGGGTAACGTTGGCAAGAGCACGGGAAACAAAAACGCACAAGGACGCAAATCGAAACAGAGAAGAGCAGGGAGGCAATATGGCATCGGCAATTTTGAATCACAACGTGGCGGCGGTGCAGGCTCTTATGGGCCAAACCTCAACCCCATCAGCGGCAGCGGCCAACACTACTAACGGAACAAGCGCCACGGCAAACGCGACCACCAGTTCAAGCAGCGCCAGCAGTTCATCGGCCACCATTTCGGCCAACGACTTTTTGACTTTGCTGGTCACCGAGATGAAGAACCAGGATCCGACCGCAAACACTGACCCCAACGAGTACATTAACCAGTTGGTGAATGTGAACAGCCTGGAGCAACTGATCTCGATCAACCAGACGCTGACTACGGATCTGGGCAGCACCACGGCCAGTTCGAGCGGAGCTGCAACCACCGGCGCATCCACTTCCGCCATCGCCAGCCTGACCGGCGCGGGCGCTAGCGCGCAGGCTCAACCGGGCACGCCCGGAGCCGCGACAACTCTTCCCGGAGCCCTGAGTGCGGCAGCGGCCAAATTGGCTCCCGGCAACCTCGGTATTCCCGCGGCCAATCCCGCGGCCCAGAGCGTAGCTCAGTCCCTGAACGGACGGCCACGCACTTAATCGCGATTCCGCGGGCTTGAAGGAGCCCAGTAAAGTGAGTTCACGCGCCGGCCGCCAAAGCCTTCGCCAGATTCAGATGCAATCGAGAGGAGAACCACCATGCCCAGTTTTTACATTCCACTCAGCGGTCTCGACGCCGATAATACGGCGCTGAACACCATCGCCAACAACTTGTCCAACATGAACACCACCGGCTTCAAATCGCAGACGACCAATTTCAGCGACTTGTTTTACCAGCAAGTGGGCACCACCGGATCGGGAGATCAGATTCAGGTCGGTACAGGCGTGAAGGTGGCCTCGAACAGCACCGATTTCACGGGCGGCTCGATCGCCTCGACCGGCGTTTCGACCGATGCCGCGATCGATGGTTCAGGCTTCTTTGTTTTGGACAATATTGGAAGCCAACTGTACACGCGCGACGGCAACTTTCAGTTGAGTTCAACTGGCACGCTGGAATCCACCGCCGGCCAGGCGGTCATGGGGTATGCGGCGGTGAACGGCGTGGTGAATACCAGCGGCGCTTTGAGCGACATTGTGGTTCCCACCGGGCAGGGGATGCAGCCTTCGGCGACGACCACCTTCAGCATGACTCAAAACCTGAACTCCTCG
>JBKQPC010000030.1:0-199345 GCA_052145195.1 Occallatibacter sp. | reverse complement strand
AGTGGGCACTTCCGCCACACCTCTACCGGGTCAAGTGGGCGTTTTAACTCTCGCGGGAGCAACGGACGTTCCCAATGCCGATACTCTCAGCGGAACTCTGAGCCTCAAGAATGCCGCTGGCGCGAACGTCACCCTTAACCTCGCCGGGGACACCATGGCCACTTTGGCGACCGCGCTCCAAGGCGAAGGGTTCACCGTGGCTGGCGTCGCCACTGGCAGCGCAGTAGCCGGCACCACATCAACTCTGACGCTTAGTACGGCAAACGGCTCTCAAGCGACCATCACTGGAGCTTCTCTCGGTGACGCCTCTCTTCCGGCCAATACGCTTACCTATGCCGCCGACACCTACTTCACGGTCGGTGTCGTAAGCCCCGCCTATGGAGCTAATGGAATTGCGGATGCCGCCACCGCGCAGGCGGCTGACGCAGGGTTCACCGCGGACACCAACGGCGCTGGTGGAATCGCTACCATCAGCTACTCGGACCAGGCTGGCCAGTCACTCTCCGCCACCGACCTGTCTAACCAGTCCGATGCAGAGATTGCATTAACGAACCTCAACACGGCCATCACCGACGTTTCGGCTCAGGACGGCTATGTCGGCGCGCAGATCAACACCCTGAACGCCGTAAGCCAGGTTCTCAGCACACAGCAAGAGAACGTGCAGTCGGCGCAGAACGCAGTGCAGGCCACCGACTATGCGTCGGCAACCTCCAACATGTCCAAGTACGAGATTCTGAGCCAGACGGGCATCGCCGCCCTGGCGCAGGCCAACTCCGTGCAGCAGGAAGTCATGAAGCTGCTGCAGTAATCCACCGGCGTAAAGCCAATCACCAAAGAAGGGCGTCCGCGAGGGCGCCCTTCTTTGCGTTAGCGGGCAGAAACGGTACAGTCGCGCGCTGAACACCTGGGATAAGCTAAAGCCGCTCGCCTTAAAAGCCGATGAACTATATGGCAAGCAGGGGTACAGGGAGTATGCATGGCGTCGCAATATTGCAGGCGATGATGATGAGTTTTTATTAATTTGCCTGGAGACTGGTTGGTTCTCCGGCTGCACGAAATCAACATGGAGGGAACGATGGGCACAGTAGGACTGAATTTCGGGTCGGCGACCAGCGGTCAGGGCTTCGACGTCAGCACTACGGTTGCGCAAATTGTGGGCAATCTGCAGAATGTGGAGACTCCGTGGAAGACTCAGCTGACAAACCTACAAAGCCAGGACACGGCGATCTCCAGTTTGGGGACGTTGTTATCGAGTCTCTCCACCGACATGACCTCGCTGACCGACGTGACCGGCACCCTGGCGCAGAAGACGGGATCCAGTTCGGACAGCAATGTGCTGGCGCTTACCGCGGCCGATGCGACGGCGTTGGCCGGCACACATACGGTAGAGGTGAGCAATCTGGCGACCACCTCGAGCGGGTACATGACGCAGATCGCCAACGCCAGCGATTTGCTGGCCGGCTCGGTCACGCTGCAGGCAGGCAGCGGCACGGCGTTGACGATCACGCTGAACTCATCCGACAATACGCTGGCCGGCCTGGCGGCGACCATCAATGCCTCCGGAGTGGGCATCAACGCCAGCGTGCTGACGGATTCCTCGGGATCGATGTTGAGCCTGGTTTCGGCCACTTCGGGAGCACATGGCAATATTTCCGTAACTTCGAATTCGATCGTGGCCACCGACAGCGTGGCCATGAGTTACACCGACGCGGGCACGACCAGCACCACGGCGCCAGACAGCGGCGCATTAACGGCGATTGCCGATACCAGCGACACGCTGACGGGTTCGATCTCAATCAAGGCAGGCAGCGGGGGGACGGCGAAGACCATCGTCATAGGCGCCCAGCCGAGCGGCGGACCGGCACTGAACACCATCTACACCGGGAGCGGCGTCAACACGCTTAGCGGGCTGGAGTCGTTCATCGCCGCCAACACGGCCAGCCTGGGGGTGACGGCTTCGCTCAATACGGTCGCGGTCGGCAGCAACGCGATCGGCACCATTTTGACGCTGACCTCGAATACCGTGGGTACCAGCGGCAGCTTGGCGGTGAACTCCAGCCTCAATGACAATACGGGCACGACATCGTTGATATATGCCAACCCAGTGACGGGTCTGGACGCCAATCTGACGGTGGACGGCGTGGCCCTGACCAGCGCGTCGAACACGGTGGGCGATCTAATTCCCGGCGTGACTTTTCAGATGCTGGCGCCCAGCGCGACCCTATCCGGCGGCGGCCTGGAGCAGGTGCAGGTGGTGATTGCCAACGATAACACTGACGTGGGAAGCGGAATCAGCCAGGTGGTCACCGACTACAACGCGCTGATCAAAGCCATCAACGCCCAGGAAGGGAACGACAGCTCGGGCAACGCCGAGCCGCTGTTCGGCTCTCCCGCGATTTCGCTTTTGCAGCAGCAGTTGCTGGGCGGGCTGAACATGCAGAACCCCAATGGCTATCTGACCGCGATTTCCACCAGCAACAATACAACGCTGGCGGGCTCGATCTCGATTCAGGTGGGCAGCGGCGTGGCGCAGGACATCCCGGTCCCGACGACATCGGGGGACAACACCATCTCGGGTCTGGCCAGCGCCATCAACGCGGCGCAGATCGGAGTCACGGCCAACGTGGTGACCAGCAACGGCCAATCGACCCTGACACTGACGTCGCAGACCGCGGGCACCGCCGGAGCATTGACAATCGACTCCAGCGTTGTTGCCACCAGCGATGAGCAGCTCAGCTACACTGACAACAATACTTACACCAGCGGCACAGCCGACAGCGGCATTCTGACCAAAATTCCCAATGCCAGTGATGCGCTCAGCGGCTCCATCTCCATTCAGGTAGGCAACGGCGCGGCGCAAACGGTGAATGTGCCGCCGGTTTCAGCCACTCCTCCAAGCAACAATCTTTCCGGCCTTGCCGACGCCATCAACACGGCCAACATCGGAGTTACGGCTACGGTGGTCGCGAATGGCGACGGATCGTCGAGCCTGGCGCTTACGTCTAAGACCGTGGGCAGCACCGGCGTGTTAACCGTGACCTCCAACGTACTGGACTCGACCAATACCAGCAATGCGACACTGAACTACACGAAATCGTCGGACATTAACAGCCTGACCAGCCTGGGCATCAGCGTGAACAACGACGGCTCCATTAGCCTCGACGCATCGACTCTGGATTCATTGCTGAACTCGGATTACAGCGGAGTGGTGGGGTTCTTCCAGAACGCGAACAGCTGGGGCCAGACATTCTCGACCATGGTGACCAACGCCGGCACCAGCGCATCCACGGGCATTCTGGCGCTCAGCCAGAAGTCCAACAGCAACATTGAAAGCACATTGAATGCGGAGATTACCAAGGAAGACGCCTATATCTCCGCGCAGCAGAAAAGCCTGACCACGGAACTGAACACGGCGAACCAGATCATGCAGGAGCTGCCCACGCAGTTGCAAGGGGTCAACGAGCTTTACTCGGCGATCACCGGCTATAACCAGAATACGAACGGCTAAGGAGTTTGATTGTCATGGGAAGTTATCAGCAACATGTGCTGGACGGCGCTTCGGCGGTGGATCTGGTTGTGGCACTTTATGATGGAATTCTGCGCTTTTTATATGCGGCCTCGGCGGCGGTGGAACGTGGCGACGCGGAGGCGCGCCGGACCGCCGTCAAGCGGGCGCTGGATATCATCATTCACTTGCAGGCGCGGCTGCGCATGGATGTAGGCGGACGGCCCGCGCAGGTGCTCAGCGAGTTCTACGCATCGATCTTCGCGCAAATACTTCAGGCCTCGCAGTCGGCCTCGCGGCGGAAGTTCGAGCATACCATCTCATGCGTAAAAAACGTGCGCGACGCCTGGCGACAAGTAGCCAAGGATCCCGAAGTCAATCCGGCTCCGCTGCAGGTGAGCGGCATGGCCTCTGGGCGCATGCCGGATAACTCCGATTACGCTCCGGAGTCTTCGGCTGGCTCCATGTGGAATGCGTGAGAAAGCTCATCCGGCAACAGTGAGTTCCTCTTCCAGTTGCTGCTTCTGATAGAGGCTGGCGTAGTAGCCGTCGAGGGTGAGCAACTCGTCGTGCCGGCCCAACTCCACAATTCTTCCGTGGACCAGCACGGCGATCTGGTCGGCATTGCGCACGGTGGAGACGCGATGGGAGATCAGGATGGTGGTGGAGTTCTGGATGTAACCGCGCAGGCCGCCCAGAATGCGCTCTTCCGTGTAGGTATCTACGCTGGCCAATGCGTCGTCGAGGATGAGAATGGGCGGGCGGCGCAGGAGCGCCCGGGCGATGGCCGCGCGTTGCTTCTGTCCCCCGGAAAGCGTGACGCCGCGCTCGCCCACCATGGTTTCAAAGCCCTGGGGAAACTCTTCAAACTCGGAGCGAATGTGGGCTGCCTCGGCGGCTTCAAGCAACTCCTCAGAAGTTGCGTGGGGCGCGCCAAAGGCAAGGTTTTCACGGATGGTCGTGCTGAAAAGGAAGGTTTCCTGCGGAACCATGCCGATGTTGCGCCTGAGCACCGCCAAGGGATAGTCGCGCACCGGGCGGCCGTCGATCAGCAGCGAGCCTTGGGGCGCTTCATACAATCTTGTAATCAGGTTGATGAGCGTGGATTTTCCCGAGCCTGTCGGGCCGACGATGGCTAGGCTGGAGCCGGCGGGAATACGAAGCGAGATGCCGCTGAGAACTGGAGTCTGGTTATAACTGAAATTCAAATCACGGAATTCGATCTCGCCATCGAATACGGCGCCGGCTTGAATGGATTTGTCGGCGGCGCTGTCGTCGATGGCAGGCTCGGCGCGCAGTAATTCGTCGATACGCTTGACCGAGGCGGTGCCGCGCTGGAAGATGTTCACCACCCATCCTACGGCGATGATGGGCCAGGTGAGCAGAACCATGTAGGTGTTGAAGGCTACAAACTGGCCGACGCTGATGCGGTGGGCGATGACCTGGTGTCCGCCAACCAGCAGGGTGAGGATCATGGCGATTCCCAGAACGAACTCCAATGTGGGCCACAGCATGCCCATGAGCTGCACCAGCTTGAGGGAGCGGGCGATGTACTCGCGATTGAGCCGCTCGAAGAGATTGATCTGGGACTGCTCGCGGGCAAAGGCGCGGACCAGCCGGGCGCCGGAGTAATTTTCCTGGGCTTGCGAGGAGATGTCGGAGAAGCTGGCCTGGATGCGCTCGAAGCGGTCATGAATCTTGTTGCCGAAGTACTGCACCAGGACAGAGGCCACGGGCATGGGCGCGAAGGCCACCAGGGTGAGCCAGGGACTGATGCGCAGCAGAAAAAACAGCGCGCCCACGGTGAAGAAAATCGTGTTGGCGCTGTACATGAGAGCCGGGCCGAGCAGATTGCGCACGGCGTTGAGGTCGTTGGTCATCCGGGCCATGATGTCGCCGGTGCGATAGCGCTGATAGAAGCCGGAGTCCTGCAGCTCCAGCTTGCGAAAGAGATCGTTGCGCAGGTCGAACTCGATCTCCCGCGAGATGCCGATGAGAATCCAGCGCTGGGAGTAAAGAAAAACGCCTTTGACCATGGCGATGAGGACCAGCAGGCCGGCGAAGATCAGCACTTTGATGCGCGCGTCTCCGTGGCTCAACGCGTCGACGGCCAGCCGCAGGAGCTTGGGATGAATTGCCCAGTTGCCGCCAATGCCATCGATGGCCATTCTGATGACCTGGGGAAACATCACCCAGATGGCGTTAGTGCAGATGCAGGAGAGAGTGCCCCACAGGTATCCCCAGCGGTAGCGGCGCATGTAACTGTAGAGGGGGGCCAGATCGCGCAACATGATTTTATTGTACGGGGAGGGGCGGGTGTTACTTCGGCTCGATGACCTTTAAACCCTTGACTACTGAAAAGTGGCTCGTATTGAAGGTGGCTACGGTGCTTCTCGTGTGCAAAGCAATAGCCGCTAGAATCACATCGTGTGCGCCGATCATCTGTCCATTGGATTCAAGCTCGGCCCAGAGACGCGCGTGCTCGAAGGCCACTTGTTCGCTATAAGGCACGAAGTCGAAAGTTGTAAATATTCGCTGAAGAAACGAACGACGTTTTGTACGATGAATGCCGGTTGCACGCTCTGCTCCATGCCATAACTCAGCAACGGTAATGACTGCGAGTTTGAACTCTTCACGGGACAAGGAGACAAGCCAAGCATCAAGGTCAAAGAGGCCCCGTTCGGCCTGAATGATGACATCGGAATCGATCAGGATTGCCATTTATCGACTGCCGGAATCAGGTTTTTGCGGGATTCTTCAAGGTCGTTGAGCCATGCCGTGGCTTCTTCCTCGCCGAGATGAACGTCCTTGAGCGCCACACGGAGCGCAGCGGCAATCTCCCTGCCGGTACGCGGCTTCCGCTCCTCAGGCACAATGCGGGCTACGGGTACACCGTTCTTGTACAGCACGAAGGTCGTGCCTTGATAGTGGGCGCGGTTGATGCAGTCGGCAAAGTTACGCGCGGCCTCGGTGACGGAGATGGTCTTGGTACTCATAGAATCAGATTATCAGATTTTGCAATATTTGCCAAATGCTACCGGCCATTGAGCGAGGATGGGACCGGTTGCTGGGCTGACAGCCAACCGGCGGCATTCGCAACTGGGAAAAGGGAGATCATTCGAGAACTGCCGGACCGTTGCCGCGTAGAGTATGGTGAGAAGATTGACAAAAATGTTTCGTACTGGAGATTTAATCGATGAGATGTGTGCGCCTTGCCGCTGTGTCGTTGTTTTCCACCATCCCCTTGATCGCTTTTTCGCAAGCTGCGCGACCAATTCCCACCGAAACTGCGCAAGCATATTTTGCGGAAGCTCAATCGCTTTGTCAGGCAGATCAGGGACAACTTTGGGGCGTTTCGCTTTGCGGACCGATGATGTTTGCCGACCCCAAGAGCCATTTCATCGTCGCCAATCAAGCGGACGCGAATGGAGTCTTGAAGGCCGAAGACGGAGTTTTTACCGGCATTCTGCCGTCCAACTTGAACGTCTCGAATACAGCGTTTGACTGGTCCGGGGTTCGCTGGACGCAGATGGTATGGCCGCTTCCCGTTGAGGAGCGGCACCGGAAGACTTTGATGGCGCACGAACTCTTCCACCGCATCCAGCCCAGGCTCAAACTTCCCATGCTGCAAGGCGGAGAGAATGCGCAACTGGACACGCTCGAAGGGCGAATCACGCTACAGCTCGAGTTGCGGGCGCTAACCAGTGCGTTGCAAGCACAGAGCGACGAGGAGCGGAGAAAAGCAGCAGCCGATGCGATTCTCTTCCGCTTAGAGCGGTATAGGCTCTATCCCGATGCGGCTGCACAGGAAGAGGCGATGGAGTGGAATGAGGGACTGGCGGAGTACACCGGCGTGCGCGTCGGCAATGTAACGCCGGAGCAGCGGATTACAGCGACGCTGGGCGACATTTCCCGGCTTGGAGAGGCCAGCACCTTTGTCCGCTCTTTTCCGTACGCGACCGGTCCGGCTTACGGTTTGCTGCTGGACCGTTACGCGCCCGGATGGCATCGTTCGCTGAAAGCCGGAGACGGCTATGACACGTTGCTGGGGAGTGCTCTGCATATTGCGGTACCGGCAAATTTGCAGCAGGCATCGGAGCAAAGAGCGGCGGCGTATGACGGCGCGACGCTGCGCGCCTCGGAGGTGGAAAGAGAGCTGAAGCGGCAGCAGATTCTTGCGCAGTATCGCGCGAAATTTGTCGATGGCCCGATTCTTATACTTCCGTTGCGGAAGATGAGTATTCAATTTAACCCGAGCAACCTGCAACCGCTGGAAAAAGCTGGGACGGTCTACGCGACGATGCGCATCACGGACGAATGGGGCATCCTGGAAGCCAGCAACGGAGCATTGATGAAGCCCGACTGGAGCGCGGTAATCGTGGTTGCGCCCGCTGAGATTACAGGCAGCAGCCTCAAAGGCGACGGATGGACGCTTGAATTGAAACCTGGCTGGAAGATCGTTCCTGGCGCTCGCAAAGGCGATTTGATTCTTGCATTTAGCTCTTACTGATCCCTCCCCAAAGAAATGCAACACTTCCTCCCACCCATTCCGCAAAAAAGCACGGAATGGATGGGGCACAGCGTTTCAAAACTATTGCGCCGGGTCAATAGCCTGGTTTAGGTCGGCGTTCTCAGCAGCAGATAGCCGCCCGCTAATCCGAAGAGAAGATCCGATGACCAGGCGGCCAGCGCGGCGGGCAGGTAGTTCACGTCGCCCAGTGCGCCGAAGAGGCTGTCCACCACGAAGTAGGCGAGGGTGACGGCGATGGCCACGGCAATCCCGGTGAGCGAGCCGCGACGTCCCATGGAAAGCGCAAAAGGAATGGCGAGAGCCGCCATGACGACCGCCATGAGCGGATAGGCCAGCTTGTGCCACAGTTCGACGCGCAGGCGCATGGTGTCGAAGCCGCTTTGGCTGAGATCGCCAATGTAGCGTTCGAGCTGGCCGAAGTTCATCTCCTGCGCCTTTTTGATTTCCTTCTGGAAGTAGCCGGGAGATTCGTGAATCTCCGCGAAGGAGGTTTTTAGGAACTCGCGGTAATCGCTGACATTGGCGCCGTCGATGTCGCGTTGCCAGCCGTTCAGAAAGCTCCAGGAAGCGGTATCGGAATTCCAGACGGCGCGAGCGGCAAAGATGCGCCGCGTGAGCGCAAAGGTGGAGGGGTCGAATTCGAAGAGCGAGAGATTGGCGAACTCTTTTCGTCCCGGATCGAAGAACTGGTAGTAGAAGATGCGGTCGGGCTCGCCGGGACTCTGCTGGCCGAAGATCCAGTTCTGCTCGGGATGCAGGACGGTTTGCGGCGGCTTGCCCTTGATGATGTTGCGCAGGGCCTCCTGCTTGCGGTTGGCCTGAGGAAGATAGTACTGGTCGAAGAGAAAGAGGGTGAGCGACAGGATGGCGGCGATGGAAAGGACGGGAATCATCAGGCGGTAAAGGCTGATGCCCGAGGCCTTCATGGCGATGATCTCCGAATTGCGATTGAGCACGCCGAAGGTGACCAGCACGGCGATCAGCACGGCCAGCGGGGTGATCTGGTAGAGCATACTGGGGGCGAGGTTGACCAGGTACTCACCGACCGTGGACCAGCCGATGTCGTGGGCCAGGATGTCTTTGAGCAGATCGAAGACGGTGAAGACCAGTATGAGCACGACAAAGCCGGCCAGCACCAGAAAAAAGATATTGAGGAACTCGCTGACCACGTACTTATCGAGGATGCGCGGGGCAACACTGCGAGTGCGGACGCGCCGGGGACGCGATTGTAATTTGCTCATCATGCGGTTCATGGGAGCATAGATGGGTTTGTCCGGAGCGCGAAGCAGCAAATCCTGGCAGCGTGAGATCCATGCGTCGATGGCATTCAGAACGCGGCCACCGGAGGCCATCTGCCACAGCAATAAAATGCCGCCGGCGGCAAACAGCAGGTTAGCCATCCATACCGCGAAAAACGCGGAAATCCAGTTTTGCTTTCCCAGGGCGATGCCGATCAAGGAGAGCGAATAGTAGACGACAACCAAAGCGAGTGTAGCCACCCAGGCGGAACTCTTGCCGCCGCGCCGCGAGGTCACGCCCAGGGGAACGGCAACCAGCATCAGCACCAGACAGGCCACCGGATAAGCGAAGCGCTTGTGTAATTCGATCTGGTACTTCTTGCCATCGGGACCGTAGGTATGCGCGCGCAGTTCGTTCATGGGCAAGGCGTAGATCGCGGTGTCCATGCGTCCCAGATGGCCTTCATTTTGCTGGCTGGCGGCCAGGGGCATATCGCTGAAGTCAAAGGTGGAGATGTTGTACTGTTGCGGCTGTCCGGCCACTGTCTCGTGTCGCGATCCGTCGCGCAGCCGCATGAGCAGTTCCTGGCCGGAATCGTTGGCCACGGTGGCCGAGGCGGCGGTGGTAATCTGCGGGGTGGCGGGATCGGTGGTGTCGGCCATGAAGACCTGGCGCCAATTGGCCGCGCCGGTTCCCGAGCGCACGTCCTGTACATATAGAACAAAATTGTGAAAATCTTCATCGAAGACGCGCGGCTGAATCTCGTAAGAGGCCTGCATTGCAAGGGCCTTATTCATCTCCAGAATGGCCTGATTGGCGCGCGGCGCCACATATAGGGAGTTGAATAGCCCCAGCAGCGTGCCGAAGATGGCCACGATAGAGGAGACGCGCACAAAGTATCCGATGCCCATGCCGGAGGCGCGCATGGCGATGATTTCGTTGTCCGCGGCAAGACGGCTCAAGCCCAGCAGTATCCCCACCAGCACCGCCATGGGGATGGTAACCATAAAGAAATTGGGCATCATGAAGAGAACGACTTCGGCAACACTCATGAAGGTGGAGCTGTTGTGAACCACCATCTCCAGGATGCGGGGCAGTTCCTTCATGAAGAGAATGAAGGTGAAGATCACGCCGCCGAGAACCGCGTGGGAGAGAATTTCGCCGGTAATGTAACGGGTCAGGATGCGCACAGCTATGTCTAGTTTATCGTGCCGGGGCGGCTGGTACGTCCGCAGGCGCCCAGCGGCGCAGGCGCAGGCTGTTGGCCAGCACGCTGACGGAGCTGAGGGCCATGGCGGCGGCGGCCATCCAGGGGCTGAGCAAAATGTGGAAGCGGGGATAGAGCACGCCCGCGGCCAGCGGAATGCCCAGCAGATTGTAGCCGATTGCCCAGATCAGATTCTGGCGCATGACGCGCAGGGTAGAGTGGGCGAGGTCAATTGCGGCGGGGATGGCTGCGGGACGCGCGCGCAGGAGCAGCACATCGCCGGCCTCCAGCGCCAGGTCAGCGCCTGTGCCCATGGCGATGCCGGCGTCTGATTGTGCGAGTGCGGCAGCGTCGTTGATGCCGTCGCCCACCATGGCTACGCGCAGGCCGCCTTGTTGCAGGGCGCGAATGCGGTTGAGCTTGCCGGCTGGATCGAGGCTGGCAACAACTTCGGTGATTCCGGATTGCTGTGCGATGGGCGCGGCGGCGGCGGCCGAATCTCCGGTGAGCATCAGCACGCGCAGACCGTCGCGGTGCAAGGCGGCCACAGCTTCGGCTGCATCGGGACGCAGCGCATCGCGAGCGTCGAAGTAGCCGGCAGGCACATTGTCGAGAGCCATCCACAGTCGAGTCACGCCCGGCTCCGGCGGGGTCACGTCGATGGGCAGTGAAATGAATAATTCTTTAAAGTACGCTTCGTTGCCCAGCCGACAATCGCGGCCTTCGACTTTGGCTTGGAGGCCGCGGCCGGGCAAAACCTGCACGTCCTCGGCGGAGGGCCAGGCCAACCCACGCGATTTTGCAGCGTCCACGATAGCGTGAGCCAGTGGATGGTTCGATCGCTCCTCGGCGGCAGCGGCAAGGCGCAGAAGATCGTTTTGGGCATAATCGCCAAATGCATGAATGGCAGTCAGCACAGGCCGCCCCACGGTCAACGTTCCGGTCTTGTCGAGCACGATAGCGTCTTGCGGCGCAAGCCGGGCAACTCGCTCCAGCGCCTCGCCGCCTTTGAAGAGCACGCCCATCTGCGCGCCGCGTCCCACGGCCACGGTGAGCGCTGCGGGCACGGCCAACCCCATGGCGCAAGGGCAGGCGACCACCAGCACGGAGACGGTCGCGGCCAGAGCCATCTGTAGCGAGTGCGTGGCGATCATCCAAATAATAAAAGTAAGCGCGGCCAGGGCCAGCACAATGGGAACGAAGATGGAACTGGCGCGGTCGGCCAGCCGCTCCATGGGCGCGCGCGAACTCTGCGCCTGCTGGGCCATGCGTGTGATCTGCGCCAGCATGGTTGCCTCACCCAGAGACTCTGCACGGCAGGTCACCGCGCCTTCGTAGTTGAGCGAACCGGCAAGCACGCGTTCGCCAGCCGAGCGGTCGAGCGGAGTTGGCTCGCCGGTCAGCATCGACTCGTCCACAGTGGTGCGGCCTTCCAGAATCGTCGCGTCCACGGGGAAGCGCTCTCCGGGAAGTATCAGCACGCTGTCGCCTGGCTGAATTTCGTCGAGCGGGACGATGGTTTCTACGCCGTCGCGAACGCGGCGGGCGGTGGCGGGCTTGAGCCGGGAGAGTGAATCGAGCGCGGCTAGTGCGCGGCGTTTGGCGCGGCCTTCCAAACTTTTGCCCAACAAGAGAAAGCCGAGAATGAGAAGAACCGCATCGAAGTAAACCTGTCGTCCCGCCGCTGGCCAGATGGTGGCGTAGGCGGAATAGGCAAAGGCTACGCCGGTTCCCAGGCTCACCAACGTATTCATATTCGTAGTCCTGTGACGAAGGCCGCGCCAGGCGCTCAGATAGATGCCGCGCCCCGCCCAGGTCATCAGCACAGCGGTGAGAAGCAGCAGAAACCAACGCAGCAGATGTGGCGGCAGCGCAAAAAGCCAGGGCAACAGGCGCATCAGCGCATGATCCACAGAGCCCATTTGCGTTCCGAGCGGCATGGATAGCAGCATGGCTGCAGCGCCGGCGATCAGCGTGGCGTAGGCTTTCAATTCAGCGCCATCGGCGAGCGAGTCTGTGGAGGTTTGCGCAGATGCATCGGCGCGGGGAAGCACGGCGTCGTAACCTGCCCTGCGAATCGCCTCGACCAATTGCGCGGGCGTGGCAATTGCCGGATCATAGACCACGCTGGCGCGATGAGCCATCAGGTCGACGCGCGCCGATTCGACGCCAGCCGTCGCGCGCAATGCCGCTTCCACGTGATGCTGGCAGGAGGCGCAGGTCATGCCCAGGACGGGCAGCGTGAGGGATTCTGTGGCCATGGGTTGAGTCATGCTTCCAGATGAGCCGTGTAGCCGGCTTTGGCCAGAGCGGCAATGGCATGATCGACGGGCGCGGGGTCGAGGTTAGAAGCGAGCCGCGCCGCTCCAATGCGCACCTCGTTTACGACGACGCCCTCGACCGCGGCCAGCGCCTGCGTGACGCGCTTGACGCAGGAGTCGCAGTGCATTCCATCGATGTGCAGCGTGAACTCCGTCATGGTTCTCTCCGTTTATCTTTGATGATACGCCGGGTGAAAAGTTGCTATCGTAGAGGGTTACGCATTCGGAGGATTATGCAGAGAGAATTTCCATTGGCGCCGCTGGTGGGCGTGGGCGCGGTGATTGTGGACGAGGGCCGGGTGCTACTGGTGAGGCGCGGAAACGAGCCGCTCAAAGGCCATTGGACGCTGCCCGGCGGCTTGCTGGAGCTGGGCGAATCGCTGACCGATGGAGTGACGCGCGAGGCAAGAGAAGAGACCGGACTGATTGTAGAAGTTTTAGAACTGATCGAGCTGCTGGACCGCATTCACCGCGATGAAACCCGTGTCCGCTACCATTACGTCATTGCGGATTATCTCTGCCGCGTTGTGGGAGGCCAGTTGCAGGCAGCCTCCGACGCCGATGCGGTGCGCTGGGTGGAGCGCGCGGAGTGGAATTCGCATAGTGCGCTCAAACTCGACCCAATCACTGCGCGGGTTATCGAGAACGGCTGGCAAAGGGCGCAAGCGATGAAGCAGCGAAACAGTGAAGATGTGAAAAAGTGAAGAAGATCAATCGTTCACTTTTTCACTTCTTTACTCTCTCTGAAGCACGAGGAAAACGACATGAAGAGGTTGTTGTGGGTTGTTGGCGGGCTGGTAGTGGTTGCCGGGATCGGCTTCTGGGCGCGCCCGGTCAGTTACTTCACCGAGGCGACTTATCTGCGCGAATACCTTTCAGGCGTGGAGAGCCGCTCGGTCGAGGTCGCGGGCCATCGCGTGCATTACCTTGCCGAGGGACCGGAAAACGGGCCGGTGGTGGTGCTGGTGCATGGGCTGGGCGGCAGCGCCGAGGATTGGCGAAATCTTGCGCCTTATCTGATGAAGGCCGGCTACCGCGTTTATATGCCCGATCTGCCCGGCTACGGACGCAGCGAAAAGCCCGCGGATTTTTCCTACTCAATACGCGATGAGGCCGATACAGTGGTTGGGTTCCTCGATGCGCTGGGATTGAAGCAGGTGGACCTGGGCGGCTTGTCGATGGGCGGCGCAATCGTGCAGCACGTTGCCTTCCGTCATGCGGAGCGAGTGCGCCGGCTGATGCTCTTCGACAGCATCGGCCTCGACCAGATGCCCGCATTTGATGTGCGGCTGTTTACGCCTACGACGCCCGCGGAACTCGACCAACTGGACGCGCTGCTCTATCCTCATCCACACCAGATTCCTGGCTTCGTTGCGCGCGATATTCTGCGCATCTCGAAGAATAACGCGTGGGTGATTCACCGGGCCCTCGATTCCATGAGCACACGCCAGGACGCCACCGACAGTATGCTGCCTCAACTCAGGATGCCGGTGCTGATCGTGTGGGGCTCTCTGGACCGGACCGTCCCCCTGAGCCAGGGCGAGACGATGCACCGCCTGGTCCCGCGGTCTGAGCTGTTAATCGCCGGTCCCAACTGCGGACACATGGCTCCCGTGCAATGCACCGCCCAGATCGGCCCCAAGGTGGTGGAGTTTGTGAAGCGATAGGTCAGAAGATCCACCGTGCCGTCATCACCAGCCCGTGATTGAAGGTGTGGAAGTGGCTGGTGGCGATCTGCATTCCCGCGCCGACGGCCAGGCCGGGGCGCGACTTGGGATCGGAGGGATGCAGCGCGCACTTACCCACGATCAGGCCCGGAGTGATGAACTCCTGCTTCTTGCCGTCGTTGGTTCCGCCTTTGTAGAAAGTGGCGTTGCTCTCGATCTCCGGCCAGAAGAGCTTGCCGAAGCGGTATTGCGCCACGGTGTTCCAGACCACGGGCCGGCCCGCGGTGCTGATGGCGGGATTGCCGGTGGGCAGCGTTGCGCCCAGCGATGATTGCACGTCGAAATTGCCGAAGCCCTTGCCTGCGCCCACCGTGGGCGCGACGCTCGCATCGGTTGAGCCGTTCTTGTAGCTGCCGGTGGGAATGGTGGCCAGCACCCACGCGCTCAGCGTGTAGCTGCCGTGCTGCGCGTTGCCGCTCGAGATGCGGTACTTGCCGAGGAAGGACACGTCGCCAAAGCCGTTGACAGCCGTGGTGTTGTGCTGGATGTATGGGGGCAGGTTGAATGCCAGCTCGGTGTTAGCCCATGGAACCAGGTTCAGGCCCTTGCTGTTGTCGTAGTTCCAGGTTGTAGTGAGGGCCGGCGCAACCTGCCGAACAATGTCGGTGCGCGCCACCTGGATGAGCCCCGTATATGTTGTAACCAGCGGAACCGCCCAACCGGGCTGTTTGGCCTGCGTGGCTGAGGTGCGCGCCAGCCATTGGTTGAAGAAACCGCCTGAAGCAGCGCTTGTTGAGCCGCCTTGCGCGTGCAAACTCGCCGTGACCAGCAGAATGATCAGGGAAAGGGGTAGCTTTCTCATGTCAGTCTGTTGAGCATAAGAGGCAAAAGGAAGAACCGGCAACCTACCAATGGGCTAGTTTTTTCTCAACCCATGGGAGGAAGGAACAAAGCAGCTTCTAGCTCCTAGCCTATAGCTGACTCTTGGAAAAAGAGGCAGCGTTGAAAGGGTCAGGAGATAATAGCCAGGAGCTAGAAGCTGCTTTTACACGCCGATGACGTCGCAGAGTTCCTTGACGGCGGCGGCGCTCTTCATGAAGGCGGCGCGTTCTTCATCGTTAAGCCTGATCTCCACGATCTGTTCCAGGCCAGCCGCGCCCAGCTTGCACAACACGCCCATGAAGTAGCCTTTGACGCCGTACTCGCCTTCGAGGTAAGCCGCGCAGGGAAGAATCTTCTTCTTGTCCTTGAGAATGGCTTCGGCCATCTCCACCGCCGCCGCCGAGGGCGCGTAGTAGGCACTGCCGGTTTTGAGGTACTTCACAATCTCGCCGCCACCGTCGCGGGTGCGCTGGACGATGGCGTCGATGCGCTCCTTGGTGAGCAGTTCTGTGATGGGGATGCTGGCGACGGTAGTGTAGCGGACCAGTGGAACCATGTTGTCGCCGTGACCTCCAAGAACCAGGCAGCTCATGTTCTCCACGCTTACCTTCAGCTCCTGTGCGATGAAGCTCTTGAAGCGGCCGGAATCCAGGATGCCGGCCATGCCGATGACCCGTTCGCGGTTGAAACCCGAGAGGCGATAGGCGGCCTGCACCATGGCGTCCAGCGGGTTGGAGACGACGATGAGAATCGACTCGGGCGAATAGGCGACCACATTCTTGACCACATCGGTCATGATCTTGAAATTGGTTTGCAGCAGATCGTCGCGGCTCATGCCGGGCTTGCGCGCAATGCCTGCCGTGATGATTACCACGTCACTGTTGGCGGTGTCGGCGTAATCGTTGGAGCCGGTGATTTGGACGTCGGATCGTTCGATGGGCAGCGCCTGACGCAGATCGAGCGCCTTGCCCTGCGGCACGCCCTCCACCACGTCGAGCATCACCACATCGGCCAACTCCTTGGCCATAAGCCAGTGTGCGGCGGTTGAGCCGACATTGCCGGCGCCGATAATGCTGACCTTCTTGCGCATTGTGTTCCTCCTTGGGGAATGGGTGAAGCAGTGGACAGTGAACAGTGGACAGTGAACAGAAATAGCTGACCACTGACGGCTGATCACTGGCCACTGCGTTACATATTTCCGATGATGCGTGTGGCGAACTCGCTCGTCCCAACTTTGGTTGCGCCGGCGGTCTGGCGTTCAAAATCGTAGGTGACGAATTTTTGCAGGATGGTCTTTTCGAGCGAGGCCTCGATGAGCTTGGCTGCTTCCTTCCAACCGATGAACTCCAGCAACATTACGCCCGAGAGAATCACCGAGCCGGGATTGATGACGTCCTTGTCGGCATACTTAGGCGCGGTTCCATGCGTGGCCTCAAAAACTGCGTAGCCGTCGCCGATGTTGGCGCCGGGCGCGATGCCCAACCCGCCCACCTGCGCAGCGGCTGCATCGGAGATGTAGTCGCCATTGAGGTTGGTGGTGGCCAGAACGCTGTAATCCTCAGGCCGCAGAATGATCTGCTGGAAGATGGAGTCGGCGATGCGGTCGTTGATGAGCAGCTTCGACTTCCACGCGCCGTTGCCGTGTGTCTGGCCGATGGAGTCGATGACGGTCTTGATCTCCGCATAGATCGATTCGCGAAAGCTCTGCGGAGCCATGTCCAGGCCGGGCTCGATGAGCGCGGCGTTCTCTTCGACGGTGAGATTAGGATTGGCGTCCTTATTGCCGAGAATCCAGCTCTCGCGCTCGGTGACGGTTTGCAAGCGGAACTCCTGCTGGGCAACTTCGTAGCCCCACTCGCGGAAAGCGCCCTCGGTGAACTTCTGGATGTTGCCCTTGTGCACCAGCGTGACGGTCTTGCGGCCCTCGGATAGCGCGGCTTTGATGGCGGCGCGCACCAGGCGCTTGGAGCCGAAGATGGAGATAGGCTTGATGCCAACTCCCGAGTCGGCGCGCACTTTTTTCTTGCCGCCCTTGAGCATGTCATGATTGAGGAAATCAATTAGCCGCGCGGCGTCAGCCGAGCCCTCTTTGAACTCGATGCCCGCGTAGACATCCTCGGTGTTTTCGCGATAGATGACGATGTTCAGCTTTTCGGGGTACTTCACCGGGCTGGGAACGCCTTGATAATATTTGACCGGGCGCACGCAAGCATAAAGATCAAGAACCTGGCGCAGGGCCACGTTCAGTGAGCGGATGCCGCCGCCCACCGGCGTGGTCAGAGGCCCCTTGATGGAGACTCTCAGGTCGCGCGCGGCGGCCACCGAGTCGTCGGGCAACCAGTTGCCGAAGCGCCGAAAGGCCTTTTCGCCGGCGAAAATCTCAAACCAGCGAATGGCCCGCCGTCCGCCGTAAGCCTTTTCTACCGCGGCATCGAAGACCCGCTCGGAGGCCTTCCAGATGTCGCGGCCCGTGCCGTCGCCCTCAATGTAGGGAATGATGGGGTGATCGGGCACCTCAAATTGCCCGTTTTTGTACTCGATCGGCTGGCCGTGTTTGGGCAGTTCCAGCCCGTTGTAGGTGGCTTGCATTGATTTTGAAAGACCCTTTCTACCACTATGTTAGAGGAGGAGGCTGGCCTGACGGATTCAGGGATTTAAATGATGGGCTGAGCGGATCGCCGCTTTTCCCGAAAATGCGTTTGACAATGTGCGGTCTTATCCGAGTTTGCCGTGAGAAGCTGCGTTGGAATCGCGTTTCACCAGCAGGATGGTGACATCATCCTCATTGAAATGCGGGTCTACCAACGATTTCAAAAGATGCATCGTTTTTCCCGAAGTATCAGCCAACGCATCGCGCATGCGTTGTTCGGCATTCTCTCCGGAAATCGAATCGGCAAATCCGTCTGTGAAAACCAGGAGGGCGCCACCTGGAGAAAGAAGAGCTGTACGGGCTTCATATGCAGTTTCAGGAAACAGTCCAAGCGGCATGCCGGTAGCTTCCAGCGTTCTTGCAGTTCCGCAACCAAAAACAATCGGGGCATTGTGGCCGGCGTTCACGTAGGTCAATTCTCCCGTCTCGCGGTTCAGCACAATGAACACGGCCGTCGCAAAGCGATCGCTGGGAGTATAACGGCACAGGTGCCTGTTAATCTTCTCAGCCAACGCCAGGGGATCTGTTTCAAGATTCGCGATGCTTCTAACCAGCGCTTGTATGTTCGCCGCCAGCAGTGCTGCCGGCATTCCCTTTCCGGAGACATCCGCGACCGCGAAAAGAGTTCGCTTGCCCGCAAGCTCGATGACGTCAAAGTAGTCGCCGCCCACCTCGCGGAAGGGCTTATAGAACGTCTCCACCTCATAGCCCGGCAACTCGTCCAGTTTTCCGGGTTGAAGGTTCTGCTGAATCTGCCGCGCGGCAATCTGGTCGGCTTCAAGCTGGGTTTTGCGGACAAATTCCGAAGTCAGCATAGCGTTCATCAGCCCGGCGCCGATAACATAAAACAGCCACACAAATGCATAGAGCAGCATTCCATGCGGCCATATGAAAGGCCACACCAGAGACCGCGCCCAGAGGCAATATATGGCGTAACCCTGGAGCATAAACCCGGCCCATGTGATGACGCGTTTGGACCTGGGCATCTCGCGGGTCCAACTGTTGACGGAGTATTGGGACCCGCGACGAAAAGTTTCGAAGGCCCTATCGAGCCTAGTCTTGAGGGCGCGAGAGTGCATTGCTGGAGTCTATCAATACACGTGGCTCCGGTGAAAGGTTAGTTCGGTTACACCCACAAGCAACTCCCGACCCGACCGTTAATGGTTTATCGTGGCATAGCCCCTCGAATAATCCCGCTTAATGGCCGCCGGAATGGGCGGTGTTGCCGAACATGACGCGCAAGACTTGCTTGTTCTTGGCGTAATTGTCGTGAGCTCCGGTAGGCGACTCCAGCAGCCAGAACCAATGCGTGGCGTTTTGCACGTAGAGATTCACCACGTTCACATCGCCGATGGGAGGAACACGCCAGGTGAGCAGGTCGCCCGGATCGCTCCAGGCCACAACCTGAATTTTCTTCCTGGCCGCATCGTTTCCGGGATGCATGCTGCTCTGAAAATTCCCCTGGACCTGTGCCCATTTGCCGATTAGTTGTTTGAAACGGGCGGCGCGGCTGTCTTTATCTTCCAGGTTGGTGAACTCCAGCAAGGGAATCTGATTGGCGAAGAAATAAATCAGCGACGTGCGCGCAAAAACATACTCGACCGCATTATCTTCCTGCATCTTGTCGCTCGCACTGGCCTGCGCGGTGGGCGAGGCGTCAGCTGGAGATGTATAGCCTTCAAGGTTCAGGGTGTTGAAGAGGAGATAACTTCCCAGGCTATGCGTGACCCCGATGTACTCCCGGTCCTCGGTTTTTCCCTCGCGGAACATAGTCTCCCAGTTGTACGTTTGCCGCTTCTGATTTCCTGAAACAGCAGCGCTGCTTTGATTGACATCGAACTCGACAGACTTTACGATCAACTGCCGAAGCCCCTCGCGCAGGATGTCGCCTAACGGGCCGACCGCCAGCATGGCATCGGAAAATCCCCAGTCGAGAAGGCCGTTCTTTACCGTGCGGTTGATCAGAACAGCGTGCGCCGGTTTTTTGGCAAGCTCGTTCGCCTCGGCCACAGTAATCCACGGATAGAAACGCCCCAGGCCGCCGGGATCCTGCTTCGACTGCTGCGAGCAGACCTCCAGAAGGCTGGTGTTGGGTCCAGCGAGATAGGCCTCGCCGGTGACAATGTTACGGCACTTGAGGGAGAGAACCAGCGGCCACCAATTGATTTCATCCACAACAAAAACCGAAGGATGGTTTTTGAGATGCACGACCCAATGCACGACAAAGGGAGCAGCGGCATGCCATTCGCTGGCATTGTTCCAGACCGAGCTTCCCAGGTAGTTGAGCGGCGGCGGGTTGGAGCCGTCGGAGAATTCGCCTTTGTCGGCGTACTCCGTTCCGGCGTTCTTCCAATCTTCCGTCTTGCAGAGTTTGAGTTCGGTGCAGATCGAGTCCCTGAGCAGCGATGAGTCGCCCGCGCCCACGGCATTGATTCCGTGAATGTAGAGAAGATGCACGGGGTGCTTATCCGGCGCGTCAAGGGAATCGCCTATGCTGGTCAGGCCCTGAAGAGAGCCGGGAACGTCTTCCACGACTTTGGCGTGCGCGGCAACCCCACGCCCCAGTCCGGCCACGATGAGAAAGGCGCAGAATAATACTTTGACGATTTTCATGCGATCAGACCTCCTGCGAAGTAAAGATACGCCAGGCAGATAGAATTCTTCAAAAAGAGACGTGAATTTTAAGCGCAGTCTCTTGACATCATGATGCCTACTGATGTAGCATCATGATGTGCGAAAGACTCTCACCATCGACGACGATCTCGCCGTGCTGATCAAGCAGGAGCAGCGGCGCACGGGTGAATCATTCAAGGGGACGATCAACCGGCTGCTCCTTCGCGGCTTGAATTCTCGCGGTAACCATGTACCGAAGAAGCCGTTTGTAGTCACCCCAATCGCCATGAACACGGGCTTGGGAACGCGCTATCAGAAAGTTGAGGACCTGATTGAAGCGCAGGAAGGTCCGATGCATCGATGATTGTCCTCGATGTGAACCTTCTAATCTACGCGTACGACAAGACCTGCAACGAACACGGCCGGGCACGGGCGTGGGTGGAGAAGATTTTTTCCGGCGACGAGACGGTTGGACTGCCATGGCAAACGATTTCTGCGTTTCTCCGCATCCTGACCTATCCAGGATTGTTAGGCGAGCGATTTACGATGCCGCAAGCATTGGAAATCGTGGAACAATGGCTTGAATATCCCCATGTGCGGGTTGTCGTGCCGGGAGAAGATCACTGGCGGCTCTTCCGCGAGATGCTGCTGAAAGGGGATGTGCGCGGAAAGCTGACAAGCGATGCAGCCCTGGCGGCGCTAACCATTGAATATGGCGGAGTGCTGCACACCACTGACCGCGATTTTGCCCGCTTTCCGGGTTTGCGGTGGATCAATCCGCTGCTGGAATCCTGAAATTCGCCTCTCGAATTGCGGCGGCTCTCAATTTTCCTGGCCGGATTAGCCTCAGGCGAGCCGTGCCAATGTTCACAAACGTAGACAAATTCCCGTAAATTCTGCTTGACGCCCGTCAGAATGCGTTAAACTCATGCGGGAACCCTTCGCAAGAGCCACATCTTCAAACCTCAGGGAGGACACATCGAAATTGGGAAAAAGCATGGTCCCGAAGAAGCTGTTTTTCACCAAGGGCGTAGGCCGGCACAAGGAGCGTTTGACCTCCTTTGAGTTGGCTCTCCGGGATGCGGGGATCGCCTCGCAGAATCTGGTGCGCGTCTCCTCCATCTTTCCTCCGAACTGCAAGCTGATACCGCGCAAGGAAGGGCTGAAATTAGTGAGTCCCGGCGAGGTAGTTTTTGCGGTGATCGCGGAGAACTCGACACGCGAGGCGCACCGGCTGCTGGTATCGAGCATCGGCGTGGCCATCCCCGCGGATAAAAACACCTACGGCTACCTGAGCGAGCATCACAGCTTCGGCGAGACCGAGGAGCAGGCCGGTGAGTACGCCGAGGAGCTGGCGGCGGAGATGCTGGCCACCACCCTGGACGTGGAGTTCGATCCGGACACGAGCTGGGACGAGAAGAAGGAGATTTACCGCATCTCCAACAAGATCGTCCGCACCAGCAATGTGACGCAATCGGCCGTGGGCGACAAGCGGGAAAAGTGGACCACCACCATCGCCGCCGCCGTCCTGATTCTGGAAGAGTAGGGATTGCATTCAGCGGAGCTTTGAGGCCAATCCTGCATGCGGGGTTGGCCTTGCGCATCGTTGCGGGGGAATGTTCAGCGATTCATGACGAAGACGCGCAATTACAAAGTCGGGCTGGTGCAGATGCGCATGGGCGCTGAGCCGGAGGCCAACTTTGCCTCGGCCGTGCGCCATATTCGCGAGGCGGCGCGGCTGGGCGCAAACATTGTCTGCCTGCCGGAGCTTTTCCGCACGCAGTATTTTTGCCAGCGCGAGGACCTGCGCCTCTTCGATCTGGCCGAGTCGATTCCCGGGCCATCCACAACGAAGCTGGCCGAGGTGGCGCGCGAGTTGCGGATCGCCATTATTGCCTCGCTCTTTGAGCGGCGCGCGCCGGGGCTTTATCACAACACCGCTGTTACCTTGAACGCTGACGGAGACCTCGCCGGGGTTTATCGCAAGATGCACATTCCCGACGACCCGCTCTACCACGAAAAGTATTACTTTGCGCCCGGCGACCTGGGTTTTCAGGCCGTGGACACAGCGTTTGGCCGCGTGGGCACTCTGGTTTGCTGGGACCAGTGGTATCCCGAAGCCGCGCGGATTACGGCTTTGCAGGGGGCCGAGGCGATCTTTTATCCGACGGCGATTGGCTGGCATCCTGCCGAAAAGGCTGAGTTTGGCGAGGCGCAGTATGACGCATGGCAAACCATTCAGCGGGCCCACGCCATCGCCAACGGAGTTTACGTGGCCGGCGTGAATCGCGTCGGCCTCGAGCATGGCGAGGTCAAATTGCCGCATGGCGACGTTGCGGGCAATCGCGCGGAGGGGAAGGGAATCGAGTTTTGGGGCGGCAGCTTCCTGTCCGATCCCTTTGGCCGCGTGATCGCCAAGGCCTCGCACGACGCAGAAGAAATTCTGATCGGCGAGATCGACCTGGGGTTGATCGAGGAGACGCGCCGCAACTGGCCCTTCCTGCGCGACCGCCGCATCGACGCCTACGCGCCTCTATCCCAGCGTTTCCTCGATTCGGAGACCGCGCATCCGGCGGACGGAGACGCCGAGTAGAAATGCCTTCCCCACTGCCCGAAAAAACGCCACATCAACTCGGCTACCGCATGCCCGCCGAGTGGGAGCCGCATGAGGCCACATGGCTGGCTTGGCCGCACAATCCCGACGACTGGCCGGGTAAGTTTCAGGCCATCCCCTGGCTTTATGCCGAGATTGTGCGTCTACTGGCCGCGCATGAACGCGTTCATATTCTCGTTGAAGACACCAAGGCCGAGCAGCGCGTGCACGGAATTCTGGAGCGCGCCGGCACGAATCTCGACCGGGTGAGCTTTCACCAGTGGCCCACGGACCGCTGTTGGACGCGTGACTCAGGGCCTATTTTTGTGCGTAACGCCGAGGGCAAGGTCGCCGTCACAAACTGGCGCTTCAACGCCTGGGCCAAGTACTCCGACTGGAAGCTCGACGATAAGTTGCCGGGCAGCGTGGCGAAGCTGCTTGGATTGCCGGAGTGGAAACCAACGATTGAGTTGGCCGATGGATTCTCGCAGCGATTGGTCCTCGAAGGCGGCTCCATCGACGTGAACGGCGCGGGGATTCTGCTCACCACCGAGGAGTGCCAACTCAGCGAGGTTCAGCAGCGCAATCCCGGAGTCAGCCGCGAGCAACTGGAGCAGGCATTTCACGATTATCTGGGTATCGATCAGACCATATGGCTAAATCGCGGCATCGCCGGCGACGATACGCACGGCCACATCGACGACATCGCGCGCTTCGTTGCGCCAACCACGATTGTGGCCGCCGTCGAGCCGAATGCGAGCGACCCCAACCAAGCGTCGCTGGCTGAGAATCTAAAACGGCTCAAGGCTGCCCGCACGCTTTACGGCAAGCAATTCAACTTGGTTGAGCTGCCGATGCCGCGGCCGGTCGTCTTCCAGGGCCAGCGGCTGCCGGCCAGCTACGCCAACTTCTATATCGCCAATGAACTGGTCCTCGTTCCCACCTTCCACGATCCCAACGACCGCGTCGCGCTGAATACTCTGGCTGAAGTTTTTCCTGGTCGCGAAGTGATCGGCATTCACAGCGTCGATCTCGTCTGGGGCCTGGGCACGTTGCACTGCATGACCCAGCAGCAGCCGGCCGCGGATCGTTCTCCAGGAGTATAATGCGTATCACGGAGGTTAAAGATATGCTTGCCCCCAGCGAAGCTATTGATAAAGCGCGTATCTACCTTGGCGAGGTGATTCCAGAGTTTGCCGCTCTCGATCCCAGGGTTGAAGAGATGGTGTTGGACAAGAATTCCGCAAACTGGAATATCACATTTTGCGCGCTTAGTAGTCCTGAAAAGTCGCAAGAGAATTCTCTGGCGGATTTGCTGCGCTTCCATAAGATCAGGAAGATTGTGTACATCGGGGCAGATGATGGTTCATTAATAGCAGTCAGAAACCCAGCTCCTTTTTGAGATCGTGTCAATGCTGCTAGAAGAACAGATTTTCACGCGTCATGTGGGTAAAAAAATCCTTCTGGATTCCAACCTGTTGCTCGTTTTGTTGGCCGGCAGATTTGATTCTCGCCTTTTCGGAAGATTTAAAAGAATCAGTACATATTCGCTTGGGGATTATGAACTACTTGAGCAGTTGGTAAAAAGGTTTTCCATCCTATTCACTACACCACATATTCTTGCAGAAGTCAGCAATCTGGCCAATAGCCTTTCGGAACAATGGCGAGAGGATTGGTTGCGCAATATGGCAGTGTTGTTATCCTGCCTGAACTGTACACCGGTTTTCGATGAATGTTGGACTCCGGCCAAGCAACTCGTTTTACGTCCGGAGTTTTTGACATTTGGACTAACAGTTGCTTCTCTCTCACAACTCTCAGATCATGCACTGATCATTACAGATGATTTTAGGCTTTCTGATTTCTTGCGCCGGAAGGGCGTGTCGATCCTAAATTTTCGTGATCTGCGTAATGTGCAGCGTGATTAGAGACTCACATCTGATGACCGACAGCGATTTCATGCAAGCCGCGCTCGATGAAGCTCGCCTGGCAGGAGAGGCCAGCGAGGTGCCGATTGGCGCCGTCGTGGTCTTTGATGGCGCTATCATCGCTCGCGGGCAGAATCGTGTGCTGCGCTCGCTGGATCCCACAGCCCATGCGGAGATCGTGGCCCTGCGCGCGGCAGCTGCGGCCATCGGCAACTACCGTTTGTCCGGTTGCGCGCTCTATGTAACGCTGGAGCCATGCTCGATGTGCGCCGGGGCCATGATTCACGCCCGGATTGACAGACTTGTTTATGCCGCCGCCGATCCCAAGGCGGGCGCGGCCGGCTCGGTGCTCGCGGTGCTCAACCACCCGCAGCTCAACCATCAGATGCAGGTGGCCCAGGGAATTCTGGCCGATGAGTCCGCCGAGTTGCTGCGCAATTTCTTCCGTGAGAGGCGATAGGGGTAAACTACCCGCATGCAAGTGATCATGTATGGGGTGACCTGGTGCGGGGAATGCCGGGCGGCCAGGCGGTTTCTCGACTCCCACGGCATCACGTACACCGAGATCGACATAGATCGCGATCCGGATGCCTCGGCCGAGCTGGTGCGCCGCGTGGGCAAGCGCGCCATTCCGCAACTGGTGATCGACGGCGAGTGGTTCCAACCCTATAAGCCGGGCCGCGGACTGCTTCTCGATGAGCTGCATGAGAAGCTGGGAATTCCTCGCGCTTGAAGCCGTCTTCCTCGTACAATAAAGGGTTGGAGCAGGGCCGCTAAACACGGCTCTGACAAGGAGTCTGACTTGATCGAACGATATACACGCCCGGCGATGGGCCGCATCTGGAGCGAAGAGAATAAGTACCGCTGCTGGCTTGAGGTTGAGGCGGCGGCAAGCACAGTGCTGGCCGAAGACGGCGTGATTCCCGCGCCGGCCGCGAAGGCCATAGCGGAAAAGGCGGGCTGTTCCGTCGCCCGCATCCATGAGATTGAGGCGGAGGTGAAGCACGACGTCATCGCCTTCACCACCGCGGTAGCCGAGCGGCTGACCGCGCAGGGCTTGGCGGACGAGTCCCGCTGGCTGCACTACGGGCTGACCTCGAACGACGTGGTGGATACGGCGCAGGCGCTGCAAGTGAAAGAGGCTTCGGCGATGATCCGCGCGGGCCTCGTCGAATTGCTGGAGGTGCTCAAGCGGCGGGCTATCGAGTTCAAGCACACGCCCACCATCGGCCGCACCCACGGCATCCATGCCGAGCCGACAACCTTCGGCCTCAAGCTGCTCAACTGGTACGCCGAGATGGAGCGCAATCTTAACAGATTTGCCGCGGCCGCCGAGGATATGCGCGTGGGCAAGCTATCGGGCGCGGTGGGAACATTTGGCCACTTGAAGCCGGAGCACGAAGAAAAAATCTGCGCGCTGTTAGGGCTCAGGCCCGCGCCTGTGGCAACGCAGGTGATTCAGCGCGACCGGCACGCGGCGTACATTTCGACGTTGGCGATTATCGCCAGCTCTCTAGATAAGATCGCCGTCGAGGTGCGCCACCTGCAACGCACCGAGGTGCGCGAGGCGCAGGAGTATTTCAGCGAACAGCAGAAGGGCTCCTCGTCCATGCCGCACAAAAAGAACCCGATTACCTCGGAGCAGATCAGCGGTCTCGCGCGCGTGCTGCGCGGCAATGCGCAGGCGGCCTTCGAGAATATTCCGCTGTGGCATGAGCGCGACATCTCTCACTCCTCCGTCGAGCGCATCATCTTTCCCGACTCGACGATTCTGGTCGACTATCTGCTGGCCAAAACGACCGACCTCATTGCGCGGCTGCAGGTTTACCCTGCGCGGATGAAGAAAAACCTCGAGAGCACCGGCGGGCTGATCTTCAGCGGCCAGTTGCTGCTCGATCTGGCCGAGGCCGGAATGTCGCGCGAGGATGCCTACAAACTCGTCCAGTCCCACGCCATGCGTGCGTGGAAAGAAGACCTGAATTTCCGCGATGAGGTAGCGCGGGATGCGGCGATCAACAAGCTGCTCAGCCCGGAGAAGCTGGCGCGGACCTTCGACTATACGCGGCAACTGAGCAATGTGGATGCGATCTTCAAGAGGGTTTTGGGAGAGTAGGGGCCTAAGATGCTCCGCGCCAGGTTGTCAATCAGCGCGAGTCCTCGACTGAAGGCGTGTGCGGCCAGCAATCCGCGCCGTAGGCGCAGGGTTTGTTAGCCCCGCGCTTCAGCGTGGGGTGGGCATAAGCAAATATTAGCAAGAATTTTTAATCAATATTTCACGGCATTTGCTCGCGGCCTGCCTATTTTAAGATAAAATTCCACTACAAAGGAGGACTCTATGTCCCTTTCTTCCCCACGTCTCAAGCAGTTGATTCTGTTAGCGGCAGTGACGGCTTTGGCCGCAACTGCTCATGCCGCCGGAATCTCTGCTACAGCAACCATTGCCTACACAGAACCCTCTCCCGGGGTGTACGACTACTCGCTAACCCTAAACAATACCGGCACCACCACCATAGGAACCTTTTGGTTCGGCTGGGTTCCAGGAGAAGGTTTCCTGACCACGGCGCCAACCAGCGTCGTAGCACCCACTGGCTGGACCGACACTGTGACGAACTCTGGCGCAGCCGTTCGGTGGGTGACTACCACCAATCTCCTCGCCGCGGGCGATTCGTTGAGCGGCTTCAGCTTTGACAGCACGGAAACCCCGGACCAACTGGCACTTACTGTTCCAAGCGGCGTGGGTGCTGGCGACCCCGTTACAACATCGTATGTCTACATTGGGGCGCCGCTGCAAGACCCTGGCTATCAACTTGATGCGCAACTCACGCCCGAACCGAGCACCATGCTTCTCTTCCTTACCGGAAGTGGCTTGGTTGGTTTCGTAAAGCGCAAGTTGCGGGCCTGAGTTTCAATCGCAAAGCTATGAATTACGGGTCTGGCTGGGGATGAGTGCCCTGGCCAGACCTAGTTTTTTGCGATTCAAAGATTTGCAATTACCGGCGCGTCGGGCGCGGTCTTTGGCCGCTGGATTTTCTGCACATGGGAACTTGTCTCTCCCGGTTGCGTACAGATGTTAAGGAGGAAAATCCATGCATAAACTTGTTCGCGCACTTCTACTCTGTCTGCTGTTGCCAACTGCTGTAGCCTTGTCTCAGGATAAGCCGCCAGCCGCCGTCGCCACTTCTTTGGATAATCCACTCAGCACATTCAACAAGAAAGTTTACGAAGGCGTGAAGGGTATTCTGCTCCGCGCCGCGGAAAAAATGCCCGAAGAGAATTACGCCTTCAAGCCCACGGAAGCGGTACGCAATTATGGCCAGATCATTGGACATGTGGCCGACTCACAGTACTATTTCTGTTCCGTTGCGCTTGGCGAAAAAAATCCTGCCCCGCAGATCGAGAAGACCAAGACATCGAAGGCCGATTTGATCGCTGGGCTCAACGGCGCTTTCGCATACTGTGACAGGGCCTACAGCAGCATGACGGACGCCTCCGCCACTCAACCAGTGACGCTGTTTGGAGGACCCACGCCTAAAATTGGCGTACTGGAGGTCAACCTGATCCACAGTATGGAGCACTACGGCAACCTGGTTACTTACATGCGGATGAAAAACATCATTCCGCCGACCAGCGAGACGGGAGCCATGCCCAAACCTTAAAATTCAAGGACCTATGGGCCGGTCGCACTCCGGCCCATAATTTTTGCCAGCGAGCAGTCAGAGATGCGCGCCGTAGGCGCAATGGTTATTAGCCCCGCGCTTCAGCGTGGGGTTGGTTAGGGAGGCGTTGTTATAAACTGGGAGTCCCGTAGGGACGGTGCAACATGGCCCATACGTACGCGAGCAATTTCATCCATTGTGTCTTCAGCACGAAAGATCGCCTCCCCCTAATCCCCGCCGCCCGTACCGCCGAACTCTACGCCTATCTGGGCGGCATTGCGCGCGGTGAGGGTTTCTCACTCATCGCCGCGGGCGGAACGGCCAATCACGTTCATCTGTTATTTGATTTGCCTGCGACTTGTTCTCTTGCGCCTATGGTCCAGAAGCTCAAAGGAAGCTCTTCCCGTTGGATGGGTGATGACTTTTCCTGGCAGGAAGGATACGGAGCGTTCAGTGTCAGTCCCTCGCAGATTGAGGTGGTGAAGGAGTACATTCAGAATCAGGAAGAGCATCACCGTAAACGCGACTTTGAACAGGAATTTGTTGCGTTGCTCCGTAATTGCGGGATTGAGTACGATGAACGTTATGTGTTCGGGTGATGGGCTGGGCGCCGTCCCTACGGGACTCCGGATATATTATTGGTTGCAGCCAACCCCACGCTGAAGCGCGGGGCTAATAACCATTGCGCCTACGGCGCGGTCGCGTCGACACGACGACGTGAATGTGATCTTTTAAGCAGTAGTTGGTGGATTTTCTGACGAAGTTTACTTTTGGCTGGAGGTTGTCAAATGGAACTTGAGGAGTTTGTTCAAAACTCATTAGTGCAAATCATGAGGGGTATCATGTCCGCTCAAGAGGAATGGAAATCCAAGTGTTCCGGATACGGAGTTATTAGTCCAGCATGGGATGGACCTGATGATTTCAAAAACAGAACTCAAGAAGTAAAATTTGATGAAGCCGTTACAGCCGCAACAAAGACTGAGGGCGGCGGGGGTGGTGGCATTAAAGTAGTAGCCTTTGACCTTTTGGGGAAGATTAATCGCTCTGTTGAAAACGCCACGGTTAGTCATATCTCTTTTTCGGTTCCAATTCTGCCTCCAACAACTGTGATTGAAAAACTATGAATCTTACCGTAGCCGCGAAATGATGCGTGTGCTGTCCAAGAATCCGCGCCGTAGGCGCAATGGTTATTAGCCCCGCGCTTCAGCGTGGGGTGGGTTGGGTTGATATAAACTGGGAGTCCCGTAGGGACGGTGCTCATTCATGAACCTCACCCTTGCAATCACCGGCGCATCCGGCGCGGTCTTTGGCCGTGAGATGCTACGCGCCTTGGAGGCCGACGAGCGTGTGGCTCGCGTCCACTTTGTGGCTTCGGAGAACTCGCTGCGGGTGATGGCCGAGGAGCTGGGCGTGAGTGGCCGCAATGACCTGTTGGAAAAATTGAATGGAGCGCCGCCCACGAAAACCATCCAGCTCTCCGACACGGACATCGGCGCAGCCATCGCCTCGGGCAGCCATCCCTCCAGCGGAATGATTATTTTGCCTTGCTCCATGGGGACTCTGGCGGCTATCGCAAACGGCCTGGCCAACTCGCTGATGACCCGCGCCGCCGATGTCACCCTCAAGGAGCGGCGACCGCTGATTTTATGTGTGCGCGAGACGCCCTTCAATCGCATCCATCTCAGAAATATGACGCTGGCCGCCGATGCCGGCGCGGTCATCTTCCCCTGCATTCCAGTCTTCTACAACCACCCCGTAGACTCGACCGAGATGGCCCGCCAGTTCGTCTTCCGCGTGCTGGCCCACATCGACTTGCCCCAGCCGGGAGCCTATGTGTGGAAGGCGGAAGAATAGCAAGACAGGGAATAGTGGAATCGGGAATAAGTCATCCCTATCAGCATTTTTTAGAAGAACTGCTCGCCGCCAGTTTCATTGATGGCAGGTACAATCTCGTTTTTCGGTCGATGCGGGGTAGTATATTTCGTAGGTAACCTATGCATTATCAACGCTATGCGCGTTTCGCTGATTTCGCAAATCCGCGTCAGGTTTTTCCGCCTTCCAGCCTTGACATGGGAATTCTTGCTTTCCTATACAACTTCGCTTGTCACAAGTGGCAGGGCTTTCTATAATCCATCAAGACCGCATAGGAAACCGAGGAGGCATGGGATACCCATCCCCCCGGCGCTCAACCGCCCAAAAGAGCGGTTTTGCATTCCATGCGCGAGTGTTTGACATGGATTTCTATTTTGGCAACTCCCAGGAGCACCGAATGAAGAAGAAGAAGTTAATTTTAGCGTTTGTGATGGCATTGGCGAGCCTGAGTCTGTTTTCTGCTCCCATGCTGCGCGCCCAGGATTCGACGATCACCATCAAGGATCCGGCAGAGTACAACACCTACACCAACGCCATCGGGCAGAGCGATCCCAAGGCCAAAGCCGCGGCCCTGGAAAGCTTTTTGACGGCTTATCCGCAGAGCGTCGTCAAGTCAGCAGTCCTCGATGTGTTGATTGACACTTATCAGGGACTGCAAGACGCCGACAAGACGCTCAGCGCGGCCAGCCGCCTGCTTCAGGTGGATCCCAACAACATGAAGGCCATCTACATCTCGGTCATCCTCAAGAAAGCCCAGTGCGGCAAGACCAGCGATGCGCAAACCTGCGACGATGCCGGGGCGCTAGCCCGCAAAGGTCTTCTTGCGCCCAAGCCGGCCGGCACCTCCGCCGACGACTGGAAAAAACTGACGGCTGGAACCTATCCTGTTTTCCATTCGGCTATCGCGTTTGATCTTGCGGTCTCCAAGAAGGACTTCAAGGGAGCGGTGGCTGAATATACATCGGAATTGATGCTGTTTACGGATGCTCAGACCCAGCAAGGGCTGGGATTGCAGGACACGCTTCTTCTGGCCAAGGCGTATTCCCAGCCCGGCGCCCTGGATTTGGCGAAGTCGATCTGGTTCTATGCCCGCGCATGGAATTTCGCCCCCGCCGGTTTCAAGCCCACCATTGAAAAGTCGCTGGAATACTACTACAGGAAGTTCCACGGCGACCTGAGCGGCCTTGACGACATCAAGGCTCAGGCTGCCCTTACGACCTTCCCTCCGGGAGGATCACCGCAGATCAAGCCGGCCAAGACGCCGGCTGAGTTTGCTCACGACGCATTGGTGGGTGGAGACCCGGCAAAGTTGAATCTGGGCGATAAGGAATTCATTCTGGCGAATGGCGTCAAGGAAGACGCCGACAAACTCTGGGCGGTGCTGAAGGATCAGATCACGCCGGTCCCGGGAAAAGTCATTGAAGCCACTGCCTCGGTGATCAAAGTCGCCGTAACCCCGGATGCCAAGGATGCCAACGTAGCCGACTTTATCGTCAACATGAAGAAGCCTCTGACAGAGAAGGAAATCCCGGAGGTTGGCTACAACTACAAGATTCCGCCGGCAACCGCGCTGGTGGGAACCTACGACTCCTACACGGTAATTCCAGCCACGGACACCACGCCTGCCGCCGCGCAAATCGTCTTGCGCGACGGGGAAGTCCAACTGGAGAAGAAGAAGCCCGCGCCTGCACACACCACTGCTAAGCCGTCTGCCGCGCACAAGCCGGGGGCGTAGTGACCGAGTGACCGCATGATTTATTGAATGCGCCGGAGCCAGCAAGACTCCGGCGCGCCGCACCCTCCTCCTGGGCCATTGCTGCGAAACCAGAGTAGATGTAACTCGAAACCACAGCATTCAAGTCGACGCGACCATCAGGGAGCGGCGACCCTGAACAAAATTTAACAGGACACAGTTACTCTGGTTCCGCTCTAAGGGGCAGCCTGCATCCGGCTGTCCCTTCTTGTTTTTTCCGCTCCTCTCAACCAAAAGCCCGTTGCGCGCAGTGTCCCCAAGCAATGATGGTAGGCTAGGGCCAGCATGGAACGATTCACAACCCTCCCCATCGTCCTGACCCTTGCTGCCTTCGCCTTGGTCTGCGTCCCTGTTGATGCTCAGACTGACCAGGATGTTTCCTCTCCTCATCTTAGGCATGTGCGCAATGCGGACCGGCGCCCCATGCCGTTTCCTCCCGGCAACGAGACGCAGGAGGCACCTGCCGCCTCGCTAGAGTTTCGCCCCTATACCCAAATGACTCCGCAGGATCGTGACTTGGCGGCGGACGCGGAATCCGCTATCGGCGAGCGCGCCGGGTTTGCGGGCCTGGAATTCAATCAGGGCAAGTGGAGTTGCCAGCAGATTGTCTGCTCCGCGCTGCCTGGTCACCTCTTCTTGCAATTCACGCGCAACAACGGAACCGGCGACGTGAGCGTTTTTTCGGCATCGATTCCGCGCTCGGGTGACGGCAGGGTGCGCATCATCCCCATTCTGCGCCGCGGCTATTCACTCTTCTCTCCAGCGCCCGTCAACGCGCTCACCATCTCGGCCTTCAACCACATTCGCGCCGAGGAGCATGTGGACCAGACCCCTGAATGGCTCGCCGCTGGCATGTGCTACGCCGCTCTGGCCGGCGCGCATCCCCAGATCGGTCCGCCGGAGGAGACCGATTTCAAAAAGCTCCCTGGAGCTCCAACGGGCAGGCTGACGATTCCCATGCACGGTGGCGCGGTGATCCAATTTATCGATGTGGCGGCGGCTTCACGGCCAATGGAATGGACCATGACCTTCAACGGCAAGGGAAAGCTGCTCAAGGCCACGCATGCAGCCGCGCCGAAATCGGGCGGGAAAGTTGTCGAGCGGAAACCGGCAGAGGTCCAGGGTAATCCCGTTCAAGCGGCGGATCCCCGTTCGAAGGTGATCTTGATCAAATGAGTTATCAGTTGTCAGTTTTCAGTTATCAGGCCAAAACAAATCAATGATGACAACTGATAACTGAAAACTGACAACTGTCTTTCGTTACTCCCCCAGCATGATGCGCTGAATCCCCGTGGCGCGCCCCGTCCTGGGATCGCAACTCACCAGCGCGGCGCACAGCTTCGGGTTTCCCTTGGCGGCCTCGAACTTGCCCGGCATTCCGGTAAGAAATTTATGCAGCACCAACTCCTTTTCAACGCCAATCACGCTGTCGTAGGGGCCGCTCATGCCCACGTCGGTCTGGTAGGCGGTGCCATTCGGCAGCACGCGCTCGTCGGCGGTGGGCACATGAGTATGTGTCCCCAGCACCGCGGTCACCTTCCCATCCAGATGCCAGCCCATGGCAACTTTCTCGCTGGTAGCCTCGGCGTGAAAGTCCACCACGATGACCTTGGCCTTGATGCCGGCGAGCAGCGCATTCACGGCGTAAAACGGATCATTCGTCGTGTTCATGAAGACGCACCCTTGCAGGTCGATCACCGCGTACTCCACGCCGCTCTCCGTGCGCCCCTCGTAGACGCCATGGCCGGGCAGGTCCGGTTGCAGGTTGATGGGCCGCAGCACGCGGCGGGCGCGCTCCTGGCTCTTGGCGGGGGCAGAATTGAAGTAGTCGATCAGTTCGCGCTTGTCCCAGACGTGGTTGCCGGTGGTCAAAACATCCGCGCCCAGATCGAAGAGCTCTTCGGCAAGTTGCGGGGTCAGGCCAAAGCCCCCGGCGGCATTTTCCGCATTGATGATGGTCAGCTCCACATCATGCGCTTGGCGCAAATGGCCGATGTGCTCGCGCACGATCTTGCGCCCCGCGCTGCCGAAGATGTCGCCGATGAAAAGAATGTTCACTGGAACTCCAGGGACTAAGGGACTAAGGGACTAGGGACTGAGGACTGCTTCAAGCGAATTGACTTCATCAGCGCGCCTAGAAGCCGGCCTGCATCATTGCACAAGGATTCAGTTGTCTGAAGACTATCAGGCGCCCCGAATTCTAGTTTTTTTGCGATAACAATTTGAGTTTCAAGCTCCGAGCACGACCCGCGAGCAAAGCCTAAGAATTGAATGTATTCACCCTTCGTAGATCGGCCATATCCTTCAGCGATGTTACTCGCGATAGACACGGAAGCTCTGCGCATCTGGTTGGTAAGGTCGAAGCGCTCGTAATCCGGAAACTTGGAGGTCAGCTTGTAGACATCGACAGTCAATTCGATAGCACGCTGCCAAACTACGAGTTCTTTGAACGATTGTCCCATCGGCCTTCACCTCCAGTCTCTTAGTCCCTCAGTCCCTAGTCCCTTAGTCCCTGCTTTTCCGGCCTCATCAGCGGAAACAGAATCACGTCGCGAATCGATTTCGAACCGGTCAGCAGCATCACCAGCCGGTCGATGCCGATGCCCTCGCCGCCGGTGGGAGGCAGCCCGTAAGCCAGCGCGCGCACGTAATCCTCGTCCATCTGGTGAGCCTCTTCGTCGCCATGGGCGCGTTCCTCAAGCTGCTGGGCAAAGCGCTTGTGCTGTTCGACGGGGTCGTTTAACTCGCTGAAGGCGTTGCCCAGCTCGAAGCCGCCGCAGAAGATTTCGAAGCGCTCCACGTGCGCCGGATCGTCCGACTTCTGCTTCGACAAAGGAGAAACTTCTGTCGGGTAGTCGTAGATGATTGTCGGCTGAATTAAATGTCTTTCGGCTACAGCTTCAAAGATTGCGGCAACTGCCTTTCCTAACGGCTTCACACCGTCCACGACGCATGTATGCTCGTACTTAGCTGTCATAACGTGGGAACCATATAGGGTTATTGAGTCCGGCCTGTCATCAACGGGCGCCCCAGGTTGGTATTCGTGGGTCCGTGCGAATTCTGCGAGTTGTGTCTCGTAAGAGATGGAGCCTGTAATAAAGCCGATATTATCCGGAAGGTTGAACGTCTTTACCCAACTCGTCATTGTTTCCAAGGAATCGAACGTGGCCAAAGTTGGTTGTGTCCCATCTGGACCACACCAGAATTCAATTATTGCTTCAACCATGCGAAACTGTCGCCAGTTTTCAGGCGAAAGATCGACAGGGTTACCAAATAGATCTAAGCGCGGTATAGGCTTGCCATCAACATCTACTTCGCCAGAAGGCAAGATAGTGGTTCCATTGACCTCGATTGCGACTTGCGAGACGAGTTCCTTTGTTAGCTCCATCAGATCGTGATAGTTGGCGTAGGCCTGGTAGAACTCCAGCATGGTGAACTCGGGATTGTGCTGGGTGCTGACGCCCTCGTTGCGGAAGTTGCGGTTGATCTCATAAACTCTGTCAAACCCGCCGACGACCAGCCGCTTCAAATAAAGCTCCGGCGCGATGCGCAGAAACAAATCCAGGTCGAGCGCGTTGTGGTGCGTGGTGAAGGGCCGCGCCGCCGCTCCGCCGGCGATCTGCTGCATCATCGGCGTTTCCACTTCCACGTATCCGCGCTCGTCGAAGAACTGCCGCAGAGCCTTCAACGCTTTCGCCCGCTTGACGAAAACTTCCCGTGCTTCGAGGTTGGCGAAGAGGTCCACGTAGCGTTGGCGGTAGCGCAACTCCACGTCGGCCAGGCCGTGAAACTTCTCCGGCAGAGCCAGCATGGCCTTGGCCAGAAAGGTCAGCCGTTCGACGTGGATGGTCAGTTCGCCGGTTCGCGTGCGAAATAAATAACCCGAAGCCCCGATGTGGTCGCCCAGGTCCAGAAGTTTGTAAAGCGCAAATCCCTTCTCGCCCACCGCGTCGAGGCGAACGTAAATTTGCAGCCGCTGGCCGCCCTGCTGGAGCGTGGCGAAACCGGCCTTGCCTTGCGCGCGAATAGCCATGATGCGCCCGGCCACGGCCACCGTTACGCGATTGGCTTCGAGCGCCTCAGCCGTCGCCTCGCCCCACTGCTCCCGTACCTTCGGGATCGTGATCGCCTCCGTCTCTTGCTCGGCAGGGAAGCGGTTGGGATAGGCAGCTTGGCCCAGCTCGACGATCTCCTCGAGTTTTGCCTTGCGCAGGTCAAAAAGATTGCGCTCAAATTCCGAATCGAACACGGTAATTCCTTCCATTCAACGGGAAAAGACCCAAAAGGGAAGTATACCCGTTACCCGGATGGCACTGTATGCTGAGAGGGAGCTTCCATGCCCTTCCACCGCCCCATTCCCGACGACCAACCGCGCCGCAAGACTTCTGTCGGGCTAGAGGGGCTGGTGCAGGCGGAAAAGCTGATGCAGATTGCGATTCTGCTGCCCTCCTCGGCGTTTATCGGCTGGCTGGCAGGGGCGTGGCTCGACGGACATTTTCACCAGTCGTGGATGGGCATCGCCGGATGCGTCTTCGGCGGCGTCTCGGGGCTGGTTTATGTGGTTCGGCTGGCGCTGGCCAGCGGGCGCGATTCCGCAAATGGCGCGGGGACCAAAAACGGAAATGGGAAGGGAAGCGTCGGCGAGCCATGAGCGAAGAAGACCACCCTCTCGCCGACCTCAGCGATGCCGCGCTGCAGGCCCTGCTCCACAGAGCCATGCGCGACACGCTGATTCTAGGGGCGATCTCCGCCGTAGCGCTGCTGATTGCCTCCGGCTGGCGCAACGCCGCGATGCTGGCCGTGGGAGCCGCAATTTCGGCCGCCAGCATTCTGGAGTGGCAGCGGCTGGTGCGGTTTATCAATGCCAGAATAGACCACAAGAAGAGTCCCAGGGGAACGGTGACAGTGGTGGTGTTTTTTGTGCTCCGGCTCACAGTTTTTGCAGGGGTTATCTATGGTAGCCTTAAGTGTTTCCATGGTTCGGTGATCGCGCTTTTATGCGGTCTGGGCCTGGCTCTGGCAGCCACGGCCTGGGAGGCGCTCAGGCTGCTCAGGGACTGAGTTTTACCCTGCAACGAGCGAGATGGAAACAGAAAGATTCAAGTCACGATGCCGGAAACCGCTATTCTTGTCCGTTGGCTGAACGCCCTCTTCATGGGGATTGAGGTCAGGGCCTTTCACTCGATTGGCCTCTCCCCGGCCGATGCCGCTCAACAGGCCGTCAAGGTCAATCAGGCCTTCGGTCTGGAGTTACTGGTTGCCGTTGGGTTGATCGCATTCTTTGTCATCGTGCGGCTGACTCTGGCGGTGGAGCATCCCAACCCGGCGCAGCAGATTGCCGAGATGATTCACGAGTTCACCGGCAGCCAGGCGGAGCAGATCATCGGCCACAACTACCAGCGCTTCCAGGCCTTTGTCACTTGCGTCTTCCTGTTTGTGGTGCTCAACAATCTGCTGGGGCTGGTTCCCGGCCTCGAAACTCCGACCGGCCAGGTCTGGGTGCCGTTGGGCATTGCGCTGCTCACCTTTTTCTACTACAACTTTTACGGCATTCGCGAGAAGGGATTTATCGGCTACTTGAAGGAGTTTGCCGGGCCGATATGGTGGATTGCGCCGCTGCTATTTGTGATTGAGATCATTTCTCATCTGGCCCGCATCATGTCGCTCACCATCCGTCTTTACGCCAACATGCTGGCCAGCGATCTGGTCACGATGGTCTTCTTTTCGCTGGCGCCGGTGATCATTCCCGCAGTCTTCCTGGGCCTGCACTTTGCTGTTTCGATCATTCAGGCGTATATCTTCATGGTCCTGACGATGATTTATCTGTCCATGGCGGTATCGCACGAGCACTAAACGGCAGCTAACAGTTAAAGCTGCTTTACAAAAGAATTCGCCGGAGAGCGCTTCCGCTCCGGGCAAACGAACGGCCGCCAGCGTGAGGGGGTCAAACGCAATTTCGGAAACACTGTGACTCGAAGCCTCGAAAGCAGAGTCAACGCGACCATCAGGGAGCGGTGACCTTGCAAGATGCAAACAGGAAGCAGAATTTCCGAAATTGCCGGGCACGGTGAACCTCAACCACCCACTGGCGGCCAAATCCAGGGAAGCAGGAGAAATATGCGCAAACTTCAATACGTGTTCATGGCCCTGGCGGTTTTGTGCTTCGCCATTCCAGCCTTCGCGGATGGCGGATCGTCCTCCATCAACCTGGTGCCCATCGGCGCCGGCATCGGCATGGCGCTGGCCGCGGGTCTCTGCGGCCTGGGTCAGGGCAAGGCAACCGCTTCGGCCACAGAAGCGCTGGCCCGCAACCCCGGCGCTCGCGCCGGCATCATGCTGTTTCTGGTGCTCGGCCTGGCCTTCATGGAGTCGCTCACCCTGTTTACCCTGGTGATCGTCTTCGCCGTGGTCGCCAACGCCCACTAAGGCTCGATTCTGAGCAGCAAAAACGGCCTCACCTGCCTGGGTGGGGCCGTTTTGCGTTTGTATCGGTTTTAGTGAGTTCTTAGTATGCTTCCAGGGCCACTCATTCCGGCCCACTGCGCAGCATCTGAATGGCCTGCCGGTAGTCCAGATTGTCCGCAATAGGCGTATATTGGGTCATTTCCTGCACGCTGTCGAAATCTTTTGTCTTGAATAGGATGCGCAGCTCCATCTTGATCTGGAAGCGCGCAATGCGCCATTGCCCCGCGCCCACGTCAGCCTGCTCAAGAACGATCCACCCTCCCTTGTCCAGTTTGCCCAGAATGCCTAAGCCATAGTTGGTGTCCTGCTGCAGGTGGCCCTCCAGGCGCGTCACACGCTCCTGGGAGGCATCGATCCAAAGTTCTCCAACCATTGCGGTTAGCGCCTGTGTCACTATGTCGGGTGGGCTGAAGGCTGGGTTGGGATGGAAGCGAAACTTCTCCACCTTCCCGGATGCGTCAACGCCCTCATATTCATAGAGAAACGCCTGGGGCAACATGCGCAGCAGCTTCAGGACGATCCCGGTGTCGGATTCCTCGCTCTGTTTGCGATGGCGTTGCCGGCCCGGATCGCTCAGGAGCGTATCCAGGCGAGCCTGTTCCTGCTGCTCATCGGCCTGGCTCAGTGGGTGATCGTCGATGGCCACCAGCCGCGCCACATCGCCGTCGCGAGTCTCGGCAATCTCCTTAGTCGTGGTAAGCCGCGGGCTGGACTTACGCAGCCGATAACGCATGGGGTGGCTCATGTCCTGGGCGTCGCGCTCCTCTGTGGCCAGCGCCCGCGCGACCAGCGCCTGGGCCTGAGTGGGCGTGAGGGAGGCGGGTCCAGGCTGCCCCAGGGAGGCGCCGAAGCAGGAAAATAGCAGGAAAAACGGCAAAGTGTTTCGCACAAGCTCTAGTTTAGCGGGCATGGGCCGTCCGTGGATGTGGATTGTATCCTGTTGTCATTTAGACGCAAAAATTGTTTTTATGATGCTTTGATTGAAGCAGTGGGGCTTGGTTGCGTATAGTGCGTTCAGGGCCAATTATTAGCCTAGAACTCTCGTAGAGACTGCAGCAGGCGGCGTTCGGCCAAAATCCCACCCCCTGGGAGCAACGACCGGTCCTGGCGAGCAGCGGTCTGCGCATTCTATGAGTATTCTTCAAAAAAGGTCTGGGAAGGAATTACACCATGACAGTTGAAAACAATCCCGCGCGCATCGGCAAGACGGTCGTGATTTGCGGCGAAGTTAAGGGCAGTGAAGATTTGATCGTGGATGGGCGGGTGGAGGGTACGGTGAGCCTCTCGGAGAGCCGGTTAACCATCGGTCCCAATGCCAGCGTTGCCGCCGATCTCTCCGCCAAAGACATTCTGATTCTGGGCCAGGTGCAGGGTAATCTGGTGGCCAGCGGCCGCGTCGAGCTGCGCGCAGGCTGCCAGGTGCAAGGCGATATTCGCGCCCTCCGCCTGGCGGTGGAGGACAATGCGGTCTTTCGCGGCAAGGTGGACCTCACGCAGGCCGTTTCCAAGGGCTCTGAGGCTGGTCGCATTTCTTAACAGGAAGCTGCGCGCCGGTCCGGCCGCGGGCCGGTTGCCGGACTGCAAAAGGATTTGAAGTTGTTTAGCGGCTGGTTTGAAAAGAAAGAGGAGAGCGTGCATCCCGCTTCCCTCCCGGGATTTTACGGGCCCAAGGTACCGCGCCACTCGGGCGGATGGGCGGCACTGCGCAAGCGTTTGAATACCAAGTCCACCCTGCAGACCATCGACATCGGCTATACCTCTCCCGCAAACGTTCATTACCTGACCGGCCTGGGTCACAGCGTCTTTCTGACCGATATGGTTCGCGATGCCTTCACCGGGAACTGGCAAACCGTAGGCGAGGACGGCAAGCCAATCTGGGACGTCGAGGGCTTTCTGAAGCATTCGCTCGACATTGCAGGACGCAAGTTTGACGTGGTGCTATTGTGGACCGCCCTCGACTATCTGCCCGAAGCCTTCGTGGTTCCGGTGGTAACGCGCTTGTTTGAGGCCACGAATCCGGACGGTGTATTGCTGGCCTTTTTCCATAGCCGGACTATTGGCGAGGAGACAGTGCACTGCCGCTTCCACGTCACTCCCGGCGACGAGGTCGAGGTACAGTTAGCTCAGCAGTTTCCCATTCAGCGCGCTTATAGCAACCGCACCATCGAGCGGCTCTTCACCGCCTGGTCCGGGTACCGCCAGTATCTGGCCAAGGACGGCGTCTCGGAGGTCATCATTACGCGCTAGCGCGTTACGGCTTCACCAGCCGCGCCGACAAAAACGCGAAGACAGGAAACGTCAGGTACACGAGTCCTATTTCCGAGTAATAGCCCAGTGCGGTCATCTTCATGGGGCCGTAGGCAAACATGGGGTAATCGAAGACCAGGTTCATGACGAACCATAGCGTTCCCACGAGCAGGGCCTCGCGAACTGCAACTGGCCGGTTTCGAAAATAGAAGGCGAGCAATAGTCCGGCGGTAAACAGAACAACCAAATACATCAGCGTACTGAAGAGCGGCGCGTTGGATTTCTTCAAAAAGAAAATAAAGAATGAAATGAAAAACGGAATCAGCCAACTGAAGAGTCCGAGCAATAAAGCGCGTTTCCAAAGAATCATACTTGCCTCCACGGCTAACATTGTAAGCAATGACCGGGGAGCAGACAAAGAAATTATCCCATGGTAGATTTGAAATCCAGGGAGGAATACTTGCGATGGCTGATCGAATTCGGCGTACTGGTAATGGAGAGATGATCTTGCGGGGAACGCGCATTACCTGGCTAGGGCATGCGACCGTTCTGGTCCAAACCGCCAAAGGCACCAATGTCATGATCGACCCGTTCATTGCAAAGAACCCGAAGTACCCCAAGGATTTTGTGCTGCCGGCGAAGATCCAGTACATCTTGCTGACCCACGGCCACTCCGACCATATCTCCGATGCCTTGCCGGTGGCCGCCAAACACAATTCCACTCTCGTGGCCATGTATGAGCTGGCGGCCTATCTGGATGAGAGGGGCGCGGCCCATACCATCGGAATGGCTCTGGGAGGCACCGTGCAACTGGACGACGTGGCGGCCACCATGGTGGATGCCAGGCACTCCTCCAGCGCGCAGGATGAGAAGGGAACCCACTATGTCGGCGTCGCGGCAGGATTTGTATTGACCATTACGGATGGTCCGGTCCTTTACCACGCGGGCGATACAGCGGTCTTCGGCGACATGAAGCTGATTCGCGAGCTATATCGGCCCGATGTTGCCATGCTTCCCATCGGTGGACACTTCACCATGGGTCCAGTAGAAGCAGCGATGGCGGTGCGCTTTTTGGAGCCGAAGATCGTTCTTCCGCTGCATTTTGGAACCATCCCTCCGCTGAAGGGAACGCCCGCGCAACTGGCCGCACTGGTCGATGCCGGTGTTCAGGTGGTGCAGTGGACACCAGGAGAGTCCATTTAGATGGATGCGGTACAGCCATGAAAATGGGGCTGGTCTTCCAGCCCCATTTTCATCCACGGCTTCAGTTATTTGCCGGATGCTGTTTTCTTCTGCTCCGCCCAGCGGCGCTTGACGGCCTCGGCAATGCGCTTCCGTCCTTCAGGGGAAAGATGCCGCTTCTTCTTCCTCTTCTTTGCGAATTTTGGGGCGGCTGGGGTGGCCGCAAACTTGTTGTGCGCGGCTCCGAAGCTGCTGGCCAGCAGAGCGCGGGCCCGTTGCAACTGAGCAATTTCGTGATCAATCTGAACCAGAATTTCTGAAACTCCCACGTTTCCTCCTGTTAGATGCTGGTAAGTGATTCTGTTCGTGAAGCGTAAAAACCATGCGTGCGACTAAAGCGGAACCAGAGTAGATGCATCTCGAAACCACAGCATTCAAGTCGACGCGACCATCAGGGAGCGGCGACCCTAAACAAAACTCAACAGGACACAGTTACTCTGGTTCCGCTCTCAAGCACTCATCCTGACAAACACCATACGCAACTTAAGACACTTTTACAAACAAAATAATAACTGAACGCCACGGACGGAGCTAAGAAATACAAAACTGCTTTGGTAATGAGCGGGCAGTTAGCAGACGCTAAAAATAGCGTGTGGGTCTCTGCGGAGGCAACGGGCGTCCGGACGCATCGGGCAGCGTGGGAGAACCGGATTGATCCTGGTCGCCAAGATGCACGCCGGCGGAAGTTTCAGCGGCGCGATAGTTGCGCAGGTCGCGCAGGATATCCTGTTTTTCGCGGGCATACTGGCCGGCCAGATTCGTCAAGGCATAGGTAATGATGTCGCTATGGTGCAGATCCTGCATGGAGGGATCACGGCGCATGTTCACCCATAAACGATGCACCAGTTGCACATCGTCGGGGCTTAACTTGGGTGCGTGCGGCCCGATGTAGAACACCTTGGCTTCGCCGCTGGGCTCGACGACATAGAAGTTGAACTGTCGCTTGGGCTCCGGCAGCGCCTCCCAGGCCTGTCCCAGATGAAAAGCCTGCTCTTCGGCGGTCATGGAGCTGGAGGCTCCGGCGACCACTGAATCCACCTCCAGCGAGTTGGCGCCCTGCGCCAGCGCGACGAAGACGTCCGCGGCGGGAATTAAAAGCAGAGAAACCTTTTTGCCAAAGCTCTCCGCCACGGAGATGGCCTTGGTGAAGATCATCTGCTCGTGCTCGCTGAAGCTCTGATCCGCGGCGCTCAAGTACTCGGGCCCGCCCGCGCCCATCATGCGCACATTGATCACCACTACGTCCTGATCGGTGGTGCTGGTGTGAGAGAGCGTCCACTTCAGCGCAAAGGGGTTGGCGGCGTCGCGCATGGTCACAATCACGCCGCCAGGACGAATGGCCGCGGACGCCCGGCTTACCGTATCCTGGTGCTCCAGTTGGAAGATATCCTTCATTTGGTGCGCGGTCAGGGCATGTTTGCGCAGGTTAGCGCGTTCGGAGACAGTAAAGATGACGAAGAAGGCCGCCGCAAACAGGACCCCGCTGACCGTGGCCACCGATTTGGTGAACAGGTTGACGATGGCGACGGAGCTCAGCACCAGGAAGACCGAGATCAGTCCCACGGGAATCTCGAAGTTCCCGATGCGGATATTGGGAGGAACCTTCCAGCCGCGTTCTCCGTGGTACTTCCATCGCAGCACCAGCATAGCCAGGCTGTTGAAGGTAAACGACCAGATGACGCCAAAGGCGTAAGCCTCGCCCAGGGTGATGACGTTGCCCCGGCTCGCGATGATAGTAAACATCTGGAGGACGAAAACCATGTTCACGATGCGATAGCTGGTGCCGAACTTCTTGTGCGGCTTGCGGAACCAGTCGGTCAGCACGCCATCCTCGGCGACGCGCATCAAAACGCCTGTCGAGCCGATCATCGAGGTGTTGATGGCGCCGGAGAGAATCAGGAAGCCTACCAGCACCACGAATATGCGGAAGGCGATGCGCCAGAACAAGGGGCCGACCATGAACATGGCCAGGCCGGCGATCAGGTTGTCCTGATAGACGTGGGCAATCTGCCATGACGGAATCAGCATGGAAGCCAGCAACGTGGCGCCGCCGGTGAAGATGAGACTGTAGATGGCGATGACAATCGCCGCCCGCTTCAGGTTTTTCAGCTTGGGGTGCTGGATTTCGCGGTTGACCTGTGCCAGGGTTTCCTCGCCGCTCATGGCCAGAATGGAGTGGCCAAAGGCCATGAGAATGCCGAACAAGCCCAGCTGCGGAAGCAGTTGCGGCATTCCCTTCAGAAAACCCAGGGCGTCGCTGCTGAAATTGAGATGGGAAGGTACAGGCGATGGAGGCAGGTGAGCGCCGGGGGTCATGAACACCGAATAAACGCCCCACAGCAGCAGGATAATCACCATCACAGTGGTGATCTGCATAACGCGCAGAGCCTTGCTGCTGGACTCCTCGATGCCCTTGACGTTCTGCCACCAGTAATAAATAGTCACTGCGGCCGCGAACACCGCCGCGGTGTGATTCATGTCGAACTGGAAGGGATGATGATGCGCGTCCAACAGAGCCGGAGGAAGCCAATGGCTGGTGTTGGCTACCGTCAGCAGTTCGTTCATCAAGCCTGTAATATATTGACCGGCCGACACGCCGGAAATCGGCCCGGTCAGGATGTAATCGAACATCAGGGCAGAGACGCTGAGTTTGGCAAAGCCGCCACCCAGGGCTTCCTTCACCACGCGGTAGACGCCGGCGCGGGTGAACATCGAACAGCTTTCGACGTAAACCGCGCGCACCGCAAAGCTGAACAACATGATGCCGAGGATGAACCACGGCGCCGCCTCGCCCACCATCTGCTCGGCAATGCCCCCGGCATAGAAGGCCGAGGAGCCTAAATCATTCAGAACAATGGCAGCCGCACGCCAAAAAGAGATGAACGTCAGCATCACCGAGGATGCCACGATGAGCTTGACGCGGTCGGAAGGAGGTGCAAAGGCCGTTCGGGTTGATGCCATTGTGGTTATACCGGCTCCAGAGCCGGCTTTGTTGGGCTGCGGGAGCGAAAATCATCGCCCGCACTGCGATGAGTTTATTGCCAAATGTAGATGGAGTCAATGGTTATGAACAGGCCATGGCGTATTACGCCCTCATGCACGTGACACAGGCGGCTCATCTTTGCCGAAGAGCTCTCTTCCGTCCTCGACAAAACTGATGAGCACAACCACGGCAGAGCCCGCCAAGCCAGTAAAGAACATGACTTCCAACAGCCGCATTACAAAGATAGCCAGGTGCATATGTAAATTGTAGCCTTTTCCACGCCCGGTTCATAGCTTTCCCGAAGAATGCGCAGGACCGGCGCATTTTTTCATTTGCAGCCTCAGATTTTGGTTGATTACCTGTATTGAGCCGGCGAGTCCGCGTAATAGCCGGTGCGATTGCGGATATTGAAGGACAGGGGAGCGGCTCTGGGGATGGTCACCTGAATGCTGTGGAAAGTTCTTCCGGGTTCTTGATTGTGCGGATAATAACCGATCAGATATTGCGTGCGCAGGTCGTCACTTACTTGCGCGAAGGCCTTGTCCAGCCCGCCGCCGCTCACATAGAAGCTCTTGCCGCCAGTCTGCTCGGCCAGGGTAATCAGCGCGTGCTCTCCGCCCAGATCGCGCCCGGCGCTGGCCTCGATGGGAACGTCGATGAGGCTGTAGATCATCACTTCATTGCGCAGCGCCTGCTCCACGGCCTGGGCGTAGGTGGCCCTGCTGGCGGTATCGTCGCCGTCTGAGATAAGCACCAGCACCCTTCGCCCCTGATTGCCCCCCAGCCGCGTGGAAGCCAGGCAGATGGCGTCGTAGAGCGACGTAGCCCAATCGCCGCGCAACTGGCCCAGCCCGTGATCGATCTGGCTCACCTTGTTGGTGAAGGGCGTCAGTTCGCGCACCTCGGTGGCAAATTGCAAGAGGCTCATCTTGTCTTGAGAGCGCAACAGGGCGTGGGCAAACCGCCTGGCCGCGTCCGCCTCTTCGGCCATGTCCTTGTGCACGCTTACGCTGGTGTCGATAGCCAGCGTCAGATTCAACGGCAGTTCCGACTGGCGCTCGAAGACGGAGATTTGCTGCGGCCGTCCGTCCTCGGCGAGTGCGAAGTCTTCGCGCGTCAAGCCGTTCACAATGGCCCCGTGCTGGTCGATCACGTTCACAAAAACGTTGACCAGCTTTACATCCACGCGCAGGGTGAGTTCCTGCGCCGCCAGCGTCAGGGGTGCCAGAGCAAGCAACGCCCAGATACTGGTCCGCCGGCAATCGCGCAATACGTCAAAGGAGAGAACTCGCGCCTGCATGCTCTAAAAAGAATACCGCCTGCAGCATAGACGCGGCAGGCGGCAATCAGTCGGGGAGGCCCGGCAGATCAATCGAACTTGTAAAGGAATCCCGAGGGCGTGCCCCACAGGTTCCGCGACCGGTCCTCGTAGAAGATGCTGAACTCAATGCCGGAGATGTCGTAGTCGAACAGGGGCACGCGGTCAAAGGTAATGTCTCCGCGCACCGAGTACTCGTCGCCGCCGCAGTCGATCATCAGGGTGTCTTCGGCGGAAAGCCTCTCGGGATGAGTCAGCAGCATGCAGGCGACGGCAAAGATGCCTGCGCCGAACTCATTGCCGGCCATCCGCAGCCGGGCGCGACGGGCCGAGCAGCCGCGGTGCAACATACCGGCCTGCGCGGCAACCACCAGAATGTCGTGTCCTTGCTGCTGGTCGGCCAGAATCTTGCCTGCAAGTTTGGCTCGTTCTCCCTGGCGCAAATAGGTTGGCCCCAGGCGGCCGACGATGCGGTTTTGAAACTTGCGTTTTGTGGCCAGAACACCTAGCACCATTTCGACAGCCTCGTTGTAGGTAGGGGCCAGCGCCTGCCAGCGGGGAATGGCGAACCATGCCTCCGCGCCTTCCAGCAGCGGCTTGCGCGCCAGCTTTTCCATGCAACTGCCCAGCGACGGAAAGAGCTTCTTCAACTCCGTGACCTGGGCCTCGATGGGGCGCACGCGGTAGGTGGGCGGATAGACACGGTTCGAGCCCACCTCCTCATCCTTGAACTTGTCGCTGGTCGTGTGCCGGTGGATAATCTCCTCCACTGAAGCGGCCACCTCTTCCTTGAGCCTCTTGCCCGCATCCAGCACGGTCTGCGCACTAACCTTGTCCAATCGTTCGATAGACGCAAGGTAGGCCGTTTTAACGGCTGCCGCGAGAAACTCCTGGAGCTGGGCATTCTGACTATCTGTCGTGTTTCCAGATAGATGCAATGGAGTGATGATTGGAGTGAGGGTCGGAGAGTGAGCCGAAATGAGGGGAGATGTGGTCGCCATAGTCACCCTTTGAGTGCGCTTTCGCGCACTCGATTCTGTGACTCTTATCGGCACATTCGCCGTTATCAACAGGGCGGAAACACTAAAGTTGCTCTTTTTTGGAACAGGGGGAGGGATTGGAACTCGTGTATGGGCATCGCGTCTCAGGTTCGCCTTTCGACCTCTCCCTACACTGATACTGCGTCTTATTCAAGCAAAAAGGGCCGGCAGGTTCGCCAGCCCTCATTCGCTATCTCGCCTTCCTTAATTACGCCGAAGCGCTAACACCCTGTTCGACAACTGCAGGCTTCGTGTCCGGTCTTGCCTTCAACAACGGCAGCGCCACGGCCAGCACATCCTCAATGCGGCTGGCGTAGTGGATCGCGACGCCCTCGATCAGTTCCGGCGTCAGGTCTTCCTCCACGTCCTGACGGTTTTCGGCGGGCAGGATGATGGTTTGCACCCCGGCCCTACGCGCTGCCAGGAATTTTTCCTTGATGCCGCCCACCGGCAGCACGTTGCCGCTGAGGGTGATTTCGCCGGTCATGGCGGTCAGTGGGCGCACTGGCGTATCGGTGAGCAACGAAACCAGAACCGTCGTCATTGTCACTCCCGCCGAGGGGCCGTCCTTGGGAATGGCTCCTGCCGGAACGTGAATGTGCAGGTCCATCTCCTTGGTGAAGTCCTCAGCCAGGCCCAGCGAGGCGGCGTTGGAGCGCACCCAGGTCAGCGCGGCCTGCATGGATTCCTGCATCACCTCGCCGATCTGCCCGGTCATGGCGAAGTTGCCCTTGCCCTTCATCTTGTTGGCCTCGATGAAGAGGATGTCGCCGCCGGCCGCCGTCCAGGCCAGCCCAACGGCAACGCCGGGGCGCTTGACGCGCTCGGCGACCTCGGTGTCCACGCGCACCTGGATGCCGCCCAGAAACTCCTTGACCACGTCGCGGGTCACGATCAATTTTTCCGTGTTGCCCTCGACCACGCGCCGCGCCTGTTTTCTGCAGACCGTGCCCAGTGTCTGCTCCAGCTTGCGCACCCCTGCCTCCCGCGTGTAATGGCGGACGATATAGCGCACCGCATCCTCGGGAAACTCGATCTGCTCGGCGGAAATGCCGTTTTCCTTGATCTGCCGGGGAATCAGGTAGCGGAAGGCGATGTGCATCTTTTCGTCCTCGCTGTAGCCTTGCAGGAAAATCAGTTCCATGCGGTCCAAGAGAGGCGGCGGAACCGTGTCCAGCATGTTGGCCGTGCAGATGAACAAGGTCTTCGACAGGTCGAAGGGCACGTCGAGATAGTTGTCGCGGAAGGTATTGTTCTGCTCCGGGTCAAGCGTCTCCAGCAATGCGGAGGCCGGATCGCCGCGGAAGTCCCGGCCCAGCTTGTCAATCTCGTCCAGCATCATCACCGGGTCGTTGGTTTCGGCGCGGCGAATGCTCTGGATGATCTGGCCGGGAAGCGCGCCGATATAAGTGCGGCGATGACCGCGAATCTCCGCCTCATCGTGCATGCCACCGAGCGAGACACGCTGGAACTTGCGCCCCAGGGCACGGGCGATCGACCTGCCCAGGCTGGTCTTGCCCACGCCCGGAGGCCCCACAAAGCACAAAATCGGCCCCTTCATGTCCGGCTTCAACTGCAGCACGCTGAGATAGTCGAGGATGCGGTCTTTCACCTTTTTCAACTCGTAGTGGTCCTGGTCCAGAATCTCCTTGGCCTTATTGATATCAATCTTCGACCCTGAGCTCTTGGCCCAGGGCAGCAAGGCAAGCCACTCGATGTAATTGCGGGTGAGCGAGTAGTCGGCTGCCATTGGAGACATGCGCGACAGGCGCGCCAGTTCCTTCAGGGCTTCCTTCTTCACCTCTTCCGGCATTCCGGCGGCATCAATCTTCTGGCGCAGTTCATCCGTCTCGCGCTGGCCCTCGTCCTGCTCGCCCAGTTCCTTCTGGATGGCCTTGAGCTGCTCGCGCAGGTAGTAGTCGCGCTGCGACTGCTGCACCTGGTCCTGCACCTCGGTCTGGATCTTGGTGCGCAACTGCTGCACCTCGATCTCTTTGGCCAGATGCTGGTTCAGTAGTTCCAGCCGCGTTCCGATGCTGGGCGTCTCCAGCAGTTGCTGCTTGTCGTCGGTGGTCAGGAAGGGCAGCGATGAGGCCACAAAGTCCACCAGCCGGCTTGGCTCCTCGATGTTCGCGGCAATGGTCCGCAGTTCATCGGAGAGCGTGGGGGACTCGGCGACAATCTGCTGAAACTGCCCGATGACGTTGCGCACCAGCGCTTCCACGCTGGCCGTAGCCGCTGGCGCTGTGTCCTCCAGCGTCTCCACCTCGGCTACCATAAAGGGTTCGGTCTGCGTGTAGCGCACCAGGCGCACCCGCTCCGTCCCTTCGGTGAAGACAAACCGGCTCTGGTTGGGCATGCGCACAACTTTATGCACCGTGGCCAGGGTTCCCACGGCGTGCATGTCGGCTGGCTGTGGCGAGTCTAGACGCGGGTCCAACTGGGCCACCACCACGATGGCCCGTTCTTCGCCCAATGACTCGATTAACTGGATAGAGCTCTCCCGGCCCACGGTCAGAGGCAGCACGGCATGGGGGAACAGGACCGTGTCCCGGACCGGCAAGACGGAAACCCGACGCACACCGGATGCATCGTTTCCGGAGAGGATCTTTGAAGAAGGCGGGATGGAGGAATGGTTAGGCATTGAGTGTCCTCGTATCAGCTTATCTTAGTTAGACGACGTAAACCTCGAAGAGTTTCAGGAAAATCTCGTTTTCCTGCCTTTTTCCTCCAACCCCAAGTCGGGCAGAACCTCTTGTACGGCTCAGCCCTAGGTGCGGTTCCCCTGACGGAAAGTGTAGCGCCAATTCATTGCCCCCGGAGGTCTCGGCTCTTGCCGAAAGTCGCCCGGCACTAAGAGAAGACAGACCACCCAGGCGCCCTTCCGTAGCCAACGGAATGAACTGTAACTGGAAGAATGTATCGGCTAAAGCCATAGGAATGTGAGAGCGGCAGAGCGGTGGAAGCAAACGAAACTGAAGGCAATGAACACGCGGGTACTCAGAAAGGACCCATGCTTTTTCCTCAAATGGAAGAGTGGGGCGATTGCGGCCATTTTCCCGCCTAAACGGCTGCCGGAATACTGCACCGGACGCTATACCCAGTAGAATGGATGGATAGGAATCGGTGATCGCCTGTTGCGGATCACCGTCAGCGGTGTTGCAACGGGGGGCTTTTCCCCGTGTTTTTTGGGGAGATACGGTTTTGAGGGTAAAGCCAAGGAGTCAATGCGGCAAGCAGTCTCGGTGCGGCATTCTCCTAGCTTGCGTTCTTGCCTGGGAGATTTCGAGCGGAAGCGGCCTTTGGGGCCAAAACCTGGTGAATAGCGCCGGTAGTTCCAGCGAAAGTGACGCTCCGGCTACACCGATGAGTGACGCTCCGGCTACACCGATTTCTGTGGATTCCCTCGCTGAATGGGAGGGTTTGCCGGTAAAGCGCATCTCTTTCGCTGGCGTTTCCGCTGATCGACTTGTCCCGCTGGCCGGGCATCTGGACCAGGCCGTAGGAGCGCCGCTGGACCGGGAAGAGCTGAAAAGAAGCTTGCGCCGGCTCTATATGACCGGCCTGTTTGAAACCATTGCAGTGGAGGGAGTTCGAGAGCAGGAGGGCGTGGCCCTCACCTTTCGCGGGACACCGCGCACCTTCATCGGCACGGTCAGCGTGGACGGCGCCCGGAGCGACACCGTCAATACGCAACTGGAGCGCGCCAGCCAACTGGCTCCCGGCGCACGACTTACCCCCGCCAAACTCGATCAGGCTCAGGAGCAGATGCGCGCCACACTGGCGCAGGACGGCTTTCACGAGCCGGTGATTACCCAGACCATGACGGCCCACCCGGAGGAACAACTCGTAGACATTGCGTTTCATGTGGTGAGCGGCCCGCAGGCGCGCGTGGGCACGGTGGAGGTGAGCGGCGATCCGGGGATGAGCGTGAACGATTTTCGCCGTCATGCACACCTCAGAGCAGGCGAACGCGTGGATCGTGAAACCGTCAACCGCGCCCTGGCCGGAGTGTTAAAGGCCTATCGGGGCGAGCAGCGCCTGGAAGCTGAAATCAAACTGGAAAGCCAGCAATTTTCTTCCGAGAGCCAAAGGGTCGACTACCGTTTTTCAGCCAACCGGGGTCCGGAGGTCAAGGTTCTGGTGGAGGGCGCCAGCGCCAGCCCGGAACTGCTGCAAAAGGTGATTCCCATTTTCGAGGAAGGCAGTGTCGACGAGGATCTGCTCAATGAGGGCAATCGCCGGCTGCGCGACTACTACCAGCGGATGGGCTACTTCGATGTGAAGGTGGAGCACGAGCAGCAGTCCGCGCCCGCCGGGTTGGTGACCATCCGCTACAAGGTGCGCCTGGGGCCTCGGCGGCGTGTGGAGCGGGTCTCGGTGGCCGGCAACAACTACTTTGACTCCGCCACGCTCGAAGAGTTGCTCAGTGTTCATGCCGCCGATGCCCTTGACCGCCACGGCGACTACAGTCAGGCACTGGTCGCTGCCGACGTCAACATGCTAGAGAATCTTTATCAGAACAACGGCTTCTCCAAGGCCACAATTACCCCCGAAATCAGCGCGGCGGAGGCGAATACTGGTAAAACCGCCCCGTTCGCGGTGGTTTATCGCATTGAGGAAGGCGCGCAACTGCGGGTAGGCACGGTTCGCCTGGAAGGAAACGAGCATGCGGACGCCGCCCGGCTTGCCCTTCTGATGAACACTGTCGCAGGACAACTGCTTTCACCTCAGAACCTGGCTGGAGACCGTGACGCGCTGCTGATCGACTATCTGAGCCGGGGCTTTGACCAGGTGCGGGTGGAGGTCAGACAGCAAATTGAGCCGGCTGATGCGAGCAAGGTGGACGTAGTCTTCCATATCACCGAGGGGCGGCAGATTTTTGTGCGGAAAGTGCTGTTGACAGGGCTGCATTACACCCGTCCCGAGACGGTGGCCAAGGCTATCACCCTGCATCCCGGCGATCCGCTCAACGAGACGGCGCTGATGGATACGCAGCGCAATCTCTACGACTTTGCTCTCTTCAACGAGATCGACACGGCCATCGAGAACCCCTCCGGCGAGGAGATTAACAAGACTGTGCTGTTGCAGGCGGCAGAGGCGCGGCGCTGGGCCCTGACCTATGGCTTCGGTCTCGAGGCCCAGACCGGAGCCCCGCAGTACAACTGCGGCGGCATCCTCGCCAGTGGCGCCACTTGCAACCCCAACGGCAAGGCAGGCGTTAGCCCTCGTGTGCTGGCCGACATTACCCGCAACAATCTCTTCGGGCGGGAGCAATCCATCTCGCTGCGCGGCAACTACGGATTGCTGGAGCAGAAGATCGATCTGCTCTTCCAGAACCCGCACTTCGAGGGCAACCGGAACTTCGGCCTGACGGTGTCTGGCGGCTACGCCAACAGCCTGGACGTGAGCACCTACGTGGCATCCAAGCTGGAAACCGGGGTGCGCTGGACCGAACACTCAAATGCGCGGGGGTTTGCCTTCTCCAAGGCCAACACCTTCGTCTATGAATTCGACTTTCGACGAGTCAAGGTGCAGGCTAACAGCCTGCAGGTCGCTCCCGGCGAGATCGCGCAGTTGTCCACGGCGGTGCGCGTGGCGGGCCCGTCGTTGACGTGGATTCGCGATACCCGCGATTCGCCCCTCGATGCTCATCGCGGCACCTACACCAGCGTCCAGGAATTTCTTTCCGGAGAAGGATTCGGCGCCCAGGCCAACTTTAACCGCCTTGATCTGTCGAATTCGAGTTACTACCGCTTCGATAAAGGCCGCTTTGTTCTGGCTCGCAACACGCGCTATGGGCAAGAGCGGGTATATGGCGAGCGTAAATCGGAGTTGCTTCCCCTGCCCGAGCGGCTCTACGCGGGCGGGGCTACTTCGCTGCGAGGCTTCGGCCAGAACCAGGCTGGACCGCGCGATCCTGAGACAGGCTACCCCATTGGCGGGGCGGGTGCGCTTATCAACAGCACCGAATTGCGTCTGCCGCCGCCCACGATGCCCTGGCTGGGCAATACGGTCAGCTTTGTGCTCTTCCATGATATGGGCAACGTCTTTACCAATGCGGGCGATGCCTGGGCGAGCGCCCTCAGGGTTCGCCAGCCGCTGCGCGATAATTGCAGAATCCTAACCCCTCCCACCGCAACCAATCCCATACCGGAACCAAGCGGCCCATCTACTTCGACCGGAACGCAGGGGGCGTGCAGCTTCAACTACTTCTCCCATGCACCGGGGCTGGGTTTGCGTTACCATACGCCGGTTGGGCCTATCCGGTTCGATTTCAGCTATAACCTGAATCCGCCCATCTACCCAGTGAACGTCAACTACTCGCAGTCGAATATCACTGCCAATCAGCATGTGGGCGAAGGCACACACTTTAATTTTTTCTTCAGCCTGGGGCAGACCTTCTGATGCGCAACCGGACTCAAACACGGCAGAAGAGCAAGCTCGGACCCGTCCGCGCATGTGTAATGGCGGCGTGTTTGGCCGTTCTGGGAGCAACTTCTGCACTGGGGCAGAATCCCGCTCCGGCGGCTCCGCCTGCCAAAGCCGTGGTGCTTGACCGGGTGGTGGCCGTGGTCAACAACCAGGCCATTCTGGCCAGCGATGTGGACGAAGAAATACGGCTTGCGGTGCTGGACCCAGGTGGAGCAGGCATCGTTCTTACGCCACAGCGCGCTCTGGAGCAGTTGATCAGCCGCGCGCTCATCCAGCAGCAGATTCGCCAGGAAGACGCGCAGGCCGCCGAACCAACACAGGCCGAGGTCGATGCCCGCTTGACGGAGATACGCAGGGAAGTGCCCGCCTGCGTTCGCCTCAACTGCGCCACGGAACAGGGATGGGCGGCGTTTCTGGCCGCGCATGGGCTGACGCCACAGCGGGTGGAGGGCTATCTCCGCTACCGGGTTCAGATTCTGCGCTTCATCGAACAGCGCTTCCGGCAGGGGATTCGCATCGCGCCCGAGGAGATTGACAAGTACTACCGCGAAACGCTGCTGCCGCAGTATGCGCCGGGAGAGGCGATTCCGCCGCTGGACGAGGTGGCCCCGCGCATCGAGGAGATTCTGCTGGAACGGCAGGTGAACATTCTGTTCGACGACTGGCTCAGGAATCTGCGCAGGCAGGGAGACGTGGAAGTGCTTGACCCGGCGCTCGAAGCCCCAGAAATCCCGGGCGGAGCAGGGAAGGGAGGCGCATGAGCGATACCGAATCCATGCCCCCTATCCCCGCTGAGACTTTGGAGCCCATCGCGCCTGTACCAGAAAAAGCGCCCCGCCCCGGTCGTCTGCGCCGCTTCTTCCTGCGCCATCTTCCCTTATCGCTGGCTGGTGTATTGATTCTGTTGGCAATAACTCTAGTCGGTTTGTATTTTGCGGCAAGTTCGGCGACTTTTGAGAACTTTGTCCGCCGTCAGATGACACACAGATTGGAGACGGCCACCGGCGGGCGCGTCGAAATCGCCTCCTTCCACTGGCGTCTGCTCAGTCTGGAGGCCGAGGCCGACGGGTTGGTCATACACGGCCTCGAAGCGCCTGGAGAGTCGCCCTACGCTCAAGTGGAGCAGGTGCGCGTGCGCTTCAGTGTGCTGGGTTTCCTGAGCCCGCGCATCCAATTACGCGATCTGGACATTGTGAAGCCTCAACTTCACCTGATTGTGTACCCCGACGGATCAACCAACCAGCCGCAACCCCGCAAGCACAGAAGAACGGGCATGCCTATGTTCGACAGATTTCTTGATCTGAAGGCCGACCACGTCACCTTCGAGCAGGGCGCTCTGGACTACGAGAATCGCGCCGCGGAGTTCGACTTTCAGAATAGGCACATCCCGCTCGATTTTGCCGCCAGTGATTTCTCCCTGCGCCTGGTCGATGAGCCTGCGAAGGCTGGCAAATTGGAGAGCTACCTCATCGAAGCCGGCATTCGCGATCTGAAGCTCTCGCGTGGCGCTTCATCCAGGCCGGGCAAAACGCCGATTCCGGTACAGGGATTCATACAGGCAACGCTGGAACTGACGCGCAACGCCGCAACCATGCGCTCTCTGCGCATCACCGCCAGCGGCCGCGGCATCAAGGACCGGACACTGGAAATCTCCGGCACACTGGAAAATTTTGCCCATCCCCGCTGGATGGCGAAAGCAGTGGGCGAGCTGGACCTGCGCCTGATTGACCCCATCACCGGCTATCCGTTTACGCCGGAAGGCATTGCCCATCTGGACCTCACCGCGTCAGGAGATGGAGGCAGCTTCCGCAGCGATGGCGGCGTTCACATCGAGGGCGGCTCTTACATCGGGACTGGCGTCGTCGCCACCGGCTTTGGACTTGATGCGCACGTTCATGCCGATCCCAGGCAGTTGCTGATTACCTCGGTCGTTGTACGCCTGCGCCAGGGCGGCCAGATTGAAGGCGACCTCTCGCTGGCTCCCTGGCTTTCTCCGCCACCAACTCCGGCCAAGGGCAAATCTCGCACCATCGCTCATCCGCTTCCGTCCGCGGACGTGATCACCATTCCCGTCAACGGCAAGGTCGTGGCTCAATTCAAAGACGTGGCCGTGGACACAATCCTGGAGATGGTTTGCGACCCTCCCTTTCAGCATCTTAGCTTTGACACGCGGGTCAACGGTCCCGCCAATGCACTGTGGGTCAACGGCGACGATCACACCGTCTCGGTGGGCGCTCTGTTCAGCCTTACTCCGCCGGCCAAGGCAGCGCAGGGTAAAGTTCTGGCGAGCGGCCTGATCGATGCCACCTACACCCACCGCGACGGCGCGGTCGATCTGCGCAGGCTGAAGCTCGATCTGCCCACCAGCCAATTGGAGGCCCACGGCCATCTGGGCGCTTATCCCGTGAATAGCGCCACTGCGCTCACGGTCGATTTCCATAGCGGCAACCTGGGAGAGTTCGACACAGTGCTGCGCGCGCTGGGGCTGAGCCGCAGAGGAAGGGAAGGCACGGCCGCTCTGCCCGTAGCGCTCTACGGACAAGGCGAGTTTCACGGCACATGGACTGGCTCGCTGGTTGATCCGCACCTTGCCGGCTTCGCCAAAGCCACGCAACTGGGGATCGAAATGCCTGCCGGCTTCAGTGCCGACTCAGCCCAGAAGCCACCCCAATTTATACAACTCGATGCGGCCGAGGCCACAGGCAGCTACTCGGCAGCCCGGATTGAGATAAGCCACGCGCTGCTGCGCCAGGGAAAAGGCGAGATTGACTTGAGTGGCAGCCTGACCGCCAGCCTGGCCGCGGGGAGCGTTGTTCGCCGCGCAGCGCCCACGCCATCCTTCGACACCAATTCAGTGCTTCATCTCCGCCTGCACGCCGGCCAGGTTGGCCTGGACAATCTTATCCCGCTCAGCGGAGAGAACCTGCCTGTGACGGGCTCTCTGGATGCGCAGATTCAAGCCGACGGACCCATCAACGCACTGGCTGGTTCCGGATGGGTCGGGCTGGACAAAGGAAGCGTCTACGGCGAACACGTTACGCGGATTCGGGCGCAAGGCAACATTGCCAGCCAGATCATCAATTTGACCTCAGTAACGTTAAGCGATGACGCGGGGAAAATTGCGGCTTCGGGCAGCTATGATCTTTCCTCCCGGCGCTTCCAGTTGGACGCCAATGGCGCGGGGATCGATGTGTCCCGCATCGAAACTCTTCGCCGTCACGGCCTGGCGATGACCGGCAAATTGGGATTTACGGTGCAGGGCGCGGGGACGCTCGACGACCCGCGCCTTGAAGCCCGCGCCACATTGACCGGCCTCGCGCTGAGCGGAGAATCGCTGGGCAGCGCGGAATTGACGGCACACACTGCCAACCGCTCCGTCACTTACGACCTGACAACCCGGATGGAGGCTGCCGAACTCACCGCGCACGGCCAGACGGCGCTCGGCGGCGACTATGACACCCGGGCACAACTCGATTTTTCGCGATTCAACATCGGCGCGCTCATCAGACTGGCTCATATTAAAGGGTTGAACGGACAATCCGCGCTGGCTGGAACAGTCACCTTGGAGGGGCCTCTGGCGCGGACCTCTGATATGCGTGGCGAGGCTCGCCTACAGGAACTGGCAGCGACGGTATCCGGCGTTTATCTGAAGAGCGAGGGCGGCGCCCATCTCACCCTCGACCATGCCATCGTTCATCTTGACCCTTTGCATGTAACCGGCGAGCAAACCGATCTGCGCGCCCAGGGCAGCCTGTCGCTGAAGAACAAGAACGAATTGGAGTTTTCCGCCAGCGGGACGATCAATCTGAAAGTGGCCGAAACCATCGACCCCGACCTGACAGCCAGCGGCAACGCCAGCTTCCAGGTGGAAGGGCACGGGCCGCTGATGAATCCCAATCTGAGGGGCCGCATCGACTTCCAGGACGCGGCGCTCTCCCTTGAAGACGTGCCCAACGGCCTGAGCCAGTTGCGTGGAACGCTGGAGTTCAACCAGAACCGGCTGGAGGTCAGGTCGTTGACGGCCATGAGCGGAGGCGGCCTGCTCAGCGTGGGCGGCTATCTGGGCTACCAGAACGGTCTCTATGCGGACCTGACAGTTACCGGAGATCAAATTCGCATTCGCTACCCGCAAGGAGTCAGCTCCCTGGCCAATGTCTCGCTCCGCCTGCAAGGCTTGCAGAACAACATGCTGCTCTCCGGCGACGTGCTTATCACCCGCTTTTCGGTGAATTCTGAACTGGACATTGCAGCGCTGACTGCGCAGGCCAATGCCGTTGAGACCATCGCTCCCCCGGACGCGCCGTCCAACCACGTTCGCCTCGATGTGCACTTTACCTCATCGCCGCAGTTGAACTTCCAGAACGCCTACGCCAAGCTGGCGGGCAATGTCGATCTGCGCCTGAGGGGCACCCTGGCCGCGCCCTCGCTGCTGGGCCGCATCTCCATCACCGAGGGCAGCGGAATCATCGCCGGAACCCGCTACGAGTTGCAGCACGGAGACATCTACTTCACCAACCCGGTCCGCATTCAACCCACCATCGACCTGAACGCCACCGCCCGCGTTGAGGACTACGACATTACCCTCGGCCTGCGCGGAACGCCTGAAAAACTGGTGGTTACCTACCGCTCCGATCCTCCGCTGCCGGAGGCCGATGTGGTGGCGCTGCTGGCGTTGGGCCGCACCGAGAACCAACAACGCCTCTATACCCAGCAGCAGGAGATCGCCGGCTCGAACCCCACCACCGACGCCCTGCTTGGCGGCGCGCTCAACGCCACTGTCAGCTCTCGTGTTCAAAGGCTTTTCGGGGCTGGGTCCGTGAAGGTGGACCCCAACTACCTCGGCGCCCTGGGCAACTCCACCTCGCGCATCATCGTCGAGGAGCGGCTGGGCCCCAACGTCACCCTCACCTACGCCACCAACGTCAACACCACCGCGCAGCAGTTGATTCAGGCGGAAATCGCCGTCAACCGCCACGTCTCGTTGCAGTTGGCTCGCGACGAGTCCGGCGTCTTTTCCGTGGTTATCAAAGCCACCCAGCGTTTCCGCTGAGGTGTTGCCTGGCAGAGTGCACTAGCTTTCTTGTGCCACGGAATCTGGCAATACGCCTATGCAGTGGGCGGAGTTGGCGGCGAATTCCGGCTCCAGAGCGCGTTGCGCGCCGACCCAGGACATGAAACGGCCTGGCTGCAAGCGTCTCCATGGCAGCATGCCTGAGACCATAAGGACGACGACGGCAGGCTCAATCGCCTGGCGATAATCCATAACCGGTTTGGTGAGGTAGTAGGTGATGGGAAAGACGCCGATGAGCACCAGATAGGGCCAGAGGGCGGCGCGGTTTTGGCGCCAGAAACGGCTGATGCCAAACAGCATCAGCAGCGTCATGCAGCTGACATAAAAACAATTTTCCGGCGCGAATGGCTGTGCCCGCAACTCCTCGGCGGAGAAGCTCCAGTACCCCGTCCAGTAATAGACAATGCGGCGCAGCGTCTTCGTCACCAGAAATGCATAATGCGGATGATGGTGGAAGTCGTTTAGGGACATGGAATGCTTTTCCGCCAGATAGGCCGTTTCGCCCATGGCGAGATACTTGCGCAACTCCACCGGGCTGCTGGCCGGATAGGGCCGTCCGTCGGCGCTGGGCGGCGAAGATGGATCCGTGGGAGCATTGCCGAAGTCGTCGGCATAAAACTCCAGCCAGATGTTGTCGCGTATGGGGCAGAGGACGCCGAGGACCCGGTAGTTGCGCACGGTCCACGGGGTGAGCACGGCAAGTAGAGCAACTGAAACAAGCGCGCCGTTCACGAGCCAGCGCCCGCCCGCCTTGTACACCTTGTAGAGCGCCAGCAGGAGCAGGAACGGAACCGAGGACAGTGTGGCGGGATTGGAAAGCGCGGTGAGGCCGCAGAGCGCGCCCCAGCCCAGCCAGGCCCAGAGATTGGTGGTATGGTGCAGGCGCTGCGCGATGCAGAAGCAGGTGGTGAAGAGCAGGCCAGTCAGGGCATACTCCCACACGCGCCCGGCGGAAAAGTAGATGGCAAAGGGATAAAAGGCCCATACCCAGGCCGCAACCCGAGCACCGCGCGCGCCGAGAGAATATTTGGCGCTGAGGTAGACCGGAATGCAGGTGAGGGCGCTGAGCAGGCTGTTGATGGAGAGAATGATGAATCCCGAGGTCAGCGAGTAGATGCCGAAGAGCTTGAAGACTAGAGCGAGAAGGGCTGGGTAGAGCGGAGACTCGATGGCGGTGGGCCCGCTGATGGGGTAATACGGCGAGCTGAATCCGTGGCCGCTGGCCAGTGCGCGCGCGATCCAGCCCATCTCCCAGCCGAACCGCTCGTAGTATTTATCCGCATCGGGCAGGCCGCGATAGGTGAAGCAGACCACCACCAGGCGGATGCCAAAAGCGGCAAGAATGATGAGGGAAAGAAGCCAGCGGGATGAATGCTTATGTTCCGCTTGCACGGTGAGATCGGCAGATGTCGGCATGTTCACCTAAAAAAAGATTGGCACGGACCCCATCCGCGCAGATATCCCAGCAAAATGCAAATGATCTCATAAAATGCCGCAGGCATAGATGCCAAAAGGCAACAGTAAGAGATGTTGTTTGTATTAGACGAAAATCATTGCGGTGAGATTACACCTTATTTTGCTTGTCTTTATTCACATTTTATTAATGATGATCTTCGCTGATCGACGCTGACCGTCGCCTCCCAGGAAGCCGAATCAGGATAGTACAATAATTTTTGTGTCGCTACACCGTACGACCGGGCCTGTACTCCCTCGTTGTGCTCCAAAGCTGACATAGGGATTTCAATTCAGCGGCAAGAATTGCATAAAGACAGCGGCGCTGGAGTTGCAAGGAGATGATTTGTGGCGAAAGATCAAGATAAAAAAAACAAGAAAAGCAAACAACCAGACGATGCTGTTTACATAAGCATGATTGCTCCCTGTCACAACGAGCAGGAGTGCATCGATGAGTTTCACCGCCGCATGCGGCGTGCTCTTGAGGCAACGCAAAGACCCTATGAAATGGTATTTGTGAACGACGGCTCCTCCGACCGGACGGCGGAAAAGCTCATCGAGTTACAACGCCAGGATCAGAATATTGTGATTGTCGATCTATCCAGAAATCATGGGCATCAGTTGGCTCTGTCAGCGGGCCTGGAAGTAGCCGGGGGCGAGAGAGTGCTGTTCATCGACGCCGATTTGCAGGATCCCCCGGAGTTGTTGCCGGAGCTGATGGCGGCGATGGATGCCGGAGCCGATGTGGCTTACGCCAGGCGCATATCGCGGGACGGCGAAAGCAGATTCAAGCGGGTGACCGCCGGGCTCTTTTACCGGCTGCTTCGCCGGATGTCAAAGACCGATGTGCCTCTTGATACAGGCGATTTCCGCTTGATGAGCCGGCGTGTCGCCGATATTTTGCGGCAGATGCCCGAGCCACATCGTTTTCTCAGGGGCATGGTGACTTGGGTCGGCTTTCGTCAGGTGGCGGTGAATTATCACCGCGACTCCAGATTTGCGGGAAAGGCGAAATACAGCGTTGCAAGAATGGTAAACCTGGCTATCGACGCCATTACGGGATTCGCTTCAGCGCCCCTGAGGTTCATGTTCTATTTGAGCACCGCGGCGGGTGTTGCGGCGGCATGTTTTCTTGCCTGGACGGTATATGTGCTTGTGTTTCTTCACGCCGTTCCGCAATGGGAGATCATACTCTTCGTTCTGCTTTTGTTTTCGTCTATTAACTTCTTTGCTTTGGGGCTGATTGGGGAATATGTTGGACGCTCCTTTATTCAAGGCAAGGGAAGGCCGCTGTTTATTATTCGCTCAGTGTCGCGGGGCGGAAGCGATGGGTAAACCAGGCTGGGCGGCTCGTCTGGCAAAGCTGGCAGGAGCAACAATAAACACTCCCGCGGCTAGGACGGGATTCAGCGCAACTATTCTCCGAAAACCGTGTCTGACCAAGCAATGGCAAGCCTCAGGGAGCCTCAGGGTTTCCTGTTGCGCCGGTTAGGCAGGCGAGGCCCGACATGACCGCGCAAGATTCATTGGCGGTCATGAGCTATCTGGTTCGATCCACAAGGAGGAATAAAACATGACATGGACGATGAGCAATACCCGCAAGACACTCCTGGCGGCGACGCTCGCCGGAGTCATTTTGAGCCTCCCCCAGCTATCAGTGGCGGCAGGCCAAGAGCAGACCCCGGCTAAACCTGCGGCCCAAACCCCGGCCCCCGCTGCCGCCGCGCGGGCAGCCAGCCCGGCGGACAGCGATGTTCAGGCCCGACTGGACAAGAAGGAATTTCGCAACGTGAAGGTGAGCATGGACGAGGGCATTGCTACCCTGACCGGAACCGTGGACCTCTACGCATACAAGGCCGACGCCGACAAGCGTGTGCGCAAGACCAAGGGCGTCACCGCGGTGCGCAATCTGATTGAGGTCGCCGGCCCCACCATCCCCGATCAGATACTCCAGGACAAACTCGGGGAAAAGCTGGAATATGACCAAGTTTTCTACGGCAATGCCTTCAACGCCATCACCATCAGCGTCCACAACGGCGTTGTCACTCTGGGTGGCCACGCATACTACTTATTCTCAGCACGTGACTCCGCCCTGGCACTGGTCAGCTACTATCCCGGCGTCAAAGGCGTGGAAGACGAGATCCAGGTCGATCCCGTCTCCATCTTAGACAACCGGATACGGATGCGGGTCTACCGCGCCGTCTACGGTTACCCGAGTCTGCAAAGGTACGCCATCGACCCCGGCAAGCCAATCCGCATCTCGGTGCAGAACGGCCACGTGGAGCTATATGGAATGGTGGACAGGCAGGCCGACAAGGATATTGCCTTTATGCGCGCCAACGGCGTTCCCGGCGTCTTTGAAGTGAAGAACTACCTCGAGGTTGCCCCTCCACCGGCTCCAAAACAGAAGAAATAACTCCTGCGCGGACGGCGAACCGATGCCTGGGATCGCAGACAAGGCCGGCTGGGGAGAATCGCAGGATTCTCTCAGGCCGGCCTTATGGTTTGATGAGTTACCGGGCTTGCCCTAGAACTTGACTGCCGGAGCCGTCTTCGCGCTTTCCGGGGCCGCGAAGTATGCGGTGTTCTCGTGGAACCCGGCCATGCCCGCCCATATATTGTTGGGGAATTGAAGAATGAATGTGTTGTAGTCCTGAATCGCGTCGTTATAACGCTTGCGCGCCACGCTGATGCGATTCTCGGTACCCGACAGTTCATCCTGCAGGCGCATGAACTGGTCGCTGGAGCGTAGCTGCGGGTAATTTTCCGTGAGCAGCAGCAGGCGGCCGATGGCCGAATCCAACTGGCCATTCGCGGCAATTTTAGCCTGCGGTCCCTGCGCATTCAACATGCCGGCGCGAGCGTTGGCGATGTCGCCATAGACCGTGCTCTCCTCCTTGGTAAAGCCCTTCACGGTCTCCACCAGGTTGGGAATCAGGTCGGCGCGCCGCTCCAATTGCACGTCCACCTCCGACCACTTGCTCTTCACCGCCTGATCCTTGGCCACCATCTGGTTTCTGGAGCTGATATAGCTGCCAGCCAACATCAGGACGACCAAAACCAGAACGCCGACCACTCCCAGTGCAATCCAAAATCCCTTGCTCATACGGTACTTATCTCCTCCGGGTTACCTTCGAGTAGCCCTGTCATCAATCTACCAGCTTCCGTCCGAACCACCGCCGCCAGTTTCGCCCCCGCCGAAGCCGCCGAAGCCGCCGCCGGAATCCCCCCCGCCGCCGGAATCTCCTCCGCTACTGAATCCGCCACCCGATCCTCCGCCCCCGCCGGAGCCGACAGACGGCATCCATCCCCAGCGCTTGAAGACACCAAATCCCACCAGGAGCCGCAGTACGAAAAAGCCAGGAATGACGAGTAGAAAGAACCCGATTACCAGATACTGGATAATCTTCGTGGCCAAAGATTGCTTCTGCGGCGCCGGAGCGGGAGGCATTTGCGTAGCCTCATCCTCGTCAAGTGTCACATTGGCATCGGCAGCGATCACCTGCGCTACCTCATTCACGCCCAGTGTCACGGCCCCGTCGAAGTCATTGGCGCGCAGATAGGTAACCATGTCGCGGCCAATATCGCCGGTCTTGGCGTCTGGCAGGATGCCTTCCAGGCCATAACCAATCTTGATGGAGCGCCGATGGTCGTCGATGGCAAATAAAAACAGTACGCCGCGGTCCGTTCCCTTGCCGCCGATCTTCATCTTCTCGAAGAGGCGAACGGCGTAGCTGGCCGAGTCTTCTCCGCCCAGGGTATGAATGGTCACCACGGCGATCTGCGCATTGGCCTTGGAGTGGTCCAGTTGCGCGCAGATCTTATCCAGCTGCGCAATGGCCTCGGGCGAGAGAACGTGGGCATAGTCGCTGACGTAATCTGTGGGTTGAGGAAGGTCTTCGACCCGTTCTGCCTGGGCAGCGAATGCGAAGACGGCAACGCAGACTGCCACCAACAGCCGGAAAACGGCGAAAGGTACGCGACGCAATGTCCTCATAGTTTTTTATTGTACGCGGGCGGCCAAGATTGAATACCTACCAGCTTCCACCGGCGCCGCCACCGCCAAAGCCGCCACCGCCAAAGCCGCCAAAACCGCCCCCGCCTCCGCCACCACCGCCAAAGCCGCCACCGCCGCCGCCGATCCACACTCCTCTGTGACCCCAAGTACGCGGCAAAATACCGATGAAAGACAAGATGCGCACGATGATAAAAACGCCAAAGAACAGAAAAAAGATGATCAATTTCACAGTGCCCGAAGAGGTGTGCGTCGAATTCCGATGTCGAACCGGAGCGGCCTCATCGTTGTCTGAGAGCGTGACATTGGCGTCGGCGGCAATGACCTGCGCCACCTCGCCCACTGCTCCCAAAACTGCGCCGTCATAATCGTTGGCGCGCAAATCGGGAACCATCTCCCGGCCAATGTCGCCTACCTTGCCGTCGGGCAGGATGCCTTCCAGGCCATAGCCCACTTCAATCCGGTACTTGTGATCGTTCACCGCCAGAAAAACCAGCACGCCCTTGTCCGAACCCTTACGGCCCATCTTCCACTTGTCTTCCAGCGCGTTGGCAAATTCGGCCGGGTCCATGCCATCCAGCGTGTGAATGGTGACCACGGCGATCTGCGCATTGGCGTTTGAGTGGTCAAGCTCGGCGCAAATCGAGTCCAGATGGGCTATGGCCGCAGGTGAAAGAACGTGGGCATAGTCGCTGACGTAGTCGGTGGGTTTGGGCAGGTCCTCAACCCGTTCGGCTTGTGCACTCTGTCCGGCTATAGAAAAGACGGAAACGCAAGCTGCCACAAGCAACGGGAAGATGGCGGAAGGTGCGCGGCGATAGCCTTTCATCGCTTTCTATTGTACGGCACCTGCTATGCGGCATCCGGCACCCGCGATGCGGTAGCAGCTCGCTATTCGCTCGCAATGGCTTCAGACTTAAAGCTAAAAGCCGCATTTACACTACACTAATAAGGAAATGACAGAAAATCCGCGGCTCCAGCCCCCCATCGCTCGCAAGGAACACAAAGAGACCGTTCTGCACGGAGTTGTCCTGACAGATGACTACGCCTGGCTGCGCGACAAGGACAACCCCGAGGTGACCGCCTATCTCGAGGCCGAAAACGCCTACGCCGAGGCGGTCATGGCTCCTCTAAGCGGCTTGCGCGAGGAGCTTTACCAGGAGATGCTCTCGCACGTGAAACAGACCGACGTCTCGGTCCCCTTTCGCGATGGCAACTGGTGGTATCTGACGCGCACTGAGGAGGGCAAGCAGTACGCCATTCACAGCCGCCGCCCAGGGACGACTTCCGGGCCGGATGCGGATGCGCCGGAGCAGGTCATCCTCGACGGCAACCAGCTGGCCGATGGCCACGCCTTTTTCGACATTGGCGCAACTGATATTTCCCGCGACGGCCGCTGGCTGGCCTATACCACCGACACCACCGGCTTTCGCCAGTACACGCTGCACATCAAAGACCTGGAGACCGGCGAGACGCTTCCCGGTGAAGTCGAGCGCGTCGGCTCCGTCACATGGGCTGCCGACAATCGCATGTTTTTTTACACCGTCGAGGACAAAGAGCAGAAGCGCCAATACCAACTCTGGCGTCATGCGCTTGACACACCGCACTCGGCCGACGTGCTGATCTACCAGGACGATGACGAGCGCTTCAACCTGGGCGTGGGACGCACGCGCGACGACAAATTCATTGTGCTGGAGTCGGCCAGCCACATCACTACCGAATCGTGGGTGCTTCCGTCCGCCGTGCCAGAGGGCCAGTTCACGATCATTACGCCGCGCGAGGGCGAGCACGAGTACTCCATCGACCATCGCAATGGCCTGTGGTATATCCGCACCAACGATCGCGGGCGTAACTTCCGCCTGGTCACCGCGCCCGTGTCCACGCCGGGCCGCGAGCACTGGACCGAGCTGATTCCGCACCGCGACAGCGTGATGATCGAGGAGATTGATCTCTTTGCCGATTACTTCATCGCCTGCGAGCGCGAGGACGGCTTGCCGCGCCTGCGCGTGGGCCGCTTCCGGGGCGCTGGGCCTGAATTCACGCCTGTCGAAGAGATCAGCTTCCCCGAGCCCGCCTATAGCGCGCAGCCGCATGTGAACAGGATTTTTGACACGCCCACCTTCCGCTATGCGTATCAGTCATTGGTGACGCCGGCTTCGGTCTACGAATACGACGTAGCCACGCGCGCATCGACCTTGCTCAAGCAGCTTGAGATTCCCGGCGGTTTTGATCGGACGCTTTACGCGAGCGAGCGCATTCAAGCCACAGCGGCTGACGGGGTCAAGGTGCCGGTGTCGCTGGTTTACAGAAAAGACAAGCGCGAGTCGGGCCAGAATCCGCTCTATGTTTATGGCTACGGTTCTTATGGATATTCGCTGCCGCTGGGCTTCAGCTCCAACCGGCTGAGCTTGCTCGATCGCGGCGTGGTGATGGCCTATGCGCACGTTCGCGGCGGCGGCGACCTGGGCGAGCCGTGGCACGACGCCGGCAAGATGCTCGTCAAGCGCAACACCTTCACGGACTTCATCGCCTCTGTCGAGCATCTGACCGCGGAGCACTACGGAGATCCTGCAAGAGTGGCCATCGAGGGCGGATCGGCCGGAGGCCTGCTGATGGGCGTGGTGGTGAACCTCAAGCCGCAGCTCTTCCGCGCCGTTCTCTCCCACGTGCCCTTTGTGGACGTGATGAACACCATGCTCGATGCCTCGCTGCCGCTCACCGTTCCAGAGTATGAGGAATGGGGAAATCCCAACGAATCCGCTTATTTTCACTATATGCTGAGCTACTCGCCCTATGACAATCTCAAGGCGGGGAGTTACCCGGCAATGTTGGTCAAGACCTCTCTCCACGACAGCCAGGTGATGTTCTGGGAGCCGGCCAAATACGTGGCTAAACTACGCACACTCAAAACGGACAGTCATCCGCTGTTGCTGGTGACCAATATGCAGGCCGGCCACGGCGGGGCAAGCGGGCGCTACGATTACCTCAAGGAGATTGCTCTGGACTACGCCTTTTTGCTGCGCGAACTGGGGCTGGTGTGATCGGCGCGATGAGCGAAGTGGCCGGATATTCCTGATAGCTATTGTTCGTATTGTCCCGGCTTTGCCGATGACGACCCTGACGGCCCAACCCCGGTAAATGCCTGATTTTCCACCGCTCCCAGAGAAATCTTCATGGGTTCCTTATGCATCAATTCTATAATTCAATCGAAAGCCATATACCCTCATTGTTGCCCCCAAAGGAGACCCATGCCTACCGACTATCGCAATTTTCTTGCTCTCACTTACGAGGAGCTGGAAGCCAAGAACCTGGAAGCCAAAGCCGACCGCGCCAATCGCATTGCGGAAGGTGAAATCCGCGAGAAGCGGTTGAAGTACCTGACCGATGAGAAGCGGATCAAGGCCGTGACCGTGCTGTTCACCGATCTCGAAGGCCGTTTGCACCTGCTCGACTACGACAAAAAGTTTATTCTCGGGGCCCACGAGAACCTCACCTTCGACGGCTCGTCGATCCGCGGCTTCACGGCGCAGAAGGAGAGCGATCTCCGCCTGGGCATAGACTGGAGCGCCTTCTACTGGACGCCCGCCGACGTCTTCGGCAACGGCAAGGTGCTGGTCTTCGGCAACGTCATCGACAAGGACGGCACGCCATACTCGGGCGATCTGCGCGGCGTGCTCAAGGGCTATGCCGAGGAGCAGTTCAAGAAAAACGGCTACACCCTGAACACCGCCAGCGAGATCGAAGGCTTCGTCTTCGCGGGCAAGGACGCCGAGCGCAACTACCATCTGACCGGCAAGTTCGAGTTCATCTCCACCGGCGGCTACTACCACTCGCTGCCGCTCGATCCGCTGCGCCAGTTCATCGACACCTCGGCGGAAGTGCAACGCGCCATGGGCTTCCAGAACGAGAAGGATCATCCGGAAGTTGCCCCCAGCCAATTCGAAATCAACTACAGCTATGCAGAAGCGGTGGCCGCGGCCGACCAGATTCAGCTCTACAAGCTGCTCACCCGCCAGATCGCCAACAATTTAGGCTTCACGGCCTGCTACCTGCCCAAGCCGGTTGTCGGCATCAACGGCAGCGGCATGCATACCAACGTCTCGGTCTCCAAGGGTAAGACCAACCTCTTCTGGGATGAGAAGGGCGAGGAGCAGCTATCGAAGTTCGGCTGGGACTTCCTTGACCGCATTCTGACCAGCGCGCTGGACCTGTGCCTGATCTTCAACTCCAGCGTGAACGCCTACCGGCGGCTGGACCCGCACTTCGAGGCGCCCAACCAGATTCGCGCCTCGGCCGTTGACCGCGGAGCCATGATCAGGGTGCCCATCGGCAACCATCGGTCGATGAGGACCGAGGTTCGCGCCGTGGCTCCTGACGCCAATCCCTACCTCTCGCTCTACGGCATCTTCAAGACCGGCCTCGACGGCGAGATCTCCAAGGCGAAGGACCTGCGCGCCGGCGGCCGCTACCTGCCCGACAACATCCAGAAGGCAACCGCGGACTTCGAGTCTTCGGAGTGGATCAAGAAGATTCTGGGCGGAGACGTGCAGGGCCGCTATGCCGAGCTGAAGCATGCCGCGGCCAACCGCTGCCCGCGCGAGCTGGGCACCATCGTCAAGGGCTGCGAGGTGCAATTCCACCACGAAGTCTACAACCAGTCACTTTGGAACTTGTTCTAGAGCGAGAGTTGCGGTTGCAAACAACAAAGGCGAAGCCGCAATGGCTTCGCCTTTGTTGCGTTCTATTGGTCCATTAACGACTCGCTCCGCCCGTGCTTGCAGCTTTACTTACCGCCTGCTTGATTTGTTCCGGATCTCCCAGATAATAATGACGAACTGACTTCAGGTTCTCGTCAAGTTCTTCTACCAGCGGCACGCCGGTAGGAATGTTGAGATCGACAATCTCCTTCTCCGGCACGTCTTCCAGATACTTCACCAGTGCCCGCAGGCTGTTGCCATGGGCCGCGATCAACACCTGCTTCCCCGACCAAATGCTGGGAGCAATTAATTCGTGCCAGCAGGGCAGAAAGCGGTCCACCGTGTCCTTCAGGCATTCGCTCAAGGGGAGTTGTTCTTTGGTAAGACTGTGATAGCGCGGGTCCTTCCCCGGATAACGCGGATCGGACTCCTCCAGCGCCGGGGGGCGAACGTCGTAACTGCGACGCCAGATTTTCACCTGATCTTCCCCATACTTCGCTGCCGTCTCGGCTTTGTTGAGGCCTTGCAGTGCTCCATAATGCCGTTCATTCAGCCGCCAGTCGCGCACCACGGGAATCCACATCAGGTCCATCTGGTCCAGCGCGATCCACAGTGTGCGTATGGCGCGCTTCAGCACCGAGGTGTAGGCGAGATCGAAGCGATATCCCTGCTCCTTCAGCATCACGCCCGCCTGCCTGGCCTCTTCCCGGCCCTTCTCCGATAGGTCAACATCCGTCCAACCGGTAAACAGGTTTTCTTTATTCCAAATGCTCTCTCCGTGGCGTAACAGAACGACTTTGTACATTTCAAAACTCTCTTTCCTGGGTATGGGATTCGTGAAGAATCAAATTAGATGGACAAGCGAGCCGGGTGGAATCTGTGATCCTTCGATTGCGCAGGGCACCTCGAGTGATGAGATGCCCTGCCGGGTGAACCAGGTCTGGCCTTTGGGACCTGGGATACGACAAAGCCTATGCGAGCGAACAGCGAGCGTCTGCCCCACCGCAGGGGTTTAGTCGTTGTAGTTCAGGCTCTCTAGCCCGAGGAATACCGCGCCGCCACCCAGCTCCTCTTCGATGCGCAGCAACTGGTTGTACTTGCAGATGCGATCGGTGCGGCTCACCGAGCCGGTCTTGATCTGGCCCACGCCGGTGGCGACGGCGAGATCGGCGATGAAAGTGTCCTCGGTTTCGCCCGAACGATGCGAGATCACCGAGGTGTAGCCGTAGCGGCGGCCCAGGTCGATGGCCTCCAGCGTCTCGGTAATCGTTCCGATTTGGTTCAGCTTGATGAGGATCGAATTGGCCACGCCCTCTTCAATGCCGCGCTGCAAGCGCTTAATGTTGGTGACGAAAATGTCGTCGCCGACTAACTGTATGCGTCCGCCCAGCTTGTCGGTCAAAATCCTCCAGCCAGCCCAATCGTCCTCGGCCAGGCCGTCCTCCAGCGAGACGATGGGATACTGGCGCGTCCAATTGTCGTAGAAGGCCACCATTTCCTCGCTGGTCAGCTCACGCTTGTCGCTCTTCTTGAAGACATACTTGTTCTTTTCCTTGTCGTAAAACTCACTCGACGCCGGATCGAGCGCAATAGCAATCTGCTCGCCTGGTTTGAAGCCGGCCGCCTCAATGGCTTCCAGAATCAGTTCAATGGGCTCACTGTTGGATTTGAGCGAGGGAGCGAATCCGCCCTCGTCGCCCACCGCGGTGTTGTAACCCTTCTTTTTGAGAACGCCCTTGAGGGTGTGGAAGGTCTCGGCGGCCCAACGCAGTGCCTCCGAGAAGCTCTCGGCGCCTACCGGCATGATCATGAACTCCTGGAAGTCCACGTTGGAGTCGGCGTGGGCTCCGCCGTTGAGAACATTCAGCATGGGCGTGGGCAGCACCGAGGCATTCACGCCGCCCAGGTAGCGGTAGAGCGGAACCTCCAGCGTCTGGGCCACGGCGCGCGCGGCGGCCATGGAGACAGCCAGAATGGCGTTGGCGCCCAGCTTGGCCTTGTTCGAGGTGCCGTCCAGCGCGATCATGGTCTGGTCAATGAGTCTTTGATTGGAGGCGTCCATGCCCTCCAGCTCGGGCGCAATCACGGTTTCCACGTTGGCCACGGCCTGCAGCACGCCCTTGCCCCCGTAATGGCTCTTGTCGCCGTCGCGCAACTCCACGGCTTCATGCTCGCCGGTGGAAGCGCCCGAGGGCACGATGGCGCGGCCTAATGCGCCGCTTTCCAGGATTACGTCCGCTTCCACGGTGGGATTGCCGCGTGAGTCCAAAACCTCGCGGGCGCGGATGGCAACAATCTCAGTCATATCGCTCCTCACAATGCGGTGCTGTAGCCGGGCGTTTAGTTGTGGACGGCGATCCACGGCAAGGGCTTCTCCGGCGGCGCTTTGAATGGTGTTCAGAAGCTCCTGCGCGCTCACAATTACCTCTCCGTCCAAAGCGAAAAAGGCAGATGTCTCGCAAGAATTCTAGCAAACCGGCCCCCAGCGGACGATGTAATCGTTATCACAGGGGGTTAGGGTCTATGCATTTTCCGGCACGGGAAGTGTGCGGAGTAGGTTGCCTTAGTTGATTCGTGCCGTCCATGGAACTTGCCGTGCTGCTCGCACTCCAGTGGCTGCAAGTCTGCGTTAGCCTTACCTTGGGTGAGCTGGCGCATAAACCCGGCAGGAAAGGGGTTGCCTGCGCGAGCAACTCTTCCTCTCCAGCGGGGTCTAATCAGAGGAAGATAAATTCACGCGCCTGGAAAAAGGAGACTTGGATGAACCGGCCGATTCTTGTGTGCGCCTTGTTGTTGATGACCACTGCCGCTCTGGGAGCGCAGGAGGCCAACGAGTCGAGTCCCTACCAGGGCACCTCGAACCCACCCCCTGACGACACCATCGTGACCACCAGCACGCCCCAGGCCAAGCCTCCTGCCGGGCGGAGAGCCGCGCCCGTACAATACCCAGTGCGGACTCAGGCTCAGACTGAGGCGCCAGTTCAGGCCCAGTCTGCATACGCTGATCCCGCCGGTAACGATCCTGACCCGGACAGCGGTCCCGTTAGCGTGCAGCGCAACGCGACACCGCAGCGCGAACCGGTTTTGATCCGGCGCAACTACGCCACCGATCCGGATGGCGACATCGTGCATCCGCATCCGGCGCGTCCCGGCGAACTCCCGGAAGGGACCACCATCCGCGTCCGCCTGCTGGATCGGCTTTCCTCCGCCAGCAGCGAACGGGGCGAAACTTTTCGCAGTCGCGTGGCCTCCGATGTGATGCAGGGCGATCATGTGCTGATTCCCGCCGGAGCGGAGATTGACGGCCGCGTGGCCGGGGTTTCCACTGGCCACGTGGGCGGTCACGGCTCCATGCAACTGCTGCCGGAGACGGTGATTCTCGCCAATGGCACGCATTACCAACTGCGCGCCGTGATCACCGGAACCCCCGGCGCCAGGTCCAAAGTCGGCTCTGAAGGCACCATCCTGCCTGCCTCGCGCCTGAAACGCGACGGCATTGAATACGGCGGGGCAGTGGGAGCCGGCGCAGCCACAGGAGCCATCCTGGGCGGCCCGGTCGGCGCCTTAGCCGGCAGCATGGTGGGGGCAGGCGTCATCACCACCCACCTGCTGGTTAGCCATCCCCAGGCCAATCTGGAACCGGGAACAGCGATGATCTTCACCCTGACAGAACCGCTGCAAATGGCTTCGGCAAGAGTTGCTGGAAGAGACGAAAACTGATCAGTTCGACGCGACTTTTATACCTGCGAGACTTACCCGGCGGCAGCGCGTCCACCACCAGCACACATTTTGGCAACGAACAGCGGAAAACACAGGCTGTAACCGTCCTGGCTGTCACCAGTCTGCTCAGCGACATGATTCATACCATCCACGCCGCCAACCTCAACCCCATTGAGGCACTGAGGCACGAGTGATAATAAGTAGTTAGATAAAGAACAATGGAGGAATTGAAATGACAGGCATAGCCGGTATCGAAATCGCAGACGACGTGCAGGGTGGTTCGCGGCGCAAACTGGCAAGATTGGCGGGGTTCCTCTATCTCGCTTATATCGTTCTCTTTGCTTCTTCGACTTTTATTCAACACAAGCCCTTTGTCTGGGACGATCCCACTGCTATGGCCAGGAATATCGCGGACTCCGAGCTGATGATTCGGATCGGGTTCATGAGCACAATAGTCGCCGATCTGTTCTTTCTTTCGACGGCCTGGGCTTTATACGTTCTGCTAAGGCCTGTGGGCAAGAATCTGGCTTTGTTATTCGTGTTGTTCAATTTGACCGGTGTCGCCGTGGAATGTGTTTATACGCTGATCCAATTCGAAGCCTTTTTGCTATTAGGCAGATCCGACTATTTGCACGCATTCAAACCGGACCAACTACAGGCTCTATCGATGTTTTTCATCAATTTGGGCGGCAGCGGGAATATGATTTTGACGCTTTTCTATGGCGTCTGGCTCTTCCCCCTCGGCTATCTGGTCTATAAATCCGGCTTCCTTCCGCGGTTTCTGGGCGTGTTGCTTCTCCTTGACGGTTTGAGCCTGATGATCTGTTTCATTCAGCTCGGCCTCTTCCCCGGCTACCAAAAATTGACCTATCCACTGTATCCGATTATGTTCATTGCGGAGTTCGGATTGGCTATGTGGCTCATCATCAAGGGCGTAAAAGAGCCGATAACCGAAATCGAAGGCACGGCGGTCTAAGCAAAAAGAGGTGCGGAATCATGAAGTGGAGCAAATGGCCTGTCGTTCCAGCGGTCCTTCTGGTCTTCGTCGCTATGGCGCAAGGGCAATCCCCCACAGGCCAATCCGCTGGAAGCGTGGCAGACGATTCAGAGGTTCGCCCGCCTGTCTCGAAGGTCGATGTGCAGATCGTGCAGCGTGCGCGAGAGATCCTCGACTCCGAATCAAAGTGGAATCGCGCCGACACACGTGTCTGTCCGGCCGATGCCAAAACATTTAGCCTGTACTGCGCGCTGGAAATGGCCACTGACGAAGTGTCGGGTAAATTCGAACATCGCGGAGCGGCGATGCAGGAGGCGCGGTTCGTGATCGATGAGATCGCCCCCAACAGGAAGAATTACCAACACCGCCTGATGGACTATAACAACGACCCCACCACCACATTTGCAGACGTGCAGAAATTTTTCCAGCTTCTTAAGGATCACGTGGCTCGGCGGCTGAAAGAGGAATCTGGCAGTCCTGACAAGTGAACAGCAAAATTATTCTGTCGTGGGCGCAGATCACATGCTCCAGTTGTGCTTATCCTGCTTACACCGGCGGCAGCGCGTCCACCACCGGCACGCCTTTGGGCGGCGTAAAGCGGAAGGTTCCGGCGGGAATCGGCACATTCGTCTGCTCTCCGGTAAAGGTGAAGCGGGTCAGCGCGCCATCGGCCTCTTCCATCTCGATTCCGGTAATGGTTCCATCCGCGGTCACAGTTAGCGTGAGCCGTGACACGCGTTTCTCCTGCCCCCGGGGCTGGCCGGTCAGCGTGAACTGGCCGTTCGCGGCGGACCGCAGGGTCAGATTGCTCAACTCCTTTTCCAGTTTCGTGCGGCCCAGAAGAAAACGCAGAGGCGAGCGCAAATCGTTCAGTTGTTTTTCGAGGATGCGCTGGACTTGAGAGTCGCCTTGGGAGTAGTACCAGGCAAAGGTGCCGTCGAGCAGGAAGAGCTTGCCGGCCGGCTCGCTGTACTCCCACTTCATGCGGCCGGGCTTCAGCAGCAGCAGCGTCCCGCTCTCCGTGCGCCGCATCCCCAGCCCCTCATAGCTCTCGCTGAAGCCTGCCTTGAGCGAACGCAACTGGTTGTAATGGAGATCGACCTTCTGTGCCATCTGGTGCGCCGCATCCTGCGCAGTGTCCAGCGCGGCGTCCTTCGTGGACGGGTCCTGCGCGGACGGTGAACGCTGGGCGTATAGGCAGGTAGAAAGTAGCGTAACGGCCAACATCCAGCCGCGGCGCTTGAAAAGTTGATTCATCTCGATTCCAACGGCTGAACGCACTGTGTTCCGCCCGTAGGGTCGTACTTGATGGCGCCGTACGCGTCGCTGCATAAGCCGCGGCTGCCGGTCTTACCAGGGGTCTGAGGAACGGCGGTGAGGTTGTAGCCGGTGACGCGCTCCGCGCCGTTCTGGCTCACGCTGGTGCAGTTGCTGAGGTTGAAGATGTAACCGGACTTGAAACCCGAAACCAGATCGTTCGGCAACAGCTGCGCAGCCTCCGCCGAGGGCGGCCCTGCATTCGGATCGCCCCCTAAAGCCCGCAGCGAGCAGCAGTAGCCGTGGGAGGGGTAAGTTTCAGAGTACATCAACTCCGCCTGCTCGATGGTACGGATAGACTGAATTGCCGCGGCCTCATTGGCCTGTTTCTTCATGCTGCCGAAGGTGGGAATCGCAAGCAATGCGAGGACGGGAACGATGATAACAAAAAAGAAAACCGCGACTCCCACAAGAACCCAAACGAAGACGGGAACTCTGCGTGCGCCGACACTGGGTGGGGGTGTCCCGCCCTGATGGCTGGAACCCGGATTACCCGCGCCAGTTGAGTCCATCCTGTTCACTGGACCAGTTGGGTGCAGTTGGTGCCTCCCGCCGGATCGGACTTAAGTGTGCCGTATTGATCGATGCAGTAGCCCAGGTCGCCGGATTTTCCTACCGTCTCGGGGACGGCGGTGACCGCATAGCTGGTGACGTGGTCCGAGCCAGAGGCCTTGGTGCATTGGCTGATGGCGAAGATATAACCCGACTTGACCCCGCTCGCCAAATCCTGCTTAATGATCTGCGCGGAGGTGGCAGAAGGCGGTCCGGCAGAAGGATCCCCGCCCAGATACGCAAGATTGCATGCAAAGCCGACGCTCGAGTAGTTTCCCTCGTACATCATCTGAGCCTGTTGTATGGTCAGCAAAGACTGCTTCGCGGAAATTTCGTGGGCGTACTTGAAGAGCTTAGGGACATTTGGGATGGCGAGCAGTGTGAGGATAGTGATGATGGCCATGACAATCAGCAACTCCATCAGCGTAAAGCCGTTGGGCTGCCGGTAGCGTCGCGTGCGGGAGTTCGAGTTCTTGCGATTCATGCGATTTCCATTCCTCTGTGAGCGGCTTATAACCCTCCGCCCCATCCGAGAAAATCCTACAACGAATGGACGCGAAAAGGAAACAGTACGCTCACTCCGGCTTGGTCTGGCCGGTGGCGCTCTCCTGCCGGGCCAGCTTGATGCGTGCGGAGTCCAGTTTCTTTTGCACCTTGGCCACTTCGGCCTGGTCCACGTCAACCGAGGCCGACTTGGCGAACTCAGCCAGCGAAAGCTCCCACTGCGCCGTGGCCAGACGGAAGCGGCCGGTCTTCTCGTATAGCTCGCCCATGTGGTCGTGGACCGTGGGATCAGTCTGATCGCGTTCCACGGCCTGGCGCAAGTACTGCTCGGCTAGCTCATACTCGCCCATCCTGAAGTACACCCAGCCCAGCGAGTCCAGGTAGGCGCCATTCATTGGCTCCAACTCCACGGCCCTGCGAATCAGCTTGAGGGCTTCAGGCAACTGTTTGCCCTTGTCTGCCAGCATGTAGCCCAGGTAGTTGAGAACCATGGCATTGTCAGGCTCTATCTCCAGCGCCTGGTGGAAGAACTGCTCGGCCTGCTCGTAATGTTTCTGCCGCTCTGCCAGTTCGCCCCGGAGAAAGAACATATAGCCGCGATCTTCCTTCTTGGTGGTCAGCGTCTCGGCCTTGTTGAAGGCCTCCTCGGCCTCCTTCCAGCGATGCGCGCGAACGCACATCTGGCCCATCGCCAGCCACACCTGGCGGTCGTCGGCAGTGTTGGCCAGCAGCCCTTTGGCCTGCTCCAGCCCTTCATCGGTCTTATTCAGGTCGCCCATCTCCGCGGCCAACATCAGTTTCAGCTCGCGATTCTTGGGGTTGGCCTCGACCGCCTTGCGCGCCACTTCGATGGCCTTATCGTACTGTTTGGCATCGCGCCAGGTGTCCACCTGGAACTGATAGCCGCGCTCGGCCGCCTCGCCGCCCATGTCGATGAGTTTTTGATAGGTAGCGATGGCCTCAGCCGTCTTGTTCTGCTCGTGATAAACCGCTCCCAGCCTCTCTAGGAAGATACCGCGATTGTTCTTTTCCTCGGTGGTGTAGGCGCCGTTGGCGTGCGAGGTCATATCCACCATCTTTTCGTAGGCTTGCGCGGACTCATCATAGCGGCCCAACACGTCCAGCAGTAGCCCCTCGTTATAGCCGGCTTCCAGATTGCCGGAGTCCATCCTGCGCGCCTTGCGAATGGTGGCCAGCGCATCCTCATATTTTCCCTGGCGGCGCTGAATCTCGCCGATGCGCACCACGGCGCCGGAGTTCTCCGGGTCGGCCTCGGCCAGCTCCCTGTAGCGCTTGAGCGCCTCATCGAGCTGGTTATCGCTGAGCAGCGCATGTGCCAGTTCATCCAGCGTGTGCGGGTCCCCCGGCTCCAGGCTGTCGGCGCGCTGATAGGCGGCAATGGCCTCCTTGGTCCGCTTCAACTGCTCATAGGTCGAGCCCAGCGCCTCCTCCATCTTGGCTGTTCGGTCGGTTACCGGAACCGTCTCAATGGCCTTGGCTGCCTGCTCAATGTCGCCGCTCTCGGCATACAGACGGGCCAGATTCAGCACCACTTCCTCGGAATCAGGCTCCATGGATTGCGCGGTCTTGAACTGCTCCTCGGCCTTCTTGGGGTCGTGCTTGACGGTGTAAAGCTGGCCCAGGACCATGCGATTCTCGACGTTCTTCGGCTGGAGAGCGACAATCTTCTCGAATTCCGTGATCGCCAGGTTCAGCACGTTGCCGCTGGGCGAGGAGGCGGGCGGCGCATTTTGCCCTTCACTCAACGCGCGCAGGTAGATGCGCCCCAGCAGCTTGTGCGCGTCAATATCGTCGGGCGAGCTCTTCAATAGCCCCCGCGCCGTGCTCTCTGCCTCGCGCGACCGGCCAGCGCGGAAGTACAGGTTGGCCAGCGCCAGGTTTAACTGCGGCGAGGCAGGGTCGGCGTTCAACGCCAGCTTGTACTCCTCGATGGCCCGCGTCACCAGCTCCGGGCGGCCTTCGCTGACGGCCTGCTCCTCATAACCGCTGGCCAGCGCCAGATGATAGTACGCCTGGGCGCGGTTCGGCGGCGGCGTGGCGGAATCGGCGGCTATTGCCGGGACAATCTCGATAGGGCTGGCGATGGGCGCCTTGACCGGGTCGCCCTTGGACGGAGCGGATGTTTCCGGCAGGGCCGGAGCCGTTCGCCCCGGAACGATCTGCACAGGGGCGGTCTGGGCACAGACGGGCCTGTCCGGAAGCACCAAGGCAATTAGGGCGGCAAATACGAGCCAAATGGGCAATAAACGGTTATTTCTTGTCATATTCCTGGGGATTCCATGTCTTCTCAGCCGGGCCGTCTGGAGAAGAATTTCAACGGCTTGGGCCGGGAGGCATCGCAGGCAGCCGGTGGGAGAAGCTCTGCCTACTGTAAAGACGATTCTAAACTGCATTGGGCTTGCGCGGCGCTACAGATTTGTACATTTCCATGGTTTTCCTTCTATGGAATGCCGAGCAGCTTGTGGGTTTGCAGGCTCAGCCGCCACTGCGGATGGTCGAGGCAATAACGCAGCGCAAGCCCGGTATAGGCCTCGCGGTTGGGCCCGTCCATCGGTTGCAGGAAGAAATGCCGGAAGGCGAGCGCCACAAACTCCGCCGGATCGACGCCCAATTGGGGAAAAACCAGCTTCAGCTCGTCTCCGCTGCGCTGCTTGAGCTCGGCTCCCGCCTTGGGACTGACCGTGAGCCAATCCACCCCTTGCGGCGCGGCAATCGTTCCGTTGGTTTCCACGGCAATCTCAAAATTTCGCTCGTGCAACGCGGCAATCAGCTCTGCGTCCAATTGCAGCAATGGCTCACCGCCTGTGCAGACCACGAACCGCTTGCCCAATCCGGATTCCGTGGGCCACTTCCGTTCGACGGCCGCTGCCAAATCTTCTGCTGCCTCGAATCTTCCGCCGCCCTCGCCATCCACGCCCAAAAAATCCGTGTCGCAAAACCGGCAGATCGCCTCTGGACGGTCAGCCTCGCGCCCCGACCAGAGATTGCACCCGGCAAAGCGGCAGAAGACCGCTGCGCGCCCCGCCTGCGCTCCCTCGCCCTGCAGCGTATAGTAGATTTCCTTGACCGAGTAGCTCACAAAATCCAGCTTTCAGCTATTAGCCGGGTGCCCCACCCATTCGCGTTCTCTGCGAATGGGTGGGAAACCACGAATCTAAATTGGAGATCGTTTATCATCAGCCTCAGCAACCCGCTCCACGATACACCAGCGGATCCTCAATCCCGTTCTCCCCAAAACCCTTCCGCCGCAGCAAACACGAATCACACTCTCCGCACGGCTCGCCCTTCGCTCCCGGATCGTAGCAACTGCTGGTCAGCCCATAATCCACGCCCAACTCGATTCCCTTGGCGATGATCTCCGCCTTGGTCAGCGCGATCAGCGGCGTATGAACCCGCAGCGCCTGCCGTCCCTCGACCCCGGCCTTCGTCGCCAGATTCGCCATCTTCTCAAAAGCCTCAATAAACTCCGGACGGCAATCCGGATAACCCGAGTAATCCAGCGCATTCACGCCGATGAAGATGTCGCTCGATCCCAGCACCTCCGCCCAAGCCAGCGCAAACGACAGAAAAATCGTGTTGCGCGCCGGAACATACGTGATAGGAATCCCGTGACTCATCGCCTCCGCATCTCGCCCCTTGGGTACGTCGATCTCCGCGGTCAGCGCCGAACCGCCAAAGACCCTCAGGTCGATCTTCGCAATGCGGTGGTCCGCCACTCCGATGGCTGCGGCGACACGCCGCGCCGCATCCAGCTCGATCACGTGCCGCTGCCCATAGGAAAACGAAAGCGCGTACAGCTCGTAACCTTGGCTCTTGGCGATAGCCAATACAGTGGCCGAGTCCAGCCCTCCGCTCAACAGCACGACAGCGCGTTTTGGTTGGGTCGCCATTACTTCAAGTCACCGCCCTTGCCGATGTCAATCGAGGGCGGCAGCGGATTGCTCTCGTCGATGGAGGCCTTGAGGCACTGCTCCAGCAGGCCCTTGGCTTCGAGGATAAACTCAATCGCATCGCGCCCCGCGCCCTCGCCGCCCCGGTGCGGCGTCACGTAATGCGCCTCAGCCTTGACTTGCTCCCGCGAATTCGCCACAGCGATGGCCAGTCCGCACTCCCGCATCACCGCCAGATCGATCACGTCGTCGCCCACGAAGGCGATCTCCTCCAGCGTCACGCCTTCCCTGGCCATGATCTCGCGCACCGGCCGCATCTTGAAGGCCTCGCCCTGGTAGACAAAATCCAGCTTCAGGTCGCGGGCGCGCAAGGCCACGGCCTCCGTGATGCGCTTGGTAATCACGCCCAGCTTCATGCCGCCCAGCCGCGCCAGCGTCACGCCCGCGCCGTCATGCGCGTTGAAGCCCTTGGCCTCCACCATCCTGGTGGTAATGGTCCCGTCCGGCCCGGCTACCGGAGCCGGAATGACCCAGATAGTGCCGTCGGTCAGTACTCCATCCACGTCGAAGAGAATGATTTTGATGCGCCGTGCGCGATCCTGGGCTGAGAGAGTCATGCCTTTGATTTTACAGAATCCCGGGATGCGCTTCTTCATTGTGGCGCGCAAGCGCCGGCTGCCGCACCGCAGGTACCCTTCACCAACACCGCAAAGCGCGGAAAAGCAAAGCTGCCGGCTGCGTCGTCGATCACGTTTAACTGGCAAATGTATGGGCCGGGCTTGAGCCCGCTGAGCGGAACATCCAACTCGATAGCCACCGCGTCGCGACCCTCCACATTGATCGCCTTGGCCTGCGCCAGCGGCGTCTCATACACCTTTGTCGAGCCTTGAATCAATTCCAGGCTGCTGAGCAAATTGATTCCCGGTTTTGTTCCTTTGGGCTGGCCCTCCGCTGCCTTTTCGCGCGCCGGCGAGTAGATTTCATAGAGCAGGTAGAGGTGCTGATCCCGGCGAAAGACGTGGCTGATGTTGGGCACATACTCTTCGCCGCCACGCACCAGCGGGCTCGTCTTCTTGCTCGGCTTGCGCATCGACGCCAGCACGATGGAACTCATTTTGAGCGGAGCCTTCTTCATCTCCGGTAGCGTGATCTCGGCCTCGAAGGAGCCCATGCGTCCGGTCTGATTTTCGCGTACAACGAATTTGAGACGATACTTTCCCGGCGGCAAGTTAAAGCTGGTGGTGTATTGAATGTTTTTCTGCCGCGCCTGCAAGCCCGAATCGAGGATCAGCTTGACCGTCTCGCGCGCGTTGCCGATGGGCCGCTTGGCCTCGTCGATCACTGTGCCGATGATGTCCAGCGTGGCTTTGTCCTTATCGCCGCCCTTCACAAAAGGAATCTGCGAGCCGGGCACGATGAGCGAAACCGGCACAAAAAAGCGGTTATCGTCGAGGCGGAAAAACAGCGCATCCAGGTAGACGGCCATATCGGTGGCCGGCAGGTCGCTGGCTAACTGCTCATCAAGATCGCGCTCGCGGTCTTCCTTCCCGGCGTGCTGAAAGTCGGCCGGCGCATAGTAGCCGGGCCGGTATTCCAGCTTCACTCCGGGCCGGTTGATCTTGATGGTCAGCTTGCGATAGCGGCCGTCGCGCGCCGGATTCGAGCTGTGAAATCCGATGGCGTAGTAAGCCGAAGTATCGCGCTGCACCTGCGCAAAGGCGGGAGCAAAATCGTTGGAATCGAAAAACGCCTTGCCGCCGGTGTCGGTGGAGAGCGTGGACATTACCTCTTGCGTGGCGACGTTCGAATTCATGTTGTTGGTGAGCGCGCCGCCGCTGAAGGCTCCTGTCCCGCGCAGGCTGCCGGTGGAGGCGTCGCCCAGAGGCGAGACGGCCTGCAAGCCGCGCGTGTCCACGCTGTAGATGGCCAGGTTAGCGCGCACCGCGGCGTTGATGGCCGCTCGCAACGAGGCCTGATTCTCGATGCCGTCGCGCTGAATGCCGCCGGAAAAGTACAGCAGCGATTTCTTTTCCGTGATCTTTTCCAGCGACTTGGCGACTGCTTTCAGGGCAAACAATTCGCGGTCGGTGTTCAGGTCGTTGTATTCGCTCTCGTCGGGCGTGTAGCCGGTCGCGTTTTCCACATGGTTGGTGTTCGCCGTAGCGCCTTCGGCGTATCCCTGTCCTTCAGTCCCGTTGTAAATGGCGACCTCGTTGATGAGCGCGGTTTTGTCGGCGGTAAAGTCCTGGTCCATCTTGAGCGTGTCGCCCAGCGAGATCAGCGCCACGAGATCCGCCGGCTGCATTTTGTTGCGCAGAAACTCCTGCGCCGCCGCCACGCTGCGGTCCAGATCCTCGGGCTGCATCGAGGTCAGATCGAAGAACATCACGATTAGCCGGTGATTGCGCAGCTCCTCGGGCTTTGCAACGGCAGCGGACTTGTTCGTGCTGCTCCCCGTAGCCAGTCCGATGACGGTGGCCTCGTTGAGCGGCGTGGCCATCTCCACGGTTTCAAAATCGAAGGTCGAGATGCGCTCCTGCTTGCCGTTCTCGTAGATGCTGATGTCGCTTTGCTTGAGCCCGCGCACCAGCTCGCCGGTCTTCGCATCGCGCGCCACCACGTTGGTCAGCACCAGCTCGGCGTTCATCTTGAACACGAAGCCGCCCTGCGGGTTTTGCGCGGCCGGCGAATCCTGCTCGGAACTCTGCGCAAAACTCAGCCCCGGCCACGCGCCCGTTAGCATCAGCGCCAGCGCCGCAAATCCCGCTCCGACCTTTCGCGCCCAACCTATCATCGATCACCTTCCAGCAGTAACTCCGCTAACTCGCTAACACACGCGCAGCGCGGCTAACTCGCTACATTTCAAAACCTGAACCTAGCCGTAAATTGGAACGACCGCATCGCAGCGACTGAAGTTACCTGCCCGAAGCTCGGCGAAGCCGCGTTAGTGTCCACGCCCGCGTACTGCACCGTGTTGAACACATTGTTGGCCGTGGCGCGGATCTCCGTGCTGCGCGTGCCGCCCAGTTGCATCGTCTTCGAGAGGGACATATTGTTCAGAATGGTTCCCGGCCCGGCTACTGAGTTGCGCGAAACATTGCCGCAGTTGGGACAGCTCGGCGTGGTTGAATTGTTGGGCGGCTGCGTGAATGCCGCGGGGTTGAACCACTCTTTCAGCGAGCCTGCGCCCGCCGTAACCGAGACGCCTGTATAATTCGGCCGCTGCGTGCCGGCTGTGCCGCTCGTCACGTCGGCCACGCCTGCCTGATAAGTGGGCGTAAGCGGCGTTCCAGTGGCGAAGGTAAAGCTGCCGGATACGGAAAAGCCCTCCAGAATATGCGCGCCAACGCCGCTGGTCACCCAGAATTTGTCCTTGCCAAAGGGCAATTCATAGAGATAAGTCCCGCTCACTTTGTGGCGCTGGTCGAAGCTCGAGTTGCCTTCCTCGGCCTTGAGGTCCTGCCAGTTCTGCGCCACCACAGTAGAAGTGCCGCCCACCGAGCCGGCGTCGTCGATGGAGTGCGAGTACTGGTAGTTGGCGCCGAATGAAATGCCCTTACTCAGCCGCTTGTTGAGCCGCAGTTGGCCCGCGTTGAACTTCGAGAAAGCCGCGGACTGCTCATAGTTGAAAACCTGGCCTACGGGATCGGTGCCTGGGCTGCTCAAGCTCGCGCGCGGCGCGCTGGTGATGTCCAGATGATTGCCCCTCGACCCGCTGTAGCCCATGTTCAGCACCACGTTCCAGGGCAGCGTCTTCTGCACGTCGAGGTTCCAGACTACGACGTAAGGTAGATGATAGTGCGGATCAAGTTCATAGTTGCCTTCAGATGCCGGAGTGGAAAATCCATTGGCTAGACGATTCCCGGTTCCGGAGGTGTACTCGTTGGTCTGCTCATTGACAAAGGACGGCTGATTGGCAATCGGCTGATGCGCCATGATGGTGGCAAATGTGGCGTACTGGCTGACGGTGTAGTTGACCCCGAAGCCGGCGCGCACTACAGTCTGTTTGGGCAGCCGCAGTGCCAGGCCCACGCGTGGCGCAAAGGCGGTGCGGAAGGGAAATACCAGCGACGCCGGCAAGTTGCCACTCGCAGCGGTTCCTCCCGGCCCAACTTCGACAGGCTGATTCAGACTAAACGCCGCAGCAGGATTGGTGTAGACCATGCCCAGGCGATCGTACTTCTCCGTATAGGGCGCAAAGTATTCGTAGCGCAGGCCATAGTTCAGGGTGAGGTTGGTTCGCATACGCCAGTCGTCGGTTACATAGGTTTCCCAGACGTTCTCGCGCAAGTAGCTTTTGCCGGCAGCGGAGTCGATCGTGGTCTCCTGCGGCTCGCCGAGCAGAAAATCCGCCAGCGAAGAGCCGGTGTAAAGGCCCGTGAAGTAGAAGGTTCCGGTTCCGTTGTATAAGGTGCCTGTGGCGTTCGAGCCGCCCAGAAAATCCCGATGCACGCGGCGATAGTCACCGCCGAAGCGCAGGTTGTGCTTGCCGTAAATCCAGCTCAGCACCTCGGAAAACGAGATGGTCTGTGTAAGCGCGAAGCTGGGCTGCTGCTCAATCATTCCGGTAAAACTGCTGAGCGTGACGTTGGGCAGGCCGTAGTTGAGCGGGCTTGAGTTCAGCGCAACACCGCCCGGTCCCAGGATGCCAATCTGGCTGGCGACGTCGGTCTTATTGGTGAAATAGTTGGTCGCCTGGCTGGTGCTGCGATTCCAGTTGGCATTGAAGATGTTGGTCAGCTTGTGGTAGCCCACCGTGTAGCCGGCCTGCACGGAGTTCGCGTTCGAAGAACTCTTGCCGCCCAATTGTGGAAAGACGTTTACGTTGTCAGCGGCCGTGTCGGTCCAGTTGTAGTTGAAGTTGATGCTCTGGCGCAGCCCCTGATTCTGTTGTGAGCGCCGGCCTCCGCCGAAGCCTCCGCGGCCTCCGCCTGGCAGAGTGGCGTTCTTGCCCAGGCTGCGCATATAGCGCGCGCCGGCCTGCGTCGTGTTGGTCTGCGCGGTGGTCAGAAGATGGTAGTTTTGCGCGTAGCCGGGCAAATTCGGCGCGGGAAAATATTGCAGCAGGTTGGTAGCGGCTGCAACAGGCGTAACCGGAGTGGCCAGACCCGGAATGACTCCCACGCGCTCGTCAACCGTCCCGAAAATGGGATTGCCATCCGTAGGCACGGTCGCATACTGGTCCAGCGGATTGGAGCTGCGCTGGCCGCTGAGAGTCAGGAACATCATGTCTTTGCCGCTGGGCTTGGTGAGATGCGGCAGATAAGGCGCGCTCATGAAGGTAATTCCGAAGCGATTGGTGCCGGAGGCAGGTTGCAACTGCGGCTGGCCGCGCAGGCTGAAGGGCTCCGCGTTGAGCGCCGAGTTGCTGCCCATCCAGAAAATGGCGCCGTGCGGCTGGTTGAGGTTGAAGCCGCGGAAGTTGCCGCGTCCGCCTCCGCCGCCAAATCCGCCCGGCCCGCCAAAGCCTCCACCCAGTCCGCCTCCGCCTCCGCCAAAGTTGCCGCCTCCTTGTCCAAATTGTCCATCTTGTCCACCTGGCAGAACTCCCTGTGCGCGCAGCGTTTCCACCGCATCGCGGATACGGTCCGGGTCCAGGCCGGCCAGCGGACTCACCGCTCCTGTCTGGCCGCTGATGGCCACCGATTCGTCTCCAAAGTCAGAGTTACCGGCAATCGAGGGCAGCACCGCGCCCGCCGTTCCGGATGGCCCAGCCTGGCTCTCGTTGTCGCTCGTGAGTGCGCTCATCAGGCTCAGGCTTTGTGCGCCATTGCCGGCCAGTTGTTGAATGCTCGACCGGATAGCTTGCTGATTAGCTGTCTCGCTCTCCTCCTGCTGGGCTGCCCGTGAAGCAAGTATCAGATCAAAGCTCACCGTCTGCTCGCGGCTGGCTGCGTTGAGCACCGCTTCTTGCGCACCGGGTGAAAAGCCCGCGAACTGGGTGCGGAGCACGTAACGGCCATTCTGAGGAATGGTCAGAACCCATGCGCCGGTGATGTCAGTGGTGGTGGAATAGCGCTTGCCGGTGAGGGTGTTCTGGGCGGTTATGGTGACGCCGGGTAGAGGAATATTCCCGCTCTTGACTATGCCGTGCAATTTTCCGCCGGACGGCGCCGGTGCGGAGGTACTCTGCGCAGCGGGTTCACCTGCGCCGGGCGCGCTCACGGGCGCGGCGGATTGGGTCACTGGCGTGGCCTGCGACTGGGCCAGGATAGCCAGGCCGACAGCCATAAAGATTCCCGCAATAAACGCCCACATCATGGCTTCTCGCCGCATTCACGCTCCCCGTCATTTCTCGCTGTACTCTTTCAGACGGACTACGCGCCGCGAAGGTTTACGGTAGCGTAACGACTTCAACTCATCGTAAACTTGGGAATGGCCACCCAAGAAGCCAAAACCCGGCCAATTCATCTGGAAGAAATCACCACAACATCCGCGCCGGGCACAGTCGCACAGGCGCAGGAATTGCTGCTCGAATATGGCTGCTTTGTGATCTCGCAACCTGAATGCGCTCGCTTCTGCTACGGCTCCCTCGAAAAAGAAGCTGCCCGCCTGCCTCACAGCTACCACGAACAGGGTGGCGGCTGCCTGTTGGCCCATGCGCTCGGGAAGCAAGCCGGATTCGTTGCCTGGCGCACACTGCCCACCTCGGTTGCGCCCCATGCATGGGAACTGAAGCGCCTATGGGTGCGTCCCAACGGTCGCGGCCTCGGGCTAGGCCGGGCCTTGACCCAGGCCGTCCTTGACCGCGCTGCCGTCGCGGGGTGCAAGGCAGTCTATCTCGATACTGTCCCCGCATCCATGGATGCCGCGTATCGCCTTTATCGGCAAATGGGATTTGAGCCTTGCGCGCCCTACAACGACAATCCCGTGGAAGAACTCGCTTACCTCGTGAAACACCTGTAATCCCATATTCCGGTTACCCCAAAGGTCATGGGTTCTCATGTTACTTTGTTGTTTAAAATGGCAAATAATTCGCTTGCATTCCTGCACGGCCTATGTTAACTGTTATGTTAATAATCTATCGATTGCTACCGTGATAGTAACCCCGGCGGCATCGGGACAGGATATTCTCCATGTTGAAGATCGGCACCTCCATCCGCGTTTTCCGCCTGCAAAAAGGGCTTTCCCAGGGAGACATCGAAAAGAAAACGGGCCTGCTGCGCTGCTATCTCTCGCGCGTGGAGAATGGCCATACCGTACCTTCGCTGGACACGCTATCGAAGATTGCGCGGGCCCTCGACCTGCCTATCACCCATTTTTTTTCCGACGAATCACAAGGCAAGCAGCAGAACCAGCGAAAGCTCTCCGACGAGGAGTTACGCTTTCTCAACCAGATCCGCCGCTACTCCACCAACCTGAACGAGAGCGACCGCAAGCTGCTGCTGGCTATGGTAAAGAAGTTCGCCTCCACGGCAGCGCGCTAGCTCCCAGCTTGTTTATTTGCCCCATCCTTTGAGAGTTATTTGCTCGAAGGTGCGAAATTACATTCAGAATATGTTGAAACTGCCTCACCGCGGCAACTGGGCCAGGTAGAACCCGAAAAGCACCAGTATCCCCACCACCATCACGATGGCTACGCGGAGGCGGAAGAGAAACAGATCACGGGGCGCGCCAATTCGGGGCACCATGGGAGCCGCGAAGAGCAAGCCGCAGAGAACGCCGCCCAGGTGGGCTGAATTATCGATCAGCACTCCAGTATGCCTCGCCACCACGCCCAGACTGATGGTGAAGCCGATTCCCAGATTGATAGCGGCAAAGTAGATCACCGACCTGCGCAGCTTATATAGTTCCCGGGGAGGTATAGGTAGCCGCTGAGACTTGAGCAGGATAATCAACGCTCCGGCAATGCCGAAAACCGCGCCTGATGCGCCGGCGCCGGCCGGAAATGCGGTAATGCTGTGGGTAATCATCCATTCGTGGTAGTACATCCACCAGTTGTAGAAGGTGGATAGCAGGTTGCCTGCCGCGCCGGTTAGGATATACACCGCCAGTATGCCCGCCGAACCCATCAGCGGCTCAGCCAGCAATCCCAGGTTCCACAGGCACCACATATTCCCCAGCAGGTGAATCCAGCCCACATGCACGAACATGGCGGTGACAATGCGCCACCATTGGCCCTGGATCAGCACAGAGCCGGCGTTGTCGGCGCCCCAGTGCATCAGTTGATCGAGAGTGGGACTCCAGATGCTGACCCCACGCAAGGTCATGGCCAGAAAAACCAGGCAGTTGATGGCTACCAGCGCATAGGTAGCAGGTGCGTAAGACCATGAGGAACGCCGCCGGTGAACCGGGGGCGGCGGAGGCGGATTAAAACTGCCGTCCGGACGCAGATACTGTGCTTCGGGAGTAGGGGAAAAACTACCCATTCCTCAACTTTAAAGCATTTTCTGTAATCTCGCAGGCGAAAGCTCACGACTCTGGCAACAACAGACCGCTGCACCATCCTGGGTTCCACTCCCCTGACCTGCGATTCGTTGTACTCTGGAGCTTGGCGAAACCTCAAACAGGAGTGGAACTGTGAGTGCTGAAAAGCGGATTCGGCGGGCGTTGTTTAGCCTGACCGACAAGACCGGCATGGTGGAATTTGCCCAGGTGCTGGCAGGATTTGGCGTGGAGATGGTCTCCACCGGCGGTACGGCGCGGGCGTTGCGCGAGGCCGGCCTGGCCGTCAAGGACATCAGCGACCTGACCGGCTTTCCAGAGATGCTCGACGGCCGCGTCAAGACTCTGCATCCGCGCGTCCATGGTGGCCTGCTTTACATCCGCGGGAACAAAGAGCACGAGGCCGCCGTAGCCGAGCACGGCATCCAGCCCATCGACATGGTGGTTGTGAACCTCTATGCATTCGAAAAAACAGCAGCCCAGCCCGGCGTGGCTTTCGGCCACCTCATCGAGAACATCGACATCGGCGGGCCGTCGATGGTTCGCTCTGCCGCCAAGAACTTTGAAGACGTAGCCATCGTGACTCGCGTGGCCGATTATCCCGCGCTGGTCGAAGAACTCACAGCCAGCGGCGGCAGCCTGAGCCGGGAGACTCGCTGGAGGTTGGCCAAGCAGGCCTTTGCGCTGACCGCGGCCTATGACACGTCCATCGCCAATACGCTCGATCAAATATCGGATGCTCCTGAACCGTCTTTGCCCGTTGCATTCGGCACAGACAGCCTGCCCACTACGCTGCGCATCAACCTCCCGCGGTCGCAGGCGTTGCGCTACGGCGAAAACCCCCACCAGCGCGCCGCGCTTTATGCCGATAGCTCAGGGCAGGGAATCGCCGGGGCAACCCAACTGCAGGGCAAGGAACTCAGCTTCAACAACCTCGTCGATCTGGACGCATGTTGGGAACTGGCGCAGGAGTTTGACTCGCCTGCGGTCATCATCGTCAAGCACACCAACCCCTGCGGCGCGGCCACAGGCTCCACCATTCTCGAAGCCTATCTAAAGGCGCTGGCCTGCGACCCGGTTTCTGCTTATGGCGGTGTCGTCGGCATCAACCGCGCGGTGGACGGCGACGCAGCCGCCGAGATCGCCAAACTCTTCGTCGAGGCCATCGCCGCCCCAGGCTTCACCGCCGAGGCCCGCGAGCGCTTCGCCGCGAAGAAAAATCTGCGCCTCGTCGAAGTCCACTCAGCGCCGCCGCGTCCCATCGTCAAGCACGTGTCGGGCGGGCTGCTGCTGCAGGATGCCGACACTGGCCGCATTGACGCGACGGCACTCGACCCCGGCTTGAAGATCGTCACCTGGCGTCCGCCCACCGCCGAGGAGCTGCGCAGCCTGCTCTTCGCTTGGCGCGTTTGCAAGCACGTCAAATCGAACGCCATCGTCTATGCCCGCGACGGCCAGACCCTCGGCATCGGCGCTGGCCAGATGAGCCGCGTGGACGCCGCCCGCTTCGGCGCGATGAAGGCCATTCTGCCGCTCAAGGGCTGCGTCGCCGCCTCCGACGCCTTCTTCCCCTTCCCCGACGGACTTGAAGCCGTAGCCGCCGCCGGAGCCACCGCCGTCATACAGCCCGGCGGCTCCATCCACGACGATGACGTCATCGCTGCCGCCGACAGGCTGGGCATGGCCATGGTCTTCACCGGCATGAGGCATTTCCGGCATTGACCACCTGCGGTGGGGCCAATCGCTCACTCTCCGCTCGCTGGAGGTTCGTGGGCACCTACAAGGGTTCAAAAGGCCGAAAGGGAGTTACGATTGCTGGGGCAAGCTATTAATCGATAGTATTCTGCTATGGAAATCCAAACGGCAGATAGAAGTGCCGATACAGCAAGAATCCCTCTTGAGGAACTAAAAAGGGAACTCGACTCTCTTGAACGCGGATCCTTTGTGGCTCTAAATGATGAAGAACTCCGCGAAAAGGTCAAACAGATCCATGAGGGCTTAGATATTCAGGCTCCTATTGTTCCAGCCGATAAGCTCATCTTTCGTGCCGTTAGGGTGTCACAACGCCCTGTAATCAAAATGCGAATTTACTATCCGCCTTCTGATGCCGTTAAGACTTTTGCTCGCTGTAACAGGGCAGGCGAAGTGATGTTTTACGGTGCTTTCAACCAATTTGTTTCTTGCATACGAGAGCTCTCGTGGCAACCTGGCGATCTCTTTGCAGTTTCAGCATGGCTCACGACCGCGCCGATGATGTTTAATCATTTGGGCTATAGTGCCGAGACGCTCACAAACTTCAATAAATCCAGGGAGGCACCATTTTTTTCAAATCCGGCGAATGGCTCTGATAGAAATTGGCTAATCCGCCAGTGGCAGGCAAGAGTTTTTACCCAGCCGGTGCCGGTCGGACAGGAGCACCTATATAGGCTTCCTGTCGCACTTAAGGAAGCTGCATTGTGGCCGCTTGGTCAGCCTAATTCTAAGGGTCTTGATATGTTTTCCGGAATTATTTATCCGTCGATTGCTATTTCGGCCCTGGGCGACAACGTCGCAATCCTTCCATCAGAAGTTGATAAGAAGATGGCTCTATTGGAAGTCAATTTCCTTGTTGTGGATTCCGCGCGCATGATCACAGGAAATGGAATGAATACTGCTGCAGAGATGCGCGTAATTTCATATGACTGTGCTCGCTCTACAGAAGATGGCAACTTGGTGTGGGGACAGCAGAGCCAAATATTGCGAAAAGGCGAAGAAGGGATGAATTTGGATGACCTTAGTATCCTTCCGCCAGATGACGGTTGGTCCAAGCCATTGCGCTAGGGATGGCATGCTGATCTGAGAGTTGCCGAATGCCACATCCTTGATACATTCTTTGCCGGATGCCACAGGTTCCTCGCATTCGGGGACCTGGGATACCACGAACCTCATAGCGCGCAAGCGCCGTCTGCCTGGACGGCCAGTCCTTGCAGATTATTTCCCAACTTTGTCGCACAATGATCCTCAGAAGTATTCCTTCTAACATCGTCGCGGTGCGTCCTCTTCATGCCGCCTTTCGGCCGAAAACTGCCAACAGAAGCCGAAACAACCCGTAACTCCATATCCTGGAATATTTTGCAGGGAACTTCATTGTTTTCAATATTTTGCAGCGTAACCCTGTCTGCAACCTAAAGAAAACAAGGATCTTGCGCCCAAAGTATGGGTGGGGGTACCCCGTCATCCTGAGCGGAGCGTAGCGTAGCGGAGTCGAAGGACCTGCTTGTTGAAATCTTGCGGCACGGGTGCGACAGCCAAGAATGCGTTTTTCCGCAGCCTGTGAAGCCTTGACCTACCACTTCTTGGACGGATTCTCTGCGCGGCGTACCACTCGTTACCCCTACCGGTAATATGCCCCTTCTCAGTCAGTTTTAGTAAACTCAACCGCAGAATGTTACTTTCCTTCCGTACGACTCGCTGCTCCCGTTCTGCATTCCGTCTCTCCGCGCTGTCCGTGGCCGCAATGGCCGTTGTCTCGCTGCACGCGTCCGCACAAGGCACGCACCTTTGGACCCAGTCGCGGCTGGAGGAGTTTGAAAAAGGTACGCCGCAAGGGGTCGCGCTTACCAGCGACGGTCATCTGCACGAGGGGCCGAGCTTGACTGAGGTGGCCACCACGCCCTCCACCTACGTCTGGTCGGTTGCCGTGGACAAATTCGGCACAGCCTATGTGGGAACCGCCTCGCCAGCCACTGTGCTACGCATTGCCGCAGATGGCAAGCCCTTCACGCTCTTCGAGAGCAAAGATCTCTCCGTCCAGGTCGTCCGCTTCGGTCCGGATGGCGCGCTCTACGCCGCCACGCTGCTCAGCGGCAAGGTTTTTAGGCTCAAGCCCGACGCGACGGTCAAGCAGGACGAGGCCAGCGCTGAACTCATCTTTGATGCAGCCAAGCTGGACGACTCAACGGCGGGCGAAGTCATGGCCCCGGGTAAAGCTGCCGACGGCAAGGATTCAGGCAAAGCAAGCGACACTAAGGCCAGCGACGCCAAACCGACAGCCGACAAGACACAGAGTCCGGAAAAACCCGCAGCAAAATCGCACTACATCTGGGACATGACTTTCGACTCAGCCGGTCGGCTTTACATCGCCACTGGCGGACCGGGAGCCATTTACCGAGTCGAACTGGATAGGACGGGGGCCAAGCCCAACGCCAAGCCCGAAGCCTTCTTCAAGAGCGATGAGCAGCACATTCGCTCCCTTGCCTGGGACGCGCAGGGCAACCTGATCGCCGGCACCGACGGCTCCGGTCTGATCTATCGCATCAGTCCTCAAGGCAAAGGATACGTACTCTTTGAGGCGCCGCGCCGCGAGATAACTGCGGTCGCAGTGGCCGCCAACGGAACCATCTACGCGGCCAGCGTTGGCGACAAGAGCCGCAACCCTCTGCCGCCGCTGAATGTGCAGGGACCTGGAATGGGCGGCATGATGACCATCATGCAGCCCGGCTCGCTGCAGGCGGCCAACACCAGCGCCTCGGTGCCCGAGGGAAGCGAGATTTACGCGCTGCCGCCTGCCGTTGGTAATTCGTCTCAGGCGCCGCGCAAGCTCTGGTCCGGCAAAGACGAAATCGTTTACGCTCTGGCCGCGCAGGCTGAAGGCATACTCGTTCTCACCGGCAATCGCGGCCGCGTCTTCCGCATTGTCGACGACGGCAGCTACGCCGACATCGCCCACCTGGAGGCGCAGCAGGGCCTGAGTCTGGCCGTCGTCCCCGCCGCAAAAGGCCAGCCGGACAACCTACTCATCGGCACGGGCAACACCGGCAAGCTTTTTACACTTCGGTCAACCAATGACAAGCATGAATACGCCAGCGACGTGCTGGATGCCGGCGCGTTGGCCCGTTTTGGCCGCGTTGAAGTCGAGCCCGGCTCGGCCAATTACGAATTGCTGACCCGCACCGGCAACGTAGAGCGGCCCGCCCGTGGCCGCAATGGCGAAAGCCGCGCTGATTGGGGCTGGTCCGATTGGCAGCCGCTCCGCGACGGCGCAGTGGCCTCGCCCGCTGGCCGCTTCCTGCAATGGAAGGCTGTGCTCCATCCAAATGGCTCGTTGGGCGGCGTAGGAGTCAACTACCTGCCAGTCAACTCCGCTCCGGTGATAGACGATCTGGTGGTTGCGCCCGGAGCGCGCTGGAGCGGCCAGAATCAGCCCGCCGGTCAGCCAGCCACAGTAAACATCGCCTTTCCCTCCTCCGGCCAGAATGCCGGAATGAGCTTCGATGCCGGCGCAAACGCTCCCTTGCAGGCCGCCAAAGACCGCACCGCCATCACCGTTCGCTGGGCGGCGCACGACGACAACGGCGACGAGCTGATCTACTCCCTCTATCTGCGCGGAGACGGCGAAACCGTCTGGCGGCTGCTCAAGGACAACCTCCGCGACAAGGCTTACAGCTTTGACGCCACACAGATTCCCGATGGAGGCTATCAGGTCAAGGTCGCCGCCTCCGACGCGCCCTCGCACACCCCCGGCGACGCCCTCACCGGCGACAAAATTAGCGAGCGCTTCGAGGTGGACACCACGCCGCCGGTCGTCTCCGCATTCAAGGCAACTGGAGAGCCTGTGGACTGCGAAGGCAGCCATTGTCCCCGGCCGTTCCGCGTTAGCTTCGACGCCGAAGATGCCTTCTCGCCCATCGCCCGCGCCGAGTACTCGCTCGATGCCGGTCCCTGGCAGTACATCGAGCCGGTCGGCCGCATCTCCGACTCAAAGCGCGAGCACTACGAGTTGCGCATCTTCCTGGATGTAGTCGCGGGCAAGATCAGCGAGCATCTGATTACCGTCCGCGTCTACGACCGGCACGACAACGTGGGCGTGGCCAAGACGGTGATTGCCGCGGAAGAGAAATAAGTCAGAAGAAGCAGTCGCGCAAGTAGAATAGATTCAATGTTCTTCGAGCTGTACGTGGCAACCCGGTATCTGAAGGCCAAGCGGCGGCAAGCCATGGTGGGCGTAGTCACCATCATCTCCATCGCCGGAGTGGCCGCGGGCGTGGCTGCGCTCATCATCGCCCTGGCCATCACCAACGGCATGAGGCAAGACCTCCAGGGGCGTCTACTCGGTGTCTCGGCCCACGTGGACCTGATGCGCGTCGAGGCCGACGGCATTCGCGATTGGCAGCCGCTGCTCGCCCGCCTGCGCCGCGTTCCCCACGTCTCCGCCGCCGCGCCGGGAATCTACGGGCAGGTGCTGGTCTCGCGCGGCCCTCGCGCCGGCTTCGCGCTCATCAAGGGTATCATCCCTGACGAGGAGCGCACCGTCAGCAGCCTGCTCGGCACCATCACCTCCGGCTCGGCCAAAGATCTTGAACCGGAGGCGCGCAACAAGCTCGCGCAAACGGTTCCCGGCGAAGCCTGGATCAACGCGCCATACCCAGCCCTGGTGATTGGCAAAAACCTTGCTGAAACCATCGGCGCGCAGGTGGGCGACAGCGTTCTTGTCACCAGCCCGCAGGGCGAACTGACTCCGCTCGGCCTCGCGCCCAAATACCAGCGCTTCCGCGTCGCCGCCATCTTTCAGTCAGGGTTTTATCAATACGACTCGGCCATGGCCTTCATGCGCCTCTCTGAAGCTCAGCGCCTCTTCAGCGAGCCCGACCTGCTCTCCGTTATCAGCTTCAAGGTGGACGATCTGGACCGCGCTCCCGCCATCGGCCGCGCCATTGAGCACGAGGCCGGACGCGGCTTTATGACCTCCAACTGGATGGAGCAGAACCGTGAGCTCTTCCGCGCCCTCAAGCTGGAGCAGGTGGTCACCTTCATCATCATTGCTCTCATCGTTATTGTCGCCGCGCTCAACATTCTCATTGCCCTCACCATGATGGTGATGGAAAAGACGCGCGACATCGCCGTCATGATGAGCTTCGGCGTCCAGCCGGCGCAGGTCCGCCGCATCTTCCTGCTGCAAGGCTTCCTCATCAGCATCATCGGCACGGCTGTTGGCTTAGTGCTCGGCTATCTCACCGCATGGGCCGGCGGACACTATCACTTCATCCACTTATCCGCAGAAGTTTATTCGATTGACACGCTGCCCTTCGCCCCGCGCCCGCTCGATGGCATTATCGTCTCCGTAGTTTCGATAGGCATTTCGCTGCTGGCCACGCTCTATCCGTCGTCGGCTGCTTCGCGCATTCTGCCGGCTGAGGCGCTGCGGTACGAATAACTAGTTGAAAGGCGTGGGGGTTAGTTCCCGATTTGAAAGTTATTCTGGTGGAGTGCGCGACTCTTGTTTGGAAAAATGGTCCGTCAATCTCTTCATGGTCGTTGAATAGACTGAGCAATTGAGTGTAGTATTGTAGCGGAGCCCATAAATCACCGCGCCTACTGTTGAGGCAGCAGTAATCGCAAACATCAAACCAGTCCAGATGAATGGTTTCCAGTGGGCCAGATGAAAGCTGGCGTCCCAATCGATTGTGAAACAAAGTCCTATGGAGCCGAACAAGGCGCTAAAGGCTATTCCTATGCATAGGTCACGACCGGCTCGAATTGTGCTGACTTCGCCGCCCTGCAAGGCCTGAAATTCCAATCGCGATATTGTAGGGACGACCTCGGCGGGGAGCCGTTCGACGAGCGAATATTGGGCTACGAACCCGCTGCCGCTCGGCGCGTCAGTTTCGGTGTTACGTTCTGGCTTTTCCGGTGCATTCATTTGTTTGGTTCAATACCTCTCTTCTGGCGGCTTCGCCAGGCCGAGGATGTTGAGGTTGTGAAACATAGTGTAGCCGCATTTCTTGCATACAAACTGAATTGCATTGATTTGACCGGGCCAGTATGAAAGCGGAAGAGAAGCTGGGATTCCGCGAAGCGGGATCACACCGATGGCGATAGGCTCGACGTTCCAATCGAACGTATCGCACCGCGGGCAATCGTTGTGTATCACATTGCGCTCTTTCAGTTCTGCGAGCGCCCGTGTAACGAGTTTTTCAGATTCTGGGTTTAGTGGGATAGACATCGCTTCTTGATTCTAAATCGATTATTAAGTAATCGGTAAGTAAAACGAATACTGAGTAATTAGAAGCAGAATAACAAACCTTCGGCGGACCAAACCCCTTGACAATGTGCCACATAATGTGTCACATTATAAAGTATGCAAAGCATCACCCTTAGACAACTTCGTGATACTCGTCAGGTCAAAGCCTGGCTCAGGGCCGGTGTGCAGATTGAAGTCCGTGAGCGGAACGAGGTGTTAGGCGATCTGGTGCCGCGAACTCCCCCGAAGCCACGCCCCGTCGAGTGGCCGAACTTCGCCGCCCGCCGCCGGGCAATCTTTGGAGACCGCGTCCTGACCCCAGTTGCCGATCTTATTGCTGACCGGGAGAATAGCCGCTATTGAACGCCTATGTCGATTCGAGCTTTCTGGTTTCGAGCTACATCACGGATGCGCACTCAACACGCGTAGACCAGTGCATAGCTCTCGGCTTCTCCATCTGGATCACGCCCTTCAACCACGCGGAACTGGCTAACGCGATTTATCAACAAGTCTTTCTGAATCGGCTCACTCTCGTTGAAGCGCAGAAAGTATGGGGAGAATTCCAGCGCGACTACCTCTCCGGCCTGTGGACCCCTGTAGAGTTTCCTCATCAAGCATGGGAAACCAACATCGATATTGCCCGTAAATATGGACCTACATTCGGCGTCCGTACATTGGACTCGCTGCACGTTGCCTGCGCACTGGAGTTGAAGGCGGAACGATTCTGGACCTTCGATGATAGGCAGGCCAAGTTAGCCGAAGCAGTTGGGCTCAATACGAGTGCCTGATTCATTCGATTCTACGACCGCACATCCTCACTGCGGCGTAATAATCCCGCCCACTGCATGACGCCGTGGCAGCACGATGCCGCGATGATCGACCTCTGCTGCAGGCACTCCGGTTTCGCTGACAGCAGGCAGGCTGGCTCGCTCGATCAACGCCCCTCCGCAAGCAGGGCACCAATCCGCCACGGTCTTTTCACCGAGCACCGCCCGGCACTGGCTGCAAATCCGTTCCATATCTCCAAGATTACCGGATTCAGCCGCTTCTTCGCACAAGCTACACTAAAGCTATGCACCCTCCCGTTCGCCTGGTGGCCATCGACATGGACGGCACGCTGCTGCCCACTTTTGCGCAGGTCATCACTCCGCGCACGGCTCGGGCGCTCAAGGCGGCGCAAGAGACCGGCATCACCGTGGCCATCGCCACCGGCCGCCGCACGGCCTACACCACTCCGCTGCTCGAAGGCCTCGGCCTTAGAGCGGATACGCCCCTCATCACGTCCAATGGGGCAGCGGTTCGCACACTGGGCGGAGACACTCTGGCACGCTGCCAGCTCCCGTCTCAAACCGCGCGCGGACTCTGCCAGTTGCTCCGGCCCTTCGGGGCTTTGGTCTTCACCTTTGACCGTCCGGGTCGCGGCGAGCTGGTGCTTGAGGACCTCGCCCAGGCAAATGGGCGCATCGCCCTGTGGGTCGAGGCCAACCGCAACGCCATCGAAGTGGTCAAGCCGCTAGAAGCTGCGCTTGTGGACGGCGAAGACCCCATTCAGGGCATGGTTTGCGGCGGCGTGAGCCAGATGCGCCAGGCCGAGCAGGCGATCAAGGCCAGCGAGTGGGCCGACTCGTGCGAATGTGTCAAGACCGAGTATCCAGCGCGCGATATCTCCATTCTCGACCTGCTGCCGCGGGGCGTCTCCAAAGGCTGGGTGCTCGAAAAACTCGCTGCCTTGCTGGGCGTGGACCGCAAAGAGACCATGGCCATCGGCGATAACTGGAACGATGTGGATATGCTGGAGTGGGCCGGGCAGGGCGTGATGATGGGCAATGCGGCTCAGGAATTGCGAACGATGGCCAAGACACGCGGCTGGAAGCAGGCTCCGCCCAACGACCAGGACGGCGTGGCCGTGGTGCTGGAAGCCGCCATCGCCAAGCGCACAGCAGCAGCAGGTAGGATAGGGCTTTAGCCTCGGAGGGATTCGTTTTTTGAGTTGTAAGCTCACAATTCGCCGATTCATCGCAGCCCTCGCTGCTTTCACAGCTTTGTCCTCACTCGCTCACTCGGCCGAGCGCATCACGCTGCGCAACGGATTCGAGATGCGCTGCGACCATCACTCCGAAGTCGCGGGCCGCACACGCCTCTACCTCAGCGCCGGAGAGGACAACTACATCGAGTTACGCCCTGAGGAGATTGCAGGGATTGAGAAGCTGCCAGACCCGCCGCCCACTCCCAAATCCGCCGCGCTCGCAATCTCCAATTCATCCGCCGCAAGACAGCATTCCAGGCAAAACGCAAAGCTCTCTCAGGCGGACCTGTGCGAGATGCTCACCAAAGCCGGCCATGAGCACAATCTCGACGTGGACCTGCTCGCCAGTCTCGTGAAGGCCGAGAGCGGCGGCGATTCGCGCGCAGTGAGCCGCGCTGGCGCCCGTGGGTTGACGCAACTGATGCCTGCGACTGCCAAAGACATGGGCGTCGCGGACAGCTTCAAGCCGGACGAGAATCTGCGCGGCGGCGCGGCTTACCTCGATCAGTTGCTCACGCGCTACCAGAATAATCTGGCCAAGGCCTTGGCCGCCTATAACGCCGGCCCAGATGCGGTGGATCGCTACCACGGCATTCCGCCTTATCGCGAAACGCGAGCCTATGTGGCGCGCGTGATTCACGAGTTCAACCGCCGCGTGCTGGCGCGTGAAGCCGTGGCTCGCCGTGCGGCGGCGCTGGCCCGTTAGGCAGCTGTATCCTTGCCGGTATCACAGAAAAAGCCTGATCGCTAACGTTATCTTCATGTACGGGTGAGAGATTAGACTCAAGAAAGATTCATGCAACGGGAACGGAGAAGTCTTGAAGAAACGCGAGTTGATTCTGGGTTCGGTGGTATTTTTGGCGCTGGTTGCACTGGGGGTCTATGCACAACATCGACATCCATTCCATTGGCATACGTTTGTGGAGCATTTGGCTCTGGCCGACTGGGGCAAAATTGCGATTGCCTTCGGCTGCATCTATCTTGGCTATGTCTTTCGCTCCGTGCGCTGGGCCTTTCTGCTCCGCCACATCAAAAAGGTGCCGCCCTTTTCGCTGCTGGGAACACAGGTCATCGGTTTTACTGCGGTCGCGCTGATCGGCCGGGTTGCGGACCCGGTGCGTCCTTACCTGGTCGCAAAAAAGACCGGCTTGCCGCTTAGCAATCAAATCGCTGTTTACATCGTGGAACGCCTCTTCGACGCCGGGGCAATGGCCGTGCTTTTCTCCTCCGTGATTTTACTGGCTCCCGCCGGAACACTTCCGCATCCGGAGACCTTCAGAAAATTTGGCTTTGGTGGGCTGGCTGGCACCATAGCAGGCGCCCTGTTTTTGATGGCGCTGCGTTTGCAAGGAGATAAGATGGCCCGGTTCCTGGAAAATATCTTTGGCAAATTCTCCCCGCGCGCGGGCCAGGCCGTGGGACATAAAATTCGCGCTTTCCATAAAGGTCTGGATACGCTTCGCTCGTTCTCCGATTTTGCGATAGCCTCCCTGCTCTCCCTGGCGATGTGGGGACTTATCACCGTGACCTACCTTGTTGGGACTAAAGCCTTTGTCCCTGCACAACAACAGGCCTCTGTCACCTTGCCCAAGTGCATGGTGCTGATGGTTTCCAGCGGGGCAGCAAGTCTCGTGCAGTTGCCGGTCCTTGGCTGGTTTACTCAGATAGGCGCGGTCATGCTGACCCTGCAAGCTCTCTTTGGCATGACTGCCGAGGCAGCAACCGCCTGCGCCGCCACTTTGCTCGTTGTCACCTTTCTGGGAATCGTGCCCGTGGGCCTCATCTGGGCGCGCTTCGAGCACGTTAGCCTGCGCAAGGTGGCTGCCGAAAGCGAGCACGCGGAAGAAGAGTTGGAAGCCGGCAAGCCGGCCGGATAATCGTGAATTGCCGCGAAATAATTCTTTGTCCAAGATCATGCCGAGGGAGCAGGCGGCGTAGCTACTTTCACTGACGCAAGTGTGGGCTTTCCCGCCACAAGCTCCGGGCGGGAAAACAGAATGCTCTCCGGCCCCACCGCTCCGCCGGTCATGATCATGCTCATCGCCTGCTCCATGTTCAGATCGGTCTCCGTGACGCGCTCCATCGGCAGTATCTGCAAAAAAGCCGAGGTCGGGTTGATGGCGTTGGGCACGAGCACCGCGGCCAGCAGCTCGCCGGTGGTCTCGTCGGTCAGGGTGCGTGTCAGAAACCCGATGGACTTCTGGCCGGCCATGGGGAAGTCGATCAGCACCACGCGCTGGTTGCTGTCCTTCTTGGCCATCATGCTGTCCACCAACTGGCGCACTGACGTATAAATCTTGGCGACAAAGGGCAAACGCTCCAGCATCGCCTCGAAGATTTCAAATGCCTGGCGGCCGATAACCAGGTGTGTAACCTTGCCCACCACGTAGAGCATCACCAAGGTCAGGACGATGGCTAAAATCGGTTGCACGACGGGATGGCGGAGCCAGTCTTTCGGAAATATCGCCGCTAAAAACTGGATTACTGGCAAGCCGGCCTGAGCCAGTTCGTCGAGAAGAAACTTAAAGATCAGGAAGGTAATGGCTAGCGGTCCGATGGTGATGATGCCGGCCAGAATGTTGTGTTGAAAATCGCGCAGCGTACGTGCAAGGACGGGTTTCAAGCGTTCCTCCTGTCGATGAGAATACTCGAAAGGGTCGGAGTAGCGCAGTGCGCAATCAGGCAATGCCCCCTATGGTGATGGCGTCGAATTATCCAGGGTTTTGCCTCCGGAAAGTGCCCCACTGGAAGTTACGTTTAGCCGCCCAGGCTTGTCTGGCTCTCCGAATTAAATCTATGTTCGTGCTATCAACCGATATTTTGCTTATGTGAATATAGACTTCAAGGGTTTTCTTCCTTTCACCCTGCTCTGTGATGTCCGGTGTTGTCAGCAGTATTTACATAGGGCTAATATCTGCCCTAGCTTACCCGGGTTTGCTCTCTATCCCCGGTCGTTTGCCTTCTATGTCTTTGTTTCTATGTTCCCAGAGCTTCACCAACTAGTGGCGCTTTCCGGCGCACGCAGACGGAGTGTCTTGTCATGGCGTGGTATGCCTACTGCATCGGTGAAAAGCAAGCATTTCCTGAATTGGCCCGTCATCGCAAACCCATCCCGATGGAATCGGTCCTCGGTGTCAGCGGTAACCAGGTTTTTGTTTACCCCGCCTGTGAACTAGCCGTAATCGTCAGCGAACACAACCCTTTAGATGCCCTTAACCAGAAATCCGGCGTAGAACATGCCCGGGTTATCTCCGACTGCTTCCAGCACTCCACGGTGCTGCCCTTCCGCTTTGGAACCGTTTTCCACGATGACGAGAGCCTGCGCAAATCCATTCGCTCCAACCAGCGCCAGTTCCTCGGCCATATCGACAAGCTGCGCGGCAAGGCTGAAATGCATCTCAAAATTCTGGTGGATGACTGTGGCAGCCACGCCGCCGGCAAGCGTCTGCAAGTCGACGGCGCGAGCCGGGAGTATTTCACCAACCTGCGCGAGAATGCCGCCCGCCAGCGCGAGCGCCAGACCCGCGCCCGCGCCGTCAGTTTCCAGATGCACCGGCTGTTCGTGCCGCTGGACGAGGAGGTCAGCTGCCGGTTGACCGATAAATGCAAGATGACGCTCGATATCGCGCATCTGATCGACAGAAAGTGCGTGGAGCGCTATCTGAACAAGTACACCACCACGTGTGCCTCGTTGCGGGAGTATCAGATGCAGCTCTCAGGTCCTTGGCCGCCCTACCATTTTGTCCACCGGCTTACCTGCGGCGCTCATTCCCACGCGCAGCAGCCGGCGGCGGTTGTCATGCCGGTGATCGGCATACCGGAACAGGTTTCCATGCTGGCTTGAATACGGCTGGCGCCTGAATCAGGCGCAAAAAAAGCCATCCCGCGCTGTGGGATGGCCTTTTTTTAATCCGATGCAACTGGGGCATGGCCCCGATTGCCTACTTCTTGAACGAAGCGATGGCGCTGGCCTCGTCGTCGTAGATGTCGAAGACTGTGTACAGCTTGGTCAACTGCAGTAAATCGTGAACCTTCTTGGTAAGATTCAGCAGCTTGACCTCGGCTTGCTGATTCTTGGCGGTAGTAAAGGCGCTCACCAGCTCGCCCAACCCCGAGCTGTCGATGTAGTTTACGTTTCCCAGGTTCAGTAGGATGATCTTCGAACCTTTGCCGATCAAGCTGCGAATGGCTTCACGCAACTGCACGCTGCCCTCGCCCAAGGTGATTCGCCCGCTGAGGTCCAAAACGCTGACGCCGTTCACTTCTCGGGAAGTAATTGTCAATGCCACGGATATTCCTCCTTGTTGGTATTACCATTATCGCACTCTGATGTTCTAGGCTGCGTTGAATTTCTGTGTGCCCTTTGTTCCGGCTGAAAATGATTCCTCAATCCGTCACCAGGGTCAGGTATTGGCGCTTATCCCTTTCTGCCCGCCGCCAGATGCTTGACCAGCGTCAGCTCGGTTCCGGGATGCAGTTGTCGAAAGTGTACCTCATCCATGAAAGACCGGATGAGGAAAATCCCGCGGCCAGTGCCGCGCAACAGGTTTTCCGGGGTGCGCGGGTCGGGAAGCCTCTCCGGGTCCAGCCCCTTGCCCTGGTCGGAAATGGTTATCACCAGCGCATCGCCGGTGTTTTCAAAGCTTGCGGCGATCCGCTTTGCCGGGTCGTATTCGTTGCCATGCAGAACGGCGTTCACTGCCGCCTCGCGCGCCGCCATCGTTACGTGGAAGAGCTCATCCTCGTCCAGGCCGGCCTCGGCAGCCAGCTTCTCCGCCGCGGCTTCCACCTCATCGACGCTCTCCATGGTGGATGTCAGTGAAATACTCAGCCGTCCTGTCTTGGATTCCGTCACCGGGTTCGTCATCGTCCTTTCTGGAGCGATCCGGAACATATTCGTCCCTCCGCGCCCCCGGCAGCCTTGAACGAGTTTCAGGGCTGACTAGGTGTTGTGTCAAGAATAGGTGGTCTGACCCGTTTGAAAAGTGTCAAAGGTAAGTCCGCAATCAGCGTGCCTTCCAGATAAAATCGAGCCAATCATGGAGGATGCATTCGCACTTGCCCTAAGGCAAATGCGGGTAACTCTATATAATTGAAAACAAGATAGATGGTAGCCGATTGATCGCCCCGCAGACGGCGCAATGCCGGCATATGTCGCGCGATGATGAAAAATCGCGCGCTTTTTTAAATCCAATTCCCGCTTGCTGAATCCAATTAGGCAGTTGTTACCCGTGGTATTTCCCCGCTCTTAACAAATGCCTTCAACTTTTGTTCACTATTCAGACTGCTAAACCATGTGGCGGTGTCATGCTGCCAGATGCCCGAGCAAGGGACGGTTATTGAAGATAGCCTCACGCAGTATTGATTTGACTTCCGAAATGAACCTGAACCGCATGCAGAATCCTCGCGTGCTCCGCTGGATTTTGGAACAGGTCTGCGTTTTTGCCGCTTGTTTACTGGGTGGCGAATTGGGGCTGTATGTCCCGTTAACCAGCGGAACCATTTCCCCCGTATGGCCGGCGGCGGGCGTCGCGTTAGCCGCCATGCTCCTCATTGGCTATCGCATCTGGCCGGCAGTCGCCGTGGCTGCATTCATCGTCAATTACCATACCGGCATTCCGCATCTGGCCGCGGCAGGAACCGCTTTGGGTAGCACCGCCGGTCCGCTGTGCGGCGCGTGGCTCCTGCGGCAGTTGCCCGATTTTAGGCCTTCTCTCACCAGGCTTCGAGATGTGCTCGGACTCTGTATTTGTGGCGCCGTATGCGGCACACTGGTCAGCGCGACCATCGGCACGGCAGTTTTGGCTCTCACCCTCAAGAGTGCCTGGCCTGGCGTTGCGCCGGGATGGCTGAAGTGGTGGTGGGGCGACGCCACGGGCGTGTTGGTCGTTACCCCGCTGATGCTGACCTTTCGGGGGCTGATGACGGTCCTGAATAAGCGGCGGCCGGTCGAACTGGCGTGCCTGCTGCTCGGAACTATCGCCAGTTCCTCGCTGATCTTTGGTCACCGGCTGGGATCCATGCATGCCGGCGTATTCGCCTTCGGCGTTTTCCCTTTCGTGCTCTGGGGGGCCATACGCTTCGAGGTAGCCGGGTCGGCAATCGTGAGCTTTTTGAGTTCCGCCATCGCCGTCTGGGGGACCGCTCACGGCTACGGGTTAGTCATCTATGGCAACGTCGAGCAGAATGCCAAGCTGCTCCAGGCTTTTATCATTGTCACCTCGGTCTCGGGCATGGTGCTGGCCGCCGTGATCTCGGAGAGAGCGGAGCTAATTCGCAAGCAGAGTATTCTCGAAGCGCTGGAGCACAGCGAGAAGAATTATCGCGGCATCGTTGAGACCGCTTACGAAGGCATCTGGAAGGTGAATGCCGAGTTCGAAACCTCCCTGGTCAATCGCCGCATGGCGGAAATGCTGGGGTATTCCATCCATGAAATGCTGGGCAGGCCGCTCTTTGATTTTATGTTCGAAACGGACATCGAGAAGAAAAAAGCCCAGTTCGAGCGCCGCCGCCAGGGCGTCAGCGAACAGATTGAAACCCGCTATCGCAGGAAGGATGGGAAAGCATTATGGGCGCGGGTGACCACTTCGCCGTTTATCGGCGGGGACGGGAGCTTTGAAGGCGCGCTGGCCATGGTCAGCGATATGACGGAGCAGAAGCGCGCTGCATCGGAGCGGCGCCGCTCGCAGGAGACTATCAGTCTGCTTTCCCGGGCAGTGGAACAGACCGCCGATAGCGTCGTGATCACCGACCGCTACGGCGCCATTGAGTATGTTAATCCGGCGTTTGAGGTCATTACCGGTTACGGCCGCCTGGAAGTTGTCGGCAAGACGCCTGGCATCCTGAAGTCCAGCCTGCATGATAAGGAGTTCTACAACCGGCTCTGGGATCAAATTCTGCAAGGGGAGGATTTCCATGGCACGATTGTGGACCGCAAAAAGTCCGGGGAACTGTATTGGGCGGAACAGACCATCAGCCCCATTAAGGACAGCGACGGCGTCATCTCTCATTTTGTTTCTGTCTGCAAGGACGTTACGGCGATCCGCAAAGAGCAGGAGAGGGAACTGCAGTTGCAAATGGCGCGTAACGTTCAGCAGCGCTTCTACATCGGAGCCATGACGTGCGACGCCGGATTTGATATCGCCAGCGCCATCTACCCAGCCAAGGAAGCTTGCGGCGACTACCTGGACGTCTTTTCAATGCCTGACGGACGCACTTGCATCGGTATTGGCGATGTCAGCGGCCACGGCCTGGATTCTGCCCTGGTAATGGCGTTGACCCGTGCTTATGTGCGCTCCTTCGCCCAGGTCGAAGCGGATTTGGCGAAGATATTGTGCCGCGTCAACCATATGCTGCTTGCAGACCTGGAGGACGCGCGCTTCGTCACCATGTTGCTGGTTTGCCTGGATAGAACCAATCGCTCCATGTCTTATTCGAGCGCAGGGCACGTCTATGGTTTTCTGATGAATGCTTCGGGCGAGATCGATCATGCGCTGGAAAGCTCAGGACCGCCGCTGGGGCTATTTCCAGATTCCAATTTCGTCACCTCGACAATACCTTTATCCTCTCGGCAACTCATGATTCTATTGACGGACGGCACCACGGAGATGGCCACGTCGGGAGACGTGGAGTTCGGCGCCAGCGGAGTTCTCGAATTCGTGCGCGCCCATCGGCAAGATTCAGCCAACGAACTCGTGCATGGCATTTATCGTGCCGCGCGCAGCTTTGCCGGCGACTGTCCGCAGCAAGACGATGCTACCGGCGTCATTGTAAGAGTTACATAAAAATCATCCTGTGATTGAGCCGTCCCCAAGCATGGATGCGCAGCGGCGCGATCCTACAGTTGTTTGAGCCAGTCGCAGGCCGTGTTGCTGCCCAGCGAACAGCCTCTCAGAAGAACATCACGCGCTTTTCCCTTATCCTTTGGAACTCCCATGCCATCCATCAACTGAACCCCCAGATTATTGCAGGCGGTGGCGTTGTTGCCGTCGCAGGCTTTGGAATAGAGCGCCGCCGCGCGGGTGGAATTCTGAGGGACACCACGGCCCTGATCATACGAAAAGCCGAGCCCTAAGCAGCCGTCGGCGTTGCCCGCATCGCAGGCTTGTGTATAGAGCTTCACAGCTCGGGGAAAGTCCTGGGTCACGCTGTCGGCATCGGTAAAGTGGGGCGCCCAGTCGTATAGGTGGCCCAGCTCGCTGCACGCCTGCATAACTCCGGCTTTGCAGGCCTGCTCGAAGAGTGGAATGGCTTTCTTGAAGTGTCCCTGGTCGCTCAATGTCTTGGCCTGCTGACAGATCGCGTCCAGCGAACACTGCGGATCGGATGCGCCTGTGTGGGAAGGCGGCTGCGATTCCGTGCCGGGGGTTGTCTGCGTGGGCGACCCGGAAGACAAATTGGCATCCCGCGTCCGGGACTCCTGCCAGGAAAAGAAAAACACCATCAGCACGACCGCGGCGATAAGCACCTCGGGAAGCCATTTTGCGCCTCGCCGTGGCTTTATCACTTCCGCTTCCGGGGGCTGCTCCGGGCTCAACCGCGTGACTTGTCCCGCCTGCCGTTCCGGCTCAGGCTTCAAGTTAATCTCCGGTTGCGGAATCGGCGTCATAGAAGGCCTCGACGGCTCTTGCTCAACGACGGTAGCTCGCCGAATCTCAGGCACCGTCGGCTGTCTTTCCGGGACCACCAGCCGCGCCGCGTCAAGTAGTCCCAGCAGCTCGGCTACATCTCTGGGCCGGTCTTCGCGATCCTTGGCCAACAGGCGCAGTACCAGCGCATCCAGCCCCTTCCAGCCGGCAAGCTCCGGGCGCAGGATGCTGGGAGGCCGCGGCGGCGTCTGCATGTGCGCAAAGAGCCAGCCTTCATAATTCTCCTCCTCGAAGACCGTCCGCCCGGTGAGCATCTCGAAGATCACTCCGCCCAGCGCATACAGGTCTGTCCTCCCGTCCAGCTCGCTCGAGCGCATGCCCCGCCACTGCTCCGGCGCGGCGTAGGGCGGCGTCAGCAGGCTGCCGCGCGTGGTCTTGTACACCGTGCTGCTCTCCACCGTGGCCACAATCCCGAAGTCGGCGATCTTGGGCACCCACCCGGATTTGTCCCGCGCCATCAGCACATTCTCCGGCTTGATGTCCCTGTGCACCATCCCCAGGGCGTGCGCCGCTCCAAGCCCCTCGGCGATGCCGTGCGCTATCTTGAGTGCCTCGGCCACATCCAGCCGCCCGCCGGCCTCATGCATCAGGCCGCGCAAATCCGGCCCGTCCACAAACTCCATGGCGAAAAACAGCCGCTCGTCCTCGGCTCGTTCCAGGTCTCCGCAGTCCACCACGTTCTTGTGTCGCACCTGGCGCAGCATCCGGCCCTCGCGCAGAAAGCGCCGGGTAAAGGCCTCGTCGTTGTTCAGCTCGTGCGACAGGAATTTCAATGCCCGCGGCGCGTCCATCAGCTCGTGCCGCGCCAGGTATACCGAGCCCATCCCGCCCTTGCCCAGAAGCCGCTCTATCCGGTAGGTCTTGCGGATCAGCATTCCCGGTCGCAGGTCGATAATCTCGCTCAGCAACCCCCCATGAGTGGGGCAGGTCACGGCGTTATCGGGATAGCCGGTATCGCATTGCGGGCATATTTTCATCGTCGCGCCAGGGCCAAAGTCTGCTTTCGTCTTATTTTGTCATTGTGACAGCCCGGCCCGCCTGTGGCAAAACGGGAAAACCACATGATCTGTTTGCCGAATTGGCTCGAAATTGGTCCTATTGTGGCTGTTGATCTCCCCAATTGGCCTTAATAATCACATCCATCCTTATCTTATGAATCGAATAAATACAGATTTGAGCCGATACAGCAGGTAGGTATTGTTGCAAACGCTGGAGTACCGCTTCGACGAGGCGCCTCACGAGGTGATGCTTTTTCAACAACATCTGGGAATAATGATTTCGTTGGTGTTGGGAAAATGGACTACGGAACATTCTTCTTCGCGAACATCGCCACGGTAACCGTCTTTACGGTGTGCCTCAGCATGCTTGCGTGGTACAACCGCCGCGTAACCGGAATCGCCTGGTTCGCAAGCGGTCTGATTGTTGGCTTGTTCAAGCTGATTTTGCAGGGCCTGGAAGGGAAAGTGCCCATAGTACTCAGCAGTATGATCGCCAACCAGCTGTACGTTGTCTCCTTCATGTTGCAGTTGATGGGCCTGCACTGGTTTGTCGTACGCAAGCCGATGCGAAGCCGCTGGCCCTGGATTACAGTCGGGGTGGTGATGGTGATCTATTCCGCCATGTTTTTCCTGAGAATCCCGTACGGCGGCAATCTTACCAATATTTCCTTTGTTGCGGTGTGCGGCGCGTCCGCGTGGATTCTGTTGAAGCACGGAAGTGCGCCGTTTACGGCGGTGTCGCGAGTGTATGCGGCCATTCTGTGCGGAGTCATGTGCGTGGCGGTCTACCGGGCCGCTCTGACCAACATGATCTATGCGCGGCCGTGGGAGACGGTCAATGCCCATGCCGACCCGCGATGGATGTATTCTCTGGCCGCCATGGCTTTTCTCGCCACCTTCATGGTGATGTGCGATATCTGGTTTCTGGTGACCGAACTGGAGAGGGAACTAGCCGAGCAGGCGCGCACCGACCCTCTCACCGGAGCCATGAATCGAAGAGCGATGGAAGAAGCGGCCCTGCGTGAGACGGCGCGAAGCTTAAGGCATGGCAGCCCGCTCTGCGCGGTCATGATCGATATCGATCATTTCAAGCGCCTGAATGACGCGCGCGGGCATGCCGCCGGCGATCGCGCCTTGCGGGCCTTGGTGTGCCATATAAAATCCATGCTGCGCGGCGAGGATTCGTTAGCGCGGACGGGAGGCGAGGAGTTCGCCATCTTGCTGCCAGACACGCCTATGTCCGCCGGCGTCCTCACTGCGGAGCGGGTGAGACAAGCCATTGACACGCTCGATATTCCCTTCGAGACAGGGCCTATTCACTTAACCGTCAGCGTGGGCGTGGCCCAGCTTGATTCGACGCCTGACGGTTGGGAGGGAATGATGCGCAGCGCCGATGCGGCCATGTATGAGGCCAAAGAAAATGGCCGTAATCTGGTGGTCTTCCATCTTCCGGAATCGATGCTTGTCCATAACTGAATGAGGCATATCCCGATCTTGTGCGCCGCTACGGCCATCCCGAGACAAATCGCCGTCAGTCGTTTTTGAATGCGCGGGTCTGGTTCCGCGCTCCGTGAAAGACGTGAAGAATATAAAAAATACTCCGCCTCTCGCGGATCTATTTGATGTCAAGCATTGACATGATTCCGTCGGGCATATGGCGGTGCATTCGCTCCGCGTGTGGGAAGTGACGCAGGAAGACCTGGTTGTTGAATAAAAGCGAGTTACGCCGAAAGGGGCGTTGAGCGGTTTGGTTACCCAAAAGGTCATGTGAGTTACGCCAGTGTCTGTATCTCGGCAACGAATATAGATATCAACTGATACTGCGAATACTATATTGTAGCGAACACTGTAAATAGCTCATGCGATTCGCGATGTTGTGTTTTTTCAACAACATCTGGGAATACAGTTTTCTTCTGTGTTGGGCATATGGATTACGGAACGTATTTTTTCGTGAACGTCGCCTCGGTAACCGTCTATACCGTGTGCATCAGTCTGCTCGCATGGTACAACCGCCGCGTGACGGGAATGATCTGGTTCGCAGGCGGCCTGATTGCTGGCTTGGCCAAGCTGATTTTGCAGGGCTTGGAAGGAAAATTGCCCACCGTAATCAGCCCCATGATAAACAACGAATTGTACCTTGTTTCCTTCATGTTGCAGTTGATGGGCCTGCGCTGGTTTGTGGTGCGCAAGCCCATGCGGAGCAGATGGCCCTGGATTGCAATCGCGGTGGCGCTCGTGATCTATACCATCATGTTTCTCTTCAAAATCCCACACTGCAGCAATATTATCAACATTCCCTTTATTGTCGTGTGCGGTGCATCCGTGTGGATTCTGTTGAAGCACGGGATAGGGCCATTTACCCCGGTGTCACGTATATCCGCGGCCATTCTATGTGGTGACACGTGCGTGGCTACCTATCGTGCCACTCTGACCAACATGCGCTATATACACCCATGGGTGACTGTTAATGCCCATGCCGATCCGCAGTGGATGTATTCTCTGGCCGCCATGGCTTTTCTTGCCACCTTCATGGTGTTGTGCGATCTGTGGTTTTTTGTGACCGAGTTGAACAGAGAACTAGCCGAGCAGGCGCGCACCGATTACCTCACCGGGGCTATGAATCGCAGATCCATGGAAGAAGCGGCACGACGTGAAACGGCGCGCAGCTTGCGTCATGGCAGCCCGCTCTGCATCATCATCATTGACATCGATCATTTCAAGCGTTTGAATGATGAGCTTGGACATGCCGCGGGAGACCTCGCGTTGCAGGTCTTAGTGAACCAGGTGAAATCCATGCTGCGTGGTCAGGATCTGATTGCGCGAACAGGAGGCGAGGAGTTTGCCATCCTGCTGCCAGACACGCATGCTTCCGCCGCCATCCTCACAGCGGAGCGCGTGAGGCAGGCCTTTGAAGCGCTTGAGATACCCTTTGAGACCGGGCCTATTCACTTTACCGTCAGCGCGGGCGTGGCCCAGTTTGATGCGGCGCAAGGCGGCTGGGAAGCAATGATGCGCAACGCTGATGCGGCAATGTATGATGCCAAGAAACATGGCCGTAATCTGGTCGTAATCCATCGTCCGAAATCGATGAATTGTCCTTAAATGAATGAGGCATATATCCACATTTTGTGTGCGGCATAAACCCACCCCTAGGCGATACACTCACATCATGCGACCCCGCACCACAACCCGCATCAGCCTCACGGCGCTGCTCGGCACACCGGTGACCGATTCCCACGGCCAACTGCGCGGCAGGCTCAAGGACATCGCCGTGGCCACCGGCGAGGATGCCGGCAAGGTGGCCGGACTGGTGCTCAAAACCCGCGACGGGTTGTGCATTGTGCCTTCGCAGGACGTAATGGAGACGCCCGCTGGTACGCTCGAGCTGCGCTCCGCAGGCGCCATGGTGCCGCTGGCGGATCAGGGCAATTATCTCTATCTAAGCCAGGACCTGATTGACCGCCAGATCATCGACATTCATGGCCGCAAGGTGGTCCGCGTGAACGACGTCGATCTGGAGTGGATGGGCCAGGGTGCTGCTCACCTGCTGCGCGTGGCCGAGGTCGAGGTGGGATTGAGGGGCGCTTTCCGCCGCGTCTTCAAGGGCTTGCTGCCCCGCGCCACGCTGGAAAAGCTCTCCCGCAAATTCGCCTTCCGCGGCATTCCATGGGAGTTTGTTGACGTCATCGAGGTCGATCCGGCGCGCCGCGTCAAGCTGCGCATCGAGTACGAGCGACTGGGCGGGATGCACCCCTCCGACCTGGCAGATATTCTCGAAGACCTGGCGCCCGCTGAGCGCGAAGTCATCTTCACCTCGCTGGACGAAGATGTGGCCGCGGAGACCCTCGAGGAGGTTGAGCCTCGACTGCAAAAGTCGCTCCTTGAAAAGCTGGACGAAGAAAAAATTGCAGACATCGTCGAGGAGATGGACCCCGGAGCCGCGGCCGACCTGCTGGCCGAGCTGCCCGAGGAGCAGTCCGACGCCATTCTCGAAGAAATGGAGCCGGAAGAGCGGCAGGAGGTCTCGGAGCTGCTCGAGTTCGACGAGAACTCCGCCGCTGGCTGCATGACTACCGACTTTGTTGCCGTGGGTAAAGACGCCACCGTGGCCCAGGCCGTCGATGAACTGCGCACCTTCGACGGCGACCTGGAGAGCGTCACTGAAATTTATCTGCTTGACGAGCAACGCGTCTTGCGTGGCGCCGTCCCTCTAGCCAGGATTGTCATGGCCCAGCCGGGGACGCATCTCTCCATGCTGGCCGAAGCTCGCGTCCTCTCCTGCCCCATCAACCTCCACAAGAACGAGCTGGCCGAGCTCTTCGACAAGTACAACCTTCACGCGCTGGCCGTGGTCGACCCGCAGGGCCGCATGGTGGGTGTCGTCCAGGCCGACCATGTCATCAGCTTCCTGCGCGAAAATCTCTAAAGCCAGCGGCAGTGCCTCCGTGCTACACTTTCGCAAAGCCTAGAAAAACAATTTTCCAGCGTCTATCCCGTCGCCTGGAGTCTGCCATTCTGCGGCTTCATCGCGCGGGGACTGCAAAATGGAATAGGAGGAAGTATGCCGGCGCAACAGAAAGATGCCAGGCCGCGGCGGATGCATGGTATTACGCCGACGCCCTTTGAGATGCCTCAAGACCGTATTCCGAGGTCGAAAACGAAGAGCAAACAGCCGATCTTCGTATCCCTGATCTGCGTATATCTTGTGGTTCGCGGTGTTGTGAACTTGCTCCTTGCACTGGTTCCCTGGGGCAACCCGGAATCGAGTGTGGCGACTTTTCTCAGCGCCCGGCCGGATATTATTTTCAGTCTGCTTCCACGGATGGTTCGGCCCGCTTTGGCGGCTGGGACTGGATCGATTGGGGCCTATGCCCAGGGTCTCCCCATTATTTTCCTGTTTTTTGGGCTGATTTATTTCTTTAGCGCATGGAAATTGTGGAATCTGGACAAATTCTGGGTCTCTTTGATCCGCTGGGGCATGATGTTCCAATCCGGAGCGGTGGTGGTGAGAACCATGATCCTCTTGTCAGCCAGATATGTGGGTGAGGCAGACGCTCCTCTTTCTGATGAGACGCGGGTAGCCCTGATTATTTTTATCACCTGGAATTTGGTAGTCTTTTTCTGTTTTGCCAGTTTTCCCCGCGTCGAAGATGCGTACGATAAAAACTGACGGGCCGCTATCCACGCCTGCTACGGGCGGCATGGCTTCACTGCCTGCCGCCCGGCGGTTCCCCGCGGTGTCCGTTTTCTTTCCGCTTCACGTCTCCCGCGTAGCCTGAAAGTGTCTCAATTCGGCATTGTGTGTGCATTTTTGCTCACTTACTGATCTTTTTTTCTCACTCACCTTTGATAAAGGTTTGGATTCAGCCCCATCTGTGAAACAATTCATAAATGATGGAGTTTCCTAAAATCATTCAGGGTGGCATGGGTGTGGGCGTATCGAACTGGCGCCTGGCGAATGCCGTCTCCAAACTCGGTCAGCTCGGCGTGGTCTCCGGCACCGCGCTCGATACGCTCCTTGTGCGCCGCCTGGCTGATGGCGACCCCGGTGGTCACATGCGCCGCGGCCTCGATGCCTTCCCCTTTCCCGAGATGGCCAACCGCATCTGGGACGAGTACTACATTCCCGGTGGAAAAGCCGAGGGAGCGCCCTACAAGCTTCCGCCCATGCACCAGCGCCGCGATCTGCGCAAGGTGGTCGAGCTGTGCATCGTAAGCAACTTTGTCGAGGTCTTTCTCGCGCGCCAGGGACACAAAAATCCCGTGGGCGTCAATTTTCTTGAGAAGGTGCAGATGCCCCACCTTGCCTCCATCTACGGCGCCATGCTGGCCGGCGTGGGTTACGTGCTGATGGGCGCGGGCATTCCGCTGCACATTCCCGGTGTTATGGACGCATTTGTAGCTCACCGTCCGGCAGAATACCGCCTGGCGGTCACCGGCGCTGCTCAGGATGCTGACACGTTCATGAACTTTGATCCCGCGGATTACGCCGAGGGCCCGCTTCCTGTTCTCGATCGTCCGCGCTTTTTGGCCATCGTCAGTTCCAACACCCTGGCCACAACCATGCTGCGCCGCGCCAGCGGCCGCGTCGACGGGCTGGTCATCGAAGGCCCCACGGCGGGCGGACACAATGCGCCGCCGCGAGGCAAGCTGCTGCTCAACGCCGCCGGTGAGCCGGTCTATGGCGAACGCGACCTGGTAGACCTTGCGGGACTGCGCGCGCTGGGCGTGCCCTTTTGGCTGGCTGGCGGATACGGCAACGCCAAGAGCGTGCGTTACGCGCTGGAGCAAGGCGCTGCCGGCGTGCAGGTGGGCACCGCATTTGCATTTTCGCGGGAGTCCGGCATGCGTCCCGATCTCAAGCAGTCGCTTATCACCCAGGCTGTCACCGGCACCGGCGAGGTCTTCACCGATCCGCTCGCCTCGCCAACGGGTTTCCCCTTCAAGGTGGCGTTGTTGCAAGGCTCCTACTCCGATCCCGAGGTCGCCGCGGCTCGAACACGGGTCTGCGACATAGGCTTGCTGCGCGAATCCTACACCACGCCTGATGGCAAGATCGGCTACCGCTGCTCCGCAGAGCCGGTGGACAACTACGTGGCCAAGGGAGGCAAGATCGAGGAGACGGTGGGACGCAAGTGCCTGTGCAACGCTCTGCTGGCAAACATCGGCCATGCTCAGGCGCGCAAGGACGGTTCCGTAGAGCCGCCCCTGATCACCGTGGGAGACGATCTGAATACCGTCGCGCAATTCCTCGCGCCCGGCCAAACATCTTATGGCGCCGCCGACGTAATCGCGTCCTTGCTCAGCCTTACCTCCGAGGCAGTCACCGAGGAACAGGCCGAGCCGGCTTTGGCCAGCGCATAGAGCTGAGACCAAATGAGCTCTTTGCCGAGCGCCCCGCCCTCGCTGCGTCTTTATTGTTACGGCTAGGGTTGGATGCCGCGATACCCACATTTGAGAAACAGTGAAAGATCTCAGTTTTTGACTCCAGCCAGATAGTTGTCGATCTTCAGCCGCCATCTCTCGGCAGCGCTTTTGTCCGACTCACTCACCTCCGTGACCAGTTCGTTGCCCTTCGCGGTGATCGCCGTGCGTGTAAAGACCACATCGACGCGGGTCGAATTCGCGCCGGTCGGCTTGAATCGCACATCGACAACGGTCATCATCCGATCCGGCACGAAATAAACGTATTGAAAGTGACGCTGGTCCGTATCGAAGAGGGTATTGACCCACACCGAATGGTACAACCCGCGGGACACTGTAAAGACCGAACCTTCCACATCTTTGGCCGGCTGCGGATAAACCAAGATCGGGTTCCACTCCTCGCCCAACCAGCCGCGTTCGCCGAGAGGCCCAAACAGAGGCGCCGTTGCTTCATACGATGCATTCACAACGAGACTGAAAGCGTTGCGAATGTGCAGGCAGGGCTCCGTCGACGCCGGAACGCCCTGCGTGAGTGCGGCCGCGGACATTCCCGCCATGGCAATCAAGGTAAATGCGCTTTTCATTTCTTCCGCTCCTTCAGGTTGTGGCTGTCCGTGGCCTTCAGCGTCATCCCGTAGATCGCCTTGAACTGCTCGATCTCCTTCAGCGTTTGCGGAGAGAAGGGAACCAGCTTGCCCTCGAAGGCGTGCAGAACGATTCCCTCCAACAGATCGCCCAGTGTCATCTCCTTCAGCTCGGCAACGGCCTTGAGCACCTTCAACAAGCGCTTTTCCATCCGTACGCCCGTCTGGACACGCTCCACGACAACGGGTTCGCGATTTTGCTGTTCTTGTGTCATGTGTTCCTCCTGGTACAATAGTACCAATGTACCAAGATAACCAAACCCTGTCAACCCCTTTCGCAAATTTTCCGCGGGATAACGCCGCCATGTTTCGCGCCCCCGGCCCTCGCCTGTTATGGTCAAAAAGGTAACTCATGACTCCACAATAGGAACCGGCCCGAATGTTGAAGCGTTGGCGAACCCGGATACTGCTGTTTCTTGCCGTTCTTGGCCCCGGATTCATCACCGCCAACGTCGATAACGACTCCGGCGGCATCCTCACCTACTCCCAGGCCGGCGCGCAATACGGCTACACCCTCCTTTGGACCATCATTCCCATCACCATCGCCCTCATCGTGGTGCAGGAGATGTGCGCCCGCATGGGCGTGGTCACCGGCAAGGGCCTCAGCGACCTGATCCGCGAGGAGTTCGGCCTGAGACTCACCGTCATTCTGATGGTGCTGCTGGTGGTGGTCAACTACACCAACGTGGTCACGGAGTTCATCGGCATCGCCGGTTCCATGCACCTCTTTCATGTCACCAAGTTCATCTCCGTGCCTTTTTGCGCGGTCCTTGTCTGGTACATGGTCGTTAAAGGCAGTTACAAGAGCACGGAAAAAATCTTCATCATCGCTTCTTTGGTCTACATCTGCTACATCTTTGCCGGGGTGCTCTCGCAGCCCAGTTGGCACGATGCGCTGAAGGCCACGGTCCTGCTCCCGGCCCGCTCGGTCTGGAGCGACAAGTCCTATATGTATATGGCCATCGGCGTGGTCGGCACCACCATTGCCCCGTGGATGCAGTTCTATCTGCAATCCTCCATCGTGGAAAAAGGCATTCGCGTCAAGGACTATGCGGCCTCGCGGTTGGACGTAATCGTCGGCAGCCTCTTCACCGACATCGTCGCCTGGTTCATCATCGTGGCCTGCGCCGCCACGCTCTACGTTCACGGCATGGGCGCCATCCAAACAGCCGCGGACGCAGCCGAGGCCATGCGCCCACTGGCCGGTGACTATGCCTTCATCCTCTTCGCCTTCGGCCTATTCAACGCCTCGCTCTTCTCGGCTTCGATCCTGCCCATCTCCACCGCCTACACCGTCTGCGAAGGCCTGGGCGTCGAATCCGGCGTGGATAAGAGCTTCCAGGAGGCGCCATTTTTCTACGGGCTCTATTCGCTGCTCATTGCCGGCGGCGCGCTGACCGTGCTGATTCTGCCCGACGCGCAACTGATCAACTTCGCCATTCTCTCCCAGGTCCTCAACGGCATCCTGCTCCCCGTGGTCATCATCCTCATGCTGATGCTCATCAACCGCACGGACCTGATGGGCGAGCACAAGAACACGCGACTCTGGAACGTCATTGCCTGGGCCACCAGCATCATCGTCATCGGCATGACCCTGGTCATGCTTTGGGGCTTGATTTCGGGACATTGAGGACTGCGCGGAACGCCAAGTCGACATAGCGTAACATTATATGTTACACTTTTACTGTGATTAGATCCTTCAGGCATCGTGGCCTCGAGAAATTCTTCCGGACCGGCTCAAAGGCGAGCATCCAGCCGAAACACGAAGCCCGATTACGCATCCTTCTGACCACCTTGAATCTGGCATCTACACCGCTGGATATGAACCGGGATGGATGGGACTGGCATCCGCTGAAGGGAGAGCTCAAAGGCCACTGGTCGCTGAGCGTAAGCGGCAATTGGCGGTTGACCTTCAGCTTTGAAGGAGAGGATGCGATTCTCGTGGACTATCAGGATTACCACTAAGGGGGCAATGATTATGACCATGATGCACAACCCAGCCAGCCCAGGGGAACTTCTGAAGGAGTTCCTCGGCTCGACGACTGCAACCGAGCTTGCCGAGCATATCGGAGTGGCGCGCGCCACCATCTCACGCATTCTCAATGGCCGTACCTCCGTTTCGATGGACCTCAGCATCAGGCTTGGAGATGCTCTGGCGCTCTCCCCCGACTTCTTCTCGAAGGCACAACTCCAGTACGACCTATGGATCGAATCGCAAAAAAAACGCCCGAAGATCAGGCCGTTGGCAGCATGAGGAGACTGCGCTGGACTGCGATATATTCTTTAGGTTTAGGATCAAACCGGACGCGAAAACTGTTTCACGCCGCTTCTTCTGACTGAAGCGCTTTCTTTTCGTCGCTAGCCAGCAGTCGTATAAAGCTGTCGGCGGTGACGGGGCGTCCGAAGAGCCAGCCCTGGGCATGAAATATCCCCGAGGATGTTTCAAAATAACTTGCTTGCTCCGCGGTTTCGATGCCCTCCACTATCACTTCCAGTCCCAGCGCCTCGGCCATGGAAAGAATCTGCGGCAGAATCGCTACGATCACTGATCCTGTGCCGATGGCCTGGGTAAATGATTTGTCGATCTTGATGGCGTCAACAGCAAGCTCGTGCAGATAGGAGAGGCTCGAATAGCCGGTGCCGAAGTCGTCGATATGTACACTGTGTCCGCGATGGTGCAGGCTGCGAATCGTCTCGATGGCAATCTCGTGTTTGGCGGTGGAGCTTTCGGTGAGCTCGATGGCCACGCTGTGTGCTGAGACTCCTGCCTGGCTAAGGCAATGATCGAGCATGGGCAGAAATTCCGGGTCGGCAAAATCGGCGGCGGCCACGTTAATGCTGACGTGAAGATTTGGCCGCTTGCGCAGCGTCTCTCCAAACTCTCGCAGCACGTGGCGCAGCGCCAGCTTGGTGATCTCGCCAACGAACCCGTTTTGCTCGGCGATGCGGACAAAGACTTCGGGACCAACCACAACGCCTTCTTCATCCGTCCAGCGCATCAGCGCCTCGGCCCCGACAATGCGTCTGCTGTGCAGTTCAACGATAGGTTGATAGACCATCTGCAGCCTGTCGTTGCGAATAGCCCGGCGGAGCTGCTGCACTACGCTCTTGTTGCGATGGTAGAGCAGGGGTATTAATAGGCCGAAGAATGCGCCGAACAACCCGCACAGTGAGACACATCCGAAAAACCTGGTGTGATTTGCCGCAATAATCTCGGGCATTGAAGTGTAAGCGGTTACGCATGTGAAGAAGCGGATAGAGCACTGCGTAGCGTATAGAGTATCTCCCCGTCGAAGATGACCTTCATTCGTGAGTATTGGCAGGCTCTCCTTGAGCGGCTCGCCCAGTAAGCTCACCCTCTTTTGGGTGGGAGAATCCGTCAATGTTACGGTGTAGTGCATCGGCGCAGCTTCCAGATGCAGGCGGGTATAGGGTGTGAAAACAACATACAAATCGTTTAATTGAAGCGCGAACACCGTCAGGTCTGTATTTCGGTACGGAGTGAGGTTTTTGTAGAGTTTTGTTCCGTCCTGCTGGGTGAAATCCGGATTGGATTGTGTTGCTGGTTTCACCAGTTTGCCTATCGCGGCCGAGCACGCGATCTTGTCGTCGCGCATGCGGCCTACGTCTTTTAAGTATTCAGACTCAAAGATCAATGCACGAAAGTAACCAATCTCGTCGTCCGAGCAGAACCTGCGATGCGCGGCGCCCGCGGCAGCCAGAACCGTACGCAACTCAGCCGAGGATGCCTCCCAGTCCGCTACTATGCGGGTTGCGTATTGATCGAGCCCGTTTTCCGTTATTCTGACGGCTATGGTGCTGGCCAACTGATAGCCAGCCAGTGTTCCGCACGCAGCCGTCACGATTATGGCTGCCAAAGACAACAATAATCGCTTCTTGCGGGGTTTCATCGCTCATCAACCGATCTGCAATGCCTGCAGCACGCGCATGGCAATTCTGAAGTCGCAATAACTGCAACCAGCTTAACTACCTTATCGGGGTAATCTGCGGCAACTTTAAGCCATAATATTAATTTCACAATTCCAGGCTGGTCTTCCAGCTCTCCATTCTGAAACTCGCGAAAGCTCGCGCTCGACCTCGCAATTCTGCAATACAATCAAATCGGCTGCGTGATGAGCGGCTTTGCCCGCTGGCCTCACGGCTTAAATTGGAGACTTCACATGCCCATCGCCAAAACCAAACAGGAACACCTCGATGCCATCTTCCTCGTAGGCGGTTGCCCGAAATAATATTTCTACAATATTTGTGGCTGTCGTTCGTCTTCAGTATTGGGTGGATGGGACGTTGAGAATCACCTCGATGATCGAGCAAGACCTGCGCATCTCCGAAATCATCGCGGAAGAACGATGCCGGCTGCGCAACTTCATCCGCAAGCGCGTTCCGCTTGAAGCAGACGTCGAAGATCTTGTCCAGGAGGTCTTCTACGAACTGGTGCGAGCCAACCGCCTTTTGATGCCGGTTGAGTATGTGACCGGCTGGCTCTATAGCGTCGCGCGCAACCGCATCACCGATCTCTTCCGCAAGAAGAAGCCGGAGAACTTTAGCGATGCGGCAATCGAGGGCGAAGAGGGCGAGTTGCTCGCGATCGAAGATCTGCTGATCTCGCCCGATGCAGGTCCTGAAGAGCAATATCTGCGCAAACTGCTCCTGGATGAATTGGAATCCGCGCTTGCCGAATTGCCCGCCGAGCAGCGAGATGTCTTCGTTGCCCACGAATTTGAGGGGCGCAGCTTCAAGGAGCTGTCGGCGCAAACAGGCGTAAGCGTCAATACCCTGCTCGCGCGCAAGCGCTACGCGGTGCTTCGTCTGCGCGATCGATTGCAGCACATTCACGATGAGTTTTTAGAAAAGTGAGGAACCAACATGGAAAATGGGTGGGTCAAAAGAAATAAGTGGATCTTTGTTGTGGCGCCGCTGGCGCTCGTGCTTTTCATATGGATCGGCGGCGAAGTGGTGATGTATCTGTGGAACTGGCTGCTGCCTGCGCTTTTTGGCGTGCGCGCCATCAGCTTCTGGCAGGCCCTCGGGCTGCTGGTTCTTAGCCGGATTCTCTTCGGGCGCTTGAATTGCGGAGGCAACGGCCACCACAAATCAGACAGGAAGAAGATGACGCCCGAAGAACGGGAGAAATTCAGAGCTGATATGCGCTCCCGTTGGTGCGGCGGCAAAGCTTCGGCCGCGGAACCAGAGGAGCAGGAATAACGTATTGCATTTCAACTCAAGTGCGGCATAGGAGCAAGGATGAGCAAGATAAGGAAATGGCTGTCAAAATCATCGCCGGCGCTCAAAGCCCGGCTTGCCGGAGTCCTCTACCTGATCAGCGGTATGGCATTCTCCTATGCCGATGGCTTGGTTCACGGCAAGATTTTAGTCAAGGGTGATGCCGCGGCCACCGCGCACAACATTCTGACGAACGGAAAGTTATTGCAGATTGCTTTCGCGTCCAATCTGATATCGACTGTGTTATATATAACGGTGACGCTGCTTCTATTCGACATATTGAAGCCGGTAAACAAGAGCGTCTCGTTGCTCGCGGCTTTTTTCAGCATGGCCGGATGCGTCGTCGGGGCCTTTGGCGGCATCTTTACCATCGCCCCGCTGACCATCCTGGAAGGAACGCAATACCTGAGCGTTTTCAAGACGGAACAGTTGCAGGCGATGGCGCTACTGACTCTCAACTTGAATGGTATTGTTACCGGCATCACGATGGTGCTCTTCGGATGCTACTGCATCCTGCTCGGCTATCTGATTCTCAGGTCGACATTCATGCCTCGAATGATCGGCGCGTTTTTGATTATCGCCGGTATGACGTATCAGGTCTTTCTGTCGCCGCCGCTCGCGGCCAGTCTCTTCTCCCGCGTCGTGATGCCCGCCGGCATGCTCGGGGAAGGATCGCTGATTTTGTGGTTGCTTATCTTCGGCGTGAACTCGCAGCGATGGAGGCAGCAGGCCAGCGCGGCATTGAAAGAGGTATCGCCGGGGTCGTGAGGCCGATGCGCGTCCGCCCCATAACGGCGCCTACAGCAGCTTTCCCTCGGCCAAATCCTTAATCAGTCCGCGATCGGCGGCCAGAAACTCATAGCCGGATAGCTCTTCCAGCCGCACCCAGCGAAACTCATGGTAGATATGGTTCACGATCTCCCCGGAAAACTCGTGCACCGCAAAAAACTGCAAATCCACCGCGCCGCCATGGCGATAGTTGTGGCGAATGCGTGTAACAAGGGGGCCGATAGTAGCCGTGATGCCCAACTCTTCGTGCAGCTCGCGGGCCAGCGCCTGCTGCGGGCTCTCGCCTGGCTCGATTTTGCCGCCGGGAAATTCCCACTTGAGCGCCATCGGCTGATTCGGGCGGCGTTGCCCGATCAGTATCTCGCCGTCGCGCACAATCAGCGCCGCCGCCACGAAGCGGAGCGCGAAACCGGCAGGTCGGGAATCCGTCTTGGGCTGACTTTCTTCCACTCTATTAGTGTAAACGCACCAAATGGTTGCAGAGTTCGAACTGAAAAATGCTGGATTGACAGATCTAAACTTTTCTTAGAAATAATCATGCTGAGTCGTGACGAGCTTTACTCCCTGCCTGAGGTTAGGGCGCGGCCCTTCGCCAGCGTGCCGTCCACCAAGGCGTCCATTTCCGCGCGCCCGGTGCGGTGGTTCACGATTGCCGCTCGTATCGCCGTGTACCCTCCGATCCGTGTCGTGGACGGCGCCACCACCCCCGACTCCTGCAGCCGGATGGCTATCTCAGCATTCACACTGTCCGAATCTGCGGCGCGATAACGGAAGCAGGCGATATTCAGCTCCACCGGGGCCATCAATTCCAACTCAGGTGCCGCGTTGATGCGGCCCTCCAGATACCGGGCCAGCGCGCAGCAGCGGGAGATTGACGCTCCCAGCCGCTCCGTGCCCAGAACCTTCAGCGTGAACCAGACCTTCAGCGCGCGAAAGCCCCGCGAGAGATCCGGCCCAAAGTCGCAGGGCCAGGGTGAACCTGCGGCCAATCCTCGCTCCGCCCGCGCCAGGTACGCTGTTTGCATTATGAAGGCCTGCTTGTGCGTCTCCGAGTCACGCACCAGAATGAAGCCTGCGTCGTAAGGCGCTTGTCCCCACTTGTGAAAGTCAAAAGCCAGCGAATCGGCGCGCTCAATTCCGTCCAGCCGTGCAGCAAGATCCGGAGCCAGTCTGGCCAGCGCGCCAAAGGCTCCGTCCACGTGGAACCATAGCTTTTCACGCTGGCAAAGCTCAGCCATTCCAGTCAGATCGTCGATCGCTCCCGTATCCACCGTTCCCGCGGTTCCCACTATAAAAAATGGCGTGAAGCCCGCCTCGCGATCCCGCTCAATCGCTGTCGCAAGCGCTCTCAGATCGATCCGGTAGCGGCGGTCAACGGGGATGAGCCGCAACGCGTCACTGCCCAGCCCGGCAATGTCCATAGCTTTGGGCACGCAGCTATGCACCGCGGTCGATGCGTACGCTCTCAGCCGCCTCGTCTCCGCAGCCACTCCACTCGCGCGCACTTCGACGCCCAGCGCGGCGTCCCGTGCAATCACCACGGCTATCAGATTCGCCATCGACGTTCCGGTGACAAACAATCCGCTCGCGCCATGCGGGAATCCGAAGATCTCCCGCATCCATTCGCTCACCTGACGCTCCACCGCGACCGGGATATGATCGCGGCCACCGAGGTTCGCGTTAAGCCCCGCGGCCAGCATATCCGCCAGCATGCCCACCGGAGTGCCGCCGCCATTCACCCAGCCCATAAATCCCGGATGCACATTGCCCATGGCGAAGGGCAGCACATCCCGCATGAACTCCGCATGGACCCGCGCCAGCTCTTCGCCCTTCCGCGGCGCGGCAGTGTGAAAGCGCTCTCGCCCTTCCTCTGGAATCGGCTGCCACACAGGCCGCTCGCGAATTGTCTCGATATAGCCGAGCATATCGTCCAGCATCTGATGCGCCTGTGCGCGAAAAGCATCCCAATCCGCCGGATCGAGGGTTTCACGCGCCTCCGCCTGAGGGTCAATGCCGGACATATTCTTCGGATCAATCATGAGGCACCTGGGAGATGCATTCTCCCTAAAGAGTATTTTACGTGCTGACCGTGTGCGAAGTGTTCCGCAACAGCGGTTGGTTCCACAACAGCGGATGCCCCACCTTTAGCGCGTTCTTGTTTTTGCGCCTAAGGTGGGATATCTATAACCACAAATATTTATAGCTATTCTGTGTTACACTGTACTTGCGCTCAGTGATTTGGCCGTGAGCGGCAGCGAGCCCCTTCCAAGGCAAGTTTGCCTGGCACAGTTTTCCCCAAGCCCCTCAAGCGTAATCCACGTGGTCTCCCATCCTGGGGGCCTCTGCCATGGGTCAAACCAGGCCTGGCAGTAGACTGTGCGTTCGTCTCCTCCAACCAAGGAAGCCGCGCCGGCAAACCAGGAAGCGCTTGAAAGCGTGGGAGCGTGGAGCCGGCCGGCAATGTGCCGTCTGGCGATGAAGTAGCGTGCGGCAGCTCCGGGCGCAGGCGTTCTCCCCTTGAATGTCTGGCTAGTCTTAGATTCGACTTTCGGTTCTCCCTTACGCAAATTAATTAGCAGGCTCGCGCCCTCAAACGGGCGCGCGCGCCTCTTCGTCCGGTTCCGATTGCAGGCGTCAGGGAAACTGGCGCTCGCGGAGCCCAACAGGAATGTACCCTATTTTGACAACACAGTTTTCTAAGTTTTCTCTTTCGCCCGCCTTAATGGCGCGGCTTGACGCCAACAAGTTTGTACTTCCCACACCGGTGCAGGCCGCTTGCATCCCGCCTGCTCTCGAAGGCCGCGATGTGCTGGCCACCGCGCAGACCGGAACCGGTAAGACGCTCGGCTTCCTCATCCCCATCATCGAGATGATGCAGAAAGTCGAAGCCAAGCAAGCATTGGCCCTCATCGTTCTACCCACGCGCGAGCTTGCCATGCAGGTGGAGCAGGCCTTCCTTGCCGTCCGCACCAACTCCGCGCAATCCGTGGCCCTGGTAGTCGGCGGTCTCGCCGAGCGCTCGCAACTCGACGCCATCCGCCGCGGCGCGCGCCTCATCGTAGCCACTCCCGGACGCCTGGAGGACTATCTCAAGCGCAAGCTCGTCCGCCTCGACGGAGTAAAAATCCTGGTCCTCGATGAAGTGGACCGCATGTTGGACATGGGCTTCCAGCCGGCCATCGCCCGCATCGCAACCGCGCTGCCCGCCGTCCGCCAAACCCTCTGCTATTCCGCCACGCTCGAAGGCTCAGTCAGAGAAGTCGCGCGCAAGTACCTCTCGAATCCCGTTCGCGTCGAGATCGGCTCGGTGCTCAAGCCCGCGGAAAACGTCGAGCTGCGCACCTTCGAGGTCGAGCCAGACAAGAAGCAGGAGCTGCTCGAGCACCTGCTGGGCGCGGAGACTGGCAGCTTTCTGGTCTTCGTGCGCACCAAGCATGGCGCCGACCGCGTGGCGCGCCGGCTGGTTCGCAGCGGACATTCCGCCACGCAGATTCACGGCGACCGTTCGCAGGCCCAGCGCAACCAGGCCCTGCGCAGCTTCTCCGAGGGCCGTCACCGCGTGCTAGTCGCCACCGACGTAGCCGCTCGCGGCATTGATGTGGCCAACGTGGCCCACGTCATCAACTTTGACATGCCCAAGATGGCCGAGGACTTTGTCCATCGCGTTGGCCGTACAGGCCGCGCGTCAGCCCACGGCGTAGCCTCCACCTTTGCCGGCCCCGCGGAGCGCAACGATCTGCGCAAGATCGAGCGCACCCTGTCCATCCAGATGAAGCGCTTCCGCGTAAGGTCGGCGGGAGATGCAAAGGCAGCATAAATACAAGTCGTGTGAGGAGCTGCTTAAACTGCTCCTCACACGATAAGCACTAACCGATGATGTTATTCTTTGGGTTCCGCTAGAGCATCGTCTGGAAACAGCCGCGGATCGAATTGAAATGGTTCGACGCTTTCCAGCGAGACGTGTTCCCAGAACCCTTTCCCCTGCGGGAAAAGAACGACATTCCACGCAGGAACGATCACCGAAGGGACCGCCACTGCGAACGGGTTGTCGTCACCTGGAAACCAATGCTGAGATTCTTGGTAATCATCCCTTGTTTCGGCAATAGACCTATAGATCCGAAGGCTTCCGCTCGTCTTCGCGTCGAACAGGACATCCTTGTGAGGTTCCCACTGTCCTGAGACCCGTATCTTCATCAGAGCCAGGTTGGAGGGGATCAGGGCTTTCGATGTATGTGCCAGCATCTCCAGCCCACATGTACCAACCTCTGTTGAGGTATAGATGGCCTCCTGTCCAGAGTTATTCCAGCGGCCAGGAACAAGCGCAGCTCCTACGCCTGACAGGTTTGCATATTTTGTTTTCGTGAGCCGAAAAAGCGTAAGCGGCTGATGATCCAGAAAGTAATGAGGGTCGAGTGATTGATCTTCGGGCGTCAATCATAGACTCCATGCTCGATGCGGATGAGCAATGGCTCGATTGACTTGAGGCTATACCCGTCCTTCTCTGCAACTTGAATGGGTATCTGTCCGTCAAGTTCCCGATTCGGAAGTGATAGCCACCGGGATGCCTTGAGCTCATCCCCGAACACATCGACCACACGCGCGACAAGTATTCGGTAACGCTTCATTCTTCGAGCCGGACCAGCAGAGTCCTTATCCCGGATCAATGGACTTAAAGCTTCAGGTTTGCCTGGCTGAGTGGCGCTCGGATGGATGCCCTCCCTCTCGAATTGTGGAAGACTGGCCATATAGCATTATCCCACATTTTTGCCCGCCAGCTTCAGTAATCTGCGCCCCACAAGAAACAACCAAACCGGATAAAGCGGGCCGGCGATGGCCAGCAGAATAACGCCGGAGATGGGCAGAATCATCCCTCCAAGGATGTGCGCCAGATCGAGTCCGTGCATCACGATGCCCAGCCAGGCCGTTGTTTTGCTGAAAACCCCGCCCCGCAGCATGACAACCGAGATCAGCACCGCGCCGCACTGCAGAAGCACTCCGCCGAGGATGGCGCCTGTGGCGTGCCATATATCAGCGGCCATGATCGCTTCACCCGCGGCCAGCAGTTGCGCTCGCGCAGCCTCGGTAGTCGCCGCCGCAAATTTGTCGCTCAGCGGTATCATCGAAAGCGCGGTAGGCGTGGCGAGCACCAGAGTCACTCCGGCGAAAGCCAGCGTCGTGGAGAGCAGAGCATTCGCGCGGTCGCTCTGTTTCAGCGCTGCATAGAGGCCGAGAAACAGCAGGTAGTAGAGTGGCAGCACGGCAACTGTGGGCAGGTCCAGCCGCAGCAACCCCACGACCCTGTTGTGCTGCAGCAGATCGAAGGCCTGCGCGGCAGTTGCGGGCTGGCCGCCCAGCACCACCATCTGAACCATCGTCGCCAGTGAGTAAACGATTAGAACAAACGCGGCGATGCCTCCAATCCGGCATAGGCCGTTCAGATCGCCGGAATCTCCACTGCCAGTTTTTTCCTTCTCCGTTCCAGTTGCTTCCATTTGTTAGCCTCCAAGGTGCGTATGAAAGAAAGCAATAATCCGCCGCCGCGCATCCATCATGGCCGTCTCATCGTAGCCGACGGCCTTGTAGCGCAGTAACTTCAAAAAGCCGTAGCCACGATGTTTGTTCATAAAGGAGTGGCCGGCATCCGGGTACTCCTTCACATCATGCGGAACAAGGGCGCGTTCCAGAGCGCGTTGCAACTCATCGGCGGCGCCCTGCTCCCACTTGGCCTGGCCGCCGTAGCTGCCGGCCACCGGGCAGGCTGTCTTAAGAAACTCGTCCACATCTGGCGGCAGCTTGCCTCCATAATTCACGCTGGCCGCCGAGAAGCCGTGGCCGCTCGCTAGCAGCAGCGCAAATCCACCGCCCATGCAGAAGCCAATGACGCCTACTTTGCCATTCGAGTTGGGTTGGGCGAGGAGCCAGCTGCGCGCGGCTTCCACATCGTCGAAGGCCGCTCCGCTGCGGGCCATCAGGTCGCGAATCACCGAGCGCAGACAGAGCAACAAGCCGCCCTTGTTATAGAGGTCGATGGAGAGCGCCATAAAGCCCGCGTCTGCGAGCCAGTTGGCCTGGTTGCGGTGATCGAGGCTCATGCCGAGAACGTCATGAAGAACGACGACACCAGGAGCCGGAACTGTGGTGGGCGGAACGGCGAGCCATGCGGGCATCTGGCCGCGCGGGGTCGGAATGAGGACCTCAGACATGAGCGTTCACCAGTGTTAAGCGTCTATGGACATCAGCGCGCTGATTTGAATTCATGGGGATTAAATCGACAGTGACAATTGAGTGATAGGCTTTTCTTCCTGAAAAAAACAAACATAGCTATCGCTACTTTTGTGGTTGGTCTGGCAATGACAGGGAAGGTGACTGAATGAGTTTTTCGCTAAGAGCAACCATCTCTTTCTTAGCCGCGCCATCCGGGTCTAGTCTTGGGCCCGTTCCATAACTCTGCTTGAACGAAACAATTTCAAACGAGGCTACCTGGACTAATCCATCTTGATTTCGTTGAAATGTAGCCAACAGCACAGGTGCCAGCGCGGCTTTACCCGAAACCCGGATTCCCGCGCCAGTGGCAAGGTTGCCCAGCGAATAAAAGATGGGAACTCCGTTCCAGTTCTCCCATCCGCGTGATACATGCGGCCCATGTCCGACGACTATCATTGCTCCAGCGTCTGCCGCGGCCCTGGCAAATCCTTTGGTATCGCCTCTGTTCTCGCCATAGCATTTTTCCTCCCCGTCTGGAATCTCGCCGGCATCCTCGCCTTCGCATCCGGCATGCATCGACACCACCACCGCGTCATAGTGAGCCTTGGCCTCTCGGATCTGCGCCACGGCGGAATCCCGGTCACGCAGATCAGGAACCCCGTTGAAGCTGGCAAATCCGAGAAAAGCGATGCGCATTCCCCCAATCTCCAGAATGGCAACTTGATGGTTCATCCTGCCAGCCGTTTTGATCCCCGCCTTGGCCAGCGCCGCATCGGTGGATGCCATGCCGCTTCTTCCCATATCTCCGGCATGATTATTGGCCACCGAAACAACTTTCACGCCGATATTTGCCAATGATTGCGCTATCCAGGGTGATTGCCCCAATATGTGGCAGTCTTCTGTTTTGCACTTCTTAATGTCCGTGGGATCTCCCCCGATGGGGCCTTCCAGATTCACAAACGCCGCATCGGCCTTCGAAAACGTCTCTGCCAGTCCAGATAAAAAAGCTGCCGTCCTCGCCTTCCCCACCTTTGCCGGAACCATCACATCCCCGCCAAATGCGATGACGGCTCTTTCATCGCTTTGTGGATTGTCCGTTGGTTCTGTGGTTTGGCAGTAACTCGTTCCAGACAAACCCGCACAAAGAGTTATGAAGGTGACAAAGATAGACCGGCGTATCCTCCCGCCACTTGATAAAAATGTGCATAGGAATGTATTCAGGTTCAATAGAATCCTCGCACGCCTACTTGTCATGCCGCGGGCTGACGGGCAGGCCGGGAATTAGTCTCTTCTCTCTCCTTCTTCAGTGAAGAGAGTTGGTTCTGCAATTCGACAGGCAGATCGGAGAACGGAACCGCCTTTGTGAAGTCTTCCTCGGTCCATTCTGGGTTTTCGGAGTCAATCAACTCAGAATCTGGCTTTTTCATATCGATTTCGCTCCTTACGGCTAGCCTTTCTCAGACTGATAACCCGGAGAACGCCGTCGCGCATGGTGAATACCAAGGCATAAAGCGTATCCCCAATCAACCCAAGTGTCCGGATGCGAACTTCGCCGTAGTCCTTGCGCGTATCGATGGCGTAAATGGCTGAGCTTAAATCGAATCCTGATGCAATCTCAAAACCAAATCCGCGCTCGCGCAAATTGCGCTCGCTCTTCCGTGGGTCGAACGTGATCTCCACTTCATGATTGTAGCGCGAAACCGGAATTTCGGCACAGAGTATCGTTTGTCATGCACCAGTCTCCAAGTCCCAAAAGCAGGCCCTGGAGCAACTCAATTTGAATCAATCAGTAGCAGAGAGAGCGGAACGGCCTTTGACTCCTTTTGTTTGCGGAGTTTCCCTCCCTCGTAAAACAGAAATGCGTCAATCTGCTTGTAGGTGAATTCTTGAAGACAGTAACGATCCCGGAATTCGTCTACAATCTTCTTAAATTCAGGGTAGATCCAAAGCGCATTCCGCTTAAATTGCCTGAGGGCACCCAAATTTCTGAGATGCCAAAGGTATTCGTTTACACGCGAATCGTAAATTGGGTAGGATTCAGGCCGATGAAAGCTGCAGTACTTTGTCGCAAATGAGTAGTTGTAGAATGTCTTCTCACCTTTGTCTATATTTGAGATCTTGTGGACCAACTCAGGTAAACAAAGGTCTAGGTCTGTGTCGATTTTCTGATCGATGATGTGTCGGGCGACATCGTAGACAGTCGGATGCTCGCTATAAACGCGAATCATCGTTGAATAGAGCGTGTTCAAAGTCACGACTTTCAGCAGTACATGAACAAAATCAGTATTCTTTGGGTAGTGGGTAAAGAGATCGATCAGCGCAGGGTCAGGTTCGTTCTTGTCGCCTGCAAATACCTTGCAGGCATCTTTAATGTCTTTTACGGTAGGGTGCGTTACAACTTCGCTCATTTTGATTCATCCCTTCATGGATAGACTCAAGCACGATTACGGTTCTTCGGCTTGGCATCCATATATACCGATTTTCATGAACCACAACTGTGGAAAAAGCAAAAAAAACCGCATCCGGCCTGAAATTCACGCCGAATGCGGGGCTAATTAATCCCTAATCCCTATTCCCTGTCTTATTTATCCGTCAGCGCCTCTACGCCGGGCAGCTTCTTGCCTTCGAGAAATTCTAGTGAAGCCCCGCCTCCGGTGGAGATGTGTGTGATCTGGTCGGCAACTCCAGCCTGGTTGATGGCCGATACCGAGTCGCCGCCGCCGATAATCGACGTGGCCGCCCGGTTGGCCGCGACAGCCTTGGCGATGGCGTTGGTGCCCACCGCGAAGCGCGGAAACTCGAAGACGCCCGCCGGGCCGTTCCACACTATCGTCCGCGCCGTCGAGACCACTTCCTCAATCGCCGCAATCGACTTGGGCCCGATGTCCAGTCCCATCCAATCGGCGGGAAAGTTCTTCGAGCAATCCCACACCTGGGTCTTGGCATCCGCGGCAAACTTATCCGCCAGAATATTATCCACCGGCAGCAGCAGCTTGACGCCCTTGGCCTTGGCCTTGTCGAGAGCCGCCTTGGCCATTTCGATCTTGTCCTCCTCCACGAGCGACTTGCCTGTCGTCACGCCCAGTGCGCGCTCAAAGGTGTAAGCCATGCCGCCCACAATCACCAGCGTGTCCACCTTGTCGAGCAGGTTGTCAATCACGTCAATCTTGCCTGAGATCTTGGAGCCGCCGATGATGGCCACAAAAGGCTTCTCCGGCGATTCCAGCGCCTTGCCCAGGTAAGTAATCTCCTTTTCCATCAGCAGGCCGGCAACCGCGGGCTTGAGAAAGTGCGTAATCCCTTCCGTTGACGCATGAGCGCGATGCGCCGAGCCGAATGCGTCGTTGACGTACACATCGGCCAGCGAGGCCAGCTCCTTGGAGAAGGCTGGATCGTTGGCCTCTTCCTCGGGATGGAAGCGCAGGTTCTCCAGCAGCAGCACCTGGCCGGACTCAAGCTGACGCGCCATCGTGGCGGCCACTTCGCCGATGCAGTCCGGCGCAAAGGCCACGTTGACCTCCTCGCCCAGCTCCTTGCCCAGCAGGGTACGCAGCCGGTCAACCACCGGACGCAGCGAGTACTTCATATCCGGCTTGCCCTTGGGACGGCCCAGATGCGAGGCCAGAATCACCTTGGCCTTGCGCCGCAGCGCGTATTCGATGGTGGGCAGCGTGGCCACTATGCGGGTGTCATCCGTGATGATCGAGCCGTCTTCGGTCAGAGGCACGTTAAAATCGACGCGGATAAACAACCTCTTATTGGTCAGATCGATGTCGCGAATCGTGAGCTTGGGCATGGGAATCCACCTTCCTTAAAATTGATGGCCGGTCTGTTGCGCGCCGGGCTACGAGCCGGATACCACGGCGTCCATCTCTATTTCAACACGCCAGGCAGGGTTGAGCAGTTGTGCTACTACCACCATGGTAGCCGCTGGACGAATTTTGGAAAAGTATTCGCCGTGCACCCGGCCCACCGCCTCCCAATCCTCGGCGCGAGTTAAATACATCCGCGTCCGCACCACATCTTCAAAGCCAGCCCCCGCCTCGGCAAGCGCCGCTGCGGCAATCACGAAGATGCGACGCGTCTGCCCTGCCGCGTCTTGGTCGTCTGCGCCCACTGGACCGGTGCCGGACAAATGAACGGCATTCCCCACGCGCACTGCGCGAGAGAAGCCGATGATGGGTTCGTAGGGAGAACTGCCACTGATGTTTTTGCGCATGACAATTTACAAAGATAGGAGATCTGAGTAATACGATCAGTGGTCAGGGGTCGAAAAACTGGCCACTGACCACTGTTCACTGTCAACTGTTTACAGGCCCTTCTTGGCTAAAAAGCTGAACAGATCGACGACGCGGCAGGAGTAGCCCCACTCATTGTCATACCAGCTCAGCACCTTCACGCTCTGGCCGACGACCTTGGTCAACGGAAGATCGACGATGGACGAGAGCGGGTTGCCTTTGTAGTCCGAGCTGACCAGCAGGTTGGAGTCAACGCCCAGAATGCCCTTCAGTTCACCCTCCGCGGCCTTCGTGAAGGCGGCGTTTAATGCTTCGGCGGTGATGGGCTTCTCGGCGATAAACGTCAGATCGACGATGGAGACGTTCGGCGTGGGAACGCGAATCGCGAAGCCGTCCAGCTTGCCGGCACTCTCCGGAATCACCAGCTTGAGAGCCTTGGCGGCGCCCGTCGACGTCGGAATCATGCTTAGCGCGGCGGCACGGGCACGGCGCAGGTCATTGTGCGGGAAGTCCAGAATAACCTGGTCGTTGGTGTAGCTGTGGATGGTGGTCATTATGCCGCTGACGATGCCGCAGGTCTCCAGAACCACCTTCACCACCGGCGCCAGGCAATTGGTGGTGCAGCTGGCGTTGGAGAGAATGTGGTGCTTGGCTGGGTCGTATTTGTTCTGATTGACGCCCAGCACGATGGTCATGTCCTCGTTCTTCGCCGGGGCGGAGATGATGACCTTCTTCACCGTCGTTCCCAGGTGTTTGCCGGCGTCCGCCGCTGCCGTAAAGCGCCCCGTGGACTCGAGCACAATCTGCGCGCCCACTTCAGCCCAGGGCAGCTTGGCCGGATCCTTCTCGGCGAAGACCTTGATCTTCTTGCCGTCCACGGTGATGAAATCCGCGCCCGCCGTGATCTCATTTTTCAGGTTGCCCAAAATCGAGTCGTACTTGAGCAGGTGGGCCAGCGTCGCCGGGCTGGTCAAGTCGTTGACGGCCACAAAATCGATCTCCGGTTTGCCCAGTGCGGCGCGTAATACGTTGCGGCCAATGCGGCCGAAGCCGTTGATTCCAACCTTTACTGCCATGTCTGTCTTCTCCTTCGTTGTCGGTGAGGCTGTGGGTTAATCTGGTTCGAGCATGTCATGATTGGGCAGTTCATTTCCGCCCGGCACGCAATTCCACCAAACTCTTAATCGTAACATTGCAGGTCAACGGAGATGAATTAAAATCGCGATTCTTCCCCAATTTGCGCTGAACTCCCCGCTCCTTTAGTCTGTCGTTCCCTATATAGGATCGTATGTGACGAACTGCACACTATTTGCAGCGCCCTCGGCAACTGTGGTATTCCCGTATCAGTACGTATTTTGAAGGCGGCATGAGAAAACGTTCCCGACGCAACCCCAATATCTCCGAATCCACCGGCAAAATCGGCCAGGAACTCCCCTCGAATCAACAGAGGCCGCTGGTGCCGCACTATCTGGACGAGGCCCCTGCGGCAACCCCGCAGCCGCGCCCGCAGCGGTCCTCATTGCAATCGCAGACTGCCCAGCCTCAGGCCGCCCAGTCTAACCCCGAGCCGCGTCCCGCCAGGCCGGATCGACACTCCAAGCAGCAGCCCGCACAGCAGGAATGGAATGAGCCGGCCGGTTCCGGGCGCTTCGAGCTCGAAACCCAGCCGGAGATGCCCTCCCTGGCGCCGCCCGAGCCGGAGGCTGCCGGACGCTCGCCCCAAGCCCCCAAAGGTTACGTCGTTCTGGCCATCGGCCTGCCCGGCTCCGGTAAAACCACCTGGTTCCGCCGCCGAGGCGTCACTCCGCTCTCCAGCGACCTGCTGCGCAACATCCTCTTCGACGATGTCGAGGAGCAGCGATACCAGGGGCTGGTCTTTTCCACCCTGCGTTCGCTCCTGCGCGCCCGCCTCATCGCCCGCATGCCCTGGAACTACGTCGACGCCACCAACCTCTCCATCCATGAGCGCCGTCAGTGGATCAAGATGTCCCAAAGCTTCGGCTACGAAGTCCAGGCAGTCTTCTTCGACGTGCCTCTCGATGTCTGCCTGGAGCGAAACCGTCAGCGCGACCGCTCGGTCAGCGAGGACGTGATGCGCAAAATGGCCGAACGCCTCAAGCCTCCAGTCTTCGAAGAAGGATTCGCCAAAATCACCGTGGTCCGCGTCAAGAGCGCAAATTGACGCGGGTTTCACATTGCTTCAGCGTACTCTGCATATAGAATTGACTTGATTCCTGAAAATGTGTGAGGTCTGCCGAAGGGAGGAACTTCCGTATGGCAGGTATAGCGCACGCGGCTGTCGGGTTGGCCGCCAAGCCGCTCCTTCCTGAAGTCAACGTTGGCTGGCTTATCCTTGGTACTGTCGTTCTGGACATTCTATGGCTCGCCTTCTGGTGCGTTGGTCTTGAAACCTCGCCAATGAATCCAGCCTCTCATCCTCCCTGGTGGGACCACAGTCTGCTGATGGCCGTTGTCTGGTCTGTGCTCTTTGGCCTGTTGGCCTATTGGCTGGCACGCCGCTTCCGGCGCCGGACACTGATCGGGATCGTCTTCGGCCTGATGGTCTTTTCGCACTGGGTGCTTGACTGGATCACGCATCCCATGACGGCGCTGTCGCCCACCGACAAGGGCATACCCCTTGCCTTTCAAGGCTCTCCTCTCATCGGCCTGGGCCTTTATCGCACCATCACAGCCGTCTGGGTCACGGAGATCGGCAGCATGGTAGTGGGCTTCGCAATCTACTTCTGGGCGCGTAGAAGGATGAAGCGGTTAAAAGCAAGCGCCGCTTAGTGCGGCTCTCAATCAAATGCCGGGTGCCCCACCTTCGCCGCGTACTGGGCGGTTGCAATGCGCAAGATCAGCTCTCAAAGCTCGTCCCGTCCACAATGCATTAAAGTAGTAGTGAAAGCTACTGTAAAATCTATGGAAAAACTTCTTATCCCCGACGCACCCCGCCGCTGGGACTGCCTCAGTCTGGGCGAGGTCATGCTCCGCTTCGATCCCGGCGAGGGCCGCATCCACGCCACCCGCCACTTCCACGTATGGGAGGGCGGCGGCGAATACAATGTGGCCCGCGGCCTGCGCCGTTGCTTCGGCCTGCAAACCGCCATTGCCACCGCCCTGGCCGACAACCCCGTTGGCCGCCTCGTCGAAGACTTTATCCTCGAGGGCGGCGTCGATACCTCCCTCATCAAATGGGTTCCCTACGACGGCGTCGGCCGCCAGGTTCGCAACGGCCTCAACTTTACTGAACGCGGCTTCGGTGTGCGCGCGGCCGTCGGCTGCTCGGATCGCGGCCATACCGCCATCAGTCAGGTCAAGCCCGGCGATTTTGACTGGAACGCCATTTTCAGCGACGGCGCCGGCTCCCGCTGGATGCATACCGGCGGCATCTTCGCCGCTCTCTCTGCCTCCACAGCCGAGGTCGCCGTAGAAGCCATGGATGCCGCCCGCCGCCACTCTACTCCCGTCTCCTACGACCTCAACTACCGCGAGTCTCTTTGGAAATCCATCGGCGGCAAAGCCCGTGCCCAGGAGGTCAACCGCGAGCTGGTCCGCAAAGTCGATCTGCTGCTGGGCAACGAAGAAGATTTCTCCGCCATGCTGGGCGTCAAAATCAAAGGCGTCAGCGAGGACTTCGCCGAGCTTCCCATCGCCGGTTACGAAGAGATGCTGCGCGAAGTTGCTGCAGCCTATCCCAATCTCAAGCTCATCGCCTCAACCCTGCGCACCGCCCACAGCGCCAGCCGCAACGGTTGGGGCGCAATCGCCATCTACCAGGACCAGATCGTCCACGTCCCGCAGCGCGACATCGAAATATGCGACCGCGTCGGCGGCGGCGACAGCTTTGCCTCCGGCCTCATCTACGGCCTGCTTACTGACAAGCCTATAGAATGGGCCGTCCAGTGCGGCGTAGCTCACGGCGCGCTTGCCATGACCACCCCCGGCGACACCAGCATGGCCACGCTGGCCGAGGTTGAACGCATCGTCAAAGGCGGCTCCGCGCGAATCGCCCGCTAAGCTGATTTGAAGGGTGTGGGTTCGACGGAGGGAGGCGGGGGTTTCAACCCCCGCATTGAGTCAACAGAATCAACGTGGGCTTTAGCCCCGGAGGCGAGGAACAAATGTCCGAAACCACAGCGCAAATCATCGAACGTGTTGGCCTGATTCCCGTCCTGCGCGCCCGCAATGCCGTCCAGGCCCACGCCGTCGTCAAGGCAATGCTCGCCGGCGGCGTCACCGTCGTTGAAGTCACCATGACCGTCCCCGGCGCTGTTGATCTGCTGAAGGAGCTGAGAAACGAGTACGGCACGAAGTGCCTGCTCGGTGCCGGCACCGTCACCACCGCCGATGAGGCCGATGCCACAATCGAGGCCGGAGCGGAGTTTATCGTCAGCCCCAGCTTTCATCCCGAGGTCGTAGCCGCCACCAAGGCCAGGAAAAAACTCTCCATTCCCGGCGCGCTAACGCCCACCGAGGCCATCACCGCCTCCCGCGCCGGCGCGGACTACGTCAAGATATTTCCCTGCTCGGCGGTGGGCGGAGCCGCCTATCTGAAGGCGCTTCTCGCGCCCTTCCCGCATCTCAAGCTCATCCCCACCGGCGGCGTCACGCTCGCAACCGCGGAGTCATTTCTCCGCGCCGGCGCGCGCGCCCTGGGAGTGGGCAGCGACCTGGTCAACCTGGCCGCCATCGATGCCGGAACCCCCGAGATAATCACCGAAACCGCCCACGCCTATTTGCAGGTGATTGCAAAATTCCGCGAGGAAAGCACTCAGAAAAAGTCAGACGCGTAAGCCGCGATTCACAAAGCGCAAGCCGCCGAATAAACTCGGCGGATAGCTGAGAGTTTTTCTATTCCCTATTCCCTGTTTTTAAATCAATTCCACGCCCCACAGATCATGCAGATGCAGCACGCCTTCCACAATTCCGGCCGCATCCACCACCACCAGCGAAGTAATCTTGCGCTCCTCCAGAATCGCCAGCGCCGTGGCCGCCAGTTCCTCCGCCGCAATCGTCCGCGGATGCTCGTTCATCGCCTCGCCCGCCGTCTTGCTCAGCGCCGCGCCGCCCTCGCGCTCCAGCAATCTTCGCAGGTCGCCGTCGCTGATCACGCCGCAGAGCCGCCCAGCCTCCTGCACCGTCGTAATCCCCAGCTTCTTCGACGACATCTCGTAGATCACGTCGGTCATCGCCGTCGAAGGAGCGACCACCGGCACCTCATCGCCTGCGTGCATCAGCTCGCGAACCTTGGCCAGCCGCTTGCCCAGCTTGCCGCCGGGGTGCAACTCCGCGAAATCCTCCGCGCGGAATCCCTTGCGCACGCTCACTGCAACCGCCAGCGCGTCGCCCAGCGCCAGCATCGAAGTGGTCGAGGCCGTCGGCGCCAGGTTCAGCCCGCACGCCTCGCGCTCCACGCCGCAATCCAGCGCTATGTCACTTGCCTTGGCCAGCGTCGAGTTCAAATTGCAGCAAAAGCTCACTAGCGCATCGCCTTTGCGCTTCAGCGTGGCCAGCAGCCGCAGAATCTCCTCCGTCTCCCCGCTGGCCGACAGCGCCACCACCACGTCGCCCGCCATCAGCACGCCCAGGTCCCCATGCACCGCCTCGGCCGGATGCAGAAATAGCGCTGGGCTTCCGGTTGAACTGAGCGTCGCGGCAATCTTCTGCGCGATAATCCCGCTCTTGCCCATTCCGGTCACGACTACCCGTCCGCGCTCCTCGCAGCAGCGCACAATCAGCTCCACGGCCCGGTCAAACGCTGCTGCCATCGGCCCTTCCAGCCGCGCTGCCAGCGCCTCCAGAGCCGCCGCCTCGGTGCGCACCAAAGCCGCCGGCGCGGGCGTCCTGCCTGCTTCATGGTTCCCGGTTCGCGTCTGTTTTCCGTCTTCGCTCATCGGTTATTGATGGTAACAGCTTTTAGTCCGCTCATGGTGCGCACGATGGTTGGGATACCTCGAATCTGAATCACCCATGTATTGATACCATAACGGCAAATCCTTCCACCGCACGCGGCTCGTACAATAAGATTGAGAGGCTCATCCTGTGAAGCGCAACACCCTAGTCGTTACCGCCGTTCTTTTCATCCTGGCCGCCTTCGCCTGGGCAGGCTGGGCCAACTGGGAGTACCGCAAGCAGGCAGCCGAGCGGCTAACTGCCTCGCTTGCGCAAGGTGAACTGGTTGTCGATTCCGCAGGTACGCCGCAATATAACTCCCCGCTCCTGGGCAAGCCCGCGCCCCCCTTCACCCTCGAAGACCTCAGTGGCAATCGGCACTCCTTGGCCGAATTCAAGGGCCGCGCGCTGGCCATCAATTTCTGGGCCACTTGGTGCGCTCCCTGCAAAGTCGAAACCCCTTGGCTCATCGATTTGCGCAACCAATACGCGGCGCAGGGCTTCGAGGTGTTGGCCATCTCCGCCGACGACATCGACCGCGCCGACCCCCGCAAATTCAGCGACGAAAAGCAGGAGATCGCGCGCTTCGTCCAGCGCATGCACATGCCTTACCCGGTACTCATCGACGGCGGCTCCATCAGCGATCCTTACGGCGGCCTGGATGCCATGCCCACCACCTTCTTTGTGAATCGCAACGGTGCCGTCGTCGCCGCGCAAATAGGTATAACCTCCAAGGATGAGCTAGAAAGAAATATCCGCAAGGCGCTGGGGATAGTAAGGTAGCGCTATGAGTTATACGCTAGAGGGAAAAATCATGATTATCTGTAAAACCGGAATGCGCATCGCCATCATCGCAGCCCTCGCCATGGCCTCCGCACTCGCCCATGGCCAAAAGCCGCTCTTCGCCGACGCCCCACGCTCTGCCGCAAAGACCGCTGTCGTTTTTCTCTATCCCGAGCAGGTCACTATTCCTGCCGGCAAGTCAACCACCATCGCCCTGCACTTCCGCGTCGCGCCTGGCCTGCACATCAACTCCCACGCGCCCAGCGAACCAGAACTTATCCCCGCCACCTTCTCCATTCCCGCGGACTCAGGAGTACGCCTTGTTGCAGCCGTCTACCCGCCCGGCACGGACTTTACGCTCCCCCTCGACCCCACTACCAAACTCAGCGTCTACACCGGCGAGTTCACTATCCAGGCGCGCATCGTGGCCGCGTTCGGCAACCATCTGGTCGAGGCCACGCTCCGCTACCAGGCCTGCGACAACAACGCCTGCATGCCCCCCAAAACCATTACCGCGGCCATCGATGTCATCGGCAAATGAGCGCGGCGTTTCTGCCGTACATCTTGAAACTCGCATCGCCGCCGGCCCGTCTTTCTATAATGTTGCCCGGAGGCTATTCGGATGCGAATTGGATACAAAGTTATGTGTGCTTTGATGATTGCGGGGCTTATGGCAGGGCTGACTGCAACGGCCCATGCCGACTCCCTGACGGTGAAGACCGCTCAAGGCAAGGTACGCGGCAAAACCATCAACGACCGCAAGGTCCACGCATTTCTCGGCCTGCCCTACGCGGCCCCGCCGGTTGGCGATCTGCGCTGGAAAGCGCCCCTGCCGCCGGCCAGATGGAAGGGTGAGCGGGACGCGAGCAAATTCAGCGCCCGCTGCGCCCAGAATCATGTCTTTGACGACATGATCTTCCAGGATGGCGGCGCGAGCGAGGACTGCCTCTTCCTCAATGTCTACGCACCCGCCGATGCCGGCAAAAAGAGCAAGCTGCCGGTCATGTTCTGGATTCACGGCGGCGGCTACTCCGGCGGAGCCAGCTCGGAGCCGCGCCACAACGGTGACTTTCTGCCCCTCAAGGGCGTGGTGCTGGTCACCATCAACTATCGGCTGGGCGTCTTTGGCTTTCTGGCTACCTCCGACCTGGCGAAAGAGGCCAACGGCGCGACGGGCAACTACGGCCTGCTGGACATGGTGGCCGCGCTCCAATGGGTCAAGGCCAATATTAAGAACTTCGGCGGCGATCCTGACAACGTGACCATCTTCGGCGAGAGCGCCGGCTCTCTTGCCGTCAGCGCCCTGATGGCCTCTCCGGCAGCACGCGGACTCTTCCAAAAAGCCATCGGCGAAAGCGGTGCGGCATTCAGCGTTCCGCTGCCAACCGACACCTTGGAATCGCGCGAAAAGTCGGATGGCGAATGGGTGGCCTCGCTCGGCGTCAAGTCGCTGGAAGAGCTGCGCGCGCTTCCTGCCGGCAAGATTCTCGATGCCGCCAAGAGCAAGGGCGCCACCGGCTTTTGGCCCGTTGTCGACGGCATGTTCTTCACCGAGACGGTAGCCGACACCTATGCCGCGGGCAAGCAGGCTCATGTGCCGCTGCTGGCCGGCTGGAATCGCGATGAGGGCAGCTTCTATGCCATGCGCCCGGTGACCGCGGAGCAGTTCAAGAGCATGATTGGCGGCCTCTACAAGGAACGTGCCGAAGAGTTCCTCAAGCTCTATCCCGCCGATACCGATGAGCAGGCCTTGCGTTCCGCCATCGACTACGGCAGTGACAATTTCGTTGCCTTCAACACCTGGAAGTGGATCGAGGCGCATAGGAAGACCGGGGCCCCCACGGACAGATCTTCGTCCGTGGGGTGGAAGACGGGTGACTCGCCCGTCTACCGCTATCATCTGGAGTTGGCCGCGCCGCCCAGCAAATACCACCCCGGCTCTTTCGCCTTCCACTCCGACGACATCGAGTACGTCTTCGGCACGCTCGACACACGCCCCGGCGCCGTCTGGCGTCCCGAGGATCGCAAGCTGAGTGAGCAGATGATGAGTTACTGGACCAACTTCGCCAAGACTGGCGACCCCAACGGCCCAGGCCTTCCTCCGTGGCCGAAATACGACAGTGCCGGCTCGCTCATCCACCTGGATTCGACCATTACCTCCGGCCCGGATACCCTCCGCCCGCGCTACGAGTTCCTCCTGAAGGGTATGCCAGAGTTTCACTTCTGAGTTACCATTTTGCAATATGGAATAACTGCAATGGACCGCCTGGGGAGGCTCAATCAGAGTTATAGTATTGTCCGGAGGTGAAAGATGAGACTAAGACTCGTCTTTTCTTGCATAGCTCTCGTGGGATTCATGGTGACTCCAACCCAGGCGATGAATTCTGAAGAAGCTAGCTTAGGGCGTTACGTGTATAAGAGTAATGCGCTGAATATCAGTCTGCGCATAGGTGTCGATGGCGTCAAAGACTTGGTTATTGATAATGTGCAATACCCGGGAGTCATCCCTCCGGGCTATTCAGGAGTGACTAGTAGTATTTGTGTCTACATAGTTATTGTTACAGATGGCTACGGCCTGATTCATGAAATTGATCTGATCGATCGCTTTGATGAAGCAGGTGACGTAGTTGCGGTATCTGGTTTTTATTCGGAAAGACCAATCGAGAGTTCCGGCAAGGCATCGAAAAAAACTTCAAGAGTTCTGGTCTTCCAACCTCAATTCACGCGAATCCCAATCAGGTAGCTTCCATCATCGTCCAGGTAGCTCGATGTGAAATCACATTTCGATTTTGTGGGTAAAATGTCTATTTCACGCCCGCGGCCGTCGCAAATCCTGCCGCTACCGTCGGGGGAATGGTGCTGGCAGGAGGAGGCTCGGCGAAGGAAGAGTTTTTTGCGTTGATTGCGTTGGAGTAGTCTGGGCCGAGGCCGAGCTTCTTCAGCGCTCGCGCGTCCGGCAGCAGTTTCGTTTGCCAGCCCTGGTTGCCCTGATACTTCTGCATGGCCCCCTTGGTTCTCTCATCCCACTGGCCATCGGCCTCGCCGGTCAGATAATGCTCGCGGATAAGAGCCTGCTGAATCTCCGTTACCCTGTCTGACGCGATCGCCTGTTGGCCGCGTGGCCGTCGCGCTCTGGACTTTCCTTTGCGTGTTCCGTGGGCAGCCTGGGTTCCGTGTGACTGAACAGCATGCGCCTGTGTAGTGTGCGTCTGGGTGGTGTGCGTCTGGGCAGCATGCGCTTGCGTGGCGTTCGTCTGAGCAACATGCGTCTGTGCAGTATGCGTCTGTGTGGTGTGCTGCGTGGGTTTGCCAGTGGAAGAAGGGTGAGCGGTGGTTCCGAATCCCGGCGGCGCGGCCATGGCCATGAAAATTGCCAACGCCAGGCTGGTTCGAAAAGTCAGCACGCGGTTCACCTCCAAGACAACTATTTCTATTCGATCTTATATCGAAAGGTTAGCGAATTTTACTCGATTGCGGCAAGAAGAGACCCTATTTATTACCGGGTATCCAATGCGTTACGGGAAAAGGGCGCCGGAAACGGAACTCCGCCTCCGGCGTCCTCCAAACGCTACTCCAGCGTTCCGCCCACCAGGTTCACGCCATCATCGGGATGGCGCGGGTCCACAATTTCAAAGACCACGTCGTCGCCTGTCTTCAGCTTGCTCACCACGGCATTGAACTGCTCCTTGGTGCCCGTGGGCTGCTTGTTGACGCGTACAATGACCAGGCCTGGCTCCAACCCTTGCAGATCAGCGAACGAGCCGCTGCGCACCGATTGAATCATCACGCCGGGGCTGTGCAGCTTGGCGGCTATGGCCGGTGAAGCTTCACGGACCACCAGCCCCAGTTTGGTCTCCCCCGCGTCGCCTTTTTCGTCCCGGTTGGTTTCAGCCTGCTGTTCGCCCAACTCGGCAAAGACTTTTTCGCGGTCGCCGATCGCTACCGTAGTATCGGCCTGTTTGCCGTCCCGCAGGTAGCCTATCCGGATACTCGAGCCCGGTCTGCGGCTGGCGATCTCGTTCACCAGGTCGTCGCCGTCCTTGATCGTGCGTCCATCGATGGATACGATGATATCGCCTACCTTCAGTCCGGCCTTCTCCGCCGGTCCGTCCGGCTGAATCTGCTGCACCAGCACTCCGTTCTTGAAGCCATAGACGCGGTTCACCGCACCCGACAGGCCCTGGTTGAAACGGATGCCGATGGAGCCGCGGACCACCTTGTGACTGCTCCCGATCAGATCGTTGTAGATATCCACCACCGTGTTGGATGGCATGGCGAAGCCGATCCCCTGGTAACCGGCCGACTGCGTGAAGATGGCCGTGTTCACCCCGATCACCTCGCCGTTCATGTTCAGCAACGGCCCGCCGGAGTTACCCGGATTGATCGCCGCGTCGGTCTGGATGAAGTGCTGGAACTGCCCGTTCGCCCCCGGCTGAATCGTCCGGTTCTTGGCCGAGATGATGCCCGCCGTCACCGTCTGAGAGAGCGCAAACGGGCTGCCGATGGCCTCCACCCAGTCGCCTACCTGCGCCGTGTCGGAGTTGCCCATCTTCACGGTCGGCAGCGGCGTGCTGGTCTCGATCTTGATCACCGCAAGGTCCGTGGCCTTGTCCGTCCCGATCACCCGCGCCGGGCGGCCCTCATCCTGATTATCGGGATCCGTCGAGAGCTTCACGTAAATCTTGTCCGCCTTCTCCACCACGTGATAGTTGGTGATGATGTAGCCCTTGGGATCGACGATGAAACCCGAGCCCAGTGACTCGCGCACCTGGCCGTCGTCCCCGCCATCCATGTCAGGCATCTGACCGCCGAAAAAACGATTCAGGAAATCCTGAAAGTTATCCGTACCCTGTCCCGGCCTCTGGCCCTGCTGCTGATCCTGGTCCTGATCCTCGTCGCCCGGTTGCTGGGGCTGCGGCTGGATGCGGCCGTGAAAATTGCGCCGGCCCTTGTTGATGGACTGCTTGGGAAGCGTCTGGGTGTTGATGTTCACCACCGCCGGCCCAACCTTTTTGGCAATCTCCACAAACTGGTTGGGAGCCACCGTGGAATTGTTCACTTTCAGTGGCGTGGCGTCGGTGCTGTCATTCTGCTTTTCCTGTCCGCGGACTCCGTGTGCGGCATAGGAGCCGGCCACAATAGCTACCGACAGCGTAGCAAGCAGGATAAACACGGATGCAAGACGGCGCGTGCGCAGCCGTTCAAAGTACGATTTCATAGCTTCGTTGACCTCATTCGGGTAACCAGCCTCGCGGCTGGCTTGTTCTTGTTGTCCTGTTATTGTCCAGTTTTCTCAGGTTGTTTTAAGTCTTCCATCCACCAACCTTCAGTATAGCCAGAAACGGGCAAACCCGTCTGGCAGACGGTTCCTGTATTCCCGGGATCCCAAGGCCAATTACCATCCCGGAACCATCTCATCCTTATAGACGCAACTGGGCCAAAAGTGTCGCGCAGCCTCCACCGCCCCCGCCCATGAGAAACTGAAAGAGCAGCAGTTCTCCGGGTTGGCGCCCATCCGCCTCCCAAAACAACTTGATTCAACCCAAGCCTCACCCGGCCACTCGCTCATACCCACGCGCGCCCATACAGGAACAAGAATAACAATGATCAGTGTCAGCAACGTCACCATGCGCTACGGCTCGAAGATCCTCTTCGAGGATGTCAGCGTAAACTTCGTTCCCGGCCGTCGATACGGCCTCACCGGTCCCAACGGCTCCGGCAAAACCACTTTCATGCGCATCCTCACCGGCGATCTTGACCCCCAGAAGGGCGCCGTCGTCCGTCCGCGCAAGCTCGGCGTTCTCCGCCAGGACCAGTTCGCCTTCGACGCCTATCGCGTCATCGACACCGTCATCATGGGCAACAAGCCCCTCTGGGCTGCCCTCGAAGAGCGCGACCGCATCTACGCGCAAGCGGAAATCTCCGACCAGGACGGCATGAGGTTAGGCGAGCTTGAAGGCGTCATCGGCGACGAGGACGGCTACACCGCCGAATCTGACGCCGCTGTCCTCCTCGATGGCCTCGACATTCCCGAATCCCTTCACCAGCGCCTCATGGGAGAGCTCCAGGGCGGCCAAAAGGTTCGCGTCCTCCTCGCCCAAGCCCTCTTCGGCAAGCCCCAGGCTCTGCTCCTCGACGAGCCCACCAACTACCTCGATCTCGAATCCATCCACTGGCTCCAGGATTTTCTAAACAACTACGACGGCACCCTCATCGCCATCTCCCACGACCGCCACTTCCTCAACTCCGTCACCACCCACACCGCCGACATCGACTACCAAACCATCATCACCTACACCGGTGGCTATGACGACATGGTCATGGCCAAAACCCAGATCCGCTCCACACTCGAAGCCCAGAACGCCCAGCGCGAAAAGAAGATTGCCCAGCTCAACGACTTCATCGCCCGCTTCTCCGCCGGAACCCGCTCCTCCCAGGTCACCAGCCGCCGCAAAGAAGTCGAGCGCCTCCAGACCAACGACCTCGCCCGCTCCAACATCGCCCGCCCCTACATCCGCTTCGACCAGCTTCGCCCCAGCGGCAAGCACATCCTCGAGTTCAAGCACCTCACCAAAATTTACGGCGATCAAAAGGTCATCGACGGCTTCACCGCCAACCTCCTGCGCGGAGAAAAAATCTGCCTCATGGGCCGCAACGGGGCAGGGAAGACCACGCTCCTCAAGAGCCTTCTTAATAACTATCCCGGCCTCGCCGAAAAGGACTTCACCCTCGACTCAGGCTCCGTCTTCTGGGGCCACGAAGCGCAAATCGGCTACTTCCCTCAAGACGTAGGCTCGACAATAGAGCATGGCCTCACCTGCGCCGAATGGCTCCATCGCTGGAAGCCCGACGCCCACGTCGAAGACATCCGCGGCATTTTGGGACAGATGCTCTTCAGCGGCGAAGAAGGCGACAAACAAACCAAAGCTCTCTCCGGCGGCGAGCAAGCCCGCCTCGCCTTCTGCAAGTTAATCCTAACCAAGCCCAACATCCTCATCTTCGACGAGCCCACCAATCACCTCGACCTCGAAGCCATCAACGCCCTCAACATAGCCCTCCAGCGCTACGAAGGCACCGTCCTGTTAGTCACCCACGACCACGACTTAATCGACGAAGTAGCCACCCGCCTCTGGGTCTTCCACGAAAACACCATCGAAGACTTCCAAGGCCCCTACGCCGAGTGGAAAGGCAAGCACAACTAATCCAGCCTTGATTGTGTTTGAAATGCACGGCTGGCTTGTATGCCCATGGAAGCGATATAGTGTTAGGCAGCTTCTACAGCAGAGGATGCTGCATCGATGCTTTGGAAAGTGTTTTTACATGCCTTATATGATTCTGACCGACAGAACGATTCAGCGCAGACAGCACTGGATCGATGAAATTGCCCAAATAAGCGGAAGATTCGGCGAGGACACTGCTCGAGTTGAACGCGCATTGATGGAAGAGATTCACCAGGAAGGGTCCGTCGCATTATTTGACCATCTTCATTTGTGCGGAGCAATACCTGAAGAGTATGGACACGATACAAGCGAAGAAAAGCTCTATTCGAAGTATACAGACGCTCTGCTATCCGCGACCTTTCGCCAAATTGGACTGACGAGCATCGTGCTCACGGAACGCGCCGACGCAGCGGATGTGGAAGCTGTCGGACCCAATTATTCTCTAGTCGCGGACGCAAAAGCCTTTCGCCTGAGTCGAACAGCAAAGAATCAAAAGGATTTCAAAATAGAGGCACTCCATGGGTGGAAGCGGGGGAAGCCTCATGCCATGGTCGTGTGTCCGATATATCAGCTTCCTGCTCGGACTAGCCAGATTTACCAACAAGCAATCGCTCGGAGTGTTTGCATCTTCTCGTATTCACATCTCGCCACGCTTGTTCAATTCTCTGATGCAGTCGGAACTTGTAAAGCACAGGAGCTTCTGCTGAATATTCTCAGATGCTCAGAACACCTGAACCCATCGAAGGACTCCGTTGCGTACTGGACCAGCGTAAATCGAACGATACTCAATTCAGATGCGGCGATCGAGCCTATGTGGCAACGGGAAAGAGACGTGAGTCTCGAATCGATAGTTGCCGCGAAGGAGGAAGCTCTCACTACGTTCGCTCGTGAGCGTGAACAGGTCATGCGTATGAGTCGGGAAGAGGCTATAAGGCATTTGATCCTAGATCGGAATTTTGATGGGCGAGAAAGGGTCGTGCGTTCTGTATCAGACAACGGCATTCTGGCTATGCTGTGAATTGAAGCTGATCGCTATCGTCTAACCTGTTCTTGCACACTTGGATAAACTTGCCTTCGAGCTCAAAGCCGATGAAGTGACGGCCGAGGTTGCGGGCGGCCACGAGGGTCGAGCCGCTTCCGGCAAAGGGATCAACGACAATCTGACCTTGTTTAGTAGTGAGTTCGATAAGGGCTTGCATAAGGCGGACGGGTTTCTGGGTTGGGTGCAAGCCGCCTTCGCCTTTTGCAAACCCACACTGAAGGATGTTATCGGGGTCGCGAACATACCTCAAAAAAGCCTCCTCGTTGTAAGGCCCGATACCATGATTCAGAGCGTTGTCTGCAATAGTCGTCCCGATTTTGTATGGTTTAGTAAACCAAAGAATCGGCTCAAATGAAGGGCGAAGATTCCCCACTCTCCAGCCGTCCCACTCACTAGAAGATGCAGTATCACCACGACGGTCGAATACAAGGCTGACACGTTGGGCGCGGTGCGGCGCGCGATCGCGTACCCATGCCAGCATATCCTTAAAAGAAAAACCGGCATCTTCAAGAGCACAAATACACCGGTGCGAGAAACGGCGACCGGCAAATATGAATACAGATCCGCCCGGTTTTAATATACGAAACCATTCAGCAGCCCAAGTTGAGCACCACTCGTAATACTGCTTTGGTATCTCTCGATCAGCCTCAGACCATCCGTTAATCGGCTTCCCTCGTTTTTTGAATATGGCCCCTGCTTTTTCTTGAGCGGGACTCGACCCCATATATGCGGAATTGGTATTGTCATGCAAAACATCCCAATCCTCGGCGCCAATTCCATAAGGAATGTCGCTAAGAATCAGGTGTCCCGCACAGGATGGCAATTCCTTGATCAGTAGGACTGAATCGCCCTGGACGATTTCATCGAGCGGATACGTTCCTAAATGAGAAGGAGTTGGAATCGACGCTTTTGCAGCTGCTGTCATTAGTTGAATGATACCGCTTTCTGAACAGGTTTGTGGCAAGATATTAGATCTTTACAAAAGGGTTTCCCATTGAACATGCCACGACCAGAATTTTCCCGAACTGGCGATCCATGAAACGTGGCGAGTGGATGGGTAGCCCATCCTAGACCCGCCTATAAACTATTGGCGCCCCATCCTTGAACCCCGCTTGTCATTTGCAATACATTGCAAAAAAGGTATAATCACTTATCCCCAGCGAGGTCCAATGAAGCAGAAATTCATCCCCGTGGAAGAATCGTTCAAGCAGTGGAAGAAGGACCCAAAGTACGTTGCGGCCTACAATGCGCTGGATGCGGAGTTCGCACTTGCATCGGCCATGATCAAAGCGCGCGCCGATGCTGACATGACGCAGGAGCAGGTTGCAGAGGCGATGGGTACGACTCAGGCAGTCATTGCCCGCCTCGAAAGCGGCAAGGTGCTGCCATCGACGCGTACACTGGAACGATTTGCGAAAGCCACCCGTACACGCTTGCAGATCAGCTTCGCGCACTAAACGGATGTCCCATCTTTGAAATCCCAGCGCGTTCGAATCAGTGCCCCGCCGAAGCGCACCCCAGCGAGAAGGCCAGCGCGGCGCAAATCTCATCCATCCGTACCGCGTCCAGCTTTGCCACCCGCCGGCCAAGCTTCTCCCGCGAGACCGTCACGGCATTGTGCAGGTTCACCGCGCAAGGCGCCTTCATCCCATCCTCGGTATTCAGCACAACCTCGGAAGGCACGCCGCGAATCGTGGGACTGATCGGCGCAACCGTAACCGTCGCAAGATAGCCGATGGCGCTGTCGCGCGTCAGCACCACCACCGGCCTGTTCTTGTCCGGTGGAGCGAACTGATAGAGCCGCACATCGCCCCTTGCTATCGCTCCGGCCACGCCGCCTCGCTCTCCCATGCATGCCATTCCCCATCTGCCTGTGGCTTCTTCGCGTAGCCCTCGCGGTCGCGTCCCTCTCGCGCCTTCAGTTCCAGCCGCTGCAGATACTCGCGTAGCGCCTCGCGCACCAGTTGCGAGCGATTCTGTCTGGACCGCCGTGCCGCCTTATCCGCGGCCAGCCGGAGTTTGTCGTCGAGAACGATCTGAATGGTTTCCATATGTGGACTCTACTACACAATGAACTCCACAATCAGGTGGGCGCAAGGGAGGATGCCCAGAGCCGGGTGCCCCAGGTCCGGCTTATCGGACCTGGGACGCAGGGATGTTGGACGGAAGTAGTCGTTCGGGCTTTCAACCCCGGCAATCCACCGACCTTCCTGCTCCCTGACCCATGATCTCTGACCCCTGATCCCTGTTATCCGCTTCCCAAATAACCCAATTTCGTGCAAATAACCTCTACTTATACGCAAAGGGTTTTAGCGCGCGTATTATTTCAAATAAATTGCCCGCTTTCTTGCGTAAAAATCTCTCTACTTGTGGATTACCTTTTTCTTATGCCCTATCCCTTATTCTCCAGGTTTATGCAGTCTTTGAAGGAGAGTTTTTTTCGGGTGTTCCTTCTTGGAATCCGTAGTCCCTCCCGGAGTGGCTGCTTCCGCTTCCTTAGGAGTTTCAGGCTGCGACGACACTGGCGCCGCTTCAGGCAATGCGCCCCAAGGAATCACTACGTAGGGTAGGCAGCCCGCGCCTTCCGCGCTTGCCTTGAGGTTTCCATGTGTGATGCCAGCTACATACGGGAAAACCGCCGTCACCGCGTGCCCTTCCGCATTGCTATTCATCATGACGCTGGCACTCGAGCCTTCCGACTCCAACACCAATGGTATCTTGGCTCTTGCGGCAAAGCGGTCCACGATAATCAATACCGCCGAGGCATCAGGTTGTGCCATTCTGGCTTCCAACCGGCACGTATGTTCTTCCATCAACACGGGGTTGGGAACCAGAGTGCCGTATATCATTAGCTGCCTATCCCGCGACGAGAGAAGATAGCGCGTCGGCACCGCGCTATCGGTTACAGTCGTGATGACATACTCATCGCCATCCGCCGCTTTGAAACTCAACTCCTGCTCGGGCTTCGGCTTGTGAATCATCAACAAACCTTGTCCATTGACATAGAGATCCCGTGGATCGTACGTCAGTTCACTCGCCATAGGCCAGGAGCCCCAGAAATAGACCTTGTTTTCAGGTGCGCCTTCAGCAAACACGCGATAGCGAGCCGTGCCATGGCCTCCCGGCAACACCTGCTCGTCAATCTTCACAAAGCGCAGTTGCAAACCATCAGGATTGAAATGCGATCCCGTCAAACTCAAGTCGCCTGCCCCAGCATCGTCCCAACGGGCCTGGCGCTCTACAAGGGTGAGAAGATTATGCGAGGGAGGGGCCTGACCTTTAAAGCTGAAGTGGTTTAAGACACTCAATTGCTTCAAATCTTGCCCATACGTATTCAACGGGGAGACAAGCAAGACGCTGAGCGAGATTCTGCTAAAGAGACGGCCAGACAAAAGCATAGATTATAGTTTCGGCTATGCCCCTGCCAAAGACAACAGGGTTGGATTAATGTTTTAGTTACTCTTTTGGGTAATCTAGGTCGCGACTTTGTCCCGCATTGCGATACCCGCGCCCTTAAGGTGAGTCCCATCACATCCCCCCAACCCTCCTGCTCACTAGCATTGCATCCATGAACGCAGAGACCCTGATTCTGATTGCGCCATGCTCGCTTTTATTGGGCGCCGCGTTGCAAATTCTGGTAGCGCGGCTTTTTAACGCCCGGACAAAGGGGATTCTCGCCTTTCTCACCTGTTTGCCTGCACTTGCTTCTGTAGCCATGCTGGTGGGATCTGTCAAGGCCGGGAAGGCCATCGATCTGACCGTGATTCACTGGGATGGACTCCTGAACCTAGTCTTCTATGTGGACGCTCTCAGCATACTTTTTGCTTTGATGGGCACAGGCCTAGGCTCATTTGTGCTGCTTTATTCCATCGGCTACATGGCTCACGACAAAGCTGCCACCCGCTTCTATGCCACGATGCTGGTCTTCATCGGCGGCTTCGTCGGACTAGTCTACAGCGCTAACCTCTTTATTTTCTATCTTTGCTGGGAGCTGATCGGTTTGTGCTCCTTCAGCCTGGTGGGCTTCTGGTACACCAACCGCGAGGCCGTTGCCGGTGCGCGCAAGGTGCTGCTGATGACCCACATAGCGGGCTACGGCCTGCTGGCTGCAATTCTGGTGGTCTATCACCGCACCGGCAGCGCACTGTGGACCGATCCCAAGGTGGCTCAGGCATTTACCGGCGGAATCTTTGTGCTGATGCTGGTGGCTCTGGTGGCCAAATCCGTGCAGTTCCCGCTGCACACCTGGATTCCCGAGGCCATGGCCGCGCCCACCCCGGTGAGCGCCTTGCTGCACGCGGCCTGCTACGTGAAGGCCGGAGTATACCTGGCCGCTCGCATGCACAGCTTCGGCGCCTGGCCGCAGGCCGGAGGCTTCGCCTGGGGGAATCAATCTCTGATGTGGATCGGCACCGTCACCATGGCCATCGGCGTGATGTACGCCATGGTGCAGAACGATCTGAAGCGCATGCTGGCTTATTCCACTGTGAGCCAGATCGGCTACATGATGATGGGCATCGGCATCGGCACGCCGTTGGCTATCGCCGCTGGCCTGTTGCATTGCCTCAATCACGGATTCTTCAAGGCTGGGTTATTTTTGACTGCCGGCTCGGTGCAGCACGCCACAGGTACGCGTGATATGAACCAACTCGGCGGCCTGGCGCAGAAGATGCCCAAGACGACGCTGTCGTGGCTAATCGGCGTGGGCTCCATGATGGGCATTCCGCTAATGAGCGGCTTTGCCAGCAAATGGATGCTCTATGCAGCGGCCTTGCAGGCCGGATGGGCCGTTCCCGCGATGGTCGCATGGGCGGCCAGCCTGGGCACGGTCTTTTTCGGCGCCAAGGCCACCAGCGCGGTCTTCCTCGGTCCGCTGACTAAGGCGACCAAAGACGCCCACGAGTCTCCGCCGACCATGATCTGGGGAATGGGATTCCTGGCCGCGGGCAGCGTCATTCTGGGCGTCGCGCCGCAGTTGGCGGTCAACTATCTACTCAATCCGATTCTGTTGGCGCTGCAACTTAGCCCGGTGCAGGTGACGTGGTTTGGTTTGTCGGTGGGTGCGGGCAGTTTCTCGACTATGGGCGGATTGGTGCTGGCCGTGGTCTCGCTGGTTCTCGGAGGCCTGATCTACGCGATTGCCTACGTAGCGCGTCCTACGCAGACTGATAGCGCGGCGCTGGCCGGGGGAGGAGGCGTTTTTACTGGCGGGGAGCCTCTGTCGGACCAGGGAAGGCTCACGGCCGGTGATTTCTCCTCGATCTTCCTGCAAAACTGGCATGAGTTCTTCCGCTGGTCGAATGTGGACCTCGTCTATTTGACTGTTTGGCGCGGCATGCAGGCTGTTTCGCGCGGGCTAGGCGTCATCGTCTCCTGGATGGAGTGGCATGCGTTGGCCCTAGTTATCATGCTGGCGGCGGCTATCCTGGCGGGCGTTCGCTGGTTTGCACCAACGATTGCGGGTGTCCAGACTCTTCCGTCGCCTCCAGTGCCGTCGCTGCTGGTTTTGGCTTGTGCCGTGGCCGGGGTTGCATTGATCCTGGCCTCTCTTGCTCAAGCAAAATGGCTCCGCTTCGTACCATTGATGATTCTGGCCGGCACGGCCGCCATTGCGGGGCTGATCGTTGCCGATCCATGGCTGCGCCTTGGTCTTCTGGAATTAGGCGCGTTGTTGAGCGTAGCGTTGGTCTGGCAAAGTGCGCGCAATCGAACCGCAAAGCTGACATACCTGGCAGTGGTAGTTATCTCTGCTGTATCTCTAGTAGGCAGCGACTTGCTGCTGGAGCGCGGACAGCCGGATTGGGCGCATGCACTCATGCTAACCAGCATTTGCGTCAAGCTGGCTGCTGTACCGCTCTTCTTCTGGCTGCTCGCGCTGGCTGACGAAGTTCCGGCTCTGGTTCTTGGTGTGATAATCGCGGTCGTCGATATGGCTGCTTTCGGCGAACTGTATGTTGCCTCTCAGGTTACTCCGGGCTTGCTTACCTCCCAGGGATTCCTGCTGGGCGCAGCGGCTGCTACGTCGTTCCTCGCAGCTCTGCTGATGCTCACGCAGCGCAGCCTGAAACGGCTGTTGGTTCTTTCGACCGTCGAGGACGTTGGCTTCCTGCTGCTGGGAGTTTTCTCCTTGAATGCCCTTGGAATCAAGGGTGTCGTCTTTGCCGCCGCAACCCATGCCCTTGCCAAGGCACTGCTCTTTGCCTGCCTCAGCGGTCCCGAGGCCGACGGCGCGTTCGACGGCGAGCACACGGGACTCATCAACCGCTACCCGGTCGCGGCTTTTGGCTTTCTCTTCGGAATGTTGGCCATGGTGGGCGTGCCACCGACGCTCGGTTACATCGGACGCTGGAGACTCTACGAGACCGCGGTGCAGATCGGATGGCCGTTGGCGGCGGTTTTCATCGTTTCGTCGATCTTCGCGCTGATCGCGTACACATTGGCTTTAACCCGCGTCTGGTGGGGTCCTGAGCATGAACCGCATCCGCATCCATCTCCGCCGCATCTAATAGGAGAACCATTCCTATTACAGGCCGTAATCGTTGCGCTCGTGGTGTTGATCGTGGCTGGTGGCATCTGGCCGGACGCGATACAAATGCTGCTTGGAGGAAGACCATGAAGCTCTGGAGTAAATTGATGTGCTATTGCCGGAGCCACAGCCCATGGCTCTTTCACATGAACTCTGGCAGTTGCAACGGTTGCGACATTGAGATTGTGGCTGCTCTTTCGCCGCGCTACGACGCAGAGCAGTTGGGCGTGCGCCTGGAAGGCTCGCCGCGCCACGCCGACATTCTCTGCGTCACCGGCCCGGTCACGCACAACGCGGTCAATGCCATCAAGACAGTCTACGGTCAGGTCTACGGTCCCAAGGCCGTGGTGGCCATCGGGTCGTGCCCGGCAACCACCAATGTCTTCATTGACAGCCGCACGCTGGCCGGACCGCTGCACAAGCACATTCCCGTCGATGTCTTCGTCCCCGGCTGCCCTCCCCGTCCCGACGCCATCATCCAGGGTGTCGCCAAGGCCGCCGAAATTCTGGCCGCGCGCGGCTCCAAGCCGCCTGTTGCGGCCACCGGGCCCGAGGTCGTGGGCGACCCCGGAGAAAATTGCGTAAGCTGCGCATGCAGTTCCACGGAGGTGCAGGCATGATGACACCAGAGATGTGGAACAGTCTGACCACTGCCTTAGCCCGCCTGCTCATCTTTCCCGGCTTGCTCTTTGCCGTGCCAGCCGCGTGGTTCTTCCTGTGGGTGGAACGTAAGGCTGTCGCAAGAATGCAGGGACGCATCGGTCCTCCCTTTATGCAGCCGTTTTTCGACTTCATCAAGCTGCTGGGTAAAAACACGCCTAAGCGCACGGGCGTGGGCGGCCTGCTGATGATGGCCTGGCCGCTGATTGCAGTTTCGGCGGCGGCTGGCGCGGTGGGACTATTGCCGGTGTTGCCCGCCAGAGGCGGCTTTCAGGGCGATTTGATTCTGTTGTTGGCGCTGCTCGAGCTGCCCTCTATGTGCATCATCGCGGCGGGTTTCAGTTCGCGCTCCATCTTCGGCGAAATCGGCTCGGCGCGCGAGGCCGTACTCAGTGTCAGCTATAACGTGGTCTTTCTGCTGGCCATCATCTCCATCGCCGCCTCGCAACATACCTTCAGCCTCTCGGCGCTCGCCGCACTTCCCGCTTCGCCGCTGCGCTGGCTGGGCATCGCGGCCATCCTGGTTTGCCTGCCCGCGAAACTCCATCTGAATCCCTTCTCACTGCCCAACGCGGAACAGGAGATCTACTCCGGCCCCATGGTCGAGTACGCCGGCCCCGAGCTGGCCATGTGGGAACTTTCGCATGGGTTGGAATGGGTTGCGGCCACCGGATTGGTGGCGACGCTGATCGCGCCGGCCTTCACCCTCTGGTGGATTGCCGCTCTGGTCTTTGTCGCGCTCTCTTTTGCCATCGTGCTGCTCTTGTCGGTGGTTGCGGCGGCCACTGCGCGCTTGCAGATCGACACAACGGTACGTGTTTACTGGCAATGCACGATTATCTTCGCGGTACTGGCGGTTGCGTCCGCGCTTTTCATGAGGCTTAAAGCATGAACATTCTGACCATGCTGTGGAAGAACCTGTGGGGCGGCTCGCGGACGTTGCTCTTTCCTGAGCGCCCCAAAGTGAGCGAGCATTACCGGGGCTTGGTGCGATTCGATCCCGCGCTCTGCTCGGGCTGCGCGATCTGCAGAATGCGCTGCACCGCGCGCGCCATCGAGTTCAAGGCCGGCAAGGGCGAGTTCACCTGGAGCTACGAGCCTGGCCAATGCACCTTCTGCGGGCGCTGCGTGGAGGGTTGCAAGGAACACGCGCTGAGCCAGGATTCGGAGTGCCCTCCGATTTACCTGACTCCAGGCGAATTGAAAAAATCCTACACCGTTGCCCGCAAGCAGACCGTTAAGCCGGCCGTGGTTCCGGCGGCTGTTGCCGCGGAGCCGGCAGCGAATCCCGTCCCCGGAGGCCAGCAATGATTTCGCTTGAGACGATTCAGAGAAAACTCGGAATCTCCGTCTCCTTTGTTGAAATGGGCGGTGTGCATTGGCTCGCGCTGGACGCGACGAAGGTGCGTGAGCTGGCGAAGGCGATGAACGCAATTCGCGCGCGCTTCATCACCATTACCGCCTATCAATTGCCGAAAGAAGAAGGATTTCGCCTGGAGTACCACTGGGATCTCAATGGCCAGTTGCTGGGCTTTTCCTTTCAGCTTGCCGGCAAATCCATCGACAGCATTTTTGATCTCACCGAGGCCGCGGACTGGATTGAGCGCGAGATTCACGAAGAATATGGCATCGACTTCACGGGCCGCGAATATGAACCCCTGCTTCTGCGCCAGGGAGAGACAATGGGCGTGAACCTGCGTGACGCTGTAGCCGCGAATAAGGAGAAGATATGAGCTACAAAATCCCCATGGGGCCTTATCACCCGGCTCTGGAAGAACCTTACAAGCTGGACATGATCTGCGAAGGCGAAACGGTTCTTGACGCCAAGTTGCATATCGGGTTCAACTTTCGCGGTATCGAGCACCTGGCCGAGACGCGCAATCACATTCAGGCCATCGCGCTGATGGAGCGGGTCTGCGGCATCTGCTCGTTCATCCACACGCTCACCTTTTGCCGGGCGATGGAGGGGCTGACCGACCAGACGCCGCCTCCGCGCGCGCAATATATTCGCGTCATCATGGCGGAGCTGGAGCGGCTGCACTCGCACGTGCTATGGGCCGGCATCGCAGCCAAGCTCATGGGATTCAAAACCATGTTTATGACCTGCTTCGAGATTCGCGAGAAGGTGATGGACATTCTCGCCGCCATCAGCGGCAACCGCGTCAACTACTCGATGAATCGCATCGGAGGCGTCAATCGCGACATCACCGACCCGCAATCGATTCTAAAGATGGTCGAGGCGCTGGAAGGCGAGATGGCGCGCACCGTCATTCCCATCTTTACCACCAGCAGGACGGCGCGCTCGCGTTGCGCGGGCATCGGCGTGCTTACCAATGAAAAAGCCATCTCCTGCGGCGTTGTAGGCCCTGTGGCGCGCGCCTCGGGCTTGCCCCAGGACCTGCGGAAAGACGCGCCCTACGCGGCTTATGCGGAGATGGAGTTCGATGTGCCGGTGCAGCCGGATGGCGACGTGCGCGCCCGGCTGCTCGTCCGTGCGTTGGAAATTATGGAAAGCTGCAAGATTCTTCGTCAGGCGCTGGCCAAGCTGCCGCCCGGCGAGTTCCACACCGGCGACGATAAGTTCAACTTCATCACCGGAACGTCCACGGCGCGCGTCGAGGCGCCGCGCGGAGAAGTCATGTACTCGGTCTCCTGGAAAGAAGGTTCGCGGAATCCAGCCCGTGTCCATGTGCGCACGCCAACCTTTGCCGTCATGCCGGCCATTCGCTGGATGGTGCAGGGCGCGCGGTTGGCTGACACGCCGCTAATCCAGGCCTCCATCGATCCCTGCTACTCTTGCACCGACAGGTAGCGCGACAAGCCGGAGTTTGTTGCTCCGGCTTGCGCCTTTCCGGAGAGTCTCTCAGAGTCCGGCCCAACGGAGATACGCGGCGAGGATGGGCTGTCCCCATAGGCTGCTGATGATGCCGCCGATGCAGAGAAACGTGCCTAATGGAAACTTGCTCAGCGCCCAGCTTTCGGAGTCCCTGTGCGCGGACGGGATCAGCCGCAGAACAAGCGCAACCAAAGATCCGAGCACAACTCCCAAAACAAACGAAAGCAGCGCGCCAGGTAGGCCGAGCCAAGCGGCCAGCATCGCCATCAGCTTGGCGTCGCCCAGGCCAAAGCCCTCGCGGTGGCAAATCAGCCGATAGACCCAGCGGATGAGCAGGATGAGCGCGGCTGCGGCGAGAATACTCAAAACCTGAAAAATCAGCGTGGCCAACAAAGATGGAATCGTATCCGGTTGTTGAAATGAGAAGCTATGGTCAAGTAAAAAGTCTGCAAAACGATAGACGAATCCAATCAGAATGCCTGTAAGAGTCAGTTTGTCAGGTAGCCATAGGTACTCAGCGTCGAGGAATAGTAATGCAACAAGAAGCCAGATAAACAATAGATTGCCGAAAAAATGTAGAGCATCGATTTGTATCCATCGGAGCGGGAAGAAATCAAGAATAAAAAGATTCTGAATCAGAATGAGAGCATGAGAAGCAGAAACTGCCCACAGCCCACCCACCACCAACTCCACCAGCGGATAGCGCCAGCCGATCCAAGCGTGGCAGGTGCGGCAGCGGCCGCGCAGCACGAGCCAACTGATGACCGGCACGTTCTCCCACCAGGCGAGCGTGCGGTTGCACTGGCGGCAGTGGGAGCGCGGCCGGACGATGCTCTCGCCTGCGGGCCAGCGGCTAAGGCAGACGTTCAGAAAGCTGCCGAAGGCAAGGCCCAACAGCCCCGCAAAGATGGTTCCCAGAATGCGAATCATAGACGAGTTGAGTATACGGCTATGAGACGCAGGAACCGTCACTACCGCTCCGGCCCAAGGTAGACTTAAGGTGCATGAATCCTTCGCCTGAACGCTCGCCTGCAAAACCTGCCGAGACGCACTCTGCAACAGATCCGGAGCGCGCGGCGGATTTGTTTCAGCAGTCGGTGGCCATTATGGCGCGGCTGCGGGCTCCCGGTGGCTGTCCCTGGGACCGCGAGCAATCCTTCGATTCCATTCGCAAATACACGCTGGAGGAGACCTACGAGGTATTCGACGCCATTGAGCGGCGCGATTGGCCGCATCTGGCCGAGGAGCTGGGCGATCTGCTCTTGCAAGTCTTGTTTTATGCCGAGATGGCGGCCAACGACGGCCACTTCACAATTGCCGACGTGCTCGAGCACCTGAATCAAAAGTTAATTCGCCGCCATCCTCATGTCTTTGGCGAGGAGGCTTCACGGCAGGCCGGCAACCGGGCCGATGTCGATGCCGATGTGGAAGGTTCTTCGTCAGCGGTGTTGCGCAACTGGGAAGAGATCAAGGCCGCGGAAGCATTGCATGCAGCGGACGCGGCATTGCATGCAGCAGACACGCCTTCGGCGCAAAAACATCCTGTGTCGCGGCTGGATTCTGTGCAGCGAGCGATGCCTGCGCTGGCTGAGGCTGCCAAGCTAGGCGCAAAAGCGCGCAAGGCCGGTTTCGACTGGCCGAATTGGCGAGATCTGCTGCCCAAACTGGCCGAGGAGACGGCGGAGCTGGAGGCTGAGGCCGCATCGGACGACCCGGCGTGCAAGCCCGCAGTCGAGGCGGAGCTGGGCGATCTGATATTTACCGTTGTCAACCTGGGCCGTCACCTCGGCGTGGACGCGGAGATGGCGTTGCGCGGCTGCAATCTGCGTTTTCGGCAGAGATTTCGCCTCATGGAGCTGGCCTCGGAACGGCCGCTCGAAGAGCTTTCCGCCGCCGAACTCGAGGAACTGTGGGAGCAAGCAAAGCGAAAGCTGGCGGAACAGTCAGAGATGATGGAGGGAGAGTGATCCCTCAGAGGCTAAAGCCCGCGTTGATTATGTCGGCTTTATGCGTGGGTTGAAACCCCCACCTCCCTCCAGGATGCCGACTAGATGCGATCAGGGCTTTGGTGTTGCAGGGGCCGGCTTTTTCGGCGTAGTTGCAGCTTTCGCCGGGGTTGCGGGTTTCGGCGCCGTGGCGGTTGCCGGCGGAGGTGAGGTTCTGAGGTACATGATTTTCATTGTTCCGCCCCCGCAATGGCCGACTTCCTTACCTTCCGCTTCTTTGTCCTTGGGAACGATTTCCAGCGTGTATGCCTTGGCGCCGTTGGCTTCCACCTTTTTGGCGATCTCAGCCTTCAACTCCTCACAGGACTTTGGCCCCTGGGCGTAAGCCAGCACCGATGCAAAGAACAGGATGACAACGGACGCTACGATTTTCATGGCGCAATCTCCTTCGATTTTGAATTTGGACAAATCCGGAGCCAAGGTTAGCGCATTCAAGTTGCCAGCGTCAATGGCGAGATTTGCGGTGGCAAAACCGGGCAATTTCGTGGGGTTCTGACGTCACAGCATTCTTCTGACGGTCAATGGGTTGTGGGAAGGCCGTTTCGAGCTGAGGAGAGGAAGGTTCTACTGCCGGGCCGCCTTCACCGCTTCGGTGAGCGCCGGGACGACTTCCATGAGGTCACCGACAATGCCGTAGTCGGCGGCTTCGAAGATGGGTGCGCCGGGGTCTTTGTTGACGGCCACCACGCACTGCGAGCCCTTGATGCCAACCAGGTGCTGGATGGCTCCGGAGATGCCCAGGGCCACGTAGAGCTTGGGAGCGATGGTCTGGCCGGAGCTGCCGATCTGACGCTCCATGGGCAGCCAACCGTTGTCGCAGATGGGCCGGGATGCGCCCAGCTCCGCGCCGAGGGCGGTGGCCAGCTCCTTGACGAGCGGGAGGTTGGCGGCGTCCTTGATGCCGCGACCCACGCCGACAATTCTTTGCGCCGCGCCCAGGTCCACGGTCTGCGCCGCTCCTCGAAAACGCTCGCTGGGCCGAGTGCGAATCTGGGACGGCTCGATGGCCGGAGTAAAAACGGAGACTGCTGCCGAGCCGGGTTGGGCTTCGGCAATAATGATATCTTCGGCGCGAAAGGCTCCGGCCTGCACCGAGACGAAACAGGGGCCGTTGCCGGAGTGGCGGTAAGAGCCATTGAGGCGGCCTTGCATGAGTTGGCGCGTGAAGAGGGGGCCGTCAGCGATGGCAATTACATCGCCGATGAGTGCCTGGCCAAGACGCGCGGCGAGCTTGGGAGCGTAGTCGCGCACCTGGTAGGTGTGGGGAAAAACCACGTGCGTGGGGCTTTCATTTTCGATGAGTTGTTCGAGGGCAAGGGTAAAGCCGTCCGCGGTGTAGGAAGCCAACAGCGGATGCTCGATGCGGACGACCTTGGCCAGTGCTTTGGCGGCAACTTCGGCGGCCAACGATTCGGTCTGCGCGCCGAGGATGACTGCATTCACGGCTTGGCCGGTCAGCGCGGCCAGCTTTTGTCCGGCGGCTACAGCTTCCAAACTACCGCGGCTGATGTGCCCGTCCCGTTCTTCAATCACAACCAATATGCCGCTCATAGCACCCTCGCTTCGAACTTCAGTTTTTCTACCAGCGCCGCAGCGGCTTCTTTGGGCGTGCCGGGGAGCATCTGTGTCGATTTTTGTTTTTGCGGGAGCGCGACGCGCTCCAGAATCGCAACCGGAGCGGCGTCGACGGCCAACTCGGCGGCAGGAAGCACACGCACTTCCTTTGTCTTGGCACGCTTGATGCCCATCAGGGTGGCGTAGCGCAGCTTGCTGCCGCCGGACTGGATGGTGAGCACTGCGGGTGTGGGTAGTTCAATGAACTGGAACCAGCCTTCTTCGAGTTCGCGCTTCACCTTGAGTCTCGTCTCGGGGATGCCAGAGTCGGTTTTGTCCACGTGCAGGATGAGCGAGGAGTGGGGCAGGCCGAGCAGTTCGGCGAGAATAACGCCGGTCTGGCCCTGGCCGAGGTCGTCGGACTGGAGGCCTGTGAGGATGAGGTCGGGGGCTTCTGGTTTGACGGCGGCGGCCAGCAGGCGGGCCACGCCGAGAGCGTCACGAGAGCCGAGGTCGGCGCAATCGATGTGGATAGCACGGTCCGCGCCTTTGGCCAGAGCCTCGCGGATAGTGGGTCCGACGCGCTCGGGTCCAGCAGTGAGGGCGACAACTTCGCCGCCGTGCTTCTCCTTGAGCTGGAGAGCTTCTTCGAGGGCGTAGGCGTCGGACTCGTTGAGTGCATATTGAAGGCCGGACTCTTCAATCCATTTGGCGGAGGCGTCGATGCGAATTTGCGCATCGCGCTCCGGGACTTGTTTGATGGCGACGATGATCTTCATGTTTTCGATCTCACGTTCATTTTAATCTGTATATCAGGACTCGTTGCTCGGCAGGCTACGCGCGGTCAACTGGGCGATGTCGAGCAGTTGGGGCGCGCTGTCGCCTTTTTCTGCCAGAGCGTCGCGGAAGATGCCGTTGCAGAAGGGGCAGGCGGTGCCGATAGTCGTGGCTCCGGTGGCGACTAACTCGGCGGTGCGCACCTTGCCGACGCGCTCGCCGGTCTCTTCGCCAAGGAAGACCAAGCCGCCGCCGGCACCGCAACAGAAACTGCGTTCGTGATTACGCGGAGCCTCGACCAGTTTTCCGGACAGCTTGATTACTGTGCGCGGCTGCTTGTAAACGTTACGATAGCGGCCCAAGTAGCAGGGGTCGTGGTAGACGATGCTCTCCGAGCCGGAGTGTAGTTTGGGGAGTTTGTCAGCGAACCGAGCCAGGAACTCGCTGTGATGCTCGACTGAGGGTGGTGTGCCGTACTCCTTCCAATCTTCCTGAATGGTGCGAACGCAGTGGGGGCAGATGGAGACGACCTTTTTGACTTTGCTCTGCGCGAAGATTTCGAGGTTAGCTTCGGCCAGTTGCTGGAAGACGAGATCGTTGCCCAGGCGGCGGACCGGGTCGCCGCAGCACTTCTCCTTGCGCAGGACGCCGAAGCTTGCGCCCAGGTAGTTCACAACGCGGGCGAAGTCGGCGATGATCTCACGGCCCTTGGGGTCGTAGCCACCCATGCAGCCTAGCCAGAGGCAGTATTCCTGAGTTCCGTCGTAGATGGACAGGGCAGCTTTTTCAATAAATTTGTCGCGCTCGGAGGCGGGCAGGCCGTGGGCGTTGGCTCCGCGTTCGAGAGCCAGGAAGAGTTTGGCGCCGTAGTCGTCCTGCCATGCGCCGGTGTTAACCGCGCCACGGCGCAGGCCGATGAGGATGGGCAGGTGCTCGATGCCCACCGGACACTGGAATTCGCACGCGCCGCAGGTGGTGCATTGAAAGGGCGCGTCTTGAGAGTTGTATTTGCCGAGCAGGGGTTCTTCCGAGGACGGGCCGAGGTCGTTGAGGTAGCCGCGCAGGCCGAGGATGATCTCTTTGGGGTTGAGCAGCTTGCCGGTGTTCGAGGCGGGGCAGTGCTCGGTGCAGCGGCCGCACTCCACGCAGGAGTAGGCTTGCAGGCTGACGAGGCGGGTCAGGTCCGTTCCGGCGATGAGGCCGAAGTCTTCGTCGCCTGAGAGAGGAGGAATCCGGCTAAAGCCGCCGCGGGAGAGAAAGACGGTGGCCGGGCTCAGAACCAGGTGCAGGTGCTTGGTGTGGGGAATGATGGGCAGAAAGATAAGAATGGCCAGCGTATGGACCCACCAGAGAAGCCGCGTGGCCGGGTCGGCGTCGGCGACAAAAAACGAGGCCAGATAGGTGGCCATCAACAGAAAAATCAAAAAGGCAATGAATCCAGACTGGTAAGAAAGCTTCTCGCCGAGCCATTTGGGGCGAACCACGAAGCGACGGATAAAGAGTCCCAGTATGCCCACGGCGCAGGCCAGGGCAAAGACGGCGGCGAAATCAAAGTAGAAGCGGCCAAAGCGGCCTGAGTGGTCGAGGAAGTCCATTCCAAACCCAGCAGCAAAATGATTGAGCGTGACCAGGACGAAGGCGCAGAAGCCCCAGAAGACCAGAGCGTGGGCCAGGCCGGGAAGAGGACGCTGGCGGATGACTTTGGCCTGGAAGGCAACCTCCCAGAGAAAATCCCAGATGCGTTTGCCGATGGGAAAGAGGTGAAAATCAGGATCCTTTTTTGATTGGAGGATTTTGCCGAGGACGATACGGAAACGGAGCCAGAAGGCGGTGGCGGAGGCCACAACCAGCGCGATGAGCAGCAGCTTCTCCGCGAGAGAGAAATGCTGCGGTTCAGCCAGGGTTGCATTCAGAGGGAGCATAAGCGAACTTCACAAAGATACAGGATGGGGTGGGGGAATGTCGTGGGGTGCCATTGGAAGAGGATGATCCTGATCTGGCTCCGATCAATGCGGCAAATCAGCCCCCGCTTCGCGTGGTTAGAATGTCAGCCCCTTCGGAGAACACTCAGCAGTGCACGATCTTGGGCGAATCGATGCCCTTTGTGGCGTTGCGGGTGTCCACAACCATCTGCGAATGCTCGACGATGGCCCGGTAGTCGTAGGTGGAGTGGTCGGTGACAATGACCACAGCATCGTACTGGCCGAGGTTGTCGAGCGGCGTGTTGGTCATGTTGAGGGCGTAATGGCGACCCTGGCCCACGGTGGCAAAGAAAGGATCGTTGTAGGCGACCGCAGCGCCCTTTTCTCTCAGCAGCTCGAGGATGGTAAGCGAGGGCGACTCGCGCAGGTCGTCGATGTCGCGCTTGTAGGCCACGCCTAGCACCAAAATCTTCGCTCCCTTAATGGATTTGCGCCGCTCGTTGAGTCCATTGGCGATCTGCTCGATGACAAAGTAGGGCATATTCATGTTAATCTCACCGGCTAGTTCGATGAAGCGGGTTTGGAAGTCAAACTGCCTGGCCTTCCAGGAAAGATAAAAAGGGTCGATGGGAATGCAATGGCCGCCCAAGCCGGGGCCGGGATAAAAAGCCTGGAAACCGAAGGGCTTGGTTTTGGCCGCGTCGATCACCTCGTTGATGTCGATGCCCATCCTCATCGAGAGCTGCTTAAGCTCGTTGACCAGCGCGATATTCACGCAGCGGTAGATGTTTTCCAGCAGCTTGGTCATCTCGGCCGTGGAGGGATTGCTGACCGGCACTATGCGGCGGAAGATCGCGCCGTACATCGCCGAGGCAAGCTGGGTAGCCGCCGGACCGCAGCCGCCGACGACCTTGGGGATGTCGTGGCGCGCCACGTCTGTGTTGCCGGGGTCCTCGCGCTCGGGCGAATAAGCCACATGGACACCGGGCTCGCTGAGCGAGCGCGAGACCTTCAGGCCGCGCGGGTTGCCGGCTTCCAGCAGGGGCGCCACAATCTCCTCGGTGGTGCCGGGATAGGTGGTGCTTTCCAGCACAATGAGCTGGCCTTCATGCAGCCAGGGAGCGATCGACTTGACTGTCCCGGTTACGAAGCTCAGATCGGGCTCGTGGTGCTCATTGAGAGGTGTGGGCACGCAGATGATGATCGCGTCCATATGGGCGGCCTCGGCATACTCCGTCGTGGCGTGGAAGCCTGCGCTTTGCGCATCCTGAATCTCGCCAGGGGAAATGCGCACGATGTAGGATTTGCCGGCGTTGAGCATGTCCACCCTGCTCTGCACGACATCGAAGCCTGTCACCTTGAATCGCTGGCCGCTGAAGAGCAGCGCCAGCGGCAGGCCCACGTATCCCATTCCGACGATGCCAATGCGTGCTTCCCGGGACTCAATTCTTTCTATGAGGCCGGCCAGCCGGCTTTCTGACTCAGTAGTCATGTACTTGATTGTAGAGTGAAAGACTGGCCCTGCCGCCGTTGATAGATTGCGCATCAGCGATTCGCCCTGAAAGTAGTATTCTCTCTAAAGTGGGCCGCGGAGAGGATCTCCGCCGCAAACAGGCTAATTTTTGGAGAATTTTCTTGCCTACTTATCTCGTGACCGGAGCCGCAGGCTTTATTGGACGCTCGATTGCCGCGGCTTTGCTGGACCGCGGTGAGAGCGTTCGCGGCATCGACAGCCTTATCACCGGCAAGCGCTCTAACCTGGTTGGGTTGGAAGCGATGGAGTTTATCGAAGGCGACCTGGCTGATCCGGCAGCTTGCGCAAACGCCTGCGCCGGGGTGGAGATCATCTTCCACGAGGCGGCGCTGGCCTCGGTGCCTCGCTCTGTAGCCGACCCGGTAGCTACCAACCGGAATTGCCTGGGCGCTACGTTGAATTTGTTGGTAGCCGCTCGTGACGCGAAGGTGCGGCGGGTGATTTACGCCGGGTCGTCCTCGGTCTACGGGGACACGCCGGCCCTGCCCAAGCACGAACAGATGCTGCCCAACCCCATCTCACCCTACGCCGCGGCCAAGCTGGCCGGCGAGTTCTACGTGAGCGCCTTTGCCCGAGTCTACGGTCTGGAGACGGTTGCGTTGCGCTACTTCAACGTCTTTGGGCCGTATCAGGACCCGAGCTCGCAATACTCCGGCGTACTGGCCATCTTCTGCCGCAAGATGCTGGCCGGTTTCCAGCCCACCATTTACGGCGACGGCGAGCAGAGCCGCGACTTTACCTACATTGACAACGTGGTTAACGGCAACCTGTTGGCCGCAGCCGCCCCGGCGGACAAGGTCTCGGGCCGGATGATGAACCTGGCCACCGGCAGCCGCATCACGCTGAATGATGCCTTCGCGATTCTGCGGGATCTGACCGGCTACAGCAGCCAACCGATCTATGATGCGCCGCGCGCCGGCGATATCCGCGACTCGCTGGCCGATATTCGCCTTGCCGGGGAGCTGCTGGGTTACGCGCCCAGCGTCGATTTCCGCGAAGGCCTGCGCCGCACCGTGGAGTGGTACCGGAGCGGCGGCGATGGCAGTGACAAATAGCAAATCCTGAGCGCTTTTTTTGCCGGCAAGCCTTGAGAGCAAGGACGAGTCGAGCTATGCCCGGCGCATGGTTGCTTAAGTAATTTCAATGCTCTAACAGAAAACGGCGAGAGTCTCAAATTGTATGCTCTGCGTGACTTGTGGCAGCAGATCTACGTTTTCGGATGAATTGTCGAAATAGTCTCCAATTAAATTACTTCGGTACGACAGCCGCGCTCATTCATTAAGATACTTTTTCTTTCTTGCGCCGATAACCACGCTGAGAGAGAGAAAGCCAATGAACTTCCGCACATCATCGCTGTGGCTGGCTGTGACGATTCAAATGATCGTCGTTGCCGGTTGTCAATTTAATTCCAGGATTACATCTTCTGGCACAGCCGCATCGACGCAAACGAGCGGGGTTCCAGTGTTGAGCCTGTCGCCAGCCAATTTGACCTTTGCGAGTACCCCTGTAAATGCTGCATCGGCAACGCAGGCTATCACCCTCACCAACACTGGCAGCGAAGCCCTAAGCCTGAGCGGCACAGGGCTGGGCATTTCGATTTCCGGCGCCAATGCCGGTTCCTTCTCTCAGACCAACATGTGCGGCACGAGCGTGGCGGCGGGCGTCAGTTGCGCAATTACGGTGACCTTCAGTCCGGCTGCTTCCGGGACGTTGAATGCGGCTTTGAGCATTGCGGATAACGCAAGCGGATCGCCGGCGACGGTGGCTCTGAGCGGAACAGGGAGCACACCGGTGGTGACTCTATCGTCTCCAGCCAGCTTGACCTTTGCGAGCACCACTGTTGGAACGACAGCGGAGGCGCAAACCATTACACTTTTCAACACTGGAAACGGAGCGTTGATCCTAAGCGGCACGGGGTTGGGAATTACCATTAACGGCGCCAACGCCAATTCCTACTCGCAAACCAACACGTGCGGCGCGAGCGTGGCGGCGGGCGGCAGTTGCGCGATTACGGTGACCTTCAGTCCGGCTGCTTCCGGGACGTTGAATGCGGCTGTGAGCATTGCTGCAAACGCAGACGAAATAACGCAGACAGTGCCTTTAAGCGGCACGGGGTCCGCGGCGGTGGCGAGCAGTTCGGCTGGGTCAGGGAATATATATTACGTGGACAACACCATTGCTGATATCAATATCGCCTCTGCAACGCCAGACTGCACAACTTACAACCCAACCACTTATGTTTGCGGCACAGGATCGGCAAACGCTTTCGCGACCGTCGCCGATATTAGTTCCAAAGCATTTAATCCGGGGGACACGATTCTCTTCAGGCGTGGGGAAATATGGCGGGAACAATTGATGGACATAGACGGCGGTCATATGTCCAATGGCTCCGCAGGAATGCCGATTACTTTTAGTGCGTTCGGAGATTCTGCATCTCCTCTTCCCATCATCAGCGGGGCAAACCTATTTACTAGTTGGTTGCCGGAACAAGTTGCGGCAGGCTCCGTAACGTCAACCGTATACTCTGCTCCATATACAGTAACTCCTTCAACCGAAGGCAACTATGAATCTGATAGCTATGCGACTGCACCGACTCAGGTTTTTGAGGATGGTAAAAGGCTAGCGCAGAATACAACGAGTGTTAATTCACTTACGGTTGGCCAATGGTATCTTGATACGACGAATCGTGAAATATGGATACGGCTGATTGGTGACGACAATCCAAGCGGACATATCATAGAAGCAAGCCAGCGGGATTATGCCATTGAATTGTATGCCGTTTCGTATATCACAATCTCCAATCTTCAAACTCAGGGCGCGAATGTAGTAGGCATAGGCCTGGGAGCTGGTGGCGATAATAATGTTGTCATTTCCGGAGTGACTTCGATTAACAATTACATTCTTGGCATTCAAATTGTTTATTCAACGAACGATACGATAAAATCATCTACGGTTGCATATAATGGCGGCGAGGGAATCAATATCTTCCAATCACCAAATGCTCTAATCGACGGAAATACCGTGCACGACAACGGCCAACTTAGCACCGTTCCGACCGCCGATCAGGCGTCTGCTCTTAACGGGGGCGGCCCTTTAACGACTAACATCATTGTACAAAATAATCTGATTTATTCGAATGGCGTTATAGGAGGAAGCGCGGCTCTGCGTGGCATGGATTTTGACACCATCGGAGCAGGGGCTATTATTCGGTACAACAAGGTATATTCCAATACCGGGGATGGTATTGAGCTAGACGCGGATAGTGAAGAAACTGTTTATGACAATGTTGTTTACGGTAATGGATATAGTGGTATAAGGGCCTTTGCCGATGCGCAATCGAGTATCAGCGGGATACTGATATATAACAATACAGTCAATGGCAATACCGGCGGGGGTATTATGCTTATGGGACCTAGTAGCGGCGTTGTCCCAAACGGATGCGTGAATAATTCCGTAATCAACAACATAGCCGTGAACACCATTAATGGCCCGAACTTATTCGTTGGCGAAGGTTGTGATAACTACGGCATATATGGCTCCGGAAATGTCTATACCTTTAATGACTTCGGAACCGCATCATCAAACTTTATTGTGTGGGGCATTCAGCCAACTGGACCAGGGTATGACCGGTATGAATCAACTTATGAAGCATGGGAGTTTGCGCCAGGCAATTGCGGCGGAACTGGATGTTCCCATTCCGTGGAGTCTGATCCTCTCTTTACCAATATCACAACGAATATTTTCACGCTTTCACAGTACTCCCCAGCTTTCGGCACGGGCTTGAATCTTGGACTGGCGTACCAGGATGACCTCAACCCCGCCTCAGTCTGGCCGTCAAATGTAATGCTTAACAGCCAGAATAGCTCTGGTGGCGGATGGACCATCGGTGCGTATGCATATCAAATGTAAACACTATTTCGTATGCAGTGGCTGAAATATTGTTTATCACGGACAACTGGCGGCGGCGCGGCGTGAAAACCCGGCAATCTGTCAGTTTTTCCACTTACGGATTTCACCGGTACGGGAATCTATTGACGGATTGATTTCAATCAGGCACACTGACGGAGATTCAATTTGTAGCATTGTTTCGTTTTGAATCCCCAGATCTGCCTCCGCCTAATGAATATTGGGAGGGAGGAGCCCTGTCGGTGCCGGAAGTAAACAACGTTACGTTTGATTCTCCCCACGATTCCGATCATAGGCCCGATCAGGGGTCACCTGTGCGGCCCGGTAACAGCGGGCGCAGCTCCACGCGAAGCCTGCGTGAGCTTTGGGAGGTGCTGGTTCGCCGCCGGCGCCTGGTTGGCTGGGTGGTGGGTGGATTGCTGCTGGCCTGCCTGCTGTATTGCCTGATCGCTCCCAATCAATACGAGGCCAGCGCCAAGGTGGCGTTGCGCACTTCACCCATCTCGACGCTGAGTCTGGAGGCGCCGGAGCCGTTTGTGTCGGCCTCTATTCTATCCGCGCCAGTGCAGCAGGAGACGCTGGCCAACGTCTTCCGCAGCGACCAATTGGCCTGGAAGGTGATTACCGGCCTCAAGCTCTACCAGGCGCCCGGGTTCATGGGCAGATTTGCCGGCAAGTTTCCGGATTTTCGCGCCGATTCGCCGGCTGCCGATGCCCAGGGATGGCTGCTGGAGCGTTTTCAGCGGCGGCTCCGCGTGCAGACTTTGCCGCGCACGCTGTTGATTGAGATTCGCTTCCGATCGAGGGACGCAGCCCTGTCGGCCAGCGTGGTGAATGCCGTGATTCGCGCCTATGGCGAGCAGGAAAGCGATGCGCGAGTGCAGGCCACCGCTCAAGCTACGACATGGCTGGATAGCCAGCTCAAGGAGTTGAAGGCCAAGGTGGATCAGGACCAGCAGCGGCTGGCGGCCTTCCAACGCGAGCACGGCTTGCTGACCACACCGGAGATGCTGGCCAGCGGACGACAGGGCGAGTCGCAGCACACCACGGCTTTGCTGGAGATCGATGAGCTGGGACGGCAGTTGGTGGCCGCGTCTACGGATCGTATTTTGCGCGAGGCTCAGTACCACGCGGCTCAGCAAGGCGATCCGGAGCTAGTGATCGCCTCCGACACGCGCCTGCAGGCCGAGAGCGGCAACTTTGCCACCGCCCTCTTGCAGCAGATTCACGCCCGCAGGAGCGAACTGGAACAGGAACAGGCCCAGCTCAGCATCGAGCACGGCCCCAACTATCCACGCGTGGTAGAGATTCGCGGCCTGCTGGAAAACCTGGACCTGCAGAAAAAAACCGAAGACGTCAAGCTGGTGGAGCGCTTCCGCAGCGCATGGCAGACGGCCTCAGACCGCGAGCGGCTTGTCCGCGGGAATCTCGAGGAACTGACCGTGGAAGGCATGAAGGCCAATGAAGCGGCCACCCAGTATGCGGCGATGCGCGAGGAAGCCAACGCCAATCATGAGATATATGTGCGGGTGCTGGCGAAGGTTGAAGAAGCGGGGCTAGCTGCCGGCGTCGGCAGCTCCAATATTTCGGTGGTGGATGCTGCCCGCCAGCCTGACAAGCCGGTAGCGCCCGACCTGCCGCTTTATATGCTGATAACACTCTTTGTCGGCCTTTGGCTGGCGATTGGAGGCGCGTTCCTGATGGAGTCGATTCGTCCCTCCTCTCATTCCTTTCCTCAATCATCCCCTCATTCATCCTCGTCCCGTGCAGTTCTGGCGCTGCTGGCGGCCGTCCTGGCAGGCGCGGCGATTCATGCCCAGGCGCCCACGCCCAGCACCTCCGGCCTGCCCACGGGAGTGGTCCGGCTGCCCGCCGCGCCTGATACGCGCAATCTGCCTAACCCCAAGGAGGCGCCGCTCACCTGGGATAACCCAGCGCAGGCCGGCGTGCCGTCGATGGCTGCCACACAGTCGGCCACTCCCATGCCCGCGCCCATTGCTCCCGGCGATTTTCTCGATGTGAGCGAAGTTCACACCCCGGAGTTTCATTCCGTGGTGCGCGTATCCCCGACGGGCACGGTGATGCTGCCCATGGTGCATGAGGTTCAGGTTGGCGGGATGAACGAGCAAGGCGCCGCGCATGCTATCGAAACAGCATTAACGACTCAGGGATTTCTGCTGCATCCGCTTGTATCGGTGCTGGTGACCTCTTACGCCGGGCAGGACGTGAGCGTGCTGGGCGAGGTGGTGCATCCCGGCGTCTATCCCTACACACTGCACCACCGGCTGCTGGACCTGATTTCAGCCGCCTCCGGCCTGGCGCCGAACGCGGGGCGGCTGGTGAACGTCTTTCACCGCGACGATGCCAGAACGCCGCATCCGGTGGTGCTGGACCCCAGCGGAACTGACACGGAGACAGATCACAATCCGGAACTGGCTCCTGGCGACACCGTTCAGGTAAGCCGCGCGGGGCTGGTGTACGTGGTGGGCGATGTGCAGCGCCCCGGCGGTTTTCCCGTCGATCCGGCGCAAGGGCTGACCGTGGTGCAAGCGCTCTCGCTGGCCTGGGGCCCGTCGCAAAATGCCGCCTTGGGCAAGGCCATCCTCATCCGCGAGCAAAAGGGAGGGCGCACCCTCACCAGCCTCAATCTGAAGCGCATGCTGCACGGCCAGGAGCCAGACCAGCCGGTCCGCGACCGCGACATTCTCTACGTGCCCGACTCGACGGCCAAAAACATGTGGAACCGGACCGTGGAATCGGCCATTCAATCGGCAATCGGCGTCACCATCTACTCTGCCCTGGTTTATTCGCAGAGATACTGAGGTCCTATGCGCCGCATCGCCTGGTTTCTGTTGTTGCTGCTCGCCTTCGCGATTCCATGGGAATACTCCCTGGAGCTGGGCGAGCCACTGGGCAACATCGCCCGTATACTTGGCTTGCTGCTGCTGCTGGTGGCGATTCCCGCGATTCTTCAGGCCGGCCGCATACGAACTCCAGGCCCGATGCAATGGCTGGTGCTGGCTCTCTATCTCTGGTTCTGCTGCACCTACTTCTGGACCATCGAGCCGCTGGCAACTCTGGCCCGAATGCGCGGCTACTTCCAGGAGATGATGATCGTCTGGCTGGTGTGGGAGTTTGCCGAAAGCGCCGATGATCTGCGAGCGTTGATGCGGGCCTATGTGGCCGGCTCCTGGGTGCTGGCCGCGCTGACACTGGCCAACTTCGTTTCCGCGGATGCGATGGCCGCCGAGCAAATCCGCTTCGCCGCCGCCGGACAAGACCCCAACGACGTAGCTCGCTTTCTCAATCTGGGCTTTCCGCTGGCCGCGCTACTGGTGACGAGCGAGCAGCGCTGGCCGTGGCGAATGCTGGCCGCCGGCTACCTGCCGCTGGGATTGGTTGCCGTTTTGCTTACCGCCTCCCGCGAAGGTTTTCTGGCGGCAGTGGTGGCGCTCGCGGGCGGCGGAATTCTGCTGGGATACGGGCATCCAAAGAGGGTTTTGGCCGGAGCGCTGGCCTTGCCGCCGCTTACCGCGTTGCTGTGGTGGATTATTCCCAGCGGCAGCTTTGAGCGGCTGGCCACCATCAATGAGCAGCTTCAAAGCGGCGGCCTGAACATGCGGTGGAACATCTGGATAGCCGGCTGGCATGCATTTGTGCGGGCACCGGTCTTTGGCACGGGGGCAGGCTCATTTGCCAGCACGGCCGGCCTGTCCCCCCTCGACACGGCACACAACACGGCGCTTTCGATTGCCGTCGCCGGAGGACTGGTCGCACTGTTTCTGGCTACTGCCATTGTGGCCGTCGCGATTTGGTCGATAACGCAAACCCATGGGCCGCTCCGCTGGGCGATGGCCCTGGCGCTCTTGGTCTTGGGCATCACCTCGCTGGTAGCTACCGTGGAGGAGAACCGTACTTCCTGGCTGCTGCTGGCAATGATTGCGCTGGCCGGACGGCTGGGCGCGGAACAACCAGAGGGGGTGGCGAAGTGCTTTTCGGCCGCCGTGCCGAGTCGAGATTTCCTGACGGCCTCTGAGCCGATTGTGTAAACACTTTCCATGTTTCCTATCCCCCAACTCGCGCGGCTCTTCCAAGGAGGCAGCGTCAACCGGCGCATTCTGAGAGCGGCGGCGTCGGTGACCGCGGCGGGGATTCTGGTCAAGATTATCGCTACCTTCAAGGAGTTCACAGTCGCCGGAGTTTATGGCCGCACGGATGCCATGGACGCATTTCTGGCGGCCTTTCTGATTCCCAATCTGCTCATCAATTTGATTTCGGAATCGATGAACCAGGCGCTGGTGCCGACGCTGGTGCGGGTGAGGGAACGGGAGGGCCACGAGCGCGCGCAACAGCTTTTGTCGAGCTCGATGCTGTGGGTCTGCGTACTGCTGACCGCCGCAATTGTCGTGATGGCTCTGACCGCGCGCGGCTTCTTTCCGCTGATCGCATCGCACTTTCCGCCGGATAAGCTCGCCCTCTCCATTCGGCTCTTCTACGCGCTGCTGCCGGTGGTGCTGATTACCGGCATTGCCACCAACTGCACTGCCGTTTTGAATACCTTTGATCGCTTTGCCTGGCCAGCTCTGGCGCCGGTGGCCACCCCGGTCCTCATCATTCTGGGAGCGCTTCTGCTGAGCGGCCGCTTCGGAATCTGGGCGATGGTTTACTCCACTCTGGCCGGAGCTCTTGTCCACGCAGGAGCAGTGGCGTGGATGATGGACGCGCGCGGCTACCGCTTCCGCCTCTGGTGGCACGGAGCGACCGAGGCCACGCGCGAAGTGGCGCGGCAATATGGCCCCGTGCTACTGAGTGGCGTGGCGGCCTCCGCAGGGCTGCTCGTTGATCAGTCGATGGCGGCCATGCTGCCCGCCGGAAGCGTCTCCGCGCTGGCCTACGCCAACCGCTTTGTGAGTGTAGTGATTACGCTGCTGGCCGGAGCAGTCTCCTCGGCCGTGACGCCGCATTTCTCGCGCATGATCGCCCATCGGGAGTGGGCTGGATGCCGGCAGACGCTCGGCACCTGGGTGCGGCTGACAGTGCTGGTTTCGACGCCCATCGCGCTAGCCCTGATTGTTGGCTCGCACTGGCTGATTCGCGTCGCCTTCCAGCACGGCGCCTTCGGACCGCGGGACACGGCGCTGGTGACGCCCGTGCTGGCCATGTACGCCATCCAGATTCCGTTTTTTGTCTCCAGCCGGGTCTTCTACCGCTTTCTGGTGGCCATGCGTCGCACGGATCTGATCTTCTATTGTGGCGCCCTGAACCTGGCGCTTGATGTAATTTTGAATCTGGTTCTCATGCGCTGGTACGGCGTGGCCGGAATCGCGCTGGCCACTTCGCTGTGGACCGTGAGTACCTTTGTATTTCTCTGGTATTGGACTCGGAAGCTGCTGCCAGAACAGTCTCAAGAACGGGCGTGAAGTCGAAGCTGGTCCACGACGGAAGCCGGCAAATCTCTGCCGATGAGGCGAGTATTCACGATGAGGGTAACTACATGATTCCCAGGCCGGCGCAATATCTCCTGCGCTTCGACGATCTTTGTCCCACCATGGAGCATGACCGTTGGCAGCGCTGCCTGACGTTAATCGAGGAGTTTGGGCTGAAGCCGATCCTTGCCGTTATTCCCGAAAATCATGACCATAGTCTGTATCTTTCCCCGCCGGACCCCCAGTTCTGGCCGCGGATGCGGGCCATGGAGGCGGCCGGAGCCACCATTGCCCTGCATGGGTACAGACATAACTGCATCAGCAACGGCTCGAACATTCTAAAGCTGCATCAGCACAGCGAGTTTGCCGGGGTAGAGGAGAATATCCAGCAGCGGTGGATTCGCGAAGGGCTGGGAATTCTACGCGGCCAGGGGCTAACCCCCAGTATATTTGTCGCGCCACGCCACGGCTTCGACCACGCCACCCTCCGCGCGCTTCGCAATGAGGGAATCCCGATCATCTCGGACGGCTTTGCCCGCGTTCCATTCAATCGCAGCGGCATCACATGGATTCCGCAGCAGCTTTGGGGGCCCGTGGATAAATCCAGCGGACTATGGACCATTTGCATCCATAGCAACTTTACTCATGCCGCGCAGGTGGACGAGATTCGTGCTTTTATCCGCCAGCATGCCGCGCAGTTCACCTCCCTGGACCGCGTGCTGGCGGAGTTTCCACCAGGCAGGCTGGGTCCGATTGAACGGATTTATGAATTCTGGGCGCTTTGGCGAGCCCAGGCACGCCGAGCCAGGAGAAGGCGGAAGCGGGGTTCCAGCAGGTTGAATATCGTTTAACTTTTTCTGTCCCGCTCAAGTGTTCGGTCGAACAAGTCCTCATAAGCCCGGATCGAGCGATCGAGCATGAAGGCTTCGATGAAGGGATGGGCAAAGCGCTCGCCCGGCCGCAGTGTGCGAAGTGCCGCCAGCAGGGAAGCGGCAAGCGCATCTTCGGAAATTGTGGAGGCCAGCCACACCCCGGGCTGATCGCGCAGCAGCTCCGCGACGCCTCCAGCGGCTGGCAAGGCCACAAGCGGCAGTCCCGCTGCAGCCGCCTCAAGCAGGGCATTGGGCATGCCCTCGTGCCGGGATGACAGCACAAACAGCGTTACCGCCGGAAACAGCGTCCAGGGACGGTCGATGTAGCCTGCAAAACGAACCGCTGCGTCCAGCCCCAGGGCGTGGCATTCAGCTTTCAAAGCTGCTTCTTCCGGTCCTGTGCCGGCAATTAACAGGCTGGCGTCAGTAAACTCGGTTCGGACCGTAACCATAGCCTTCAGCAGCAGATCGAAGCCTTTTTCTCTCGAGAGCCTTCCCACAGCTAGCAGATGAGGGCCGAAGCCGATTTGCGGGGCCGGATTCATCCCGATGGAACTTCGAATCTCCTCCACATCCACCGGGTTGGGCAGCACCGCAAGCAATTTCTCTGGAATACCCAGCTCTCGAGCCAGGTCCTCGGCCATCGACGGCGTCTGGCATATGATCCGGTCCGTGCGGCGGTAGAGCAGCCGGTAAAACAGGCGGGTGCAGCAGGGAACTCCACCAGAGGCCAGGGTGGCGGAGACGGCGCCATTCTGGCGCACCAATATGCGTGTTCCTTGCGGGTAGAAGGGGCGAAGCAGCAGCACGAGAAAATTCAGGTGAGCCATTCCAGAGAGAATCAGCTCCGGCTTCAGCCGCCAGATCAACCGTAGCAGCCGGATTGCTCCGGTGCGCACCCGGCGAGCGCCCAGAGCGTGGACGTGGACCGAGGAGGGCAGCGCCTCGCTGGTGGCTGTTTGCGTGATCAGCCCCAGATGCAGTTCGTACTTTTCCTTGGAAAGGCCTCGCGCCAGAAGCGCCGTCACGCGCTCCGCGCCGCCTCCGCCAAGATGCGGAATCAGCAACAGGACCCTTGGACGAGCATTCGCGGGCATGTGGAAATCCTATGGATTTTTATAGTAAAGAGCAAATGCCCTTATTGTTCTGCAATTAAGCCCATTTTTCCTCATATAATTTTCTTCTTGACAAATGAAACCATTCTAATGTTTCCTAATAGTACTGCACCTATTACCTCCGAATGAGACCGTTCGTTGTCTCCTTCGCGTTGTCTCTGGAAGAGCGGCTGAGGCGGTTAATGGGAGTGGACGCGCCAGATCCGGTGCTAGCCGGACAGGGAGTTCCACAGTTAATCCCGAGACTGTCAGCGATCTTCAATATGCCAAGAAAACTGCATTTTCTTATCTCCAGCGGGAGACCGCATTTGTATGGCCTCTTTTGCGTTGTCACGAGGGGAGTGGATAGGACGGAGACCGGAAGTGGACGAACGGCGCGGGAATAGACCAACAAAGCGCCCAGTCAGCAAGAACTCCTGAACACGTCGAGCACCCCTTCTAACGCGTTTCCGATGATTTTTCGGAGCGCGAAAGTCCTTTTTGGGGAGTGACTCGTGTTCAAACGCAACGAAGTAAGTGCAGATTCTATTTTTTTACCCGCATCATTTAGCGTAAGCAAATGCTTTTCACAGGTATCCGCCCGCCTGGCGGCGCCAACCCGCACCTCGCAACGCCCCCACATCGTTGTCGGCATCACGAGTCCACAGACCTGCCTGGTTCTTGGCGGCCGTCTGCATACGCTACGCGAGGCGGGTTTTCGTGTAACCCTGGTTTCCAGCCCCGGCGTGTTGCTCACCCGCACCGCCGCTCAGGAAGGGGTGGAGTCGATTGCGATTCCCATGCGCCGGGAGATGGTGCCGGTCGCGGACCTGTGGTCGCTGCTGTGCTTGTGCTGGCTGCTCTACCGGCTCAAGCCTGACATGACGGAGTTCAGCACGCCCAAGGCGGGACTGTTAGGCTCGGTGGCTGCCATGCTCTGCGGTGTGCCGTCGCGGGTTTATTTTCTGCGTGGGCTCAAGCTGGAAACCTCGACCGGCCTCAAGCGCCTCATTCTGCTGGCCGCTGAACGCCTGGCCTCGGCCTGTTCTCATGCCGTGTTGTGCAACAGCGAAAGCCTGCGCACACAGGCGCTGGCTCTGCGCGTGGCGCCTGAAGCCAAACTGCGCCTGCTGGGGGGCGGCAGCAGCAGCGGCGTCGATGTGGAGCGCTTCTCGCCGGGTCCGGGCATCCTGCGCGCCCGGCTCGGCATTCCCACAAATGCGCTTGTGGTCGGCTTTGTGGGCCGCTTGACCCGCGATAAAGGGCTGCCGGAGTTGGTCGAAGCATTCGACGCCATTCTGGCTGCCAGGCCGCGGGCGCATCTGCTCCTGGTGGGCTGGTTTGACGCTGCGGAGGATGCGCTCGGCAGCGCTCTGCGCTCCCGCATCAAAAACCACCCGCGTATTCACCTGACCGGTTACGTTGCCGATACGGCGCCCTACTACCGCGTCATGGACGTGATGGTCCTGCCCACATGGCGGGAAGGTTTTCCGAATGTCATACTGGAGGCCGCGGCCAGCGGGATTCCCGTAGTGACCACCTTATGCACCGGCGCGCGCGACGCTGTTGTGCCGGAGGTGACCGGACTGCTGATTCCTCCCGGCTACCCGGAAGCCATTTGCGAGGCTGTGCTGCAATTGCTGCGCGATCCGAAGCGACGCTGCCGCATGGGTAATGCTGCGCGCTCCTGGGTGCTCAAGAACTACGTGAAAAGCCGCGTACTGGGATTGACCGTGAGCTGCTACATGAGCCTTCTCGAGCAAAATCAGCCCATCGGCACAAGAAAAGCGCAGGTCCCTGCCGATTCCGTGCTCAATACGATTTAGACGTGAAGTTTAGGGCCGCGATTGCGGCCCGGCGGGGTTCGCGGGTAGGACGATTTCGGCCGGTGGCGCTTGCAGTGTATGCGCGCCGGATTCAGCTGCATGCAACACATCGCCGGGAACAATGCCGAGAACCAGGGTGGCCGCAGCCGCCAGCAGAAGGGCCGCGCCGACGGCCACGCCCACCTGTGGCGACCTCTGCGGTGGGGCAAACCTTCCGTCGCTCTCATCCTGCGCTGGACGCTGAGCAGTTACCAATGCCAGGCGCAGATAGTACGCGGCGGCCAGGCCGGAGTTCAGCAGGCCGATGATAACCAGCCAGATGGCTCCTCCGCCCATCGCTGCAGAAAATGAAATCAACTTGCCTGCGAATCCGCTGCCGACGAAGGGAACTCCAGTCAGCGAAATCAGGAAGAAGATCAACAGGGAGCCGAGCAACGGCGCGCGGTAGATAAGCCCGCGATAATCGTCGATCAGCGGACGCTTTTCGTCGTAGCCGCTGACCAGCGTAACCACGGCAAAGATGCCCACGTTCATGGCCGCGTAGGCCGCGGTGTAGAAGCTGGCGGCGGCGATTCCGCTCACGCCGAGTCCGGCGAAGGCGGCCAGCAGGTAGCCGGCATGGGCGATTGCGGAGTAGCCCAGCATGCGCTTCACATCTTGCTGGCGCAGCGCGGCCAGGTTACCCACGGTCATGGAGAGCACGGCCACCACCCACAGCAGCGGCTGCCAGACGGGGCGCAGAGTGGGCAGCATTTCGTAGACTACGCGCAGCAGCAGCGCGAAGGCCGCGGCCTTTGGCGCGGTGGACATCAGCGCCACCACCGGCGTGGGCGAGCCTTCGTAAACATCCGGCGTCCAAACGTGGAAGGGCACGGCGGATACTTTGAAGAGGATTCCCACCAGCATCAGCCCCAGTCCGGCCAGGATGAACGATTGATTCTGCGCTATGGGCACGAGGCGGGCAACTTCGTAGATCTGCGTGGTGCCGGTGGCGCCGAAGATCATCGCAATGCCGTAAAGCAGGAAAGCGGTGGCAAAGGAGCCGAGCAGAAAATACTTGATAGCGGCTTCAGGTCCGCAGGCGGTGTGCTTGCGGTAGCCGGCCAGAATATAGGTGGCGATGGAGGAGATTTCCAGTGCGATGAAAACCAGCAGCAGCTCGACCGCGCCGGTGAGCAGGCACATGCCCACCGCGCCAAAGACGATGAGCGCGTAGAACTCGCCCTGATGATGGCTTTTTTCCGGCAGGGTGTCGAGCGAGAGCAGCAGCGCAACCAGAACGATGCCGCAAATGAGCACGTGGAAGAAAACCGTGAATGCGCTGGTCTCGACAGTGCCAGAGAAGCCGGTTCCTTCCGGCAGCGAAAGCTGCCATAGGCTGCCCCACAGCGCGAGGGTGGTTCCCAGAGCGGCGACCCAGCCCAGCGGACGGCGCGCCCAGCCGGGAGGCAGCGTCGCGTCGATGAGCATCACCAGTACGCCGGTCAGCGTGAGGATGACCTCGGGAAGGATGCGGACGATGTCGGCTACAGGATTCACCGCAGGCCCTCCGTATGAGAAGAAACCGGTATTGCGGATTGAGGCAGAAAGAGAGGCGCGTTGTCAGGCGACCTTAACAGTGGAGGATGCGCGCCCTTCTCGATAGTCGGCAGCCACAGCATCGGCGCTATTCCCATCACCAGCATCATCACTGCCAAAGGCCACAAGACGGCCAGGTGGCCCCCGTGCAAGTCGTCCAAGTCGTCAGGAGGCTTCGACGCGGCCAGCGTGCTCTCCGGTCCGAAGAAGAGCCGCTGAATCAGCCATAGCATGTAAGCCGCGGACAATATCGTTCCCAGCGCGGCCGTGATGGCCCAGCCATTGCTCACGCCGGTAAAGGTGCTGAGGAGAATCAGGAACTCGCCGATAAAGCCGCCCAGCATGGGCAGCCCAATCATGGCCAGCGAGGCAATCACGAAAAACATTGCCGTACGGGGGAGCTTTGCGGCCAGGCCTCCGTAGGCGTTGATCTGACTGGTCGCGTAGCGGTCATAGAGTAGGCCCAGAAGCAGGAAGAGCGCGCCGTCCACCACGCCGTGATTGAGCATTTGATAGACCGCGCCCTCCCAGCCGGTGAGCGTCAGGCCGTAGATACCCAGCGTGATGAGGCTCAGATGGCTCAGAGCCGCGAAAGCCATCAGCCGCCAGAAGTCGCGCTGCACCAGCGCCAGACAAGCGCCATAGAGAATGCCTATGACCGCGAGACCCACCAGCAGCGGAGCCAAAGCACGCGCCTGATCTGGGAAAAGGCCGATGTGGAAGCGCAGCATGGAATAGAGGCCCAGCTTGCCGGCGACAACCATGGCCAGAGCGACGGGCGCTTCGCTGAAGGTGTCGGCCAGCCAGCCGTGCAGCGGGAAGACCGGAACCTTGACGGCAAAGGCGAAGAGAAACGCTAGAGCCGCCCAGAACAACGCCCCTGCGGGAAAGTTTCCGTGAGCGATGAGAATTTGCAGCGTGGTGAAGTCGAAACTGCCGGTCTGCGCGTAGAGCCAGAGAATCGCGACCAGCAGCGGCGCGGAGGGAATGAAAGTGAAGAGGAAAAACTTGAGCGCGGCTTTGGGCTCGTCCTTGCGGCCGTACATGGCGATCAGAATCGCCATCGGGACCAGCGACAGCTCCCAGAAGCCGTAGTAGACCATCAGGTCGAGCGAGATGAAAACACCCAGCATGGCCGACTGCTGCAACAAAAAAAGCGCGAAGAAGAGCTTGCGCCGCTCGCGGATGGCATTCCAACTGGCCACCACGCCGATGGGAGCGAGCAGGCCGACGAGCACTACCAGCCACAGGCTCAAGCCGTCCACGCCCACGTGATAGAAGATCGCGGGCCTATCAATCCACAGGCGGTTGATCTCGAACTGGAAGCCGGACTGCGTTTTGTCGAAGTGCGCGGGCAGATGCAGCGTGAGTCCGAAGGTGATAAGCGTGGTCGCGAGCGCAATCCAGTTGGGCAGCTTCGCGCGGTCGGGCGCGAGCAGGACCAGCAATGCACCCGCTAGCGGTACCAGCAGGATCAAGGTGAGAATCGAATTATTGATTTCGTTCATTCTCTCAATGCCCCGCCATGCCAAGGTGAATTGCCGCAAGATTGGCCAGCACCGTTGCCCACGGAACCAGCAGGAAAAGCAGTACCGCCGCCGCGCCCGCGGACAGCCACGCCGCATAAGAGCGCAAATTGCCCGATTGCCAGCGTTGCAGGATCGCTCCCGCAAAGCTGGCAATGCCGCCAAGCAGCCAGGCAGCGCCGCCAAGAATGCCGATGTCCACCACCCACTCCAAAACATATTTCGAGATAGCGAGCAGTGGCTTGACGATCACAGCGTTGTAGAACTCGTCGACATAATATTTGTTGACCAGCAGCTTATACACGGCAGGGAAAGCCGCGGCCAGTTGCGCAGGACGCGCCGGATTGCGCCGGTAATATTTGTCGGCGATCAGCCAGCCTTCCAGCGCGACAAGAATAGCCAAAGTGCTGAGGATAATCTCCCAGGGAACAGGGAACAGGGGAGAGAGAACAGAACTATCTGCCTCTGTGCCGTGCGCGCCCACCGATGGCGCAAGGAAGCTGCCGAAGCGCACCTCGCCGATCCAGCCGCCGCAGAACGAAAGAGCGGCGAGAATCAGCATTGGGCCGCGCATCGACCATGGGCACTCATGCGCATGTACATTCTCGCTGCGCGATTCACCCATGAAGGTCATGTACCACAATCGGAACATATAAAAAGCAGTCAAGAACGCCGTCAAAAGGCCGACAAACCAGAGAATCTTTCCATTCGGTTGCTGCAAAAAAGCTGCATAGAGGATAGCGTCCTTGGAGAAGAATCCTGCGAAGGGTGGAATTCCGGCGATGGCCAGAACACCCACCGTGGTGACGGCGAAGGTGACGGGCAGCTTCCGCCACAAGCCGCCCATCCTGCGCAGGTCTTGCTCGCCGCCGAGTGAGTGAATCACCGAGCCCGCCGCGAGGAAAAGCAAAGCCTTGAAAAAGGCGTGCGTCATCAGGTGGAAGATAGCCGTGGAATATGCCGCCACGCCGCAGCCCAGAAACATATAGCCCAGCTGCGATATGGTGGAATATGCCAGAACGCGCTTGATGTCGTTCTGCACCACAGCAATGGTCGCGGCGAAGATGGCCGTTAGCGCGCCTACCGTGGCCACCACGCCGAGCGCAAAGGGCGAGTGGTCGAACAATACATGCGTGCGGGCAACCATGTAGACGCCGGCCGTGACCATAGTGGCCGCGTGAATCAGCGCGGAGACCGGCGTGGGACCTTCCATTGCGTCGGGCAGCCAGATGTAGAGCGGCAACTGCGCGCTCTTGCCTGCCGCGCCCAGCATCAGGCAAAGGGCGATGACGGTGAGCACCCCGCCCTGCCATGCGGGATTCGCATTGAGGAGTGCTCCGATCTCGCTGAAGGTCAGCGTGCCGAAGTTGGCGACCAGTAGAAACATGCCGATGAGAAAGCCGAAGTCGCCGATGCGGTTGACGATGAAAGCCTTCTTGCCCGCGTCGGCCGCGGATTTCTTTTGAAACCAAAAGCCGATGAGCAGATACGAGGCCAGGCCGACGCCCTCCCAACCGACAAACATCAACAGAGCGTTGTCGGCCAGCACCAATACAGTCATGAAAAATAGAAAAAGGTTAAGGTACGAGAAGTACCGCGCGTAGCTTTCGTCGTCGCCCATGTAGCCAACGGAGTAGACGTGAATCAGGAAGCCCACGCCGGTGACCACCAGCAGCATTACCATCGAAAGCTGATCGAGGACGAAGCTAAAGTTCACATGCAGCAAGCCGGCGTTGATCCAGGGAAGCGGGCAGGTTTCGACGTAAGGATAGGATTTCGCTGCCGCCGCCGCTAACAGCACCACGCCAAACGAAACCAGCGGCGCCAATAGCGCAACCGTTGTCACCGTCCTCTTGGGCAGCCGTGGACCCTGAATTCCATTGATAAGGAATCCCGCGAAAGGCAGCAGCGGAATCAGCCAGAGATGGAGGTCTGCGGTCATAGTTTCATCCGATCGATGCGGTCGACGGCCAGGGTTGCGCGCGCGCGGAAGACTGCGATGATGATGGCCAGGCCCACGGCAGCCTCAGCCGCGGCCACCATCATCACGAAGAATACGAAGATTTGCCCCTTCACCGCGTGCCACTGATGGGCGAAGGTGACAAACGAAAGATTGACGCTGTTCAGCATCAGCTCAATGGACATGAAGACAGTAATCAGGTTGCGCTTGATGAGAAAGCCGACCACGCCCAGCGAAAACAAGACGGCGCTCAATAAAAGATACCAACTAAGCGGGACTTCCTGCGTGAGAAACGAATTCATTTGCCCGTCCTTTCCGCGCTGCCTTGCGAGTCTTTATTGCCTTCGCTGTGACGGGCCAATGCAACCGCGCCCAGAATGGCGATGAGAATCAGCACCGAGGTGACTTCAAACGGCAGCAGCAGCTTGGTGAAGAGCACCGCGCTCAGCTCTTCCGTGGAGGTGATGCCGTCGCTCAGACGGGCCACGCCCAGCCCCTGAGCATGCAAAATCACGGTGGCAATCACGGCCAGAATCGCTGTCACTGCGGGGAAACCAATTGCGCGCGCTACGCGGCTGCCCATCGTATGTTCCTCGCGCCCGGCGTTGAGCAGCATGACGACGAAGGTGAACAGCACCATGATGGCGCCGGCGTAGATGATGACCTGCGCCGCGGCCAGGAACTCCGCGCCCAGCAGCAGGTAAAGCACAGCCATCGAGGTCATCACCACTATCAGCGACAAGGCGCTGTCGATGGGATGAGTCTGGAGGAGGAGGTTGATCGCTCCAGCCAGGCACAGCGCGGCAAAGACGAGAAACAGAATCAGGTGCATTGTTAAAGTCACCTACTGGCAAGCCCGATTGTAGTTCAGCGATAAGCCAACCAAAGGCTTGTCGCCACAATGTTCAGAATGGCCAGCGGCATCAGCCAGCGCCATCCGAAGTTCATCAACTGGTCATAACGAAAGCGCGGCAACGTTCCCCGCACCCAGACGTATAAAAAAAGAAAGCAGAAGACTTTGAGCCCAAACCAAAATAGGGGCAACAGCGTGCGGACCTGAATGTTGTGCGGGCTGCTGAAGTAATTGCCGAATGGATTTGTCCAGCCGCCCAGAAACATTAGAGTGGCCACGCAGCCTACGTTGATCATGTTGCCATATTCAGCCATGAAGAACATGGCGAACTTCATCGAGCTGTACTCGGTGTGATAGCCGCCGGTCAGTTCGCTTTCCGCTTCAGGTAAATCAAAGGGCGAGCGGTTGGTCTCCGCGTAGGCAGCCATCAAATAGATAAAGAAGGCTATAAATTGCATTCCGCCATATCTACTCCACGGCGAGATATTCCAGGAAAAAATGCCGTTGGTCCCCTGCTGCTCCACAATCAGGCGCAGGTTCAAAGTTCCGGCGCGCAGCACCACGCCTACCAGCGAGAGGCCCAGCGCCAGCTCGTAGCTGACCATCTGTGCCGAGGAGCGCAGCGCGCCCAGCAGCGAATATTTGTTGTTCGACGACCAGCCGGCCAGCGCAATGCCGTAGACGCCGATGGAGGTCACGCCCAGGATCACCAACAGGCCGACATTCACATCGGAGATCTCAAAGAGGTTCGGGCTGCCCCAAACTGAAAACGGCTCGCCAAAGGGCACAACGCCAATCAAGATCAGCGAGCAGCCAAGAGCGAGGATGGGAGCGAGCAGATAGAGCGGCCGGTAGACGCCGGTGGGAATGATGTCCTCTTTGAGAAAGGATTTCGCGCCGTCCACCAGCGGCTGCAAGAGGCCGAAGTGTCCCACGCGGCTTGGACCCCAGCGGTTCTGGATGCGACCCACGAGCTTGCGCTCCAGCAGCACGGTGTAGGCGATGCACAGCAGCATCACCACCGTCACCACGGCCACCTTGAGTACGCTCCACAGAACAAACCACAAAATCGTCACTGGTCTTCAGCCTCTTTTTTCTGCTTCCAAAACTTACTTTGCCTTTATCTGCACCAGCATCGATGCCTGATGCCGCGCGAGCTCCTGAAGCGCCGTGCTGTGCTGCGAGAGCGTTCCGGAGGTAAACAATCCATCGTGAGCAGACGCAATCAAGCCCCGCTCCGTCAATGCCGCAACCGGCACAAAACCCGGCTCGCTCGGCACATCATTGCCGCTTAAAAGATTCACGCGGTCCAATGCGTATCCGGGAACCAGTCGCGCAATTTCATCCAGCACCGCCAGCGGATCAAAGGGACTCAGCTTCGGTTCCAGATTGTTTGCTGCAAGCCATACCGCATGTATGTCTGCCTCGCCGGCCTGCGCGCCGCGCGACTGGCCGAGGTCGGCCGTGACGCCGCCTTTTCCGAAGGGAACCAATGTCTTTACATCCACGCCCATCGCGCCGGCCAGGCGCACAATTATTTCAAACTCCGGCTTTACTCCTGCGCGATCGGCGGCCTTACACACCAGTTGCACGTCGCCGAAGGTGTTGGTCACCGTGCCGGACTTTTCATAGAGGCTTGCGGCGGGCAACACCACATCGGCCAGCGCCGCCGTCTCTGTGAGGAAGATATCCGCGACGATGACGAAGGTCTTCGCTTCTGGTTTTACGTCGAACTTTGCAACCGGATCGGCGCCAACCACCAGCAATGCGCCCAGTTCGCCTGTGGCCGATGACTCAATCATCTCCGAAAGCGTCTTGCCGGGAGTTTCGGGCAGGCCAGTATACTCGGCAAATGCGCCGGGCTCTGTGACCGGCATGTAGCCGGGAAGCAGGTCGGGAAGCAAACCCATATCCGCAGCGCCGCGCGAGTTGGCGTAGTCGCCCAGGTAGGCAAAGCGCACGTTCCCAAGCTGGAATCCCCAGGCTACCAACTCCGCAACTTGAGAGCCGCTGTACTCAGGGCCGAAGACCACCAGCAACGAATCCTCGGCCAGCACCGCCTCGCGGAAGGTGGCGTCTTCGACAATCGCATTGCTGCCGCCCATGTACGCGGCCAGGGCAGCGTAGCCGTCGCCGGGCAGCCGCAGCGTCGCATAGGCCATGTGCTCCAGCTTGATGGCTTTGGTATTCGCGACATAAAGCCGCGCGCGATTGAGCCGCACATTGGTGCGTAGGTTCCAGGCCAGCAGCGGATGTTCTTCGGTAGGATTGCCGCCGATGAGCAGGATTGCCGGTGCGGTCGCCGTATCGCGCAGGCTTGCGGCTTTGCCGTTGTGCCCGGCAAGAGCCCGCGCAAAGGCGGCATAATCCACGGTTCGCTCGTGATCGATGTTGTTAGTCTGGAGAACCGTCCGCGCAAACTTCTGTAGCAAATAATTCTCTTCGTTGGTCGTCCGGTTGGAGCCGATGACGCCTAGGCCCGAGCCGCCCTTGCTGTCGCGAACTTCCTTTAGCTTAGTGGCCGCGAGGCGTAGCGCTTGTTCCCATGTGGCAGGTTCCAACTTGCCCTCGCTGTTGCGCACCAATGGCTTGGTCAGGCGCTCGGGACTCTCGACGAAATCAAATCCAAACCTGCCCTTGGCGCAGAGAAAGTCGCCGTTGATGCCGCTCTTGTCGCGGTTGCTGGCGCGGAGAATTTCGGAGCCGTCTTTGGTCTGCCGCACGCCCAGCGTCACCTTGCAGCCGTCGGCGCAATGCGTGCAGACAGTCGAGACGTGGTTCATCTCCCACGGACGCGTCTTGTAACGGTAACTGCCCGAGGTCAGCGCGCCCACCGGACAGATATCGATGCAGTTGCCGCACTGCTCGCAGTCCAGATGGGCTTGTTGTCCATCCTGACGGTGGCCGTTGGGCGCGATCACCGAGTTGACTCCGCGATTCTGCACGCCCAGCGCCCACACGTCCATGCCCTCGCCGCAGACGCGAACGCAGCGATAACAGAGAATGCAGCGCGGCCGGTCGTAGTAAACGGCCGGCGACCACTGCTGTTCCTCGCGATGATGCTTGGCCTCTTCGTAGAGACTCTCGCCCGCGCCGTACTTGAAGGTCATGTCCTGCAGCTCGCACTCACCGCCCTTGTCGCAGACCGGGCAGTCGAGCGGATGATTGCCCAACAATAATTCAAGAGTGGCCTTGCGCGCCTGCGCGATTTCATCGGACTCGGTAACAAAGACCTGGCCCTCGGCGACGGTGGTGGTGCAGGCAGTTTGCAGCTTGGGAACCTTCTCCTGACGCACCACGCACATGCGGCAGGCGGCTTGCAGGCTGAGGCCGGGGTAATAACAGAAGGCCGGAATCTCGATGCCCGCCTTGCGGCAAGCGTCGATCAGCAGCGTCCCCGCGGGAGCCGTCAGCTTCTTCCCATCGACAATGAAGGTTACGTCTGCCATTTATTGGTCTCACTACATTGTGAAAAGATCACGATTTACTTCGGCACTGGTGACAGTCTTAACAAGTTCCTGAAACCATCCGTACGAGACTTTTAAAACATAATTTGGTGCACCACCTGCTCGAACGCTTAACACACCGGGCTCTGGATCGGGCATAAACTCGATGTCAAGTGGTAGCGCTCCTTCATGAATAAGTTCGCACCGAAACCACTTGTAGAAAATGTGAAAGATCGGATGCGCCTTCCCCTTATACTCGACGCTCAGTCGTTTAAACCATCCCTGATTCAAGAAGTTCTCAAATGCTTCCCCATCCTTCTGGCTTGGAAACGCACGCCGCGATGTAGCAGCGACCGCGATAAGCGCCAAAACAAACGCGCCTTCCAACCGTCCTGACTTCCACAGAACCTCAGCATCATCCAAACGACTCTTAATGCTCATACTCACACCACCGCCAAATCCACGTGCTTGGCAAACGGGCAAGCATTCCCGCCCAGATGCTCCTCAAACTCCTTGCGGAACTTCTTCACGAAGCCCAGAATCGGCATCGCCGCCGCGTCGCCTAGCGGGCAAAAGGTCCGGCCCATCATGTTCTCGGCGAGGTACTGAATGTGGTCGATGTCCTTGGCCTCGCCGAATCCTGCATGAAAGCGCGTCAGCGATTTTTTCAGCCAGTCCGTTCCTTCGCGGCAGGGAGTGCACCAGCCGCAGCTCTCGTGCTGATAGAAGCTGATGGTCCTAAGCGCAAACTCTACAATGCAGGTCTGGTCGTCGATGACTACCACGCCCGCCGAGCCGAGCATCGAACCGGCCTTGCCCACCTGGTCGAAGTCCATGCCGATGTCAATCTCATCCGGCAGCAACACCGGAGTCGAAGAACCGCCCGGAATCACCGCCTTCAATCCGCGCCCGCCGCGAATGCCGCCCGCAACCTCGTAGATCATCTTTTTGAGGTTGTAGCCCATGGGCAGCTCGTAGACGCCGGGGCGCTCCACATGGCCGCTGATAGAAAATAATCTGGTCCCGCCATTACGCGGCGTGCCCACGGTCGCAAAGGCCGCGCCGCCCATCTCGATCACGTGAGGCACGGTGGCGATGGTCTCGGCGTTGTTGATGACCGTAGGCCCGCCATAGAGGCCGACGACCGCCGGGAAGGGCGGCTTGATGCGCGGCACACCCCGCTTGCCTTCCAGCGATTCCATCAGCGCCGACTCCTCGCCAACCTCGTACGCACCCGCGCCGGTTTGCGTAATGATCTGGAACTCAGTCTCGCTGCCGAAGATATTCTTGCCCAGAAAGCCTTTGGCGTAGGCGTCGGCCACGGCCTTTTCCATGATTTCCAGAAGATAGCGATATTCGCCGCGCAGATAAATGAAGCCCAGCTTGGCGCCGATGGCCAGCCCCGCGATAATGGTGCCTTCGATAATCGCGTGCGGATCGTGCAAAAAAATCAGATGGTCCTTGCAGGTTCCAGGCTCGCTCTCGTCGCCGTTGACCAGAACGTACTTGGGCTTGTCGGAATGTTTGGGCACGAAGGACCACTTCATCCCCGCCGGGAAGCCCGCGCCGCCACGCCCGCGCAGATTACTTGCTTTCATCTCGTCGATGATCCAGTCGGGACTTTGCGCAAGACATTTTTTCGCGGACTCATAGCCGCCCAGTTCAACATAGCGGTTGATCTTGGCCGCTCCCTGGCCAAAGCGCTTAGCGACAATCTTGACTTCATCGGGATGGGAGACTAGCGCGGGCAGAGCGGCTCTGGCATTTGACTGACGATAAGCGGCCAGAATCACGGGAACCTGCTCCGGTATTAGCTCATCGTGAAAGTCGTAGTTCACCTGAATTGCTGGCGCCCACGAGCAGGCTCCTATGCATTCAACTTCTTCGAGGGAGAAGAGCCCGTCCGCAGTCACGCCCTTGTGCCCGATGCCCAGCTCCTGCTGAAACCGGTCAAAGATTTCATAGCCGCCGCGCAGCATGCAACTGATGTTGGTGCAGACCTGCACGTTGTATTTGCCCGCCGGTTTGAAGCGCAGCATGGAGTAGTAGCTGGCCACGTTGCGGACTTCCAGTTCCGTGATGCCGATGCGCGCGGCCACTTCGGCGATCACTGCATCGGAGAGGTAGCCGACCTCGTCCTGCGCGTAAAGCAACATGGGCACCAGCGCCGAGCGCTTGACCGGATACTTGGTCTCCAGCGCATCGAAACGGGCCGACATCTGCGGCGAAAAGACGGTCATCGTTTCATCGGTCACTGCATCAACTCCCATACCCTCCAAACTCAGGTCATCTGAGCAGGGTTTGGAGGCGTTTCGCGCCAAACGCAGTCGAGGGCCTTGCCTCTCGATTACTCGATTCTGGTTTGCTCTCGCTGGGTCAAGCATACGTCGTGGTAGATATCCCAAGCGAGTTGCACAAATTTGGTCCGGCCACCGAAGAATACGCTGCTCTGGTAAATGTTGCTATCGACGTTTGAGAGTATCTCGTCCAGCTTCTTGTGTTTCTCTTCAAGTTGGGCCTTGGCATCAGATGCGGCAGCTATTTTATCAATCGTCGTTTTGATACGGTCGTAACAGATTGTTTCTCGTCCATCATGAAGCGATTTTATCCCCTCAGTGTAAAGCGGGTTACCAAACTGGGCTGCGATCAGCGTAGTAGCGATCTGAGAAACGATGAAGCGTTCATCCATCGACGCGCGGTTGTCTGATGAAAGACTGCCGGAAGGCTTTAGTGTTTGTGAAAGAGATTCGATTGCGCGGGCGATTAGGTACGCGGCAAGGACAACAGCGCAGACGAGAATCCACAAGCTCATTACATACCCTCCTGCCAGTACATTGAAACTTGAATCGCGTTTGTGACTTTAGCCGCTGAGGGAATGCGCATACTTGGATTGAATATCCCTCAGGGGCTAAAGCCCACATACTTGGTGCTTCGATTTCGGCACGACTGAAGTCGTGCCCTGTTACAAAGCCAACTGCTTACTCATCATCAAACCTCAGCCCCTAGTCCCTCAGTCCCTATCGGTCGATCTCCCCCAGCACAATGTCGATGGAACCCACAACGGCAATCACGTCGGCCAGCATCCGGCCCTTGCACATGGTCTCAATCGCCTGCAATGTCGCAAACGACGGATTGCGGAAGTGGACGCGATAGGGCTTGGCCGTGCCGTCGGAGACAATATAGTAGCCCATCTGCCCGCGCGGCGATTCAATCCCCTGGTAGACTTCGCCAGCCGGTACCGCAAATCCCTCGGTCACTATTTTGAAGTGATGGATCAGCGCCTCCATCTGTGTCTTCATTTTCTCGCGGTCGGGAAGCACAATCTTGGGCGCGTCGGCCTTGATCTCGCCCTCGGGCATGCCGTCCAGCGCTTGCTGAATCATTCCGACGCTTTCGCGCATCTCCTGAAGTCTGATCACATAGCGCGCCCAGCAATCGCCCTCGGTCGCGATGGGCACCTTGAACTGAAACTTCTCATAGCCGGAGTAGGGCATATCGCGGCGCAGATCAAAGTCCACTCCCGACCCGCGCATATTCGGCCCGGTCACGCCCAGCGCGATAGCGTCTGCCGCCGACAAAATTCCCACGCCCTTCAAGCGGTTGCGGAAGATCGGATTGCCGGTCAGCAGATTCGAATACTCGTCGATCTTTTCCGGAAAACTCTTGATGAATCCCTGCACGCGGTCGAAAAAGTCCAGCGGCGGCTCCATCGCCAGCCCGCCAATGCGGATGTAGCTGGTCATCATCCGCTGGCCGGACAAACCCTCAAAAATGCGCAGAATCTCCTCGCGCTCGCGGAAGCAATAGAGAAAGACGGTCAGCGCGCCAATATCCATGGCGTGCGTGCCCAGCCATATCAGGTGCGAGTTCAGGCGGGTCAACTCGGCCAGCAGCACGCGCATCCATTGCGCCTTCTCAGGAATCTCCAGACCCAGCAGCTTCTCGACGGCCAGGCAATAACAAAGGTTATTGGCCATGGGGCTCAGGTAATCAAGCCGGTCAGTCAGCGGGACGACTTGTTGGTAAAACTTGGCCTCGCAGGTTTTCTCGATTCCGGTGTGTAGGTAGCCGATCTCCGGCTGCAGGCGGACAACTATCTCGCCGTCAATCTCCACCACCAGGCGCAGTACTCCGTGCATGGCGGGATGCTGCGGCCCCATGTTCAGAATCATGTGCTGATCGTGCGCGCCCGTGGCCGCCGGAGCTTCCAAAATAGGGGTTCCAATCAGGATGGGTGTGCCGGGAGTCATCAGCGGTACCCCTCCACCGGATAGTCCTTGCGCAGCGGATGACCCTGCCACTCGTCGGGCATCATGATGCGGCGCAGGTTGGGATGGCCGTCAAAAATTATTCCGAAAAGATCGAAGACTTCGCGCTCATAAAAATTTGCTGCCGGCCAGACCGTCGTAATCGTTTCAACCGCCGGCGTGTCTCCGTCCACCAGAACCCGCAGGCGGAGGCGCTCCTTATATATATGCGAAACGATGTGATAGCTCAACTGGAAGCGCGGCGTTGAAGGAAACCAGTCCACCGCGGTCACGTCCTCGAAGAAGTTGTAGCCGGCAGCCTGCACCGTGGCCGCCGCCGCGCGAATCTCTCCGGCGGCAATGGTCAGCGTCAGCTCGCCCCGGTCATACTTTGCGTCCGCTAGCGCCTCTGGCTTCCAGGCCAGGATGGCCTTGACCGCCGGATGCCCGGCAAGCACTTCCAGCACGGCCGTCTTGCCGATGAGTGTGTTCTGGCTCATGCTAGAGGTCCGCCTTGTCCTGGCTCCAGTTCAGGATGCCCTTGCGCACAATGTAGTAAAGCCCCACAGCCACAAAGCCCAGGTAAACCACCATCTCCCAGAAGCCAAAAAGCCTCTGGCCGGTGATTCCGTAGAGTTTGCGGTAGATCACCGCCCAGGGCATCATGAAAACCATTTCTACGTCGAACAGGATGAACAGCATGGCCACCATATAAAAGCGCACGCTGAAGCGCTGCCGGGCGTCGCCCGAGGCTACAATTCCGCATTCGTAAGGGGCCAGCTTGACAGGCGTGTTGCGATGCCGCCCGACGTACCAGGAGGCCACCACGAATATTAGCCCAAGCCCAAACGCTGCCAGGATTTGCAGAAACAGCGGAAGATATTGCCAGTGGTAGGGGATCATGGCCGACCAGTCCATGGAATTGCATCCGTCTTAGCGAAGCCAAAACTGCTTCGCAGAGACAGGATGCTGGTTTGAGATTAGGTTTTCAGCCTCGTTCCGTCAAGACAGGCCAACAACCGGCAAAGTCGCTGCGAACCGGCCGGGCTGCAAAGACGCAGTAGGCAAATCGCCTCGCCACGTTTCATAATCGGCCATTTGCAGATAATTTCATGGTTTTGTGAGACGCTGGCTATGAATCTTACCTGTCAATCCTTCCGCCGCGAATCCTGGAATAGTCGCGGTCAGGAGATAGGTTTTTGGAACCTATTTCCGCAAAAATTCGCGTGCAATTTCATACAGCATTTATCAGCACCGGGGTATAGCGTAAGCAAGCAAGGAGTGTCGGCGTGAACTATATCGCATCAATCCCAAATTAGGTGCGTGATACCCCAAATGTTCTCTAACGGGATACGGTACGTTCGTCATCTGAAAAATCATCGCCTCCCGCCGAAGAAGAGAGTGAGGATAAACAGCATGGCTGCCACTACGACCACCGTTTTCTCGTTTCCTGCATCTGCGTTGGAGGTTCCCATCGCTCGTGTACGCACCCGCCGCATCACGCCCCGGGCCGGGCGCGCCCTGGAAATCCTCGCCCACGCCATCGAATACCTTACCGACGAGTTCGTTCACACAGGCCTCTCGTTTTCCGAAAGGAATGAGCAGTTGAAGGCTGTGCAGTTGCTCATGGCGCTCAACCGCCAGATCTATTTCGAGTGCCCTGAAGTGCCGAGCTTTGGCGAGCGCTGCCGCGCTTTGCTGCATCTGCTTGCGGCCTAGCCATACCCATGAGAGTTGTTTCCAAACACGCCTGAGTCTTTTCATGGTATATCCAAACGTATGATTAGTGCGCCGGTTGTGTACCTGAGCCTCATTGAACTTGACTTGCGCCCGATGCGATAAAATTTGCCCAGTATGCAGAGTACATTCTGGAAACGTGGCGCATGGAAGTTGTGGGCCGCGGCGGTTCTCTCCGCCGGCCTGCTGGAGTTGCCTTTTCCGCTGGCCGGGCCGATGCCGCCCTGGCGGTCGGTCTTCGCCTGGTTTGGCCTGGTCCCGATGTTGTGGGCGCTCCTATCGCCGAACACGTCTGACGCGCCCCGCCCCCTCCGCCGCGGTTTTCTGCTCGGCTATCTCTGCGGCGTGCTCTGGTACATGGGTAACTGCTACTGGGTCCGCGACACCATGCTCCGCTACGGCGATATGCCGCCCATGGCACCGACCTTGCTGCTCATTGGCTATAGCCTGGTGCTGGGAACCTACTTCGGCCTCTTCGGATTGGGCGTGGTGCTGGTGCGCCGGGCCACGGGCAACACGCGCTGGGCGCTGGTCTTCGCGCCGTTTCTTTGGGCCGCTCTCGAGCTGGCCGCATCCCGCATCACCTCCGTCCCCTGGGATCAACTGGGCTACTCGCAGGTGGATAACGCGCTGATCAACCTGCTCGCCCCCTGGACCGGCGTTTACGGCATCAGTTTTCTGCTGGTTTTCGTCAATGCGCTCCTGACAGGCGGGATGATGCTGGAGTCTCGCCCGCATATCGGGCACAGGGACCGGATGATTTTGCGTGCGACTGGAGTGCTGCTGATAATGGCGGGTGCGGCCGGGGTTTCGATCCCGCCGCCCCATCCCGCCCCTACCGCCACCGCCGTCCTCATCCAGCCCAATCTCGACGTGGCCTCCGAAAATCTATGGTCGCGTCCCGGCGAATGGGAGCAGCATATCGCCGAGTTCCAGCGGCTGGCCGGCGAGCAGTGTAAGAAATACATCGCCGGAATCCCCCAAACCGGCGCGCCCACAGGCGAAATCATCTGCCCGCCTTACCCCACCCATCCTGATTTGGTAATCTGGCCGGAGTCGCCCGCCCCCTTCATCGAGCAGAATGCGCGCTTTGAGCAGGCCATGACGTCGATCGCCCGCAAGGCGCAAGCTCCTCTGATCGTGGGAAACCTGGGCGTTGATTCCTCGGTTGAGGGCGGCTTGAATTACTACAACTCGGCTCGCATCGAGGGCGCCGACGGGTCACGCGTGGGCCGCTATGACAAAATCCACCTCGTCCCCTTCGGCGAGTACATCCCCTACAAGGAACTGCTGTTCTTCGCCCACAAGCTTACCGGCCGCGTCTCGGAGTTTACTCGCGGAACCGACCGCAAGGTCTTCATTCTGCCGGGTCCAAATGGAGAGCGGCATCGCTACGGCGTCTTCATCTGCTATGAGGCAGTCTTTGCCGGCGAGGTGCGCCACTTCGCTCAACTGGGCGCCGAGGTGCTGGTCAACATCAGCGACGACGGCTGGTACGGCGACACCAGCGCCCCCTGGCAGCACCTGAACATGGCGCGCATGAGGGCCATCGAAAATCGCCGTTGGATTCTGCGCGACACCAACAACGGCATCACCGCGGTCATCGACCCCTACGGCTGCGTCCGCCAGTCCATCCCCCGCCACCAGACAGACTCGCTCCCCGCCGGCTACGGCTTCCGCAGCGACGTCACCTTCTACACCGCCCATGGCGACCTCTTCGGTTGGCTCTGCGTCCTGCTGAGTTTTGGCGTTATCGCCTGGTCGGCGAGAAAACTTCTGCGCGCATGGGTTGCCCACGACTGACATTTCCATCATGACTGATGCCCCATGTCTCGTTTTTTCAGGCTTGGGATGTGGATTGTCCACCAAAAAATGAGTCTTTACTGTTTGTCTAAAATGGGGACAGTCCAGATCGATCTCTGTTACTTTCGCGCACAATACGTTCGTTCTCGCCCAGTAATGCTGAATTGTGCCTCTATTCTTGACGATAAGAGTTAAGGAGAGTGGGTTCGTCAATGCATGCGAGCAAAATCATTTGGCCGAACCAGTTATGGATTCGGCAATTGGTTCTGGCTGGGGCTTTGCTTGTGCCCCAAACGGCATGGGCTGGCTTGCCCCGCAGTCCTTCCCCAGTCACGGATGTGCTGCGGGACACCTACACGTCTCTGGAAGGACTGCCCCAGAGTACAGTCGAGGCCGTTAGCCGTACTGGCGATGGATTCCTCTGGGTGGGCACACAGGACGGCATGGCTCGATTTGACGGAAATCGATTCAAGGTTTTCAATCCTCAAAACACTCAAGGCTTGACGCAGAGCCACATTCGGGCATTAAGCGCGGCGCGCGATGGATCCCTGTGGATCGGCACCCAGAGCCGGGGAGTCGTGCATCTTGTCAAGGATAAATTCATTTCATATTCGGTTGCGGACGGACTGCTGAATCCCTTTGTTCGCTGCATTCTCGAAGATCGGCAAGGAGAGATCTGGTTCGGCACCATGGGGGGGCTGGCGCGCTGGCGAGACGGTAAATTCGATGGATTCACCACCAGGGAGGGCTTGGCGGATAACAATGTTATGGCTCTCGCGGAAGACTCTCAAGGGCGAATCTGGGTCGGCACAGCTTCCGGCCTCAGCCTGCTGGACCACGGCAGGTTCGTCGTCTTCCCGGATCAAAAACGATTCGCAGGTCAACCGGTAACCGCCCTTGCGGTTGACCATGAGAACCATGTCTGGGCAGGAGGTGACCGGAAACTGGGCCAATTCGACGCCGAGAGGATCGTCAATTGGTACGGCCCGGGTGGCCAACCCATGCCTGTTTCGGTCGACAAACTTGCCGTCGACAGCACAGGCGCGATTTGGATTGGGACGGGCAGTGATGGCCTCTTGAGGCTGCGCGATGGGCGCTTGGAAAAATATGGGGCGGCCGAAGGGTTGTCCGATGTCGTCATTCTGGCGTTGTTTGCCGATTCGGAGGGAAACCTCTGGGCCGGCACCAATGCGGGCGGCCTCAATCGCCTGCGGACGCGCCGAATCTCGATGCTGGGCGCGCCAGAAGGCCTGTCGGGCCGCGATGCTCTTGCGGTTTTCGAAGCCCGCGATGCCTCCCTGTGGATCGCCGTTCCGGGCCACGGAGTCAATCACGTCAAGGATGGAATCATTCGCAATTACACTACTCGCGACGGCCTTACTTCGAATGAAGTGTATTGCCTCTGGCAAAGCCCCCACGATGGAACTATCTGGGTTGGCACCAAAGATGGATCGCTCCAATGGAGTGATGGCGGCCGTTTCCATAAGGTTCAGGTGCCAGATCACGGTTCGATAATAGGAATCTTCGAAGATCACGCCGGAAATATGTGGCTAGGCACGAGGCGCGGCCTCGTCCAGATCAGGGACGGCCAGGTTGTGCGCACATACACCAAAGAGGACGGGCTCGCGAACTCTGCCGTCTTTGCCATCACCGAGGCGCTCGACGGTTCGCTCTGGCTTGGCACCCTCGGTGGTCTGAGCCATTTTCAAAACGGAAAGTTTATTAACTACTCGGCGTCGTCAGCCGGAGGCACTCTGGTTTCCTCAATATATGCGGACCCTGGCGGCGTCGTTTGGTTCACCACTACGGGCGACGGCCTGGGACGGTGGCAGAACGGAAAACTGTCTTGGGCCACCACCAGGAACGGCTTGCTCGACGATGCCTTGTATTCTGCTGTGGAGGACGGCGCGGAAAATCTATGGATAAGCAGTAACCGGGGAATCTTTCGCATAGCCAAGCGAGAACTGAACAACCTCGCGATAGGCGGAACCGACTCCCTCACCACCCGTGTCTTCGACATGGGCGATGGCCTGCGAAGCAATGAATGTTACGGCGGCTCTCAGCCAGCAGGGTGGCGGCGCCGCAATGGAGATGTGCTCTTCGCCTGTATTGGCGGGGTTGTGATGCTCAATCCGGCGCAGTTGTCGTCCTCCTCGGGACCGCCGCCGGTGAGCATTGATGAGGCGCGCATCAATGATAAGGCTGTCCCTCGAGATGCTCTCGCTAAGACCCTGCGCATCTCGCCAGGCGCGGGCAGTTTGGAATTTACATATACCGGCATCGACTTCGCCGCGCCTCGCCAAATGAGATTTCGCTATCGGCTGGAAAACTTCGACAAGAACTGGGTCGACGCGGGGACGCGCCGCTCTGCCTATTACACCAACATTCCTCCTGGGACGTATCGCTTCCAGGTGATGGCGCAGAATGCCGACGGCGTGATGAGTTCGGGCGCCGCCAGCCTTAGCTTCGTTCTCGTACCTCGCTTCTATCAGACCGTCTACTTTTACTGCGCCGCCGCCCTATTGCTGATCATTCTCGGCCTCGTCATCTATGAACTGCGTACGCGGCAGATTGCGGTCCATGAGAAGCAATTGCTGGAACTTGTCGATCAGCGCACCGCCGCATTGCAAATCGAAATTGCCGAACGCAGGCAGACGGAGATCGAGTTGCAGGCCGCCCGGCAAGTCGCCGAATATGCCCATGCTGAGGCCGAATATCGAGCCAGTCACGATTTCTTGAGCGGCATCTACAGCCGCGGGGCGATCATCGAACTGCTAGATCGTGAAGCGTCGCGCTGCCAGCGCGAGGGCCAGCCGATGAGCGTTCTCCTGGCCGATATCGATCACTTCAAGGCCATCAACGACACCTATGGGCACTTGGTGGGAGATCAGGTAATCAAACAAATCGCTCCCAGAATAGCTGCGGCCTTGCGAGCCTACGACTCGATCGGGAGGTTCGGTGGCGAAGAGTTTCTCATCGTTGCCCCCAATTGCACTTCGAGCGAGGCGGTTGCGGTTGCGGAACGGGTGCGGGCCAGCGTTGCCTCGCAGCCCTTTTTGGTTGCCGACCTCTACATTCCTGTATCCCTCAGTGTCGGCGTCAGCACCAAAACCGAGGACGTGCAAACAGTAACCTGGACCCTGCGTGCCGCCGATGAGGCCATGTACAAAGCGAAAAGAAACGGACGAAACAGAATCGAGCGCTCCACTTCGCTGGATCATGCAGCGCTTTCCTCCGTGCCTCTTAAAGCGAGTTAGTTCGATTCACTTGCACTATTTTTCGAAGGCCGCAGAACTTACAGCAGCCGGTGCAGTGATATTCTAAAACCAGTCAGGAGAACGCAGCTTCACAGCCCAAAACCAAGTCAGGTCTTAAGAGCCAAGCCATGTCATTGAACGATCTCGAATTCGCTTACGCTCCCGTGCGCGACCAAGTCCGCGACCTGCGGGAGTATCTTTGACCCTGCCCGCATCCGCAGGGAAGCAGCCGAAATAGAAACCAGGCTGGCCGATCCGGCGCTCTGGTCCAATCCCAACGCCACCAAACCTTTGATGCGCGACCGCAAGCGCCTGGAATCGCTTGTCGCCGACGATAATGAACTCGTCCGCCGCACGGGCGAGATCGAGACCTATTTCGAATTGGCAAAAGAGGGCGAGGACGTGCTCGCCGATTTGGAGCGCGAGATTAAAGCCCTCGGCACATTTGCCGAGGAGTTGGAGGCCCGCACCACACTCAACGGCGAGGCCGACCCGCTCAACGCTATCGTCACTGTGCATCCCGGCGCAGGCGGCACCGAGAGCCAGGACTGGGCCGAGATGCTCTTGCGTATGTACCTGCGCT
>JBKQPC010000029.1:0-114284 GCA_052145195.1 Occallatibacter sp. | reverse complement strand
AGTGGGCACTTCCGCCACACCTCTACCGGGTCAAGTGGGCGTTTTAACTCTCGCGGGAGCAACGGACGTTCCCAATGCCGATACTCTCAGCGGAACTCTGAGCCTCAAGAATGCCGCTGGCGCGAACATCACCCTTAACCTCGCCGGGGACACCATGGCCACTCTGGCGACCGCGCTCCAAGGCGACGGGTTCACCGTGGCTAGCGTCGCCACTGGCAGCGCAGTAGCCGGCACCACATCAACTCTGACGCTTAGTACGGCAAACGGCTCTCAAGCGACCATCATCGGATCGTCTCTCGCTGACGCTTCTCTTCCGGCCAATACGCTTACCTACGCCGCCGCCACCTACTTCACCGTCGGTGTCGTAAACCCCGCCTTCGGAGCTAATGGAATTGCGGATACCGCCACCGGCCAGGCGGCTGACGCGGCCTTCACCGCAGACACAAACGGTACGGACGGGGTCGCGACGATGGGCTACTCTGACAGTTCCGGCCAGTCGCTGAGCGGCACCGACCTGCTGAACCAATCTGATGCCCAGGCAGCACTGAACGATCTCAATGTGGCCATCACCGACGTGGCTGCGATGGACGGGTACATCGGCGCACAGATCAATACGCTGAACTCCATCAGTCAGGTGATGAGCACTCAGCAGGAGAACGTGATATCGGCGCAGAACGCGGTCCAGGCAACCGATTACGCCTCGGCGACTTCCAACATGTCCAAGTACGAGATCCTAAGCCAGACGGGCATCGCCGCATTAGCGCAAGCTAACAGTGTGGAGCAGGAAGTAACCAAGCTCTTGCAGTAAAGGTTTAGCTCTAATTGCAATACCTTCAAGACAACCCAGGGACGGGCGGCGGCAGGGGCATCACCCTTGCCGCCCATTTTTTTCCCATCCCTGATCCCTGACCCCTGACCTATGACCCCCGAAATGCGCTATCCTGTCGTGGAGGTTAGCACTTCACTTTATCCCGCGGGTCGGCAAGCGCCATGCCATTACAAACCATCGAAAATACCGCTAAGAACCTGGTTCATACTGTGCAGGACTACTCCCTGTTTGCCGCGCGCGCTTTCACAAACCTGTATCGCCCGCCTATTTACTGGCCGGAATTCCTCATTCAGTCCGACATCATCGGCTTCGGCTCCTTGTCCATCGTGGTGCTCTCCGGCCTTTCCACCGGCGGCGTGCTGGCCCTGCAATCCTCGGCCACTCTCGCTCAGTTTGGAGCCACTGCAGTGACCGGCCAGTTTGTCAGCATAACAATGATCCGCGAGCTCGGCCCGGTGCTCACCGGAGTGATGGTCTCCGGCCGTAACGCCAGCTCCATGGCCAGTGAACTCGGGTCGATGGTTGTGACGGAGCAGATCGACGCCATGCGCGCGCTGGGCGTCGACCCCATGCGCAAACTGGTCACCCCGCGCATCTTTGCCTCTATCTGCATGCTCTTTTTCCTCACGATCGTCGCCGATGCATGCGGCATCGCCGGCGGCGGACTGGTCACCGTCTTCATGAATCACCAGGACGGCACCCAATACTTCTCCAAGGCTTGGGAACACCTCCGCTATCCCGACATCATTCAGGGCCTGGTTAAGCCGCTCTTCTTCGGCTACATCCTCGGCTCCATCGGCTGCTTCTACGGCATGAGAACCACGGGAGGCACTCAGGGCGTGGGCCGCTCCACCATTCAGGCCGTCGTCTGGGCCTCGGTGATTATCATCTTCGTTGACTTCCTTCTCACCCAGGTACTGCTCAAACTTTTCCCGCCGCTATGACCGCTTCCCGCGCCTCTGCCAAGCCCGGCCCTCATCCGTTCGGTCAGCCAACGGCGACATCTGCCGGCCCCGTAGTTGTCTTTCGCAACGTCTCCATCGCCTTTGACGGCCCTCCTGTGCTCGAGGATGTCAGCTTCTCTGTTGCGCCCGGTGAGACCCGTATCCTGCTCGGCCCGGCAGGTGTAGGCAAGAGCGTCCTGCTCAAGCTCGTCAATGGCCTGATGCGCCCCGACCAGGGAAGCATCCTGCTCTTCGGCGAAGAGATCTCCCATATGCCCGAAGAGCAGCTCTTCCCCCTGCGCACCCGCACCGGCATGGTTTTTCAGGAAGGCGCCCTCTTCGATTCGCTCTCAGTCCGCGACAACGTTGCCTACCAGCTGATTCAGGAGCGGGTCCCCGACGACGAAATCGACCGCCGTGTCCGCGATGCCCTTCGCTTTGTTGAGTTGGAGGAGACCTTCGACCTCTATCCGCCCAGCCTCTCCGGCGGAATGCGCCGCCGCGTGGCCATCGCCCGCGCCCTCATCCGCCAGCCGGAACTTCTGCTCTATGATTCGCCCACCGGTGGCCTCGACCCCCTCACCTCCACCACCATCATCGAGCTGATCGTCAAGGAGCGCGATGTCTACCACACACCTTCGATCATGGTCACCCACCGCATTCAGGATGCCTTTCTGCTCTGCAAAAACCGCTTCGATCCCCAACTCGGCCGCATGGTCCCCTTTCCCAAAGGCCAAACCGACCCTGACACCACCTTCCTCATGCTCGAAAATGGCCGCCTCATCTTCGACGGCTCTCTCCACGAGTTGGTCAGGAACGAAAACCCCTTCGTCCGCGAGTTTTTGCAGTAGTCTGTTTTTCTTTTTCGCCGGGATGATGTATGATATACATCATGAAGCGCACGCAGCTCTATCTCGACGACGATCTCTGGAATGCTCTCCACGCCAAGGCCCTTGACGGCGGCACATCCATCTCGGAGCTTGTGCGTACGGCCGCCCGTGAGCGCTACATGATTAACCATGAAGAACGCCGTGCGGCCATGTTGGGAATTGTTGGGCTCTGGAAAGATCGCACCGACCTGCCAGACACCGAGACGTACGTCCGCAACCTGCGCAACGACGACCGGCTGGAACGGTTGGGAATCAAATGAGCGTTCTCATCGATTCCGACATCGTAATCGAAATTCTGCGGTCTCGAGATCCGGTCATTCTGGCGCTGTGGAATACGCTGTCAAATTCGGGCGAGGACATCCTGTTCTCCCCTATCACCGCAGCTGAAGTTTGGGCCGGTGCGCGTCCCGGCGAACATCAGGCTATATCAAACTTCTTTCCGATGTTTACATGCGCCGCGAGTGAATATGAAACCGGTAGACTGGCTGGTGAATTCCTTCGCCAGTTTTTCAAGAGCCATAATCTTAAAATCGGCGATGCCCTCATCGCCGCTACTGCGGTACTTCGCCAATCCGCTCTCTGGACCCGCAACCGCATACACTACCCCATGCCGGGTCTGACCTTCTTTAGCTAAATGATTGACTTTGCACGCATAGATTGAGAAGATTTCCCCGTGTCAGAAACCATCCCTCGCAGCACCACGCGCATCATAATGCGTCAGCCTTGGCAGCAGCCCGCTTTTCTCGCTTCTGAGTATTGATCTCGGCATCGATCTCATTCATCGTCAGCGTTTCCAGGGCGCGCTTTTTCGCGCCGGTCCAAGCCTCTCGCAGCCATTCCGGCGCTGTCGGTATGCTGGCCAGATAATCCTGAACGCTGAGAATCACAACCACCGGCTCCCCGCGCCGATCCACGATGAACCTCTCGTTGTATTCGACAGCCCGGTCAATCACTTGTCCGAACTGTGTGCGCGCCCGGTGCGCATCGATTCTGCGGTTCATAGGCTCCTCCATCCATGCATCAATCAATGCATTGATTGTATACCCACTCCACCTCCTTCCCTCATGCGAACTTCAATCTCCACCGCACCAACCTACTCCGTATTCCCTACTCCCTACTCTCTGTTCCTATTCCCTGCTCTCCACCCCCGTCTGCTAAAATCGCCTGTTTTGAATGATTTCTAATGAATGGTGGTTCATTATGGGTTTCAAATTCCAGGGCTTCGATCTTATCAACCTCGACTCCAGCTTCAGCGAGGACGAACTGCTCGTCCGCAAGACCGCGCGCGACTTTGTCGAGGACAACCTCATTCCCATCATCGAAGAGTGCTTCCGCGCGGAGCGTTTTCCGCGCGAGTTGGTTCCCATCATGGGCGAGTTGGGCTTCTACGGCGCCAACCTTGAGGGCTACGGCTGCGCCGGAATGTCCAATGTCGAGTACGGCCTGGTCATGCAGGAGCTGGAACGCGGCGACTCCGGCATTCGCAGCTTTGTCAGCGTGCAATCCGGCCTGGTCATGTACCCCATCTACGCCTTTGGCTCCGACAACCAAAAAAACACCTGGCTCCCGCAGCTCGCCAGCGGAGAAAAGCTCGGCTGCTTCGGCCTCACTGAGCCCGGCGCCGGTTCCAATCCCAGCGCCATGACCACTACCGCCCGCAAAGTGGGCAACGAGTACATCCTCAACGGAGAAAAGCTCTGGATCACCTCAGGAACCATCTCCGACGTGGCCGTTGTCTTCGCCAAAAATGAGGACGAAAGCGGCAAAATCCGTGGCTTCCTGGTTGAAACAGATCGACCCGGCTTTACCGCCTACGATGTTCACGGCAAGTGGAGCCTGCGCGCCTCACACACCAGCGGCCTCTCGCTCCAGGACGTGCGCGTACCCCTCACCGCGCTCATGCCCGGCACGGACGGCATCAAGAGCGCCTTCATGTGCCTCAACCAGGCGCGCTACGGCATCAGTTGGGGAGCCGTCGGCGCGGCCATGTCCTGCTACGACACGGCCCTGCAATACGCCAAATTTCGCAAGCAGTTCCGCAACCAACCCATCGCCAGCCATCAGATCGTCCAGCAAAAGCTTGTCTGGATGGCCAATGAAATCTCCAAGGCACAGTTGCTCGCGCTTCAGGTCGGCCGCCTCAAGGACGCGGGCAAGGCGGAGCACCACCACATCTCTCTCGCCAAGCGCAACAACGTCTGGATGGCCCTGGAATGTGCCCGCATCGCTCGCGACATCCTCGGGGCAAATGGAATTTGCGACGACTACCCCATCATGCGCCATATGATGAACCTGGAATCGGTCATCACCTATGAGGGCACCCACGACATTCACACTCTGATCGTGGGCCAGCACCTCACCGGGATTCCCGCCTATTAAAATTAAGTCTTCGGCTATTTCTTTGTGCTGATCAGCCTTAGCCGTGCCGTAAAAACTCTCCCCAGGTACTCGCTGAAACTTCCATACTGGGGAGAATCCACCACGTTGTTCACCACCAGCGGGTCGTTGCTGTTGGTCATGTTTTCCATCACCCCGCGCAGCCCGAAGTAATAGTGGTGAAAGTGAAAGCGCCATTCCAGTCCCGGGCTGATGGACAGGTAATTCGGAAAGCGCTGTGAGCCTGCCGCGCCCACAACCTGCGCGTTGTCGTCAACCTGCGTGTAGGGAAAGCCCGTGCGCCAATCGACGGTGTAAACAAAGTCCCAGCGCTTTTTGAGTTGAGGCACCAGTACAGGCAGCCATCCCCAACTGAGTACGCGATTCGGCGTATCCCAACCCAGTGGCCCGCTCTGCTGCGGCCCGAGCATCGATAGCGTGGGAACATAATCGATGGCCGCATTCGTCTGCGCGGAAGAATGAGTGTAAGCTGCAAAGAGTGTGTACCCGCCGGCAAAGCTGCGTCGCGCTTCGATCACGGCCGTATAGTCGCTGTCCCGCCTGCCGTTCGTCAGCACATAATTTCCGTAAAGCGCCGACAAAGTATTTTGGTTCACGTAAGTGAACTCATCCGTCACGCGCTTGTGCAGATAATTCGCTTTGATATATATGGAACCCGGCAACTGTTGTTCCACTCCTACGCTCCAGTTCAATGCCCGCGCCTCATGCAGCGATCCGTAGTTCGCAGTGAAGGTCGTCATCACTGGCGCGCCCGTCGGCGATACGCCATCGCTTTCGTAGTAAGTGTCGCTGCGAATTCCGGCCAGCGCTCGCGCCAGGTACTCCAGTTGTGTGTGCTCGTAATAGAGCCCCATGCCCGCGGAGAGTTTTGTTCTTCCATGTGCCGCGGCAGGCGAGTAGACTGCTGCCAAACGCGGTGAAAAAAGCGGGCTGCGGATAATTTCATCCCAATCGAAGCGCAATCCCGGCTCCACCAGCAGGCCGGCGCGCGGCTTCCACCGGTCCTGCAAATACACGCCGGCTTCCACGTTATTGTGGGTAAACGGCGCGGTTGCGGGAAAACTGCTTCTCCTCAGCAGCATTCCATCCTCGCGCAAATACTCGACAGCCGCCCTCGTCACCCTCTCGCCATAGCTGATGTGGTCCACATCGATGCCGGCCTTCAAATCGTGCTCTCCGCCCCAGTGTTTCTGCGGCAGATACAGCGCCGCGTTCCCCTCAACGCGCTGCGAGTGGCCGGTCTCATTCTCAAAGTAACTTCCCTCGCTCATCTCCGGGGTGATTTCAAACTGAGTGTTTCCATGCGGCTCGTAGCCGTCGCTGATGCGCGCCACGCCCAACCCTACATCCAGCAATGCGCCCTTGTGGAAACTTTGCTGATCGCGAAGATACGGCAGCCATGCAATTGTGTTGCGATCCGTGGTGCTTGCCTGCGGAACCAGCGGCGAGATGCCGTCATACGGAGAGTGATATACGTTATAAAGCAGCCCGCCAGAAAGAATGTTTGCCGGCGTCACATTCGCCTGAAACTTGATCAGGTTGCTTCCTCGAATCAAATGGTCGCTGTCGGCATTTGAAGGCAGTTCCGAAATGTAGATATTGTCGTATTCCGTTTCCACCCCGTCGAAAAACCACGCCCGGTTGCGCGCTATCGGCCCGGAAAACGTAACCCTCGGAACAAACTTGTCAAAGCGAATTCCATTGTTGCTTCTGTACGAAGGAATGAAATTTGTCGCATTGAAGCGGAAGGCATTGTCGCCCATCCCGGTGTAAAAAGCCACTACGCCGCCAGTGCTTCTGCCATACTCAACCGGATAGCGCGTCGCCTCTTTATCAATGGAGCGAACCGCATCGGCGCTCACCCGCAGGGCAAGAATCCCGCTCATGGGAGAGCGAATGTCGAATCCATCCAGCAGATCCAGTGTCGCCCACGTCTCCGATCCGTCCACGTGCGCCTGCCCCGTCGTGTCCTGAACCACTCCGGGATAAAACGGCAGCAGGTTGCGGATATCGCGCGAGGTTGGATACGGCACGTTGATGATCTCCGGCAACTCCATTGTGAGCTTGTCGGGAATCTCTTCCGTATCGATGCCCGGCGCCGAGGCCGTTACGCTCACCTGATCCTTCACCATCTGTTCGTGATTCAGCACCACCCGGATCTCTCGAATCAATGGATCGGCCTGGGGCGCAACCGTCTCATAATACCCTGGCTTGGCAACGCGAAACATGTAGGGCTGGCTTCCCTTTAGCAGATACGTTCCATGCCCGGCATAGTCGGTCGCGAGACGGATTTCGCTCTCTCCCGGCTCCTCTACAACCACCTGCGCGCCGGAGACAGCCGCGCCATCCTCGTCCACCACCGTCACCACCGTTGAAGCATTCAACGTCGGCGTCTGCGCAGCGACAGATGCAATGCCTCCCAGAAAAAATAATCCAAGAAAGACTCCGCCCGCACTCTTGATCGTTCGCATGGGTTCACCATCCAACCGGCCTACCCATTTTAGAGCGATTTCACACGCTTGTGCAGCGTTTTTCTCATTCCACACCCTCCCCGTGGACATCCCCGTCCGAATGCGGCATATTCGTATTCATGACGATTATTCCTTCGATTTTGCGTAATTTGGTTTTTCTCATCTGCGCTGCAGCCCTGTCTCTTGGCGCCGTCGCCCAACAGCCTGCCGCGCCCATCGTGCTCCACGCCGCCCGTCTGCTCCAGGTCGATACTGGAACCCTTCTCCAACCCGGCGAGATTCTCATCCAGGACGAGCGCATTATTGCCGTCGGCGCATCCGTCGACCATCCGCGAGGAGCCCGCATCATCGACCTCGGCGACACCACCCTGCTCCCTGGCCTCATCGACGCTCATGTGCATCTCTTCCTGCACCCCGGCGCCGAAGACCTGCAAACCGTCGAGGAGTCGGTTCCCTGGCGCACCCTGCTCGCTGTACAGGCCGCCAAAGCCGATCTCATGGCCGGCTTCACCGCCGAGCGCGACATGGGCACGGAGGGCGCTGGCTCGGCAGACACCGCCGTCCGCGACGCCATTAACGCCGGTCTCATTCCCGGCCCTCGTTTGCGCATCAGCGGCAATGCCATCAGCATCCTCGGCGGTCACGAGGACGCCATCCATTACAATCCCGCCCAGCACGTACTCTCTAACGCCGACTACGCCAACTCCAGCGGGCAGTTGGTCGAGGTCATCCGCCAGCAGCACAAAGAGGGCTCGGACTTCGTCAAAATCTACGAGACAGGGCACGACCAGGTGGTCGATGGCGATCTCCGCACGCCCTGGCAGTACACCGAGGCGCAACTGGCTGCCGCTGTCGATGAAGCACGCAGGCTGGGAACGACGGTTGGTGTTCACGCACAGGGCGAGCCGGGCACGCTCTATGCCGCCCAGGCCGGCGTCGCCTCCATCGACCATGCTACACAGCTCAGCGACGAGACCATGCGCCTCATGCGCGAAAAACACATCCCTGCCGTCCCCACATTCGCCATCTTCGACTACTTCGCCGAGCACGCTCCCTCTCCAGCCGTTGCCGCCCGCGAAAAAGCTCTGCTCGAGTTAAAGATTCGCGAGTTCCATCGGCAAATCGCTGTTGGCATACCCTTCGCCGTCGGCTCCGATGTCGGCCCCTTCCCCCACGGAACTCAGGCTGTCGAGATGGAGCTGATGGTCCGCTACGGCATGAAACCTCTGGCTGTTCTGCAGGCTGACATGATTGAAGGCGCAAAGCTGCTTGGTTGGGTGGGTCAGATCGGCCAGCTCAAACCCGGCTACTTTGCCGACATCGTCGCCGTTCCCGGCAACCCTCTCGACGACATCACCGCCGTCCAGCGCGTGAGCTTTGTAATGAAGAGTGGCGAAGTGGTGCGGCAGTAGCTACACCGCAACAATAAAACTGTCTTCCGTGCGCGTCACTGGATGGTAAAGAGTGTCGCGCTCCACCGGAATTCTCCCGGCCTCGGTAATCAGCCGGCTAAGTTCCTTGCGCGTCATCCCCTGCGGCGTAGTCGCGCCGGCGTCGTGATAAATCTTCTCCTCCACCACCGTGCCGTCCAGGTCGTCGGCTCCGAAGCGCAGCGCGATCTGCGCAATCTTCGCGGTGAGCATCTGCCAGTATGCCTTGATGTGGGGAAAGTTGTCCAGCAGCAAACGGCTCACCGCCACCTGGCGAATGTCCGTCAGCCCCGTGGTCACCGGCAGGTGGTCCAGCGCCGTGTTCTCCGGATGAAATGCCAGCGGAATAAACGTCTGAAAACCTCCCGTCTCGTCCTGCAACGCGCGCAACTTCAGCAGGTGGTCCACGCGGTCTTCGTCGTTCTCGATGTGCCCATACAGCATCGTCGCGTTGGATTTGAAGCCCAGCTTGTGAGCCAGCCGAGCCGTCTCCAGCCACTCCTCGCCGTCGATCTTGTGGTCGCAGATAATCGACCGCACCCGCGCCGCAAAAATCTCGGCCCCGCCACCCGGCATCGAATCCACGCCCGCCTCGCGCATCTTCACGAGCGTCTCTTCAATGCTCAACTTCGCCCGCCGCGCCAGGTACGCCACCTCCACCATGGTGAAAGCTTTCACGTGAACCTTGGGAAAACGCTCCTTCAGCCCCCGCACCAGGTCGAGAAAATATTCCAGCGGCAGATCCGGATGCAGCCCGCCGACAATGTGAAACTCCGTCACTGCCTCCGAGTAGCCCGTGGCCGCCGTCTCCCACGCCTCCTCCAGCGCCATCGTGTAGCCCGCCGCATCATTCTTTTTGCGCCCGAAGGCGCACAGCCGGCAATTGGCCACGCACACATTTGTCGGGTTGATGTGCCGGTTGACGTTGAAATAGGTCACGTCCCCATGCAGCCGCTCGCGCACATGGTTGGCCAGCCAGCCCACGGCCAGCACATCCGGCGAACCATAAAGCGCAAGGCCATCGCTGAACTCCAGCCGTTCACCGGCCAGAACTTTGACGGCAATCGGCTCAAGTCGAGGATCGTAGGTGCGAAAGGCTATTGGCTGGCGGGAATCCGCCTTCCCGGTCTGCATATCCTTATGATACAGAAACAAATTCTGTTTCAGGTAATGTTCTCTGTTCACGGATCACTGATCACTGACCCCTGTTCCCTGCTCCACCAGCACCCCGGCATACAACGAAGCTGCCAGCAGCCGCTCCCCATTCGCGCGCATCAGGGCAATCTTGTAACCGGTCTGAGCCCACTTCCACTTCAATGACTTCGGGTCGATCGAGTAAACCTGGTCGCTCGTCCGCGAGCTGCCCAGAATCCTATTCAGGTGAGCGTCATAGAAAAGCGCGTCCACGTCTGTCAGCGGAAAACGGTGTACCCACATCCACGTCTTTCCCAGGTCATGCGTAAAATACACGCCCTCGCGCGCGCCCAGCCACAGCGTCCCATCCGCGGAAAAGACAATGGCATGAATCCGCGTCAGCATGGCCGGAATGCTCATCGGCCTCCAGCTCTCTCCGCCGTCGGTAGATAGAACCACTCCATCCTTCCGGGCCGCGGTCAGTTGTGCTCCATGCGCGGCCACCGCAAGATAATCCCCCGTGCCCATCACCGGCCCGCCCTGCCAACTCATCCCCTGATCTTTGCTGGTGTACACGCCTCCAGGCGTCGCGGCCAGCCACGCATCTCCGGATAGATCAATCGCGCGAACGCTGCCCTCCATCTCGCGCTGCGTATCCTTCACCTGTTTCTCAATGTTGACGCGCTTTCCATAGTGCGTCTCCGTAGCAGCCTTCACCAGCGTGTTCTGAATGGTGCTGCGCGAGCTCCAGTGAAAACCCGGTGCATCGCCTGTCTTCTTTTCTTCCTCCAGCGCGAAGATGCCGTGATTGGTTCCCGCTACAATCGTTCTCTCCGGCGACTCGGCCAGGGCAAAAACATCGCGCCCCTCCAGCCCCTCGGAGATCTGTTCCCAGTGCGCGCCGCCATCGCTGGAAACAAATACGCCGCCATAGCTCTTGTCATTTACTACCCCGGCAAAAATGCGCGCCGCAGGCGCTGTTGGCCCCACCGCAGGTGGGTTTTCCACCAGCAGCGCCTCCACCTTGCGCCCGCTGAATCCCTCATTCGCCGCCGTAAAGCTTGTTCCCGCGTCCCGGCTCAGTAGTACGCCGCCGCGGTCAGTCGCCACCAGCACATGATTCGAGTCCCCCGGATCGACATAAACATCGTTCACGATGACTTCCGGCCCCGTCATGCGCTGAAAGTGCTTGCCGCCGTCCACTGTCTTGTAGAGCCCCTCGGTGGTTCCGGCATACACCACCTCCCGGTTGGCCGGGTCCTGCTTCAGCACCCGCGTCCTGCGCGCCGTTGAGGGAATGCCCTCGATCTTTCTGAACAACTCAGCTGCGTCTTCGCTCTTATAGATGCCGCTGCACGCGCTGGCGAAGACAATCTTCGGCTGCGCCGGATCGATGATGATGGAAAACACGTCGGAGTCGTCAATCACGCCCTTCTTGATGTTGTGCCAGTTCTTGCCACCGTCCGTAGTCTTCCAGGGCAGGTGCCATGTCCCTGCGTAGACGACATCGGGGTCTGTGGGATCGATGGCCAGAGACTCCACCTCGTGAATCTCCCGGCTGCCAGGCGGACTGATTTGTCTCCAGGAAGCGCCCGCGTCTCTGCTTTCGAAAACTCCTTCGAGAGTTCCCGCAATGAGAATTTTTGGCTCCGAGGGTGCCTGCGCAAAGGCGCGAATCGACTGACCGCGCAGCTCCTCGACTGCGCTCCAACTACGCCCGCTGTCTCGGCTCACCCACAGCCCGCCTCCGGGCTGGTCCAGCTTCCATGCGGCCGCAAAAACCGTGCAGGGATTCGCCGCATCCACCACGATGTGATCCACAACAAAATCATCAGAGGCATCCAGCTTCGAGAGCCGGCGCCAGCTTGCGCCTCCATCCTCTGACTCGTAGAGCCAGCTGTTGGTGGTGCCGAGATACAAATGATGGGGCTCGCCAGGAACCGCCGCAAAGGCGCGCGCGTCGCCGCCCATGGGACCAATCGCGTTCCACAAAGCCTGCGCTGCCAATCCGGGGACGGCAAGCCAAAACATCACTACAACTGAGACTCGCGCAATAACTCCATACCGGAAGAAAAAATCAAAGCGGACTCGCAACAGATTCATGCAGGCAAGAAACTCCCTAAGTTCTTATGAAGAGTATACATAGAAGGAAGGAATGCCGATTCCCTGGCACACATATGGGCATCTCTGGAATGTATGGCCCATCTGCCCTATGTCGCTTGTCAGACTGTTGGCCACAAGAACCTCTAGCCCTGAGTGATTTCATCCAGGGCGGCATTCTTGTGATCCGGTCCAGCGAAATGATCAAAGTAAGTCGAAGAGGCTGACCGGCAAGCCGGCCAGCCTTCGAGGAATTGCAGGAGAAATTGCGCTGTCTTTGCGCTGCCCTTGGCGGCAGGCCCGTAGGCCCGCCACATAAGGCGTGAGTGATCCGGTTATTTCTTGACAGCGGCCTTCTTCACGGGCTTGGCGGCAGGCGCCTTCTTGATCGGCGCCGGCTTCACCACAGTCTCATCCACCGGGGTGGTCCCAGCTACGTCGGCAGTAAAGGTCGCGCCCGCGGGAACCAGGTAAGTATCCACCTTCTGCGCATCTTCCGTGCCTGTGTACACGTTGATGCGGGAAGCATCAATGCCCTTCTCCGTCACCAGGTAGTCCTTCACGTTAACGGCGCGCTCGGCGGCCAGATCCGTCACCTTGGCACGCTTGTTCTTCATCGCGGCCTTTGCTTGCTTCGCGGTCGCAGCCTGCTCCTTGGCATCGGCCTGGCCCACTAACGCTAGCTTGGCATCCGGTTGCTGCTGCAGTTGCAGAGCGATTCCATCCAGAGCCGCCTTGGCTTCATTGTTCGCCCGCGCCGGATGCAGCTTGTCCTTGCTGAAGTCAATCGACCCAAGCGACGAGCTGTGAGGAATCGGAGCCTTATACGGTTCCGTGATGGTCACGCTGGTGCTCCCGGTTGCCGTCTGGCTCTTGTCGTCGGTCACCGTGCAAGTTATCCCCACTACGCCGGTCGGCGCGCCCGTCGAATTGAAGGTCGCTGTTGCTCCGCTGCCGCTCACGCTGCCGCCCGTTGCCGAGTAGCTGATCGTCAGCGGACGATTCTGCGGGCTCAGGGCGTTCGCCGTAATGGTGCTGGTATCGCCCGGCTTGATGTTGCTGGGGCTGGCCGAGCAGCTGATGGTCGGCGGCTCAAACTGCTTCACTGTATAGTTCGCCGTTGCATCGGCCGTCTGGCCCGGTTTCAGGCCTTCCTTGCCCTTCTTGCCTTCCTTGACTTCCGTCTTCACGGTATAGCTGCCCGGCGCAAGCGCTGCGGTGGCCACCGTGGCCGTCGCTCCGCTGCCCGTTACGCCGTCTCCCGACCAGCTGTAAATCACATTGTTCTTCTTGTTGGTATCTACCGATCCCGCCGTAGCGGTCACTGTGACCGCATCTCCGGGGAAAACGGCGGGCGGACTGGCCACTGCCGACAGGGTTATCGGAGGTGCCTTCTGGCATCCTGTAGACACAAATGCCAAACACGCCAAAGCCAAAACTAGAAAACCAGACTTCAAAATCTTCGAATACATGAGTTTCTCCTCCACAGGTTCAGATTGAAAATGTTAATGAAGTGGTTTGCTTATGCGCGCCATTTCCGGACTTAAGACCGACTGAACAGCCTGAGAACAAACATGAAACCATTCAAACGTGGGCCTCTATACAACATCAAATCATAGTACAACAGCCATCCCTTTGGGTAGTCCCCCCTGAAAACTAGTTTTTTATCAGCCATATTCGCCCCCGATTCTCCCCGAACATCAGCTTCCTGGGGGCGAGAAATACGAGAAAAATGGCAAAAAAGAAAGAGGTCGGCCGGTAAGCCGGCCAACCTCATAGATCTACTCCAGAAATCCCTCAGCAGCCATCATTGCACATCATCAAACGTACCGCATTCGCGGCGTTCCATAAGAGGTTTACTATCAAGAGCTTGCACTGTTGACTATTCAGATATTCTGCGGTTGACAGATAATTATCTTGGTTACCTCTCCCAAGCCGGCTCTTCTGCCCTGCTTACCCCAGATTCAATGTCTTCATCAGGCTGCGCGGTTCATGCTGGATCTTCTCCTGCAGAAGCGTTAGTGCGTAGATCAATTGCTCCGGTCGCGGCGGGCAACCCGGAACGTACACGTCCACGGGGACCACTTGGTTAACCCCTTGTACTATCGCATAGTTGTTGAATACCCCCCCCGACGTGGCGCAGGCGCCCATCGAGATCACCCACTTCGGCTCCGGCATCTGGTCGTAGAGACGGCGCAGCACCGGAGCCATCTTCTGCGAAACCCGCCCTGCCACGATCATCACATCTGATTGACGCGGAGAAGGCCGGAAGACCTCCGCCCCGAAGCGCGCTATGTCGTAGCGCGAGGCCCCCGTCGACATCATCTCGATGGCGCAGCAAGCCAAACCAAAGGTCATCGGCCACAGGGAGTTTTTCCGTATCCAGTTCACTGCATAATCCAGCGAGGTCAGCAGAATGCCCTCCGGCACTTCATAGCCGTAGCTCGCTTCCATCACCTTGGCGCGGTTGTTCGCGCTGCTCTCCAGCGCCCCAAATAGATATCGATCTCGCTCTGCCGCCGCCGTCATAGAACTAATATACCTCTGTTTCCCCATCTACCGAGTTGCCGCTCTGGCTCCCAGACGCGGTGTGTATTCTCTATCGTCTTTTTTTTCAGTGCTGCGGCAGATCTTCATGAGTTCCTTATTTGTGTTGCTTTACTTTTTTAAGAGTTATGCGCTCATCTGAAGGCTTTTACCCGCAGTGATTTTTTCTGGAAGTGGAAATCTTATGTGCCATCGTGCAATCAAACTGCTGTTTCTCTCCGTCCTGCTGGCAATCCCGGCAATAGTTCTGGCTCAGCCCGCCGCCCCCGACACTCAAGCTCAGATCGCCGCCTTGCAAAAGGCCGTTGATGCCAACAAGATTGCCGCCGCCAACGCTCAGTCCGCCGGAGACAACGCATGGATGCTGGTCTCTGCCGCGCTCGTGCTGCTCATGACCGGACCCGGACTTGCCCTCTTCTACGGCGGCCTGGTCCGCAAAAAGAACATCCTCGGCACCATGATGCAGAGTTTTACCATGATGGGGCTGGTCACCGTTCTCTGGGCCATCGTCGGCTACTCGCTGGCCTTCGGTCACGGCTCGGCCTTCATTGGCGGCTTCGAGCATCTCTTCCTGCGCGGCGTCACGCTCACCCCCAACGCCGACTACGCCGCCACCATTCCCGAGCAGACCTTCATGATCTACCAGCTCATGTTCGCTATCATTACCCCGGCGCTCATCACCGGCGCCTTTGCCGAACGCATGAAGTTCAGCGCCATGGCCATCTTTCTCTCCCTCTGGTCGCTGGTCGTCTACTGTCCCATGGCACACATGGTCTGGGGCGTTGACGGAATCCTCAGTCTCAATAACCCCCACGCTCCTCTTCCCTCGCTCGACTTTGCCGGGGGAACCGTCGTCCACATTACCAGCGGCGTCTCCGCCCTCGTCTGCTGCCTCTACATCGGAAAGCGTATCGGCTACCCCCACACAAAGATGGCTCCTCACTCCATGGTGCTCAGCTTCATCGGCGCCTGCCTGCTCTGGGTGGGATGGTTCGGCTTCAATGCCGGAAGCGCCCTCGCCGCCAGTCCCCTGGCAACCAGCGCCTTCGTCAACACACACTTCGCCACCGCCGCGGCCGCCATCGGCTGGTCCATCGCTGAATGGATTCACAACGGTAAGCCCACCGCCCTCGGCGCCATCTCCGGCGCGGTCGCCGGTCTGGTCGCCATCACCCCCGCTTCCGGATTTGTCCAGCCCATGAGCGCCCTGGTCATCGGACTGATCGCCGGCCTCGTCTGTTTCTTCATGGTCTTCATGGTAAAGAGCTTCTTCGGCTATGACGACTCCCTTGACGCCTTTGGCGTGCATGGCGCTGGCGGTACTGTCGGCGCATTGCTAACCGGCATCTTTGCCGCCAGCGTCATCAATCCGGTCTTCAAGAACGCGGCCGGCAGCCCGCTCCCCTCCGGCGCAATCGACGGCCATTGGGGACAGTTGCTCAATCAAGCCGCCGGCGTAGCGATTGCCTGGGGCATCTCCATCATTGGCACACTGGTGCTGCTCTTCGTCGTTGACAAGCTCGTCGGCCTCCGCGTATCGAAGGAAGATGAATCCCAGGGCCTCGATCTCTCCCAGCACAATGAGGAAGGCTACGACCTGAACACGTAAGAAAATGATTCACCGGGAGCAGCCACAAAAGCCCTCCCGCCTGTTACGCTGACAAACGAGGAATCTGCATATGGTCAAGATAGAAGCTATTCTTCAGCCATCAAGGCTGGATGCGGTCAAAGAAGCGCTGCTCGAGGCGGGCATTGAAGGCATGACCATCCTCGAGGCGCGCGGTCATGGCCGCCAGAAGGGTCACACGGAGTTCTATCGCGGCAATGAATACACCGTCGACCTCCTGCCCAAAATCAAGATCGAGATGATCGTCAAGGATGATCTCAAGGACAAGGCCATCGAAGCTATCCTCGCGACGGCGCGTACCGGACGCATCGGCGACGGCAAAATCTTTACCAGCCACATTGACGAAGCCATTCGCATCCGCAACGACGAACGCGGCGAATCCGTCCTCTAAGTAATATTTATTAAGAGCGGAGCCTGACGCCCCTATAACTCTCCGTGCCCCATCCATTCGCGCTCTTCGCGAATGGGTGGGATACCACGAATTACGGGTGCCCCACCCTCGCCGATTCGCGTACTTTGTGAATCGGTTAAGGTGGGATATCCATTTCTATAGTCTTTTATCTTCTCGTCTCAACGCTTGACCAGCAATGACCGTCATGACAAACTGGGTAGCATGGAAACCAGCGAAACAACACGTTCTGCTTATGGCGTTGATCACATCAGACTAATCCTGTCTCTTGCCGGAGCCGTTCTTATCTCGGCCGCAGGTTTCGCATTGATCTTGCTTCTCGCTGCCTGGCTGATTCCTCACTGGATGATCTGGCAGAACACGCATCACCCTGGCGCGATCATTTCGGTGGTGTTTTTGATCTTCGTTGTCTCGTCTTCCGCGATGATTCGAGCGGCACACAAGAGGCGTTCTGCTGTATAAAGCCCTCCTTGTCCAACCGGACCGTTCTACCACTAAAAATCTTGGGAATCTCACGAATACTGTGCTCCCGGCCCGGTATTCGTATTTTCTTTGCCGGTGCTGTGACATATCCTTATGGGTTCCTTATTTTGCGGCAAATCTTCATGGGTTCCTTATACGAAAAGCCATAGAGTTCTTTTCAATACTCACGCTATCCTTAAATGTCAGCCGCAAGCCCCCAGGCTGGCGTGTGTGATCTTTGCTTGCCATCGTATGTTTTCAGGAGTGGAATCCTTATGCCTCGTCGCGCTATCAAACTGCTCTTTCTCTCCGCCCTGCTGGGAATCCCGGCAATGGCGCTGGCCGTGGCGCCCGACTTGAAACCCTCGCCTCCCGCCACCCAGGCCCAGGTCGCCGCCCTCCAACAGGCCATCCGCGATGCTCAGTCCTCCGGCGACAACGCTTGGGTGCTGGTCTCCGCGGCTCTGGTCCTGATGATGACCGCCCCCGGACTGGTCCTCTTCTATGGTGGTCTCGTCCGCCGCAAAAACATTCTCGCCACCATGATGCAGAGCTTTGCCATGATGGGCCTCATCACCGTTCTATGGGCGCTGGTCGGCTACTCGCTGGCCTTTGGCGCGGGCAACGGCTTCATCGGAGGCTTTGAGCACGCCTTCCTGCACGGTGTCGGCCTCGCTCCCAATCCCAACTACGGCGGAACCATCCCCGAGCAGACCTTCATGGTCTACCAGCTTATGTTCGCCATCATCACCCCGGCGCTCATCACCGGCGCATTTGCCGAGCGCGTCAAGTTCAGCGCCATGGCCGTCTTTCTTGTTTGCTGGTCGCTGCTCATCTACTGCCCCCTGGCCCACATGATCTGGGGCGTGGGCGGAATCCTCAACATTGCCGGTGGCCGCTGGCCGGTCCTCGACTTTGCCGGTGGCACCGTCGTCCACATCAGCAGCGGCGTCTCCGCCCTGGTCTGCGCACTGTATCTGGGAAAGCGCGTCGGATACCCGCTGCAGAACATTACGCCTCACTCCATGGTGCTCAGCTTCATCGGCGCGGCTATGCTGTGGGTGGGCTGGTTCGGCTTCAACGCCGGCAGCGCCCTCTCCGCCGGTCCTCTGGCCACCAGCGCCTTTGTCAACACCCAGTTCGCCGCCGCCGCCGCCGCTATCGGATGGGTAGTTGCCGAATGGCTGCAAAACGGCAAGCCCACCGCACTCGGCGCCATCTCCGGCGCGGTCGCCGGACTGGCCACCATCACCCAGGCCTCCGGCTTTGTTCAGCCCATGAGCGCGCTCCTCATCGGCCTCGTCGCCGGCGTCGTATGCTCCTTCATGGTCTTCAATGTCAAAAAGTTCTTCGGCTATGACGACTCCCTCGACGCCTTTGGTGTGCACGGCGTTGGTGGAACCATGGGAGCTCTATTCACCGGCCTGCTCGCCTCCGGCGCTATCAACGCCGTCTTCGGCAAGAACGCCGCCGGACAGCCCAACCCCACTGGCGCCATCGACGGTAACTGGCATCAGGTCGTCAACCAATCCATCGGCATTGGGATTGGTTGGGCGCTGGCCATCGCCGGCACTCTCGTGCTGCTCTTCCTGGTCGACAAGACCATGGGCATGCGCGTTTCCGCCGCCGACGAAGCACAGGGTCTCGACCTTTCGCAGCACAACGAGGAAGGCTACGACCTCAACTCGTAAGTCGATTGTTCTATATTTGTTTTTTGATTTATCCCGATTCCATTGAATCGGCGCAAATCAACGATAATCCCGCGGGAACGGTTCACAAAAACCCTTCCGCCTGTTACGCTGTCAGACGAGGAATCTGTACATGGTCAAGATAGAAGCTATTCTCCAGCCCTCTAAGCTGGATGCGGTCAAGGAAGCATTGCTCGAGGAAGGCATCGAAGGCATGACCATTCTGGAGGCGCGCGGGCATGGCCGCCAGAAGGGCCACACTGAGTTTTATCGCGGCAATGAATACACCATCGACCTGCTGCACAAGATCAAGATCGAGCTGGTGGTCAACGACGACCGCAAAGACAAGGCCGTCAGCGCCATCCTCGGCGCGGCCCGCACCGGCCATATCGGCGATGGTAAAATCTTCATCAGCCGCATCGACGAAGCCATCCGCATCCGCAACGACGAGCGCGGCGAAACCGCCCTCTAACTGTTGCTCACAAACCCCATGTCCCACCCTCGCTGCGTTCTTGTATTTGCGGCTAGTGTGGGAATACACGAAACTCATGGCGCGTTAGCGCCGTCCGCCTGGACGGCCAGTCCCCCCACCGCAAATGGCTCATGTCGCATTCCGTCTCACACTTAGATTCTCCAGCGCATACTCAATGAACCGCCGCTCGAAATGCGGCGCCTGACCCATGAACCGGCACGCAGCCAACACCTGATCCACAATGAACTTCGGCTGGAATGCCGCCAGCTCAAGACCCCTTTCCTTTTTCAGCTCCTGCACGATGGCGATGAAGACATCGCCGGGCAGCGTCAATCCCTGCCGCGCGCACTCTTTTTCAAAGATGATTCGGTAATTCTCCTCGCTGGGCGCTCCCACCTCGATCTTGTAGGGAAGCCGTCGCAGAAAGGCGGGGTCCATCAGGCTTTCCGGCTCCAGGTTGGTGGAAAAGATCACCATCTCCTCGAAAGGAATGATAAAGCTTTTTCCCGTGTGCAGTTTCAGGTAATCCACGCGGCTCTCCAGGGGTACAATCCAGCGATTGAGCAGAGTGCTCGGGCTGACCATCTGGCGGCCGAAGTCGTCAATGACAAAACACCCGCCCAGCGCCTTCAGGTGCAGGGGCGCCTCGTAAAAGTGGCCTGTCGCGTCGTAGCGCAATTCCAGCATCTCCAGCGTCAATTCGCCGCCCGTGGCCACGAAAGGCCTGCGGCAGGGAACCCAGCGCGCGTCATATTCCTCCGCTCGGACAAACGAGATTTCGCTTTCGTCGCCCAGCTCCGTGGGATCCACCATGGCGTGAACGCTGGGATCGTAGAAGCGAATGATCTGCCCCTCTACTATGATCGCGTAGGGCACATAGATCACATCGCTGAAAACGCTGCCCAGAGCGTGTGCGAACGAGCTTTTGCCATTGCCCGGCGAGCCGTAGAGCAGCATCGCCCGTCCGGAGTTCAATGCCGGACCGCTTTGCTCGATGATGAACTCGTCGAAGGTCAGTTCCCCTAGCGCCGCCTGGATGCGCTCTAAGGTCACCAGTTCGTTGGTCAGCTTCTGCACGCTCACCTGGTAGGTGAACTCCTCCAGCGTCACCGGTGCGGCTCCCGCATAGCGCAATCGCTCCAGTGCGTCTATCGTCCACCGCTTGCCCTCATCGGTGAACGCATAGCCCATGTCGATAGGGTTGTCGGAGGAGCCCATGCCCAGCGTGCGCAGCAGCTTCCGGTCCACGGCCATCGCCACCAGCTCAGCCACGACGTGATAGGGCAGACGGATTGCATCCACGTATTGACGGCAGGTCGCCAGCCGGCCTGTATAGATCAGCCGCATTAACAGGCTCAGCAAATCGAGTTCGTCGATTCCGGTGGCCGCTAGACTGGCCGGCTCAAGGGGTATGCGCTTCAAAAAGGCATCCAGCGCCGGCTGGCCGATGGCTCCCATCGCTACCAGGTTGTCGCCCAAACGTCTCCCGTTGCCCGCCTGGCGCCGCAGCGCCTCGCTCACCTCATCGATCGTGACCAGGTTAGCCCGGATCAGCAAATCGCCTAATCGTATGTGCGCGCCGATGATGCCCTCCTAATCCCGAACAGACAAATGCCCTCATCCAGACCGATTCCCCCATCTGGCTGTGTCTTTATGTATTTCGGCTGAAATGGGATACAACAATAGCCCCACACGCCTTGCCGGGATCGCTCCATCGAGCTCGTCGCACTGTATCGACAAACAGCCACCAAAATAGCCACTACACGAAAATGGCCTCTCCGAAGAAGAGAGGCCATTTCGCGTAAACTCTTGATTCTAAATGGTGCCCAGAGGGGGATTTGAACCCCCACGTCCGATTAAGGACTGCGGATTTTAAGTCCGCTGCGTCTGCCAGTTTCGCCATCCGGGCAAACGGATATCTACATTCTTACATTTCAGGGTCAATGGCTTCGCCCTATCTGCCTGCTTTCTTGTTTCAGAGGCATTACTTCAACTCCTCGCGTCCCAACTGCGCTCTTGCGGGAATTTGTTCGAAGACAGCTTGATGGCTAATGGAATTGCATCCAAGCCAATGCGAGCGTCACGCGAGCGGATGCCACACCGCGAGCGCCTGCTCCATGCAATGGCGGAGAGAGTGGGATTCGAACCCACGTTAGAGTTTCCCCTAAACACGCTTTCCAAGCGTGCGCCTTCAGCCACTCGGCCATCTCTCCGCAAGAGACGTCTTTTCTTGAATCTACCATATCTCAGCGAGTGCCGGCCGGTTTGGGGCCTGAATACATCTCGAGCAGTGTGCGCGCCGCGCGAAACGAGGTTGTGCGTCCTTCCTCGACCTCCCGCTCCAGCGCTTCCATGCGCTTCCGGATGGCAGGATGAGATTCGAAGAGCTGTCGCAATCCCTGTTCGATGATTTCGTGCATCCATCTGCGTGTTTGCTCTTGCCGGTTTGCATGGATCCAGCCGTTGGCTTTAGTCAGGCCGGCATATTCCAGCACGCATTTCCATAGCTCGGCGATGCCCTTGCCGGTTTGCGCCGAGCAGGTGAGCGCGCGCGGCGTCCATCCATTCGCCGGCCTGGGAAAGTAGTGCAATGCGTTCTCAGCCTCGTGGCGGGCTCTTTCCGCTGCGGCCAGATTCGCGCCGTCGGCCTTGTTAATCACCACCACGTCCGCCAGCTCCATGACGCCGCGCTTCATGCCCTGCAACTCGTCGCCCGCTCCCGTCAGCGTGATGAGCAGAAAGAAATCAACCATCTCGTGAACCGCGGTCTCCGACTGCCCGACTCCAACTGTCTCCACGAGAATGTTGCTGTATCCCGCGGCTTCGCACAGCAGCATCGCCTCGCGGGTGCGCTGCGCCACTCCGCCCAGAGCGCCTCGGGATGGAGAGGGCCGGATGAACGCCATCTCGCTGGATGCCAGAGAGGTCATGCGGGTCTTGTCGCCCAGTATGCTTCCGCCGGAAAGTTGGCTGCTCGGATCAATGGCCAGCACGGCAACCTTCTGTCCGGGTTCGCCGTTCCCGCGTTCGCTTGTCAGATACGCGCCAAGCCTCTCGATCACGCTGCTCTTGCCCGCGCCCGGAACGCCCGTGATGCCCACGCGAATGGAGTTGCCGCAATGGGGAAGGCAATCTTCTATGATCTGCTCGGCCACCTCCCGGTCCGCCGCGCGCGAGCTTTCGATGAGTGTGATGGCTTGAGCCAGAAGGACGCGGTCGCCGCGCAGAATGCCATCGACTATTTGCTGGCGTGAAAGAGAACGGCGGCGGTTGGAGTGGCGCGCAATCAAATCTGGTGGCGGCTCCGGTGTTATGCATCCGGGACGAACATACAGCGCGCTCTCGTCATGATTCACCAATCAGGAACTTCCTCCCGCCAGGCTGCCGTTCAGAATCTCGAGAATTCGCTGCGCCGCCACTGGAATCACCGTTCCCGGCCCATAAATCCCGACCGCGCCCGTCTTGTACAGGAACTCATAATCTTGCGGCGGAATCACGCCGCCCACAACCACCAGAATGTCATCCCGGTCGAGTTTGCGCAACTCTTCGATCAACTGCGGAACCAGAGTCTTGTGGCCGGCAGCCAGCGATGAGACGCCGACTACATGCACATCGTTCTCCACCGCATGGCGCGCGACCTCTCTCGGAGTCTGAAACAGAGGCCCGATATCGACATCAAAGCCGATATCCGCAAAGGCTGTAGCGATCACCTTGGAGCCGCGATCATGGCCATCCTGCCCCATCTTCGCCACCAGAATACGGGGGCGCCGTCCGTCGGCTTGCTCAAACTCCGCGACCATCTGCTGCGCCTTCTTGAATGCCGCGAGGCTCGAACTTTCCGAAGAGTAAACGCCGGCGATGGTGCGCGTGGTGGCCTCGTAGCGGCCCCAGACATTTTCCAAAGCCGAGGAGATTTCGCCCAAGGTGGCGCGCCGGCGCGCCGCATCCACCGCGCACTCCAGCAGATTGCCCTCGCCGCCATGGGCGCAGTGCTCCAGCCGTTCAAGCGACCGGCGCACCGCCTCCGGGTCGCGCTCGCGCTTCAACTGGGCAAGCCGCTTAATCTGCAACTCACGCACCGCGGCATTGTCGATATCGAGTACAGGAATCAGCGGTTCCTCCGGCGAAGGATAGGCGTTAACGCCTACGATCACATCGCTTCCTGAATCAATGCGAGCCTGCTTGCGCGCCGCCGCTTCTTCAATGCGCATCTTGGGAACTCCGGTTTCAATCGCCTTCGCCATGCCTCCCAAGCTCTCAATCTCTTCAATCAGCGCCCATGATTCGTGCATCAACTCGTGTGTTAGCCGCTCAACATAGTAGGAACCGGCCCAGGGATCCACGATGCGAGTTATATCGGTCTCTTCTTGCAGGTAAAGCTGCGTGTTACGCGCGATGCGCGCGGAAAAATCCGTCGGCAGCGCCAGAGCTTCATCCAGCGCATTGGTGTGCAGCGACTGCGTATGCCCGAATACCGCGGCCATCGCCTCGACGCACGTACGCACCACGTTGTTGTAAGGATCCTGCGCCGTTAGGCTCCAGCCCGATGTCTGGCAATGCGTCCGCAAGGCCATCGATTTCGGATTCTTCGGGTTGAAAGCCTTGACCAGCTTGGCCCATAACACGCGCGCCGCGCGCATCTTGGCAATCTCCATGAAGTGGTTCATGCCGATGCCCCAGAAAAAAGAGATGCGCGGCGCGAACGCGTCGACATCGAGTCCCGCCTTCACTCCCGTGCGCAGATACTCCAGTCCGTCGGCCAGCGTGTAGGCCAGCTCAAGTTCAGCCGTCGCGCCCGCTTCCTGCATATGGTATCCGCTTACGCTGATGCAGTTGAACTTCGGCATCTTCTCCGCGCAATAACGGAAAATATCGCCGATGATGCGCATGGAGCCATCAGGCGGGTAGATATAAGTGTTGCGAACCATGAATTCTTTAAGAATGTCGTTCTGAATCGTCCCGCTCAACTGCTCCGGCTTCACTCCCTGTTCTTCCGCGGCAACAATATAAAACGCCATGATGGGAAGCACCGCGCCGTTCATGGTCATGGACACCGACATCTGGCCGAGAGGAATCTGATCGAAGAGAATCTTCATGTCGAGGATCGAGTCAATGGCTACGCCGGCCTTGCCCACATCGCCGGTGACGCGCTCGTGATCGGAGTCGTATCCCCGGTGCGTGGCAAGATCAAAGGCCACCGAAAGGCCTTTCTGCCCGGCGGCCAGGTTCCGGCGATAAAACGCGTTGGACTCTTCGGCGGTGGAGAAACCCGCGTATTGACGAATCGTCCAGGGCCGCATGACATACATCGTGCTGTACGGCCCGCGCAGATAGGGCGGTATCCCCGCTGCATACTCAAGATGCTCAAGTCCCTCGAGATCCTCACGCGTATAGAAATCCTTAATAGGAATGTGCTCAGGGGAGAGCCATTCGCTGGTCTCTTGCGTCGTGCTCTCTTGCACAGTCGCACGATCCACAGCGGGCTTCAAGTCTATCTTTGAAAAGTCTGGACGCATGGTTAGTCCTTGATCACCAGCCGCTGCTGCCATCTGGCAAGAACTTCGATAGGATTGCTTCGCAAATGAACGAAATCCGCGACACCGGCGGCTTTGAGTTGTTCGGCGGAGTCAGGATAGCCCGCGATAATGATCGGGATCTCGCGCTTGAGAACCTTCATCCGGGCTATAACCTCTGTAGCCAACGCAAGATATTCCGCATCCGAGCTGCAAAGCACAATAAGATCGGCATCGCTTGCCGCGATCCTTTCCGCGCTGGAAAATCGCTTGGCGGCGAGATCGAAGCCCGCGCAAGCAATAAAGTTGGCGGCGAAGTTGGAGCGCGCCGCGCGCATCTTTGCGTCTCCGATCTCGGCCAGCAATACACGCGGGTTCTTGCCGCCCTGGGCCACATGGCGTTCCGTGCGCAGTCGAAGCTGCTCATACATCCGCGCGCCGCGCCGTTGATCTGAGATGTGCGAGAAATCAATTCGGCCCAATGCTTTTTCGGAGATGTTGGCGTGCTGGCTGGTTCCTGTAAAGATGCGGCGGCGAGACGAAACAGCCTCTTCCCGGGCGGCCATCGATTTCTCCAGCAACTGTGCAATGAGCCCGGCCTTCTCGGCCTTTCGATAGCCGCCGACAGCCTCGATTCCCTGCATGATTTTCCAACCATCGTGGGCAATGAAATCGGTGATCTCTTCCAGGTAGTACGACCCGGCGCCGGGATCCGCGACTCGCGACAACAGCGCCTCCTGCTTGAGAATGATCTGCGTGTTCCGCGCCAGACGCCGGCTGGCCTCGTCCGGTCTCTTGTAACACTCATCGAAGGGCGCAACGGTAATAGAGTCCGCGCCACCGAAAATCGCGGCCATGGCCTCGGTGGTTCCGCGCAAAATATTCACGCGGGGAGCGTAGATAGTCTCATTCCAGCGCGAGGTGCGGGCATGAATGTGCGCCTTCGCATTTTCACGCGTTACGCCAAAACTCTCCACGGCTTGCGCCCACATCATGCGGAAGGCGCGCAGCTTGGCAATCTGAAAGAAATAGTTGGCGCCAATTGAAAATGAAAACCTAAGCGAAGCCGCGACGCGATTAGCGTCTACCTTGCGCTCTTGCATTTCAGCCATAAAATCGACAGCGGCCGCCAGCGTAAATCCAACCTCCTCGACGGCCGTCGCCCCCGGCTCTTCAAATTCCTCGCCATGAATCGTGAAGGGCGCAAGCGTGGCTGGCGCAGACGCAATTACTTCCGCGGAAAAATCCAGGTCGGTGAGCGGATTCCAGCCGGACGAAACCGGAGAAATCCTTTGCCGCCCGTTCAGCCGCTCCATCAATAGACGCAACTGCGGCTTGCCGGCATTCTCGAAATGCACGGGTATCTCGTCGAGGTTGGCAAGAAGCATTCCAAGATCTGAAGCATTCTCGAAGTTAGCATTGCAAAACGCAATCTCTTCGGCTCCAGCCAGCACCGCGCTGTGCGCTGCCCCATTGGCTTCTTCCGGTTCAGTCGCATCGATCTCTTCCCGGATTCGCCAATCTCCCGTCGTTCGCGCGCTGCGCGCATAAGGAAAAGCGCCAGGAGCCGCATCGGGATATTCCAAACCCGCAATGTCTTCCGCCCTGTAGTAGGGCTTCACCGCGTGCCCTTCCGCTGTTTGCCAAATTAGTTTCTTGGCGGAGTCGGCGTCCTTCAGATCCTTGCGGATAACCTCCTCCCATGACTCAGTGCTGACGGGCGGAAACTCCTCCAGAAGATGATCGCTTTCCATTCTCATTCACTTGCTTTCAGGGTCTTCGACAATTTCAATGAGAAACCCAAAAGGGTTGTCCCTTCTCGACTTGGGATGAACAAAGAAGACCGTGGTTCCTCGCGAGCCTTTGCGGGGCGCTTCGTCGATAAGTTGAAATCCGCTGGCCTTCATCGCGTCGTAGGCCTGCTGTGCGCTTTCCACGCGGAAAGCGATGTGGGCCAGCCCGCCGCGCCCGCCGTTTCTCTCCATCAGTTTTTGCACCGGAGAATCCGCGGCCAAAGGTTCCAGCAACTGAATCAGGTTAGGGCCGTCTCCAATGCGCAGCAAAGCTTCGCGCACCTGATCGGCTCCCCGCACTTCTTCCCGATGCACTTCGTGGAAGCCCAGCATTTCGTAGGCCTCCACCTGGCGGTCAAGCTCGCCCTGCTTCACGGCGATGGCTACGTGATCGATGAACTTGATTCCGGGGACATGTTGCAAATCTTCTTCAACGCCGTTCATGAATTGCCTTTTCGATGGGGCGGAAAAAAGCTATCACTCAAACTCAACGACAACCTGATTCAACTTTACGGAGCCGCCCTGCGCCACCCGCACGTTCTTCACTGTTCCAGCGTGTTGCGCCGTAACATTTGTTTCCATCTTCATGGCTTCCAGCACCACGAGCAAATCGTTGGCCTGAATTTTTTGTCCTGGCTCAACATGCACTTTGATCACAATGCCCGTCACCGGGCTGCGGCATAGCTTGTCTTCGCCTACACTTTCCTCGGCTTGCTGTGCGGTCGTAGCCTGCGCTGGCGCGGCAGAAGCCTGCACGGACTGAATCGTCCCGGAATGCGGCTGTTGTACACCATAATTCTGCTGGCGCGGCATGGCGTCATCTTCCAAGACTTCGACTTCAGCCTCGTAGGTCTTCCCGTCAATTGCAATCTGAAGTTTCAAGTTAACCGCTTCCTTCCTTCTACAAACTTTCGCGCCTCAGCCCTCTACCGAATATTATGAGAGGCATGAATGAGCACCCGCCCCTGTTGAGACCATGGATTAACAACTTCGTAGGGCGGCTGCAGCATCTTTGCCGAGCGGATGCGAACCTTCTTGCCCAGAAATGCAGTTACAGCCGCGGCAATCACCACCAGCATCTCGGGCGTAACTTCCCCATGAACAGCTTCCTTCGCGGCCGCAGCTGTCACTGCGGCTGCCGCTGCGAACACCGGCTGCGACGCGGCAGGCTGGCCTAGTTCCGCCACGCGAGCTTGCAATGCCTTGACGGCGCCGGCCAGTTCGCCCAGTCGGCGTTCCATCGCCAGTTGCCGTTCAGACACAGCCTGAATCAAATCTTTTGTGCTCACTGCCACGTGCGGCTCCTCGTCATAACGGAATCAATCCATGTTTCTTGACGGGACGCATCTCCCGCTTGGCGTGCAGCGATTCCAGAGCATCCGCCAACGCCTTCCTGGTCTCTGCGGGATCGATGATGTCATCCACCAGACGGCGGCCTGCCGCGACATATGGATTGGAAAACGTCTCTCGATACTCGTCCACCAACTCCTGGCGGCGGCCTGCCTTGTCCTCGGCGGCATCGATCTCGCGTTTAAAAACAATCTCCGCCGCGCCCTCGGCGCCCATCACTGCAATCTCGGCCGTGGGCCACGCGACGACTCTGTCCGCGCCCAGGTCCTTGCAGCACATGGCGATATACGCGCCCCCGTAGGCCTTGCGCAGCACCACCGTAATCTTCGGCACCGTAGCAGCCGAATATGCAAACAGCAGCTTGGCGCCATGACGAATAATGCCGCCGCGCTCCTGCTCCACTCCGGGAAGAAATCCCGGCACATCCACAAACGTAATCAGCGGAATGTTGAAGGCGTTGCAGAAGCGCACAAAGCGCGCCGACTTATCCGAGGCATTGATGTCCAGCACGCCCGCCAGGTGATTCGGCTGGCTCGCAATAATTCCCGCCGGCCGCCCTTGCAGCCGCCCGAAGCCGATCACTATGTTGGCGGCATACCCCGGTTGTATCTCGAAGAAATCCCCATAATCCACTACCCGCGTAACAACATCGCGGACATCATAAACAGCCTTGTTGTCCACCGGAACTATTCCGCCCATCTCCGCATCGGATTCAATCGGCAGATTGAAAGCCATGCGGGGCGGATCTTCAACGTTGTTGGAGGGCAAAAAACTGAGTAGCCGCCGGCAGAGTTGCGCCGCTTCCTCGTCGTCCCGCGCGATAAGATGAATTACTCCCGAGTAATTCATGTGTGCCTGCGGACCACCCAGCTCCTCATCGCTGACCTCTTCGCCGGTAACCTGCTTGATCACCTTCGGCCCAGTGATGAACATGCGCGCCTGGTGAGTTTGAATCACAAAGTCGGTCAGCGCAGGGCTGTATACAGCGCCGCCCGCGCAGGGTCCGCAGATAATCGAAATCTGCGGCACCACTCCGGAGAGCAGAACATTGTGGTAAAAAACGCGCCCATATCCGGCCAGGCTGTCAATGCCCTCCTGAACGCGCGCGCCGCCGGAGTCGTTGATGACCACAAACGGACTGCCCGTCTTCAACGACAGGCGCATCATATCCACAACTTTGTCGTTGTGCGTCTCGCCGGCGGAGCCGCCGCCCACGGTGAAATCCTGGCTGGCAAGATGCACCTGCCGGCCGTCGATCTTCGCGCACCCGGTCACCACCCCGTCGGCGGGCATCTCTTTGTCGGCCATTCCAAAATAAGTGGACCGATGAAGGGCGAACAGCCCAATCTCCTGAAAACTGCCCGTGTCCACCAATCTTGCGATGCGTTCCCGAGCCGTCAGCTTGCCGCTCGCATGTTGTTTCTCAATGCGCTCTGTGCCGCCGCCCAGTTTAAGCTCCGCGCGCTTTGCGCCCAGGCTGGAGATCTTTTCAGCCATTGTCTTCTGACTTTTTTCCTGCTTTGCCATTCTTGCTCCTGAATCCATCGGCGTTGTATCTTCTATTTCTCCGCGGCCACGCTTACCCGATGCTCCTTGCCGTTCAGCGTAATCACATAATTCACTTTGCCGCTCAATGGAGTTCCGCCGCCAGCCGCTGCTGGTGCTTTGGCTTCTGAAGCCTCCGCCACCGCTTCCTTGCTCGACGGATCTTTGCCCACACTCTTGCGGCCCTGCGCCCGGCTCTCGAAGAAAGCAGGCGCCACCTTGGGAAACATGGCATAGGTCAGCACGTCCTCATCGCTGCCATTTGCTCCCTTCAAGGCATTCGCAGTGGCGCTCAGGTTCTCCCACTCCGGCTTGAGCAAGTCGGCGGGACGAACCGTAATCGCTGGTTTCTTCGCATGGGCCTCGGCCTGTTTCAGCACTACGGGATCTTTTTTGCCGAGTGTGCTTCCGTAGTAACCCAGCATCAGGTCGGCAAACTCCCCGGTCAGCACTTTGTACTTGCCCATCAGAACATTGAAAACCGCCTGCGAGCCGACGATCTGGCTGGTAGGCGTCACCAGCGGCGGATAGCCGGAATCCTTGCGAACCCTGGGAACCTCCTCAAGAACTTCCTTCAACCGGTCGCCTGCGCCCTGCCCCCTGAGCTGGCTTTCCATGTTGGAGATCATTCCGCCCGGAATCTGGCTTTTGAATATCTCCGTATCCACGCCTATATTCTCGCTGAAGAACTCCTTGTAGCGCGGCCGGATTTTTGCGAAGTGGTTCGATACGCGCACCACGCGCTCTATATCGACGCGAGTCTCATAGCCTGTTCCTTCCAGCAGTTCTACCAGGCTTTCCGTTGGGTTATGTCCCGGCCCCAGCGACAGGGAACTGACCGAGGTATCCACAATGTCGCACCCTGCCTCGATGGCCTTCATCAGGGAGACCATTGTGACTCCAGTAGTCGCATGGGTGTGCACATGAACCAGCGTATCCGTGCCGCACCGCTTCTTGATGGCCTTCACCAGGTCATAGGCGGGCTGCGGCCTCAACAGTGCGGCCATGTCCTTGATGCAAATCGAGTCGCATCCCATCTCCCGCAACTGTTCGGACCTCTCGGCATAAGCCTCAATGGTGTGCAGCGGGCTAATGGTATAGCAAATGGCGCCCTGCGCATGCTTGCCGGTCTTCTTCACCGCATCGATGCTGGTCTTGAGGTTGCGTATGTCATTGAGCGCATCGAAAATCCGGAAGACGTCGATTCCGTTTACGGCCGCCTTCTCCACAAAGCGCTCCACCACTCCGTCTTCATAGTGCCGGTAGCCCAGCAGATTTTGGCCGCGCAGCAGCATTTGCAAACGGCTCTTGGGCATCAGCTTGCGAAAGGTGCGCAGACGTTCCCACGGGTCCTCATTCAGAAAGCGGATGCAGGAATCGTAGGTTGCACCGCCCCAACACTCCACCGACCAGTAACCGGCATTGTCGATGTCTTCGCAGGCCGGAATCATGTCATCCAATGACATGCGGGTGGCGAGCAAACTCTGATGCGCATCTCGCAGCGCAAGTTCAGTAATCTCAACCATACGGGACATATGCGACTCCCCATAAAAATAGCCCTCAACAGGAGTCCTGTTCTCAAGACCATGTCGATGGGCCTGCGCAGACGTGCAGCTAACTTCTCATCATACTATCGGAGACAGGTTAGTGGGCAAGTCGCGCGTGGCTTCTTCGGCCCATGCGCATCCCAAGGGAGTTGGCTCCCCTTTTTGCAGATAATTTCCCCCTCCCGGCGCACAATCATTCAATGAACAATCTCCGGATGCATGGGCCGTTACTGACCACTGTCCACTGTTCACTGTCCACTGGAAGGGGTACCCCCACCCCCCTATACCCCCTAGGGGTATAAATTTCCCCTGAAACCTTGCAGATAATTTATAACCGGTTTAGAATCAACGCCTGTGGAAAATTATTTGGCCTGAAATATCCCACATCATGAGATTTGGCCTCTGAAAATCGCCGGGAAATCCGGTTTTTTACCGGATTTCCCGTTGCTTTGCCACGAGAACGCAACTGCCAAATGGATTTTGCGTCGAATTGCTAACAGAAACGGACCTGCAACGCGGGGCCGTTTCGCTAACTTGCGAATGTGCGCGAAGCGCACGCTAACTTGATGTCATGCTGCCTTAATTAACGTGCTGCCGTCTTACCTTGCAAACCGGAATACGCATCGATAGCCTTGTATGTTTCCAGGTTGCGCAGGATGTTCTCGACATATTCGCGGGTTTCGGTGATAGGGATCGATTCGATGAACTCGTCCATGCCTTGGTAGGGACCAGCGGTCTGCCAGTCGATAACCCTATCGTTCCCGGCGTCATAAGCGGCCAGTGCGTATTCCGTCACTCCCCCGAATTTGTCCAGGGTTTTGCGCAGGTAGCGGGTTCCGAGGCGGATGTTGGTTGTCGGATCGAAGAGTTGGAAGGTCTGGAAGTGCTCGATTCCCTCTTCGCGCGCCATCGATTTGCCCACCGCAGGCAGCAACTGCATCAGCCCGCAGGCGTTGGCGCGGGAGACGGCCGCGGGGTTGAACTCCGATTCCTGGCGTATCAGCGCGGCCACCAGATACGGATCAAGATTGTTTTTTGCCGACTCGGCCTTGATCGCTTCCCACCACGGCTCCGGGAAGAGGATGCGCCAGTAGGCCAGCGGGATGGACCGGATGGAGGCCGTGGCAGCTGAGGGCAACGCTCTCTTCATCACCCGCATGGCGCGGAAGTGTTCGCCATAAGAGGCATAGATTTGCGCCTCGGCCAGCGCGCTCCAGGAAGATGAATCCGGGTCGGCGGCTATCTCCTGCGCAATGTATTCGTTCAAGCCTGCGTTGGCCAGCAGGCGCGCCTTGGCCAGGTGAAGGCTGTCGGCGGGAAAACTCTCCATGAGCTCCGGTACTGGCGGAGCCTGGATGCGGTCCAGTTGCGGCTGCGGCGCAGGCAGAGCTTCCTTTTGATAATTGCCCAGCGCGGCCAACCGCTGTCTTGCCAGCTGCGCATAAAAGTAATGCTGGTAAGCTCGGATCAATGTGCGGTAGTTGGCCGCGGCCAGGTCTGGCTTTTGCTCCACCGTCTCATGCAAACGCCCGCGCCAGTAAAGCGCGCTCACGGTCTCAGTCACGCCGGGATATAGCCGGATCTGCTCGTCGAAAAGGCGCGCCGCATCGGCGTAAAGCCCTTGCCGGTAACTCAGCCAGCCCGCCCGCCAGTGCGCTGTTGCGGCGTTCTTGCTCGAAGGAAACTGTGTGGCCAGGGCGTTGTAGTACTCCGCCGCGGTCGCATAATCGCGTCGCAGCAAATACTGATTCCCGCTGGAGTAAAGCGCCTCCGCCAGCCATGGACTCTGCGGAAAGCGGGACTCCAGCTCTGCCACGAGACGTTTCAGTTCGTCCAGATCATTGCGGCTCCTTGCCAGTTCCATCAATAAGTACAACCGTCGTGCGCCATTCTCATCATGTGTGTTGGGCAGCGCTTCAGCCTGAGCCTTGGTCAACCGCTTCAGCTTCAGGTCGCAGGCCGCGGCCGCCACGGCAAAGCCCGCGCGGCTCCAGGCGTCTAGGCTCGACTGTAGTTCCAGCGCATGGTATTGCGCGCTCGCTTCGGCATAATGGCCGGCGTTGTAGTAGGCATCGCCCAGGCTGCGCAGTTCAGCCGTGGTCAGGCTGCTCTCCGCGCCCATGGCAGTGAGTTCTGCCCGCGCGGTCTCCGCCTCCGGGCTCAATGGATGGGCCAGCAGCAACCGTTTGAAGAGGCTCTCGGCCTGCTGCCTTTGTCCCAGCGCTAAGGCAACCTGGCCTTGTGCCAGTAGGTAGCCCGGACGGTTCGCCGCGGCTGTGTTCGCGGCTGCCGCTAGCACCTTCTGCGCGCCGTGCGCGTCATTCATTGCCAGCAGCGATTCGGCTTCCAGTTCCGGTGCCTGGGAAACAAAGATGCTTTCCGGGTAGCGTTGAGCAAAGCCGTGCAGCAATGCCTCGGCTGCCGATTCATTGCCCGCCTCGTGATTGGCGCTCGCGCCCAGGAAGTCAGCGTAGTCGGCCAGCTCCGTGCCCGCCTGTCGAGCAAGGCGAAAGTCGGCGCCTGCCTCCGTGTAGCGCTTGTCCAGTAGATAAGCGTGACCCAGCGCGAGATAGGCAGCGGCTGCAGCCTCGCCCGTATGCTGATGCGCATATTTGGTTACGCCCGCATAAGCCGCCGGCGTGCGCAGTGTGGCCAGTTGCTGGGCCATGGGCCGCAACTCGGTCGAAGCCACGAAGGCCAGCTTGATGCGCGCTGCCCGCGCGCGCCTGGCCGCCCTGACAGCAGGGCTCACGGGCCTTTTGGCTGCCTTGCGCGTCTGGTCTACTGATTTTGCAGCCTTCTTGCTCGTTTTGGCCGGCTTCTTCTTCGCGGTGGAGGAGGCTTGTCCGGCCGGCGTGGTTGCCGAGCCGCTCGAAGATTGCCCCACAACCGGCAACACCAACATTAAAAAGGAGAGCAGTCCAGCCATGCAGTAGTAAGCCAGTCTGGAAACAGAAGTTGGGGAAGATGCAAACCTCATCTCTTTACTTTAATTTGCTTTTACGATGCATGCTGCCGCCGGAACCACTGGCGATAACGCATGCATCGCGAAGTGGGACATCTCTGCCAATTTGGACCTTGCCCAAGCCGGAGCTTCCCGTTTGGTCCACTCGAGCGCCATCCGGTACACTCATCTATGGACCCCATAGAGTAATTCGCGGCCGGTTTTGCGGTTTTTGCAACCATTGCCCATGCCAACCATCCAATCGAATGCAGGACAACTCGAGCCGCATCCAGACGTAGCCCTGGTCGCAAGGGTGCGCGAAGGAGATGTCTCGGCCTACGATTTGCTGGTCCGCAAGTATGAGCGCCAGCTCTTTCGCATTGCCCAGCACATCACCCAGAATCGCGAGGATGCAGAGGACGTCATGCAGGACGCCTTCCTGAAGGCGTACGAAAAGCTCGAGCAGTTTCAGGGCAATTCAAAGTTTTACACCTGGCTGGTGCGGATTGCCGTCAATGAAAGCCTGATGAGGCTGCGCAAGCGGCGTACCGGCAAGATGGTTTCGATTGACGAGGACATCGAGACAGATGAGGGCAGCGTACCCCGCGATCTGGCCGATTGGGCGCCCGATCCGGAGCAGAATTATAACCAGTCCGAGCTGGCTGAGATTCTGCGCAAGACCATCCAGGGGTTGCCACAGGGGTTTCGCATCGTGTTTGTGCTCAGGGATGTGGAAGGACTTTCGACAGAGGAGACGGCGGAGACGCTGGGGTTGAGCATTCCCGCCGTCAAGTCGCGCCTGCTGCGCGCGCGGTTGCAACTACGCGAGCGCCTGAGCCGCTACTTCCGCAAAAACAAGAGACCCAAAGAAACGAGATCTGGAGAAACGGGGACAGAAAAGTGACCTGTAAAGAGTTTCTCGCCCATCTCGACGACCTGATCGACGACACGGTGACCCCCGAAATGCGCGCCGAATTGCAAACCCACCTCGGCCGCTGCGGTCACTGCGAGGTTATTCTCAACACCACCAAGAAAACCATCGAAATCTACCGCTCTCATGAAATCTACGACTTGCCCGCCGGCTTGCAGGAACGCCTCCACGCCGCCATCATGGCCCGATGCAAGAAGGGTTGCTGATTGCTGGCACGTCCCCCGCCGCATGGTTTACCCTCAGAATTGCTATGAATATCCAACGAACGCTCCTCCTTCCTGCCATGGCCGCGGCCTTTATCGCCTCGGCGCTTGCCCAATCCTCTTCAAACAACCTGCCTGACGCGCCCCAGGCCTCCGCCGCCGCCATGACCCATCCCAACGGCCCCACCGTGGTGATGGATACATCTATGGGCCGCATCACCTGCCAGTTCTTTGAGCGGCAAGCGCCCAAAACGGTGGCTAACTTCATCGCCTTGGCCGAGGGCACGAAAGACTGGACCGACCCCGCGACTGGCAAAAAGCAGCACAACAAGCCGCTCTACAACGGCACCATCTTCCATCGCGTCATCCCCGAGTTCATGATTCAGGGTGGCGATCCGATTGGAACCGGGACGGGCGATCCCGGCTATCAATTCGCAGACGAGTTCGATTCCAGCCTGGGCTTTGATCAGCCTGGCCGCCTGGCGATGGCCAACTCCGGACCCAACACCAACGGCAGCCAGTTCTTCATCACGGATGCGCCCACTCCCTGGCTCAACGGCCACCACACGATCTTCGGCCAGTGCAACGCTGCCAGCATCCTCGTCGAAAGGGCCATCGTCAATGTCCAGCGCGACGGCAACGACAAGCCGCTCACACCAGTGGTGCTGAAAAAGGTCACCATCGTCCGCGAAGGCCAGCCGCTGCCGTCCATCCCGAACGCTTCGTCCAAACCATAACATTCAGGAGTCTTCATGTCCCTCGCAGCAGGAACCTACGCCATCTTCTCCACCACCGAAGGCAAGATTACCGTTCGCCTCTTCGAGTCCGACGCGCCCATCACCGTCAAGAACTTCATCGAGCTTGCCGAGGGCGCCAAAGAGTGGACCCATCCCACTACCCGCAAGAAATCCACCGACAAGCTCTTCGACGGCACCATCTTTCATCGCGTCATCCCTGACTTCATGATCCAGGGTGGCGACCCCACCGGCACAGGCATGGGCGGTCCCGGCTACCGTTTCCAAGACGAGACCAAGGGCTCGCCGCACAAGTTCGACAAGCCCGGCAAGCTGGCCATGGCTAACAGCGGCCCCGGAACCAACGGCTGCCAGTTCTTCATTACCGTTGCTCCCACGCCCCACCTCACCGGCCACCACACCATCTTCGGCGAAGTCGTCCAGGGCCAGGAGATCGCCACCAAAATCTCCCTCGTCCCGCGCAACTCACAGGACAAGCCACACAAGCCCGTCGTGCTCGAATCTGTAGTCATTGAGCGAGTCGGATAAAACATATTCACTGTAACTGAAATCTGGGTGCCCCATCCTTCGCGCTATTTCCACCCCTGCGCACAAACTTCGTGCGCTGGGGACCCCGGTTTACGAAGGGTGGGAAACCAAAATACTCTCCTGACTTTCATCCTCCTAAAACACGGTGCATGAAAGAATGAGTGTGAACCAGGGATCATCGATGAAACAGAATCTCGCATCCTGCACCCTCCGCGCCGTTACCAAGCGGCACATTGCACTGCTCTGCTTTGTTCTGTTCGCCGGCGCTACTCTTGCGCAGAGCGGCCAACCCGTCGCAACAAATCAAGCTACACACAAAGCGCCGCCAGCCAAAGTAACCGTCCCTGCTCTCCTGCTCAGCGATATTCACTTCGAGCCGTTTTGGGATCCAGCCAAAGTTCCGCAACTGGCCGCCGCGCCGGTGAGAGAGTGGAAGGCTATTCTCGCCGCGGCGCCCTCGCCTGACCAGCAGCAGCGTTTTCAGTCATTGCAGCAGAGCTGCCATGCTCGCGGCGTTGACACTTCCTTTGCGCTCTTCGACACCAGCTTGACGGTCATGCGCAGCCACGCCGCTGATGCCAAGTTCGTTACCGTGAGCGGCGATCTCCTCTCCCATGCCTTTCTCTGCAAATACAAAACGCTCTTTCCTGAATCCACGCATGAGGGCTATAGAACTTTTGCTGAAAAAACGCTGGGCTATGTGATGGGCGAGCTATACGGAGCCTTTCCCAATGTACCCGTCTATGTAGCCCTTGGAAACAACGACTCGGATTGCGGCGACTATCAGCTCGATGCTCACAGCGAGTTTCTGGCGGTTACCGGCAAGGATGTAACCAAATACTTTTCTGAATCCGAGCGTCAAGGCGCTAAAGAGAGCTTCGCGGCGGGCGGCTATTATCGCGTCTCCCTGCCCGCGCCCATCGAAAATGCGCGCCTGCTGGTTCTGAACGATATCTTCATGTCGAGAAATTACGCCACCTGCGCAGGCAAGGCCGACCTTACAGCCGCGGACGCGCAGCTTGTCTGGCTCCGTCAACAGCTTGCCGAGGCTCGCGCCAACAAGCAGAAGATTTGGGTGATGGGGCACATTCCGCCAGGTGTTGATCTGCACTCAACGGTGACTAAGATGGTGGATGTTTGCGGTGGTAAGAGTCCAATCATGTTTCTTTCTTCGGAAAAAATGGCGGATGTTTTGATTGAATTCAGCGATGTCGTTGAGTTAGCCATCTTTGCCCACACGCACATGGACGAACTGCGCCTTCTGAAGGATGACGGCCAGACTCCAACATCCGGCAAAAGCGTCGCGGTCAAGATGGTCTCGTCTATCTCGCCCATCAATGGAAATCATCCGTCCATCACTCTCGCTCAGATCGATCCTTCTTCCGCGGCACTGGTGGACTACAAAGTCATCGCCGCATCGAACCAGACCGGCATCAACGCCGTTTGGGTAGAAGAATATGACTTTGCGCGCAGTTACCACGAAGCCGCATTCTCTTCGTCTTCCGTAAGCAAGCTCATCACCGGTTTTGCAGCCGATCCCGGCGCGATAACTCCAGCCAGCCAGAATTACATCGAAGATTTCTCCGTGGGCTACGCGACACCCTTGCTTCGCCTTGCCTGGCCGCAGTATGTATGCACGCTGTCGAATCACACTCAGCAGTCATTCAAAACGTGCGTCTGTCCAGTAGTGCAGTGACTAACTCTTGCACGGAAGAATAGCCTTATTCCGTCGCACTGCACAATGCCATAATCGTCTCGCCAAAGCGTTCCACCTTGGTTGGTCCCATGCCGCTAATCTCGAGTAACTGCCGCAGGTCGGCCGGACGCGCCTGAGCGATAGCCATGAGGGTCCGATCGTGCAGCACTACAAAGGCAGGAACCCCAAGCCGTTTGGCCTCAGCCGAACGCCATTCCTTCAGCCGCGCAGCCAGAGCTTCTCCAGCCGTAGTCAGTTTGATCGGCTCAGCTTCCTCGCCCTTCGTGCTGGTTGATTTGAGTGAACTTGCCTTTGAAGTTGCCTTCGTGTTCTTCGATCGTGCTGGCGCTTGCACCTGTCCGGAAAACTCCTCCACTACACCGTCGCTGATGAGCAGCTCAACGGGCGAGGCTGCACGCAACTCCAAACCTGCTTCCGTCAGCCGCACCTTGCGATAGTGTTTAACTTCTCCGTCCTTCTCGTACTCCGCATCTTCGATCTTGATCAGTCCAGTCCGCACCATAGCATCCAGCAGACTGTCAAAGTCGTTGCGGCTGATTCTGTTCGCCGGGTCGAGATTCCGCTGCAGCGTTCCCGCAGCCTTGTAGTCCATCCCGCGTAACTCACCGGTAATCGCCTGCACCATTGCCCGCTCGGCCGCCGTCGGACGACGGAAGAGTCGCAGCACCGCTCCTGCCGGGTCGCACACATCGCAGATGCCGCATGGCCGGAGCGCATCTTCCACGTCGCCAAAGTGCCGCACCAGGGCCGACATCCTGCACTCGGACGAAGTCGTAAAGCGCAGCACCTTCTCGAACTGCTCGGCTCGATATTGCGCCTGAATCGTATAAGTCCTCTTCCAACCCGTGCCGCCCGCCATCACGGAACCGCCAAAGTCCACCCGCGCGCCACCGTGAATCTCCAGCTTTTCCAGTGCTTTGTCGAACTCCTCTTCGCCTAGCTTCGACGCCGCACGCAGTTCCTCTACAGGTTGAGGGTTTTCTCCGAGAGCCTGAAAAACCTGTTGCAAGTGGTCCACCAGCGGATAGTCGCGATTCAGAAAAAAGTCGTGTGTTCGTTGGTCGGCATAGCTGTGCATCAGATAGGTGCGGCTCAGAGCCCCATCGCGCCCCGCGCGGCCAATCTCCTGGTAGTAACCTTCGAGCGTCGCCGGCAGACCGGCATGAATTACCGTGCGGATGTCGGCCTTGTCGATGCCCATGCCGAAGGCAATGGTGGCGACGACCACCTCCAGTTCGCTTGCCTGAAAGGCGGTCTGCACCCGCTCCCGCGTCGCCGCATCGAGCCCCGCATGGTAAGCCGCGGCAGGAATTCCGCGCGCAAGATCCTCCGCCAACTGCTCCGACATCTTGCGCGATGTGGCGTAGACAATGGCCGGACGGCGCTCGGCGCTTGCCAGCAGTCCGCAGATTGCGCCCGGCCGCTCCGGCATGGAAAGCTCTACCACCTCAATAGCCAGATTGTCGCGCCGGAAGCCGTGAATGAACTTCGCGGGCGTGACCAGTCCCAGTTGCTCCACAATGTCGGCTTGCACCGTAGGCGTGGCCGTGGCTGTAAGCGCCAGTACCGGAGCCGGTCGCAGCGCGGGCAAGTACTGACCAAGCATCCGGTAATCCGGACGGAAGTCGTGGCCCCATTGCGAGATGCAATGCGCCTCGTCAATGGCGATCAGCGCCGGCTTGCGTTTGGCCAGCATCTCACCGAAGCCCGGAACCCGCAGACGCTCCGGCGCAATGAAGAGGAATTGCAGCGTACCGGCGAGGTAATCCACGCAGGCTTGCCGCGCTTGCGACCGGTCGAGGCCGGAGTGAATCCTTGCAACGCGCAGTCCCAGCGCCGTGAGCTTGGCCGCCTGGTCTTCCATCAGAGCGATCAGCGGCGAGATGACCAGCGCCGTTCCTCCCAGCGCAATCGCCGGCAACTGGTAGCAGAGCGACTTGCCAAAGCCTGTCGGCATAATCAGAATCAGATCGCGCCCTTCGATCGCCGCTCGACAGACTGCCTCCTGATTCGCCCTGAAATGCGCAAAGCCGAAGACCGAGCGCAGCAACTCGTGAAGCTCAACCGGCTTGGCTTGCGTATCCGAATTGGTTGGAATCGTCAAAAGGTTAGGGCCTGAGGTGTAAGGAGGCAACGCAGAATAGTGCGCAGCACCCTCTTCCAATCTACAGGAGTGGGCGTAACACGTAGGCAGTTCGAGGGGTGTATGGTAGTAAGGTTGCTGAGCCGCGCAAATTGAGCCGGCAAGCCCTTGCATGTACTGGCACTACTGCTTCGGTTTGCATTCCAGCCTGTGCAAAACCATTCCCAAACCCTTAAGGAAATTCCAATTTCGCACTCCTTTTTTAGGAAATTCCAAGAACAGGAATTCAGGACTCTCTTATCCACAAAATCCCCGTTCTCCACCGTTGACCCTGCTCTCCAAGCTCCGTAGAGTTTGTAATCGGAGGGTAAATTTCCGTCGCGCCTAGAGCGTTGGCGGCGGTTTGCCCGTTGAACCAAAGAAACCAGGCGCAGCGCTAACCACCCGGAGAAATGATGCTGAAACTAAAGAAGATTCACATCCTCGGCTTCAAAAGCTTTTGCGACCGCACGGAGTTGACCGTGGCGGGAACGGGCATTGCCGTGGTGGTGGGGCCGAACGGATGCGGCAAGTCGAACATTTTGGACGCAGTGAGCTGGGTGCTGGGCGAGCAGAGCGCGAAAAGCCTGCGCGGCGCCAATATGCAGGACGTGATCTTTGCCGGGACCCACGAGCGCAAGGCGCTTGGCATGGCCGAGGTGACGCTGACGCTGGTCGATCCGGAGGTTTACGAAGGACCGATTCCCGTGGAGCCGCATGTGAAGATCGATCACGACGGCCCGGCCGACTGGGACGAGGACGAGGCGCGGCGTCAGAGAGCCGCCGAGGTTGAGGAGATTATCGCCAACGAGCAGCCGGGGCAGCCATTCGCGATAGGACAGGCGCTGGAGAATGAGGGTTCGGAAGGGGCTGGTCCGCAGACGATTACGACCGGCGAGGGTCCGCAAGCGGTGGTGCTGAAGATTCGCCGGCGCAAGTTTCAGCGCACGTTGCAGAAGGGCGAGATCGAGGTAACCCGCCGGCTGTTTCGCACCGGGGAGAGCGAGTACCTGCAGAACGGCAAGCTCTGCCGGCTGCGCGACATTCAGGACATCTTCATGGGCACGGGGCTGGGGCCGGAGAGCTACGCCATCATCGGGCAAGAGCGGATCGGGCAACTGCTCAGCTCCAAACCGCACGACCGGCGGGCCATCATCGAGGAAGCGGCGGGGATTACGCGCTTCAAGACCAGGAAGCGGCTGGCCGAGCTGCGCCTGGAGAGCGCCAAGCAGAACCTGGCGCGGGTGAACGACATCTTCGAGGAAGTCACGCGACAAATGAACAGCCTGAAGCGGCAGGCGTCGAAGGCAGAGCGCTATGGCGCGGTACGCGACGAGTTGCGCGGGCGGATGCGCGTGGTGCTGGCCAGCCGCATGGCGCTGATGGACGCCGAACGGGCAAGGCTGGAAGCGGAGATTGCCGGCCTGACGGCGCAGATCAACGGCTCGGCGGCGGGGATTGAGGAGCAGGAAGGCAGCCAGCACGAGCTCACCGAGCGGGGATACAAATTAGATGGCGAGGGCCAGGAGGCGCAGAATCGCGCCAGCACGGCGGCCGTGGAAATCGAGAGGGCCGCGGCGCGCAAGCAGGCCAATGTAGAGCGGGTGAGCGAACTGGAGATTCGCATTACAACGGCCGGCGCCGAGCTGGAGCAGACGCGCACGCAGTTGAGCGGAATCGCCGAGGAGCGGACGCAGCAACACAGCTTTTTGACCACGGCGGCTGATGAAGCGCACGCATTTCGCCAGCAGGTGGAGGCGCGCCAGCAGGAAGCGCGCACAGCGGCCGAAGAGGTTTTTCGAGCGGAGCGTGAACTTGAGACCAGCCGCCGGCAAGCGATGCACCTGCTGACCCTGGCCAGCAACGCCCGCAACCACACAACCCATGACGAGGAGAGCCTGGCGGCCCTGGAGCGCGAAGCGGAGCGTCTGGAAACCGAAATGAGCCAGGCGCGGATGGAGCTTGAAACCCTGGGTGCGCAGAGTGGAGAGGCAAGACAGCGCTTCGAGTCCGCAACGGAGGCGCTCAAGCGGCTGGAGGGCGAGATTGCGGCTTTGCGCGAATCATTGCAAACACGCCGCGCCGAAGAAAATGCACTGCGCGCGCATGCCAACCAATTGCGCGGAGAACAGGCCACCGTGGCCGGACGCCGCGATGCCTTGCAATCGCTGATCCGCGACCACGGCTACTCGTCCGATACGGTGCGCAGGCTGCTGAAGCCCGGCGCGCTGGCTGAGGGCATGGCGCCGGTGGGGACACTGGCTGATTTTCTCGAGGTGAGCGGCGCATATGAGGCCGTGGTCGATGAATTTCTACGCGAGGAGTTGAATTATGTAGTGGTAAAGAGCTGGACGGCGGCCGAAGAAGGAGTGAAGCTGCTCAAGTCCGGCGAGGATGGACGCGCCACCTTCCTGATTCACCCTGTAGAGCAGGGCGGACTTTTTCAGGAGAGCGAGGACACCATCAGCGGTCCCGGCCTGACCCCGCTCAAGGATTCGATCCGCGTGCTGAATGGCTTTGGGCGGTCGTTGGAGACGATTCTGCCCAAGCTCAAGCACAGCTACGTGGTCGAAGACCTCATCGAGGCGCGGCGGCTGGCAGCGCAGTATCCCTACGCCTATTTCCTGACGCCGGGAGGCGAGTGCTTCCACAACGCAACGGTGACTGGCGGCAAGCCTGCCAGTGAAGGCCCTCTGGCTTTGAAGCGCGAGCTGCGCGAGGCCGAGAGCCGCCTGGCGAAACTGGAAACCGGGTTAACCCAGGCGGAGACGGAAGCCGCGGCGCTGACAAAAACCATCGAAGAACTGGCCGCGCAACTGGAGGCGCGCAGCGAAGAGCGTCGGCTGGCCGAGCGCGACAGCGCCGATCTGGGCGCGGCACTGAAACAGATGGAGTCCGAGACGCAGCGCGTCGAGCGGCGGCGAGAGGAATGGACTACGCAGGCTGCTCGCAATAAGGAAGCGCGCGAAGCCAAGCGGAGCGTCATCGACGAAAAGCGCGAGGAGATGCTTCGCCTGGAGGCTGAACACCGGACGGTTGAAGCAGCTCTCGAGGAGATGCAGGCGAAGTTGACGTTATTGCGGCAAAAGCGCGAGAACTTGCAGCAGGAGGCGGCGCAGGTGACCGCTGAGTTGGCCGGGTTGGAGGAGCGGCGGCGCGGGGCTGAAGCCGCTTATCAGCGCATCGACCAGCTTCATGCCGACCTGGAGCGCCGGGTTGAATCCATAGACCAGCAGCGGACCGCGGCCAGCACGGAGCGAGAGCAGCGCATCAAGGAGAACGCCGAGCTGACCCAACGCGAGAAGGATCTGGCAGCGGAGCGCGCCGCAGCGCTGGCGCTGGCGCAGACACTGACCGCCCAGGCGCAGGCCCTGCGCCTGCAACTAGCAACCATGGAGACGGAACTGAAGGGCGGGCGGACTGCGCTCGACCTGTTGCGCGAAGACCGCGCCAGCCGCTCGAGCGAAGTGGCCAAGCTGGGCGCCGACCTCGAACATCTGGAGGCAAGCTGCCTGGCCGAGGTGAATCTGGAGGCCGCCGCGCTGCGCGCCGATCGGCTGATTGAGCGCATGACCGGCGCAGAACTGACAGCCGAAGAAGAGAGCTGCCGCGGGTTGCGCCAGCGCATCGAGCAGATGGGCCCGGTGAACATGATGGCCCTGGACGAGTACAAAGAGACCGCTGAGCGGCACGGTTTCCTGGAGACGCAGCGTACGGACCTGATGGAATCGATTGAGAACACCCAGCAGACCATCAAGGAGATCGATCTAATCTCGCGCACCAGATTCAACGAAGCTTTTGCCCGGATCAACGAGAACTTCGCCCATGTTTTTGCGCGGCTCTTCCAGGGAGGCCAGGCCTTCCTGCGCCTCACGGACGAGGAGAACCAGGCGGAGAGCGGCCTGGACATCGTGGCCTCGCCTCCCGGCAAGAAGCTGCAGAATGTGCTGCTGCTCTCCGGCGGAGAAAAATCGCTGACCGCGCTGGCCCTGCTGGTGGCCATCTTCCAGTTCAAGCCCAGCCCCTTCTGCGCGCTCGACGAAGTGGACGCGGCGCTGGACGAGACCAACGTCGGCCGCTTCGCCGACCTGCTGCATTCGCTGAGCAGAGAGACGCAGTTCCTGCTGGTCACACATTCCAAGCGCATGATGCAGGCGGCCGACATGATTTACGGCGTGACCATGCAGGAACCGGGCGTCTCCAAGGTGGTAAGCATGCGCCTGGGCGGCCGCGAGCAACAGAGGGCTACCGCATAGCACTCTTCCCACTGACTTCAGGCAGCCTTGCGCAGGCGCCCGCCCGCAAGACAAAGTATGGCCCAACAACTAATCAATTTGGTCTCATGGCTGGATTATCTTTAATAGATGTGTTTCCATTGCCGGCCCTGAGCACGGCGCAGGCGTGGAGCGAATCACCCAAGTGGAAATTGAATCCGAGGGAGAAACGGAGAACCAGGCGCAATGGGACTGAATGGATTTGATGTTGCCGTGATTGTGCTGTACCTGGCCTGCGTCACTGCCTTTGGAATGCACTTCCGCAAAAAGCAGGACACCATCAAGGGGTACTTTCTGGCGGGAAAGACGATTCCCTGGTGGGCCATCTCGCTGTCCATCGTGGCGGCCGAGACCAGTACGCTGACCATCATCAGCGTGCCCGGAATGGCCTACGAGCAGGATTTCCGCTTCCTTCAGCTTGTAATCGGCTATATGATCGGGCGCGTCATCATCAGCCTGCTGTTGATTCCGCATTACTTTCGCGGCGACCTGGTTACGGCCTATCAATTGATCGAGCGCCGCTTCGGCCAGAGGCTGCGTTCGCTCACCGCTGGCTTGTTTCTGCTGACGCGCGCCGCCGCGGATGGAGTTCGCGTCTTCGCCATCGCCATTGTGGTGGGCATCGCGCTCACCGGGCTTCTGCGCGGCGAGAGCGACCTGGGCCGCGACGTCTCAGCCATCGCCATCGTCATCATCCTCACTTTGATTTACACATTCAAGGGCGGGATGTCGACCGTGATCTGGATGGACGTAATTCAGTTATCGCTTTACGTTACAGGAACGGTGATCGGTTTGTTCACCATCGCGCACCTGGTGCCGGGAGGGTGGCATGGCGCCTGCGGCATGGCCGCGAACGCCGGCAAGTTTCACGTCTTCGAGTTTGGATGGGATTTCTACGCAAAATACACCTTCTGGTCCGGAGTGATCGGCGGCGCCTTTCTGACTACGGCCAGTCACGGCACCGATCAGCTGATCGTGATGCGCTTGCTTGCCTCGCGCAGCGAACGCAATGCCAAGATGGCGCTGATAGCCAGCGGTGTTCTGGTTCTATTTCAGTTTGCGCTTTTTCTGCTGATTGGCGCGCTGCTCTTTGTCTTCTACAGGCTGCTCCCGCCGGTTGCGGCCTTTGCGCGCTCCGATCGCATCTATCCCACCTTCGTTGTCAACTATATGCCGCACGGCATCAGCGGCCTGCTGGTCTCGGCCATTCTGGCCGCGGCCATGACCAACCTGAGCGCTTCGCTCTATTCGCTTTCTTCCACCACCATCATCGATTTCTACTCCCGATTCAATCCTGGAGTCAGCGAGAAGCGCCGCATGTTTCTCTCTCGCATGGCAACCATCGGTTGGGGAGTGGTGCTGTTTGCGCTGGCGATTATAGTTCGCCAGAGCGGCCAAAAGGTTCTGGAGATCGGCCTGTCCATCGCCTCAGTGGCCTACGGATCGCTGCTCGGCGTCTTCATGCTGGGAGTTCTCACGCGCCGTGCCTCGGAGAGCGGCGCTATGGTTGGAATGGTGTGCGGATTTGCTTTGAACCTTTTCCTGTGGCAGTTCACCAGGGTTCCGTACACCTGGTATGTGCCTCTTGGAAGCATTGTCACGTTTGTCATTGGCTATGGCGCTAGTTATTTTCTGCGCCGGACCATGCCGGTTGAACCGGCAGTAGGAGGTGCAGGATGAAGATGAAAAGTAACTTCACACTTTCACAGCATCGATACCTTCTGGTTCTGTGCGCCATGCTATGGGGCGCAGTCGCGGTTGGCCAGCAGTCAGTTACCAGTCCAAACTATGTTGTTTCCAGACCGGTGATCAATATGTACGCTACTGCATCTGTTGACAGCGAAGTCGTGTCGCAGGCGCTCTATGGGGCAGGTGTGCTTTCGCTGGAAAAGAAAAAAGGATGGATTCATATCCGCACCGGGGATGACTACACGGGCTGGGTGGCGGCGGCCGACATCACGCCGCTGCGAGGCAGTTATGCTCCGGATGGAAAGGCGATTCGTGTTGTGGAACTGAGCGCGAACCTTTATCGCGAACCCAGCGTGACCAAACATGCACCTGTCTTGAACCTTCCCTGGGAGGCGCGGCTGGAATTGATTCCCGGAACAGTTGACAAGGAAGAACGCTGGCTCCAGGTCAAACTCGTAAATGGCCAGACAGCTTACATTGAGCAAGGCAACGTCAGCGCGGATTTCGCGCCACTAACTATCGAGCAGACTATTCAACTTGCGCGCAGATTTCTTGGCATCACTTACACATGGGGCGGGGTCTCTAGTTATGGTTTTGACTGCTCCGGCTTCACGCAGATGCTGGTCCGTCAACGCGGGTTCATCATGCCGCGCGATGCAGACGTGCAGGCAAGCTGGAGCGGAACAGCGCCGGTGGAGCGCAAGGACCTGCAGCCGGGCGACCTGCTGTTCTTTGGCGCGAGTCTGGCGAAGATCACCCATACGGGCATGTACATCGGCAACGGCGAGTTTATCCATGACACAACCAATACGCATCCCGGGGTCCAGATCAGTAAGCTGGATGATATGCCGTGGACTAAACTGCTGGTAGCGGCGCGGAGAGTGAAATGATGAATCGGCGGGATCTGTTCAAAGCAGCGAGCGCGGCCGGAGTGAGCGTGGCAATGCCCGCTGCTTTGTATGCAGCGGGCGCGCCGGCAACGAGTGGCAATGCCGTCGTCAAAACGGAGCTTAAGCGCCTGATGTTGCGTCACACCTGGACGACTACGATGTCTTCCAGCGCATATCGCGACACGGTTCACCTACAGTATCAGCGCGACGGCATCACCGGATACGGCGAGGGCGCGCCCATCGTGCGCTACAAGGAGTACCCGGAGCAAGCCAAGCAGGCCATCGATGCGATCATCGACAAGATTGCCGTTGGCGATCCGCGGAAGTTCGATAAGTTTCTTGCCGAGGTTCGCCGTTTGCTGGGCGATCATCAGCATGCGGCCATGGCCGCTGTGGACATCGCGGTCTGCGATTGGCTCGGGAAAAAACTTGGTATTCCACTCTACCAGTATTTCGGGCTTGATCCCACTGACGCTCCCGTAACCACTTTCTCGATTGGAATCGACACGCCGGAGATTACCCGGCAAAAGACGCGCGAGGCGGAGGATTTTCCTGTTTTGAAAGTGAAGGTCGGATTGAAGAACGACGAAAAGACCATCGAGGCCGTGCGCAGCGTTACGAAGAAACCGTTGCGCGTGGATGCCAATGAGGGATGGACCGACAAGGAAGAGGCTATCCGCAAGATCAACTGGCTGGAGACGCAGGGAGTGGAGCTGATTGAACAACCCATGCCTGCGCATATGTTTGAGGAGATCAAGTATGTGCGCAGCAAGGTTCACATTCCCGTCATCGCCGACGAAGCCTGCACCCACGCATCGTTGATACCCGCACTCAAGGAGGCGTACGACGGAATCAACGTGAAGCTGGATAAGTCGGGAGGCATCATGGAAGCCTATCGATGGATCAAGTTTGCCCGAGCGATGAACATGAAGGTGATGCTGGGCTGCATGGTCTCCAGTTCGTGCACAGTGACGGCTGCCGCTCATCTTGCTGCTCTTGTGGACTATCCCGACCTGGATGGTAATCTTCTGATTTCCAACGATCCCTACGAAGGCGTGAAGGTGCTGAAAGGGAAATTGATTCTGCCGTCCGAGCCGGGGCTGGGGCTGAAGGTATTGGCTTTGTAGGCTCAGTCGGCGATGCGTGATAACTGCTGGAAGTTAGTCATTATTTAGTTAGCGCGTTGTTTGAAATTGCCCATGCAAGGGAGATTCAAGTGAAAAACGGATCTATAACTCGCCGATTTATCTTGATCTTGTTGACCGTCGCCGCATCGTTCGGCGGCCTGGTTGCCCAGGATGCATCGCCGGCTGGAAACGCACCAGTTATCACTCGTGGGGTGGAGTTTTCTAATATCGACGCGATCATGAACGCGGCAGTTGCGCGCGGGACGATTCCCGGCGGCGTGGTTCTGATCGGGCACAACGGAAAGGTGGTTTACCGTAAAGCTTACGGAATGCGCTCGGTGGAACCGGTCAAGGAAGCTATGACCGTGGACACTATCTTCGATCTTGCTTCGCTGACTAAGTGCATTGCCACGGCGACTTCAGTGATGAAGCTGGTGCAGGAAGGGAAGGTTCGCCTGAACGAACCGGTGGCGGCCTACTTGCCGGAGTTCGCCAAAAACGGAAAGAGCGATATTACCGTCCGCGAACTGCTCACGCATTATTCCGGACTGACTGAGGACCTTGATCTCAAAACACCGTGGAAGGGGCGCGAGTCCGCATACCAGATGGTCATGGAGCAGAAGCCCGTACTTCCTCCCGGCTCGCGCTTTCTCTACAGCGATATTAATTTCGAGACGCTCGGATTTTTGGTTGAGAAAGTCTCCGGCATGAGCCTGGATGAATACGCCACAAAGAATATCTTTGCCCCGCTAGAGATGAACGATACGCGCTTCCTGCCGCCCGCCGCATGGATTCCGCGTATCGCGCCGACGGAATATGACGAAAGCCATCATATGCTGCGCGGCGTTGTGCATGATCCGACCGCGCGCCGGATGGGGGGCGTCGCAGGACACGCCGGAGTGTTTTCAACCGCGGATGATCTTGCAAAATATGCGCAAGATATACTCTCCGGTTTTCATGTACTCACGCCATTGACGGTGGAGAAGATGACCACTCCGCAACAGCCGCCCACATCGACAACGTTGCGCGGCCTGGGCTGGGACATCGATTCACCGTATTCCAGCAGTCGCGGAGAAATTTTCCCGGTCGGCTCCTTCGGACACACGGGGTTCACGGGTACGTCGATTTGGATCGATCCAGTTACGGAGAGTTATGTGATTCTCCTGACCAATGCGGTACATCCGCACGGCCATAACTCAGCGATCGTTCCGCTGCGCGCGCGGGTTGCCACCGCTGCAGCCGAGAGCCTTGGACTTTCCGTTTCAGGCGATCAAAAGCTGCGCATGGCGCGCATCACGGGCTACAACGAAACCATGCCGTCAGCGCGCCTTGTTACCGCTCGCAATGGTTCGGTTCGTACCGGCATCGATGTGCTGGAGGCACACAATTTCGCCGAGCTTCGAGAAGCGGGCAAAGCGGCAACCAAAGCTGCGCTGGTCACCAACCAAACAGGCGTGGACTTGCGCGGTAATCGCACCATCGATGTGTTGGCCAAGGCGCCAGGCATCCAGGTTGTCGCCATCTTCAGCCCTGAGCACGGCGTAACTGGCAGCGTAGACAATACCGAGATTGGCGATACCAAAGACGCGCCAACCGGAATACCTGTCTACAGTGTTTACGGAGACTCAAGCGCCAAGCGCCATCCGTCACTGGATGTGTTGAGGTCGGCGGATGTAATCGTCTACGACATTCAGGATGTCGGCGTGCGCTTTTACACTTACGAAACCACGCTCGGCTACTTCATGGAGGCAGCGGCGCAGACGGGTCAGAAAATCTTTGTACTCGACCGCCCCAATCCCATCAACGGTGCTTATGTTCAGGGTCCCATCAGCGACAAGGCACGAGAGAACTTTATTAACTACGGGCAGGTTCCTATTCGCCATGGCATGACGATTGGCGAACTGGCACGTTTTTATAACTCCGAGCGCGGCATTAATTCCAAGCTGCAGGTAATCCCCATGGAGGGTTGGCAGCGCGGCGATTGGCTGGACTCTACCGGAGTTCTATGGGTGAATCCTTCTCCTAACATACGCAGCCTGACCGAAGCCATTCTCTATCCGGGACTTGGAATCCTGGAGGCAACCAATGTATCGCTGGGACGCGGTACAGATACACCGTTTGAACTTCTAGGCGCTCCATGGATACAGCCGCAGGAACTGGCCGCTTATCTGAATGCGCGTGCCATCGGCGGGGTTCGCTTTGTGCCGACGGAATATACGCCCAACGCCAGCGCCTATGCGCAGCAGAAATGCGGAGGCGTGAACATCATTGTCACTGACAGGAACTCACTCGACGCGCCGGAACTTGGCATCGAGATTGCGTCCGCGCTCCACGTCCTATATCCGCAGCAGTTCGAGATGAAAAACCTGGACAGCTTGATGCTGAACAAAGCCACAATGGATGTAATCACCGCTGGGCAGGACCCGCGCCGCGTGTGGTTGGATTGGGTAGACGCGATCGAACGGTTTATGCCGATCCGGGCCAGGTACCTGCTGTACTAGATACGTGAATACTGGGACTGATCGCATGCGGCGTGACAGCGCTCTCGATTATGCTGTGGATTCAGCGGCTTTTCGGTTGAAGTCTTCCAGCCGCTTCGGGAAAGGGACCTATGAGGTTAGTTGAGCCGTTGGCTTTTGTTCTTTTAGTTGTGACTGCAGCCGGAGCGCAGGCGCGCTTTGACCCCGAGGCGGTGCGGCTGAACAATCGCGGCGTGGCGCAGATGAGCCAGCAGTTTACGGAGCGCGCGGCATCGACGTTTGCCGAGGCCTTTAAGAAGGATCCCAAGATGACGCAGGCGGCGACTAATGAGGGCATAGCGCTGATGACCCTGCAAAAGCTGGATGAGGCCAAGAAGGCGCTACAACAGGCCATCGCGCTGGACCCACACAGCGCCCAGGCATGGTACAACCTGGGGTTGGCCGAGCACGCGGCCAATGAAGTCGAGGCAGCGCTGGCCAGCTTTCAACAGGCGGTGAAGATCGATCCCAGGGATGCGGATTCCTATTATTTCGAGGGCGTCTGCTACCAGGAGTTGAAGCAATTCGACAAGGCCATTGCGATTTTTCAGAAAGCGCTGGAGATCAACCCGCTGCACGCATCGTCAGAGTTTCAATTGGCGCGCGCGTTTCAGCGCTCCGGCCGTACCGCGGAAGCGAAGGAACACTTCCAGCGCTTCCAGCACTTGACCAGCGCCAAGATCGGAGCGCCCATCGGGCTGTCTTACGGCGAGCAGGGACACTACTCCACCGTCACGCCTGTCGAGGAGCACGAGGCCGCGAAGAAGGCAATGATTCCCGTGAAGTTGGTGGAGCAGCTGATGATGACTCGAAAGACTGCTCCCTTCACCACCACCGGCGGTGCTTGCAGCTTGGATGTGACTGGCTCCGGCAACATGGACCTGGTGCTGATGCAGGCCGGCGAACAGGCGATTCGCGTGTTGCACAACAAGGGCAACGGCAGTTATGAAGAGTGGAACGCGGAGGTTGCGGGGCTGAAGGCTTCGGGCCACGCCGTGGCCTGCGCCGTGGGCGATTACGACGGCGATGGCTTGAATGATCTGGCCGTCGCGCTGGATGATGCGGTGCTGCTTTTCCGCAATCTTGGTCATGGAAAATTTCAAGATGTGACGGCGGAGGCAGGGCTTGCACCCAAGAACCGGCCTAGCGGAATCACGTTTATTGATTATGACCATGATGGGGATTTGGATCTGTTCCTGACGGGGGCTCCTTTGAAAGAAGGAAGCACACCGAATGTTCTGTGGCGCAACAACGGCAACAAGACATTCACCGAGTGGACGGAGCCGACGGGATTGGGCGGGAGTGGGAAGACTAACGCGGCGATTCTCACCGACTTCAATAACGATCGTGCTGTAGACATTGCGGTAACCGGAGATGGTCCAGCGCCGCTGATCTATGTAAATCCGCGCGAGGGGAAGTACCCGACGCAGGCGCTCTACTTGGGGGGCGAGCAATTCAAAGATACGCCGGGTCTGGAAGTTGCCACATTGTCTGTCCGGGATGTGGTAAAGCTGCCCGCGACCGGGGGCATTACCGTACTCGACTACAACAAGGACGGCTGGATGGACATCGCCGTGACTCACACCGGCACACCGGGATTGACTCTGTGGCGTAATGTCGAGGGACTGAATCATATTGGCCGCCGGTTTGAGCGTGTTGAGTTGCCGCTCAAAGGCGCGCTGCGCGGATGGGGGCTTACTCCTGTTGATATTGACAACGACGGCTGGATCGATCTGGCGGCGATTGTGGAGACCAAGGCTGGCCCGCAAGTGCGCGTATTCCGCAATCGCGGTGACGGGACGTTTGAAGATGTGAGCCACGTGTTGGGACTCGACAAAGTGAAGCTGGTTGCGCCGCGCGGACTGATTGCTGTCGATGACAACGGCGTGGCGGATCTGATTGTGACGCAGTTAAACGCGCCGCCGGTGCTGTTGCGCAACGTGGGCGGCAACAAGAATCACTCTGTCCGTCTCGACCTAACCGGCTTTGCCGACAACAAGACGGCGCTAGGCGCGAAGGTTGAAGTCTTTGCCGGCGGCCAATGGCAGAAGTGGGAACTGCCCGGAGCGTCGGGCTATCAAACGCAGGGGCCGCCGCAAATTCTCGTGGGTCTGGGCGACGCGGACCACATTGACCTGCTGCGCATATTGTGGCCTACGGGCGTGCTGCAAGACGAGATCGACTTGCCGCAGCAGTCGATCATCGCGATGAAGGAGGTTGATCGCCGCGGAAGCTCGTGCCCGGTGCTGTTCGCATGGAACGGGCACAAATACAAGCTGGTCACCGACGTAATCGGAGCGGCAGTGGTAGGCCACTGGTTCACGCCAACGCGGCGTAATATTCCCAATCCCGGCGAGTGGATCAAGGTTGACGGCGATTCGCTTGCGCTGGTCAATGGCAAGATGAGTTTGCGCTTCATGGAGCCGATGGAGGAGGTCAACTACATCGACCAGTTGCGGCTGATCGCGGTCGATCATCCGGAAAACGTCGAGGTCAATCCCGATGAACGGTTCCTCGATGATCCGCCGTTTGCCTCGGGGCGCGTGGTGGCCACTGCGGGCGCACGGCTGCCGGTAGGCGCGTGGGTTGGCGAGGGCCAAAACCAAATTGACGTGCTCGAACTGTTGAGCCGGCGCGATCATCAGTTCGCAAGCGGATTCACGCCACTGCCCTACGATGGATTTGCGAATCTTCACGCCCTGACTCTCGACTTGGGTCCGCTGGACGCGCAGTCCCCGCTGCGGCTGCTGATGACCGGCTATGTAAACTACTTCAGCGCGACTTCTCTGTATGCCGCGTGGAAGGCGGGCATCAAGCCGATTTCTCCATATGCTGAAGCGCAATTGCCCAATGGCCAATGGCAGCGCATTGCGGATGATGTGGGTTTTCCCGCGGGTCTGGAGCGCACCATCGTCGTGGACCTCACAGGTAAGTTGCCTGCTGGCGCGCGGCGCATTCGCCTTGTGACCAATCTCGAAATCTATTGGGATCGGGTGCTGATCGATAACAACGTCGAGGGAGAAACGCGTACCGCGGAACTGCCACTGACGTTGGCCACGCTGCATTTTCGCGGCTATCCCAAGCAAATTGAAGGCGCAAGCCCCGGCGATCTCGACTACGACTATGATCGCGTAAGCCTGACCGGGCCGTTCCAGCATGAGCGCGGCAATTACACGCGCCTGGGCGATGTGATGCCGTTGCTCGAGAGCATCGACGACCGCTATGTGATCTTCGGCAGCGGCGAGGAGATCGCCGCCGAGTTTGACGCAACCAAGTTGCCCCCGCTGCCTGCGAATTGGAAGCGCGACTACTTCTTTTATGCCAATGGATTCGTCAAGGACATGGACTGGTGGGATGCATCGCCCTTCACTGTGGCGCAATTGCCCTTTCACGCGATGAGCACGTATCCGTATCCGGAGAACGAGAAGTTCCCGGATGATGTGGACGCGCTGGAGTACAAATTGAATTGGAACGACCGCTTCGATTCGGGGGAGCCGGTGCGGTCGTATCGATTTGACTATAAGTTGTTGCCGTCAAATCCCGCGGAGGATGAAGTCCCCGCAGCCATGAAGGCGCAACCATGACCACCTGCGGTGGGGCAGTTGCTGCTTGCGCAGGCACCTGCGGTGCGGCAGACGCCGCTTGCGCGGCAACGGGATGACACGTCCATGAATGATCTTGTATTGCAACCGGTGATGCGGCAACTTGAGCTTTTGCGCTCCGGCGAGCTCTCCGTCATCGAGCTGGCCGAGGCGCACATCCGTCAGATCCAGCGGCTGAATCCGCAATTAAATGTATTCGCGGATTTCGACGCAGAGCGTGTGCGCGATAGGGCGCGGAAGCACGATGCGTGGCGTGGAACGCGGTCCCGCAGGCCGTTGTTTGGATTGCCGGTGACCGTGAAATCTTCAATCTCAACGCGAGGATTCAAGTGCGAGATTGGCAGCTTGCTGCACCGGGGCGAAATCCCCACGGAAGACGCTGTCGTCGTTGCGCGTCTCCGCGCCGCCGGAGCATTGATTCTGGGCACCACCAACTGTCCCGAGTTCCTAATGGCATACGAGACCGCGAATCTGTTGCATGGGCGCACAAATAACCCATGGGACGTTGAACGCACTCCGGGCGGATCGAGCGGCGGTGAGTCGGCAGCCATTGCGGCGGGGCTTTCTTCAGCAGGCCTGGGCAGCGACAGCGGCGGCTCGGTGCGCGTACCCGCGCACTTCACCGGCATCTGCTCGCTCAAGCCCACGCCGGGGCGGATTCCGGGACGCGGACACCTGCCGCCGTGCGTGGGTCCGTTTTCGACGCTCGGCGCCATTGGGCCGATGGCCCGCACCATGGCCGACGTTGCGCTGCTTTTTCGTGTGCTCAGCGGCCAGGATCCGCACGATCCTGTGAGTCCTCCCATTACGCTGCGCGAACCGAGTCTCGACGAACTGCGCACCAACACGATTGGATTTTTCGAGGATGACGGCCTGGTTCCGGTTACGCCGGAGACGCGGGCAGCGGTAAACGCCGCGGCAGCAGCGCTGCGCGATGCCGGTTTTCGCGTGGAGCCATTCAGGCCGCGCACACTGGAGTTGCTGCGGAAGCTGTGGTGGAAGTTTTTTGTGCAGTGCGGGGCCATGTTTTATGAGCCGGAGATTCGCGGACGGGAGCATCAACTGAGCCCCATCTTCAGCGAGTTTCTCAGCTTCTCCGCTGCCGTGCCGCCGCTTACGGCCGTCGAACTGCTCAATACCTGGGCTGAATTGGACTTGCTGCGCTCGAGGACTCTCGCGGAGATGAGCGAGTATCCGGTACTCCTGTGCCCGGTGGCCAGCATTCCCGCCTTCCGCCATGGTGAGCGCGCGTGGACCATTGAAGACCGGACCGTAGAATATTTGGATGCTGTGCGCCACACGCAGTGGTTCAACACGCTGGCCGCGCCAGTTGCGGTGGTTCCCGTCGGACGGACAGATGACGGTGGTGGGTCAGGATTGCCGATAGGCGTGCAGGTGGTTGCGCGCCCCTTTCACGACGAGACCGCGCTAGGCGTCGCGGCCATTGTGGATGCAGCTTTTGGCTACCGTCCGCCGCCCATCGCACAATAAGGCCATTCACCCCGGATAGCGCCCTCGCTTCTCATTTACGTGCAATACACGGTTTTGCGCCTTTCCCTCGCGTAAGAGCAGGAAACCAGGAAAGTTGCAGCTGGTGCATCCAAGGATGATTTTGGTCGCTTTTGTGCCCTGTCTCCACCTTTAGGTTGAGGCGTACCTGACTTGGTCGCGATACTCTGATGCTTCCGCTTCCCCAGAAACGGAGCCTGCCAAGTGTGTGAAGATTGGCGCGAACAGTTTGCCGAAACTCCCGATGTGCTGAAGAGCGCCCGGCGTCAGCAGACCATCGTGCAGGTACTGGACTTTGAAATCGGCGGCGATGAATTTATCACCATGGCCGGGCCTTGCTCGGTGGAGACCGAATCCCAGCTGTTGGCAACGGCTGATCATGTACGCCGCGCTGGAGCGCGCATTCTGCGTGGAGGCGCTTTCAAGCCGCGCAGTTCCCCTTACGCATTTCAAGGGCTTGGCCTGGAAGGGCTGAAGTTGCTGGCCCGCGCGCGGGAAGAAAGCGGTCTGGCCATCGTCACCGAAGTCATGTCGGAGAGCGACGTACCACTGGTTGCCGAGTATGCCGACATTTTACAGATCGGCTCTCGCAGCATGGAGAACTACTCGCTATTGGAAGCCGTAGCACATTCCGGACGGCCCGTACTCTTGAAGCGCGGCATGGTGGCAACGATAGCCGATTTGCTGCGATCTGCGCAATGCATTCTCGACCACGGCAACCCGCAGGTAATTCTCTGCGAACGCGGCATCCGCACCTTCGAAACGTCCATGCGAAACACTTTCGACGCGGCCGCCATCGCGTTGCTCAAACAGGTCACGCACCTTCCGGTGATTGCTGACCCCAGCCACGCGGCAGGCCATCGCGACCTGGTTCCCCCGCTGGCGCGCATTGCGGTTGCCGCCGGCGCGGATGGCCTGTTGGTCGAGGTGCATCCCAATCCGGACAAGGCATGGAGCGATGGTAAACAGTCGCTGGATTTCGCCGGATTCGACAGCATGATGGCCGATCTCGAGCCCTATCTGGCTCTCAGAGGGATGATGCGGCGCGTGCGGGTACGGCCGTGGCGCGAGACGGTGGAGTCTTGTTCCATGGAGGCTGTCGGATGAGATTCCCGGCCAGATTGCTGGCGGTTGTCGCTTCGATTGCCTTGCTGCTTCCGGTTTGCGGTTTCTTGACTGAAGCTGCGCAGACTCCATCTGCGGACATCATCGTCACCGCGGCCCCTGTTTACGAGCCGCTGGCCGCCTTGCGCGGGGGAGAGCGTTTTCCCAAGGGCGCACAGCTCGTGCTGTTTCATGCAGGCAAGGCGGAGCCTCTGGTCACCGGCTTTGCGGCTTCAGCTGATGCCAATATTTCCTTTGACGGCAAGCAAGTGCTGTTCGCGGGCAAGCAGGTCGCGAGCGATCCCTGGCAGATATGGGAAGTGACGCTGGCTGATCGCTCCGTACGCAAGGTGATTACCACCGCAAACGACGCCGTGCGCCCGTTTTATCTGCCGGGAGGGCGGATAGTGTGGGCGCAGCGCGCGCCGTGGGGATTTCAACTGGAGTCCGCCGAGGACGGTCATCTGCCGGGATATACGTTCCTGAATCCGACGGCCGGTCCGGGAGTATTACCGCTTACGTACACACAGGCCAGCGCCTTTCCCGCGGATGTTCTTACCGATGGCCGCATTCTGTTTGAGGCCGGCTTCCCGTTGGGCGCGGGGACGACTCCGGAACTTTATCTGGTCTACTCCGATGGTTCAGGCGTCGAATCGTATCGCTGCGATCACGGCAAGGCGCGTTGGGGCGGAAGGCAGTTGGCCAACGGGGACGTAGTCTTCACCCATGGTGCTTCGCTGGCGCGCTTCACCTCGCCGCTGGCGCACGAGCAGTCCGTCAATGCTCCGCGTGCTGAGTACGACGGCGCAATTGCCGAGACGGCATCAGGCGAGTGGCTGGTGAGCGTGCGAGCCGGAACCGGAGCGTATTACACGCTCAAATTGTGGAAGCCCAGCTCGCCTGCATTGCAAACCGTGCTGACTATTACCGGCGAAAATCTTGTCGAGCCGGTCCTGGTTGCGCCGCGCACGACGCCCAAGCGGCATCCCTCCGGATTGCACCCTTGGAACTATGCCAATATGATGGCGCTCGACGCACGGCAGTCACGTGACGGGGACCTGAAGAAGACTCCCGCATCGGTGCGGTTAGAGATGCTGGACGCTCAAGGCCATACGGTGGTTACGGGTACGGCACCGGTTGAGTTGGACGGTTCATTCTATGTGAAAACGCCGGCAGATAAACCCATCCGTTTTGCGCTGTTGGATGAAACGGGCGTTGTAGTGCGTCGGGAGCATGGATGGTTCTGGATTCGCAGTGGCGAGCAGCGCATCTGCGTCGGCTGCCACACGGGACCGGAGCGCGCATCGGAGAATCGCGTGCCGGCAGTGCTGCTGCGCTCGACCACGCCGGCCGATCTGACCGGCGCGAAGGATGCAAGCGCGGCGCAGCAAGGCAAGCCGGGGTTCCCACGGACAGGCCTTCGTCCGGGGGGTGGTAAGCCGGGAGGCAATTGAGATGAATTATCGTTTTCTTCTATTATTAGGCGTTGTTTCCATGGCAACTGCACAAACTTCTCCGCTGCCACCTGCACAATCCATTCATGGCGCGCAAGCGCCGTCTGCCCCACCGCAGGTGGCTTCTGCGCCGCAGGCGCCCGCCGCGCAACCCACATCTGCCGCGCAAGCGGCGTCTGCCCCACCGCAGGTGGTCATTCGCTTTGAAGACGCCAGCGACAAGGCGGGCATCCACTTTACGCACAGTTTCGGATCGCGGCAACTGGGCTCGCTGCTCGAAGGTACCGGAGCGGGCTGCATCTGGTTCGACTACAACAATTCCGGCCTGGAGTCTCTCTACGTGGTCAACGGACGGCCGCTTGACGACTCCATGCATCCCTATCCGCTCAAGGAGAAGCCCGCAACACCGCCGCATAATCATCTCTATCGCAATAACGGCAATGGCACTTTTACAGACGTGACGGAGAAATCCGGGCTCGATCCGGATATGTACGGAATGGCCGTGACGGCTGCCGACTACGACAACGATGGATATGTCGATCTGCTGGTCACCGGCTACGGCAAGACGATTCTCTATCACAACGACGGCAACGGCCACTTTACAGATGTGACCGCGAAGGCCGGCATCAAGGTGGACGGCTGGGCCATCAGCTCCACATGGTTGGACTACGACAAGGACGGTTGCGTCGATCTGTTCGTCGGCCGCTACGTCAAGTTCGATCCCAGGTATCGCGCATTTTATGCCGCCGATAATTATCCGGGGCCGCTGGATTACGAGGGCGAAACCAATAAGCTCTATCACAACAACTGCGACGGAACCTTTACGGATGTGACCGATAAGTCGGGCATCGGCGCTTACGTGGGCCGCACCATGGGCGTGACCGCGGCGGACTTCGACAACGACGGCTGGGACGATATCTACATTGCTAACGACCGCACGGAAAATTTCCTGTTTCACAACAAGCACGATGGAACCTTCGATGAGGTTGCCAACGATACGGGCACGGCCTACGGGCAAAATGGCGAATCGACTTCATCGATGGGCCCGGTCTTTGCCGATCTCGAAGGCCGCGGAGTGCTTGACCTTTGGGTGACTGATGGACACTATAACCGCCTGTTGCACAACACCGGCAAGATGAGCTTTGAAGATATTGGCGCGGGGACCGGCGTCTCGCAAACCAACGCGCAGTACGTGAGTTGGGGCACGGGAGTCTACGACTTCGACAACAGCGGGCAACTTGACATTCTCATCTTTCATGGCGGGCTTATTCATTTAATTCCGCAAGAACACACGCTCTTTCGCGGTCTCGGCAACAGTAAATTCACCGACGTTTCGCGCGAAGCTGGTGATGTGCTGAACGTGCGCACAACAGCGCGCGGCGCTTGTTTCGCCGATTACATGAACGACGGCAAAATCGATGCGTTTGTGGTCAACCTCGGCACCAGAGGAACGTTACTGCATAACGTCTCCACCAATACCGGGCATTGGATTGCCATTAAGCTGGAAGGCGCGATGCGGCCTGGCGACCAGAACTCTGCTCCCGGTCCCAAGGCCAGGAGCAATCGCGACGGCATCGGCGCACGCGTGGAAGTTTTCACCGGGGGCAAGCGGCAGACGGCGGAACGCGTGGCTGGCTCCGGCTATCTCTCGCAGGACGACGGCCGCCTGCACATCGGCCTGGGCGCTGCGACAACAGTGGATAAGTTGATCATTCACTGGCCCAGCGGACGCGAGCAGACGCTGGAAAAACTAAGCGTGGACCGTGTGCTCACCGTGCAAGAGCCGAATACAGGAGACGCGAAGTGAGCCAGCGCATACAAACCGCTGTGGGCACGGGGCTGACGGCGCTGGCCGTCGCGCTGCTCGCGGTTGCGCTTTGGACCGATCGCCCGGTGCGCGCGAGCGAGGCCGATGCTGTGGACTATGCTTCGCCGCTTGAGCTTCTGCTCTCGCCTGATGGCGCGCGCCTCTACGTACTATGCCAGCAGAGCGAAGAGGTTCGCGTACTGGATGCGACCACCTACGCGGTTATCAAGAACATCGCCGTGGGCCGCGTGCCGCGCGGCATCTCGCTCTCTCCCTCGGGCGACCGCCTGTTTGTCACCAACACCTGGGACGACACGCTCTCGGTGATCGACACGCGGACGCTGGCTGTGACGGCCACCTTGCCGGTGGGCGCAGAGCCGTCGAGCGTTGTCGAAGATCGCGCCGGCAAGCGGCTCTACGTCGCCAATCGCATCTCCAACGATGTGGCCGTGCTGGATGCTCAGACCGGCGAGGAAGAGAAGCGGCTGGTGGCTGGCCGCGGCGCAAGCTACCTCACGCCCTCGCCCGACGGCGGCAAGCTCTATGTCACGCACATCTATCCAAATCCGTCGCCTCATCGCACGCCACCGGAATCCGAGATCACTGTTATCGATACCGCGCGCGCCGTGGTCGTTGATCGCATGCCCTTGCACGGAGACGCCGGAGTCTTTCATCTCGCTTTTTCCGCCGATGGCCGCATCGGTGTCGTCGCCGAATACCACCCCAAGAATCTCGTTCCGCTGGCTCATCTGGAGCACGGCGGCTATTTCGTCGATACGCTCACTCTCTTCGGCGCGGATGTGGGCAAGCCGGTCGAAATTCCGTTGGACGAACTGGAGCGCTACGCATCGCGGCCCTTCGGCGTAGCGATTGCGCCGGACAAGTCGCGCATCTACGTTACTTGCGAAGGCTCCGAGATTGTGACCGTAATCGATGTGCCGCGTCTCTTGCATTTCATCCACGAGCGTCAGCGCCCCGCATCCGGCTCCTTTGCCTATGACCTTGCCGCCAGCGCCAACTACGTGATTGCCCGTATCCCCGTGGGGCACGATCCGCGCGGGCTAACTCTGAACCGCAACGGCAGCAAGCTGTTCGTGGCCAACCGGCTCGAAGACACCATCAGCGTGATCGATACACGCACCAATCGCGTGGCCGCAACCATTACCCTCGCCGGGCCGAAGACCGTCTCCGTGATACGCCACGGCGAGCAGACTTTCTACACCTCCCGTTACTCGTTTCAAGGGCAGATCGGCTGCGCCAGCTGCCATATCGACTCCACCTTCGACGGCATTACCTGGAACCTGGAACCCGACGGCTTTGGCCGCAACATTGTGGACAATAAAATGCTCGAAGGCATCAAGGACACAGAGCCATACAAGTGGAACGGCGTCAATCCCAATATTCCCACTGAGTGCGGCCCGCGCACGGAAAAGTATTTTTGGCGCTCGGAACAATATGACGACCTTACGCTTGCCGACCTGGCGACGTACATTCGCAATTTGCCTACCAGGCCCAACCGCTGGAAGCTTCCGGGCGGCGAACTTACACCCGCCCAGGAACGCGGCAAGGTGATCTTCGAGCGCGACACGGACAAGTTCGGCAAGCCGATCCTGGAATACAACCGCTGCTCCTATTGCCACAGCGGCCCCAAGGGCACCAACCAGAAGATCTTCGATGTGGGTACGCGCAAGCCTACCGACAACTCAGGAATGCTAAAGTCGGCGCCGTTGACCGAAATTGCGCTCACTGCGCCCTACCTGCACGACGGCTCGGCGCGCACGTTGGAAGAGATCTGGACTGTCTACAATCCCGAGGACAAGCACGGCCGCACCAACGACTTGACCAAGGACGAACTCAACGATTTGATTGAGTACTTGAGGACGCGATGAAAAAGTTTTTATTCAACACGTTCGTAACGCACACGATCTTGCTGATAGCAGTGGTTTTGGCCGCGATAACGGCATCTGCCGCGCAGCAGGCGCCCGCGCCGAAGGCAGCCGCTGGAGCCTCAACATCTCATGGCGCGCAAGCGCATCCTGCCCAACCGCAGGTGCTGCCGCGATTCCGCTTTGAAAACTTCACCTCCGCCAACGGTTTGCCCGACAATCATGTTTTCTCCGTGCTGGTGGACGGGAGTCGCATCTGGGCAGGCACGGAAAACGGCCTGGCCGTTTACGAGAACGGCAAGTGGAAAACCTACACCACCAAAGATGGTCTGGCGCATCGCGCCGTGCTATCGCTGGCTCTTGACAAGCGCACCGGCGACGTATGGGCCGGGACGATGGGCGGGCTGAGCCGCATCTCCGGCGGACGAATCGACAGCTACACGCAGTTGACATCGGGGCTGAGCAACGACGTGGTCTACGGTGTCAGCGTGGAAGGCGAGAACGTGTGGGTAGCCACAGCCGCGGGCGGTTGCAAGCTCAATACGCGCACCGGCCAATGGACGCTCTACAACGAGCGCAACACACCGATGAACGAGATTTGGGTCTACGGCGTTTCTGCCGCGCCTGACAAGGTGTATTACGCGGTGTGGGGCAGCGGCGTTCTTGAGTACGACCAGAAGACAGGCCGCTGGGATAAGTACGACGATCCGGACGGCGAAAACGAAATGGTCCTCTTCAAGGACCAGGGACTGATCCACGAGATTGTCACTTCTGTCAGTTATGTGGAGAACATTCTGTGGGCTGTCACGTATTTTGGCGGCAGCCGTTATGATGGCCGCTACTGGCACAACTTTCTCACCAAAGACAGCGGGCTTCCCTCGAACTTCATCAATTTTGTGAAGGGCGTGGACGCCCATCGCGCCTGGTTCTGCACCGACAAGGGGCTGGCTTACTACGACGGCGTCAACTGGGCCGTCTATCGGCCATCGCTCAAAGACGGCAAGCCAGAGATGACGGTGCGAAACGCACAAGGCAAGGTAACGCCGGTTGCCGTCACCACCGCGCCAGCCCACAACTATGTTCTCGGCATCGACTTTCAAGGCGGCGACATCTGGGTCGCCACCGCCAAGGGGTTGAGCCACGGAATTCGACAACAACGATAAGAACCCAAGGAGCCACACCATCATGAATGCATTTGCAGAAATTTTGGAGACCATCGCGCACGCGCCTATTGAAAAGCGCGCCATGACCAATCACGGCGTACTCAACGAAGCCTTCCATTACGCCAAGCCAAGCTCGTTCTCGCGCGGCATGAGAATCGACATAGGCGGAGTTTGCATCCTGCTTATCTCCGGCACCGCTTCCATTGACGAGCACGGCAAGAGCGTTCACATCGGCGACTTTCCGGCTCAGTTGCGGCGCACCTTTGACAACATTACCGGTTTGCTCGCAAGCGAAGGCTGCACCTGGCACGACATCGTGCGCACTAGTTGCTACCTGCGCGACATCGATCGCGATTACGATGTTTTCAACGCCGGGCGCACGGCCTTCTTCAAAGAGCAGGGGCTCGATCCATTGCCCGCATCCACCGGCATTCAGGCGCATCTCTGCCGGCCTGAACTGTTGGTCGAGATCGAGGCCATCGCCATGTTCCGCACGGATAAGGGCGCGAACAACAAGGAGTAGTTCTTATGCGCAAGGGATGGTTGTTGGCTGCGGCCCTCATGGGGGCCGTCGGCTTGGGGACAAATGGGATTGCGCAGTATTCGAGCAAAGACTCGAGTCAAGTCACGAGCCAGGCCGCAAGCCCCGCTACGGTCACGGGCAAAGGAACGTGCGAATGCGGCGCGCATCCTCCGGGACCGCCACGGGATCGCGCTGTTACGCCTTATGCTGGCGAACCGGCGGACCTAAGCCCGTACTCTAAATTCGCGGCGCCTTACGACCTCAACTACATTCATCCCAACATTTATTCCGGCGCGGCTCGGGATATTCCCGAACCGAAAGATATCACCGAGGTGCGCATCGGCTTCTTCGGCCCTGTTGAACCCAATCCGGAGTCGATCTTCGGCCTGCGCATGTTGCACGGCACGCAACTTGCCGTGGAGGAAGCTAACGCCCATGGCGGATATGGCGGCAAGCCCTTCAAGCTGATGCTGCACAATGATTACGACAACTGGCAAGCCAAGGCAGTTTACGGCGAAGACCGCCCCACCGACCCCGCCATCTGGGGCTCTGCATCCAATGAAGCAGTGAAGATGGTCTACGACGACCGCGACTGGGCGATCTTCGGATCCATCAGTTCCGAATCCACGCATATCGCTCTGCGCGTCGCACTGCGCGCTGAGATTCCCATCGTCAACTCCGCCTCCACCGATCCCACTATTCCCGAAACATATATTCCGTGGTACTTCACCGACCTGCAGGATGACCGTGTGCAGTGCCTCACGCTGGCGCGCCATATCTACACTGAGTTGGGACTGAAGCGCGTGGCATTGCTCCGGGTAAACAGCCGCTACGGACGATTTGGCGTCATGAAATTTCGCGATGCCTCGCGGCGGCTTGGACATCCGCTGGTAATCGAACAGAAGTATCTTCCCGGCGATACTGATTTCAGCAAGCAACTGAATGTCATCCGCTCTTCGCGCGCCGACGCCATCGTGCTGTGGGCCGACGAAATTCAGACGGCCAAGATTTTAAAGCAAATGCATGCTGCCGGGATGAAACAGCGCGTCTTTGGCGCGTATAGAACCCTGGGCGACACTCTGCTGAAAGAGGCCGGCGACGCCGCCGAGGGCTTCGAGGCTGTTTTTCCCTACGATCCCACGCGCAACGACCCGCGCTGGCTCGACTTCAACCGCCGCTTCGAGGATCGCTTTCACGAAAAGCCGGAGCAGTTTGCCTCGCTGGCCTATGACGCGATGAACGCGCTGCTGGATTCCATCTGCAAGGCGGGCCTGAATCGCGCGCGCATTCACGATGCGCTGGCCAACATGGAAGAATACGACGGCGTAACCGGGCACATGGTCTTCGACCCAAATCAGAAGAATGTCGCCCCCATGTACCTGGGCACGGTACATAACGGCGTAATCACGTTTCGCGTTGCGACAATGGAGAAACCACCTGCGGTGGGGCAGACGCCGCTTGCGCGGCAGGAGCCTTCCGCATCCCTTACACAGCCTTATGCGCGAGTGGGCGAGGATGGCGTGGATTACTTCGGCCCGCATCGTCCTGATTTGTCAGGACCGGTTTATGTAGTGTTCTTTGGGCCTCACGCAGTGGACGTCTCGCAGTCGCCGGAGGTGCAGGCGGAGCTTGCATCAAGCGCGGCCAAAGGAAAGCCGTGGACACTGCTGCCCGTGGCCAGCGATCAGAATTGGGGCGTCGCTTCAACGCAACTGGTTCATGCGCTGATGGAGGAGCACTCACTCGCAATCATCGCGCTGGACCGCGACTCGGCGCACCTGGCCGAGCAACTGGCGCTCAAGGCCTTTGTGCCGGTGGTTGCATTGAGCAGCGACAAGAAGCTGACCTCGACGAACATTCCGTGGATATTCCGTTTGCCCGCGGAAGCCACTCCGGCATCGGCGCTCGGCCTGCTGCAAGCAGCCGCTGCACGCAGTGGAGCCAATCCCGAACGGCTTAAAAACGTTTTGGCATCAGGCGAGTTGCTTTCCGGAGTTGCCTTTCTTCCTACAGGCGAGCCACGCGGACACGATTGACTTCTACGGCTCGCCTAACTCGTAGGGAATGCCAAACCGTCCAATTTGAATCATTGCCTTGTCGGCGGGAGGCCAGATGTGCAGACTTTCCACGCGGCTCGTCCCCGCAATGCGATGCGCCTCCGTAGAACCCATGAGTGAACCCGTTGCAGCCCCATAGAAATGCACCCGCAACACATCTCCTGCTTGCGACCGCGTCCAGCCAAAAACATATTCCCCGGGCTTGAGAGCAATCCCGCCGATGCGGACCGGAGCCTGCACAATAAGATAGTGTGAATACTTTCCCTCCGCGGAGTATCCGGCCGTCAGCAGCACCACGCCGGCGATGAAGCGGCCCCGGCCATTCACAATGCCTGATGCAGTGCGCATTTCGGTCTCAATGTGTTCCTTCTCCACCTGCGCCCGCGCCGGCAGCAGCGACGCAAGCTCCGCATCCGTGGCTTGCCGCCACGCTGTTTTCTGCGCCTTTGAAAGCGGACAAATCAACAGGAAAACAACCGCGAATAGAATGATTTTTTTCATGGCTTCGGCTTTCTCAATGATTCGAGCGGAACAATGCCGCGTTGGATGGCGGCCGTGGCAGCTTGCGTCCGGTCCGTTACACCCAGCTTGCTGAGCAGGTTGTTGATGTGGGTCTTCACTGTGGCCTCTGAAATTTCCAGCTCGGTCGCGATCTCCTTGTTGCTCTTGCCGTGCACAATCTGCTCCAGCACGTCGAACTCGCGAGGCGTCAGCTCTTCGGTGCTCATGCGCTCGGCCAGCCTCTGCGCAATCGCCGGCGGAATATGCGATTTTCCCTCGTGAATCGCGCGGATGGTCGCGATCAACTCCTCTGAGGTCATGCCTTTGAGCAGGTAGGCGCGCGCGCCGGCCTGCAAAGCGCGAAAAATGTCCTCGTCGCCATCGTAGGTGGTAAGCACAATGAAGCGCGCCTGCGGCGTCTCCATGCGGATGCGCTCGATGACCTCGACGCCGCTCATCCGCGGCAGCCGCAGATCGATGAGCGCGACATCCGGCTGGTGCTTGCGAAACTCCGCGATCGCCTCCACGCCGTCCGCGGCCTCGCCCACCACTTCCAGGCCTTCCGCCACGTTCAACAGCGCAACCAGCCCCTGGCGCACCACGTGATGATCTTCCACAACCAGCACGCGAATCGTTTTCTTGGTCACCCCTGCTCCTTCTCTATCTCCCGCAAATTCCGGGTACCCCAGCTCTCGTTCTTGCGTTCGTGAAACCACAAACCTCAACTGCTCCTCGTCTCTCGTGGCGCCGCCGCGCGCAGCCGGATCGTCGTTCCTACTCCCGGCTCGCTAGTCACTTCCAGCGTCCCGCCAATGGCCGCCGCTCGCTCTTTCATCCCGGTCAGTCCATAGTGGCCTGAGGTGGATTCCTGCTTCTCATCGATCACAAAGCCCTGCCCGTCGTCCCGCACGTCCAGCGCAATCTCTTCCGGCCCATACTCCAACTGAACAAATAAATTCCGCGCCCCGGCGTGCTTCTTCACATTATGAAGGGCTTCCTGGGCAACGCGCAGGAATTCGCGCTCCGTCTCCGGAGGCATGGGCCGGTAAGCGCCGTAGAGGCTGAAGCCGGCCTTCAATCCGTTCCCGCCTTCGGCCTCGACCATGCGGCGCAGGCGCACCGGCAGCGTAGTCTCGCCCGAGTCTTGCGAGCGCAGCGCCCAGATCGACTGACGCGCGTCGTCCAAGCCCTCGCGCACGTAGCCTCGAATCAGGTCCAGATGCTTTGCCGCGGCCTGTGCCTCGTTCCTGCGCAGCAACTCGGAGAGTACTTCCAACTGCACCGAGATGCCCACGTAGCCCTGAGCCAGCGTGTCGTGAATCTCGCGCGCGATGCGGTTGCGCTCGCCCAGCACGGCACGGAACTCACCCTCTGCCCGGCGCAGCCGCAACCGAAGAAATAGCACTACCAGGCCCGCCACAGCCGCCAACAGCAGCGCATAAAACCAGGCGGTTTGATAATAGTGCGGCCGCAGTTCAAAGGTAAGAGCAGCGCCCTCGGTATTCCAAAGCCCGTCGTTGTTGGCCGCCTGCACACGGAAGGTATAGCGCCCCGGCTTGATGTTCGTGTAGTATGCGGAGCGCCGCGTACCGGCTTCGGTCCAGCCGCGGTCAAAACCCTCCAGCATAAAGCGGTAGCGCACCTTCTGCGGCGCGATAAAGCTCAGTCCCGCGTAATCAAATTGGAAGTGTACGTGTCCCGCCTCAACGCGCAAGGAAGAGCCTGCCGCATGGAGTGCCTGTGGCACATCGTCCACGGCAAATCGCTCCAGCTCCACCGGCGGCGGAATCGTGTTCACCGAAAAGTGCGCTGGGTCAATCTCCACCAGGCCTTTGGGCGTGGCAAACCAAAGGCGCCCATCGCGGGAGCGCCAGGCAGATGGATGGCTGTTGGTGGCCGTCTCCCGGCTGCGCAAACCATCAGCGGCGCCGAACTCGATCCATTGCGAGCAACCTGCTCCCTTCCCTGTTGCACTGTCGGCAAATTCGCAGCGCGCAATCCCGTTGCCGGTAGCAAACCACAAAAAGCCGCCGCCGTCGTCGAGAATCGCATGGATGCCAGTCCGGTCCAGATTGTTCTGATTCAGGCCGTCGCGCATCTCGGCAATGAAGTGCTGTCCATCCCACAGGTTCCATCCGTGCTCCTGTGTGCCGATCAGCAGCGTCCCGTTCCCATGCGGCAGCAGCGCTGTGACTACGTTGCTCGAAAGACCGTTCGCAGTGGTGTAATTGACAATCTTTCCACCACTCAACCGCGACAGCCCCGCCAGCGTGGCTACCCATAGGTCGCCGTTGGAATCCCGCGCCATTGCGCCCACTAGATCGCTGCCCAGACCGTTCGACTGCGTGAAAGTCTCCATCAGCGCGCTGGAAGGCCTTCCGGCTTTCAATCCCATCCAGTGCGTTAGCCCGCGTCTCGTGCCGATCCACAGCGACCCATCGGCGTCTACCAGCAGCGAACGGATAAAGTCGTCCGGAAGCCCGTCCGCCGATGTAAAGGCATCGATCTTGCCTCCGCGAATCCGGTTCAATCCGTCCGGCGTGCCTACCCACAGGTCGCCGTTTGGCGCTGCGGCCAACGACAAAATCACATCGCTCATCAGGCCGTTGCGCACCGTGTAGGAGCGTACTGCGCTGCTCCCATCACTGCTCCGGTAAATAGCATTCAGCCCACCTCCACTGGTCCCCACCCAGAGCGTGCCCGCGCGGTCTTCGACCACGGCGGTAGTCGCGTCGGAACTCAGCCCCTCCCGTGCGCCGATGGTGCGGAAGCGTTGATCGCGCAGAATGTGTAATCCGCCGGTTTCGGTTCCCACCCAGAGGTTGCCCTCGCGGTCCTCCATCAGCGCCAGGATCGAAGCTGTCGCTAGTGGATCGGTGACTGGAAGCCGTTGCAGCTTTCCTTCGGCCCACCGCGCCAGGCCTCCATTGGTGCCAATCCACAAATTACCTTCGCGGTCAACGTGCTCTACCTGAATGCGGCTGCCTGGAAATGCAACGCCGACTTGCAAGCGAGTTACAACGTCCGTAGGATGGGTCACAAACACACTGTCGCGTGTGATCTCGATCAGGCTCCTGCTGCCGAAAAGCGATCCAGCTTTGGGGAAATCATCCAGGTAGGTGATGCCATCCTTAGGAAACTCGGCGTAATACTGAATAAGATTCCAACGACCATCCATATAGACAGATTTTGCTTGCGCTTCTTCCACCCACAATCCGCCATCTCCATACGGTAATATTGCGGTGATCGCAGACCTTTGAGTCTCCTCCTCCGATGCAAATCGCTCATCGATTCTTTTGGCCAGTCCCAGATCTGTCCAAATCCATAGCAACCCATCCCGGGTTTCTACGATAGTTCTGATCCCATTGGCTGGCAATCCTTGTGCAGTGGTGAAGGCCGTCACCACCCCGTCCTTCCACCGCGCCAGCCCCTCGCTGGTTCCAATCCACAACGCCCCGTCGCGCGTTTCCAGCAGGCAGCGGACATCGTTCCCCGGCAGCGCCGGCGTTGAATTTTTGTCGAAGACCGCAAAGCTGTTGCCGTCAAAGCGGACCAGTCCCGCCTCGGTTCCCAGCCACACAAAGCCATTGCGGGTTTGCACCAGCGCCTGCACAGTATTCTGCGGCAGGCCGTTTTCCATTCCCCACGACTGGCGTCCATAGTTGGCAAGCGGCGTAGTCGGCTCCAGCGCCAGGCCGGGAAGCCCGCAGCCCAGCAGCAATGCTGCAAGAAAGCCGCTGAACGCAGTCGCGCCATAAGTTCCGCCAGACAGCGGCAAGCGCCGCGCAGCCCTTCTCACCACTCCCCCCCGGCAGGCGTGTCCTTCAACCATGGATTTGTGCGGAACTTCCCTCAATCGAACCTCGTACGGCGTAAAAGACCGCGCACCTCCACAGTAATTGGACAGGCGCGGGATTGCACAGGAACAAATGCGGACTATAGCAAGAAAAACCGCCGCCCGTCTCCACCTATGGATGGAGTCCAGACTCACTCGTTTGGCTCAAGACATAACCCGCATCTGCCGATACTCTGAACAAGTCAATTGAGCTTGTCGACATAAGTGACCTTCAAAGATTAACTCTCCGGTGGCTGCCTTCTCATGGGTAGCTACCGGATTCTTTTATTGGGGCCAATCCAGGGTTTGCTCGCCTTTGCCGTAAAATGACTTACACGTGTATTTTGCCGGATTTCCAGGAAACTCCCGCCAGGGCCGGGGCGTGTGCGAACGGAGTTGTGATATTCTCCGGCATGCGGTAGAAAAAAGGAGGTTTCACGATGCGTTACCACACATTTTTGAAGATAGCAGTGGCAGGTGTGCTGGCCGTGACTTTGATGGCGCCGTGCTCGCTGAAGGCGCAGCAAGGTGGCGCGACGATTCTGAAGCCGGCGGATACGCAGAAACTGCTGCCGTCGAGCGTGTACTACTGCGGGCAGCAGGCAACCACGCAGGTGCGCAACTCGGGTGGCGTGAAGTTTGCCGACGGCCACTACGTGCTGGCGACCCTGGTAGACACCACCGGCTACTCGACCGCACTGGCATCGAAGTACCAGGCTTACTTCATCGTCGAGGTTCCCATCAAGTTGGGCGGGAAGAACCTTGCCGCGGGCATCTACGGCGCGGGATTCGTCGGGGACAAGTTCCTGATCACCGACGTGGGCTCTCACGACGTGCTCACGGTGAAGGCGGACGAGGATGCGGGACTCAAGCAGCCCATGCCACTGCAAATTGTGGCCGACCCAGCGGGCGGCTTCCGGCTCTATGCCCAGCGCCGGTATGTGATCTTCAGCCGGTAGCAGCAATCAGGCCAGTTGCGATCCAGCCCATCGAATCAGCCTAAAAACGGCAGTTGATTCACTGCCAGTAGGGGAACCTGATAAATCCGCTAAGTTATTGATTTGATTGGTGGACCTGGTCGGGATCGAACCGACGACCTCTTCCATGCCATGGAAGCGCGCTCCCAAACTGCGCCACAGGCCCACAGGCTGCAAGGATGCAACTTTCCTATTGTCTCCGGTTGGGCGGGATTCGTCAAACCTTGACGCGTTCCAGCCATAAACCGATTTTCGGTGGCTCCGTGGGGAGTTTCGCCATGGCCTCGATACCTTTTGGGCGGAAAAATACTTGCGTGACCGGGAACACTTCAAGGGGCTTCTGGTGTCTAAGATAATAGGGGACGCGGGACACCGGGATTTGATCCCAGTGTCTGACTCCCGCGCACTCCGTGGCAGCATTGGATTTCTGGCGGCACTTTTTCAGCCGTCGGAGCGAGTGGCCGCAAGTGGAAACCGGGCTTTGTCCGGCGCAGATTTGGCGGACGCCAAATTTGCTTCTACTGCGGCAAGGTGGGAGTACTCTGATATGCAGGCGGACCTCACCATGGGTAATCTTGCCAATGCGCTGACCTTTCAATCCGAAGAGGCAGCTCTGATTGCGGAGCTGCAGGCTGGCTCCGAGGAAGCTTTTGCGTGGCTGATTGCGCGCTACCACCAACCGATCTTCTCGCTGCTGGCGCGTGCTGTTCAGGATCGCGATGCCGCCGCCGACCTAACCCAGGAAGTCTTCGTGAAGATCTTTCGCGGAGTGGGCAGCTTTCATGGAGAGTCGTCATTGCGGACGTGGATTTATCGGATTGCCCTGCATGAGGCCTCCAACCACCGCCGCTGGTGGACGCGGCACAAACAGTCCGAGATCCCCATCGAGCAGGAGATGGGCAAGAGCGAAAATGGCCAGCCGGTGTTGCTGAAGGAGATGCTGGTGGATCCCGCAGAGTCACCTTACGAACTGGCATTGCGCGATGAGAGCCGGGCGCGCGTTGAGGCGGCCTTGGGCAAGGTGCCGGAACCGTTCCGGACTACGCTGATTCTGCGCGATATTAATGGTTTTATCTACGAGGACGTGGCAGAGATGCAGGGCGTGAATCTAGGGACGGTCAAGTCGCGGCTGGTGCGTGGACGCGCGGCCTTGAAAGCGGTTCTGACAGCTCCGGAGAAAGACGTCTGTTTTTCCGCGCGCGAAGAACACGCGGGATTTGAAATGCCCCTGGGAGAGGAGGCGCGATGAACGGCTGCAATGCAATGCAGACATTGTTTACTGAGTACCTGGACGGCCGTTTGAGCGGACACGAGATGCAGCGCGTTGCCGCCCATCTGGAGCGTTGCAGGGAATGTGCCGGCGACTGGAAGTCTCTTGAAGAGATGCAGTCCTTGCTGGCCGCACTGGGCCCGGTGCCGGAGCCCCAGGACCTGCTGTTGCGCATTCGCGTGGCCATCAGCCACGAGCGTGCCCGTAGGCGCCAGACCGCCTTCCACGACTTGAATCTGGCTTGGAGAAACACTGTGGGACCCTTCCTGCTTCAGGCCGCCGCAGGATTTGCATCAGCCGTGCTTCTATTAGGTACGGTTATCGTGCTGGCCGGGTTGTTTACAGAGCCGCAGAGCGCGCAGGCTACGCCGGATGAGCCGCTGGGAGCGGCCACTGCTCCACGATTCCTCTATCTATCCAGCGTCGTGGGCGACAACCCAATCGGCGACGTCTCCACACCGATCGTGATCGAGGCCTATGTAAACGGAGAGGGCCAAGTTTACGACTATCGCATCGTTTCCGGTCCCACGGACAAGGCCACCCGAGCACAGGTGGAGAATATGCTCTTGTGGAGCCGCTTTGAGCCTGCTCGACGCTTCGGCCAGCCGGTTCCCGGCTTGGCCGTCCTTTCCTTCGCAGGAGTCTCCGTACGCGGGTAATACAGAGAAGTTTTCCACAGCCCGCATAACCCGGCTTATGAAGGGTGCAGGACAGGCTGACAATTTTATTGTCACTATATTCTCAGATAAGAAGTTTGATTGCGCAGGCATGCGCCATCACTTGCTAGGACAGGATGTGAAAGGAGACTGTCTATTATTGCCGTACACATACTTCTACGTATTTCGTCTTTTATTCCCCTTTCACAATAATATGAAATAAGACTAGGCTCATCTTGCGCACCTTTGCGCCAAAAAATGGAGACCCCCCGTGAAAAAGTCAATGCGAATTGCCCTTGTCGTCGCTGTTCTTGCATCCCTTGCTTCCATCGCCATGGCCGACCCTGGCGGAGGAATTCCGCAGCCTCCAACACAATTGTCAATGAGACTAGTCATTTCTATGATTCTCTCTGTCCTTGGCCTCTAATAGCAGAGAGAACAGAATCCGTGAGGTGGAATGAACCTGTCGGCATTTGATTATGCTCTATGGATGGCTAACTTTCTTGGTGAAGCCGTCCTTTTATGCATTCTCATCTATCGGCGCCGATATAGGGAATTTCCTGTCTTTACCACGCTCATTGGCTACGAAGCTGCGATGAGCGTGGTGTTGTACATGATTTACATGTATTGTTCCCACACCTGGTATGCGCGGATCTATTGGTTTTACGCCTTTTCCGATGAAGCCATGCAGTTGGGGGTGGTCTGGGAGATCGCGCGGATTGTCATGCGGCCGACTGGCACATGGGTCTGGGACGCCAGAAAACAATTCATCCTCTGGGGCGCTGTAGGCATCTTGTTAGCCGCCGCGCTTCCATGGATGGTCACACCTCCGGCATCATCTCTGTTGGGTCGATTGATGGTGCGGGGAAACCTGTTCACTAGCTTGGTTGTCTGTGAATTGATCGCCGTTGTGACGCGGACCTCGAAGAGCCTGGGCTTAGGCTGGCGCAACCATGTGATGGCGCTGGGCAACGGTTGGACGGCATGGGCCGTGACCGCAATCCTGGTAGACGGGTTACACTGCTACTTCGGCGCCGAGCGCTACTTCAGGGAACTGGAACACGTGAGGATGTTTACCTACCTGGTGGTTCTCGGCTACTGGATAGTTCAGTTCTGGCTGGAGGAACCGGCCCGGCAACCAATTTCGCCCGAGTTACGCACCTATATCCTCGATTTGCACCAGCGTATAAAAAATAACCTTGACAGAATGGACGCACAAAGGTAACATCCCTTAGATGACCATTGCGCTTCCCTATCTCGTCTTTGGGGCCTTATTGTGCGGATTTGCCGTCGCGGTGCTCGCTGACCGCCGCTCGTCCAACAAATTGACGCTATTAGATTGGAACGACCTTGTCGCTGGACTCCACCGGCTGGACATGGTTGAGTTGTCCGCTGTAGCTACAGATTACCTGAGCCCGCGCCGCGGCCAAATTGATATGGAGCCGAACGTAATCTGGGAGTCCCTGGGCGGGTACGAAGGTTTGAAGAGAATGCGCGAGAACGCGGAGATCATGCTCGCTTTGGCCGCCTATGCGCAGCGCTGGAACTTCGAGGAGGCGGTGATCGTCACTGAGCGGATGAGGCTGGATGCGGCATCCTTGCGCCGCGCCGTCCGCCATGTGGAACTGGGCATGATTCCAGCCAAATTGTTGCGGTATTTCCGGCTTACCCTCCCCCTGCATGCACAGGAGGCGTCTTCGGCCTACTACCTGATGCGCCAGCGCCTCCTTGCCCTGTATGAAACCAGCCACGTGTGCCGCTATCCCAGGCTGGCGGCCGCCCTTTAAGACGAAAATAAAGCAATCCTGGCGTAGCCAACTGCCCTACTGCCCGCCGCTCCCGTTTGACCCTGCCAATGCGTCTAGAATTAAACAGGGTTCTTCATGACATTCAGATCATATCCACTTTTCGCCGTACTATCGGCTGCTGTTATTCCTATCTTGGCTGGCCTTGCGCCAGTTGCGGCACTCGCCCAATCCTCCAGCAGTTCCGCCAACTCATCAAGAGAGGGGCAAACCTCATCTTCCTCACCGGATTTTGTGCGGGAAAAGGCCCCTTCGCTGGTCGATCCCGCCGGCCCCACCATTTCGCTGATCAGTGCTGAGCCGGTCTTCGTTATGGCCGCTGCATTGAATGCCTGCGGCTACGATGACGGCCTGGAGGAGAGCGCCCCGGTCCGCAAGCGCGTCCGCGAAGAGATGAACCAGGCTCTCGCCAAAAGCGAGGATGCCCGCAACAAGCGCGACAGTCTATGCCTTTACATCGCCCAACACCGCATGACCGGCGGTGAGCGCGACATTGCGCAGTACATCTCGCTGGCTCTCTATCTGACCCCGCCGCCGGAGCTGGAAACCGTGGTCGAGCTGACCGAAATGCCTCCTGACTCGACTCAGGTAGTGGAGATCGTCCCCCTGCTGCGCGACTTTGCCGCCGCCGTGGACCTGCACGGCATATGGCTGGTGGTGCATCCTATCTACGACAAGGAGGCCGATCTGCTGCACGATCCTCTCTCCAAAATGATTGTCTCCACCAACCTTTACCTCAAGATGCCGGCAGAGACCTATAACGGGCGGCGATTTGTAGTGGTTATCGAGCCCATGCTCTCGCCCCGCATCATCAACGCCCGCATCTATGGCGCCGATTATGTAGTGGTGGTTTCGCCTGTGAACGGAACGGTCCGCATGAGCGACGTGCGCCACACTTACCTGCACTACATGATCGAGCCGCTGCTCTACCTCAGGACCAACGCCCTGAGCCGCATGCAGCCCATCCTCAAGGAGGTGCGGGATGCTCCGATGGAGTACCGTTACCGCTCTGACACCGTGGCCCTTACCGTCGAGTGCATCATTAAGGCCATCGAAGCGCGCACCATGGACACCGGCATTCCCGAGTACAAGATTCCAGCCAACATCGACCGCTCCGAGCTGCCGCGCTATGAGCGCGAACGCATAGCCTACCAGCAAAAAGTGGACGCCGTCCGCATTGCTGCCATGCGCCACGCCATGACGCAGGGTTTCGTGCTCACCCAGTACTTCTATGAGCAGATGATCCAGTTTGAGAAGGATCCAGCCAGCCTGAAGGACACCATCGGCGAGATGGTCTACAGCATGGACATAGACCAGCAGGTGCACCGCTCCAGATATCTCGGATTCGACAAAGAAGGCGACGATGATGTGCTCACGCGCAGTACGCCACGCAAGTTGACCGGTCTTGACCTGGCCGAGGCGCGGCTTGCCGCCGGTGACGTAGCCACGGCCAGCGCTCTGGCCCGCCAGGCCCTCGCCACGCACTCCGATTCTTCCGGCTTGTCTCCAGACGAGGTCGCGGCGCGCGCCCGCGCCGAGTTCATTCTGGCCAGGGCGGCCATCCTCACCGGCCATCCCGACCAAGCTATCGAGGGATTCCAGCGGACACTGGCCACCAGCAAGGATCCGCGTCTGCTTGCCTGGTCGCATATCTATCTGGGCCGGATGCTCGACCTGGACTGCAAGCGCGACGGGGCTTTGACCGAGTACAAAGAGGCATTGAAGAACCGTGACGGGCAGTTAGATACCCGGCTGTCCGCTGAGCGGGGCGTCAAAACAGCCTATGCCGTCAGGGGCCACAGTTGCGAGGATGACGCCGACGACACTGGCACGCCCGCTCCCGCGCCAACCAAGCCCCCAGCGGCCAGCCCTCAGCCGGACAAGCCTGAATCTTCATGGCCAAATGGGACTGAAAAGCCCCAATAATTTGGCGCAGGCGTCCGCCAGTGGAGCTCCGAATGTCTAATATTGGGAAGGGGGGCTTCTCCGGATCGGATATTAGGGTTGGCAATCCGGTTCGAGAGGCGTCTCCGGGGATGTTTTTTCGAAACTATGCGTTGTGGGGCAAAGGCTTCAGCCCAAGCCCTTCAACAAAGAACTGATTCAGGGTCGATCCGATCGAGGTGCATGTGGAAGCCGTTCTTGCCGAGTTGGAAGAAGCATTGGGACATAGCTTTGCGCGCACCGAGCTATTGGTGCGCGCGCTGACCCATCGCTCTTTAGCCAACGAACGTGCTGCCAGCGAAAAGGCACTCGCCAGCGGCAAGATCAAAGCCGCCGCGACGGGCGATAATGAGCGCCTGGAGTTTCTGGGCGATGCCGTGCTGGGACTGGTGGTCGCCGAAGCACTGTTTCTGCTTCACCCGGAGTGGCAGGAGGGCGAGCTGACCCGCGTCCGCGCCCAGTTGGTCAGCCGCCAGCATCTGGCGGAGGTAGCCGGGGCCATCAACCTGGGCAGTCATCTGCGCCTCAGCCGCGGCGAGGACAAAGGCGGTAGCCTGAGACGCAAGAGCACGGTGCTCTCCAATACCATGGAAGCCGTGCTGGGAGCGCTCTTCCTGGACGGCGGACTGGAGCCGGTCTCCGCCTTTGCCCGTCGCTGGGTGATGGGCGAGGCTGCTGAGCAGTTGGCCGAGCAGTTGCGCTCCGGGGCCGCTTTGGGCAACTATAAATCGGCGTTGCAGGAGCATTTGCAAGCCACGCGAGCAGGCACTCCGGTCTACCGGGTCAAAAGCGAAAGCGGCCCCGACCATCACAAGCGCTTCCTGGTCGAGGTCCGGCTCAAGACAGCAGAATCAGAACCGGGCAAGCAACTGGCGCGCGGCATGGGCGGCACTAAGAAACACGCCGAGCAGGATGCGGCGCGGCGCGCGCTGGAGCGGCTGAAAGCAGTTCTGAAAAAAGCCGGCGCCGCGGCCGAGATCAAACCCGCAACCAAACCCGTAACCAAAAAGGAGGAGCCGGCAGCGCTATGAGCACCACCACCCAAGAGCTGGAATCATCCTCGCATTGGTTCACGCAGTTGCGGCTCCAACTGCCTACCGTGCCCGAGGCCCTTGCCTCGCTGCTCAGGACGGTGGTGGTGGCGCTGTTTTTGCTTACCTTTGTGCTTCAGCCCTACCTCATCCCCTCCGAAAGCATGGAACGCACCCTTCTGGTGGGTGATTTTCTTCTGGTCAATAGGCAAGTCTTTGCCCCATCCGGCACTCTCACCCGGCATCTTCTTCCCTATCGCGAGGTGGCGCGAGGTGATATCGTTGTCTTCCACCACCCCCAGCCCCCTTATCTCGTCAAGCGAGTGGTGGGCCTGCCCGGCGACCGGTTGCGCATCAATGATGGGCGCGTCATCGTGAACGGCGTCATCCTCGACGAGCCCTATGCCGCTTTTGAGCCCGTTGCAGGCAACACCGTCAGCGACGACTTTCCCGCCAGGGTTTATACCGATCCCCAGGTTGATCCCGCCTGGTGGAAGCAGATGCAGAGCCTCACCCGCGACGGCGATCTGGTGGTGCCACAGGACGAATACTTCGTGCTTGGCGACAACCGCAATCACAGCATGGATTCCCGCTACTGGGGTTTTGTCTCGCGACAGCAGATCGTGGCACGCCCACTGGTTATCTACTTCTCCCTCTCCCGGCCCTCCACCACTGATGTCCAACAGACCGCAATGCTAGCCGCGCTACAAGCCAGAGATGATAGACTCGGACACGACAGGCAGCTCTCCGCAAGACTAACGGGATTTGCGCGCTGGAAGCGCATCTTCCGCGTGGTGCATTAGAACAGTTGTCAGTTCTCAGTTGTCAGTGATCAGTAAAAAACTTGAATCACCGGCAATAGAAAACTGAAAACTGACAACTGATAACTGACCCCTGTAAATGAGCAACAGAATGACAAAGAAAAAAAAGCAGCCCATTAAAACACCGCCCGAACCTCAGCCTGCTGAAGAGCGCGTGGAGGAGACGTTCCCCGAAGCAGTGGCCAGCATCTGCTCCATCCTGGTTATTGGCCTGTTTATCCTCACTTTCCTCGGCCAGAACTACGTCATTCCCTCCAGCTCGATGGAGAAAACACTGCTGGTGGGAGATCACCTGCTGGTGGACCGAATTACCCTTGCCCCACCCGCCAAATGGATGCCGCTGGTTCACTACCGCGAGCCCAAGCGCGGCGACATCGTGGTCTTCATCAAGCCCGTGACCGACCCGGATGCGGACGGGAACCCTCAGTACCTGACTCTGGTGAAGCGGCTGGTCGGCGTACCCGGCGACCGAATCCACCTGCGCAACGGCATCGTGATCCTCAACGGTGTTGCCCAGAGCCAGCCATACGCCTCGGCGATAACCCCGGAAAACCATCAGGAGTTTCTCGACGAGTTTCCCTCCCTGCCGCCCCCCTCGATCCCTCAGGTTCCTGATTCCTGGGCCATGATCGACTTTCCCAGGAGCCTGGAGAACGGCGAGCTGGTGGTTCCTCCCGGCAAGTACTTCATGATGGGCGACAACCGCCACAACAGCCTCGACTCGCGCTACTGGGGATTTGTGCCCAGGGAGAACATCGTGGGTCGGCCGCTGTTCAACTACTGGTCGTTTATAACCCCGGAAGACCGGTATGAAAAGTCCGGAATCGGCAATTCCCTGGCCTGGATGGGCCACGTAGCACTGCACTTTTTTTCTGAAACTCGCTGGAGCCGGACCCTGCACCGGGTGAAATGACAGTTGTCAGTGGTCAGTTGTCAGTGGTCAGTTAAAGTGCCCGGACAACTGATAACTGATAACTGATGACTGATATGAGCGAAGACGCACACCCCCGGCAACGAAAGCGCAGGCGGCTTTGGCTCGCTATTACAGTTATGGCGGCCATCCTGGCAATCCTGATTGTGCCCCCGTTCCTGAGCGTGAGCCGCTACGAGAGCCGCATCACTCAGCTGATCTCCGCTTCGCTGGGCCGCCCTGTGCGCATTTCCTCGGTCGAGATGCGCTTTCTACCCCGACCGGGCTTTCTACTCTCCGACCTCACCGTCGAGGATGACCCCGCCTATGGCTTCGAGCCGGTGCTCCACGCCAACACGGTCACAGCCTCCATTCGCCTGCTTTCGCTGTGGCGTGGGCGCCTGGAGCTCGACACCATCAGCGTGGACGAGGCCAGCCTGAACCTAGTGCGCTCCGCCCCCGGCCATTGGAACATCAATTCGCTCCTGCGCACGGCCACCGCCCAGGCTCAATCCGAAGCGGGCAAATCAGACAATGCAGCCAAGCCCGTCCGGCTGCCCTACCTTAAAGCCACACACTCCCGCATCAACATTAAAAACGGCGTGGAAAAACTGCCGTTTTCCCTGCTCGACACCGACCTCTCCTTCTGGCAGCAGAGTCCCGGCGACTGGCGTGTCCGGCTGCGCGGTCAGCCTGCCCGCACCGACCTCAGCCTTGAACAGGGCGACACGGGCATAGTCCGCCTGGAGGCAAATCTGCGCCAGGCTTCGGACCTGCGTCAGATGCCGTTGCACATTGATCTGGAATGGCGCCAGGCGCAACTTGGCCAGCTTACCCGCCTGCTCCTTGGCTCCGATGCCGGCTGGCGTGGCGACCTCACCGGCGAGTTGCATCTCGACGGCACCCTCAAGGAAGCTCAGATCAAGACCCGGCTGCGCGCTACCAGCGTCCATCGCGCCGAATTTGCTCCGGCCGCGCCCATGGATTTCGACGCCAACTGCAGCCTGATTGCCCACTTCTACACCCGCGCCATCGAAAACCTGCTCTGCGTCTCTCCACTCGGCTCGGGCCACGTCCGGCTTACCAGCAACTTGCCCGGCGAAGGCGGCCCGCCTCATTTCTCAGTCGAACTGGACCGCATCTCCGTGGCCGCCGGCCTGGATGCACTGCGCACCGTGCGCAGCGATCTGGCTCCCGGACTCGAAGTCACTGGGTCGGCAAGCGGCAAAATCACCTACGCCCCCGACAATGAACCGGCTTCCCCCAGCCAGGTTCGCGCCGCCGCCATGGCCCGTGCAGTAGAGCAAGGACCGCTCTCCGGCAGCCTTACCGTCCAGGGGCTCCAGCTCAGCGGCAACGGCTTTAGTCAACCCCTCCGTGTTCCAAAATTCCTTTTGGCGCCCGCAAATCAGCCCTCCGGAACCGGCCAGGCGCTGGCGGCCACAGTTGCCGTTCCCGCAGGCGCAACCGTCCCGCTCACGGTTTCCACGCGCCTCATGCTCTCCGGTTATCAGCTCACAATACGCGGCCAGGCATCTATCACCCGAGCTAGAGATCTAGCACACGTGGCCGGCATCAGGAATGTGACAGCCATGGATGCGCTTGAAGGCGACCCTGTCTCCGTGGACCTGGCTGCCAGCGGTCCCTGGATGAAGCCTGTTCAGACGATTTCATTAGGCGACCTCTCGCCCACCGCCGCCCCGCTCCCATCCGCAGCCCCATCCGCAGCCCCATCCGACAGTCTCACTGGAACCGTCACGCTGCGCAACGCCACCTGGAAGGTCGATTACCTGGTCAATCCCGTCGAAATCTCCCAAGCCACGCTCCACCTGACCTCGGATGAGTTCCGCTGGGATCCGGTTGTCTTTTCCTATGGCCCTGTGAAGGGAACAGCCAGCCTCACCCTGCCCATCGATTGCGGCGCGCCCCAGCCCTGTCCGCCGCGTTTCCAGCTCCAATTCGGCTCTCTGGACGCCGCCGTTCTCCAGGCAGCGTTCCTTGGCGCTCGTGAGCGGGACACCATGCTCTCTACGCTCATCCGTCGCCTCCGCCCTACGGCCACTCCGGCCTGGCCCATCCTGGAAGGCACGGTCAAGGCGGATTCTCTCATCCTCGGTCCGGTCACGCTCCACCAGCCTGTAGCCACCCTGCACACGCTTGCCGACGGAGCCGAGATCACCGCGTTCGACGCAGCCCTGCTCGGCGGCCGTATCCACGGAACCGGCGCCTACCACGCCGCTGCCACTGCCCGCGACAAGCCCTCCTATGCCCTGGAAGCTCAGTTCGATAAGCTCAGTCCGCCAGACGTCGGCCAGTTGCTCGGCCTGCGCTTTTCCGGCGGCACCATCGACGGCAGCGGCAAGATTGAGCTTATGGGCTACACCGACGCAGATCTGGCCGCTTCGGCCAAAGGCGCTCTACACTTCGATTGGCGGCAGGGAGCCGTCACTGCAGCCTCAGGCAATGTTCCCCCAGCCCTGGCTCGCTTCGACCGCTGGACCGCAGACGCCGAGATTGCCGATGGCGCGCTCACGCTCAAAGAGAATCAGGTCAAGCGCGGCGTCCACACTACGCCGGTCCAGGCCGCAGTCACTCTCGCCAATCCTCCTGAAGTAGTCTTTCCCGCACCCAATTCAGTCGCAGCTACAGAAACACCAGTCCATCCAAAGCGCTAATCCGCTAATTCGCTAACTTGCTAATCACGCGTTGCGGGGACTAACTTGCTGTTTTTATCGAACCCTCCACGAGCCGCCCAGTCCCGGTTCTACAATGGGAGCGATCCCTAACGTTGAGCGATTAACCTCTATGCAGGGATTTCTCCGCGAGAAAGAGGCAACTGGCCCATGAAGACCTGTCCGATCTGCGAAAAGTCCTGGCCGAGCAACCACGCCAACTGCCCCTCCGACGGCGCGATGCTCATTGACTCGCGCGAACTGGAGCCGGGAACAGTCATCCGCGGCAAATATCGCATCGTACGCCAGCTTGGCCGCGGCGGCATGGGCACTGTCTATCTCGCCGAGCACATTCTCCTAAACCGGCAGCGCGCCCTCAAGTTTATCTCCAGCGAACTCAGCCAGGATGCCGCTTTTCTGCGCCGCTTCCGCCGCGAGGCACAGGCAGCTATCGAGTTGCGCCACCCCAATGTCGCCGAAGTCGTCGATCTCGACCAGGCCGAGGATGGCTCCCCCTACATCGCCATGGAATACGTCGATGGCCCCGACCTTCGCCACGCGCTATCTGCTGGAGCCTTCCCCGTCGAACGCGCACTCCATATCGCCCGCGGCATCGCCCTCGGTCTCGGCGCGGCCCACGCCAAAGGCATCATCCATCGCGACATCAAGCCGGAAAATATACTCCTAGCCGGCGGCCACGGCAAGCCGGAGACCGCCAAGCTTCTCGATTTCGGCATTGCGGCCATGAAGGAGAGCGCTACCGTTGCCAGCCGCACTCACGGCCTGCTGCTCACCCCGCCTTATGCAGCGCCGGAACAATGGAAGGGCATGGCCACGGAAGAACTGGACGGTCGCGCGGACCTCTACGCCCTCGGCGGTGTCCTCTATGAGATGCTCACCGGCCGGACCGCTTTCCACGCCCACAACACCGAAGGCTGGATGTACAACCACCTGCACGAGCAGCCTCAACCGCCCAGCCATCTCCGTCTAGATTTGGCTAACTGGCCCGGCCTCGATGACATGGTTCTTTGCCTGCTGGCCAAGGACCGCGAGCAGCGGCCCAGGGACGCTGCCGATCTTGTCAGGATGTTTGATGCTCTTAGGCCCGCTGATTTTGAATCACGACGGGAAACCGTGAAGGAGGCTGTGGCGACTGTAGTGGTCCGGAAGACTACGGAAGAAAATCCAAGTGAGTCAATGCCCGCGGAAGCGGATTCGCAAGACGCAGTAAATGGAGAGATAACGAAAAGCGTCAGTGACCGTATATGGAAAGGAGTGTTGATTGGAGCCGGTGTGTTTGTGCTCCTCATTATCGGGATCGGAATCTATTTGAAACAATCATCGCAGCCGTCAGGGCCTGTACCTCAAACCTCACCCGCCGCCCAGCCGCCATATGCCGAGATCGAGCAAAAGGCTGGAATACTTTTTAGTCAGAGCCGCTACACCGATGCACGCCCTCTTTTTGAGCAAGCCTGCGCTGGCGGAAATGGGGAGGCATGTAACTATCTAGGCGTTCTCTATCTGGATGGTTTCGGCGTAGCAAAGAACAGCGTGAAAGCAACGGACTATTACGCCAAGGCTTGCAATGCCGGCCACAGCACAGGCTGTCTGAATCTCTCCAGTTGCTACAGGGACGGCACCGGAGTCAGGAAGGACATTGAGAAAGAAAAACAGTATCTCAATAAGGCTTGTTCCCTCGGAGATCAAACGGGATGCGCATTGTTGGAGAAACTGTCCTCTCCTTCATCAACGATACCTTCCCCACAACAAGAGGACAGTGTCAGCCAATCGGCGCTTGCCTGGACCGACCCGGCAACGGGGCTTATGTGGGCCAAAAAGGATAACGGCAGCAATGTGAACTGGCAGCAGGCGACAGAGTATTGCCGGAATCTGCAACTGGCCGGACACTCCGACTGGCGCTTGCCGGCCATCGGCGAGTTGCAAGGCATTTATGATCCAAAAGCTGATGTCGCTAGCTGGCACGTAAAGGGCAACTTACAGTTGACTGGATGGCAGTGGAGCAGTTCGCCTGGAAATGCTTCCGGGGAGGCATTTTACCTCTTCTTTAGTGATGGAGAGCGTGGCTCCGACCCATTCCGCAAGAACTATGACAAGCGCGCTTTGTGTGTGCGCGGCTCCGGCTCCAATAGTGCGGCAACTCTCAATACAGCCAATCCTGGACCCATCAAGAGGACGATTATCTCCTCAGGCGTGGCACAAGGCCTGTTGATTCAGGCGCCGCCTCCCATCTATCCGCCCGATGCAAAAGCCGCGGGCGTTTCCGGGATGGTTGAGTTGCAGATCATTATTTCCAAAACCGGTTCGGTCGACGTACACCGTGTCGTCAGCGGGAATGCCATGCTACAGCAAGCCGCAATTGACGCCGTCAAGACCTGGCGCTACCAGCCCTATATGCTCGACGGCAAGCCGGTAGAGGTGGAGACCATGGTGAATGTGGCCTTCACCCTTTAGTGTCACTAAGCCAATTCCATCGCCTTCAACGACTTGCTAAATGGCGCGCGCAACACGCCGCGTTCTGTGATGATGGCGGCGATGTACTTTGCCGGGGTCACGTCGAAGGCCGGATTGCGAATGCCCACGCCGTTGGGAGTGAGCTGCTTGCCGCCGTGATGCGTGACTTCGATGGCGGGCCGCTCCTCGATGGGAATGGAGTCGCCGGTTGCCGTGGCCATATCTACCGTGGACCAGGGCGCGGCGACATAGAACGGAATGCCGTGCTCGCGCGCCAGAATCGCCACATTATAGGTGCCGATCTTGTTGGCCACGTCGCCATTGGCCGCAATGCGATCCGCTCCAACGACCACCGCCTGAATATCTCCGGCCCGCATGAGGCTGGCGGCCATGTTGTCGCAGATGACCGTGGTCGGAATATGGTCGGCCATCAGCTCCCAGGCGGTGAGCCGCGCGCCTTGCAGAAACGGCCGCGTCTCGTCGGCGAAGACGTGAATCTGCTTGCCCTGCTCAACCGCCGAGCGAATCACGCCCAATGCGGTTCCGTAGCCGCAAGTGGCAAGAGCTCCGGCGTTGCAGTGGGTCAGGACGCCGCCTTTCTGCGGCAGCAGCGCCGCGCCGAATCTGCCCATGGCCTTGCAGGCGGCAATATCTTCCTCGTACATCGAGTGCGCTTCGGCCAGCAGCTTTTCCTTGATCGTGTCCAAAGTTGCGCCCGCAGCCAATAGTCCTGCAAAGATCCGCTTCATGCGGTCGATGGCCCAGAAAAGGTTCACCGCCGTGGGCCGGGTTGCGGCCAGCCGTGCGCAGATACGGTCGAACTCCGGCGCAAAATCGGCAGCGGTCTTGGCCTTCGTCCGCAGCGCGCCCAGGGCGACGCCGTAAGCCGCTGAAACACCGATAGCCGGCGCGCCGCGCACCACCATGGTGATGATGGCGTCGGCTACCTGCTCATAGTTGGCGGCGAGCACATAGCTCTCTTCGAGCGGGAGCCGCGTCTGATCGATAAAACGGACGCCTTCAGGCGTCCAGGCAAGCGTGGGAATCATGGAATTCCAGTTTATACGGCTGCGGTGATTCACTGACATTCCACTCTTGGTGATCGCTCGATAGGTAGTACAACCGGCTAGAACATAGGGTACCCCCACCCATATTTTGGACGCAAAATCCTTGTTTTCTTGGGGTTACAAGGAGGGTTGCGCTGCAAAATATAGAAAACAATGAAGTTCCCTGCAAAATATTCCTGGCAAAGGAGTTACGTGGTATTTCGGTATCTCCTGGGAGCTTTCGGCTGAAAGGTGGTGCGATGAGGACATGCAGGGACGAAGTTTGACGAAAGATTTCTGAGAATCATTGTGCGCCGAGAGAGGGGATTATCTGCAAACACCTACGGAATCCGCTCATACGGATGGTAGACCGGTTCCCAGACGTAGTCGCGGAGGCGTTGGCGCAGGGTAACGTCGTCCACCTCTTCGGCGGCGCCGTCGGCCATGGCTTGTTTGGCCACTGCGAAAGCCACCACCAGGCTTACCTTGCGGCAATCGGCGATGGGCGGCAGCAACGGGGCGCTGGGGTCGGCGAGCGCCGGCGACAAACCGGCTAGAGCTTTGGCGGAGGCCATGATCATGGCGTCAGAAACGCGTGTGGAGCGCGAAACCAGAATGCCCAGCGCCAGGCCGGGAAAGATGAACGAGTTGTTGACCTGCGAGATGCGCACCTGTTTGCCGTTGACTTCGACCGGAGCAAAGGGGCTTCCCGTCCCCACCAAAACTCGCCCTGAGGTCCAACGCAGCAGGTCAGCCGGCGTGGCCTCGGCTTTGGATGTGGGATTCGACAGCGGGAAGATGATGGGACGCTTGGTGTGGCTGGCCATCTCGCGCACAATCTCTTCAGTAAACGCGCCGGTCTGGGCGGAGACGCCCACCAGAATTGTCACCTTGGCGTTGCGCACTACATCAAGGAGTGAAATCGCACCCGTTCCCGACAGCTTCCAACCTGCAACATCGGCTTTCTTGCGCACCAGCGGCTCCTGGCCGGGGCGGATGCCCTCGCATCCCTCCACCAGAAGTCCATAGCGATTGAAGGCGTAGATGCGCTTGCGAGCCTGCTCCTCGGTCAGTCCTTCTTCCGTCATTTGGTCAATTAACAGATCGCAGATGCCCAGACCAGCCGAGCCCGAGCCGAACATGGCGATGATCTGCTCCTTGAGCGGAAGGCCGGTGGCGCGTACGGCAGCCAGCAGCGTGCCAGTAGTGATGGCGGCGGTTCCCTGAATATCGTCGTTGAAGGTGCAGAGGCGGTCGCGATAGCGATTCAGCAAGGTGGCCGCGTTGACCCCGGCAAAGTCTTCCCATTGCAACAGAATGTTCGGCCAGCGGCGCTCCACGGCGCAGACAAATTTCTCGATGAACTCGTCGTACTGGTGGCCGCGGATGCGCTTGTGCTGCCATCCGATATAGATAGGTTCGCGCAGGAGCGCTTCGTTGTCGGTGCCCACGTCGAGCAGAATCGGCAGGCAGTGCTCCGGCGGAATGCCGCCCAGCGCGGTATAGAGGGCCATCTTGCCGATGGGAATGCCCATGCCGCCGGCTCCCTGATCGCCCAGGCCGAGAATGCGCTCGCCGTCCGAGACCACGATGCAGCGCACCTCGTCAAAGCGCGTGTCAGTGAGAATCTGGTCGAAGCGGTGCTTTTGCGCATAACTGAGAAAAAGCCCGCGGGGCCGGCGCCAAATCTCGCTGAAGCGCTGGCAGCCCTCACCTACCGCGGGGGTATACACAATGGGCAGCAACTCTTCCGTGTGGTGCGCGATCAGCGAGTAAAAGAGCGTTTCGCAATTGTCCTGCAGGTCGCGCATGTTGCTGTACTTGCCAAAGGCTGTATTGCGGCTGGCCAAAACTCTCAGGCGGCGTTCCCGCTGGTCTTCCAGGCTTCCGATGTGAGGCGGCAAAAGGCCATGCAGAGCGAAGGCGTCGCGTTCCTCTTCGGTGAAGGCAGTGCCCTTGTTGAGCCGGGAATTCAGCAGCAGCTCGATGCCATGAAGATGGGTCCGGACTACACTCGGTTGTGACTCGATTGCTACTATCTCCTCGCTCATGGCAGCCTTCTCCTCGATTCCGATTGATGCCGGTGCAGTGGAATGGTTATGTGTGCCATGGGTTCAAGAGCGCGACTCCCGTATCTTTGAAGTCCTTTACGTTGCGCGTGACAACCGTCATGCTGTGAACCAGGGCGGTCGCGGCAATTAATGCGTCTCTGTAGGAACGAGGGTTGGGTACCTGCAAGGCAGCGCCTTTCAGTGCGACCGGAGTATCAACGACAAGGATGCGCTCGGCAAAGGTAGGAAGCACAAAATCCTCCAGCCAGGCGCGAAGAATGGCTCCCTGCACAGCATCACGCCTTTCCATCAGCAGGGTTCCCAATTCCATTTCCAGAATGCAGACTGAGGAGAGAAACATGGATTCCATAGAAACACTGTTGGCCCAGGCCGCGACTTGGCGATCAGCCTTGCCTATTCTGGCTTTGCGAAATTCGGAGATGACATTGGTATCGAGAAGGTACATCATGACCAATCGACCGGCTTGGGAAACTCATCCCCCATTCGAGGATACTCAAAATCAGGATCGATTTCCGCCATTTCTGGCATGGCCAACAGGTCAAGAATGCTCTCCCGCTTGTTCGTAATCTGCTCGTATTCCTTGATCGACAGCAGTACAAGCGCGGGGCGTCCGCGATCAGTGATGAACACCGGGCCTTTGCGGGCGGCACGCTTCGCTCTGCCGGTGTCCTGATTGAACTCCCGGCTGGATAAGGTTGTAATGGCCATCGCGCCCTCCTCAATGTAGGTACGTTGCTACATTGTATCATAAATCCCGCTCAGTCGAAGGTGAACAGGACAATCTCCGGGCGAGTGCCGACGCGCATGGGCGGACCCCAGCTTCCAGCGCCGCTCGAGGTGTACACTTGCAGCGAGCCAAAGCGATGCAAACCGTAAGTGAAGCGACCGAAGGCTCGGCGCGTGAAAAAGGTGAAGGGAAAGAGTTGTCCGTTGTGTGTATGGCCGGAGAGCTGCAAGCTGATGCCGGCCTGCTCGACGATGGGCAGGCGGCTGGGCATGTGATGGAGCAGGATGCTCGCCTTGCCGGGGACTAGATGCAGGCTCTCCAAAATGGCGCGAAGGCGGATGGGAGAACTGGAATCGCCGTAGGAGACGCCGGCAATTTGCAGGCCATCGACAATGACCATTTCATTCGCAAGGGTACGGATGCCGATGCGGTTGAGGATTTCGGTGTAGTGGGCGGCGTTGCCGAATTCATCATGGTTGCCGGTGGAGAAGTAGCTGCCCAGGGGCGGAGTAAGCTGTCTGAAGGGCTCGGTCAGCGACGCGGCGTCGGCCCTGACGCCATCGAAGAGATCGCCGGGGAGGAAGATAATACTCGGGTTGAGGCGCGTCGCCATCGCCACAATGCGGCGGATGAAACTGCGCCCGTTCATGTGGCCAAGATGCAGGTCGCTGAGCAGCAGGGCGGTGCGGCCGCGCCAGGCATCGGGCAGGCCGGGCAATTGGACGGAAATGCGCCGAATGCGAATGATGCGCGCATTCACCAGGCCGTAGAGGCTGGCCGCAACGGCCAGACCATAGAGCGTGGCGGCGATGAACGGCCTGTTTGCGTGCAATCCCAGGAGATCCAGCGCAAAGCTAGCCAGCCACGAAAAGCAGGCCGCAAGGAAGAAGTAATTGAGAAACCCCAGCCAGACCGAGGCAAGCCTGTAGAACACTGTTACCAGGCGGTTGGCGTGGAAGAATGCAAGCAAGGCGGCGGGCATGAAGGTAAAGGCCAGCAGCAACAGCGAGGTCCGCAGCAAAAGCACGGTCATCGGGCTGAGCGTCGGCCAGAAAGAGATACAGGTGTAATAGATGAACCAATGAGCAGCAAGCAAAAGAGCTTGCATCAGCGCGATGCCCACCACAGGCCAGGCTTTCAAACCGGGATCTCCTTGTCTTCAATTCTTACATGAGCGGCAATAAGGAACAGTAACAGGAGCTTGGCCCGCGCCCATGAAACAATCTTTATATGGTTATTTCCGCGGGCGGAGCGCTTGGCCTCTACATCTCGATCCCTTTCTGCCGGTCGAAATGCACCTTCTGCAACTTTGCTTCGGGAGTGTATCCGGTCGGCGAACGCGCCCGCTACGTTAACCGGCTCGTTGAGGATTTGGTCGCGGCTCCCGCATGGGCCGAGTATGTGGGAGTGGAACTGCCTCGCCGCGTGGACACGGTCTACCTGGGCGGCGGAACGCCCAGCCTGCTCGCGCCAGAGTTGCTGGCCCGGCTCTTCGCCGCTATGCGCTCGGAGTTCGATCTGGAGCCGGACGCCGAGATCACCGTCGAATGTGCGCCGGGCCAGCTCACAAACGAGACTTTGGAGGCGCTCGTTGCGGCCGGCGTCAACCGCGTAAGCCTGGGAGTGCAGTCGTTCATCGACCGCGAGGCGCAGGTGAGCGGGCGGCTGCACAATCGCGCGGTGGTGCTCTCCGATATCCAGCGGCTGCAGGCCGCGCGCGTTTGCAATCTTAATATCGACCTGATCGCCGGCCTCGCCGGACAGACCTTCGCCACATGGGAGGAGTCGTTGGAGGCGCTGGCGGATGCGGGCGTCCCTCACACCAGCGTCTACATGCTCGAAGTAGACCAGGATTCCCGCCTGGGCCGCGAAGTGCTCAGCGCAGGCGCGCGCTACCACGCTGATCTGCTTCCCAGCGACGACGCTGTTGCGCGAATGTATGAGCAGTCGATTGAGAGGCTTGGTCAGGCCGGCCTGGAGCAATACGAGATCTCCAACTTCTGCCGTTCCGGCTTTCACTCGCGCCATAATCTGCGCTATTGGCAGCGGCGGCCTTACCTTGGCCTGGGCCTCGACGCCTCATCCATGCTGGCAAGTGGCGAAGGCCGCCGCATCCTGCGTTCCACCACTACTGACGACCTGACGGCTTATCTTACAGGCTCGAAGCCGGTCGAGACCACGTGGCTCACCACGGCACAGCAGCACGAAGAAGCATGGTTTCTCGGCCTGCGGCTCAATGCAGGTGTGGACGTAGCCTCCGTGCAGCGCGAGTTTGGCGCGGCGATGATCGAGCCGGCACTCAAGGTTGTCGCACGGCTGGTTGAATCAGGATTGCTCGACTCCGACGGCAAGACAGTTCGGCTGACCACGCAGGGGCGGCTGCTGTCGAATACTATTTTTCAGGAGTTTTTGGGACTGGAGGCGCCCGTTACGCGTTTACGGTCCCCATCGGTGAGATCAGAATAAAGGTGACGCTCTTCGGAGTACCCCGCTTATGCGGAGTACCGCGCGGAATCACCAGCACATCACCCTTTTTGAGTACAAGGTTGGTAGTTCCCTCCGCCTGGGGCGCAAGCCATTCTCCCGGCCTGATGTTGCGTCCGTTTTTGGGAGTCCCGCCAATCTCGTAGAGCGTGATTCCGTCGAGGATCAGCAGCACGTGGTCGCGGTTCTCGTGCCACTCGAACTCCTTGGCGCTCTTGGCCGTCTCGGTGGTCAGAACAACCGTGAACTCTTTTGAGCCGAAGAGATTGTCGGTGCCGGGCTTGGCTTGTAAAGCCTTCATGCTGTCCTGAATGCGCTCGGCGGTGAAGAGTTGGAAGCCAGCCGGGGCTGCAGGCGCTGCATTCTGCCCGGCCGCATAAGCTGCAAACAGCGACGCATCGGCGAGAGTGAGGCCTGCAGCGGCGGCGACGGGCGCTGTGCGCAGGAAATTGCGGCGGCCTGGATTCTTAACTGCGAGGTTGTCCATATGATTTCTCCAACATCAGTAAATCATAATGAAGGCAACCTGTCAGCCATTGACGTCGGCATAGCCTGCAACTCGGAAGAAGACCCATCACCCCAAACGTTGAGGCGAGGAACGCTAACTTCTACTGCCGCCCTACCAGGCCAGCAATTCGTCCTCGGAGGTGGAGGAGAGGAAGGCGACCGGGGCGGCGTTGGGTTCAGGAAAGTCGCCAGCGCATTGTATAGATTCTGGACCGCTGGCCTTAGCCACCAGCAGCGCCTGTTCGGCCTCGCGCAGGACCACCACCGGAGAGCGGCCCATGCTGGCGGCGATGCCAAAACAGGCGGAGAGGCGGACGGCTTCGCCGTTGATGCGGAAGGGCACCGAGAAAACATCCATGCGCAGGCGCTCGGCCATCATGACCGCGTTGACGCTGGAGCAGCCGGGTAGAGCGATTACAAACTCGTCTTTGCCGGCGCGGCCCAGCAGGTCGTAGCTGCGCAGCAGGCGCGCAGTACGGGCTACCACCTGACAGAGTAAATCGTCGCAGGTTTCCGAGCCCAGCCGCGAGTTCCAATGGCCGAAGTCGTCGATATCGAAGAGGATCATGCATAGCGAGCTGTTCATGCGCTGCACGCGGTCGGTCTCTCGAAACATCATGGAGAGCATGGTTTCGCGGTTGTAAACGCCGGTCAGGTGGTCCATCTGGGCGTTGAGAGAAGCGGCCTCGCGAAGCATATCCAGCTCACGAGAGTGGCGACTTTCGCGCAGCACAGCTTGCAGCCGGAGCCGCAGAAAAGAGGGGTCGGCAGAGCGCGGCACCAGGTCATCGATGACGCCCTCGGCCACACGGTCAATCCATTCTTGCGTGACAGTGTCCGAAATCAGGACAATCGGGTAACGGCGGCCAGTAGCCTCAGCACGCGCCGAGGCAAGCAATTGCCCCATACTCATGCCCGGTGAGTTAACGCCGGTCAAGTTTACATCGATCAGGGCCAGGGCGGGCGCGTGGGCAGCGGTCAGAGCGAGCAGAGCTGTCTCAGCAGTGAGGTAAATTTCCACGTGCGCTCCGTCGACGGCAAGCTGCGGTTCAAGCTCAGCGAGCAAGGCAGGATCGGGCGAAGCGAGAAGGTATACAGGTGTGGAATTGGCGAGCATGCTGACAACCTCAATAGTGCATGCATCGGCGGTAGTTAGAAATTATTTAGAGAGCAGAGACAGATTCTTGCGTTTCTGCAATGACTTTAGGGCGGGAACGCTGAGTACCGAAGGTCACTGGTTGTGGAAATACATGCACTACAGGATGGAATCGAGCCAAAGCCTCCAGAATCGCGCTGCGGCCATTTCCAGCGCGGCAGCGTGCTTGTATGCCGATGCGCGTAAACCGGACGCGGGAATGCCCGCATGGTGCAATTCACTGGCGTGGCCCACGTACCAGCTCTCCAGGCCGGCGGCGGAGACCTCGGGATGGAATTGCAATCCCAGCGCGAAGCCGTCGATGGCGAAGGCCTGGTGGTTGTAGAGTTCCGTCTGGGCGAGATGCTGCGCGCCGGAGGGAAGGTCGAAGGTGTCTCCATGCCAGTGAAAGAGATGGAGGCCGGGCGCGAGCAACGGGGCGAACCATGCGGGCGTCTCTGAATTTGGAGCTGCTTGCAACGGCGACCAGCCGATCTCCGCGCCTTTGAGGCCTGGATAAACGCGTGCGCCCTGGGCCGCGGCCATCAGTTGCGCGCCAAGGCAAATCCCAAGAATCGGATTGCGCGCGGCCAATCGCTGGCGTATGCAGGCGATCTCATCGATAAGAAAAGGATAATCCTGATCGTCGTAGACCCCGATCGGGCCGCCGAGGACGATGAGAAGATCGCAGGACTCGGCCTGCTGCAACGGGAAGCGAGCTGTGGCGGCCAAGACGTTTTCAATCTCAAATCCCCGCTCCCGAAGCGGCGCTTCGAGGGAGCCGAGGTCTTCGAAGGCAACGTGACTGAGGACGAGAGCGCGGCGTGTGTGCATCTGCATGGAGATAGATTAAACGCTCAGGATGCTGGTTCAATCGACAAAGTCTACCTTGGGCGCGATGGGAATGATGCCTCGCTTGTGGCCCATCTTGAGCAGCTTACGAATGGCCTCGCGGCCGTCTGCGCCGTAGTCCAGCGTGCGCTGGTTCACGTACATGCTGACGAAGCGGCTGGCCAGGCGGACATCCAGGTCGCGGGCAAACTGCATGGCATATTCCAGCGCCTGCTCTCGATGGTCCAGGGCGTGCTGGATGCTCTCGCGAAGGGCCTTGGAGATGATCTTGTGGGATTCGGCGCCCAGCGAGCGGCGGATGGCGTTGCCGCCCAGTGGCAGCATCAGGCCAGTGGTTTCGCGCCACCACACGCCCAGGTCGAGAATTTTATTCAACCCGCTGGCGGAGTAGGTAAGCTGACCCTCGTGGATGATGAGCCCGGCATCGTAAGTTCCGGCCTGAATCGCCGGGATGATCTGGTCGAAGGGCACGGTCTCGGTCTTGATGGCGGGATTGAAGATTTTGAGCGCCAGATAGGCGGTGGTCAGGGTTCCGGGAACGGCGATCTTGATGCTGCCCAGATCCCCGGGCTCCATCGGCCGGCTGGAGACGACCATGGGGCCGTAGTCCTCGCCCACGCTGCCGCCGCAGCCCATCAGCTTGTAGTTCTTCTGCAGGTAGGGGTAAGCGTGGAAGCTGATGGCGGTCACGTCGAAGAAGGCTTCGTCCAGGGCGCGGCGATTGAGGGTTTCGATGTCGCATAAAGTGTGGGAGAAGCGGTAGCCAGGAACGCGGACCTTGTTGGTAGCCAGGCCATAGAACATGAAGGCGTCATCGGAGTCGGGGCTGTGTGCGATGGAGATTTCGATCATCTCGGCCGGATTGGCGTTCTGCTTGTTGATGGGATTACTCATGGGGGGATGAACTTCCTTTCAACGTAGCATGGCCTGAGGATTGGCCTGTCGCCCTAAAGCTCAGTTTCTATGTCGGTTTCCTCAGCCGAATCGGGAGCCGCACCAGCGCCAGCTGAATGCTTGAGGCGGCTTCGTCTGCGCTGGGCCCAGATGTGATGCGCCACCCCGGCGGCTGCAATCAGCAGCGCCGCCAGCGAGACGAGGAGTACCAATAGTAACCAGCGCATGGGAACAAACCTGGCTCAGAATACCAGACGAGCATACCCTTGGCATCAAAGATTGATCCGGGTTGCGTTGTCTGACTTGACCGAAGCATAGGCCAGCAGTAGTGCGCCGGCCAGCACTCCGAAGCAGACATTGAGCGCCGATAGCCAGCCCTTGCCTCCCGGAATCCCCAGTCCTAGGGCCGCGGTGGCGTTGTAGCTCGCATGGAAGAAAATGCAGAGCAAGATGCTGCTGGTACGGCCATAGATCCAAGCCAGGATCAGGGCGTTTCCGACAACTCCAATCAGAAACATAAAGAAGTTGGTTCCGTATTGACCAACGCCGGGCAGGAAGAACAATGGAAGATGCCAGACGGCCCAGATCAAGCCGACCAGAACCGCCGCCGCGGGGCGAGCAATGCGGCGCTCCATCTCCGGCTGGGCGACTCCGCGCCAGCCGAGTTCCTCCAATCCGCCGCCAAGGATCATGACTGGGAACAAGGCAAAATACATATACCAGGGGTGAACCGGCAATCCGCTTGAGAACCGGGTGTGGGGGTCAACCAGTGAGGCAAAAGCTAATGAGGTCAAAGCAACGGCCGCGGGAAGGGCCAGAACGAGAAGATACCACCACCAGGCCACACGCCAGCGAAAGAGCCGGGCGTTGAACTCCCTGAGGGGCGATTGCGCCGCCGTGGCACGCACTGCAACATAGGCGGCAAAGGTCGGTCCCAGTCCGCCGATCATGTAAATAACCATGAAGAGCGGATGTCCAAGGCCATAAGCCATCGTTCCGGCGTGCGTCAGCAGTACCAAGGCCCACCAGCAGCTCCAGGTGATCAGAAATGTGGAAGCAAGATAGGTCTTGAGACGGTTCATGGGATTCCTTGAACGGTTATACAGGACGTAGGCTCTCTTGCAGCCAATCGAGGTAAGGCTGGCTGGCCGCATCCACCTTGAGAACCAGAAACTCCGGGGTTTGGTAGCTGTGCAACTCATGCAGTCGGGTTTCCAGACGTGCCAATTGCTCATCTCCAGTCTTGATGAGCAGAAGAGTCTCGGTTGCGGACTCGATCTCACCCTTCCAGCAGTAGATGGACTGAGCAGCGGGAATCAGCGTGGCACAGGCGGCCAGCCGCTCCTCGACCAGCGTGTGACCTAGCCGCGCAGCCTCTTCCGGGTTGGCTACGGTGGTCAGGACGAGACGAATTGGGCTGACTGGAAGAATGGCTTCAGGCATAGGGCGGTTCCAAAACGAAATTGATGATGAAATCAATTATCTAACTAGAAACTCTCTCGGGGATGGAAAATCTTCACGAAAAATCTATGTTTTACGATGCCGCATGAACTTGCCTCGCGCGCTCTGGTAAGGCAGTATGGACTTGAGGATGTTGTTGGTGGCGTAGGAGAGAAACAATGACAACAACGATCAGGTTTGGCACATCGGGCTGGCGGGCGATTGTGGCCGATGAATTTACCGTGGCCAATATCCGGCTGGCTGTGGCGGGGATTGCAACATTCGTGAAAACACAGCCAAAACCGAATCGAGTATTGGTGGGCCGCGATCCCAGATTCCTTGGCGAGAGGTTTGTGGACGTGGCGGCTCGAGTACTGGCTGGAGCGGGCGTTACGCCGATCATCATTCCCGAGGCCGCGCCGACGCCGGCGATTGCTTATGCCGTGCGCGAGATGAAGACCACAGGGGCCATCAACTTTACCGCCTCGCACAATCCACCGGAGTATAACGGCATCAAATATTCGACCCCCGACGGCGCTCCGGCGCTGCCGGAGGTGACAAAAGAGATTGAGGCGGCGATTGGGGCGTTGCAGAAGAACGGTGCGGAGGTTCCCGCGGCAGATCCGCCCGAAGGGGGCTTTGAGACGACCGACGTGAAGCCCGCTTTCCTGAAGCGGCTGGCCGAACTGGTGGATTTGAAGGCCATTGCGAAGTCGCGGATCAAGGTAGTCTATGACCCGCTCTGGGGCTCAGGGCGCGGCTACACCCCCGATATTCTCCGCCAGGCCGGCGTGAGAGTGGAGACGGTCCACGATTATCGTGATGTGTTGTTCGGCGGCCATGCGCCGGCGCCGGACGAGCCACTGCTGGGCGACGCCAAGGCGAAGATGAAGGAGATCGGCGCCCATCTCGGCCTGGCGACGGATGGAGATGCCGACCGCTTCGGAATTCTGGATGAGGATGGTAGCTTCATCCAGCCCAACTACATTATTGCGCTGCTCTTCGATTACCTGGTGGAGACGCGCGGCTGGCGGAACGGCGTGGCCAAAAGCGTGGCGACGACTAATCTCATCAATGCCCTGGCCGATTACCTCAAGGTTCCGCTCTATGAGACGCCGGTGGGCTTCAAGTACATTGGCGAGCTGATCAACGAGGATAAGATCGCCATCGGCGGCGAGGAATCGGCGGGGTTGACCATTCGCGGCCACGTGCCGGAGAAAGATGGCGTGCTGGCCGGCTTGCTGGTGGCCGAGATGGTGGCCAAACGCGGAAAGAGCCTGGGCGTGCAATTGAAAGAATTATTTGCCAAGGTTGGTTCCTTCTATCCGATTCGGGAGAACTTCCACTTGACCCTGGCGGGCATGGCCGCGTTCACTGAGAAGTTGAAGGCTGATCCGAAGGAGTTGAGCGGGCGCAAGGTTGTGAAAGTGGTCAGGACCGACGGGCTGAAGCTGATTCTCGAGGATGGCTCATGGGTCTGCTATCGTCTTTCCGGTACAGAACCGGTAGTGCGGGTCTACACCGAAGCGCGCAGCGAACAGGACGTAGAGACGCTGAGTGTGGTGGCCAAAAAATTTGTACTCCAGTAAGAAGGGAATGGATTCTATGCCGAGCGAAAGGCCGCAAGCCGTGAAAAACAATGCGGGGGATGGGACCGTTCTCTCCTTGCCAAGGCGTGTACAGGCTTTTGCAGGGCGTGTGTGGCCTCCCGCAGCTTCCGTTTTGGCCGTGGGGATGACGCTCTGGTTGGGATGGCAAGTGGTTTACGAAAAAAACGGGTTGTCGGCCTGGCAGCAGAAGCGCGCCGAGGAACGGCAGTTGCTCAAGGAGAACGACGACCTCAAGCAAGAGAATGCCCGCCTGCGCGAGCAGATCGAGCGGCTCAAGTCTAACCCGGACGCTATTGGCATTGTGGCGCGGGGCACGCTGCACTACGCCAAGCCCAATGAAGTGATCGTCACCCTGCCCCCCGAGAAAAAAACGCCAGCCCAGCCTGCCGGGACTGTGAAGTAAGCGGATATTTCTTGCTAATTTCTGACCCTGCCTCAGAAATCGATGTGTGCGCGCACTGAGCCTACCCAGACCGGGCCGCGGTCGCGGTTGTAGCCGGGATTATTGATGTGCTGCACATCGACGGCGTAGAACATTCCGCGCCAGGCGTGCCAGTTGTAGTAACCCTCGACGATGTTTTCGCGGCCATAGTTGAGCTTTCCATCGCCCAAAAGAAACCCTAAACCACCTAGTTTCAGGTAGTTCTGATGATCGCGCTTGATGGCGTTGGTGACCGTGGCCAGGCCGATCTTGTCCTCTGGCCGATGCCAGCGCACGCCGGCGTAATCGCCGCCCGCCTCGACGGTCTGGTCCACCTCGGTGTAGACGTAGGACTCATGCTGGCCCTCGTTCCAGCCGAAGCGGCCAAAGACGCGCAGATTCTCCGTCAGCTCCTGCTCGGTGTTATATCCGAAGCCGTATTTGAGCGCGCTAAAGTGCTCATGAAGAAGGATGTTAGGCGTCTTATCAATTCCGGCAATGAAAGCGTTGACCGCCTCGCGATAGGTGCCCATGTGAGCGCGGTTGGCGAAGAAAAGTACGCGCTCGGCGCCTTTGCGCTTGGCGACGAAGCTGTGGCGCAGCTCAAACTCGCCGTTTTGGCCGTGGGAGCGGCTGAAGGCCCAGTCCATGTCGATGCCGTTAGCCACCGTGGGCATGGCGAAAAATCCGTAGCGCAGGCTCCACTTGCGGTCGTCGTACTCGGCCATTCCGCCCACCGTGTAGCCGCGTGTGTCGGCGGCATAATCCCATGCGCCATTGTTGTCCACTGTCCAGTTCATGAACTGCAAGTGACTGTCAGAGCCGGGGTTATTGACATCGAAGAAATCGGGCAGGGTCATTTTGCCGACGCGGAACTCGACTCGGCGGACGGGCACGCTGGGGGCCAAGGCGAAGGGGCCAGGCTCTTGTGTGGTGGTTTCGCTGGTCAGGCCGATGGTCTGATGAATTCCGTAGCGGGCAAGGTAGGGTACTGTGCTCAGGGTGGGGTTGCGCACCACATCCAGGTTGGTGAAGCCGGCCAGACCGAGCGCCTGGCTCAGTCCGCGTCCGCCGGCGCTCTCCAGGTCTAGAAGCAGGTCGGTGTTGTATCGAATTGATTTACTTGGCCTTACGGACGTATAGACGGTGCCCAGCAGGGAGGTCTTGTACTCCGCGCCGCTGAGAAAGCTGTTCGTGCCGTCATAGGGAGAATGGAAGGGCAGATTTCCCTGAAAGATGATGTTGGCCTGTCCGGAGAGCCACCATCGTTCGCCGCCGTGGTGCGGGGAGATAGTGACAACAGGCTCGGGTGGCGGAGAAGTCGTTTGGGAAGAAGCAGTTGCGACGGCCAGCGTCAGCGCGGCCAGCCAGCAGTATCTAGGCCGGAGGAGCGTCGGGCTGGTGCGGCGGCGAGCGGGGAACATGTGCAGGTACACCAATCGTATTGCGTTGGGTTGAGGACGCGGGGATAGAATGGAGAAGCAACCGTACCCCCACATCCTAGATACCATACCGGGGGTAGGTATTGTCAAGAGGAGGTGTTCGTTGATGCCCACTCATGATCGTGAAAAGGTCAAGTTGTTGCAACGATTGAAGAAACTGCGCGGCCAACTGGACGCGGTGGAGCGCTCGCTGACGGCCGATGAGGACTGCGGCGGGCAACTGATGCTGCTGGCGGCGGTGCGCGGCGGCGTCAACGGCCTAATGGGCGAGGTTCTGGAGACGCACATCCGCTTCCACCTGGCCGACGGCGCCAAGGAGCAGATCGCCCCCGAATTGGCCGAAGACCTCATCGATTTGGTGCGCGCGTATTTGAAGTAGAAACATGAAAATGGTGAGCTGTAGCTGTCCGCTTTTTGGAAAATGGTGAGCTGTAGCTGTCCGGTTTTTCGGACACTGGTGAGGTCTGCGAATCCGGTGGTCAGGGTACAGGGATTAGTGAAGTCACCGAGGTGGATTCCATAGTTGCTGTGCTGGATGTCTTCAACCCGCTGCAGTAGTGTAAGGACCAAGGAAACGTTCGCCGTTGAAATGGATCAAATGAGAAGGGGAATCGGCTACCCACACTTCGGTTTCCCATGCGATTTCGCCGAGATAACGGCTCATTATGGATCTATTTGGAAAAGCTGTGACGTAAACCAATCCCGCACGAGATCCGGCAAAGAGCATTGCCAATTCCGCGTGACGCTTTCCGTCTACTGGACCGTGACTGGTAACTGATTCAACCAGTAGCAGCCAATTGCGGTTGGGGTAATGCAGTACTACATCGGGCATCTTTCCGTGTGTTTCAACCTCTACTCCGAGTTCGGAGAGTAGTGATTCCTCAAAGTATCCCCACTTTTCTCCAGTGTCTCCGGCATAGATTAAAACGGCTCCCGGCACAAAGCGCGCCGCGAAGCTCTCAATGATCTCTCGAATCAATTCGCTATGTTCGCCGGGACTGAGCTTGATTACCTTACCGGATGCAATCTGCACAGGGACAAGGTTCTGTTCGCGCTCATTAGCGTAACGTGCAGCTAAAGTTTCGCGCTTCGCAAGGTAAGTCCTCAGATTGTTCTTCCAGTGAGTTGTGCCGAAGCTACGAAGCAAATCTAGCGCCGATGCATCTATCTGATAAACGGCGGCAGGACTATTCACTGGTCGTGTTGGATTGTCGGGATTATAGACAGCAAGACTCGCGTCAACGAATTGGTGCATTGTTTGGCGTCGTATCGTCTCTCGTGTATTGGGTGCATATGCTTTGTCATAATGATCGCGAATCCAATCCATGATTGGAGTGATTCCCATTAGTGGGTTTTCTGCCTGCGGCCAATTTCTCTTTGGTTGCAGGTTCAACAAGGCCAGCAACGAGAGCGCCGAGCGTTCATTCTGCTGTCCCTTCGGTAGGCCGAGAGCAGCCAGAACTTGCAGTGCAGATTTAAGTAATGCTTTCTTGTTCATCCAGTGAGCCCCTTCGCAATTGCGTCCATTTTGGCTTGAGATATGGCTCCTTGGCTGCGTGCGCACTCACCGATTTTGATTAGGGTGTGCCGATCGGGGAACTTCATTTGCCGAAGATCGGTGGCATTGACCTGAGTGTGTCCGTTAAACCGGCGAAAATTCTCGTCAACCGCTGTTGTGTTGAGGAAAACCGCCAATCCATAAGCAAGTGATTCGGTCAATCCGTGCTTTTTTTCGTGAAATACATTCAAATGGTTTTCAAAACCGAGAAGTTTCGCAGATGGGAATTTGTCAGGTCTTACAACACTCGCAATAATGCGACGCGGTTCCTCCTTCGATGAAAACCGTCGAACCACTGTATAAAAGCCATTCGGATAAAGCCACTTTCTCGTTACTTCGTTGAGTTGGATCGCGTTTCCACGCTTGATTCCTTCTTTCGGCCAGTGTGTAGCTTGGCCGCTAAAGTGGCCGGGATAGAGCAGTGGAACTGTGTTCTTGTCCGGAATCTCTTGGATATATTCGAGCAATCTAAAGTCGACAATGGGGCCTGTTGAGACTCCTATACCAAGATCGGCTGGAGTGAACTGGATACCCTTGGACAATTCAATTGCGTTGTATCCGAGGGTGGTCGGGACGTGGATAAATTTGTCCGGGTCATTCGGGATGACAATCCGGTCAAAGGGCTGATCATGAGTCACAAGATCGCTAAAGCTATCGTCAGTGGAGTTGGAAACCATGACACTGCTCTGGACGCCAGCGCACTCCAGCCGCATGATGATGTTCTCTTGAAGCACGTCATCGTCCTTGAATGCTTTAGTTCGTGATGCGAAAAGGTGAAGGTGCCGCAATGCGGCGCGCGTAAGCAGGAATTCGCGGAACGGGCGATAGTATGGACCATTACAAAAACTGCGTGGGATGATGGCGACTAGCTGACCACCCGGCTTCATCAGAGACAAGGCTAGAGCAACAAATGCCGAATATAGGTTAACGGTTTCAATACCTACTTGCCGCAATATCATGCGGTGATTTGATAGGCTGTTGATTTTCTTGTAAGGCGGATTCAAGATCGCGTGTGTATATTGTCGAGGAGCTAAACTTTGCATTGCAGCTGCTTCGATAAAATCATCTTGAATCGCACGATAATTTACGGGGAGCCGAGACTGGTATTGGGCCAACGTAAGATCAAGATGTGCGCGCAGAATGGGGTCAATCTCGTAGGCATCTATCTGCACATCACGAAAGGAGAATCCGTCGGAAACGGCCCAGCGGTCGAGGAAAGCGCAAGTGAGTGAGCCGACCCCTGCCCCAGCATCAAGCAATGTGCATTTAGGTAGTGTGCTTGGCGGAAATAGAGATGCCATGAATCGTGCTACTTGCGTGGGCGTCATGAATTGCCCCAGCGCTGATTTTTGCTTTAGGGCGATTCCTGGTGCGATTGCCCGACGTATGCTGTCCGCGTGATCAAGTAGCTGAATCGGCATTTTCGACTGCCTCGGTGCGTTTCTCTACTAGTGTAGAACTATTGTCTGATACCTGATAATCGTTGACATTCATAGAATAATACGACCTGAATGTCGTGACTAGCCGGAAGAATATTAATAATTGGGCGCATGGGGAGTTTTTAAAAGCATTCTGGAAAATAGGGCATTTCAAAGCATGAAATCTATCACGAGAAAGAGTACGTGCGGCATCGTTGCGTGGGTTGATTTCCAAAATCTTGGGTATGGGGTTGTACCGGGAACCTGCCAGCCGAAACCTGCCGGTCCCTGACAATTGACGGCTGACGGCTGATAGCTGACCACTGACAACTGCCTTTCCCCATCCATATCCACACATATGATCCCGCTACTTCATCTATAAACACGCATATATTCCCGGCACTTCATCCATAAACAACCATATATCCCCCAAAAACCACATCCATATCCACGCATAAACGCACAATTTTGAATTGGACATCATCTGTCCATATATCCTGCGGAGAACTCCGATGCCGCTACGCTTCATTCAGGATGACAAGCTTTTTAGTTGGAGGCGGGGTTGCGCAAGGAGGCGATGGCGGAGGTGAGGTCGGCGGCGAGGGTTTGCTGGGCTTGCTCGGTTAGCTTGGCGTTCTGGCTGGTTAGGTAGAAGACGTCGATGGCGGTTTCGCCTTCGGTGTCGATGAGGGCTACCTTGATGTCGCACTGATGAGTGCTGAGAGTTAGCGCGATCTGGCGGAGGAGGCCGGGGAGATCCTGAGCGACGACTTGCAGGATGGTGGAGTGGGTGGAGGATTCTGAGTCGAACTCCAGGCGGGTGGGGACTACGACTTTGAGGTTGGCGGGGTGGTTGAGGTGGCGGCGGGCTTCGAGCATGGTTTCGACGGGAATTTTGAGCGCGACGACGTCGTGGAGATAGGCGAGGAAGCGGTCGCGCTCGCCGGGGTTCAGCTCGATGGTGCGAAATGTGTCAGTGAACTGGAAGCTGTCGACGATGACGCCAGCGTCGTTGGAGAAGGCGCCGGCCTTGACGATGTTCATGCCCCATGCGGCGAGGGCTCCGGCCACGTCGGCAAAAAGGCGCGGGCGATCGCGGGTGATGACGGTGAGATCGAAGAGCTGGCGGTGAGGGCGGAGGTCGAGCTGGACGGGATCGTCGCGGAGTTGGACGGCTAACAGGAAGTGGTCGCGAATCTGCTCGGGCAGGCGGGTTTGCAGATAGCGCCGCGGCAGGCCTTCGAGGAATTGCTGGAGTTCGTCGAGTTGAGCGGCGGGGACCATGGAGTGGATGCGGTTGAGAAGGGTGGGATCGAGGCCGGCGTGGTAGCGGACCTCGTCGACGGAGCGGTCCATGGAGTTGGCGGTGGAGATATAGAGCTGCCAGAGGTTTTCGGCCTTCCACGGGGTGAGGGCCTCGGGGTTGACGGCTTTGATGTCGGCGTAAGTCAGCAGGGTGAGCATCTTGAGCATCTGGGGGCTGCCGATCTTTTCGGCGAAGGCGCGAACGTTTTCCATGTCGAAGATGTCGCGGCGCAGGGCGTTGGACATTTCGATGTGAAAGCGGATGAGGTTGAGGACGGCATCGCGCTCCTCGCTGTCGAATTCAAGGCGGGCAAGAAAGGCGTCAGCCAGCTCGATGCTGGAAGTGATGTGGTCGCCGGTGCGGCGGGCCTTGCCGATGTCGTGAAGCAAGAGAGCGAGCAGAAAGAGGTCGAGGCGGTCGATCTCGGGCAATAGCTGGGCGAGGCGCTGTTCGTAGTCGTGGGCGGGCTGTCGGAGCGAATGGATGTTATCGATGACGAGGAAGGTATGCTCATCAACGGTGTAGCGGTGATAGCTGTCGCGGATGACCAGGGCGTCGATGCCATGAAACTCGGGGATGAGCATTTCCAGAACGCCGAGGGCATGCATGGTGCGGAGGGCATGCGCGGCGTGGGGCCCGAGCAGGACAGCGCGGAGAGCGTTCCAGAGATAAGGGCCTTCGGGGATGTTGATGGCGAGCGCGGCGAGGGCGTCGGTGATGCGGTCTTCGGCGGCTTGCGTGAGGGTGTATCCGTTGGTGGCCATGAGGGCAAAGATGCGCAGGATGGCGCCGGTGTCGCTGAACTGAACGCCTGGAGCGATGTCGATGCGGCTCTGTTCGAGGAAGAAGCCGGTGTCGGCGATGGGAGTGCGGCGGCGGCGGAACTGGCGGTAGAAGCTGACGGGGGCGGGAACGTTCTCCATGAGCAGCACGGCGCGGCGATAGATGACGCGGGCATGGCGATAGTAGGTGCGCATCCAGTAGGCGGGATGGGCGGTTCCGCGGGTTTCCAGGCCGATGGAATTAGCGGCGGCATCGTCCTGTGATTGCCAGTCGAGAGTATTGTCGTCACGCCCGTGGCGGAAGTGGAGAAAACAGCGGACGGCGGCGAGGAAGTCGAAGGCGGCTTCGGCGTCGCCGCGTGCGCTTTGGAATACACTTCCGAGCAGACGGGGCCACTCCTTGGTTTCCTTGAGGTGAAAGAGCATGGCGAACCAGACGGCGAGGTTGTAGTCGCGCAGTCCGCCGGGACAGTCCTTGAGGTTGGGCTCGAGGTGGAAGATGGTGTTGCCGAATTTGGCGTGACGGGCGCGGGCGATTTCGCCAAGCTTCTGGGTGATGGGGTTCCACTCGCTGAGGAAGAGGCCGGGCAGGACGGTCTGGTGGAGTTGCTGGTAGAGGGGGAAATGTCCGGCCAGGAAGCGGCGGTCGAGGGTGGCGAGAGTGAATTCGAGGTTGCCGGGGTCGAAGCGGCCGGCTTCCTTCAGGGTGCGGTAGCTGGGGCTGGCGCGCAGGCCTAACTCCCAGATTCCCTGGATGATAGTACGGACAACCTCTTTGGATTGCGCCTCAATTTTTTCATCGGCAAAGACGAACAGGATGTCGATGTCGGAGTAGGGAAAGAGGTCCTTGCGGCCGTATCCGCCGAGGGCGAGCAGAGCGGCATTGCCGGGCGGCTGGCTGGCGAAGGCGCGTCGCCACAACTCGATCAGCATGCGGTCGACCACGGAGGTGCGTCGACGAATGGCGGCAGCGCCGTCGGCGGTGCGTTCGAAGGTCAGACGGACGAGCTCCATCTCCCGCGTATACTGCTCCCGAAGATCGTCAACCGCCAAAGCGACTGGATTCATAAGGTTGTCGGAGGCTTGCCGTTGCAATAAAGGATTGTTAACAGAATAAGCGAAATTGGCGAGAAGGGGAAGGAAACAGGGAACAGGGAATGGGGAGTAGGGAATAGGGAACGAAACGCGTCCAAAACCTCTACTTAGAAGTAGAGGTTATTTGCGCAAAATTGGGTTATTTGGGAAGCGGGAAAAGGGGGTAAAGGAAAGGGAATAGGGTGTAGGGAGTAGGAACCCCCGCCTTCCTCCGGAAAAATATCCCTCAGGGGATCAATGGATAAGTTGAAACCCATCCCTACCAGCCCAACATTATTTTGTGGATTTAGCGGCACGACTAAAGTCATGCCCTGACGCTTATCGTGACTCCGAATGAATTTTTCAGCATGCTGTAAAGCCGTGCCCTGATACAAAGCGATGACAAAAGCAGGACCTTCGACTGCGTTACGCTACGCTCAGGGCAGGCTTTCGATTTCACTGCACCACCCCGTTGCGTCATCATGAAGGGCAGGCAAGAACCGCGGACGAAGATCCGAGATTTGACCTGGATGTGGAAAACTCAAATCGATTGCATTGTGCGCACCATGGTTTGGTGATGTGTATCACCGAAATTCGAGGACCAGGTGCTTCGGTAGACATATAAACATCTCGAGAGTAGGACTGCCGGGGAACATATTCATTCTAATGCGTTTATTGAATAAATCCAGAGTTTATTGAGCGGCAGGGGCGGGGAGCAGTAGTAAGCGCTTGCTAACCGCAAATGTTAAGGTTTTCTAGCGATTTAAGACAATACTAAGCCAAAACTAATTATTAAAAATAATTATTGATCTCACCGCGCAAGTTGTTATAGTATGCATTCAAGTAGTTCAAGTAGTACACGTGGTTCCCCAAGTGTCTTTAACGATTAAGGAGATCACAAAATGGAAAACATAATCGAAATCAACCAAGATTCAAGAGCCGAATGGTCAACGCCTGAACTGAAGAAAGTCGATATCGAACAGATCACCGCAGGTGGGTCAAGTATTCCCTCCTCCGATGGGGGGGGATTCAGCTAGCCCATAACTTTCGCAAGTGGTTCTGCAAGCGGGGCCTGACGGAGTGGTAGGATTGGGACGGTTGATCACTGAGGTTGTACATATTCTCGTTGAGCCAACGAGTATGAACATCAGATTGCAGTCTGCATCAGCATTCTGCCTTAACAATTGGAGAGAGGACAATGAACAAGAGGATTTTAGGTTTGTTTATTCTCGCGGGCCTGTTGATGCCCGTTGCGGCTAAGGCAGATTCACTTGGGGCCTGGGAGTTCACTACAGACTCACAAGGCACGCCAACCAACTATAATTTTGGCGTAGTTTTCACGCCGACCATGAATGTTTACGTGGACGCTCTGGGATACTACGATCCAACGGGTGGAATGCTATATAGCCACGCTGTTGGCTTGTACGACTCGTCCGGTAACCTGCTGGCTTCCACGACCGTGGACACCGGGTCGACCTTGTCGGGTCACTTTTACTACAACTCTGTCACGCCCGTTGAACTGTTAGCCGGCCAAACCTACGTGGTCGATGGCTACACTGGCGGCGTCAACGTCGACAAGACCTACGGCAACGACCCCGTCGGAGTCATCACCGCTGCCAACGTAATTGCGGATGGATTTACCGTGGATGCGCCCCTGACCATTCTGGGTGACAACTTTGCAACAGGAGCCGGCTTGGCCGACACTGGTGTTACCCCCACTACAACTAATAACTATTTCGGGGCGGACCTCGGCGGCTATGATACACCAGAGCCGAGCAGCTTGTTGCTGCTGGGCAGCGGACTGGCTGGTTTGGCTGGCCTGCTCAAGCGCAAATTGATGGCCTAATGGCTTGATCGCAGAACGATATTCAAACGGGGCAGGCTTGAAGTAGCAAGCCTGCCCGTTTTTCGTTCGCAGTAAAAGCAATATGAGAAGCGGGAAACAGTAGAAAATAGCGGGCTAAATTTCTAATCTGTAACGCATCATGCGGCGCCAAGCCCATAGGATAGGAAACAGGGGTATATAAGCCCAGAAGAAACGATCGGGCAGGTGCAGCACCCTGAAATCCGCACGACGATGGAAAAATTCCGCCACAAGGTCGCGACCTGTTCTTTGTGGCACAGCCAGCCTCTCGTAGTTAATTCTGCGCATTAGCTGCACTGTGCCAAACGCAGGCACTTCATGATCCTTAAGGCGGTGAAGCGGGTTGGCGATCAGAAACGACGGCAGATTCTTCCACGGAATACCGGGAAGATCCGGCAGGGGAATGCCGTACACCTCCTGCAACAGGCGGAGGCAGGCCAGCAAAGCTTTTTCCTGATCTGTCTTCGAGGCCTGTTCAAGCATGGCCTGCCAATCCACTCGTCCCTCGGCATGGATGCGCGCCATATCCCCCAGCCACTTGGCGCGAATCCATCCATGTATGCCTCCATGGCTGCAGAGATCGAGCACAAGGTCGGAGGGACTCATGGCTTGGTATGAACATCCTTGCCAGAGTTTGGAGATGCTCCTGGCCCAGCGATCATTCACCTGGCTTTGGCTATCCCAGAAGTTGCGCCAGTGGAGTTCCATGAAGCAGTCCCCCTGGGAAAAAACGAAGCCGATGAAGTGCTCGTTGCGGAGGACGCTTTTCCATTGCCTTGGAGTCAAGGGAAACCAGCTTGAGTCCGGTCGCCAGCCCATGTTTTCCAAGCAGTCTTGCGCTTTGGTAAGGTCCTCTGGCATGACCACCAGGTCAAGGTCATGGGATTGCCGGAGGCCTAAATCTCCGTACAGCTCGAAGGAAAGGATTGGCCCTTTCATGGCCATTACCGGGATTCGGGCGCGATTGAAGGTCTTCAGCACCGCCGCCAAATGCATGCAATGCCTTACGGCCTGCATTCGGGAGGCATCGCTGCGCTTTTGCAGCTCCATCTTAGCGGCCGCCGGAATGTGCAATCCCGGGATACGACTGAGGGCGGCCCAGCTAATGGCCGGGGTGCGGTGACGGTCTACCAGGCGAATGAATTCCATCCAATCCAGGCCGGCAGCAGAGACTTCGATGGCCTCCCGAATCGCTTGCGCCTGTTTATCCTGCCATGAGTCAGGGGCCAGCCAGGAAGTGGCGATCATCAGGCGGAAGGCGGGAGTAGAGCTTTGCAGCCACGAAGACTCATGCATGGCCGATCTCCCGCGTCTTTATTTCTCGCATTTGCGCAGCCCAGGAGGCGGCATAGGCTCCGCTCAAGGCCACAAGCTCTGCGTGGGTGCCGGACTCGATCACCCGTCCCATATCCAGAACATGAATGATGTCGGCATGCATGGCAGTGGTGAAGCGGTGTGTGATCATGAGCGCCGTCTTTCCTTCGGTGAGAGCGCGGAAACGGCCCAGCCAATCCTGTTCCGCCCAGGAGTCCATGGAGCTGGTGGGTTCGTCAAGGATGACCAGCGAGGCATGCCGGAAGAAAGCTCTGGCGAGGGCAATGCGCTGCCATTCGCCCCCGCTCAGTTCGGCGCCTCCAAACAACTTGCCCAGCATTGCTTCAAAGCCATCTGGCAAGCGCATAATGGGTTCCAACGCGCCTGCATCCTGGGCGGCTTGCCGCACCCGTGGCAGGTCGTCAAGTCCCTCCAAATCCCCAAAGGCAATATTCTCGCGGACCGAAGCGTGATAATGGACAGGATCCTGGAAAAGGACGGTAATGCGACGCCGCAGGGCTTCCAGGTCCATCGCCCGCAGATCCACCTTGTCCAGCAGAATCCGTCCTGCATCGGGATCGTAAAAGCGGCAAAGCAGTTTGATAATGGTACTCTTCCCTGCCCCGTTGTGGCCAACCAGAGCTATGACTTTGCCTTTGGGTATCTCCAGGTCGAAGTTATCCAAGGCCCGGTGGAATCCTCCGGGGTAGGTAAAACTGACACCCACGAAGCGAATCGAGTTCTTCACGGGCAGGCCCTGAACCCCAGAGGGGCCGGGGAGAATTGCCGGCCTCAGCAACAGGAACTCATCGAGATTATCCACGAAGAGCAGGCTGCGGTAAATCTTGCCCGCGCCTTCCAGGAGGGAGCGCAGGAGGATCTGGCATTGCTGAAAGGCCTGGAAGCAGAGCAGCAGGTCCCCCAGCCCAACCTTCCCGGCGAGAGTCCGGTTCAACATCCAGCCCAATCCCACCAAGCTGCCGCCCCAGGCGAGGCACCCGGCGCCCAGCTCAGTAATGGCTCCTTGCCTCACCAGGCGCAAGCGCCCTTCCCTGAGGCTCTCGCGCAAGCTCTCGAATGCCTTGCGATGATAGGTACCCAGATCGAAGAGTCGCAACTCAGCGGCGGCGCCGCGCTCCGTGATCAGCCAGTCCAGATACCGGGTACGCCGCTCCTGGCTGGTGTGCTCCAAATGCCAGCGGTGTTCCTTTAAAATGTGACGGGCTACAAGCAACAGGCCTGGAATCGCAGTAAAAACCAGAAGCAGCGGCAGCCATCCGGCATAGGTGAAAAGAATCCCAGCCAACACCAGAAAGCCCAACCCGTTCTGAACTATCGAACCTAGACTCTCCAGCAGAGCCATAGGCTGAGAAATGGCGTCAACCCTGGCGCGGTGCAGTTGATCGTAGGATTCAGGATGTTCATAGAAGGCCAAGTCCAGACGAAGGGCCTGCACGTGGATGAGGCGATGGACCTCGTCCTGGACGCGCTCCGCCTGTACCGCTCGAACCCAGGACAGGGCGCTGGATAAAAACTGCCCCACGATCCACAGGCCGGCGATTCCCAGGGCAGGAGGCGCAATGGCTGTCCACTGTGGCGAGGCCACCAAGCGGTTCACCAGTGCGCGGAGCAGCAGAGCCTGTCCGGCAGGAATGAGTCCCTGGCCCACCAGCAGGATGCCCCAGGCCACGGTCCACCATCCCGCCGCCCCCCAAACCAGGACAAGGGCACGTCGTCCGGCGGGCAACTGGCGAAAGAATTGGTTGATCTGGTTGATTAGCATGGATGGTAAGAGCCTTAACAGCGAGAATCAGCCAGATGGCGGAGAAACAGCCCAACGCCCAGCCCTCGAAGCAGAATCTGATTTGCCCTTGCCGTGGCGTCGTAATCGACCTTTGCGACTAGATCCTCCAAGCAACGGTGGAGGAGCGGCATGTCGAGGATTTCCTGGGCCTCCGGCAATGAATCCAGAGAAATCAGGCATTCACGGAAAGCAGGCAGTTCGCGAAGAATCCGATGGCCCACATCAGCGGCTTGAAGCCCCTTCAGTTGCCCATTCAGCACCTGAGCGGGCAATCGGTTCCGGAAGGCACGTTTCATCAAGAAACTGTGTTGTCCCTGTTGGTAAAACTGATCGTCGGGAACGCGCAGAAGAAACTCCACCATGGAGAGGTTGACGGTTGGATCCAGAATGGAAATAGAATGTCTGGCCGCTATCTCGGACCAGATACCGGTCCCGATGCCAACGTGAGGCCGAAAAAAGAAGGGTTGAGTATCCTCAAGAGGGGAGAATGTGAATGTGGGATCGTGCCCCGCGGCCCTCATCCGGGCATCCACATCCAACTCTGAAGCCATGTGAATATTGAGTGCTGAATATGCCTGCCAAGGCCTGCCGCGGGGAGATTTGAAGCGTCGAAGAGCTCGCAGCCCCGGCAACAACAACGGCTTCAATACCTGCCGCTTGAGGGTGAGCCAGGGATTCGGCTCCGCATGGAGAAACAACCGTATAGCCGTCGCCGGGTATCCCTGAAGAAGCGCCAGAAGCGCCGATCCGTTTCCGGCCCAGGAGACCGCGGCATTGCCCATCTGCCCGCTTAGTATCACCCCGGCCCCATCCCGGGCAGCGGCTTCGGTGACAGCCTGAATCCAGTAGTGGTTGCCGGCTGCATGGCTGGGACCGTCATGGGCGTCAAGAACGTATTCGATGCCCTGGATGACACCATAGTTCGCCGCGTCGATGGGGATATGCTGGACATTGGCACCCGCCATCACGGCCGTTGCGTGAGCCAACTCCCATTCGTTTCCCAGCCTCCGTTCACTGGCTCCGTCTGGAGGCAGGCAAGGCACCGAGGTATAAGCTGTAAGGCCACGGTTCTGGCTGGCCAGAAGCGTCGCTGCCAGAACTACCACCGAACCTGAATCCCTGCCGCCGGACAGCGTCGCGGCCACAGGCTTATGGGTTCGCAGACAGCTCTGAACCGCCCGCGTGTAATGTTCCAGAAAGGCTTCTGCGTACTGCTCATCTCTGCGATAGATGATTCGATCGCGACCATCAGGCGACCAATGGCGCCAGGTTCGGGTCAGGCCATCAGGACCGACAGTCATGGCATGAGCCCAGAGCAGTCGCCGGAAACCCATGTAGGCGGTCAGTTCCGCATTGTGTTGCCAGGAAACCAGCACCTGGGCAAAGCGGAGCCTATCCGGTTGCTTGACCACGCCGGGAATCGCCAGCAGAGCTTTGAGACTGGATGCAAAAGCTATGTAACCTTTGCCTTCGTAGTAATAGAGGGTGGCATTTCCGCAGGCGTCCCTGGCCAATAAAAGGCGGCGATTGCGGGCATCCCAGGCAGCCATCGCCCAATCTCCCTGGAGGTGTGCGCAGAGTTGTTCGCCCCAACGATCGAAGGCCAAAGTTACCAGATGCCCATCAGAGATTTGGGGAGCGTCCGATGCGGAAACCTTGAAAGCTTCCAGAAGCGCCGCCCGATTGTCCAGGCGGGCAGCACTGACCACCAGACCGCGCTCACCCGTCACCGGCTGTTTTTCAAAGGCGTCTTCCGGGTTGACTTGCAGAAGCAGATGCCCCAGTCCCACGGCTCCATCGACCTTACAGCCTCCACCGTGGGGGCCATAATAGTCTATGGCCGTCCTCATTGATTCGAGCCACTGGGAGGGCACGGGAGCACCGTCATATTGATAAATACCGTATATGCCGCTCATGGTCGTTTCCGGGCAAAGGTCGTAATGACCTTGAAGCGCTGGTGGCCTGGCCCGCCGGTCACCAGGCAGGAGCCCAGGCGCAGCCACGCGTGGGCGTCGAATCCCGCGGATTCTCCCTGGCGAACACCAAAACTTACAGTTCCCTCGAGGCCGCGGCGGCGCAACATCCCCATGGCAGCCAAGGACTGAGCAAGACAACGCCCATCCCAAGGCACCCGTCGCGCGATAACGCCCACTGCCCAGCTGACCTCTTGCGCCATGCGGATCTCCTCAGGCGCGGCTATGAGCGGGCTCTCCGCGCCGGGCGTTCCCAGCCAGTTGGCAATACGCCGAAAAGGCAGGAAGGCCATCGCCCCCCTTGCGACCAGCAGAGCGATGAGCGCTTCCCCAAGAAGCCGTCTCCGGGAGCGAGGTATCCGCGCAGCACGTTTCAGATCATTCCACACGCAGGAGACCTTCCCGATCCATCTCTCCCAGAAATTTATTCAAGTCCGCAGCGCAGGCCTCAGGCGTAATCCGATATTCCTTTACCAGCAAATCGACGAGAGCCGAAAAGGTAATAGGGACTTGCAATTTCTCCCAAATGCTTCGGGCAGGACCTTTGAGCCCGTAGTACGCCTCGGCATCGATGCTCATGAGAACAGTTTCCTGATCGATCTCCGTAGAGAGTATCTCGTGGGCGCGGGATAACCTGTCTTGGGGATTAAAGCTGCGCATCGATTATTCTCCTTTCGAGGGGCTTGCGGTAAAGTGTTGCGCCCAGGCCGATTCGAGGAAGCCGACCAATCCATCGATTGCATCTGGATCGCGCCGCCGGAGCACTGCGGCTATGGTAGTCTTCTGTGCAATCAGCGCCGCCATCCGCATCAGATCGCTTTGCGTACCCTGGCCTTTCAGGTAATGGGGGCGATACAGATTCTCCAGGATGCGTTGCACGCGGTCAAAGCCACGAAGCAGCTCGAATTGCGGAGTGCTGCTGTCGTGGTCAACGAGGATATGAATGGCCCTCAGCGGCGCGGGGTGAGGGCAGTACCCTTCCCCCATGGGCAGCACATATTTATCAACTTCGAAGCGCACGCCCGGCGGGGTTCCCAGGCGCTCATAAGCATCGGCGCAAAGCCGAAAATGGGCCTGTGCGGGAAGAATCTGCAATCCGTCAGGCATGGCTGCTACGGCGCAGACGTCATCCGAGAGCAGGCGGTATCCCTTGCGATGAAACTGAGCAGCCAGCGTGGATTTGCCAGCGCCCTGAACTCCAACAAAGATCATCGCGCCCCATGATGTCTCAACCGCGCTTCCATGAAGCGGAAACAATCCGCGCTGGTAAAGAAGCGCGCCCATGGCTGAACCTAACAAAAACAGGCGTAACTTATCTTCCGGAACATCCGGCAGCGGGGTAATGAAGATGCGACGCCCTTCCTCCACGCGATACAGCGCCACTGCCGGCACTGCCAGACGGAAGACTCCTGGCTGAACTTCATAATGGCCATTCTCCAGGGATTCCAGAGCGTTCGCCTCTGGAGGCAGCAAACGGATATCTACATCAGGAATTTCCGTCTCGAGGGAAAGAGAAGTAAGCTCGGGACATTCCAAGTTCGCCTGGATGCGAAGACCATAAGCCCAGTATTGATTCAAAGGCATCACCTACCTCGGTAAGCGCGGTAACCCAGCCTACCTTCATGTATCGATTGATTAGAAGCTGAACTTGCGTCCGGGGAACCAGGTGAGTTGGATGGTGGTGGTGGTCACTGTCTGCTGGCCTGTGAGGTAGA
>JBKQPC010000028.1:0-218180 GCA_052145195.1 Occallatibacter sp. | reverse complement strand
TCGAGCAACCGCGCCCGCCTCGCCATCGTCGTTCGGCCGAATCCGGACATCGTCCGCCTCTTTTGCTGCCAACCCCTGCGCGACCCGCTCGCCGCCAATTCGCATGAACAATTGCGATCAGCGGCGGCGACAGGGACGGCGACAAGTCACAGCAACCGCCCAATCCGCTGTAGCATATGAATGTTTTATGCGCGATGTGCGGCGAATCAATGCCCGATTTGATTGAAAGCGGTCCGAAGTTGCTCTAACATCCGGTGCGCCATTGGGGAAGCGCCCACGCGAGCCGAAAACATGACGGCGCGCGCAAGCGGATGCCGCGAGTCCCACTGGGATGAGGACGCTTCGGGCGGCTCAATCGACGCGGGCCAAAGGCTCGCTACCGGCAATCGACTGCGCCCCGACCTTCGCCTTCGACAAGGAGCGACGGCTCCTCGAGTTGGCGCGGGGCCGGGACATTTCGCCGCAGGACGCGCCGGCGACAACGAAAACGACGCGGCCGCGCTCGCTGCCTTCCACAGGGCAGCGATGGGCGGAGCCGCCGCGCAAGCCAAGGAAGCCGCGAGGAAAATCATCGGCGACAACAGTTCCGACGCGGTCGCCGAAACGATCGGTGCGAGGGCGCCGGGGACGAGCGGCAATTGTTTGAATGGCGACCCTTTGATCGTTTATGGCTTGCTTTCTGTTCAGAAGGTGCAACTATCGATCAATAGTCGAGTAGGAGTTCGGGCCGTGAACGTAACCCGGCGCATCCTCTACGGCGACGCCATCGTCGCCACGACCGAGGAAGTTAGTGTGCCGAGTTATAACTTATTCAACCTGGGCGCGCGCTATACGCCCGGCGGCGAGCAAGGCCGCGTAACCTTCCGCCTTTACGCTAACAACATTGCCGACAAGCGTTACTGGAGCGACACCGGCGCGAGCTTGGGTGATACATTCATTTGGTTAGGCGCGCCGACGACAGTGCGATTTTCCGTGCACTACACTTTCTAGGATGCGGATGAAGCAAAGGACGCACCGGAGATGAACACGACAGCAAAGGCGCATGGAATGGATGGCAGCCTGGTGGAACCGGATTGGCCGCCGCTCACGCTGGGCGAGGTGCGTTCTCTGCTCTCGATGTATCCCGGCTGCGGCGAGCCTGCCAGAATTCTGTCGGTTAGTCCGCGGCCATTTTCTGCGGCAAGCGTGGTGGCGACGGGCAGCGGACGGGTGTTCATCAAGCGGCACTCCCGGAATGTCCGCGACCGCGAGGGATTGCTCGAGGAACATCGCTTCATGCAGCATCTACAAGAGCACGGCGCGCCGGTACCGCGCGTCCTTGCGGTCTCCTCTGGCGAGAGCGCCATCGAGCGCGGAGAGTGGACTTATGAGGTGCATGAAGTTCCGGCGGGACTGGACCTTTATGAAGATGCAATCTCGTGGACGCCGTTTCGCTCGACTGCCCATGCACGCTCGGCGGGAGAAGCGCTGGCGCGGCTGCATCTGGCCTCGCAAGGGTTTGACGCGTCGCGGCGTAAGACGCAACCTCTTGTGGCGGGATTCACGATCTTTGCGGCAGAGAATCCGCATGCAGCGATGGAACGCTACCTGACGGCGCGGCCCGAGCTGGCCGGGGATGTGGATGTGCGCGCAGGCTGCGATGAGGCGCTCGAATTGCTGTCGCCGTTTGATACTCAACTGCGTCCGTTCCTCTCTGCGCTGAAACCATTGTGGACGCACAACGATTTGCACGCGTCGAATCTTCTTTGGAGTGATGCAAACGACGATGCGCTGGCTGTGGCAGTGATCGACTTCGGGCTTGCCGACTGCACTAACGCCGTGCACGACCTGGCCCAGGCAATTGAGCGCAACATTGTGGAGTGGCTTGATCTGATGGAAGATTCCACACGGGGCGAGGAAGTGCGCGTGCATATCGATCATCTGGAGGCTATGCTCGACGGTTACGAGCAGGTGCGGCCGCTTTCTGAAGAAGAAGCCGCAGCTCTGGCTTCAATGACGGCGCTCTGTCACGCGGAGTTTGCACTGACGGAAGCGGACTACTTTCTGGGCGTGCTGCATTCGAAGGAGAAAGCAAGGCTGGCCTCGATGGATTACCTGGCCGGCCATGCGCGATGGTTCCGCGGCTCGGGCGGGAAGAAACTGTTGGATGCAATTCGACGTTGGGCAGCAAAACGGGAACGGCATACAGCATCGCTCGGGAGAGTAGACAACTGATGCATTGGACGGCTATCGCGAATTACCTAGCCGCGAATTGGATGGAGGATGCGGGCGTCCTCACCACGCTTGCCGGCATTTGGCTCACCACGCGCCGAAAACTCATATGCTGGCCGGTGGTGTTAATCTCCGATGTGCTGTACTTGATTGTTTTTTACCGCGTTCAATTGTATTCCGATGCGCTTTTGCAGATTTTCTTTCTCGCTTTTACGCTCTACGGCTGGTGGTATTGGTGGCGCGGAGTGCGCGACGAGGGCGAGGTGCGCATTGTGCGCCTGCCCATGCCCAGCCTGATCGCCGGATTAGCGGCGGGCGCGGTAGGAGGCGTTGCGCTCGGTTTCTTGATGAAGCAGATTCACGGTACGGCACTTCCTTTTCTGGACGCATTCCTGACGAGTTATAGCCTTGTGGCTAGTTGGTGGGGCGCGCGCAAGCACATCGCCAATTGGTGGCTATGGATTGCGGTGGACCTGGTCTACATCGGTGAATACATCTATAAGAATCTGATGCCAACAGCCGCTCTCTATGCGTTACTGGTTGCGCTGGCTGTGCTTGGGCTGAGGGATTGGCGCAGGGCGGCAGCGGCTCAAACCGCGGCTTGAACAACGTTGCGCAGCGGCTCGCCGTTGATATAGCGGCGCAGTTCATCGGCGGCTGTCTTGAGCGAACGGGGCGCGAACTGCGGACTCGATCCGGCGACGTGAGGCGTGATCAGCAGGTTGGGACAACTCCACAACGGGTGGCCTTCGGGCAGCGGCTCGGGATCAGTAACATCGAGAGCGGCGCGAATGCGGCCGGCGTTGAGCACGTCAACCAATGCGTCCGTGTCCACAACGGGACCGCGAGCGGCGTTGACCAGTAGCGCGCCTTGTCGCATGAGAGAAAGTTGGCTGCGGCCGATCAAATGATGCGACTCGGCGGTGTGAGGCAGGATCAGAATCACAATCTCCGCTTGCGGCAAGAAACTGTCGAGTTCGGCAACCCCATGAACAACCGGCTTGACGCGCGCGGAACGGGCCACGCGCTCGAGCTCCACATGAAAAGGCGTGAGCATGCGTTCGATCTCTTTGCCGATGGCGCCGTAGCCCACCAACAACACAGCCTTGCCGGTAAGTTCTTCCAACATGACAGGCGGATAATGCGGACGCGCATCGCCGGTGATACGAGCGTAGTGCGCGCTGGCCTCAAAGCGGCGCTTCCACACGCCGGAGTGCTGCACATCGAGATAAAGCGGGAAGTACTTGAGCATGGCCAGAATAGCGCTGAGAGTCCACTCCGCGGTGGCGATGTTATGCGCGCCATGAGCGTTGCAGATGGTCACATGCGGTCCGGCCACGCCGGGAATCCACTCCGTGCCAGCCATCAGCGACAAAATCAGCCGCACACCGCGCAGCCGTGGCCAAAGTTCTATGGCACGCTTGGGGTAAGGGTCGGGAATCCAGACATCGATGTCGATTTCGTAGTCAAGATGGTTGGGCAGAGGAATGAGTATGACTTCCTGAGGGAAATCGCGTAACAAATCCGCGGCTATGGTGTCTGGGTATCCGACTCGCAGCATAGTGAATATCTCCCGGGGGATACGGGATTCTGTGCAACATACTACACGAGATGAGATGATTTGCGCGGAGTTATGACTCGCTTTCTTTTGTAACAGAACGGAAAATCAGATCGTGAGCAGGTCGGTGTAGACGGCCATGCCGACCACAGCATCGACGCCCAACGCATCCAGTGCATCGACCTCCTGTTGCGAGCGAATGCCTCCGGCCACGATCAGTTGGCGCTGTGTAAGTTTACGCAGGCGCGCGGCTGTGGCGATGGGGAAGCCCTGCATCAATCCTTCGCCGTCGACGTGCGTGTAGAGAAATGCGGCGACGTGAGATTCGAGTTGCGGAATCGCCTCGTCGGGCGTGAGCGCAATCTGCGCCTTCCAGCCCTTCACGGCGATGCGGCCGTTTTTGGTATCAATGCCGGCGACTACACGCTCTGCACCAACGGCGGATGCAAGCGAGGCGGCGAACTCTGTGTTGACTGCGCCCTCCGCTGAGAAAAGAGCAGAACCGATGATGACTCTCTTTGCGCCCGCGGCGAGAACCTGCCGCGCGTGCTCGATGGAGTGAATGCCACCTCCGGCCTGAACGGGCAGCCGTTTGGCAATCTGCTCGACAAGTTCGGAGTTATCGCCCTGGCGCATGGCAGCATCCAAATCGATCAACTGAACTAACGGAAATTTGGAGAACTTTTCAATCCAGTATTCAAAGTCGTCGAAGGCGAGACGCAGTTTTTCGCCCTGTATAAGCTGAACAATGCGCCCGCCCAGTAAATCGATGGAAGGAATCAGCATGGAAGCCTCACGGAGACGCCGGCTTTGGCCAGCTCTTCTTTGAGAGAGCGCGCGCTGGAGACGCCGAAGTGAAAGATACTGGCTGCGAGCGCCGCATCGGCTTTGCCGCGACCAAAAACATCGACAAAATGCGCGACGGTTCCCGCGCCACCCGAGGCGATGACGGGAATGTTGACTGATTCGCTGACAGCGGCGGTCAGTTCGCAATCGAAGCCGGTGCGCGTACCGTCGCAGTTCATGGAGGTGAGCAGGATTTCTCCCGCGCCGCGAGCTTCGGCCTCGCGCGCCCATTCAACCGCGCGGCGGCCGGTTAGTTTACGCCCGCCCTGCACGAAGACCTGCGCGTCGCGCACCGGGTCAGCGGCTTCGGGATCTCGGCGCACGTCGATGGCAACGACGACGGCCTGCGCGCCGAAGCTGCGGCCAATGGCGTCGATCAACGTAGGGTCGGCGAGCGCGGCGGAGTTCACGCTGACCTTGTCCGCGCCCGCTTCGAAGACCTGCGCCGCATCGTCCGCGGTACGAATACCGCCACCCACGCAGAAGGGAACGAACAGCTCGCGCGCCGTTCTGCGCACGGTATCCAGCAGCGTTTGCCGGCCCTCATGCGTGGCGGTAATGTCCAGCAGAACGATCTCGTCGGCGCCCTCGCGCGCATGGCGCGCCGCCTGCGTGGCCGGATCGCCCGCATCGACGAGATCGACGAATTGGACGCCTTTCACGACGCGTCCGTCATGCACGTCGAGGCAAGCAATGATGCGCTTGGTAATCATTCATTACCCTTCCCACTTGAGAAAGTTGCCGAGAATCTTCAGGCCGGTTGCGCCGGACTTCTCCGGATGAAATTGCACGCCCATGACGTTGCCGCGTTCGACGGCGGCGGCGAAGGGCTCGATGTAGTAAGTGGTGGCCGCGGTGTCGGCGGTTACTGGAGCCTTGTAAGAGTGAGTGAAATAAACGTACTCGCCCGGTTCGACGCCGGCGAGAAGGCGCGAGTAAGGGTGGATTTCGAGCGAATTCCAGCCGACATGCGGAACTTTTTCTTTGCTTTCAGAAAAACGGGCGCACTTTTCCGTGAAATGCGCGAGGCCAGGTTGCTCCGGTGCTTCGCTCGATCCCGCATAGAGCCATTGCATCCCGACACATATTCCGAGGAAGGGAACTCCGCGCACAATGGCGGCACGAATGGCGGGCGTGAGACCGGTTGCGTCGAGCCGTTCGGTAGCGGCGAAATGGCCCACGCCGGGCAGCACGATGCGCTCGGCGGCTTCGACAAGGGTAAGATCGCCGTCTGTCACCAGCGTCTCCGCGCCCACGTGGCGCAGCGCCTGGAGAACAGATGTGAGATTGCCCGCCTTGTAATCGATTACGGTTACACGCATCACAATAATCCTTTTGTCGATGGCAGCATCTTTCCCAATTGCTTGTCCTTCGAACAGGCCACGCGCAGCGCGCGGGCGAAGGCCTTGAAGATGGCCTCGATCTTGTGGTGGTTGGAGCGGCCGTACATGGTTTTGACGTGGACGTTGGCGCGCGCGCCGCGGGCGAAGCCCTCGAAGAAATCCGTCACCAGTTCCGTTTGCAGGTCGCCCACCAAGCGCGTGCGGACTTTGGTATCGACAGCGAAAGCGGCGCGACCGCTGAGATCGATGGCGGCGATGGCCAGGGTTTCGTCCATGGGCATCAGAAAATATCCGGCACGCAAAATGCCGCGCTTGTCGCCGAGAGCCCGGTCGAAGGCTTCGCCAAGCGCGATGCCCACGTCTTCGACGGTGTGGTGCTGGTCGACGTCAAGATCGCCGTTGCACTTTAATTCAAGATCGAATGCGCCATGGCGGGTGAAGAGTTCCAGCATGTGATCGAAGAATCGGATGCCGGTGGAAATTTTGTATTGTCCGCTGCCTTCAATCGTCAGCTTGATATAGATGCGCGTCTCCGCCGAATTACGTTCGACAATAGCGGTGCGCGAAGCTGCGGGTTTGGTGTTTCCTCTGGGCGTCACTGAGCGCCTCCTTTCATATTGAGCACGGTCAGAACTTCGTTGAGGGCCACGACGGCCTGGCGCATCTGCTCACGCGTTCCGATGGTGATGCGCACGCGGCCATCGCAGCCGGGATCGCTGGAGCGGTCGCGAACCAGCACGCCCGCGGCGCTCATGAGACGCGTGAACTCCTTGTGCTTCGGGCCGATTTCGACCAAGACGAAGTTGGCGCGGCTGGGCCAGCGGCGGACGTAGATTTCGTCGAGAGCGGCTTCGAATTCCGCGCGCGCTTCGAGCACCTCGCCGACGTACCAGTCGAGATAGGCCGTGTCTTCGAGCGCGGGCGGAAGACAGGCCAACGCCAGCGAGTTCACGCTGTAGGGCGAGAGCACGCGCTTGATCCAGCGCATCAGTTCCAGGGGAGCGGCAAGCATGCCGAGGCGCAGTCCGGCAAGGCCATAGGCTTTGGAAAAGGTTCTTGCGACAATCAAATTGGGTAGATTGCCGACCAAATCGATAACCGTTTCGCCGTGAAAGTGGATGTAGGCTTCATCAACCAGCAGCACGGCGTGAGGTGCGCGCTCGGCAATTTCAAGCAATTGCGAACGCGATGCCGCGGAACCGGAAGGGCTGTTAGGATTGGCGATGGCGATGATCTTTGTGTGCTTCGTGATAGCTGCCAACAGGCGCTTGAAGGGGAACCGCAAGTCATCTCCGGCGAGCACCGTAACTGCGCGCGCGTCGGTGGCAGATGCGTAGACCTCATACATGGTGTAGGTGGGCACGGGCAGCAGCAACTCGTCGCCTTTATCAAGGAAGGTCTCGAAGAGCACGTGAATGGCCTCGTCTACACCGTTGGTGAGCGCGAGCTGCGCGGGCGCGAGGCCGAGATGCGCGGCGACGATGGCCTCGACAGGCTGGCGCTCGGGATAGCGCGTAAGGCCTCCGGCGGAGATGCGGCCCAGCACTTCGCGAACTTTGGGCGAGCAGGCCACGGTGTTCTCGTTGAAGTCCAGGCGTAACGCGTCGCGATTGCCGAGCGGAGGGCGATACTCCTTCATGGCCTGCACGCGAGCACGCGGCTGGGGGTACAAAACATTGCCAGCTTCAGCCACGGGGCCTCCCTTTCTTTATTCGTGCGCGAATGGCTTCGGCGTGGCCGATGAGTCCTTCGGCTTCAGCCAGGAGAACAGCGGACGGGCCGAGCACGCAGATTCCCGTTGCGGCGTACTCTTGCACGGTGATGAGCTTGACGAAGTCGTTGACGCTCAAGCCGCCGCGCACGCGCGCCATGCCGCCGGTGGGAAGCGTGTGATTGGGGCCGGAGATGTAGTCACCCATGGGCTGCGCGGACCAACGGCCCACGAAGACCGATCCTGCATTCTGAACCCAATCGAGGTCGCTGGCGGCGTCGACGGTGAGGTGCTCGGGCGCAAGACGATTGGTGATGGCGTGCGCTTCATCGATGTGTGCGGCGACGATGACCAGGCCATTGCGATCAAGGGCCTGGCGCGCGACAGGATTATTGGCGCTTCGCGCTTTTACTTTTTGGACAATCTCATTCGCCAAATCAGCGCGCGTGGTGATGAAGATGGCCAGCGCTTCAGGATCGTGCTCGGCCTGCGCGACCAGATCTGATGCGATTTCGTCCGCGTTGCCGCTTTCGCTGGTGACGACAATCTCCGTGGGTCCGGCGAGCATATCGATGGAGCAATCAAACGCTACCAGGCGCTTGGCGGCGGTAACGTAGAGATTGCCGGGTCCGACGATCTTGTCTACGCGCGAGACGGAGTTAGTCCCATAGGCCAGCGCGGCGATGGCGTGCGCGCCACCCAGGCGATAGAACTCGGTGATGCCCAGCAGGTGCGCTGCGGCGAGAGTTTCCGGCGCGGGCTTGGGAGAAACAATAACGATGCGCTTAACGCCCGCCACCTGCGCGGGAATGACGGTCATGAGCAGCGTGGAAGGCAGCGGATGGCGGCCGCTGGGCACATAGCAGCCAACCGAACCGAGGGGACGAACAAGCTGGCCAATGGTGAGGCCGGGAATGGGTTCATCGCTGAATGAGGCGGGCAATTGGGAGACGGCAAAAGCGCGAATCTGATTGGCGGCCGTCGTCAGCGCTTCCTGCATTGCTGGATCGATTACATTCCACGCCGCAGCCATTTCTTCGGGCGTGACACGCAGAGCACTCGCGCCCGCGAGGCCGTCGAATTGAGCGGCGTAGCGGAGCAATGCACTGTCGTCCTGCTTGCGCACATCATTCACAATGCGCCTGACGGCGGGCAGGACGGCGTCAAGCGCCGCGCCGCCACGATCTTCGAGCGCGGAAATAAGTTCTGCGGCTTGCTGTGCGCCACGGCCTTTGGTCCGGATCAGTTTCATTGCAATTCTCCGCGCTAGAGCACGACCTTGTTGAGCGGATACTCGACGATGCCCGTTGCTTTGGCAGCTTTGAGTTTGGGAATCACGTCGCGGGCGACGCGCTCTTCGACAATGGTGTTGACCGCGACCCAGTCGGAGTTGCTGAGCTGGGAGATGGTGGGCGAGTTGAGGGCGGGCAGCACGGCGAGGACCGCATCAAGATCGGCGCGCTGCACATTGAGCATGAGGCCGACCTGCGATTGCGCATCGATGGCGCCGCGCAGCATGAGCGCAATCTGATCGAGTTTCTCGCGCTTCCACGGGTCGGCGAGCGTCTTTTGTCCGGCGATGAGATGCGTTTCGCTCTCCATGACCGTGTCGATGATCTTGAGGTGGTTGGCCTTGAGCGAACTGCCGGTCTCAGTGACCTCGACGATGGCGTCGGCCAGCATGGGCGGCTTCACTTCCGTTGCTCCCCAACTGAACTCGACTTTGACGTTGACGCCCTTGGAGGCAAAGTAGCGCTTGCTGACCTCGACCAGTTCGGTGGCGACGATTTTGCCCTCGAGGTCTTCGGCCTTCTCGAAGCCACTGCCTTCAGGAACGGCCAACACCCAGCGCACCTTGCGGCGGCTTTGCTTGGCATAGGTGAGCGAGGTGACGCTAGTGACCAGGAGGCCGCTTTCAACAACCCAGTCGATGCCGGTGAGTCCTGCGTCGAGAACGCCATGATCGACATAGCGGGCCATCTCCTGGGCGCGAATCAACATGCACTCGATCTCCGGGTCGTCGATGGAGGGAAAGTAGGAGCGGCCGTCTGCGTAGATGTTCCAGCCGGCGCGCTTGAAGAGAGCGATGGTGGCATCCTGCAGACTGCCTTTGGGAATGCCGAGTCTGAGCTTGTTAGCCACGAGTTACCTCTTTCTCTTTGTCGGATTTCTGGTTGGCGCCGACCACAGGGATTGGTTTGGTAAAACAACTGACGGTGCCCTCGTGGCATACGAGCCCGTCGCCCTCGACTATGACTCGAAACAACAGCGCATCATTGTCGCAGTCGGTTGCAGCTGTGACGACGCGCAGGCGGTTGCCGCTGGTTTCGCCCTTCATCCACAGCTTCTGGCGGGTGCGGCTCCAGAAGGTGACGAAGCCGGTCTCCAGGGTTTTGGCGTAGCTCTGGGCGTTGAGAAAGCCCAGCATCAGCACCTCGCCGGTGCGCGCATCCTGCACAATGCCGGGCGCGAGGCCGTCCATCTTGTCGAAATCGACCCATTCCATGGGTTTGCCCCTTTGGTTTAGATTTGTGGAACGCGAAAAAGCCCGCAGGCTGAGTCGCCGGCGGGCTTCGTTTTTTGATCTCTCTGGCCGATTACTTCAGGCCATGGCAGTCCGCCGGCATGGAATTTCCATGATGATGGTGGTGACCGTGATGGCGGTGGCTCTGCATCTGATTTAGAGATTAAGGGATAACCGGGAGATGTGTCAAATCTTTTTCTTGCGGAGGGCACACGGCATGGCGGAGAATGGAGCCGTGCGAACAGGGGCGCGATTCACGGCGGCAGCGGTAGTGATGCTGAGCCTTTGCCTGGCAGGGACGGCGCTGTGCCAGGATCGGGACACTCGCGGCGTGCCTAAAACATCCGCAAATGCTCCACGGCCAGAGATGCGCGTGGACATCAATCACGCCAGCGTGGAGGAATTGCTGAAGATTCCCGGAATGACGCCGAGTTGGGCGGGACGTATCGTTCGCTTCCGGCCTTACCGCACCAAGCTGGACCTGGTGGAGCACGGCATTGTGACCAGCCAGGTCTACGACCGGATCAAGGATTATGTGATTGCGCATCGGGAGGCGCAGTAAAATAGAAACTCTACCAGCGCCTGACCAAGGCAATCACCCCAGAACCAGCAAGTGCTTGCTGTACCTCTCCCCGGCTAAAAACTTCAACGCCTTGTCCAGAGTGACCAATACGCCGTGTTCTTTGACGGCGAGTCCGAGTAGAAAAGCATCTGTGATTTGCTGGTGACCGAAGATCCGCTCACGGAATGGCGCGGCTAAAGTTAGCCACCCAGCCGTTATCGGCCAATACCGGAAACCGGGATGCTTTTCGAGAGCTTTCAGGATTTCGGACGCTTCACAAACCGATACCTTGCCCACATTCGAATTCGCCGCGACTCGAAGCAGGCCCGCTTCGGAGAAGGCGCACAGACCCCAATCGAGGCCAGGAGTATTGAACCATTTCATCACCGTCTGATGATGCATATGTCCTTGCTCGGTGAGAGCGGTCAGGACATTCACGTCGAGCAGATACTTCGGCCTACTCAAAAGTCGTCCTCTTCCAGAGCTGCTTTCACCATCTCAGAGGTGATGACCCGGCCGTCAGAGGGGATAATCAGCAGGCCGTTGGGCGCACGCTTCAGGCGAGGGGACGGACTGGCTGATTGCATGGCCTCAACCCCCTTGCGCGCCATTTCGCTGACTGCAGTACTCAGTGTGACGCCCCGCCCCCTGGCGTAAAGCGTGGCCTGTTGGTAGACATCGTCATCGAGTGTGATGCTGGTTCTCATAGGGATATTATGCACCATCTGGAGAAATGGTGCAAGAAATTAATTTGATGCGCTTCCCGCTGATGGTGCTGAACAGCGCACAGTGCATCATGCGTCGGCCGGATGCGATGGATGGTCGTCGCCGCGCCGGAGCAGGCGGCTCAGAATCACGTAAAGCACAGGGATAAAGAAGAGGTTAAGAATTGTGGAGAGCAACATGCCGCCGACAACCGTGGTGCCGACGGAGCGGCGTCCAAGCGCGCCAGCGCCATGAGCGAAATACAGCGGCAGAACGCCCAGGATGAAGGCGAAGGAGGTCATCAGGATGGGCCGCAGGCGCAGCTCGCCGGCTTCGGCGGCCGCGTCGGCGATGGAGCGGCCTTTTTTGCGGAGTTGCTCGGCGAACTCGACGATCAGAATTGAGTTCTTCGCCGAGAGGCCGATGAGCATGACCAGGCCGATCTGGCAATAGACATCGTTGGAGAGGCCGCGCCATGAGACCAGACTCAGCGCGCCGAGCACCGCCATGGGCACGGCGAGAAGAATGATGAAAGGCAGCGCGAAGCTCTCGTATTGCGCCGAGAGGGTGAGATAAACGACCAGGATGCCGAGACCGAAGATGAGCAGCGCCTTGCCGCTGGATTCGATCTCATCGAGCGTCAGGCCGGTCCACTGAAAGGCCATGCCGGGCATCATATTCTGCCTGGCCACATCCTCCATGGCGGCTAGTCCCTGACTGGAGCTGTAACCCGGCGCGGGCGTACCGTCGATTTCGACTGCGCGGAAAAGATTGTAGTGGGTGATGACCGGCGGGCCGGAGCTTTCTGTCACCCTGACCAGATTGTCGAGCGGCACCATCTGGCCGGAGTCCGAACGCACGTAGTAGTTGTGCAGATCGCGAACCGACATGCGGAAGGGCTGGTCGGCCTGCACGAAGACGCGATATGTGCGGTTGTTGAAGTCAAAGTCGTTGATGTACTCCGAGCCCATGAAGACGCCGAGGGTGTTGGTGATCTGCGAGAGCGGAATGCTCATCGCCTTAGCCTTCTCGCGGTCGATGGTGACCAGCACCTGGGGGTCGTTGGCCGAGTATGTGGTAATCAGGCCGGTGAGTTCCTTGTGCTGGCGGCTTGCGCCCACAATCTGGTGGGCCACGCGGTCCAGGTCGCTGAGAGTGTTGGCTCCCTGGTCCTGCAGCATAAACTGAAAGCCGCCATAGGCGCCGACGCCGCTGACAGCGGGCGGTTCAAACACTGCCACCAGTCCTCCGTTAGGCGCAAACATCAGGCTCATCAGCTTGGGCGAAAGATCAGCCACGATGTCGGCGGTGGAATGGCCCTTGCCGCGCCGCTTTTCGCTGGGTATGGTGTCGACAAACATCAGTCCCGCGTTGGACGCAGCGCCGGAAAAGCTGAAGCCCACGATCGAGAAGGATCCGGCAATGTCTGGATTCGAGGCCAGGATGGCCTCGGCGCGTTCTGACAAAGCAGTGGTATAGGCCAGCGAGGAGCCTGGCGGCGCCTGCACAATCACCATCATGTAGCCCTGATCTTCCTGAGGGATGAAGCCGGTGGGCACATAATTGTAGATCCAAACCGTTGCGCCCATGCCAGCGAAGAAGACGACGAGCAATACATAGCGCAGCTTGAGCGCCCCATGAATTGCTTTGGCGTAGGTGGCGCCCAGCCAGGTGATCTGGCGGTCGGTGGAGTGAATGAATCGGGCGAAGAGGCGCGAGAGTGGCGCGATGTGCAAAAAGTCGAGCTGCTTAGGCCGTTCTTCTTCGCCACGCAGGAACATGGCCGAGAGAGCCGGCGAAAGCGTGAGCGCGTTGAAGGCCGAGATGGCGATGGCAAAGGCGATGGTCAGCGAAAATTGCCGATAGAGAATGCCGGTGGTGCCGGGAAAGAACGAAACCGGCACGAAGACCGCGATCAAAACCAGGGAAGTTGCAATGACCGCGCTGGTGACTTCGCCCATGGCCCGCGAGGTGGCCGCGTGGGGGTCGGAGTGTTCCAGGTGGATGTGGCGCTGTACGTTCTCGATGACTACGATGGCGTCGTCCACTACCAGTCCCGTGGCCAGCGTGATGCCGAAGAGGGTGAGCGAGTTGATAGAGAAGCCGAAAAGTTTGATAAAGGCAAAGGTGCCGATCAGTGAGACCGGAATAGTGACGGCGGGAATGATGGTGGCGCGCCAGTCAAGTAGAAACAAGAAAATGACGGTGATGACGATATAGACGGCCAAGGCGAGGGTCACCAGCACTTCGCGGATGGAGTCGCCAACCACGGTGGTCGAATCGAAGGCAATGGCGTATTCCAGGCCGGGAGGAAAGCTCTTCGACAATTCCTGCAAGACGGCCTTGGCCCGGCTGTCCACATCCAATGAGTTGGCGTTGGAGAGTTGCAGGACGCCGATGCCCATCGCCTCATGCCCGGAGTATTTGAGCACATTGCTGTAGTCTTCCGCGCCCACCTCCGAGTGGCCCACGTCCTTCAGCAGCACCAGGCCATTCGCTGTGCTCTTGACGATGATGTTGTCGAACTCTGCGGGAGAGGTGAGCCGGCCCACGACGCGCACCGGCACCTGGAAGGCCTGACTTTTATCCGATGGCGGCTGGCCAAGCTGGCCTGCGGGAATCTCGACGTTCTGCTCGACCAGAGCGTTGACCACGTCGGTGGCCGTGAGCGAGCGCGCGGCCAGGCGTGCCGGGTCAAGCCAGACGCGCATGGCGTACTTGCGCTCGCCGAAGATCATCACGTCGCCCACGCCGGGCACGCGCTTTAGGGCGTCCTTCACGTAGATGTCGAGGTAGTTGGAGATGAACTCGGGCGAGTAACGGCCGTCGCGGGTGAAGACGCCGGCGCCGAAGACAAAGTTGTAGCTCTGTTTGGAGATGGTGATGCCGGTGGCGTTGACGGCCGCGGGCAGCCGTCCGGTAACGCTGGCCACGCGATTCTGCACGTCCACCGCGGCGATGTCCAGGTCGTAGCCGGTCTTGAAGGTGGTGGCGATCGAACTGGTGCCGCTGTTGGTGCTGGACGAGCTGATGTAGCGCATTCCCTCGACGCCGTTGATAGCCTCTTCGAGCGGGATGGTGACGGCCTTCTCCACGGTGTCGGCGTTGGCGCCTACATAGTTGCAGCCCACCGAAATCACTGGAGGCGCGAGAGTGGGGTACATGGCGACCGGAAGGTTGGGAATGCAGATCGCGCCCGCGAGAATAATCAGCAGCGCGCAGACGGTCGCAAAGACCGGCCGATGAATGAAAAAGTCTACGAACAAGGGATGCTTCCTTTCCGTTTGTGGAGCCCAACAGAATCGGGTGCCCCAGGCCTTGATGTTGAGACCTGGGTATCTACGAGCCTCAGCCGCCCATGGGCATCACCGGCATGCCGTTGACCAGAAACTGCGTGCTTGACACGATGACCTTGTCGCCTGCATTCAGCCCCGAAGTGACAGAGTAGTTGTTGCCCACCGTATCGCCCAGCGTGACCGCCGTCTGCATGGCCTGCGTGAGCGGGCCTTGTTTCCGCGCCACGAAGACGAAGCTCTGCCCGCCCTGGCGTGACACAGCCAGCACGGGCACAACAGCCATGGGCGAGGTGCTCCAGATAACGCGCGCCTTGATCATCTGCGCGTTGCGCAGCACATCCGGCGTGGCGTGGACCGGAGCTTTTACAAGAATGCCCTGCAGAGTGCTATCCACCTGCGAAGAGACAAAGTCGATCTTGGTCTTCTCGATCAGCTTGCCCGCGTTATCCGTCAGCTCCACATCCAGCCCCTGGCGCACCTGGCTGGCGCGCTCCGAGGGGACGTAGATGTAAGCCTCCAGTTCCTTGTTCTCATCGACCGTGGTGAGGATGGAGGGAGGAGAGTTGAGAGGCGCAACAAGATCGCCCACATGCACGGGTATGTCGCCCACCACTCCGTCAAAAGGCGCTCGGATCATGTAGAAGGCCAATTGCTCTTCCTGTGTCTTGCGCAGCTCGACTGCCGATTCGTAATCCGCCTTGGTGTTGCCGAAGGACTGCTGCGCCTGGTCGTAAGCGTCGCGGCTGGTGACGCCGGCCTCAAAGAGGTTGTGCTGCCGCACAATCTCCACCATGTTGTAATCGTAGACGGCCTTCTTCTGCCGCTCGGTGGCGCGCGCCGACGCAACGGCAGCCATCTGCTGTTTGGGGTCGATCTCCATCAGCAACTGCCCGGCCTTCACATGATCGCCGGAGCGGACGTGAATCTGCGTCACCCGTCCGTATACCTGCGGCATCAGTGTGGCCGAGCGGCGCGATTTGATGGTGGCCACGTACTCGCTCACCTGGGGTACCGGAGCAAGGGTAACCGTCACCGTCTGCACCGGCATCGCCTGCATGCCGGCGGCCGCCGGCCCAACCGGTTTCTTCTGGCAGCCCGTAGCCGCCAACCCGAGAAGAACGATACTACCTATTCCTAAAATGCGTTTCAAAGCGATCTACCTCACTTTATGTTGTCTTCCCCATTGTAATGTGATGCCTGCGGCCGGAGCATTGATGTAAAAATTCATAGAATGATCTACGGCCAACCTGCCAGGATAGTTCCTTGAAACGGCTCCAGATTCTTTGACATAGCCCTGCTGAGTTGGTAGCCTGAAGTAGGGCGCATCTGGCCAATCCTGGCCGCTTGTTGACCCTGTATGCGTCCCCGTCGTCTAGCCCGGCCTAGGACACCGCCCTTTCACGGCGATAACACGGGTTCAAATCCCGTCGGGGACGCCAATTTGAATCAACATATTCAAGAAATATTTATTTCTCTGCCCATGCTCTTCACGCCATACCAGCTTATTGAACTGGGCGTGCAGCCTTCTCGACAAAGCGTGTAATCACGCCGACCGGCAAGAAGCGAATGAGAATGGCGTTAAACCTGCCCCCGAAATAGGGGATGAGTGTTCGCTGGCCGCGCGCCAGGGCCGCGACCGCGAGTCGCGCCACGTCTTCGGCCGTTTGCTGATTCCTGCCCTTGAAGGCTCCGGCGTGAGCCACGTCGATGAACTCGCTTTCGGTAGGCCCAGGGCAGAGCGCCGTCACTTTTACGCCGAAGCGCGCCACTTCGGCGGCCAGCCCCAGCGCAAAGAAGCGGTCGAATGCCTTGGTGGCCGCGTAGGTGGTGAGGTACGGCACGGGCTGAAAGCTGGCAGTTGATGCCAGAATCATCACCCAGCCGCGACGCCGCTCCACCATGCGCGGAACAAACAGCCGGGTCAGCCGCACCATGGCCTCGCAATTGACTCTGACCTGGCTCAGCTCCTGGGCAATCTCGCTCTGCGCGAAGGCCCCGTACTGTCCGAGGCCTGCGTTGTTGATGAGAATGTCGACTGTGAGCCCCGCGCCTTCCGTGAATTCGTAAATCTTCTGCGGCGCCGCGGGATCGTTCAGATCAGCCGCAACGATGCGAACCTCTGTTCCTTTGGCTGTGAGTTCCGCGGCCAGCGTCTCCAGCCGGTCACGCCTGCGCGCCGTCAAGATGAGCCGGGCTCCGTGCTTGGCCAGCTCCCGCGCCAGCGCCGCGCCGATTCCCGCGCTGGCTCCGGTCACCAGCGCCCATTTGCCGTTGAAATCCTGCGTGCTTGCCATTACGAAATCATAATGGATGGACCGGAATGGATGGACCGGGAGGACAAGTTTAACGGAGCTTCGTGTCTACTGTCTTTGCTTTACTCGACCGTTTAGTGGGAGCACGGCCCTTCTTGCCTGTCTTTTCGTTCTTTTCAATGCGCAGCTTCCATGCTGTTTGCAGTGCGCCGGTGAGCACGTCTTCAGTAACCGCGGCTAGCCGGAGATGAGTCGCGCCGTTCCTGCCCCAACCGCCCGCAACTGGCAGGAAAAGATCGGGCCGCTCCGCAACAAACTCCGTCTGCTGCTTGGGAGTGAGCATCAGGTTGCCGTAGCCCTGGCTCTCCGATGCGAGCGTGGCGAAGATTCGCCCACCGACGCGAAAATCGGCCGCGCCCATGTGCGAGCCCTCTTCTGCCCCCTCTAAGCTCAGCGCTATACGGCGAAAGTCGGATGCGTTCATCGCGAGACCTCCACTAGCTGACCTTCAAACTCCTCATTGAGCCACTTGCTGAACGCGGCAAACTCCTCGTCGCGGCCCAGGAACTCGCGCACCATCTGGCGGCCGGGCTTCGACCCGCCCTGTTCGAGCACCAATTTGCGGTAGCGGCTGCCGGCCTCGCAGCCCAGCAAGTCGGCGGGATCGAACTGTGCAAAAAAATCCAGCGCGATGACCTTATCAAAAGCATAGGTATAGTAATTCGACGAGTAGCCGGTGAGATGGCCGAAGCTCGCGTACATGCGATTGCCTTCCAGCCAGGTCCAGGGTTGCAGGCTCTGATAAAGCTGCCGGGTGATGAGGTCCAGGTCCAGGCCGGCCGGATTGCGGTCGTGCAGGTCGAGCGAGAGCGTGGTGTAGTAGAGCTGCGAGCGAACCCAGTCGGCGCGGCCAAAGGCTCCGGCCAGCTTCATTTTTTTGATGGTCTCGGAAGGGAGCGTTTCGCCTGTCTGATAGTGCTTCGCAAAGGCCTGGAGCAGCTTTTCGTCGCGGAAGAACTCTTCCAGCATTTGCGAGGGCACCTCAATGAAATCGCCCTCGGTGGCGAAGCCGCTGATGCCTGCCCACTCCGTGTGTCCGCCCAGAATGGCGTGCATCAGGTGGCCGAACTCGTGAAAAAACGTCACTACGTCGTTGTATTGGAGAAGCCCAGGGTCGTTGCCGTCGCCGCCTGGGAAGTTGCAGATGAGCGCGGCCTCGGGCAGAGCGCGCCCGCGCACGCCCGTAACCACAGGCGAGGCGGAAAACCATTTGTCCTTGCCTTCGCGGGGATGCATATCGAGATAGAAGCGGCCCACAATTTGGCCGCCGTCGAGGACCTCGAAGACCGAAACGTCCGTGTGCCAGGCTGTCGCCGTCGAACGCCGAAACTCAATCTTGAACAAGCGCGCCGCCGTCTCCAGCACGCCGGCCTCCACCTGCGCGTAAGGGAAGTAAGGGCGCACGGACTGCGAATCGAAGTCGAAGGTGGAGCGGCGAAATTGCTCGTACCAGTAGCCGCGGCTGGCGATGTCGATGGCTGTCAACTCGGGCCGGCGCCGGCGGGTGAAATCGAGAATCAGTTCGTGCTCGCGTTTTGCGCCCTCCAGACTGGCCTCGTTGAGTTTAGCCAGAAATACGCGCGCGTTGGCCGCCGAAGCCATCATCTGGTCGGCAGTGGCCAGATCGGCCCAACTGCGAAAGCCGAGTACATCGGCAATCTCCTGGCGCGTGGCCAGCAATTGCTCCAGAATCGTTTTGTTGACTGGGTAGGCGCGGGTGTTATAGGCAAAAAACATCCGCTCCCGCAGCGCGGCGTTCGCGGCAAAGGTCATCACCGGCTGCATGTCGGGCGGGTCAGTCGAGAGCGTTACGCGGCCTTCGGCGTTCGCGGGATGCCGCGCAAGATAGTCGGAGGGCAAACCGTCCAACTCGGCGGGCGTGGCCTCGACGGTCTTCGCGCCCTCCTGAATGTTGCGGCTGAATTCGAGCGAGAGCTGCGTAGCCTTGTCGTGCAGGTTATGCAGCCGGTCGCGCGTGGCCTGGTCCTTGTCCACGCCGGCCAGCCGGTAGCTGAGCAGCGTGCGCTCGACGTAGTGCTTTGTCGCCGCGCTGATGGGAAAATTGGCCCCGCCCAGGTCGATGGCCACAAGAGCCTCGTAGACGGCCCGGTTCAGGCTCAGGGCGCTGGCTGCCTGCGCTACCCGTTGCGCTTCGAGCTGCGCCTGATCGCGCACCGCCTTTTCGGCGGCCACGGAGTTCAGTATGCCCGCCTGCGCGCCGGCCAGGCTGAGCTGCTCAATGGCCGCGTCGTAGAGGCGCAGCGAATTTTCCGGCGTGCGCTCGTCCTCGGCTGCCAACAGGGCAGCCAACGCCGCCTCGTGCGCAGCCAGTCGCGCGCCTACCCATGCTGAAAGCGCCTCGGCGGAATCGGCCCCGCCTGCCTCCCAAGAGTGAAGGTCTTGTGACGCTGCGAAAATGGTAGGATTCTCAGGCGGCATGTCGTTCTAACTCCTCCAGACTTCTAGGTTGTCACAGTGGGCCGGTTCAGCGCATGCTTCCTCAAGGATGGACCGGATAGCGGAAGCTCTGCCGGTACGCAAGCCACCCATCACGGTAGCGGAACGAAAAACGGAAGCAAGCGAGGTTAACCAGGTGAGAAAGTCGGGGCCTTCCAGCTAAGTTATTGAAAATATGGTAGGCACGACTGGACTCGAACCAGCGACCTCTTCCGTGTCAAGGAAGCGCTCTAACCAACTGAGCTACGCGCCTGCAATGCAACTTCAGGTAGTCTATCAGGAACGGGGTTGCGGGAAAAGTTGGGCAGGCATCGCCCGCCATACTGTACCATCGTTGCTTGCACCCTTGAACCCAGCATGAAAGACATTGTCAGCAAACGGCTAAACCGATTCCGCACCGCGCCCAACCTGCTTACGCTGTTGCGCATCTGCATGGTGCCGCTGCTGGTGGCCGCCGTCGCTGACAAACACTACGCGCTTGGTTTTGGCCTCTTCGTGGCCGCCGGGCTCACCGACTTGCTGGACGGCTTGCTGGCTCGCATGCTGAAGCAGTACACCATGCTGGGCCAGTACCTTGACCCGGTGGCCGACAAGCTGTTGCTGAGCACGCTCTTTCTGGTGCTCACGCACATGGGGCTGATTCCAATGCGGGTGACGGTGCTGGTCTTCGGCAGGGATGTGGGGATTCTGGTGGTGTCGGCCATTCTATATGCGGCGACGGGACGGCGTGACTTCAGCCCCAGTCTCCTGGGCAAGGCCAATACCATGGTTCAGGTGGCCGCGGTGGCTGCCGTGCTGCTTCAAGCTATGTTGCTGGATCAACACGTCATCGTCCGCTGGGTAGCACTTTTAGAGCAATGGTCGCTTGAGGCCACCATGGTGCTCACTGTCGCTTCGGGACTGCATTACTCATGGACTGCGGCCAGGCGCGTGGGCGCTCAGAGCGCCAGTGGCATGGGCATCAACAGCCACAGCAGTAAGTAATCAGACCACTCCCTCTTGCTTCACTAGCCTCTCCAGCTGGCGCGCATCCTCTTCCCGCCCCCCGGTGAGCAATGGGCGGCGCGGTGCTTCATGAGTCTTCCAGGCTGGGTTCTGGGTCGGCGGTTTCTTCAATCTCCATATCGCGAAACTCTTCGGAGTCAAAGACCTCGCCACAATCCTGGCACTCGACGAATTCGGTGTCTTCGTGCCGGGAAACGATGCGTACCCTGGGGTGTTTGCAGGCGGTTGCCATCGGTCGTGGGTTCGGTGGAAAAACTACTCTACCCGCCAAATTGTATCGGCATTTTCCCCCATTTGAAAACCATATTCTGATGAATCTTTTTTTCATTGGGGGTTTTTCATAGGGCGAAAAAGACAATTTCAGGCGGGGCTTGCAATCCCGACAGAAATGGTCGTATACTGAATACGGACCGAAGAAGTCGGATATTCGATGCTCAAACTGACCAAAAAAGCGGATTACGGCCTGATGGCGCTCAAGTATCTGGCAGAGCACCCGGAAACGCCTGCGCTCAGCGCCAAGGACGTGGCTGACGCCTACGGGATTCCGGCGCAACTGCTAGCTAAAATCCTGCAACAGTTGACCAAATCCGGGCTGCTGCACTCCACCGCCGGCATGAACGGCGGCTACGCGCTAGCCCGGGAGGCGAGCTCGATTTCAGCCTATGAGGTCATTTTGTCCATCGACGGGCCGTTTTTCATCACCTCCTGCACCAAGGGCAAAACCGGCTGCGAGCTGGGATTGAGCTGCACCATCAAGGAGCCGCTGGCGCGGGTGAACGAGACCATTGCTGGAGTGCTGAAGAGCATCAGCATTCAGGATTTGACTGAGTACGAACAACCCGCGGCGCGAGAGCGCGAAGATCGAGTCCGCGAAGCACAGGCGTTGGTTGCATTGACGCTGTAAGAAGAAGCTTCCCCCTCCGCGCCTGTGCTGAGCAGAGCGCGGACGAGCAAACGATGAGGATGGAGACACAATGAATACGCCGAACACATTTACCAGCCAAATAGAAGTGCCGACGGGCGTACACCTGCCAATTTATATGGATAATCACGCCACCACCCCGCTGGACCCGCGGGTTCTGGAAGCGATGATGCCCTACTTCACCACCAAGTTTGGCAACGCGGCCAGCCGCAACCACTCCTTCGGGTGGGAGGCTGAAGCTGCCGTCGAAACCGCGCGCGAACAGATTGCGCGGCTCATCGGCACGACGGCCAAGGAGATTATCTTCACCTCGGGCGCCACCGAAAGCGACAACCTGGCCCTCAAAGGCATTGCCGAGATGTATCGCGAGCGCGGCAACCACATCATCACCCAGGTCACCGAGCACAAGGCCATCCTGGACACCTGCAAGCGTCTGGAGAAGCAGGGCTATCGCGTCACGTATCTTCCCGTCAAGGCCGACGGGCTGATCGACCTCGACGATCTGCGCAGGTCTATCGACGACAAAACGATTCTGGTCACCATCATGGCGGCCAACAACGAAATCGGCGTCCTGCAACCCATTGCCGAAATCGGCAAGCTCTGTCATGAGAAGGGCGTGCTCTTTCACACCGACGCGGTGCAGGCGGTGGGCAAGGTTCCCATCGATGTAATCGCCGACAATATCGACGTGCTGTCGATTTCCGCGCACAAGCTTTACGGGCCCAAGGGCGTAGGCGCGCTTTATGTGCGGCGGCGTAATCCGCGCGTGCAGATCGCGGCGCAGATTGACGGCGGCGGACACGAGCGCGGCATGAGGTCCGGCACGCTGAACGTTCCCGGCATTGTCGGCCTGGGCAAGGCTTGCGAGTTAGCCCAGCAAGAGATGGCTGCGGAAGCCGCGCGCCTGAGCGGTTTGCGCGACCGGCTCAAGGAGAAGCTCGAAGCGAACCTCGACTACATTCACGTGAACGGCTCCATGGAGCATCGGCTTCCCGGCAACCTGAACGTGAGTTTTGTTTATGTCGAAGGCGAATCGCTGCTGATGGGCATCAACGACGTTGCGGTTTCCAGTGGCTCGGCCTGCACCTCGGCCACGCTGGAGCCGTCTTATGTTTTGAAATCGCTGGGGCTGGGCGACGATGTGGCGCACAGTTCCATCAGATTTGGATTAGGCCGCTTCAACACCCAGGCTGAAGTAGACTACGTGGCTGACAAGGTCATCGAAGTCGTCAAGCATCTGCGCAAACTTTCACCGCTCTACGAGATGGTGCAGGACGGCATCGACCTGACCAAGATTCAGTGGGCAGCGCATTAGAAGCGAGTTGTCAGTGGTCAGCACCGATGAGCCCGAAACTGACAACTGATGACTGACAACTGACAACTGTTTTTCCGCGGCTTCCCCCGCAAAAGGAGCAGAAAAATGGCATACAGCGACAAGGTAATTGACCACTACAACAACCCGCGCAATGTGGGCCAACTGGACAAGAGCTCGACGGAGGTCGGCACGGGTCTGGTGGGCGCGCCGGAGTGCGGCGACGTGATGCGCCTGCAGATCCGCGTCAACCCGGAGACGCAGGTCATCGAAGAGGCCAAGTTCAAGACCTTTGGCTGTGGCTCTGCGATTGCCAGCTCTTCGTTGGCCACCGAATGGATCAAGGGCCGCACCGTAGACGATGCTCTGGGCATCAAGAACACCGACATCGTGAAGGAACTCTCGCTGCCGCCGGTCAAGATTCACTGCTCGGTGCTGGCCGAGGATGCAATTCGCGCGGCCATCGGCGATTGGAAAAAGAAGAACGGCAATGCGGCTCAGACGGCCGAGGCTGAGGCTGTTGCTGTGGCGCAGTAAGAAGAGGCAAGTATGTCGAACGTCGTGACAATTGGAACACAACCATCGCAAGAGTTATTGGTGGCGCAGCCGCAGCCTGCCGAACCGCAGGTGTCCCCACCGCAGACGGGTTTACAAATAACCGAAAAAGCCATCAAGCACATCCGCCTCGCCATGGCCAAGGAAGGCATCTCGCCCACAGAGGGCGGACTGCGACTGGGCGTGATGGGCGGCGGTTGCTCGGGGCTCTCCTACTCCATCAAATTCGACACGCAGCCTCGCGAGCGCGACCGCATTTTTGAATTCGACGGCGTGAGGGTCCTCGTCGATCCCAAGTCATTCCTCTACCTGAACGGCATGACGCTGGACTACGAAGAGACGCTGATGCGCCAGGGATTCAACTTCATCAACCCCAACTCCACGCGCTCCTGTGGCTGCGGTTCGTCGTTTTCGGCGTAGATTTCAGTTTCGTAAGTGTGAAACCATGTTCAAGGTTGTTGATTCTGCGGTTCCCATAGCCTGTTGGTCATGCTCCATTGGCCACAACGATTCCACATTGTTTTGCCCGCATTGCAGCAAGATTCAACCACCGCCCGGCGGCGATTATTTTTCTGTATTCGGAATTGAGCCGAAACTAAACCTCGATCTAACCAAGCTGGAGCACGAGTTTCATCGCCTCAGCCGCAAGCTGCATCCTGACCGCTTTGCACGCGCCCTGGAAAATGAAAAGCAGTGGAGCCTGGCCGACACCGCCCTGCTCAACGACGCCTATCGCACCCTCAAAGACCCTATCCGCCGCACCGAGTACCTGCTCAAGCTGCTGGGCGCGGAGATCGGCGAAGGCCACGCAAGCAAAGAAGAAATCAGCGCGCGCGTCCCCGTAGATCTCCTGGAAGAGGTCTTCGAACTGAACATGCAGCTCGAAGAGATGCGCGCGGCCCGTGCGACAGGCGAAGCAGATCCGGCGCTTGAAGACAGCCTGACCGCGGCAAGAGAAAAGTTCGAAGGCCTGCTGGAGGCGGTGGACAAGGATTTGCACGCCGAATGGAAAGAGTGGGATGAGAGCGACGGAGCCAAGCGGGGAGCCGCGCAAAAAAAACTGGTGGCCTTGCTCGACCGCCGGCGCTACCTCAGCAATCTGCTTCGCGATGTGAATGAAGTATTGGGAGCATGAAAGAACAAATGCCGGAAGGACGCGTAGTCGGAATCGATCTGGGAACCACCAACTCCCTCGTCGCTTACATGGAGGGCGATACGCCGGTGGTGATTCCCGGCGTCGACGGCTCAAACCTGGTGCCGTCGGTGGTGGCGCTTGATCTAATTCCGAAAGATGGCGGCCGTCCCACCGTCACCGTGGGCAACAGCGCGCGCAAGGCGCTCATCGAAACGCCGGAGCGGGTGATCTATTCCGTCAAGCGGCTGATGGGACGCGGACTCGAAGAGATTCAGGAAGAGCTGAAGCTGTTTCCCTTCCACCTGGCCAGCGACACGGAAGCCGGTGAAGTTCCTCGCATTCAGTTGGGCGAGCTGCGCTTCACGCCGCCTGAGATTTCCGCCTACATTCTCCGCCAACTCAAACGCAACGCTGAACGTTTCTTTGGTGCGCCGGTCACGCAGGCGGTCATCACCGTGCCCGCCTACTTCAACGACGCGCAGCGTCAGGCCACCAAAGACGCGGGCCGCATGGCCGGTCTTGAAGTACTGCGACTGGTGAACGAGCCCACCGCCGCGGCTCTGGCTTACGGCCTCGACCGCGCCAAGGCAGGCACCATTGCCGTCTACGATCTGGGCGGCGGCACATTTGATATTTCCATTCTCAAGTTGCGCGACGGCATCTTCGAGGTGCAGTCCACCAACGGCGACACGCACCTGGGCGGCGATGACATCGACAACCTGCTGCTGGCCATCGCGCTCAACGAGATTCACGCCGAGCACGGCGTCGATCTGCGGCTGCATCCCGGCGCGGTGCAGGCCGTGCGCAAGGCCGCCATCGAGGCCAAGATACAACTTTCCACCGAGCCGTTGGCGCGCTTCGACATCGAGTTGCCCAACGGCGACCGCTACCAGCGGGAAATCTCGCGCGAAGGCTTCGAGATGCTCATCGAGCCGGTGCTCAAACGCACAGTAGGACCTTGCAAGCAGGCGCTCACCGACGCCGGCATCACTCCCGAGCAGATCGACGAAGTGGTGCTCGTCGGCGGTTCCACGCGCATCCCCGCGGTGCGCGAACTGGTCGATGAACTTTTTCACCTCACCGCTCGTGGCAAGCGCCCGCACACAGAACTCAATCCCGACGAGGTCGTGGCGCTGGGCGCGGCGGTGCAGGCCAGTATTCTTGCCGGCGCATCAAAATCTACTGAAGAAATGCTGCTGCTCGACGTGACCCCTCTTTCGCTGGGCATCGAGGCGCTGGGCGGGACCGTGGCGCGCATCATTCAGCGCAACTCGACGATTCCCGCCTCGGCCACCGAGCATTTCACCACCGGCGTCGATGGCCAGACCAACGTCGCCATTCACGTCGTCCAGGGCGAGAGGGAACTGGCCGCCGATTGCCGATCTCTGGCGCGTTTTGATTTGAAAGGCATTCCGCCGATGAGCGCAGGATTGCCGCGCATTGAAGTGAAGTTTCTTATCGACGCCGACGGCATTCTGCACGTCACGGCGCGCGAGCAGCGCAGCGGAACTGAAGCGCAGATTGAAGTGAAGCCTACTTATGGATTAACGGATGAACAGGTCGAGAGCATGATTCTGGATTCCTTCGACAACGCCGAGGCTGATTTTGCCCAGCGGTTGTTGATCGAAGCTCGCAACGATGCCGAGACGATTCTGGCAGCGGTGGAGCGTGCGCCGCAAAATCCCGCGTGGGCGCAGTTGACCGGCGACGAGAAGACAGCCATCAAGCTGGCCAGCGACTACCTGAACAAAGTGAAACAAAGTGAGAACGCGGCTGCCATCCGCGAGGCTACGCTGATTCTCGACCACGCCACGCGCCGCTTTGCGGAATTGATGATGGAGGCTACCGTCTCCAGCGCACTGCGCGGCAAAACCATGAACACCGCCGGCGAGGAACTGGCCGAGACCGTCACCGCACCGCATGAATTTGCTCCAGCCGAGTTCAAGTGAAGCAGGTCAGCAAGTTAGTGCTGAAGAACGGAATTGTATGAGCGAACCAACCGAAAAAAACATTCCCGCCGATAAGCTGGTGCGCGTCACCTTTCTGCCCGAGGGCAGGACGGTGGAGTTCGAGTTTGGCGCGATGCCCTATGAACATCACGGCAAGCCGATGTCGTTTCTTGACGTGGCGGAGAACTTCGGCATTTTTCTGGATCACGCCTGCGGCGGCGTCTGCGCCTGCACCACCTGCCATCTTTGGATAAAAGATCAAACCGGCATCAGCGAAGCAAGTGACGACGAGATCGACCGCATGGACATGGCCGCCGACCAGCAGTTGAATTCGCGCCTCGGCTGCCAGGCCGTCATCACACGCCCCGGAGACTATGTGGTTGAGATTCCCAAGTGGAATCGCAACTACGTTTCCGAGGGCAAGCCGCTCACCCTGGCGGAAGAAAAATAAGGAGACTCCTGATGCCGCGCGAGATTCTGTGGACCGACGCCGAGGAGATCGGCATTCTACTGCACGAAAAGTTTCCCGCCGTGGACCCATTGACGGTGCGCTTCACTGACCTGCACCGTTTCGTGGCAGAGCTGCAAGGCTTTGCCGACGACCCGACGAATTCGAACGAGCCGCGTCTGGAGGCTATTCAGATGGCCTGGCATGAGGAGTTCCAAGACGCACAGGGATAAAATACTGCGACTGACAGCCACCCGGCTCTTGTGGCCAATAGCCTAATACCTCTCGTAATCCTCCCGCTCGCTCCAGCCAAACGCGCCTTCAAAGTGCTGAAATTCCTTCTTTTCGCCGGGTACAAGGTAAACGCTGAGCACATCGAAGCGAACCGGCGGCGCAGTCTCCTGGGGCAACTGGCGCACGTATTGGCGTGCCAGGCGGCGGAGGGTCGAGCGCTTGTGAGAATCCACGGCGATCTCGGCCGGGGAGGCGTCGTGGGCTGTGCGGGTCTTCACTTCGACAAAGCACAGCCTCGGCCCTTGCCAGGCGATCAGGTCCACATCGCCGGGCAAATCGCCCGAAGACCAGCGCCGCGCCACCACGGCGTAACCCTTGCGGCGCAGATAGAAGAAGGCCGCGTTTTCGCCATCGATGCCGGTGGCCAGATGAGCGGGCAGACCATCGGCCCCTGCTCGACTGCGCGCCACCCATCCCAGGCCGGCCAACGCGCGTTCCTCACAGCCCATCCGCATCTGCTCAAACCATCCCATGGCATTCCATTCTCTCGCGGATGAGCGAAAGGCGCAATTTCGAAATGCACACAGACGGGCGCTGAAAAGCGGCCTCTGCCTGTCAGTCCCGAATTATTTCGTATGCAAGGCCGCGCACACTCGGGCTCAGGCGTGTTGGTTTTCCTTTTCCGCCAGCGCGATCGCCTCCTCGAGAATATCGAGGGCCACGGTGGCTTCCTGTTCGCTGACGATGAGCGGCGGACAAATCCGCAACGTGGTTTCGCCGCAGCCCAGCACCATCAGGCCGCGCTCGAAGGCCAGCGTCTCCACGCGGTTGCGCAATGCTGTAGCAGGTTCGCGAGTAGCATTGTCCTTCACCAGCTCGATGCCGATCATCAGGCCGCGTCCGCGCACGTCACCCACAGACGCGTGGGTTTGCTTCCAGCTATTGATCCGCTGCAACATCAATGCGCCAACCCGTGCGGCGTTGGCCATGCCCTCGCGTTCGATGATGTCCAGCGTAGCCATGGCGGCGGCGATGGAGACCGGATTGCCCCCGAAGGTGGAGGCGTGGGAGCCCGGAACCCAGTTCATAATTTCAGCCCGGCTCATGCAAATACCCAGAGGCATTCCCGAAGCAATGCCCTTGGCCATGCAAACCATGTCCGGCTCTACGCCGGAGTGCTCGATGGCCCACCATTTGCCGGTGCGCCCCATTCCGCATTGCACCTCATCCACCACCAGCAGGATGCCGTGCCGGTCACAGATCGCGCGCAGCTCGCGTAGAAAGTTGTCGGGAGCCACCACGTAACCGCCCTCGCCCTGAATCGGCTCGAGAACAATGGCGGCCACCTCCTCGGGAGGAAGAACGGTCTTGAAGAGCTTTTCCTCGATGTAGCGAGCGCAGCCCAAACTGAAAGCTTCTTCTTCCTGCGCGCCGCCGCTGCAGCCGCGATAGGCGTAGGGGAAGCGCACGTGCGTCACGCCGGGAACCAGCGGCGCAAAGCGGCGTTTTTGCTGCGGCTTTGAGCCGGTCAGCGACAACGCGCCCATGGTGCGTCCATGGAAGGCCCCCAGAAAGGCAATGATGTTCTGGCGGCCGGTGTGGTAGCGAGCCAGCTTGAGGGCGCATTCGATGGCCTCGGCGCCGGAGTTGCCGTAGAAAAATTTGTGCGGGCCGGGCATGGGGGCGATGGCCGAGAGCCGGTCTGCCAGATCGGTCATCAGCTCGCAGTAAAAGTCTGTTCCGGAAATGTGCAGCAGCTCGGCAGCCTGTTTTTGGATGGCGGCGACTACTTCGGGGTGGCAATGGCCGGTGGAGACCGACGCGATGCCCGCCGCAAAGTCGAGAAATTCGTTGCCGTCCACGTCTTCCACGCGAATGCCGCGGCCGCGCTTGGCAACTAATGGATAAGACCGGGTGTAGCTGGGCGAGATCAGCCGGTCGTCAGCCTCCACAGCGGCCTTGGCTTTGGGTCCGGGCAGCGAACAGACGAGTTTGGGCCCGTATTTTACGTGCAATTCTTGCTTAGTCATCTTTTTATCTCCTCGACGGATTCCGTTGTGCGGCCCTGCAACATCATTTCGATGCCCGGCCGCGGATCCCAAAGGGGTTGGGATGGTCCAGTTCTCATCGCCATGACGGCGAGATAGAGTTGGAGAGAATCTTCGACGGGACTGACCTAATCGCCGCCGAAGAGGCTAGGTCGCGTGAGGGGCGGGAGTATGCGCAGGTACTGCCGTGGGCAGAGGCCGAGCGCGCGCGACCGCGACCAGCGCCTGGAGGCCGGTGCAAGCAGTCGATAAGTAGCGCGCATATGCATGAAATCCCCGCTGATATCAGGATAGAACATTACCGCTTGTTCTGTACAGCGAAGCCGCCGCGCCCAGCCCGCGACGTAAATGGCCCAGCCGTTCACAAATGGAGAATAAAGACGGGTGCCATAGCCGCGAGCACAGCTCCAGCTTGCAGCGCAAGGATATACAGCGCCTGTTTTGGCGCCCGCGGCAGCCACTTAATGGCAAAGAACGCCACCAACGGTATCTGTCCAGCCATGAGAACCTGCCACAGATGGGCAGCGGCGCCCTCATCGGCCTCGCGGGCAGCACCATAAATAGCAATGTGACCGAGCACGAGCCCCAGGGCGGTCAGCGACATGGCCAGGGGAAGAAAGGCGCTTGGCTGCTTCATCGATGGGATGTTCATTGGATAACCTCCGGCACGGGTTACGCACTCAACCAGTGCAACTCAGTTTATCAAAAAGCTGAGCAGAAACGAATGACGGGCAAACCGGCGCCAGCCCCTGCTCACCACGCCGGACAAGGCCCATAGCCGCAAGCATATCACAGGTATCGAGAAGTGGATGAACGCCTCTCCATGTAGCATGGAATCAGCCCCATGACGAACTCATCGGCACACCCGGGGAAGAAAGCGGCCTCCACGGCTTCCATCATGCTGGCCTTTGCCTGCGTGTACTTTTTTTGGGGTTCCACCTATACAGCCATCAGCATTGGAGCGGTCCAGATGCCGGCGCTGCTGTTGTCGGGCACGCGGTTTTTCATTGCCGGCGCGATTCTGCTTGCCTGGTGCCGCTGGCGCGGGCTGCGCCTGCTGTGGCCGACAAGGACCATGCTAATCCTCGGCTTGGTTGGGCTTTTACTGCTCAGCGTCAGCAATGTGGCCCTGGTCTACGCGGAGAAGACCGTCCCCAGCGGCTTGGCCTCGCTGGTGCTGGCGGTGACCCCGCTCTTCATAGCGCTGGCCGAGATGTTGCTGCCCGGCGGCGAACCGCTTTCGGTGCGCGGCTGGCTGGGCATGGCGCTGGGTTTTGCCGGCTTGACGGCTCTGGTGTGGCCCTCGCTGCGCTCCGGTTTCGCCGGGGACTTCACGCGTCTCGCAGCCATCGGCGTGTTGCTGGCCGGAGCCTTTGCATGGACCGTGGGCAGCATCCTCTCGCGCCACGCCCGCCTGCCCGTCAACAGCTTTGTGGCCGCGGCCTGGCAGATGCTCATCGCCGGCGCTTTCTGCATTCTGCTGGGCACCGTGCTGGGACAGTGGCCCGGCTTTCACGTGAATCTGGCCTCCATTGCATCGCAGGCCTGGCTCATCACCGGCGGCTCGCTCGTGGGCTACTCCGCCTTCGTCTACCTGCTGGAGCACGTGCCGGTGGCCAAGGTCTCCTCCTATTGTTATGTGAACCCGGTGGTCGCGGTGCTGCTGGGCGTCCTGTTGCTCGGTGAACGCCCCGAGCGCGCCGAATTTGCCGGCATGGCGGCCATCGTTGTCGCCGTCTTCGTATTGACTACCGCAAAAGTCAAGACCAAAGGCGCATCGGGAACCAGCGATTCCCGGTTTGCCGAGGAGTTGGAGCCGCCGCTAGCCGAGTGATTGTATCGAGTGGTTGTAATGAGTAATTGTGCCGAGTGATTGTTTTGAAAGGGCACGGGCTTGAAGGGTACGGGCTTAATTGAGGACTGCATATGGAATGTCCTGATAAGCGCGCCGGAGGCGCAGAAAGCTTCAGCGTGGGGAAAAGTTTTAGCGTGGGGAAAAGTGATTCCTCAGAATAAGCGCGCCGTAGGCGCAGTGGTTGTTAGCCCCGCGCTTTAGCGTGGGGAAAGCGGATTCCACAGATTCACTCCGGAGTCCCGTAGGGACGGTGCAAGGACTGCTACCCTGTAAACAATAAGGAGAAAAAATCCATGCTCAGACTTCTCGCTCAATGGCTCTTGTACGCCTTTGCCCTGCTGGTTGTTTCCAATCTCGTGCCTGGCTTCTTTGTGCGGGGACTGGGCTCGGCGCTGACGGCTGCCTTGATCATCGGCCTGCTCAATGCCACGCTCGGCTTCTTCCTCAAGGTCATCACCTTCCCCATCAGCATCCTCACCCTCGGCCTCTTCCTGCTGGTCGTCAACGGATTGATGATCCTGTTGGCCTCAAAGCTGGTGCATGGCTTCCGCGTGAATGGATTCTGGCCGGCCTTTTGGGGAGCGGTGGTGCTGGCCCTGCTGGGCATGCTCATCCGCGCGGTCACAAAGAACTCGTAAGATGCTCTTCAATCAGTCGATGCTTCGACAAGTCGACGTTTTATCAAGACGATGTTTTGAAAGGGCACGACTTCTCGTCTTGCGGAATAAATCGAAATCGCGCCCGATTTGTATCAGGGCACGACTTTACAGCTTGCGAATAAATTCCTCACGGTCAGGAAGAAGCGTCAGGGCATGACTTTAGTCGTGCCGCAAAGGCAGCAAATTGAAAGCGGGCTTTAGCCCCTGAGGGAAGTTTTCCCGGAGGGAGGCGGGGGTTTCAACCCCCGCATAATGCCAACAGAATTAACGCGGGCTTTAGCCCCGGAGGGAAATATATCTTATAGTTCTATCTGGTTTAAGGAACAAAACCGCGCCCGGCGGTGTCTATCTATGTCATGGACCCATTCCGTTTACGTACGCTGATAGCTCCAGCAATGGCCAGCCTGTTTCTGGTGCTAAGCCTGTGCGCCTTTGTAGTTCAAAGGCCAGAGTCAGTGGGGATGCATCTGCCGCTGCCACAAGCGCTGATGGTTCCCCACAAGGATTGCGATTTTCTCAGCGACAGAAGCATAGTTGTCCAACTTCACAAGGACGGGAACATTTGGATTAACGAAACACAAGTGAATTATGAGAAATTGGGTCCCCTCCTGACAGAAATCTATGAAAACCGCGCTGAAAAATTCATCTACATTGTTTCTGATCCCGATGTTTCCTATGGAGAGTTTGCCAATATCTACAATACGGTCGCCTTGTCTACGGATGATCTTCACATTGTGTTACGGACGCATCAGTTCGATATAGACGTATTGCAATGCACACAGGGAAGCGAGTGCGGTCTTTTCTGGCCTGGGCATGGATTTTCTGGCGAGTGCTTATATTCATTAATCCCGTCGATTCATATTCTGCACAATCATATTCATTAATCCGGTGGTGCCAGATCCCGTTTATTGGCCTGGGATTCTGCGCTATATTAGCTCGCTATCCGCATCTCTTCCCGCAGAACCCGCCGCAGAGTCTCCTCCAACTTTGGAGCTTTGCCTTCCACGTGCTGCCGCAAGGCTTCGTTGATCAGCGTCTGATAGCCCATTGCTCCGCCGTAGGAATCGGCTTCTTTCAGGAAGTGATCCACTAAATCCTCGTCCAGGCGAATCGTAATGCGCGTCTTGCCGCGCGGCTCCGGCTCCGGCGGGGCGATCCGTCCTCGCTTGCCTTTACTGAAATCGTAACTCTGCTTCATCTGTGCTCCTCGTATTGCTTGCGTTCATGCGCCTCTGCCGGGCGTGCGGAGATGATGCGAATCTTTCTGCCGCGATAGCAGTAGACCACCACCAAAACCCTCCCCTTCATGCCCGTTCCTATCGATACATACCGCAACTCATGCGGGTCCGATTCGTCGTCCTTGAACGTAACTGCAAAATCGTCTACGAAGACCGGCTCCGCCTCAGTGAAGCGAACCCCATGCTTTCTGAAATTTGCCTCAGCCTTGCGGGGATCCCATACGCAACTCATGCTGTCCTCATTATATGCACAAAGTGTACATACTGCAACAGGCTGCTCCCATCGTTAGGTCCGTGGTGTTGAGCACCTATGGCAAGGTCGCTTCAGGTCGATTTTGGGGCGATGTGGGTTGAGCCATAGCCTTCTTTGCAGCCGTCGGCTTGCCATGTCGAACAGGCGTTTTAACGGCAGGCTTGCCCGTCTCCGGCGCAGCTTCTACCGGATGCACCAACACCGGCCCATTGAGCGTCTGCGGCGTGCGCATGGCTCCAGCGCTGGAAAAGCCGCCTTGCGAAGAAACGTGTGGAGGAACCGTAACTGCGCTGGACGGCTGAACCGGCTGAAAACGCGAGGAAATGCCCCACCCGCCGCCGACCACCACGGCTACAATCGCTGCCGCCGCCGCCGCGCGCGCCAGATTCTGCATCCAGTCATTCTCCAGCCGCAGCGACTCAGGCCAGCGCAAAATCCGTGCCTTGCGCGAAGCTGTACTCGTCGCCGTGCGCAATCCTGCTTGAACACGCGTCTCCAATCCCTCAGGCGCTGAGAGCCGTGCGATCAGCCGCAGCGTCTCATCACAGTTTCCGGAAGTTCTGATCTCTGTTCTCTGATCTCTGATCTCTGTCCTCATCGCATACTCCTCGCATGGCCCAGCAATCCGGCCATTAGGTTGCGCGCGCGAAACAATCTCGACCGCACGCTGGACTCGCTCACTCCCAGCACCGAGGCGATCTCCACGCTGTTCAGCTCCTCGAAGGCCGAGAGCATCAGCACCTGGCGCTCCTTGGCGGGCAGCTTTTCCACGCAACCCAGCACATGAGCGTGATGTTCAGCGGCGGCAACGCGCTCCTCGGCGCTAAGTCCCGCGGCGGGCAGCACGCGCTCGAGCTCGGCCACGTCGTCGGTCTCAGGACGCGTCTTCATGCGGCGTTTGCGGTCCAGCACCACGTTCCACACAATGCGAATCAGCCATACCCGCTGGTCGCGCACCTCCGCCAGCGTGTCGCGGTGGCGCAGCACGCGCACAAACGCCTCCTGCACCGCGTCTTCGGCGTCGGCCGCGTTGCGCAGAACCGAGTAAGCCACCCGGTAGAGCGTTCCGGCGTACTGGCTCACCAGCCCCGCAACCGCTGCCTCTTCCGCGCGCCGGCGGGCCTCTTCGTACATAGCCTTGTCCGCGATCTCCATCCAACCTGAGAATACTGCCTGACCGGCGCTCATAGTCCACAGACGCAATCCAGCGGCTAAATGCTCACATCCGCGCCGCCCCATTCCCCACGCCGGCCAAAATGAAAACGGCCCGCGAAGCCTTCGCTCCGCGAGCCATTCTCGTCAATCCGTCTGCTTTACTGCTTGCCGCCCAGCTTTTGCGCCGCAATCGCTCCTGCCACACCTTCCTTGTCGGCGTCCTTGACTGCGGCCCACAGCTTGCGGGCCTGCTCAGTCTTGCCCTCCTCGGCATACATGTCGGCCAGATCAAGCTGCGCCACGGCGGCTGGCACCGTTTCCGACGGCTTGGCGGCCAGAGCGTTATAAATGTTAATCGCCTCGGGGTCGCGGTCCATCTGGTGATAAAGGCCGGCCAGGGCCAGCTTGGCCAGGTTCGCCAGATTTCGATTCCACGAATCTCCGGCGGTCTTCAACTCTGTCTCCGCAGAGGCGTTGTTTCCCAGTTCCTCGTAAGTGATGCCGGCAAAGTAGTGCGCCTTGGTGCCCTCCGACAGCCACCCATACTGCTTTGCAACTGCGAGGAACTGCTGGTTGGCGGCCTTGGAGCGGTCGGCGGAGGTAGCGTAGACTCCGCTCATGGCTGGAGCGCCGGGCGGCAACAGCGGCGCGCTGTAGATGTCCAGCGCCGCGCCCAGGGCGGTGTCGGCCTTGGACGAGCTCCAACCCCAATAAACCAATGCACCTGTGGTTGCAACTACAACAACAACCACAACAATGACCCAGCGCAGGACGCCGGAACGATGGCCGCTCACCCAGTCCATGCTGCTTTTCGTGGCCTGGGCAAAGCGATCTTGTTTCAAAGAATGACGGGTTTTTGTATCCACAGGGTTCTTCCTTTAAATGCAACCCCATCAGTCTATCAGCGCGTGAAGCGCGCCGTCCATCGGCCCTTGCGGTGCAGAGGGCGGAGGGGTACGCTAAAGCTATATGTATGAAGAGTTCCGGGTAACCGATCGATGGAGCGGCGAAGAGCTCGACTGCCGATGGAAAGGCACACTGGTGGCCATCGCCACGCGCCACGCCGATGCCGTCGATGTGCGCTTCGACGTCAATGGACGGGCGATGTGGATTGCCCTGCCGCTGGAGGCATGGGGGCGTCATAAGTCGTTGACAGGAAAGGTGATTACCGACCAGCTCGCTGCACAGGTGGCGGGCCGTTATCTGAAGCAAATCATTGAAGAAGGCTACGGCTCGCGGCGCGAAATCTACACCATGACCGTGGACGAAGTCCTTGCGAATCTTGAGCTTGTGGTCGCAGAGGCGCGTAAATTGGGGGAAATGCCGGTGTTGGTGTAGAGGCAGTGTGTAGTGTGAGTGTGAGTGTGTAGTGTGAGTGTGGAGTGTGGAGTGAAAAGGGGTTAAAACGCGAGCAGGAAGTCTTTACTTATAGATAGAGGTTATTTGCGTGAAATGGGGTTATTTGGGAAGCGTTCCGGGTGGTTTAGGGGTAGTACTGGGGTGGTTCTGGGCGATTTCCTGGCAGAAATCAGAGAACAGGGACTAGGGAATAGGGACTAGGGACTAGTGAATAGGGCTAGAATGCGCGGAAATGTTCCACGTGGAACATATTCATTCTATTGAGTTTAGAGCAATGTTTACCACATAATTATCAGAAAGGTTTTGAAAATAAATCAGGGGTCATAGAACAGGGAACAGGGATTCGGGATTAGGGATTTGAAGGATACGGGCTGGCAGGCTAGGGTTGAAACCTGCCAGCCCGTATCCATTCTTAAGGGTCAACTAGCCCAGTGAAGCAATGCGGCCAAATTCAGGCTCTTTGGCCCTCATGGAGAAAATCGCCTATTGTGTCCGTGCACGAAATATCTATTCTGAGTTGCCGACTTCGCGCTACAAAACCGATGTTTCACAGTTAGACTAGAGTTGATGGCTACGACGCAGGCCACTAATTCAGCACCGTTCGCTCCAACACCCTGAGGGAAAAGTGCGCTCTTGATGAAGGACCGTCGTTGCCGGGACACTCGGTGACCTACAAAGCAGTTCGTCCAAACTCACTGAGACCAACCTTTTGGTGCCCAATGATGACAGAACAATTCACAACCCCGCTGACCCTAACGAGTCAATTTAGTTTCTGTGGATTACCATTGCGGCTCGATTCATATGCCGGTTGCGCCTTTCGATGCAGCTTCTGCTTCGCACGATTTCGTGGAGGCAATTCTTTCGGGGAGGGTATTCGTCCGGCCGATGAGCAAACGCTCGCTCGTATCTTCCGACGTGTGTTCGATTCAGATGGGGGCGGGTTAGGAGTCGTCTCTCAATTCTTGCGTCGGCGCGTGCCGATCCATTTTGGTGGAATGAGTGACCCATTCCAACCCGCAGAGCTGCGCTATCGCGTGACAGAGAATTTCTTGCGTACCCTTGCGCGTTACGAATATCCAACCGTTTTAAGTACAAAAAGCAATCTCGTCGCATCAGAGCCTTATCTGAGTCTGCTCAAGGGTATGAATCATGTAGTGGTTCAGTTTTCATTCTGCAGCGCGCGAGACCAAACAGCAAAGCAATTCGAACCGCATTCCAGTTGTCCCAGCGAACTGCTCCGTACTATGTCTGTTCTATCCAAGAATGATATAAGGGTAACCTGTCGCTGGCAGCCCTTTATTCCCTCATGCAGTGAACCAGCGGAGGAGTTTGCCTCGAGAGTATCTTCCACCGGTTGCCGCCACGTTGCTCTTGAGCATCTGAAAATCCCCGTCGAAAGGAATCATCCATTATGGGAAGTGTTGACCAACGCAGCCGAACGCGATTTCCATTTTGAATACAAGGCCGCAGGTGCGTTGCACGACGGACGGGAATATGTTCTGCCGGCCACATTCAAATTAAACGTGATCCTGCAGACTCGGGACGCTGTTCGAGATAGGCAAATGACCTTCGGGGCCGCTGACAATGAATTTCAATACCTGTCGGATACCGGTTGCTGTTGCAGCGGAGTCGATCAATTCCCTGGTTTCGAAAACTGGTTTAAGCACCAAATCGGCTACGCGATTCGGAAGTGCAAAGGCGATAGGATTACTTATGACTCCATCTCGCGGGAATGGGCTCCGACGGGCTCCATAGATCGTTATTTGAATTCGCATTCACGTTTGTCCGCCCGGACCGAGTTGCAAGGCACTATGCGCGATCATGTACAGGCCCGCTGGAATGACACAAAGGCGTCAGGGAGCCCGGTATCGTTCTACGCAATTGTCGATAACGGCCAGACCACCTCTTCTGGAAATAAAGTTTATCGCTGGGACCAAAGGCTTTTGCGGACTATTCCAGCAGCATCTGCAGGATCGGGGATCGAGATTGCCGCGGATTGACCGATGCCGGAGCCAAACGTGCGAAGACAATTGACGGATGCAGCAAGCAAAATGCGAGGCGCTGATATGATGAAACCAGAAGCGATTTGTTGAAACTCAAGGGAGGTACCCAACATGCAAACCCAAGCAGTTGTTGTCGTGGTTTTACTGAGTGTAACCGTGGGAGCCGGCATAGGCGTCTTGACTACCGTATTCTGGCATAACTGGCGGTCAAAGAGGTTCCGCTCGGCAAACCGCATTCCAGACCTAATCGGCCAATGGCGGTGCAAGTGGTTTGACGACGCAAAGAGTCAAGACCAGCCGAAGGTTGAAGACACCGTAGAGATACTGAAGTGGACCACCCAAGGCCAATTCCTTGCTGTGGGACACCAACCCCAATTCCAACTTTCCTACCCCATCATGGGTGAAATCGATCCTTCGCGCGTCGTGACCCTCGCCTACAAAGCCGCGCGTTACCCCTTTGAGCCGAATCGCGGGGTCGCTTGCTTAGAGTTGTCGAGAGACGGCAAGACAATGGAAGGCCACTGGTATGGACGACGTTCCTCTACTCAGTTGGGAGGAGGACGTGTGAGTTGCTCACGGCTGTGAATCGGAAGGCCGCCGCGTAACTAAGGCAAGGAATGGAGCTCGATTTCTATGGACGCGGGTATTGCAAAAGCTTTGATCGCTGCCGTAGGCACGTTACTGGGTGTCATCATCACGGCAGTCATTGGACCAATTGTTAAGGACCGGCTGGAGAACCGCCGATCTAAGCAGGTGCGCAGTGGCGCCGCCGTCCCGGAAATCATGGGCACGAAGTGGGAGGCGTATTGGAATTTTCAGGACGGTACCCAGTACACCCACGAGTACGTGACGTTCGTGAGGTGGACTACGAACAGTCAATTCGAGGGGTACGGGGAAGTGCAACACAGCAACGTACTATACAAATACGCAATCACGGGAGAGGTTTCTCCGAGAGGAATTGTTGCCTTGACGTATAAGGCAGAAAAATTCCCCACCGAGGCAAACATTGGGACTGCTTGTCTTCAGCTCTCAGCAAGCGCAACCAAACTCGACGGCTTCTGGGTCGGACTTGTGGCTGGCAAAGATGCCGACGGAAGGGAGCGGTTGGAACTGCAGAATGGCCCCGTGAAAATGCAGAAGGTGAAGGATCTTAACGAATAGGCCTGGCGGACGACCTTGCTGCAAGGTCGTGTGAGTTGCGCACGGCTGTAAAATCGGAAGCGTTCGGCGTAACGGAGGCAAGGAACGGAGCTCGAATTCTATGGACGTGAGTATTGCAAAAGCTTTGATCGCTGCAGCGGGCACGTTACTGGGCGTCATCGTCACGGCAGTCGTTGGACCAATTGTTAAGGACCGCCTGGAGAACCGCCGATCAAAGCAAGTGCGCAGTGGTGCCGCCGTCCCGGAAATCATGGGCACGAGGTGGGACTCCCACTGGTACTTTCAGGACGGAACCCAGTACACCCATGAGTCCGTGGCGTTCGTGAAATGGACTAAGAGCAGTCAATTTGTGGGATATGGGGAGGTTCTCCACGACGGTATGATCGTCAAATACGCAATCACGGGAGAGGTTTCTCCGAGAGGGATTGTTGCTTTGACGTATAAGGCAGAGAAATTTCCAACCCAAGCCTATATTGGGACTGCTTGCCTTCAGCTCTCCGCAAGCGCAACGAACCTCGACGGCTTCTGGGTTGGGTTTGCATCTGACGATGATACGGACGGAAAGAAGTGGTCGGAATTGCGGAGCGGGCGTGTGACAATGCAAAGGTTGGGGACTTGAGTCAATGAAGCCCAGGAGGCAAGCCCGTGACAGTGGCAGTCTACTACCACAGCTCCGAAGAAATGCCTGAGCTTGCAAACCATAGCGTTCAAATTGCAATTGGAAGTCCTCCCTTCACCAATCATCCTGACGGCATGACGCTCGACAAGCTCAGTTACTTAGAGTTTATAAAATCGGTATTCTGCGAAGTACTGCGCGTTTTGGAACCGGGAGGGCTTTTCGTATGCGCAAATACAGACTTGCGCGACCATGCTCGCTACAATCGCCAGGATCATCACTTCGATGGTCTACTGTGGCAGAAACATTGTGCAATTCGGGAGGTTGCCGAGAATGTCGGCTTTCGATGTGTTGAAACAAAGATATGGGTAAAGTCTCTTACACGTAATATTTATCGCTACGGATTCGCCTATATCCAATTCTTTCAAAAATCAGGCGGTAAGCCGGTGTCGATGCGCGGAAAAGTCACACAAGCATTTGCCCCGGACGTGTGGGTACTTACAGGCGGTACATATCGCCGGGATTCGCGAGGATTTGTTTTTCGGGACGCATTTCATCCCGGAATTGTGAGTCATTGCCTGGAACAATTCACTTCTCCAGGCGACCTTGTACTGTCGCCTTTTGCGGGGTCAGGTACTGTCCCGGCTGTGGCTCGATTGCTGGGAAGGCGCTGTGTTGCCTTCGAAATAAATGTGAACCTCAATCCATTGATCGAAGAGACCATTGCGAGACCTGAACGTTACTCAGTATTTCTTCCATTGGTGGACAAGAAAGCGGCTAAAGGAATGAATCAGTGACTCAAGTCACAGGCTGGCTACCCGAATTGCTGGAACAACGAGGTCGTCATTCAGCATAGAATCCCAACGGCAAATCGGACCTGTAACTTTATCAATACAGATTCCATACAAGCGAGAACAGTCATCTTTCTTGTCCCTGACACCTAACAACTAACCCCTTCAGGCGCGGAATTTCATTTGTGGCTGAGCAGGGCGAGGTTGCGGAAATCGTCGAGGCTGGACAAAAATCCAAGCGACTCAAGGTTGGCGCGGTCTGGCTCCTTGATGGGAAGTCCGACGGAACCCTGCGGATGAGTATCCAATTCGTGAGCCAGCAGGTCGGCTATATACACGGCCGCGGTGCAATCGAGGCCGGAGTGGGGAACGCGGTCGGGATGATGGTGGTTGGCGATGGCCTCAACGGCGAGGTTGGGCAATCCCCAGAGGCCGAGGAGATAGGCGCCAATCTCGGCATGGGAAGTGCCGAGCAACTGCTCTTCAGCGAGGAATACGGCGCAATCTTTTTCGGCGGCGGAGGCGCGCGTAGAAACGAACTCGAGGGGCATGACGCTGGCCAGGATCAAGCTGCCGATATCGTGGAGGAGCGCGGAAACGACAACCGTGTCGCGCAATTGTTTGTCGACCGGGAGCGCGCCGGCAATTTGAGCCGTACTTTGCGCATGGCGCTGCATGGACTCGTAAACGGATTGCGAGATACGCTTGCTGGGGACAAAGGCGCGGAAAGCCTCCGAAGCGAGGGCCAGGTTCTTGATGGTGTCCATGCCCAGGTATCCGACGGCGCTTTGCAGGGTGTTGACTTTTTGCGCCAGGCCGAAGAAAGCGCTGTTGACCAGCTGGAGGATTTTGGCGGACATGGCCACGTCCTGCTCGATGATGCGCGCCACTCGTTCCACGGGCGCATCGGGGTCGGAGACTGTGCGCGTGAGCGACATGTAGGTAACGGAGAGGGAAGGCAGCTCGCCGACCTTGCCGACGATGTTGCGAATCTCGGGGGCGCAGAGCAGTTCTTGCAGGGCGCAGACGCGCTCGATGGTGTCAAGAAGTTTGGAGGCATCGCATGGCTTGGACAGAAAGCGGTGCGCCACGGGAACAGCGCGCGTGGCCAGGGCGATTTCGGAATGTCCGGAGAGAATAATGCGCGCGGTGTTGGGATAGCGATCGCGAATGAGACCCAACAGGGTGGCGCCATCCATGCCCGGCATGCGCATATCGGAGACGACCACGTCGAAGCTGCCCGCTTCACAGGCCTGCAACGCGGCTTCTCCGCCGAGGGCAAACTGCATCTCCCAACGGTCACGCTCGGTGTAGAGCATGCGGCGGATTCCGTCGAGAACCCGGTTTTCATCGTCCACGAACAAGATGCGCTTCATGCGGCCACCGCCCTGGCAGTAAGAGCCTTGCCATTGAGAGGAAGGCGGATGATAAAGGTCGTGCCCTTGCCTTCCTCGGTTTCAAAGTGAATGCTGCCGTCGTGTTTGTCAACGATAACCGAGCGCGCGATGGCCAGGCCCTGGCCGGTTCCCTTGCCGATTTCCTTGGTGGTGAAGAAGGGATCGAAGATGCGGGACTGGACTTTTTTGGGGATGCCCGTGCCGGTGTCCTGAATACGGATTTCGATCCACTCGGGGCAATTTCTGGTTTGCACCGTGATCGTTCCTTTTTCCGAGCCTCCGTTTTTGACAACATCGGCAATAGCATGGGCGGCATTGACGATCAGGTTGAGAATTACCTGGTTGAATTCTCCCGGCAGGCAAGAGACCAGAGGCAGAGAAGGGTCGAATTCGGTTTTCAGGTCGGCCACGTATTTCCACTCGTTGCGCGCCACCGTAATGGTGCTGTTGATGGCGCGGTTCAAGTCCAGCGGAATCTTTTCTTTTGTATCCGGATGGGAGAACTCTTTCATTGCGCCGACAATCGCAGCGACACGGGTGACGCCTTCTAGGGTCTGGTCGATGGCTTTGGGAATTTCATCCAGCAGATAGCCGGTGTCCGCGTGTTTCACCGCCGCCGACACATCCTGGATGGTTTCACGGGATAAGGTATTGTCATTAGCCGCCGATAACAAGCGTTCATAATGTGCCAGCAGTTTTTTTATATCCAGAAAAGCGTCTCTAAGGAAGCGTACATTGTCTCCGATGTATTGGGTTGGAGTATTGATTTCGTGAGCGATTCCGGCAGCGAGCTGACCGACCGATTCCAGCTTTTGCGCCTGAAGGAGCTGATCCTGCAAAAGTTTGCGCTCGGTGATGTCCTGGCACATTCCCTCATAGCGAACCACCACGCCTATTTGACGTATGGCAACTATGTTCAAGGAGAGCCATATCTTGCTGCCATTCTTGCATAAAGTCTCACATTCAAAGTTTTTTACTCCACCGATTTTGTCCATAATGAGCATGAATTCCATGCCTCGCCTGGGATCGACAAAAAACTGACTGACAATGTCGGTGATGCCGGCGACCATCTCTTCGGGGGAATCGTAGCCGAAAGTAAAGGCCATCGAAGGGTTCACGCTCAGAAAGCGGCCCTCCGGCGAACTCTGAAAGATGCCGACGATGGCTTTATCGAAGATACCTCGATACTTCTGTTCCGCCTCAAGCAGTTCATTTTCAATTTTTTTGCGCGCCGTGATGTCTCGACCTATACCTGCGATGCCGATGATCCGGCCTTCATCGTCTCGCAGCAGCACTTTTGTCGAAAGGATATTAACCACGTTTCCTGTGCTGTCGAGGAACGTCTCTTCATGGTTGTAAAGGGACTGGCCGGAACGCATCATCTTTTGTTCGTCTTCATAGAAGTTGTTGGCCACCTCTTGCGGGTAAAAATCAAAGTCAGTTTTACCCAGCAACTCTTCAGACGTCTTCGCTCCCATCATGCGTGCCAAGTAAGGATTGGCGACTATAAACCTGCATTGGGAGTCTTTCACATAGATGAAATCCGGGATGTTGTCGATCAGGGCGCGGAGCATACCGCTGGCGATCGTCAACTCCTCGGTGCGCGCCCCAACCAGTTCCTCGAGATGGGCGCGGTGCTGTTCCAGCTCCCTTTCCGCGCGCTTGCGCGCCGAGATGTCTTTCACGATTGCCGTCAGATAAACTTCGCCGCCCAGATCGAGCTGATTCAGCGAAACTTCGGCGTCGAAAGGGGTTTTATCCACGCGGCAATGCTGCCATTCAAAGCGCACGGGGGTCTTCACGCTCAAGGCGAGATTGATATTTTCCATCGCCGCTTCCGGCGAGCGCCTTCCGTCAGGCTGCAGGGGCGGGGAAAAATCAGTGGGAGAATGGCCGATGATTTGCTCGCGGGTGCAGCCATACATCTGAAGGGTTATTTCATTGCAGTCGATAAAGGTTCCGTCCCGCATCAGGAAAATGGCGTCTCCAGCACTCTCGAACAAGGCCCGATGGAGGCGCTCGCTGATGATCAGCGCCTCTTCTGCCCGCTTACGCTCGCTGATGTCGGTAATCATGCCAAGCGCGCCGCGGAACAGGTTATTAACGTCCATGACCGGCGTCGCCGAAACCATGGTCCATATCGAACGGCCATCCTTGTGGCGCCAGCGGCATTCGTACTGCTCGGCTACACCTATTCGCCGGGCTTCCAATCTCTTGGCTTGCTCCTTCAGTTCATCTTCAAACAGGAAATACTCCAAGGGACGTCCCAACATCTCGGACCTATCGTATCCGAGCATGGAAGCCATGCGAGCATTGACATCGATGGTGCGGTGATCCTTATCGATCTGCCAGATTCCCTCATTGGAAGAATTAACAATCTGACGATGCCTTTGATCGCTTTCTTGCAGCGCGTCTTCCGCGCGTTTGCGCTCCGTGATGTCGGCACAGAGGCCGATGTGGCCCAGGTACTCGCCGCTCGACGAGAACATCGGCTCGGCGAAGACCCCCAAGAGCCGCCACTCGCCATCGGCTCGCCGGAATCGAGCTTCCATCCTGAAGTTTGTGCGGCCACCGACTGCGCGGTTGAATGCCGCACGGAACCCGGGCGCTTCGTCGGGGTGAATCAGCGGCGGCCGTTTGGGGGCCTCCAACTCCTCGTGCGTCATCCCGAAAAAAACACAGCATGCCTTGTTGGTGAAATTATAAGCACCCTCAGCGCTGGTTGCCCACATTATCGATGGGCAATTGTCCGCGATCATCCGGAAGCGCTCTTCACTGTCGCGCAGGGTCTCATTTGCCCGTTTGCGTTCACCCTCCGGGCACTCCGTAGAGCACTCCGGGGTATCGCAGCCTGCCGGGCTTTGGAGCATTCCGTTCATTGGGATAACCTCATACGCGAGCGAGCAAAGCACTACCGGAGATTTATCGGCAGAAAACGCGTTTTCAGTAGATTACGGGGCAGGCCACGACAGATATTTTCGATGAATGATGTTCAGCGCCTAATTTATTGGGAAGAGTGTGCCGATGAAACAATTGAGCCTCAGCTCCTCTTTATCGGCGTGCCGGGGTCGCGCCAGAGCCGCGTGAAGGCTTCGGCAGGATGATATGCGGGCTGGACGAAGCCGCGACGAGGGCCAGGAAGAAATAGCCTGACGCGCTCAGGCGAAGCTGAATGCCGTGGCAGGGAGTTAAACGATGGCTGAAAAAATACTATTCGTGGACGACGAGCCGGCAGTTCTGGATGGCTGCAGGCGCCTGCTGCACCGGGAGTTCGAGGTGGACACAGCGGTGGGTGGAGAAGTTGGCCTGTCGATGATTCACGATTGCGGTCCTTACTGCGTCGTAATCTCTGATATGCGGATGCCGGGCATGAACGGCGCGGAATTTTTGTATCAAGTGCGTCAAATATCGCCGGATACGGTGAGGATGCTGCTCACCGGATATACAGACATTAACGCAGCCATAGAAGCGGTGAATGAGGGCAACATCTTCCGCTTTTTGACTAAGCCATGCAGTAAGGAGACGCTTGTAGAGGCTATTCACCTCGGCCTGGATCAGTACCATTCGATTACGACGGAGAAGAAACTGGCCAAGAAGGCCCAGATCATCGAAGAATCCAGGAACGAAACCGCGGATATCTGCCAATGGGATAACCATGAGGGTCCAACAGGACTGCCGGGACCGACACAGGCCAGGAACTACCTCACCCCGCTCTTCGGAGTCGATACCCTCAGCTATGCCGTACTGTTCAAGTTATCGATGCTGCAAACCATGGAGCAGCGTTATGGGGAGGAGGTGGCAGGCGACTACCTGAACTCCGCAGCCCAATTTCTGACAGAGGCTTTGCGGCCGGAGGATAAGCTCTTTCACTGGGGCAGGGATGTTCTGATGGCGGTGGTGCGGCGAAAAATCTCTCCCGGCGCGCTGCGCATGGAGATCGATCGCCTGACATTGGCTAGCCGCGGACAAGTAATGAATGTGAATGGCAAGAGCATCATGATCGCTTGCCCGATAGCCTTCGATTTGCTGCCAGTATCGCAGTTTTCATCATTGGACGATATGCTGCTGGTCTTCGAGGCGAAGCCGCTGGGGATGATCTGAGGCCAGGAAGAAGGCCTCGCCGCGCATAGCGCATAATTTTAATAAAAGTGCGAGTCTCACAGGATCGAAACGAGGCTATAGTGTACAGTGGCGACCTGGTGCGCGGGAGACAAGTTGCGTGCGGGCGGTGGTCTTTGGAAAGGAGCGTGACCAAAGATGACTTCACCTCAAGCCAGTTCCATCCTTCTCAGTCTGGATAGCCCGGAGGCGACACTGGAACGTGTGGGCGGCAAGGGCGCGTCGCTGGCGCGCATGGTGGCGGCCGGCCTGCCTGTTCCGCCCGGCTTCCATATCACCACCGCCGCCTACCGCCGCTTTGTGGACGAGAACCAGCTGGCGGAGAAGATCCACAGCGTTGCGGCAGAGGCGCAGGGCGGCGATCCCGCCGCGCTGGAGCGCGCCTCCGAGCAGATTCAAGAGCTCTTCGCGCAAGGGAAGATGCCGGGGGAGATCGCCGCGATGATAGAGGAGCGATATATCGAGATGGGCGCGGATTTGCCTGTCGCGGTGCGCTCGTCGGCGACGGCGGAGGATTTGCCGGGCATGTCCTTCGCGGGCCAACTGGAAACCTATCTCAATGTGCGCGGCGGCGATGAGGTGATTGACGCAGTGCGCCGCTGCTGGGCGTCGCTGTGGACGGGGCGCGCGATTGGCTATCGCGCGCGGCAGGGGATTCGGCCGGAAGAAGTGAGCATGGCTGTGGTGGTGCAGCAGCTTATCCCGGCCGATGCCGCGGGCGTGCTGTTCACCGCCAATCCGATGACGGGCGCGCGCGACGAACTGATGATCAACGCGGCATGGGGTTTGGGCGAGGCCATCGTTAGTGGACGCGTGACGCCGGATACGATTGTCATCGACAAGCAGACGGGAGCGATTGCATCAGAGGAGATCGCCAGCAAAGAGGTGATGACGGTGCGCTCGCCCGAAGGCACGCGCGAAGAGCCTGTCCCGGCAGGCAGGCGCAAACGAGCCGCGCTGGAGCCGGCGCAGGCCGCGGAGCTGGCGCGGTTGGGAATTAAGATCGAGCAACTTTATGGACAGCCGATGGATATTGAATGGGCCATGTGCGATGGGCGGATTTTCATTGTGCAGGCGCGGCCGGTGACCGCGCTGCCCGAAGCACATGCGGCGCTCGATTGGAAGGTTCCGCGAAAGGGGGCCAGATACTTCAGACAAAGCGTGGCCGAATTGCTGCCTGAGCCGCTTTCGCCGTTGTTCGAGACGCTGGCCTTGCCGCTGTGGAATGAAGCGACGCGGCAGATCATGATTGAGGCGCTGGGGCCCGGATGCGCATCGATGGGGCTGGTGCCCATCCACGAATATGTCTATTACGAAATGCCCCTGAGTGCGCGGCAAACGGTTGGGCTGCTTTTCAGCTTTTTGATGCGTGGACGCACCCTGGCCAGGATGTGGCGCAGGGCTGTTCCGCATTGGGCCAATGATGTGCGCCCGCATTATGCGCAGGCGGGCAGCGAGTGGACCGGGCGCGATCTGGCCGCGACGCCCTCTCCTGAACTGCTGGCCGGCGCGCAGCGGATTGTGGCGGCGGCGGCAAGCTACTATGTGAGCGTCCAACTCGTACTGGGGCCGCCCGTTATGAGCGAAGCTCTCTTTACCGCCGTTTACAACCACCTCATCAAGCGCAAAAGCGACCCACCCGCGATGACTTTTCTCCTGGGCTTCGATAACCTGCCCATCCGCGCGGAGAAGTCGCTCTACGATCTGGCCATGTGGGCGCGCGGCGACGACGAGCTCGCCGGATACCTTGCCCGGAGCAGCGGCAAGGAGATTGCGGCGGCATACGAATCGCAATTGTCGCCGATCGCCAACGGAGAAAGATGGCGTGAATTTTCCGCGCGCCTGGCGGAGCATCTGAACCGCTTCGGCCACGCCGTCTACGACCTGGATTTTGCTAAGAGCGTGCCAGCCGATGCGCCGGCGTCACTGCTGGAAACAGTCAAATACTTTATTGCGGGGAAAGTACGCAGTCCCTACGAGCGGCAGGCAGCGGCCACGGCGGCGAGGGAGAAAGCCGCCGCATCGTTGCAGGCGCGCCTGGGATGGCTTCGGCGGGGATTGTTCCGGCGCGTGCTCGGCTGGGCGCAACGTTCGGCGCCGCTGCGCGAGGACTCGCTCGCCGATGTTGGCCTGGGCTGGCCGGCGCTGCGCCGCATCTTGCGCGAAGTCGGACGCCGCATGGTTGCCGCGGGCGCAATTGCGGAACGCGACGAGGTGTTCTGGCTGAAATGGGAAGAGGTGGAGGCCGCGGCGCATGCGCTCGATGCGAGTCAGCCCGTGGAAGATTATCGCCGCGCGATCGCGGAGCGGCGCGAGACCTGGCGGCGGGAGCATAGTGTTACGCCGCCTGTGGTGCTGCCTTTGAAGGGCGGCGCACGGATCCTGGGCCTTGACCTCAGCAACATGATGCCCGCGCGCAGCAGCCAGGCGGCCGGCAACACGATCAAAGGAATTGGCGCCAGCCCAGGGAGGGTAACCGGCCCAGCCTGCGTGATTCACGGTCCTGAAGAGTTCGAGCAGATGAAGCCGGGCGATATTCTCGTAGCCAAAATCACCACGCCGGCGTGGACGCCCCTGTTCGCCCTGGCTTCAGGCATCGTTACGGATGTGGGCGGACCGCTGAGTCACAGCTCGATTGTGGCGCGTGAATACGGCGTGCCCGCTGTGCTGGGAACCGGCGTATCGACCCAGCGCATCCGCAGCGGACAGCACATCACCGTGGACGGCGACGGTGGTGTAGTGACGATGAGTAGTTGAGACGAGTCGGAATTCATATCCAGGCCGGTGGTTCTTTTTCCGGTGAGCGGGAGCTCCCCAGTGTTCGAAAAACTAGACAGCTAGAACACACCATTTGACGAAAACCGGACAGCTGTAGCTCACCATTTTTCAAGTCTGAAACTGACCACTGACCACTGCATTTCCCCCTTCCCACAATGCGGTCCGGATGACACAATGGATTAACGTTTCATTTTTCAGCTTTTTTGCATGGAGGGAGTACTGTCGATGGGCAATCTTTCTGGGGTAGAGGCGGTGAAGGCACTGGCGGCGGGGGAGCGGGTACATGCCAACCTGCCAATGGCGCAACTGGTTGAAACATCGCTGGTTAGGGGCGAAGGACACTTGGCGGCCAACGGCGCGCTGGTGGCAGTGACCGGGGCGCGGACGGGGCGCAGTCCCAAGGACAAGTTCACCGTGGACGACGCGGTGACGCACGCGGTGGTGGACTGGGGCAAGGTGAACAAGCCGTTTGCGCCGGACAAGTTTGGCGCGCTGCTGGAGCGCGTAGTGGAGCATCTGAAGGGCCGCGAGCTGTTTGTGCAGGACCTATATTGTGGAGCCGATTCGACTTACAGGCTGCCCATCCGGGTGATCAGCGAATATGCGTGGCACGCGCTGTTTGTGCGGGATCTGTTTGTGCGGCCGGAGGCGTCGGCGCTGGCGAATCATGTGCCGGAGTTTATTGTGGTGGCTGCGCCGGAGTTTCAGGCCGTACCGGAGAGGGATGGGACGAACTCGAGCGCCTTCATTATGGCGGATTTTACACGCAAGATCATTTTGATTGGCGGGACGAAATACGCCGGGGAGATGAAGAAGTCGATCTTCGGGGTGATGAATTTTATTGTGCCGAATAAAGACGTTCTGCCCATGCACTGCTCGGCGAATGTGGGCGCGGATGGCGTGACGGCGCTGTTTTTCGGGCTCTCGGGGACGGGCAAGACGACGCTGTCGGCGGACCCGGCGCGGCGGCTGATTGGCGACGACGAGCACGGATGGGGGCCGACGGGGATTTTCAATTTTGAGGGCGGCTGCTACGCCAAGTGCGTGAACCTGACCGAGGAGTTCGAGCCGCAGATTTACCGGGCGATTCGCTTTGGGAGCGTGCTGGAGAATGTGATTCTGGACGCGGAGCGCAAGCCGGATTACTTCGACATTCATTTGACGGAGAATACGCGCGCGGCTTACCCGGTGGACTTCATTGAGAACGCGGTGATTCCGGGAGTGGGCGGACATCCACGGAACGTGATGTTCCTGGCGGCGGATGCGTTTGGAGTGCTGCCGCCGATCTCGCTGCTAACGCCGGAGCAGGCGATGTATCACTTTTTGTCGGGATACACAGCCAAGCTGGCGGGAACCGAGGCGGGGATGGGCAAGGATCCGGAGCCGGAGTTTTCGGCTTGCTTCGGCGCGCCGTTTTTGCCGCTGGCGCCGCGGGTTTATGCGGAGATGCTGGGCAAACGATTGACGCAGCATAAGGCCTCGTGCTGGCTGGTGAACACGGGGTGGAGCGGCGGGAAGTTCGGCGTGGGCAAGCGCATGAGCTTGAAGATTACGCGCGCGCTGGTGAATGCGGCGCTGGATGGGCGGCTGAGCAAGGTGGAGTTTCAAACCGAGCCGGCCTTTGGGCTGAGCATTCCGGTGAGCTGCCCCGATGTTCCGGCGGAGATACTGAACCCGCGCAACGCGTGGGCCGACAAGGCGGCCTACGACAAGACGGCGGCGGAGCTGGCTGCGCGCTTCGAAGCGAACTTCAAGCAGTTCGACGCTTCGGAGGCGATTCGCGCGGCTGGACCGAAGGCCAAGTAAGAGCAGGCAATACGAGAGGGGCTTCGATCAGGCGGTTGGCCTGGTTGGAGCCCTTTCTGCGTGGGCGGGATTCGAAGAAAAAGCTTCCTTCAGAAATCGCGGCCAGCAGCCGGAAGGTATAATGGAGTTGTACTTATCAGGTAGCATCCGCGCTGCTTGCGGAGCTGCACTGGAGAATCGTCATGAGTCTTATCCAGCTTCCCGCCCGGGAAGAATCTGCCCCTGCGGAGAAAGTCACCGCGCAAACCCTTCTTGATAGAAAGCAAGCCCGCCAGCCGATCACGGCGTTAACCGCTTACGACTATCCCACCGCGCGGATTGTCGACCAGGCCGGCATTGACGTGATTCTTGTGGGCGACTCGCTGGGCATGGCGGTGTTGGGCTACGAGAGCACACTACCGGTCACCATGGAGGAGATGCTGCACCACACGCGCGCCGTTCGCCGCGGTGTGCGCCGCGCCCTGCTGGTGGCCGACATGCCCTTCGGCTCCTACCACGCCTCCACCGGGGAGGCCATCAACAACGCGACGCGCTTCATCAAGGAGGCCGACGCGGAAGCGGTGAAGATTGAAGGCGGCCGCAATCGCGCAGCTCTCGTTTCCGCGCTCACCCAGGCGGAGATTGCCGTGGTCGGCCACATCGGCCTCACGCCGCAATCGGTTCATCGCATGGGCTACCGCGTTCAGGGTAAATCCGCCGCTGAGATCGACGGCCTTCTCGCCGACGCGCAGGCACTGGAGGCCGCCGGCGCAATCGCCATCGTGTTGGAGTGCGTTCCCCGCGAAACAGGCGGCCACATCACCTCCGCGCTCGACCTTCCCACCATCGGCATCGGCGCGGGACCGGAGTGCGACGGACAGATTCTTGTTTTTCACGATCTGGTTAATCTCACCGGCGCTCGCCCCGCCAAGTTTGTCCGCCGCTATGCCGACGCGTCCGCGCTCTTTACCGAAGCCGTCCAGCATTATGCGAGCGATGTCCGCGGTGGCGCCTTCCCCGCCGATGCCGAGAGCTACCACCTTCCCGGCGAAGCCGGCGCGGAGCTTATGCAGCGCGAGCCGCAACAACGAAGCCAGCGATGAAACTTGCCGCGATCCATCGAAGAGAACGCACTGATTAACCGATGCGCATCATCACTTCCATTGCCGAGATGCAAGCCGCAGCCCGCGAACTCCGGCGCGGCGGCACACTCGCGCTTGTGCCCACCATGGGCGCATTGCACGCCGGCCATCTCTCACTCATCGACGCGGCGAAGCGCGACTGCGCCCACGTGGCCGTCACCATCTTCGTCAATCCTCTGCAGTTCGGTCCCAACGAAGACTTCAGCCGCTACCCGAGAACGTTTGAGGCCGACTGCGCCGCGCTCACCGCCGCCGGCATCGACATTCTCTTCGCGCCCACTGCCGAGACGTTGACCCCCGCTGGCGCGACCACATTTGTTGAAGTCGGCGGCATCAGCGATCGGCTGGACGGAGCACACCGCCCCGGCCACTTTCGCGGAGTCGCGACTATCGTCGCCAAGCTCTTCCACATCGTTGCGCCCGACTGTGCTTACTTCGGCCAGAAGGATGCCGCGCAGTTGGCGGTTTTGCGCGCGATGATACGCGATCTGAATTTTTCCGTCGAGCTTATCGCCTGTCCCATCGTGCGCGAGCCTGACGGACTGGCTCTCAGTTCGCGCAACCGCTACCTGACGACGGAGCAACGCGCACGCGCAACCATTCTGCATCGCGCGCTCGACGCAGCCGCCGATATCCACGCCCGTGGCGAGCGCAACTCCCAGGCGCTGATCGCAACCATGCTGCGGATGCTGGCAACCGAGCCTTCAGTCAAAGTCGAATACGCCGCCGTGGTTGATCCCGATACTCTGCTGCCGCTGGCCGATACCACACGCGGCGCGCTCATCGCCGTGGCTGCGCATCTGGGCGAAACGCGCCTGATTGACAATCACCTTATAGGAGCAGACCATGCCTAACCCGCTTCCCTTCAAAATCACGCTCGGCGTCACCGGCGGCATCGCCGCATACAAATCCGCCGAACTGGTTCGCGCCTTGCAACAGCACTCGCTCGACGTTCACGTCGTCATGACCCGTGCCGCCGAAGAGTTTGTCCGCCCGCTCACCTTCGCCGCGCTCACCGGCCACAAGGTCATCACGTCAATGTGGCAGACGGATGCGTACGAAGGCGGCTCCATCGAGCATATCTCCGAAGCCGAATCCACCAACCTGCTGCTGGTGGCTCCGGCAACCGCGCACACGCTGGGAAAATTCGCGCACGGGCTGACCGACGATTTTCTCTCGACGCTGTATCTGGCCACCACCGCTCCAGTCGTGGTTGCCCCTGCGATGAATGTGAATATGTGGAATCACGCCGCCACAAAAGCCAATCTTGCCACGCTGCGCCAGAGGGGAGTAGAAATCATTGAGCCAGGCAGCGGCTACCTGGCCTGCGGCATGACGGGCAGCGGCCGCCTTGCCGAGATCAACGAGATCGTCCGTGCCGTCCTCGCCCGGATTCAGCGCGTCGATGAGAACGATCTCGCCGGCGAAACGGTGTTGATCACCGCCGGCGGCACGCGCGAGCCTATCGATCCGGTGCGCTTTATCGGCAACCGCTCCAGCGGCCGCATGGGCTATGCACTGGCCGAAGCCGCCAGGTCGCGCGGCGCAAAGGTCATCCTCGTCAGCGCGCCCGCCGCGCTCGCAGCGCCCGCCGGTTGCGAACGCATCGACGTGACCACCGCGAGCCAGATGCACGCCGCTGTACTGGCTCATCTTCCGCAAGCTACTTTGGTCATCAAAGCCGCCGCCGTCTCCGACTTCCGCCCGGTGGCCGCCGCCGCGCAGAAGCTGAAGCGCAGTGGGCCGCTGACTCTCACGCTTGAGCCCACGGAAGACATCGCGCAGAGCGTCGCGGCCCACCGCAATCCCGGCACATTGCTCATCATCTTTGCCGCCGAGACCGCCAGCGAGACGCAAGAACTCATCCGCAACGCCAGAGAGAAGCTGAAGAGCAAAGGCGCGGACGCCATCGTCGCCAACGATGTCTCCCAACCCGGCCTGGGCTTCGACTCGGAACAGAACGCCGCTACCTTCATCACCGCGACACGCGAAGCTGCCTTCCCGGCGCAATCAAAGTCCGACCTCGCGCAGCGCATTCTGGATGAGGTTGCGCAGTTGCGCAAGGCCACGGCTCTTCGATCTTCGTGAGCTTGAAGACCGGAAGCGGTCAAGACAGCGGAAAGCGTTTACGGAGAAGTGCCAGCGCCTCGGCGGGCGTCGCGATTGCGCCTTCTAACTGCGCGTCCTCGACGGCGCGGAGCATCTCCTTGAAGGCGGCGCCGGGAGTGTAGCCGGCGGCGATCAGCTCGCGGCCGGTGAGGAGCGGAGTGGGACGGACGGCTTCTTCGGGCATGGATTCATAGCGCTCGCGGACAAAGTACCAGTGATCGAGGTTGCCGCTGCCGGCCAGGCAATCCATGCGATGCAGTTCAAGGTGCTGGGGAAAGTTTTCCAGGCGGAAGAAGCGCTTGAGGGTGGAGACCTTCATGTACTGGGCGTCGGCAAAGCGCATGTGGTTCTCGACGAGGGAGAGCGTCTGGCGGGTTTCGTCGTTGGAGAAGCGGAAGCGGCGGCAGATGTCCGCGGCGATGGCGACGCCGACATCCACGTGGCCGTTGAAGCGGATGCGGTCGGCGCGCACGAAGGTGGGCGGCTTGCCGACATCGTGGAGCAGCGCGCCCCAGGCGAGGGTGTGCGGGCAGCCTGCGTCGAGTTGCGCGAGCAGTAGAAGGGTATGCGTCCAGACGTCGCCCTCGGGATGAAACTGCGGAGGCTGCTCGACGCCCTTCATGCGCACGACCTCGGGAAGGACTTCGGCGAGGAGGCCGGTTTCATCGAGCAGTTCAAAGGCCCGGCGGGCATGGCCCTCGGTGAGCATTTTGGTCAGCTCGTCGCGGATGCGCTCGCGGCTGACAGCGTGGATTATTGGGGAGAGGCGGCGCATGGCGGCGGCTGTGACGGGTTCGATCCGGAAGCCGAAGCGCGCGGCGAAGCGGACGGCGCGCAAGATGCGCAGATGGTCTTCTACAAAGCGCTGCTCGGGTTGGCCGATGGCGCGGATGATGCCGGCGTCGAGGTCGGCGAGGCCGTGGACGTGATCGATCAGTCCTTCGCGGAGTCCTGTGCGGACGGCGGACGTTTTTTCATGTAGGTCAGTTAATGAGCCTTGTACACGCAAGGGATCGAGGAGCAGACCGTTGATGGTGAAATCGCGGCGGCGGACATCCTCTTCGGCGCTGGTGGTGTAGCGAACAGCGTCGGGATGGCGGCCATCGGAGTAGGCGCCATCGGAGCGGAAGGTGGCGACCTCTGTAATGTGCTCCGCAGCTCTTGAGCCCTCGGGGCTGACTGGTTCGTTTTGCGATTCTGAAGCGACCAGCACGACGCCGAAGTGCGCGCCGACGGCGAAGGTGCGCGGAAAGAGGTTGAGGACGATGTCGGGCGTGGCGCTGGTGGCTACGTCATAGTCCGATGGCTCGCGGCCGAGGAGCAGGTCGCGGACGCAGCCGCCGGCGAGATAGGCCTCGAATCCGGCGTCTCGCAGGGCGGCGATGATCTTGAGGGCCGCATCGAATTGGGGCGTGACGGCGAGCATGGCTGCTGTATCCATTGTCGCTCGCTTACCCGATAGACTAAAGAGATGAGCGGACGCGGCCTCATCCTGGGCATTGAAACCTCGTGCGACGAGACGGCTGCGGCTGTCGTGGAGCGGGGGGCGCGGACGCTTTCGTCGGTGGTGGCTTCGCAGATCAAGACGCACGCGCGCTACGGCGGGGTGGTGCCGGAACTGGCCAGCCGGGAGCATCTGCGGGCCATTGTGCCGGTGGTGAGGGCGGCGCTGGCTGAGGCGGGAGTTACGCTGGGGGATTTGGATGCGATTGCCGTGACCGCCGGGCCGGGATTGGCGGGTGCGTTGCTGGTGGGGATTACCTACGCCAAGGCGCTGGCCGCGGCGCAAGGACTGCCGCTGATCGCCGTCAACCATTTGGAAGGGCATATTCATGCGGTGCTGCTGAAGTCGCAAGAGTCAGCTAATAAAACATTACATAGCGATTACCAAGGGACGGGCCATAGCCCGTCCGATTCGCCGGACGCGCAGTCCCTGGCGCTGGTGGTTTCCGGGGGGCACACGCACCTTTATCTGGCGCGGCAGGAGCGTGACTCATGGAGTTACCGGCTGATGGGACGGACGGTGGACGATGCGGCCGGAGAGGCCTTCGACAAGGTGGCTAAGCTGCTAGGCTTCGGCTATCCGGGAGGGCCGTGGATCGATGCGCTGGCGCGATTCGGCAATCCGAAGGCGGTGCCGTTCGCGTTTGCGCAGATCAAAGTGAAGGCGCATTTGGCGGGGAAGGTTCCGAGGACCAAGGCGGCCAAGACGGCGCCGATTGCCAATCTCGACCCGCGGTTTATGTTTTCGTTTTCGGGGATCAAGACGGCGGTGCTGCGCTACGTGGAGCTGCACGGGCTGAGGGAGGAGGCGCGGCAGCGGGCGGCGCGGCTCTTTGCGCCGGGAGTTGATGCGCGCTCGCCGCAGAACAAAGAAGAGGCGTTGGCGCTGTGTCCGCAACAGGTGCTGGATTTGGTTGCGAGTTTTCAGTGCGCGGTGGTGGGCGACCTGATGAAGAAGAGCTTTGCGGCGGCGGAATCGTTGGGGGCGCGGCGGATTCTGGTGACCGGCGGAGTGGCCGCCAACCGCGAACTGCGCGCGCGTTTCAGCGCCGAGGCTGCGCAGCGAGGAGTGCGTGTGGATTTTCCTACGCTTGTGATGTCGACGGATAATGCGGCGATGATAGCTGCCGCGGCGTGGCCGCGTTTTTTGGCTGGGGAGTTTGCGGAGGAGTCGCTGTCTGCCGATCCGTCGCTGGCGCTGGGGCAGTGAAAGCCCTTTGATTGTCGGGAACATTTATCATATCAAAACAGATAATCTTACCGCATATCTAGGAAACTAAATGACTTCCATCTGATAATCTGATGGTATAGGTTGGAATAGTCATATCAAGACTCCTCCTGTTGTTTTAGATTCAAGCTAGTTTTCCGCAGACTACGGAAATTTCGCTAGATTTTCTCCCTATACATCGTCTATAGTCTGAAGTCGTCGAGTGAATAAGCTGCACCGCAAATACGAAGTTCGCTGCCCTATTCACGGCTTCATTAGCCTAAACGAATGGGATAAGTGTATTGTCTCCCAACCTTCATTTCAAAGGTTGAGGCGAATCCGGCAGTTGGCTTGGACAGACCAAGTCTACCCAGGCGCGATGCATACACGATTTGAGCATTCACTCGGGGTAATGCATACAGCCACAATGCTGTATGAAGCAATTCGCTCGCGGTCTTCAGACGTACTCTACAACGAACTCGGATATACGACGGATGGACTAGGACGCGATTTACAATTGGTTCGCCTCGTCGCGCTACTACATGATGTAGGACACTCTCCGTTCTCACACGCCTCCGAAGAACTGTTCCCGGAACAGGAGAGCGGGAAAAAATTCAAACACGAGCAGTACTCAGCAGCAATTGTCAGAACCGAACTTCATGATGTAATCAACAACCATCCACTCAACGAAGCCAACTACGGAATCGAGGCCAATGATGTAGCCGCCCTACTGGAGGGCAGCACAAAAGCTAAGCAGAGATTGTTCTGGCGTGACCTCATTGACGGTCAGATGGATGCGGATCGAATGGACTACTTGCTTCGAGATTCTTACCATTCAGGAGTCCAATACGGGAAATTCGATTTGAATAGGATCATAAATACCGTCCTAGCCATTCCGAGTGCGAGAGATCGCTCACCACGCCTTGGGTTTTCAGAAGGGGGATGGCATGCAGCCGAAGGTCTAGTGCTGGCACGCTATTTCATGTTCACGCAGGTTTATTTCCACAAGACGCGCGTCGCATACGACATCCATCTTAAAGGTGCGCTTTCGGAAATTCTTCCGGACGGAAAATTTCCCCGTCCTGTGGGCAGCGAGCTTCAGGATTTTCTGAGATGGGACGATTGGAGAGTTCTAGGTAACCTAGCAGACGGCAAGGGTGGTGAACACGGCAAGCGCCTTGTCGAACGAAACCATTACAGGCTCGCATTCAGAAGCCCGGAGATTTCAAATGTAGGCGATGACTCCTTTCTCGAGTTAATCAGAGAAAAGTTAGGCGACCTCGTCGTTAGTGTTGAAGAAGCATCCAAGAGTTGGTATAAAACGGGACCACCAGACATTCCCGTCGTTAGCGAACTAGACCCTACGTTGGTTCAACCGCTGTCCAAGTTTTCTAACGTAGTGCGAAGCATGAAGTCCAATAATCAGATTTTGCTTTATGTCCGTCCTGAGAATGCAGAGCGAGCGAACACAATCGTCAGACAGGAGGTGGAGAATGAACGAACTCGTCAAGGCACGCTTAAGTTTGATCCCAGTGTTAGCTGAGAAGCACGCTAACCATCACATCGGCCGAACCGCGCTTATGAAGTACATGTATTTTCTGCAAACTTTGAGAGGAATACCTCTTGGATACAACTTTTCCATGTACTCATATGGGCCGTTCGATTCGGATGTTCTCTCAGACCTTAGCACAGCCGAGGCAATGAATATTGTCTCTGCAACACCAGTTTCTTTTTCGGGCGGGTACGGATACCAAATCCATGCTGCGGATAATGCCAAAAAAATCAAACAAGAAGCCAAGAGTTTTCTTTCCGACCATAAGGAAGACATAAATTGGCTTTTTGAGAAGTTTGGCAATCTAAACAGCGCAGAACTGGAATTAACGAGCACGATCATCTATGTTGATCGTGAATTTTCAGAAATGCATTTGTACCAGCAGAAGGCTGAGATCGTAGAATTAGTATATGCGATCAAGCCGCATTTCAGCATCGAAAAGATTGAAACATCATTTGATTCCCTGCACCGCGGGAAACTTCTTGCCTCTGTAGGTACATAGATGCAATGGAACCTCTATTTTCTGTTTCCTTGTATGTATCCTACTCGGCGCAGCCCATGGCCAGGCGGACGAGGCTGGCGAGGCGGCAAATCTGTGTGTTGGTGAGGGGGCGATGGCCCTGGACTGGCTCTTTCAGTTGATCCTTACTGATTGCGCCGATGTTCTCCGCCCAGGCTACGCTGTCCTCGCGGAGGCCGGTTTCTCCGGCTCTCAAGATCAGGTGCCAGGGACCGAGCTTCGTCACGGAGGTCGAAAGCGGAATGGCCAGCACGGTTTCCGCACGGGGATGAGAGTTGCGCGCGTTTGTGGAGACGATGACGGCTGGACGGTTCTTGCGCGGCTCGTCGGTGGCGAAGTGCGCCCACCAAATTTCACCGCGAAGCGGGGAAGGCGCGGGCGGCGGGGTCACAGCTCAGCCTCAGCCGATTCTATGTCAACAAATATGTTGGGCCCGGCCATTTCTGCCCATTCGCTCTGCTCGGCTAGCTCTTCGTCGGAGGCTGTATCGTAGTAGGCCTTGGTGGCCGCGTCGAGCTGCCGGCGTTTGGCTTCGAGCATGGACTCGCGCAGCAGCAGGTCGAGGGCCTCGGAGTCGGAACCGGCGCGGCGTTTCTTGCGGATTTCGGTAACAAAGGATACCGATTCCGGAGAGAGGGTGAAGCTGCGTTTCAGTTTGCGAGCTGTCGCCTGCATGGTCATACTATTTATCTTACCATATATCGCCCAATCAATCTTCCGGGATGCAAATTATCGAGAATACATTCCCTCAGGGGCTAAAGCCTGGATTTCCGATACCTTGTCTGTCGGCACGACTGAAGCCACCCCATCGACGAAGACCTGTCGATGGGGACCCCGCGAAGTCGTGCCCTTTCAAAGCGGAAACCTCCCGCTGGTACAATCAAAAAGACCGAAAACCAGCAAATTTCAACTGATTTTCTAGTGCGAATGGGCAAGAAGTTCGACGATGACACTGCGGCTTTTTAATACGCTTACGGGAGAGATGGACCCGGTGACGCCGGGGGACGGCGAGACGCTGCGGATGTATGCCTGCGGGCCGACGGTCTACGACTACGGGCACATCGGGAACTTCAGAACGTTTTTGCAGTTGGATGTACTGCGGCGGTTTCTGAAGCTGACAGGGACGAAGGTTCGCCACGTGATGAACATTACCGACGTGGACGATAAGATTATTCGCAACGCGGCGGCGACTGGCATCTCCATAGGCGAATATTCGGGGCGGTATGAGCGGGCGTTCTTTGAGGATATGGAAGCGCTGCGCGTGGAGCGGCCAGAGGTGATGGCGCGGGCCACGGAGCATATTCCGCGGATGGTGGAGCTGGTGCAGCGGCTGGCCAAGACGGGCGCGGCTTACCAGGCGGAGGACGGGAGCTGGTACTTCCGGCTGGCGGCGTTTCCGGAGTATGGAAAATTAAGCAAGAAAGATTTTAGCGGGATGGAAGACGGGGCGCGGGTGGACCTGGACGAGTACGAGAAGGACTCGGCGCGGGACTTTGCGTTGTGGAAGGCGGCGAAACCCGGAGAGACTTCATGGGACACGGCGATTGGACGGGGACGGCCTGGTTGGCACATCGAGTGCTCGGCGATGGCGATGGAGTATTTGGGGGAGAGTTTCGATTTGCACGCGGGCGGCGAGGATTTGATTTTTCCGCATCACGAGAACGAGATTGCGCAGAGCGAGAGCGTGACGCACAAGGAGTTCGCGCGGATCTGGATGCATGTGCGGTTTCTGCTGGTGGACGGGCGGAAGATGTCCAAGAGCGAGGGGAATTTTTATACGCTGCGGGATCTTCTGCTGAAGGGGTATAAGGCGTCGGCGATAAGGTTGGCGCTGATCTCGGTGCCTTACCGGCACCAGTACAACTTTACGTTTGAAGGGCTGGCGGAGGCGACCAGCGCGGTGGAGCGGCTGCGGACGTTCAAGGAGCGGCTTACGAGCGGCTCCTTCGCGGAGGGCGAAAATTCCGAACTTCAGACTGTCGCAGCTGAGGCCAGGATCAAGTACGATGCAGCGTTAGGCAACGATTTGAATACGGCGGAGGCGCGGGCGCCGATTTTTGATTTGATTAGGGCGGCGAACACCGCGATGGATCAGGGAGAATTGAAGACCGGAGATCGGGATGCGATTCTGGCGGTGCTGAAGGATTTTGACGCGGTCTTCGATGTGCTGGAGGACGGCGACGCGGAGGCTACACGGCGGGCTCTGGAGTGGGCGGAGCGGGAAGGCCGGATGAGCGAGGTGGCTTTGGAGCTCGTGGCTCGGCAGGGGCTGACGGATGCGGCGATTGAGGCGTTGGTGGCGGAGCGGAGTTTGGCGAAGAAGCAGAGGAACTTTGCGCGGGCCGATGAGATTCGCAAGGAGCTGGCGGAGAAGGGCGTGGTGATTGAGGATTCGAAGGATGGGGTAAAGTGGAAGCGGAAGTAAGAGCGATGAAATTTGAGATTGATTTTGAGCTGGAAGAAGATGGACGGTGGATTGCGTCGGTTGATAGATTGCCTGGAGTACTGGCATACGGATCAACGCGTGAAGAAGCGGAAGCAAAAGTAAAAGTGCTGGCAAGTGATGTTATTTTGGAAGCAGCAAGTTAGCGATTCAACATTTTTCCCATTTAGTAACTGGAGGATTCCAATGGAAGCGAATGAAGCGCAGGAGTTGCAGGAACACGCGGAGCATGGGGCGCACGATCGGATGATGCGGCCGGTGGCATTTACGATGAGCGTGGTGGCGGTGCTGGTGGCGGTGGTCACGGTACTGGGGCATCGCACGCATACGGAAGCGGTACTGACGCAGAACAAGGCCACCGATCAGTGGAACTACTACCAGGCGCACAAAATCCGCTCGAACGATACGCAGTTGACACAGGATCTGCTGAGCGTGGTGACCATTGCCGACAAGGAGGCCGCGCAGAAGATCGCCAAAGGCTATGCCGACCATCAGGCAAAGTGGGCTGACAACCTGAAAGAAGAGCAGGAGCAGGCTGAGGCGCTGGAGGCCAAGGTGGAGAAGGCCGAGGCCAAGGCGGACCGCTTCGACCTAGGCGAGGCGTTGCTGGAGATTGGGCTGGTGATTACATCGATCACGCTGCTGACGCACAAACGCGCTTACTGGTACGTTGGACTGGTGTTCTCGGTTGTGGGGATAGTGGCGGCGACACTGGGAGTGCTGCTGAAGTAGGTGAGGCACCCGAATAGTCATTCCCAGGTCCGAAAACCGGACCTGGGGCACCCAGCATTGTAGCGAAATTTAAGGTTGTAGTGTTAGACTGGCTGGCATATGAAAACCCGCCTGTTTGCCGCGCTTTTTGTATTTTGCGCCGTGCCGCTTGCGGCGCAAGCGCCCGCCACTCCTGATACCGCTCTCGCTCCAATACCTCCACCTCCGCCGCCTGCGGACGCTGCTGCCACTCCAATTCCGCCTCCTTCTTCTGTGGACGCGCAGGCGCACGCGAGCGATCTTGGCTTCAGCTACAGCCTGCCGCCGGACTGGGAAGTTGTAGACACCAAGCCGATGCTGCCGAATGCGTTGCAGCAGGCGGCCAGGGACTACGGCAACGAGACCGCAAAGATGGCAGCATGTGTTCAACTGCCACTGACGGCCCACCACGGCAATCCGGCTTCCGCCATTGCGGTCGTGGGGCTGTCCTTTGACTGCATGGGACACTCATTCACCGCGCAGGATCTTCCGGGCATTGCTTCCGGGGTCGATGATGGCCTGAAGAAGAACATCGAGATCGTCAGTCCATTCAATAACACCTACACGCTGGGCACGCACAGCATGTGGATTGAACGCGCTTCCGGCTCGCTGGTTGGCCACCCGGAGATCAAGCGAACCATGGAGACGGTTTGCAGCGTTCTCAAGAAGGGCGTTGTTTGCTGGATGACCATGGCCGCCGATGATGCCGCGCTTCAGACCTATGAGCAAGGCACGGTGACGCTGGACGGCGAGGATGCGACGGCGCTGGTTCCAGCTGACGCGTTGCAAAAGAAGCCGTAGCCAGGCTGAGCCTGCAATCAGCCACACGATTCTAGAGCGCCGGAATGAGCTTAACCATCCGGCCTTGGGTTCCGTTTTTGGTCCACTGCTGCCAATCCGGTTTCATCTTTCCCTGCTCATGCGCCGATTCTATAATATAGAGAGGATTTCCGCGCTCGCCCGCGGGGATGTACGGCTCGAAACTGCGCGTAAGGTTCAGGACCGAGGTCCGCCGCGCACGCAGGGAATACTCTAGCCAAGGGGAAGCCGCACATGCTGCTGATGTGGACCGAAAATCTGAGCGTCGGCGTCAAGAATTTTGACGACGACCACAAGCGGCTGATCCGCATGATCAATGAGCTGCATGGCGCTCTCGAGGACGCGGACGCCGAGGGGAAGATTGCCGAGGAGGAGATTGAAATTGCTCTCCACCGGTTGGAGAATTACTTCCAGTATCATTGCCTTCGGGAAGAAGAGATGATGGCAAAGACCGGCTATGCCGGCCTGGCAGAGCACAAGCAGGAGCACCAGAAGTTTTTCGCGAGGGTAGCGGAGATGGCCAGGCGTTTCCGCGGAAGCAGGGACCCCAGGCACGCTACGGAACTCATGCAGTTCATGTATGACTGGCTGACGAATCACATTTTTGTAATCGACAGGAAGTACACGATGCATCTGAACGCCAAGGGGATTACCTAAGAACAGTCTCCAAATGCTATTAGCCAGGAGCGGAGCCCCTGTTGCCCGCCATCCAGGAAATCACCGCGCAGACGGCCAGGATGGCTCCTATTATGGCTAGAGAAAGCGTGATGGGCACGTCGATCCAGCGGGCGGCGAGCATCTTGAGCGCCACAAAGGCCAGCAGCGCGCCCAGGCCGTAGTGGAGATAGCGGAAGCGGTCGAGCAGCGCGGCCAGTGCAAAGTAAAGCGAGCGCAGGCAGAGAATGGCGGCGATGTTGGAGGTGTAGACCACGAAGGGATTGTGAGAGACGGCGAGCACGGCGGGGATGGAATCGACGGCAAAGAGCAGGTCGGTGAGCTCGACGGCGAGAATGACGGGGAGCAGGGAGCTGATTCCAGGCCGCAGGCGCTTGGCAGGATGCAATCGCCGAAGCAAACCGCGAATGGCCGCGGGCGCTTCTGGGACAGCGGAGCGTGCTGAGCCTCCGCGGAGCAGACGCCAGGCCGCGTAGAGAAGAATCAGGCCGAAGAGCCAGGTGATCCAAGCGAAGCGCTTGAGCAGCGTGATGCCCGCGGCGATAAAAAGCGCGCGCAGGACGACGGCTCCGGCGACTCCCCAGAGCAAGGCCGTGTGCTGGCGGCGCGGCGAGATGCGAAAGCCCTGGAAGAGAATCAGGAAGACAAAGAGATTGTCGACGCTGAGCGAGGCTTCGATGGCGTAGCCGGCGGCGAATTCGAGGGCGGGCTGGCGGCCTTTGGCGATGGCAATCCATGCGGCGAAGGCGGTTGCGGCGGCGGCGAGCAGAGCGGTCCAGAGCCAGGCGTAGGATTGGGAGCGGCGCGCGTCGGTGTTGCGACCAGGAAGAAACGCATCGGCCAGCAGCAGCGCCGCCACTACCGCGTGAAATCCGAGCCACCATGTCCAGGAAACGCCTGCCAGCATTTTATGGCCAACCTCAGGAAGCCCGGCCGGTCTTGTTCAGGTAGCTGTAAAAACCCAGATCCGCGCCTTGGAGAGTTTTGACGATGTATAGAACCTGCCCGTAATGCATCGAGAAATGCTCTACTACATGGTAAACAGCTTCCAGACCGCTGACTTTGTAACCCTGAATTTCGTATTGCGCGAGCAATTCGGCTGGGGTGAGCCGCGCCAGGACTTCCGACGCCTGCTGGATGGTTGCGCCGAGTTGATGGAGGAGCGCGGAAGCTGAAATCGATTCGCGCTGGTTGAATTCCGCGGGACGATTGCGGTTGTCTTCGAGCCGGTTGAACGACACGACCAGCCACTCCCGCACATTTCCGTTCAGATGGAGGAGGAGATTACCAATGCTGTTGCAGGCTTCGTTGGAGCGCCACCAGAGTTGCTCCTCGGTGAGCGATTCGACGCAGCCCCGGAGCCGGGGCCAGCATTGCTCGATGAGTATGTGGCGGGATTGCTCGAGAAAACGCTCGGGTATATCGGTGGGCGCGGCGGTCATGGGTTTGCCTCTTGTTAGCGCAGATTGATCAGGCGGATGGTTTCCAGGAAGACATCGCCGTCGATGGTGAGGCTGTGGTCGCTGATCTTGTCCATGGTGTCCTGGGCGGTGTGGTGATAGCTGTTGTGGGGTCCGTAGTCGAGGTCGATGATGTCAATGGAGGGGACGCCGCGCTGGACGAAGGGCAGGTGGTCGTCCGCGATTGACTCATCGACTTTGAAGAAGTAACGCTCGTAGCCGAACTTTTTGGCGGCCTGACGGACGAGGGCGACCAGCCAATCTGTGGATTGGGTTTCGTGGAGGATGTCGAGGTCCTTGTCGCCGATCATGTCGGCGAGGATGAAGGCTTTGATCCGGGGCAGGGTTCCGTCGCGCGCCCACTTGGCGGCCAGGTGCTTGGTGCCGTATGTCGAATCGGAGTCGGACCAGCTCTGGATGGCCTCTTCACCATCGTCGAAGAGCAGCCAGACGGAGTAGCCGTCGAGTTTTTTGCCGTGGGCGGTTTGCGCGCGCAACTGGTCGGCGATAGCCAGCAGCAGGCCGGTGGTTGCGCCGCCGTCGTTGGCTCCGACGAAGTTGATGTTGCGGAGCGGGTAGTTGGTTTCGTAGTGCGTGGCGAGGACGATTACGCCGTCTTTTTTGCCGGGGAAGCGCACGATGAAGTTGCGCATGGGGATGGGGCCGATGGGCGTGGAGGCGGTGAAAGCGTCTTCTTCGAGCTGGTCGTGCTGGAATTGGGCGCGCAGAAAGGCTTCGGCCTTGGCGTGGCCGGGGCTGGTGGGCCAGCGCGGACCGATGGCGACGAACTGGCTGGTGTATTCGAGGGCTTTCGCGCCGTTGAAGTGGGGCTGGGCGGGGGCGGCGAGGGGGGCGAGAAGGAGCAGAACGCAAATGACACTCATCCAGTGTTGAGGATTCCCAGGTCCCCAAATGCGAGGGACCTGGGGCACCCTAATTTTTGTGGAGCGGTCACTCCAAAACGCGAGAAAACTCATTTCACGGCCTCCTTGGCTTCTTTGGCTTTGCGGCGGGCGGGATGGACCCACCAGGCTACGCCGATGCCCAGCAGATAGAGGGCCAGCATGGGAAGTGCGTAGATGCACATGGTCCATGGGTCGGGGCTGGGGCAGATAATGGCGGCCACCAGGAAGACGGCCAGAATGGCGTAGCGGATATTCTTCCACAGAAAGCGCGGGGTAACGATGCCGAAGAGTGCCAGGAAAAAGATGAGCACCGGCAGCTCAAAGCTGATGCCCAGGCCGAGGATGATGGAGAGAAAGAAGCTGGAGTACTCCTCGATGGTGACCATGGGGGTGAAGTTATGGCCGAAGTTCACGATGAGGATTTGCATGGCGCCGGGCAAGACGTAGTAATAGCCGAAGGCAGCGCCAGCCAGAAACAGTCCCACGGTAGCGGCCATGAAGGGAATCACGAAACGCCGCTCATTCTGGTAGAGCCCCGGCGCGATGAACAGCCAGACCTGGTAGAGGATGAAGGGCGAGGCCAGAATCAGTCCGCCAATCAGCGAAACCTGTATATCCAGGTTCAAGGGGTCCATGGGGTGAGTGAAGACCAGTGATTTGCCGATGTGGGTGAGCGGCGCCTGGATGAAAGCGACAAGCTGCTTATAGAAGATTCCGGCCACGCCAAAGCCCAGAACCAGAAAGTAAAAAGAACGAATGATGCGCTTGCGCAGTTCGTCGAGATGCTCCATCAGGCTCATGCCGGGCAGTTCCGCTCGCTCGGCTACGGCCTCGCGCGCTTTGCCGATGGCCTCCGCGGGATCGATCATGAGCGCCTCCCCGGCGTCTTGCTGGTCTTTTTCACTCGGGCTGGCGCCTTGGTTGCGGCGGGTTTGCCCTTGGTTGTGCGGGCGGATTTTTTTGCTGCTGACGACTTGGCTTGCGCCGGTCGCTTGCCCGGCCGGGCCGCCGGAACCTGCTCGCCGGTGGAGGGAGGGAGAATGCGCGGATAGGGCTCTTCTGAAGCGGCTGCGGCTGAGACGACGGGCGGGTAAACAGCGCCATTCGGGTAGGGGCTTTCAACGGGTGCCGCAGAGGCTGCCTGCGGGGCAGGGGAAGCCGCAGCAGACTGTTCGGAGGAAGCCAGCGCGCTCAACCGCTCCTCTTCCTTCTTGCGGCGTTCGGCCTCCTCGGCGACACGCAACTCCTCTTCCATCTGGAATTTGAAGTCGTTGGAGGCCTTACGAACCTCGTACATGATTTTGCCGATGCGGCGGCCAATCTCCGGCAGCCGGCGAGGGCCGAAGACCACCAGCGCCAGCACCATGAGGATGATGGAGTTTTCAAATCCCAGGCTGGCTACTTGAATTGTGGGCTGCATCACCATGAAGGTTCATGATACCTGCCCACGCATGGTGCAAACAAATGGAGGTGGCGGCTTCATCAGCGAAGCCGGAGCATGCGCTTACAAGGTACCAAAGAAATTGCGGAACTAAAGATTGAGCATTGCCGTACCACTTATCGAAGCGGGAGCGCGGTTCAGCTCTGCTCGGAATGGGGAAACAATGAAACGGATTGCAATTGCGATTCTTTTTGGCCTGGTTGCAGGTTCAATATGCGCAGCCGGATTATTCAATAGCGGCATTATGAAGTTTTCGGTTGTCACGTTGGTTTGGGTTTTACTGAACAGGGCGGTGATGGGCTTTGCGATTGGCGCCTCCGGGCTGAAGCTGCATTGGGCCTGGAATGGCATCGTCCTGGGAATGATAGTCGGATCGATCTTTTCTTATTCCCTTTTCATGAATGGGGGATTGGGAATTATTCCGCTGGTCAATTTCTTTGTCAACGGGCTATTTGGGTTGATGATTGAGTTCTTCACAACCAAAGTCTTCAAGCAGCCGTCGCCTGCGCGGGCAATCAAAGCGGCGTAAGTTTGCAATAACAGGCCGGGGTCGGGAAAGCACGACAGGAAAGTGCCAATGGAAGCCGTCTACAACAGAACCAAGCCATCTGGCGTTCTCCAAATAGAGGACGTAGAAAGGCCTGTTCCAAGCGACACTGGCTTTGGCGTGGCCGAAGAGAACGGCCTGCGCTATGACGTTGAAGCCATCCGCGCGGATTTTCCGATACTGCACCGGCAAGTGCGCGGCCGTCCGCTGGTCTATCTGGACACCGCCGCCTCGGCACAGAAACCTGTTCAGGTGATGGAGGCCGAACGATCGTTCTATGCGGAGGATTACGCCAACATCCACCGCGGACTTTACTATCTGAGCCAGAGAGCGACCGAGCGTTACGACGAGGCGCGGCGCAAGGTTAAGGTCTTCCTCAACGCGCGGCACGAACACGAAATTGTCTTCACGCGCGGCGCCACCGAGTCGATTAACCTGGTGGCTGCGAGCTTCGGAGAGGCTTTTCTGAAAGAAGGCGACGAGGTGCTTATCACCGGCCTCGAGCACCACTCCAATATCGTGCCGTGGCAGTTTCTGCGTCAGAAGAAGGGCATCGTGTTGAGGGTTGCCGCGGTCAACGATGCCGGCGAAGTGCCGCTGGAGGAGTTCACCAGTCTCCTGGGTCCGCGCACGCGCTTGGCGGCCATCACGCAAGTGTCGAATGCGCTGGGCACCGTGCTTCCCGTCGCCGCGATGATTCGCGCGGCGCATGCTGCCGGTGTCAAGGTGCTGATCGACGGCGCGCAGTCGGTTGTGCACATGGGAGCCGATGTGCAGGCGCTCGATTGCGATTTTCTTGTCTTCTCCGGCCACAAACTCTACGGGCCGACGGGCATTGGCGTGCTTTACGGCAAGGAGGCGCTGCTCGACGCCATGCCACCCTATCAGGGCGGCGGCGACATGATCTCGAGCGTCAGCTTTGAGAAGGCGACCTTCGCACCGCTACCGGCCAAATTCGAGGCGGGAACGCCGGCCATTGCTCAAGCAGCTGCGCTTGGCGCGGCGATTGATTACGTGTCCGCGCTTGGGCTCGGCGGCATCAGCGCCCACGAGGCAAGCCTGCTGGACTACGCGACGGAACGGCTCTCCGCGATTGAGCCGCTGGCCATCATCGGCACGGCGGCGGAGAAGGCTTCCGTTCTCTCATTCATCATGGACGGGGTTCATCCACACGACATTGCGCAGGTGCTCGACAGCCGGGGCGTGGCCGTTCGCGCCGGGCATCACTGTGCCCAGCCGGTGATGGCGCGCTTCGGCGTTCCGGCAACCGTACGAGCCTCCTTCGGGCTTTACAACACGAGAGCCGAGGTGGATGTGCTGGCGGAGGCGCTGGAAGAAGTGGAGGCCCTGTTCATCCGATGAGCGATTGTCTTGATCTCTACCAGGAAGCGATCCTCGACCATGGCCGGCGCCCGCGTAACCGCCGCGCGATGGACACTTGCAGCCATCAGGCTCGCAGCGAGAACCCTTCCTGCGGCGATGAGGTGGTTGTATTTCTCGAGATCGATGATGGGGGCGTGATCCGCGACGCCGCTTTCGATGGGCACAGTTGCGCCGTTGCGACGGCGTCGGCCTCGCTCATGACGGAAGTGCTGGTGGGAAAGACTCCGGCCCAGGCGAAATGCCTCTTTGACCGCTTTCAAGCGCAGGCTACCGGCACTGAAGAAATGCCGCTGGACGGAATGAAGGTTGAAGGGCAACGGCTCGCCTTGCTGTCAGGCGTACGCGAATATCCGGTGCGGCTGAAATGCGCCACATTGGCCTGGAGCACGATGTTAGCAGCACTCGAAAACCAAAGGAGACCTTTATGAATATCGATCGATCTGTTTTTGTTTTTGCGGGATCACTGATCCTGATCAGCGTGTCGCTGGCTTTTTTCTTTTCACCTTACTGGCTGTTACTTACGGCTTGGGTTGGCATCATGATGTTTCAGTCCGCGTTCACAGGTTTTTGCCCTATAGCGATGGTGTTCAAGAAATTGGGAGTGAAGCCGGGAAGCGCGTTCCAGTAATTCGATAAGGGACGATTGCCGGGAGGCCTGGGGCGCGCTTACTCTTTGCTCTTCAATCATTTAGATTTTCGATTAACATTTTTGTTACACTTATAGTCAGTGGAAGCGGCCTTTGCCAGGCTGGATTTTACCCTTGGAATCCTTTGGCCGAGTGCCGCGTCTAACTGTTAAAGGCTTGCAACAACCCCGTGGATGGGGGCTCTTGTAGAAGCGGCTGGGCGCAAGTGCCGGCAGATTCCGCAGATTCAGTGCATCCACTGCAAGCCGTGAATTGCTTTCAACATCCCCGTCCGCTGCTCCGATAAGGCGTGAGTGGACTGAAGGCGGAATACGGTGAACCTGGTTCTTGACGAATTGACGGCGGCCTCGCCGGAGGCTGGCAATGCCTGTAGCCTGGAAAACTACCTGGCGCTCCCTGACCATACGATGGACGGCCGCATTGCGGAGGCGCGCGCTCGGCTGGGCACGACGACTCTGATTCTCGGCCACCACTACCAGCGCGACGAGGTGATCCGCTTCACCGACGCGACGGGCGACAGTTACAAACTCTCCCGCATCGCCGCCGACACGCAAGCGAAATACATTGTTTTTTGCGGCGTGCACTTTATGGCCGAAAGCGCCGACGTACTGGGCCATGAAGGGCAGCAGGTGATTTTGCCCGACCTGAATGCGGGCTGCTCGATGGCCGATATGGCAGAAATCTCGCAGGTTGAGGCCTGCTGGGAGGCGTTGGAACAGCTTGGGCTGGCCGGAGAGATTGTGCCTCTGACGTATATCAACTCGACTGCCGCGATCAAGGCCTTTTGCGGCGAACGGGGCGGGTTGGTCTGCACCTCGTCCAGCACACGCGCTGCCTTCGAGTGGGCCTTTCAGCGCGGCAAGCAGATTTTGTTTTTGCCCGATCAGCACCTGGGCCGCAATACCGGCTACGCCATGGGCATTCCGCTGGAGGAGATGGCGGTTTGGGATCCGTGGGGTTTGCAGGGCGGCCAGACGAAGGGTCGGCTGGTGGCTAGCCGTGTGCTGCTGTGGAAGGGACATTGCGCCGTGCATCAGCGCTTTTTGCCCAGCCACGTGGATGCGGTGCGCGCAAAATATCCCGGCATCAAAGTGATTGTCCATCCGGAGTGCCGCTTCGAGGTATGCCAGAAGGCCGACGCACAGGGTTCGACCGAGCGGCTGATTGCACTGGTGGAGCAGGCGCCCGCGGGACAGATGTTTGCCGTGGGGACGGAGATTCACCTGGTCAACCGCATGGCGCGCAGATTCGCGGAGCAGGGCAAGAAGGTGATTACGCTGGACGATACCGGCTGCCTATGCACGACGATGTATCGCATCAGCCCGCAGCACCTGGCCTGGGTTCTGGAGAATCTGGTCGAGGGCCGCGTGGTCAACCGCATTCAGGTAAAGCCGAGCGTCAAGCGTTGGGCGCGCGTGGCGCTGGACCGGATGCTGGAAGTTAGCAGTTAGAAGCTGTTTCGTCGTATCATGTAACCCAAGGGCATCTTCCCATGAAGACCTTCACTCTCGAAGAAGCGCAATCTCTGCTGCCAGTGATGGAGTCGCTGCTGAAGCGCGCCATCGAGGGCAAGCAGTTGGCCCAGCAGGCGGAGTCCGGCCTCTCTGAACTGGCGCGGCGCATCTACCTCTCCGGCGGCATGAGGGTGGACACGGACAAGGTGGCCAAATTGCGCGTGGAGTTGGAGGGACAAGTGCAGCAAGTGCGCGAAAGTGTCGCCGAGATCGACTCCATTGGCGTGCAGGTGAAAGACCTGGATGCCGGGCTGCTGGATTTTCCCTGCCGCCTTGAAGATCAGGTGGTCCTGCTGTGCTGGCGGATGGGCGAGCCGGCCATTGAGCACTGGCACCCGGTCGACTCCGGATTCAAGGATCGCCAGCCGGTGGATGAACGCTTCCATCGCCGCTCGACGTCGGGCGGGCGGCCGAATTAAAAGAGTGCAAACGAAAGATTATAAATAACTTACGGAATTAATGACTGAAATGGTAAATATAATGGTAAAATGGTATACATGAATGCCACTGTCGAGATCGACAAGGCCGGGCGGATCGTGGTTCCCAAGAAACTGCGCGACGAGTTGCAGCTTGTTGCCGGCACGCGCCTCCGGATCGAACGCAGTGGCGACCGGCTGGTCGTTGAACCACTCTTCTCCGAACCCCAGCTCGTCATGAAGGACGGAATGTGGGTCGTCTCCGGCGGTCAAATTACCGAGGCCGATATCTCCGAACTGATTCGGCAGGGTTACGCCGAGCGCATGGAACGAATCCTGGAAGGAAGTGGGCTGGAGTGAAAGCGCTACTTGATACATCTGTGCTGGTGGCATCCGTGCGCGAAGCAGACCAGCGGCATGAGGTCAGTCGCGGGCTGTTGATGAAATTTGCTCCTCATGAGGCGTCTTGCGCAGTGCATACACTGGCAGAACTCTATGCCACACTCACCGGCATGAAACCGCCCAACAGGCTCCGGCCAGACCAAGCTGTGCTGATCGTTGAGCAATTCAGAGCCAGACTTGAATGTATTGCATTGTCCTCCGAAGAAGTCTCTCAAACGATCCAGCAGACGGCCGCAATGAAGCTGTCTGGCGGCATCGTTTATGACGCATTGATCCTGGCTTGCGCTCGCAAAATCCAAGCCGAACATATCTATACATGGAACGTGAAGCACTTCCAGATGGTGGCGCCGGATTTGTCAAGGCGGATTGTGACGCCCTGAAAACCTGGTCTGGAATTCGCACGAAATTTCCCGCTCTTGCGCCAGAACGTAAGCTACAGTATGGAGCACAGGTCCATTAGAAATGGAATATAAAGATGTCCTATTGTTTGCTTTTAGGGCCTGATTCCCTACCAGGTTTGGAAGGCGACGGGCTCGCGGCCGGTGAAGATGGAATGCTTCTGGAAATTGCGGTCGTCGCGACGGGGAAAGTCGTTGCGGAAGTGAGCGCCGCGGCTCTCGGTGCGGGCCAGGGCGGAGAGCAGGATGGCGCGGGCCACGCGGCTCATGGACTGGGCTTCGGTGAGTCGACGGCTTCCCTTGTTGTGCGCGGACAATTCCGAAAGAGCGTCGTCGCAGGCTTTTTGAGCGGCAAGGCCGAGGCGCAGGGTGGAGTCCGAGCGCAGCAGCCCGGCGTAAGCCCACATGGAGGCTTGCAGGCCGGCGATGATTGTTTCCAGATGCTCATTTTCGCTGGAGGTCAGAGGTTCTGCGTGGGGCAGAGGCATCTCGGCAGCTCGCTCCTGCGGCAAGCTCTGTCCCTGCGGCAGGCCGTGGTCGAGCATGGACTGCGCGGCGCGTGCGCCGAAGACGAGGCCTTCGAGCAGCGAGTTGGAGGCCAGGCGGTTGGCGCCGTGGACGCCGGTGCAGGCGGCTTCTCCGGCTGCGTAGAGTCCGGCGAGAGTGGTGCGGCCGTAGAGATCGGTGCGGATGCCGCCCATGAGGTAATGCGCGGCTGGGCGGACAGGGATGAGATCGCGGCCGAGATCGAGCGAGTAGCGCTCGAGGACGGTGCTGATGCCGGGAAAGCGGTGGCGCAGGTCGATGCCTTTGACGGCTCTCATGTCGAGATAGACCATTTTAGATTCAGCAGCGGTTGCGCCCATGCCCTCGCGGGCGATGGCGCGGGCCACCACGTCGCGTGGCGCGAGCTCGAGCAGCGGATGATAGCGCTGCATGAATCGCTCGCCGCGATCGTTAAGCAGGATTGCGCCCTCGCCGCGCAGGGCCTCGGAGAGAAGGAAGCGCGGCGCGCCGGGGAGCGAGAGGGCGGTGGGGTGAAACTGATAGAACTCCATGTCGGCGAGAGCGGCGCCGGCCTGTGCAGAGAGGGCGATGCCGTCGCCTGTAGCCACGGCGGGGTTGGTGGTGTCGGAGTAGACCTGGCCTGCTCCGCCGGCTGCGATGAGCACGGCGCGGGCATTGATGCGCTGCTGAAGCCGCGGACGGCGGTCGCAGCTGAGCAGATCGGCTCCGATGACGCGGCCGTCGGCGACGATGAGGTTTGTGACTGTGGTCCACTCGGCAAAGCGGATACGCTTGTGGACGCGGGCAAAGGCGGCCAGGGAGCGGCTGATCTCGGCGCCGGTGGCGTCGCCGTTGGCGTGCAGGATGCGGGCCAGGGAGTGAGCGCCCTCGCGGGTGCGGAGCAGCGCGCCGGCTTCGGTGTCAAAATTCGCGCCCCACTCGATCAGCTCGGCTACGCGGACCGGCCCTTCGGCCACCAGTGCCTGGGCCGCAGGGCGATAGACCAGCCCATCGCCTGCGTTGACGGTGTCTTCGAGGTGGAGCGCGACGTCCGCATCGCCCTCCATAGCGACGGCGATTCCGCCCTGGGCATAGTGAGTGTTAGATTCAGCAACGGACTCCTTGGTGACGACCAAGACCTCGCCGTGGCGGGCCAGCTCGACGGCCGCGCGCAACCCGGCCACGCCGGCACCCATCACCAGATAATCGACTTGCGTCGAGGCTGCCATAAGGGTTTAGGCTAACACCGAGAGGCAGGGAATCGATGGCTTCCCGCAACTATTGTTCTCATCCCGTGTATTATCATTCAGAAGCGGGGACCGGACGGCGGAACGCGCAGTAAAGTGTTTCATATTGCTCAGAAACGGCCCTGTCTGCTAGAGTCAAATTCGCTCGTGGGGGTGGCAGCATACCTCTGCGTTGTGAGGTCGATTCAGGAACGAATTCACAATCCTTACGGTGGCTGTTGTTGCCGGACTGTTGTTGACGGCAGCAAAGTACCGCACGCTAACACGCAACCGCAGACACCTCAGGAGGGGTCACACATGCGCGGATTCAAAATTCTATTCAGCTCGGCAGCATTGCTTGCGGGCCTGGCCCTTGTGCCAGCAGTTCGCGCGCAAATAGCCATCGAAATCGGCGAACCACCCGTCTGCCAATGGGGCTATTATGAAGCTCCACCCTACGGCTGCGCGCCCGAGGGCTTTTACGGACAGGCGTACTTCTATCACGGCGTCTTCCTTGGTGTTGGTCCCTGGGCCGGCTGGGGATACGCTCACGGCTGGGGCGGGCATCGCTTCCATGACGATGGCAGAGGCCACTACCGCGGACGGGCCGGCTATGAAGCCGAGCATGGTCATTATTACCATGGCTATGACGATCGCCACGGCGGGCCGCACGGCGAAGAGCATGGCGGACCCCACCATGATGCGCCGCATCACGACGCACCACATCACGACGCGCCTCATCACGACGCGCCTCATCACGACGCGCCGCACCATGACGCGCCCCACGGCAACGAGCACCCCAGGTAACCTGTAGCCGCGGAATCAGGCGGCTGATGATAGAAAAGCGGCGGAGCCTGACGGTTCCGCCGCTTTGTATTTAGGATGGAAGTACTGTGCAGACGATACGAGTCAAGACGGCTTCAGAGAAGTATGACGTGGTGGCGGGGAGCGGGCTGATTGGGTCGCTCGCGCCGCGCATTGAGCGGGCCGTGGGCAGTCTGCCGCGGCGGGTTTTTGTGCTGACTTCAGCGCCGGTCTGGGGGCTGTGGGGGCAAGCCATGCAACGGTCCTTTAAGGACGCGCCTGTGGTGCTGTTTCTGGAGCCAGGCGAGAAGCACAAGACACTGGCCAGCGTGGAAGGCCTGCTGCGACAGATGGTAGAGGCGGGCGGAGATCGCGGCAGCCTGCTGATTGCCTTTGGCGGCGGGATTGTGGGCGACGTGGGTGGCTTTGTGGCGTCGATCTTTATGCGCGGGATTCCATACATTCAGGTTCCGACCACATTTTTAGCGCAGGTGGATTCGTCGGTGGGCGGCAAGACGGGGGTGAACCTGCCGGAGGGCAAGAACCTGGTGGGCAGCTTCCATCAGCCGCTTGCGGTCTTCGCCGATATTGGCGTGCTGGAGACGCTACCCGACCGCGAGCTGCGCGCCGGGCTGATGGAGAGCGTGAAGGCGGGGATCATCCGCGACCGGGCTCTCGTGCGCTTTATGGAAGGGCACGCGGAGGAGGTGCTGGGACGCGATCCAAAATCTCTGGAGAAGGTGATTGCCGCATCGATTCATATGAAGGCTGGGGTGGTGAACCAGGACGAGCGCGAGAGCGGGCTGCGCATGATTCTGAACTTTGGACACACGGTCGGCCACGCGTTGGAGCAGGCAACCGGCTACAAGACGTTGCTGCACGGCGAGGCGGTGGGGTGGGGAATGGTGGCCGCGCTTTATGTTGCGCGCGAGCGGGGAACGATTACAAGCCGGCAGTTCGAGCGGCTGGAGAAGTTGATTCATTTATATGGGCCGCTGCCGGAGTTGAAACTGCGTGTAAGCAAGGTGGTGGCGGCTACGGGCGGCGATAAGAAGAATGTCGGCGGGGTGAGGCGGTTTGTGCTGCCGCTGGGGATTGGCGATGCGGGGGTGGTGGAGGATGTGACGGCTGCGGAGTTGGAGGCGGCGATAGGTTATATGCTGGCGCAGGCGAAAGGGCGAAACACTGGATGAGAGCCACCGGAGCCAAGCCGCCGGGTGCGGAGGACGAAGCCAGCGCGGCGCGGGCTGTGCGGGAGATGTTCGATGCGATTGCGCCGCGCTATGATCTGCTGAATCATGTTCTGTCGGCGAATGTGGACCGGCTGTGGTGGCGGCGGGCGGCGCGGCGGTTTCGCACGGTGCTCGCCCGACCCGATACATCGGTGCTGGACATCTGTTGCGGTACGGGCGATTTGACCATGGCGCTGCTGAAGCGGCGGCCACGGGGCGCGCGACCTGTGCTGGCGGCGGATTTTGCGCGAGGAATGCTGAGCCGCGGGGCGAAAAAGTTTGGCGGACCGGGCGTGGGCGCGCGAGCGGCGGGCGAGCCGTATGCCATACCGATGGAAGCTGACGCGCTGCATCTGCCGCTGCGCTCGGAGTCGCTGGATTTGATTGTGTCGGCGTTTGGGTTCAGGAATCTGGCCAACTACGAGGCCGGGTTGCGAGAGTTTCATCGCGTGCTGAAGCCGGGTGGGCAGTTGGGGATTCTGGAGTTTAGCGAGCCAGGGGGCCTCGTGGGCAAGGCCTACGCGGTTTACTTCCGGCGGGTGCTGCCGGCGATTGGGCGGGCGATCTGCGGCAAGGCCGGAGCGTACAACTACTTGCCGACTTCAGTGGGGAATTTTCCCGCGCCTGCGGAGATGATTGGGCTAATGCGGATGGCTGGCTATGAGCAGTGCGCGTGGCAGCCGTATACGTTTGGGATTGCGGGGTTGTACACGGCGGTGCGCCCGGATGGATGAGATTCACTCTTTTTCTGAGGTTTTCCGATTGAAATTCGTGGTTTCCCACCCATTTCGCATAGAACGCGAAATGGATGGGGCACGGGGCATTTGTGGCGACAAGCCAAATTTATGAAAATACACGTGGCATTTGTCGCAGCCAGCCGAATTTCTGAAAATGCTGTAGCCTAGAAACGCGATGGTTTTCGAAGCCTCCAAGATAGCCGGGTATTCCGCCGAGAAGCGGCGGGTGGCGCTGCACTCGATGCTGGCGGCGGCGGCGATGACGCTGCTGAAGCTCGGGGCGGGCCTCTTCTCCGGCTCGCTGGGCGTGCTGTCGGACGCGGCTCACTCCGGGCTGGACATGGTGGGCTCGGCGCTCACCTTTTTTTCCGTGCAGGTGAGCGACCGGCCGGCCGACGAGGACCACACCTACGGCCACGGCAAGTTCGAGAACTTCTCGTCGTTTGGCGTGGTTCTACTGATGGCCGCATCAAGCGCGTGGATTATCTGGGAGGCGATTCAGCGGATTCTGCACCCCACGAGAGAGTTGCAAAACCTGGGCTGGCCGGTTGCGGTGGTGTTGTGCTCGATTGGCGTGGACTATTGGCGGTCGCGGCGGCTGCGGGCGGTGGCGGATAAGACCGGGTCGTCGGCGCTGGCCACCGACGCATTTCACTTCGCATCGGACATCTGGTCGTCGCTGGCGGTGCTCGCAGGGCTGGGCGCAAGCGGGTTGGGCGCGCGATACGGCATAGGCGTGCTGCGCTACGCGGACCCGCTGGCGGCGGTGGTGGTTTCGCTGCTGATTCTGCGGCTGACGCTGAAGTTGGGGCGCGAAGCGGTGAGCGTGCTGCTGGATGAGATTCCCGCCGAGACGCGGCAGCGGCTGATTGCGGACGTGGCACAGGTGCCGGGGGTGCTCAGCGTGGAGCAGGCGCGGGTGCGGCGCGCCGGGGCGGGATATTTCGCGGATCTTACGGTGGCTTTGCCGCGGCGATTCACATTTGAGCACACCGGCGAGCTGGTGCAAGCGGCCACGGAGGCCGTGCATCGCACGCTGCCGGAGGCCGATGTGGTGATCCACACGGTGCCGCGGCAGGCGCGGGCGGAGAGCATCTTCGACCGTGTGCGGGCAGTGGCCGCGCGTAACAACGTGAGCGTGCATGAGCTGAGCGTGCAATCGCACAAGGGGCGGCTGCGCGTGGAGCAGCATTTGGAGCTGGATGAGGCTCTGCCGCTGCTCAAGGCGCATGATTTTGTCTGCGCGCTCGAAGCGGAGATTCTGCGCGAGGTTCCGGAGATCGACGGGGTTCTGACGCATATCGAGAGCGAGCCGGCGACGATTGAGCCGCCGGGAGAGCAGGTGGAGGCGGATCGCCGCATCGAACAGGCGATGAAGGCGGCAGCGGCGCAGATTCCGGAGATTATCGACGTGCATGAGATTCAGGTGAGCCGCTCGGCCGAGCACATTCACGTTACTAGCCACTGCACGCTACCCGACGATCTGACGATGGAACGGGTTCACGCGGCGATCACCGAGCTGGAGGACCGTTTCAAGCTGGAGTGCCCGGAAGTCTATCGCGTGACGATTCATCCCGAGCCGGTGACGGATAATTTGCGGTGAGGCGAGGAGGAATCGCCATACGCATACAGCGGAATTTCGGAGAGATCAAGGAATGATGCAACGTCCAGTTGTCAATTTTTTTCAGATTGCGTCGCTGGTGATGCTGCTGGTGGCCGTGGCGCTGCTGTCGGCTGTCACTACCATGCACTTCGTCATTCACGGGGTGGAGGTGAAGGTGCCCTCACTCAAGGGAATGACCGTGGCGGAGGCGCGCAGCCAGACCTCGGGACTGGGGCTGAACCTGGAGGTGGACAACCGCTACTACTCCGGAGACGTGGCCGCGGGACACATTCTTTCGCAATCGCCCGCGCCTGGAACGGTGGTGCGGCGGGAGTGGCGGGTGCGGGTGGCGGAGAGCCTGGGACCGCAAAAGGTTGAAGTTCCGGAGACCGTGGGGCAGGATGTGCGGGTGGGGGCATTGCGGCTGCGGCGCGTAGGGTTGGAGGTAGGCATGACGGCGCGGTTGCCCTGGAGCAATGCTGCCGAGGGGACGGTGCTGGCGCAGGATCCGCCGGCGCACGCGCAGGGGATTGCGCGGCCCAGCATCGATCTGCTGGTGGCAGCGCCGAGCGACGACAGACCTGACGGTTTTGTGATGCCCGACTTGACCGGCCTGCCGGTGGTGACCGCGCAGGCGGAACTGACACGCGTGGGCATCCAGCCGGCGAAACCCAAATTTGTGGATGTGCCGGTGGCGCCTGTGGGCACGGGCAACGCGGCGCCCGAGATGCCGGTGAAACCGGGAGAGGTGATTGCGCAGCAGCCCGCTGCCGGCACGCGCGTGGAACAGGATGTGCAGGTGCAGCTGACGGTGGCGAAGTGAAGAAAAACAGCTGACAGCTTACAGTTACCCAAAGCGGTTGGACAGATTGCGCTATTGCGGTGCTGATGGAGGGAATGCTGCATGGGATTGAGCGAGGACCTGGAGCGGGTGGTTTTGCAGGAGCGCGAACTTGTGTTGCCACGCCTGGACGCGCAGATTGCCTGGGAGCTGGGCACGCGGCTGCGGACGATAGCTGTGGAACGCAAGTTGTCGTTGGTGATCGACGTGCGGCGCTTCGGGCAGCTGCTCTTCTATGCGGCGCTGGACGGCACCACTCCGGACAATGCGGAGTGGGTGCGGCGCAAGAGCAACGTGGTGGCGCGCTTTCATCGCAGCTCATACGGAGTAGGACTGACGCTGAAGCAGAAGAACACGACGCTGCAGGAGCGTCAGGGCTTGCCGGTGGCCGACTATGCGGCGGATGGCGGCTCGTTTCCGCTGCGCGTGGCTGGCGCGGGCGTAGTGGGTAGCGTGACTGTCTCCGGATTGCCGCAACGCGCCGATCACGAACTGGTGGTGGAGGCTCTCTGCGGACTGCTCGAACGGGAGTACGCGGAACTGAGGCTGGCTGTGGAGTAGGGTCGAGAGTGAGTCGGCCAGTCAGCGAGGGCTTTAGGCGATTTTCTCGATCAAGGCAATATAAAATCCATCGGTGTGAAACGCGCCGGGAAGGATTCGGAGCGAGCCTTCGGGGGTGAGCGAGCCGCGCGAGCGATCCGCGCCGTTTTCCGTGAGAATATTTGCGTTGAGCAGAGCTTCAATTCCGGCATTGAGCGGAACCAAGCGGGCGCTTGGAGTTGTGGACAGAACCGCGGCGACGACCTGCTCGTTTTCTTCCGGCTCGAGCGAGCAGGTGGAATAGACGGCGCATCCGCCGGGGCGGACGGCGCGCAGTGCGGCAGTGAGAATCGCGCGCTGGCGTTCGGCTTGGCGAGTGAGGTCGTCGGGGCGGAGGCGATGACGAATCTCCGGGTTGCGGCCCAGCGTTCCGGTTCCGCTGCAAGGCACATCGGCCAGCGCGAGGTCGAAGGCGGAGTCTTCCGTGAGCGCGGTAGCGTCGGCCAAGCGACATTCGATGCGGGCGGCATGAGGGGCGAGGCGCTGCTGCAATTGGGTAAGCCTTGGCTCGCTAAATTCCATGGCGACGATGCGCGCTTCGGGGTTGCGCTCAGCTAGGATGAGTGTCTTGCCGCCGGGCGCTGCGCAACAATCGAGGATGCTTTTGACTTTGTTGGTTGGATTCGCGCACGCGAATTCAGCCACCAGTTGCGAGCCTTCGTCCTGTAGGCACACGCGGCCTTCGAGAAAGGCGGCTGTCGAAGTGACGTCACCGGAGACCACGGCGTGGGCGGCAGTAAGCAGTTGGCCGGCTTCGAGGACGATGCCGGCTGCGCGGAGTTCGGCTTCGACGGCTTGGCTGGTTAGGCGCACCGTCAGCGCAGGCTGGCTCTGGCCGTGGCGGCAGATGGTTCGCGTCGCATCGATGTCGTAAAAGTTGATCCAGCGCTCGACCATCCATGCTGGGTGGGCTTCCAGGTCTTCCGAAAAACTTATCTCCGGGGCTAAAGCCCCAGGTTCATTTTGTTTTATTTGCGGCACGACTGAAGTCGTGCCCTGACGCTTTGTGCTGCTCCGAGTGTCTTTATCTACTGATTGTGCACGCACCACCAGTTTGCGCAGGACGGCGTTGACCATGCCAGAGGCGAAGTGATGGCCAGCCTGCTTGGCCAGTTCGACACTTTCGGAGAGGATGGCGCGGGCGGGGATGCGGTCCAGGTGCAGCAACTGGAATGCGCCCAGGCGCAAGGCGATGAGAATCTCGGGTTCAAGTTTGGCATTGGGGCGGGAGAGCAGGGCGCGGATCTGGTGGTCGAGCTGAATCTGCCAGCGCAGCACGCCCAGAACAAGCGCCGTTGCGAGGTTGCGGTCGGGGGCAGAGAGCGCGTTGACAGCCTTGCCACGCAGCAGGTCGTCAGAGTGGGAGTGCCCGCGCTCTACGGCTAAAAGTATATTGAAGGCGGCCTTGCGCGCTGGAGAGATTTGAGCCATGAGCTTCAGTCGAGCCGCGCGTTGGAAGGAAGCTCGATTCCACGGAGAAACTCGGCAGCGGCAAGGCGCTTTTTGCCTTCGAGCTGCACTTCGAGGAGTTCCAACCAGGTGTTTCCGGCGCAAGCTACCAGCAGACGACGGTCGTCGATGCGAATCTGGCCGGGGAGGATGGAAGCGGTCTCTGCGGAGGCGGTTTCAGCGGGATTTAATTCCTGAGAGCGGGGCGCGTCCACAACCTCCATGCGGTGAACGATCAGCTTCTTGCCGTCTAACGCAGTGTAGGCGCCGGGCCAGGGCTGAAAGCCGCGCCAGCGATTCTTGAGTTCCGTTGCCGTGTGCGCGGCAAAGTCCATGCGGCCGTCATCGCGCGTGAGCAGCGGAGCAAAGCTGGCTCCGTCGGGATTTTGCGGCTTGGGCGTGATGGTTCCATTCTCCAGTCCGGCCAGGGTCTTGACTACCAGCGGCGCGCCTCCCACGGCTAACACATCGAGGAGGTCGGCCGCTGTCTGCTGGGGAAAGATGGCGAGGGCCTGCTGAAGAAGAATGGGTCCGGTGTCGAGGCCTTCTTCAAGCAGCATGGTGGTGTTGCCGGTGATGGTCTCGCCCTTGGCCAACGCCCACTGGACGGGAGCGGCGCCGCGATAGCGAGGCAACAGGCTGGCGTGAAGATTGATGCAGCCCAGCCGGGGCAGCGCGAGCATCCAGGGAGGAATGAGGCGCCCGTAAGCGACAACGACGATAGCGTCGGGCGCGAGGGCTTCTAGTTGAGCGCGAAATTCGGGATTGTTGCGAATCGTTTCCGGCTGCGCGACGGGGAGGCCGGCGGCGAGCGCAGCCAGCTTGACGGGCGGAGCGGTGAGCTGCCGGTCGCGGCCCGCGGGGCGGTCGGGCTGCGTGACCACTAACGCAACTTCGTAGTCCGCTGCGATGAGTGCCTTGAGCGTGGGCACGGCAAACTGTGGAGTCCCGCAGAAAATCAGCCTGAGGGGATTCGTCATATTCGTCCCTGGGGGCGAGTTTACCACTTGCCTTCGCGTTGCAGCTTGCGAATCTTGCGCAGGGCCAGGTCGCGCTTGAGGGCGCTCATGCGGTAGATGAACAACATGCCGTCCAGGTGATCGATTTCATGCTGGAAGCAGCGTGAGAGAACGTCTTCGCCGTCCATCTCGAACCACTTACCGCGCTCGTCCTGGGCGCGGATGCGCACCTTGGCGTGACGCGTCACCTTCTCGCGAATATCGGGAAAGCTAAGGCAGCCTTCCTCTTCGTAGACCTTGCCCTCGCTGAAGATAATCTCGGGATTGATGAGCACCAGCTTGTCTTTGGGCTCCTTGCCTACGCTCAGGTCAATCACCAGAAATCGCTTGGAGATGCCCACCTGCGGCGCGGCCAGCCCGATGCCCTGACCGGCGTACATGGACTCGAACATGTCGGCGATCAGTTTGCGCAACTCGGCGTTGAACTCGGTGACCGGCTCTGCGGGCCGCGAGAGCACGGGGTCGGGATATTTGACAATTTTAAGAATCATCGTCTTCTGCGAAGAACTCCGTATCTGCTCAATTCTTAATAGCTCCGTATCTGTTGGATGTATCCGCGGAAATTTCGTTGCAATTCGAGGGCCGAATCGCCGCCGAATTTTTCCAGAGCCAGACGGGCGATGGTGAGCGCGACCATGGCTTCGGCCACCACGCCGGCGGCGGGGACGACGCAAATGTCCGAACGCTCGTAGCTGGCGCTGGTCGCCTCACGCGTGTCAAAGCGCACGGATTCCAGCGGCTTGCGGAGGGTGGAAATGGGCTTGAGGTAGCCTCGAACAACAATGTCTTCACCGTTGGAGACGCCACCCTCGATGCCGCCGGCGTTATTGCTGGGACGGGTGAAACGGGTGGGTTTGCCAGCGTCTTCAGCGGCGTACTGAATAGGGTCGTGGACCTGGGAGCCAAAGGATTCGGCGGCCACAACGCCGCGGCCAATTTCAACCGCCTTGACGGCCTGAATGCTCATCACCGCTCCGGCAAGCTGACTGTCGAGGCGCTCGTTCCAGTTGGCGTAGGTGCCAAGGCCGGCGGGGACGCCATGCGCCACTACTTCGAAGACGCCGCCGACGGTGTCGCCGGTGCGGGAAGCCTCTTCGACCTCCTCCTTCATGCGGGCCTCGGTTGCGGAATCGACGCAGCCGAGGATGACGTCGTCTCGGGCGGCGAGGGCGGCAATCTCATCCCATGCGGCGGCGCGGTCGAGCGCCACGCGGCCTACGCGGATTGCATGGCTTGCGACCTCGATGCCGAGAACACGCAGCATCAGCCTGGCAAAGGCACCGGCGGCCACGCGCGCCGCGGACTCGCGGGCCGAGGCGCGCTCCAGGACATAGCGGGCGTCGGGGAAGTTGTACTTGAGAGCGCCGGCGAGATCGGCGTGGCCGGGACGCGGCGAGGTGACGGCCTGATGCTTGGCGGGGTCGCCTGACTCGACGGGAAGTTTCTCTTCCCAGTTCTTCCAGTCACGGTTGACGATTTCGATCGCGATTGGCGAGCCGATGGTCTTGCCATGGCGGACGCCCGAGAGCACATGGGCCTTGTCGTTCTCCATCTTCATGCGCCCGCCGCGGCCATAACCCTGCTGACGGCGCCAAAGCTCACGGTTGACGAAATCGAGATCGACGGGTACGCCGGCGGGAAGTCCGGAGAGGAGAGCGATGAGGGATTCTCCGTGGGATTCGCCGGCGGTTGAGAAACGAATCATATCTTCTTGATTGTAATGGAGAGACAGTGGCTGGTGGTCAGTGAACTGCGGTCAGATAAAATACCTGGTGAACCTTCCCTGCCCGTTTAGAGCTTTCGTGTATTCTGCTAACGTGGTCAAGAGCTTCCCTGTTCCGCGCCCTTCACGGCCAACTGACCACTGAGAGCTGACAACTGACAATGAGCTACTTCCTCTTCAAGAGCGAGCCCGATGTCTACTCCTTCGAAGATTTCCTGCGCGACAAAGAGACTGTTTGGGATGGCGTGACCAATCCCACCGCAGTGAAGTATCTGCGCGAGATGAAGGCGGGGACGAAGTGGATTTTTTATCACACCGGCGATGAGCGCACCGCCGTCGGCACCGGAACGGTAGTCAGCGTGGACGCGGCCGATCCCAAGGTTCCCATCGTGCGCGTCAAGGTGGGCAAGCGGCTCAGGCAGCCCAAGACTCTGGCCACCATCAAAGCCGAGCCGCTCTTCGCAAAGTCGCCGCTGGTGCTGATTGGACGGCTTTCCGTGGTGCCGCTGACCGAGGAGCAATGGGAGTGGTTTGTGGCTTGAGGGACCGGCCACCTCATTGAAACCCAGGTCAATTATTCGAGCTTTTTCATGTCAGGAATGCTATATCCGAATACTGAATTTTCAGGCGACCATTCGACGTGCTTTCCGGAAACCCTTGCTAAAAACGGTGCTCCAACAATATGTACAAACGGTCCTTCACGGCCGGTCCAGTTTTTCCCGAATGGACGTGGGGTATAACCCGCCACATTTCCTACTATGAGGACCGTATCGTCTTCTAGCAGGTTTCCTACACCAATATCAACGCAAGGATAAATATGCTCCTCATCAACAAAAACCCGTTCAACAATATATTCGGCAATGTCCTTGGTTATACGGGGTTTGTTATTGCCCAACCATTGAAATGCGAGTTTTCGCGATAGCTTTCGACCTGCCTTTTCTTCGGCCAATTCGACAACTTCTTCAAGTGTGCGATTCACTAAAACCGTAAACGTATCACGATCCATCAATTCTCCCTGGTTCCGCCTACGAATTACTACCTCTATGCCAGTTCCAGCCACCGCTTCGTATTCAGCAACTGGCGTTGATCGAGGGCCCAGACTTTGCCGGTCATTTCGTCGGCGGGCTTGCCTTCGCGGAGGCATTTGTCGAACTCGCCCTGGACGGCTTGCATTTTGGCGTCGAGGTCGTCGAGGAAGCTGAGGGCCAGCGCTTCGGGGATCATGGGCAGCTTGGGGGAGCCGAACTCCAGCTTGCCGTGATGCGACAGGATCATGTGCAAGACCAGCGTTTTCAGGCGCGGCGGGAAGTTGGGCAAACTGTCGATGGCGCGCTCGGTGAGAGCCGTGCCCATCTGGATGTGGCCCAGCAGGACCCCTTCGACGGTGTACTCGAAGCCGATCTCCCAGCTCAGCTCGCGGAGCTTGCCGATGTCGTGCAGGATCACTCCGGTCAGCAGCAGGTCGCGGTCGAGGAGCGGGTAATGCGCGGCGACGCGTTCGGCCAGCGTCAACAAACTGATAACGTGCTCCAGCAGGCCGCCCAGCCAGGCATGATGGAGTAGCCGGGCTGCGGGGGCTTCGCGATAGGCCTCTGCGAGAGCGGGGTCGTCGAGAATGGCGCTGAGTAGCCGCCTCAGGTCGGGGTTGCGGAAGCTCTCCACGAAGCCGAGTAGCTGACGCCAGAGATCGGCCACATCATAGGTGGTCGAGGGCAGCAGGTCGGATTTGTCCACCTCGTTAGGCAGCGCCACGCGAATCTGGTCGATCTTCATCTGCAGGCGGTCGTCGAAGCGGGTGGCCGAGCCGCGAGCCTTGACCACATCGCCGCGCTCGAAATCCTTGGCGATGCGCGGGTCTCCGGGCTCCCAGACGCGGCCTTCGAGCTGGCCGGTTTTGTCGCCCAGGATGAGGTTGAGGTAGGGCTTGTTGGTCTTGGTGGTGCGTTGCTGCTTGGCCAGGACGATGAAGAAGCCGTCGAAGAGCTTGCCTTCGTCGAAGTTGGCCAGATCGGCGATGTAGATGTCTTTCATTCTGCCGAGTAGCTTAATTCATGGGAGCGGGGTTGGGGAAAAAATCGGTTGGGGCAGAATGTGAAGTTGACGATTCAGAAGAAGGACGGCTAGGTTATCGGCAGGGAATGTTGCGAAAGGAATTGGAGATGAAAAGGATTTGTTGCGTTTTTGCGGGAGTTTTCGCGCTGGCCGCGCAGGCTGTTCTGGCCCAAACGCCGCAGACTGCCGAACAAGTTGGGCAAGTAACGCACCACTGGAGCATCGTGGTGCATGGGGGCGCGGGAGTGATTGCGCGGACGGAGCTAGGCCCCGCGGGGGACGCTGCCTATCGCGCCTCGCTGGCCCAGGCCGAGGCTGCCGGGGCCAAGGTGCTGGAGCGGGGCGGCTCGGCGCTGGATGCAGTCGAGGCCGCGATTCAGGTTCTGGAGGACGATCCGCTCTTCAACGCGGGCCGGGGAGCTGTCTTTACCTCCGAGGGCAAAAACGAACTGGACGCGGCCATCATGGACGGCTCGAACCTGAAGGCCGGCGCGGTGGCCGGGGTGACGCGCACACGGCATCCCATCAGCCTGGCGCGGGCGGTGATGGAAAAATCGCCACACGTGATGCTGATTGGCGCGGGGGCCGACGCCTTTGGCGCGCGGGTTGGCCTGGAGCAGGTGGACCCCAGCTTCTTTTTCACCGAAGCACGCTGGCAATCGCTGGTGAAGCAGTTGCGGAAGCAGGGCCTGCCGGTGCCGCCGCGTCCGATAGGCGCGCCGCCTCCGCCGCCAGCGGTGACGGCCACGCCGGTGGCGCAAATTGACGAAGTGGCTGACTCACTCATGCATGGCACGGTGGGCGCGGTGGCGCTGGACCGTGCAGGCAACATTGCCGCCGGGACATCAACGGGCGGATTGCAGGCCAAAATGCCGGGCCGGGTGGGCGACTCGCCGATTATCGGCGCGGGCACCTACGCATCCAATCAGTCGTGCGCCGTATCGGCCACCGGCTCGGGCGAGTACTTCATCCGCCTGGGCGTGGCGCGCGAGGTTTGCAACCTGGTGGCCTTCAAGGGCATGAGCTTGCAGCAGGCCGCCGACCAGGTGATTCACCAGGAGCTGGAGGCGCTGCACGGGGACGGCGGCGTCATCGCCATCACTCCGGACGGGCAAATGGTGTGGAGCTTCAACACCCCCGGCATGTTCCGCGCACGGCAGACGGAGGGCGGTCCGGTGGAGGTAAAGATTTACAGCGACGAGCCGTGACCACCTGCGGTGGGGGGACTGGCCATCCAGGCGGGCCGCACTTCGCGGCACCTGCGGTGCGGCAGACGGCGCTTACGCGCCAGAGAATTCGTGGTCTCCCGGATTCCAAAGACGGGAGTTGAGGCACCCGGCACCCGGCCAATCGCTCGCTATACTTTCGCTTAAGTTTCGTGGTACACCCCCACCCATACTTTGGGCGCAAAATCCTTGTTTTCTTGAGGTTACAGGCAGGGTTGCGCTGCAAAATCGTCAAAACAAAGGAGTTCCCTGCAAAATCGTCCAGGATAAGGAGTTACAGGCAGTTTTGGCCTCTACCGACAGCTTCCGGATTGCAGACGGCGCGAAAAGGACCGCCGGGACGATGATTTGAAGGAAGACTTCTGAGAATCATTGTGCACGAAGTGCGGAATTAATCTGCACCACCTGCGGTGGGGCAGCCGCTCGCTATTCGCTCGCAGGAATTCGTGTTTTCCCAGGTCCCCAAATGCAAGGGTCCGGGGGCACCCAGTTTTGAGTTATTGAACACAATGTGGACCTGCGCTACACGCCGGTGCACGAGCGTATACTTGCTGCGACCGGGAAGCCAAAATGGAAATCCCGGTCAACGGGGAACGATCATGAACCGTGAACGAATCTTAGAAGTAGTTCTGACGATGCTCGGCGCAGTATTGCTGCTCATTGCATCTGTCGGCAAGTATCCTTACGGCTTTTACATGGTGCTCCGGCTTGCCATCACGGTTGGCGCAGTTTATTGGGCATGGAGAGTGTACAAGGTAGGCCAGCGAGCTTGGACATGGATATTTATCGCGGTTGCGCTTCTTTTGAACCCGTTCTTGCCGATACGTATGCAACGGGCACAGTGGCAAACGATTGATCTGTATCTAGGCATTTTCTTAATCGGATGGTCAGGATATTGGCTTTTCCGCAAGAAAACAAGCGAGTTTGGAATCAAGAGGCTTGCGGAAAAGAAGGCGAACAAGATTAACGGGGCGTACCAGGGACCGGGAACGGGGACTTATCAACAGACCGGAACCTCAACGGGTGGAACATCAGCATCTGCTGGCACTAGGGCTGCAAGTCCGAAGAGAACTTCATCTGTAAGAGGATGGTGGTCAGTTTCGATTTTATACGTAATTACTTGGTTGGCAGTGTGTCTGCTCTTGGTTGGATGCTTTTCACTGCCTGTATTTTCGTCGGATTCCAGTGGGTGGGTTGAGATTGTTGTGTTCATCATGCCACTTGGTGGTATCACAGCATGGGAGACGGATTCGACGCTGTACAGAATTATTTGGACTGTAGTGGATATGCTCTTGGGCGGAGGCTTTTCTCTGGCGGTATCTTCGCCGGATTCCGGTTTAGGTAAGATTATTTTGTCCGCCCTGGCATTTGGTGGTTTCGCTTCGGCTGCATTGCTTTGGTCTCGCGGTATCAGCAAGGTCCTGTCCAAAATCGGAATTACAAATGTCGCAATGCGGGCTATGGTATCTGTTTGTCTAATCATATGTGCAATCCATGCCCTAAATTTCGTCGGCAGTCTCGCAGTCCAATCATCAATTCTCGATGCTCAATTAAGAACCAGTTTCTCCGACACTAATGTCCCTTTTCGCAAGGCGGCTGAACAAGGTGATGCCGACGCGCAGTACAAATTAGGAGTTTTGTACTACGAGGAGTGGGAGGGCCAAGGTGTCCTCCAGGACGACACGCAAGCGGCGTTTTGGCGTCGCACGATTAAAGTATGGAGGGCATGGATCAACTCTGCTGACCCCTATAGCTGGCGCTACACTCAAGCGGTATTTTGGTTTAGCAAGGCAGCTGAGCAGGGCGACGCCGACGCGCAATACGTACTCGGAAACTTATATTATTACGGCCACGGCCCGCTTACTATGGAGCATATTACACATGGGCACGGTGCTCAGGTTGCTCAGGCTGCACATTGGTACCGCAAGGCGGCAGAACAGGGCGACGTTGACGCGCAAGACGCCCTCGGGGATTTGTACAACAGCGACCAAGGCGGGCTCCAGGACTATGAACAAGCGGCGTTTTGGTATCGCAAGGCGGCCGAGCAGGGAGATACCGACGCGCAACGATTGCTCGGGGATTTGTATCGCGACGGCGAAGGTGTCCCCCGAGACTATGCTCAGGCTACTCTCTGGCTTCGCAAGGCGGCCGAACAGGGCGATGCCAAGGCGCAATGGTCACTCGGGGGTTTATACCTCGATAGTAAAGGGATGCCCCGGGACTACGCAGAAGCCTATTTCTGGTACGGTTTAGCGGCTGCTGGCGAGCAGGACGCCTCGGACTCGAAACAGGTTGCGAAATATCGAGACGAAGCCGCGTCTCACCTGACGCCTGCTGATCTATCTCGCGTTCAGCTGAGGGTGCGGAAGTGGCTTGAGGTGCATCAGGCGAAGCCATAATGACGGAAACATCGGTACAGCATAGGGCTCACGCCGTCTAACTCCCGGCACCCCGACGCCGCTCCCGAATGAGTTCCATAACATCAAGAAGCGGTTTGAGCTTCCCTGGCAATGCGCGCCGTTCACGCACCTGAATGGCGGCTTGTTCTCCCTTGGAGGTCAATTTCAGATTCTCGAAGAAGACCCCGTCGGCACTCCTTGATCGTTTGCCTCGAATAAGCCCGCGAACAATAAGTTTCTCAATCACGCTGCAGATGCGAGCAAATGCACCATGGTACTCCGGGGTAGTGGTTTGGAGATTGGGATTCAGGCTCTGGGTCAACGTGTACGCCGAGAAGGGAACGTCTGGGCTCTCGTATATTGCGATTAAAACGTCACCCTCATTGCCGTCGAATTCGGTTTCGGGTCGCTGCATCCAGTTCACCCCTGTCTAATTTTAATGGCGGCTGGTACATCAGCCGAGTGCCCCAGCTCTCGTTTTTGAGACCTGAGAAAGCATGTACATCGAGATTCGTTCGTTAAGACAATTACTGTTCAGCGGATGATCTCGAATTTTTCCCAGGGGCAGTTGCAGACGGGGCAGCGTTCGTGTTCCTCTTCGGTCTCCGAAGTGTAGCCGCAGATGGGGCAGACGTAGAAGTCGCGTGCCTCGCCAATCCAGGAGTCCTTCTTTCCGGCAACCAGCAGGGCAATGGCCTCGCTGTAGAGCCGCGCGTGAGTCTTCTCCGCCTCCAGAGCGCCGGTGAAGGTGCGCATGGCGCCGGTGTTCTTGTGACCAGTGGCCTCTTCGAGGAAGCCGGGGTACATGGTGTCGATCTCGTACTGCTCGCCGTTCAGGGCTGCTTTGAGATTCTCCAGAGTGGATTGGATCTCGACCGGGTGGATTTCAGCTTCGGCGTGACCGCCGAGGATGCCGATGACGCGGGAGTGGTTGCCGGCGTGAATCTGTTCGGCGCGTGCTGCGGCGCGAAAGAGGCTGGCGGCGCCGTGCAGGCCGTCCTCGTCGGCCTTGGCGGCAAAGGCGGTGTACTTGGCGTGGGCGTTCGACTCGCCCTCAAAGGCAGTCATAAGGTTGTGAACGGTGATGGCATTTTCCGCGGCGATTGCTGGCATGAAAAATCCTCCCCAACTCCGTTCCAGAGCCTACGGGCGGCGCAAGAGGGCGCGCTGTGATACAGGTTACAGGGGGTTGGTTGCTGAAAAACTGGAGGACTACTGCGCCTATCGCGCCTCATTGCGCGCCATGGCTTTCTGGGCCAACACTTTGTGGGCGTTGTCCTGGAGGGCCTGGGCTTCGGGCAGGAAGGTGAGCGCCTTCTGAATCTCCGGGTCCCAATCGGCGCGGGCGCGCAGGCCTTCCGTTTCGCCAATCTGGGTGATGAGGACCTGGGAGCGGATGCTGATCTTGAGCCAGTCCATCACGCCGTTGAGGTCTGCATCGGTGAAGGGAATCTCCTGGCTGGTGAGGTACTTTTTGAACTCCGCCAGCACCGCCGCATCGACCTGGAAGTTTTTGTCCACGGTTCGGTTGACCAAATAGACCGGCGCGAAGTGGAAGAAGACATCCTTACTCAGGAGCGTCTCCTGGAAGCGGTTGGTTTTGGGACTCTCGATCTTCTCGTCCGGAGTGATGCCGCCGCCGCCATAGACAGTGCGTCCAGCGTCAGTGAGCTTAACCTCGCGGCTGGCGGTGTCAACCGGCTGCGCACCGCCGTGGGTGTAGTAGTCATAGAGCGATACTCCGGAGTAGTTGCGCTGGATGAGCCGGCCGGAGGGCGTGTAGTAGTGATAGGTGGTGAGCGCCAGCGCCATGGTGTGATCGGCCATATCATAGACGGTCTGCACCAGGCCTTTGCCGAAGGTGGTTTCGCCGACGATAAGGGCGCGGTCGTGGTCCTGCAATGCTCCACTGACAATCTCCGCGGCTGATGCCGTGCCGCGGTTGACCAGCACGACGATGGGGAAGGTGTGGCCTCCGTTGCCGTGGGTAGCAGTGTAATTCTGATCGGGGTTGGCGCGGCCGCGCTGGCTGACGATGCTTTGTCCTTTGGCGAGCAGGTGGTCGCAGACCTCCACTGCCTGGCTGAGCAGACCTCCGGGGTTGCCGCGGAGGTCAAAGATCAGCCCCTTGAGGTTGCTGAAGCCGTTGAGGGCCGTGATGAACTCCTGGGCGGTGGTCTCCTGAAACTGCGACAAGTGTATATATGCAACGCCAGGACGAATTTCATAAGCCAGGTCGACGGAGGGGTGGGGAATTTCGTCGCGGACCAGGTCGAAGACCAGCGGATTGGGCTGGCCCTCGCGCTGCATCGTGGCCTGGACATGGGTGCCTCGTGGGCCTTTGAGCGCCTTGGCCACCAGGTCGGAGGAGGTCAGGCCGCCGGGATTCTTGCCGTCGATGGAGACGACCTTGCCGTCCACCGCGTAGACGATATCGCCTGGGCGGATGCCGGCCTTGAAGGCTGGCGCGCCCTCGGCGGGATAGACGACATAGACTTTGTTGCCCTGCTGCTGGATGGTCATGCCCACGCCGTAGTAGCGGCCATGCTGCTCCTCGCGCATGCGGGCGTAAGCCTTTGCATCGTAGAAGTTAGAGTGCGGGTCGAGGGTGCGCAACATGCCGGGAATGGCCCCGTCGTAGATGGCGGTGTCGGCCTTGTCGCCTTCAATGGGATCGGCGTAGTTCTGCTCCACCAGGGCATAGACGCCGGTGAAGGTCTTGAGGCTGTCGCGGAGTTGGCTTTGGTCAGCCGCGGACTGAGCTCCCACCCTGCTCTGCAACACACTGCCGGCGACGGCACAGACGGCAAAAAAGAGGATGACGGTGAACCATGCGCGGCGGGCGTTGGGTGTCATGTGCGGGAAAACCTCCGGAGAGCGGCGTGGCAGGAGCCAGAAAAGCTCCTGAAAAGAGCAGCCTTAATGGTCAAGTATAGCACTGGGGTGTTGGACGGGAGCGGGGGTTTTTGGGCAGCGCGGGGGACTGGAAGGGCAGGCGGAGTGTCGTTCGAGAGACATGTTTTTTGTAGAGTTTTGCGGAAAAGCGTGCGCATATAGAGACATGTAAAACTGTGAAAAGCAGGTTGGAATTTGCGTGAAACGGGTCAAAAAGAGTCTGGAATAGGGGGTAAAGTACAGGGAAACAGGGGTTGTGATTGCCAGAAATGTTCCACGTGGAACATATTCATTCTGTTGAGTTTATGTTGACGTTTACTACTTAATTATCAGCAAAGTTTTGAAAATAAATGCGAGAGCGAAACCCACCTACGCGCGTCAATTAATAGACAACTGCGCCCCTATGTTACCCAAAGGTACAGCAGTTCCACAGGTGTAACAAGCTACGGATGGCTCATCCTTTGATACCGTGAATTTTCCAAGGTCTGCACGATAGACCGTCAATCTTACCGGTGATCGAAGGCCCGTAACCGCAACCATAAACTCCGTTGTGGCAATCGTCGCAATGACCCCGTTAAGTGTCACAACGGAAGGCCCGCTGCCATTTGGATTTTCCAAGCGAACGCCATAAATCGCATCTCGATTTCTACGCTCCTCAGTCCCTGCAAGCTGCCTCGCAACATCTTCCATGTCAAGCACACCACAGCAGACAAGGCACCCAGGGCGTTCCCAGCACACAAATACACGACCACCGTAGCGCAAACGCTCACCTCTAGTGCCAGGCACGACCTCAGTAGCAACATCAATGAACCGCTTGCCCAACTTTGCGCAAAGATTATTCAACTTAAATCGTGGCCCCTCATCATCAACACACCCAAACACGACATCTACTCCGGCGATTGCCGCCTCAGCCTCCGCCGATTCCAATCGATGAGGGACCGGGGTTATATCCGCATCCGGTGTTACAGCCCTAATCATTCGCATAGCTACCTGGAGCTTCGATGTTCCCGGGATTTGATCATCATGACGATGCCCTATATAGCGATTCTTACTTGTTATTTTCAACGCGCCAGGCTCGATCAAAACGAACCTTCGAATCCCCAGATGTACGAGACTTTGCGCGATTTGCGTTCCAGTTCCGCCGACTCCTACAAGCGCTACTGACGTTGCCTCGATTCTATTCTGTCCTTCAATCCCGAATAAGAGCTCTTGCCGTGAAAAACGTGTTTCGTTCGCCATCTTTATCCTCCGGTGTCCACCCGATTGAAGTGAGACGAGTGGGGTAAAGACTTTCACCATTGTCGAGTCGAATACGGCCGATTTGCTCCGGTACCTCAGTTCGCCATATCAACCCATCGAAGCCAGATTGTGCTAAGACTAATGCACCATAAGTTTGCCCTTTTAGTCTCCAACGAACATGTGGAACCCAATCATTGAATCCGCGATGATCACTATACGAGAATTGGGCAGGCCATCGCCCCAAATGAGAATGAAGCTCTACAATTGCATTCTGCGTATCGTGCGCATGTTTAATAACACGTGAGCGCACTGAATCCGAAAGCTCGATATGGTACGCAGACTGATACTCATAATCATTCCCGCTCAGCAGCCAGATTTCCTGGCACACCAAACGTGAGGGTTGCTCATTTGAGGCTAATGCGAATAAAAATGCGGCCTCCTCAACCGACTGCATTCGCGGGAGCAAGTGCATACACAAATCTGTCCAATCGGATTGCGCAATTACCAGATCAATCATCACCAACGCCCTCTAAGAAGCGTGCATAAATGCTATGAAGCCACGACAGTACATTGCTCCCGCTCTCGAGTTCTGGTAAAGGACTCCAAGGTTCTGGATTTCCGGAAAAGAATGCCCATACGCCGGAGAAAGGTGGATTTGCTCCTGCGGGATCTGTAAAGTTCTTGGGAAGGCCATTCCTGAACCTCAGACCAGATGGCACGTAGAACCCATAGAACGGAATCTGAGGGTATTCGGTTTGCGGGAACTGAAACACGAGCGGGCATTCGTCCTTCCCCCAACCATCCGGCAATCGAAACCGGGGAATACGCACCCAATACCCAGACTCCAAGTAATCGATATCTAGATAGTGAGTGCGCATCAGCGCAATTTCCTTGTCAATTCGATCATTCATGGGCTCACCCCCGTTTAAAACGCACCTTTTTCGCGAAGCTGACGCCGATTTCGATGCGAACCTCCTCATCGTGCTTCAACGTCCTCTCATTGTTATCTGCGTCGATGTGCAGAACTCCCTCGGCCAAGGACCAGCCGCCAAGTGTCGCGATCTCCAATGCTGTGATCGTTTCCTTATGCCACTGGTACCTATTGCCTTCCACGTCAATTTCAATTCGTTTAACTACCTCTTCCTGAACAGGCCTCCCATTTACAAAATCTACTTCGACGACTATCGACTCTTTCAAGTCGATTTCTTCCACACTATTCGGAGTATTGTTCGGGGTTTCGATGTTGGAGTTACAGGTGGGGAAGTTCGGTAATTGCTCCTCACCCAGAGAAACCACATCAGATTCTGGGTTCATGGAAAAACTCCTAAAGCGGTAATTCCGCCGAATCTCATTACCGCACAAATCAAAGCCGATGTCAACTGTGCAAAATCACTATGTCAGTATGGCAAACGTTTGCACCATCTTAGTAACTACGTGAGCCGCATAAACACGTTTGCTCTATTGACAGGTATTAAAATAAATACTATATTTTCTTTATGCGCTCAGAAGATTTTGAGAAGATGTTTTATTCGACTTTTGGCGCTATGCTCGCCGAGGCCCGCAAAAAGCGCCGAATTTCCCAGGAAGCATTGGCAGAGGGATTGGGCCTCACCCGCACCTCGATTACCAACATTGAGAAGGGGCGTCAGCCCCTACAACTCCACTCTTTGTACCTGATTGCAAAATTACTCAACGTTGACGTCAAGGACCTCCTACCCTCACCAGCCACACTAAGCATGGCTAAGCCGCCAACAAATCTGAGCGTAAGTGACGCGGATTGGCTGAAAACCATGAATTTGAAATTGCCCCAAGGAGCAACCACACATGTCAAAAGTCGAGGAAAAAGCAAGACAACTACTTGAGAGTAATGGGATAAGTCGTGTGCCAATTCCCTTAGAACAGCTCGCAAAGGCCCTCGATATCGAAATCAGGTACTCCCCTGGAAGATCTGATGTCTCGGGTGCCCTGATTCGCGATGGCAAATCCACAGTTATCGCAGTAAACGACGCTCAGCACGAAAATAGACAGCGGTTTACAATCGCGCACGAGATCGGCCATTTCCTCCTACACAAGGGAACGAAACTTCATGTCGACGAAGACTTCAGCGTTAACTATCGGGATACGCTCTCTTCGGAAGCGAAGGATGGTCTCGAGATTGACGCGAACCAGTTCGCTGCGTCTTTGCTTATGCCCAGCCACTTCATCCGTAAGGATATTATGCGATTCATTTCCGACGGATCCGAGCCTGAGGACGCGATCCAATCGTTATCGATCAAATACAAGGTAAGCAAGCGCGCGATGGAGTTTCGGTTGCTAAATTTGGGTTACATTTCTCCAGTCGCCGAGTAACACACGGGAACGCTTCACGGATCACTGATCATTTGCACCTCGGAATTTGCATGGGATCCGTCCTGACATACGACGTCATGTTCATCGATTCAATACCACCAGTGTTGTTCGCTAATTAGGGGTCTGTGGTTTGATCGCGACTTCGTCGCGTGGGTTGATTTTCTAAAAACGGTGGATGCATTCCCAGGGTTTCACCCTGGGCTATTATCCATTCCTCCCTACGGGAGGAGCGGCGTGCGCTCAGGATGACAAATAGGAGGGGGGTACGGGCTTGGGGGCCGGGTTTTGGGCAGGGAAGGCGGCGGATGGGGGGAGAACCTGCTGAAAAAGGGGGAAATGGCTGGAAAGTAGGGGAAGATGGCATTGCTGCTGCCCAGGGATTTACAATGGCGTCTATGCAAGAGGGAACGATTGATGATGCCCTGTGGTGTCCTGAGCTTATGAAACTTCGACTCATTCGTAATTTGGCGGCATTGGCGATTGGCGCCATGCTGTTTGCAAGCACGTTATTGGCGCAAACCCATGCGGCTGCGCCCGCTAGCCCCTACGGCGGCGTCACGGTGGAGGAGATGGTGGCGCGCGTCAACGACCAGGTCATCACCAGTTCCGACTACGAGCGGGCGATGAAGGAGCTGGATAATGAGGCGCGGCAGCGCGGGGCCTCGATGCAGGAGATTTCGGCGGCGCACCAGGATTTGCTGCGCAACCTGATCGACCAGCAGCTGTGGCTCTCCAAGGGCAAGGAGCTGGGCATCACCGGGGAAACCGAGCTGATCAACAAGCTGAACGATATCCGCAAGCAAAATAACCTGGAGAGCATGGAAGAGCTGGAGAAGGCGGCGCGGGAGCAGGGCGTCTCGTTTGAGGATTTCAAGGCCAACATCCGCAACGGGATCGTCACGCAACTGGTGATGCGGCAGGAGGTGGGCAAGCGGGTTCAGTTTACTCCCGGCGAGGCGCAGCGCTACTTTGAGCAGCACAAGCAGGAGTACGCGCAGCAGGAGAGCGTGAGCCTGGCGGAGATTCTGGTGAGCACGGGAACGCCATCCGCGACGGCGACGGTAGCGGGCGGAGTGCAGGCGGATGATCCGGCGTTGCTGGCGGCGGCGCAGGCCAAGGCCAACGATATCGAGGCCAAGCTGCACGCGGGCGGCGACTTCAGCCAACTAGCGCGCAACTTCAGCGACGGGCCCACGGCAGCCTCGGGCGGCGATCTGGGGCAATTCAAGCGCGGAATGCTGGCCAAGGTGCTGGAGGACAAGACCTTTGCGCTGAAGGCGGGACAGTTTACCGAACCGATTCGCACACGTCAGGGCTTCGTGATACTGAAGGTGTTGGATCACGTAGCCGGGGGCATTCCGGCATTTAAGGATGTCGAGGACCAGGTGGAGGAGAACTTCTTCATGGCGCGAATGGAGCCGGCGATGCGCGCCTATTTGACGACGATGCGGGAGCAGGCGTTCATTGACATCAAGCCGGGGTTTACGGATACCGGCGCCAGCGCCAAGCAAACCAAGCCGGTGTTCAGCGCGTATGTACCGCCGGCGCCGAAGAAGAAAAAGAAGATAGAGCGGACGAGGTTCCGCGAGAGCACACATGGCTTCCGTCAGAAGGCGAAGCCGGAAGCCTCGAGCGTGGCGGGAGCCGAGCCAGCTCCAGCGGCGGCAACACCGGCGAAGAAGGGCAAGAAGGGCGCAGAAGCCGAGCAGGCTTCGATGAAGCCTGGGAAGAAGGAAAAGATACGCCTGGGCCAAGCGCCGACCAAGACCCTTCCCAGCGCGCCGCAGAGCACAACGATAGACGCGGGCGCAGGGCCGACGCAAACGGCGAGTTCCGGAATTGAGCCGGTGAATCCGCTGGAACCGGCCGCGCCGACGAAGAAGACCCGCTTCAGCGAGCGCGCGCGGGAGGCCAAGCAGTCCAAGGAGCCTAAGGGCTTGGGACCGAAGCCGGACGCACTTGCTCCCGCAGCGCCGGATGCCGCCGAGGTTGCCGACCGCCAGACGCAGGCCGGCCCGCTAGGCCTGGCCGGCGATACGTCCAAGAAGAAGAAAAAGACGTCCACCACCACGGGCGACAAGACCCGGCTGTCGGACAAGAAGAAGACTGAGACTCCGGCGCCGGAGACCGGCGACGTGCCGTTGGGTCGGGCAGCGCAACCTAAGCAGTAACTTCGGCATTCCACCCCAGCGCACGAAAATCGTGCGCTGGGGACCCCGGCATTTCACGTCAGGTTCCACAAGGGCGCGGCTTCGGCCGCGCCCTTTCTGTTAGCATAACTTTCGTTCCGCGCATGAGAATGCTTGGTTCAGCTAAATTTGGAGAGACAGGATGCATTCAGTTTGGATGGGCGAGTTTTTGGGGACGCTGATGTTGATTCTTCTGGGCAACGGCGTGAGCGCGGGGGTGAAGCTGCGCAAGTCTTATGCTACCGACGCGGGGTGGATGGTGATTACCACGGGGTGGGCTTTGGCGGTGCTGTGCGGAGTGCTGGTGGCGCAGGCCTTCGGCAGCTCCGGCGCCAACATCAATCCGGCCATCACACTTGCCGTCGCTGTTGTCAGCGGGGATTATTCTCAGTTGGCGTGGCTGTGGTCAGCGCAGTTGCTGGGAGCGATGGGCGGAGCGGCGCTGATGGCGCTGCACTACGGACCGCATTGGAAGCTGACGCCTGATCCGGCGGCCAAGCTGGGCGTCTTCTGCACCAACGCGGCGGTGCGCAACCCTCTGTTTAATATTTTGAGCGAGGTACTGGGCACAGCGGTGTTGGTGGTGGTGGCTTTTGCGCTCGGCTCACGCGGAGTGGCGCCGAATGGGATGGTGGCGGGAATGGGGCCGTGGCTGGTGGCCAGCCTGGTGTGGGGCATCGGCCTCTCGTTGGGCGGGACCACGGGTTACGCCATCAATCCGGCGCGCGATTTGGGACCGCGGCTGATTCACTGGCTCGCGCCGATTCCCGGCAAAGGCGGATCGAACTGGAGCTATGCGTATGTTCCGATTGTGGGGCCACTGCTGGGTGGGGGACTGGCTGGAGTGCTGCTGCGGTATGCGCATCTATGATGTGCGGCACCTGCGGTGCGGCCAGCCGGCGCTTGCGCGCCATGGAGTTCGTGGATTCCCAGGTCCCCCAATGCGAGGGACCTGGGGCACCCGGCGCATTTGTGAGGCGGTACACTCTGGAAGAGATTAACGGAGGGAGATGGCATGAAGATCATTGATCGCATTTTTGCAGGGATTCTTATCCTCGGCGGATTGCTGCACGGGTGGGGATCGTTTCATCTGTACAGGAATGAACCCATGACCATGCTGTGGTCGATCTGCGCCACGCTGCTGACGTTGCTGGTTGCGGCTGTCAACCTGTTGCGCGTGGAGCGTCCCGGGGATCGGCCGCTGGCGTGGATCAGTTTTGCGGGTAGCCTGTCGTGGGCGATGGCGGCCTTTGCAGCGGGCGTGCTGATCGGCAACGTCTTCGATCCAAGACCGATGATGCACTGGGTTACCGCGCTTGTGCTGGCAGGGTTCAGTTTGAGAGCGGCGCTTAGACCGGGTAGCGTGAAGGCGTGAGGTGACGCAGCTTAGTCTGCGGAAAGAATTCAATAATCACTCCAGGTAGGAGGCGACTACGGCCAGGGCGGCGATGGCGGCGGTCTCGGCTCTCAAGATGCGGGGGCCGAGGGATGCGGCGCGCCATCCGTTGGCGTCGAAGAGCGCCTCTTCCGATGGAGCCCATCCTCCCTCGGGACCGATGGCAAGCTCCAGCGCGGGCATTTCAGATCCTGCGGCGGCTATGGCTTCTTCCAGCGCATGTCGGAGGGTGGTGGTGCGCTCCTGCTCGGCGAGGACGATAAACGCAGAGCCGGAAGCGGAGCGCACGGACTCGGAGGCGGCACGCACGCGAGTGGCGAGAGGGGCCGGCTCGAAGATGATGGGCACATCGATGCGCCGCGATTGCTGCGCAGCCTCATGGGCGATGCGCCTCCAGCGCTCGGCGCGCTTGGCGGCGGCAGCGGCGAGATGCTTCTCCGTTCGCCGGGCAAGGACGGGGGCGATGGCGGCTACTCCCAGTTCAGTAGCTTTTTCGATAGCCCACTCCATGTGATCGAACTTGTAGACGGCCATCACTAAAGTAACGGGTAGTGCGGGATCGGCCTCCAGCTCGGCGATGAGGTTGAAGCGGACTTCGTCGCGAGCGACGGCGGCCACCTGGGCATGAAAGACGTGGCCGCCGGCCACCACGTCGGCCTCCATGCCAGGCTGCGCGCGCAGGACGCGGGTCATGTGCTCGGCTTGCTCGCCCACCAGAGTGGCGGTGGCTTCATCCCAATGCTCGGCAATCCAGCGGCGGCGTGTCATGGAGTCCTCCTGCGAATTACGTGGACCAGTGTAATCCTATCCCGAAAATAAATCAGTGCCTAAAAACACATCAGGGGAACGCTGGATGCGCTCCCCTGATGTGTTGCCTTTGGTTGGAGGTGCCGCTACTTCTTTTTTGCGGTCTTCTTTGCGGCCTTCTTCGCGGGCTTTTTCGCTGCTTTCTTGGTTGCCATTGTTGTTATTCTCCCTTTCGATGATTTTGCATCGAGCTGCAAATGAATTTTGCAGTTGATGAATGTATAGAATCTAAAAGCACGACTGTCAAGAAAAAAACGACATGGCGGTGGAAAAATAGACAACTATTTTTTTAGCGGGAAACTGGAATTTGCGGCTTGGGTTCAGAGAAAATGTCTGGAGCGGAGCCAAGCGAGGGTCAAACCGGCTACAAAATCGTGACCTGCATGCGCGAAGATGCCCGGACGCAGGCTGCGGCGATCGAGAGCCAGCAGGCTGAAGAGCACGCCGAAGACGGAGAGCAAGACCATGCTGCGCGCGCCCTGATAGCCATGCGCCGCGCCGAAGATCACGGCGGAGGCGAGGACTCCCGTGGCCACGCGACCGCGCGCCCATGCGATGAATTGGCGTTGCAGGTAGCCGCGAAAGACGATCTCCTCGACAAAACCGGCCAGCATGCAGAGCATGGACCAGGCGGCAACCTCGATTCCGTTCACAGGCGCGAGGCGAGCCAACTCGCGCACCGCCTGGAGCCGCGATGGATCGGGAGAGAGGGGAATTTGTCCGGAGGCGTGAGTGGCCGGCGGCCAATGCGCGAGCGCGGTCTCGACGCCCGACCAGGCAACGCTCACTGAGCCGAGCACCATCATGGAGGCGATCCAGAAGAGGAGCGCGAAGCCGAGGTCCATTGCGATGGAGTGGATGCTGACGGGACAAGAGCCGAGCAGCGAGCGTAATGGAATTTTTTTCAGGCGCAGGCCAAGGACGACCCAGGCGAGCATGGCGGCTTCCGTCATAGCCGTCAGGCCATAGGTGGCAAGCCGGTCGAGCGGGCCATGGATGGCCGACAAGCGCGAGGCGCCGTGAATGGAGATCGCGATAATGGCGGCGACCAACAGGATGGTGTGCCAGACGGGCGCAATGAGTGGCGGCGCGGAAGGCGCGGGGGGTTGCGCGTTCATTTGCGGGTTGATCGAATCGTTCTCTGAAGCCGGCAAGGGGTTCCTCTAAGACAGGATAGCGGAAGGCGCGGATGCGAGATTCGGGAATGGGGGCGAGAACGCAACGGAGGGATTGGTGGAGCTGAGCGGGATCGAACCGCTGGCCTCCTCGTTGCGAACGAGGCGCTCTCCCAGCTGAGCTACAGCCCCACGACATTCTTATTTTAACAGCGAATGGAAAATTGGGGAAGAGTCGTTCCCCGCAATGCTTTGAAAGGGCGCGGTGTAAATCTGTAAAAACAATAAAGAACTGTAGTTGTATATATCCCACCTTAGGCACAAGGAACATGCCGAAGGTGGGGCACCCAGCGGTGTTGGCCGATCAGCGGCTTGCAAAAAAGCTTATAGCTGATTCATGTTGGCGAGGAACTCGGCGTTGTTGCGGACTTTTTCGAGGCGCGAGATGAGCAGCTCCATGGCCTCGACGGGGGAGAGCGGGTTGAGGACCTTGCGGAGAATCCAGATGCGGGAGAGATCTTCCTTGGGGATGAGCAGCTCCTCCTTGCGGGTTCCGGAGCGCTGGATGTCGATGGCCGGGAAGACGCGCTTGTCGACGAGCTTGCGGTCGAGAATGATTTCCATGTTGCCGGTGCCCTTGAACTCCTCGAAGATGACCTCGTCCATGCGCGAGCCGGTATCGATGAGGGCGGTGGAGATGATGGTGAGCGAGCCGCCTTCCTCGATGTTTCTGGCGGCGCCGAAGAATCGCTTGGGGCGCTGCAGGGCGTTGGAGTCCACGCCGCCGGAGAGGACTTTGCCGGAGGGGGGCACGATGGTGTTGTAGGCGCGGGCGAGGCGGGTGATGGAGTCGAGCAGAATGACGACGTCGCGCTTGTGCTCGACGAGGCGCTTGGCCTTTTCGATGACCATCTCGGCGACTTGCACGTGGCGGGCGGCGGGCTCGTCGAAGGTGGAGCTGATGACTTCGCCCTTGACCGAGCGCTGCATGTCGGTGACTTCCTCGGGGCGCTCGTCGATGAGCAGGACGATGAGCACGACTTCGGGGTGGTTGGTGGAGATGGAGTTGGCCAGCGCCTGCAGGAGCATGGTCTTGCCGGTGCGTGGCGGGGCGACGATGAGGCCGCGCTGGCCTTTGCCGACGGGAGTGAGCAGGTCCATGACCCGGCCGCTGATGGCCTCCTTGATTGTCTCCAGCTTGATGCGTTCCTGGGGATAGAGCGGGGTGAGGTTGTCGAAGAGAATCTTGTTGCGCGTCTCCTCGGGCGACTCGAAGTTGATGGCCTCGATCTTGACCAGGGCGAAATATTTTTCTCCCTCGTGGGGCGGACGGACGTTGCCGCTGATGGAGTCGCCGGTTTTGAGATCGAACTTGCGAATCTGCGAGGGGGAGACGTAGATGTCGTCGGGACCGGGCAGATAGTTGTAATCCGGCGAGCGTAGGAAGCCATAGCCGTCGGGCAGTATCTCCAGCACGCCCTCGGCAAAGATGTGGCCTTCCTTTTCGCTTTGCGCCTGGAGGATTTTGAAGATCAGGTCCTGCTTGCGCAGGCCGCTGGTTCCCGGGATCTCCAGGGTGCGGGCGATGCGGGTCAGTTCCGTGATGTTTTTTTCTTTGAGTTCTGCAATGGTCATGTTCACCTGCGATATGGGAGGATGTGAGTGGGAGAAACCGGAAGGGGGTAGCGCTCCGGAGAAAGAACCGGCGCGATTTTAATGCTGGCAGCCGGCCAGCGCCATGTTTGTAGGCTCTCCTGAAATGAAGTGGAGCATCAACGACCGGGAAACGTAGTGCCTTAACCGGCAGACCGCCAGAAACCGCTGCCTGACTTAACTATACCCTTCGGGGCGAGATCAGGCAGCACGACGAGTTTCGACCGGCTGCTGCGCGGAGGCCTCGATGTGCGCCACGGAGCCGGGGTTGGAGTGCTGAAAGCGGTCCAGGACTTCATTGGTGGTGTCCTGCAACCGAGTGTTGGGCTTGTGCAGCTTGCGGGTTGCTTTGCTCGCCAGCTGACACAGCTGGTAGCGATTGGAGACATGAGAAAGAGCTCCAAAAACCAAATCAGAACGCATGACGAAATTCTCCTTCAAAAAAAGTTGCTCCGAACGGCACAGTACAGACGCCATCGGTGCAGGAGGGGATACCATCAGTGTGGACATCTCCTATTCTTACTCCCAAGGTTTTAGACGCACGAGTTGTGCGTACAGTTAAGAATCCTGACGCACTTTCGCAGATTTTGGTACAGGCATTATGCCGTATCAGTGATACAGATATCAGCCTTGGGAACTATCCATTCCGCATTCCCGTTCCGGCAGTGATCAAAACCGCACACCGGGTACATCAAGGGATGAGCCTCAGCTCAATATGATGCAGAAAACGACAGATGGGCGCACTGACAACCTCTCTAATCCGCCCTATGATGGATAGCAATCATGAATGTATACCGAGACGGCTTGGAGGTCAACAGTTTTTTCAGGGGGCGTTGGCGGCTTGGGGTGGGGGCGGAAGAAACGGGTGCTATTTTAGGGGTAATTCTATTTAAATCAATTAGATAGAGGTTAAATTCCACGCGTGGTAACTCTCCGCTTCAGCAGCTAAATGTTCTAAAACAGGAGATTTGTCTCGTTCTGTTCCACATTCTGGGAACCTGACTGGTAACCCCCGGTTTGATGCTAGGCGGCTTGCTGATTAGCTTTCGCGAGGGATACCTGCCGTGGACGCTGAAATGCGATTGTTTCCCGGAGTCAAGCGAGCGTAGGATGGCGCGTGTCCGGGAAAGGAGAATTCCATGAAGAAGATTGCCTGGCTGTCTGTTGCCATCCTGCTGCTGACCGGAGTCTCAATCGCGGCAAGCGGTTCGGGGAAGATCAACAGCATCTCCGGCTATATTCCCGAAACTGCCTGGCTGCCGGCGGGGTACCATATCACCCTCAATCCGCACGCACCGCCGAAGGGGCAGAATTATTTCATCACCCAGCAGAATGTGTCTGGCAGAGGCTGGAAGACGGGCGATGACGTGAACTTTATTGATCCGGATGCGAGCCACCCCTGTCCGTCAAAGGACACCGACACCGCGATCATCAATATCACCAGAAATCAGTGGGTCTGCGCGATTGCCGCAGGATCATTCTAGGCGGGTGCCCGGTTCCTGATCTCTGTCAGGCCCAGTAGCTGCGGTCCAGCGTCCTATATTGAATGGCTTCGGCGAGGTGTGCTACGGTCAGGTTCTCGACGCCTTCGAGGTCGGCGATGGTGCGGGCGACCTTGAGGATGCGGTCGTGGGCGCGGGCGGTGAGTCCCTGCTGCTGCATGGCGCGCTCGAGGAGATGCTCGGCGTCTGCGCCCAGCTCGCAATAGGCGCGAATCTGGCGGGTGGTCATCTGCGCGTTGGAGTAGATTTTCTCGCCGAATTTGCGGAAGCGCTGGCGCTGGCGTTCGCGGGCTGCGAGCACGCGGGCGCGAATCTCGGCCGAGCCCTCGATGGCCGCCGAGCCGCGCAGTTCTTTATATTTGACTGCCGGAACCTCGATATGAATGTCGATGCGGTCGAGAAGCGGTCCGGAGATCTTGGCCACGTAGCGCTGAATCATGGGCGGGGTGCACATGCACTCGCGGGATTTGTCGTTGAAGAAGCCGCAGGGGCAGGGGTTCATGGCCGCGGCCAGCATAAAGCGCGCGGGGAAGCTGAGCGACATGGAGGCGCGGGCGATGGTGACGGTGTGGTCTTCGAGGGGCTGGCGCAGGACCTCGAGAACGTTGCGGGGAAACTCCGGCAGCTCGTCGAGAAAGAGCAGGCCGTTGTGGGCGAGCGAGACCTCGCCAGGCCGGGGGATGATGCCGCCGCCGATGAGTCCGGCGTCGGAGATGGTGTGGTGGGGCGAGCGGAAGGGGCGCTGGGTGACAAGGCCCTGAGCGGCGTCGAGCACGCCGGCTACGGAGTGAATCTTGGTGGTTTCCAGCGCTTCATCAAAGGTGAGCGGGGCGAGGATGGAGGGCAGGCGCTTGGCCAGCATGGTTTTGCCGGAGCCGGGCGGGCCGATCATGAGAATGTTGTGGCTTCCGGCGGCGGCAATTTCGAGGGCGCGCTTGGCTGACTGCTGGCCGCGCACATCTTTGAAGTCCACGGTGAAGTGCTGAAGCTCGCTGAGCAGAGTCTCGGTGGAGACGCGGTAAGGCTCGCGCTGAATGACTCCGACGACCATGGTATTGAGCAACTCCAGCACATCCAATAAAGAGGACGCGGGATAGACGTTGACGCCCTCGACCACGGCGGCTTCGGCGGCGTTGGCGGCGGGCAGGATGAGGTTAGGGATATTCTTTTCCCGCGCCAGGATGGCCACCGGCAACATACCGGGCACGGCGCGCACGCTGCCGTCGAGGCCGAGTTCGCCCACCAGAAGAAACTGGCTCAGGTCAGTGGCTTTCAGCGCGCCATAAGCGCCGAGGATGCCGACGGCGATGGGCAGATCGAAGCCCGAGCCTTCTTTCTTGAGGTCGGCTGGAGCGAGGTTGATGGTGATGAACGAGGGCGGAATCAGGTAGCCGGAGTTCTTGATGGCGGAGCGGACGCGGTCGCGGCTCTCGCGCACGGCGGCGTCGGGCAGGCCGACGGTATGGAAGACATCTTTTTCCATCATGGCGCCGCTATAGTCCACCTCGACATCGATGAGGTTGGCGTCGATTCCGTAGACAGCCGCGCTGTGAGCTTTGAAAAGCATGATTTAAGTTGCAGCGAGTGTAGCAGACGGGAGGGATTTGGGATAGACAATAGGGAACAAAGAACAGGGAGTAGGGACTAGGGAATAGGGAATAGACCAGTAGCCGAAGAGACCGCTCGCGCTAGCGCCGTTCGCGTACACCCATTATCAGCAGCCAGAGCATGAGGGGGATCTCGCCGATGCCGCCGGCAATGTAGTTGTAAGGAGAGCAAACGCTGGCGAGCCGAGGCGAAAGAAAAGTGAGCCAGCCGCCGCTGGCCAGCGCGAGCAGCCACCCTAGCAGATGCGGCATGAAGCTGGAGCGCAGGATGAGAAGCGCCAGCAATCCGCAATAGAAGCCGAAGAAGACCAGACTGTGCACGTGCAGGGGAAACCAATGGTACTTCCACAGCGCCTCGTCGGCACATCCCAGGAGGCCGAATGCCGCCGCAATCGCCGATAGGCGTCTGCTCACCGGCCGAAACAGGACGTACAGCAGCAGGACGACGGTCACATAGGAACCGGATGCGATCCAGTTGCTCCAAGTCAGGATCGAGCCGCTCAGTTTGCCGGAGAATGAACTGATCGAGGTGACGGTGTTGATGAGATAGAAGAGGCCGGCAAGGCGGGCCCAGGAGCGCGGCGAGGCCGCGGAGAGCCGGTCGAGGCTGCTGAGTAGGGACATGGCGGATCCTTTCGCGTTTGACGGTTGCGCAGAGAGACTGAGGAGGTTACGCAGCGCGAGGGGAAAAGTTCCAGTGTTTAGATCATTGGGCAAGCCGCGCTGCGGCCTATTTGTGCTATGCTTTCAGGCAATCTGCTGTTTATCAAATCTCGTGAGAGGTGTTTATGAGCGATAAAGAATTGGCCTCTTCGCTGGATGCGGCGCTGGAGCACGTTGATCCCGATCGGCGTAAATTTCTGGGAATACTGCTGGCAGGCGTTGCGGCGGCTCCGCTGCTGACATCGGCATCCCTGGCGGCCGAGGATAAGGCCCATTTCCCGAAAACCGAGGCAGGCCAAAAAGCGAACACGGGCACGAAGTCGATGGTCATGCAAAAAGGCCGGGAAAACGAGACATGGACAAAAGGCGGCGCGCCAGCCCAGAGCAATCAGTCACTCAAGAACAACAGCGGCATCAAGAACGACGCGGTGATCAAGAACAACAACAGCGCCATCAAGAGCAACAGCGGCGCGCTCAAGAATAACAGCGCCCTCAAGAACGACGCTGCGATCAAGCATAGCAACAATACGATCAAGAACAGCAGCGGCGCGACCAAGCTCGACGCCAACGCAAACAGCAACAAGTACAAGTAGCAGCGGGCCTGGAAAGAATGACCGGTTGCGCGCCCAGGTCGAATCCCGTCCTTAACCCCGACGTAGGGCTGTCGCCGGTCGAGAGCGGCTATCTGGCGTATGATTCCGTCCGCGACTGTGTGCACGAACTGAACGCGATGGGCGCGTTGATTGCCGAATTGTGCGATGGCAGCCGGAGCGTGGAAGATATTCGCGCATTGGCCGGGCCGCTGATGCCCGAGGGCCGGGCCGGCGAGATCGATGGCTGGATTCAAGATGCAATTGAGGCGGGCCTGCTGGTCTGGGGCGATGGCGCGCGAGCCCGGCCCCGTGGACTCACTGCCGATGAGTTGACCAACCTGGCTGACAAACTCCGCGGAAACGGCTATACCGAGAGCACATTTCATTGCCTGAAACGCGTGAAGGAGCTGACGCCGGAGAATTCAAACGCGTGGCATGCTCTGGGCTTTGCGGCACAGGCCGTCGGACGGCGCAATGAGGCGCGGGATGCGTTTGCGCATTATCTCGAAGCCCGGCCCGAAGACGCTTCGATTCGCCTTATTCTGACAGCGTTGAGAGACGAAGCGCCGCCGCCGCGCGCCTCGAACGAATGCATTCTGCAAATCTTCAACGACTTCTCCTCGCACTATGACGCCAAGATGCGCGACAACCTGAGCTACCAGGCTCCGGAGCGGCTGCAGGAGCTGATTGGAGCTGAGATGGGCGATGCCAAGGGCCTTGAGATTCTCGATATCGGCTGCGGAACGGGGCTGTCGGGCGTGGGCTTGAAGGAACGCGCGGCGTGCCTGGTGGGGATCGATCTCTCTCCGGAGATGATTGAGGTTGCGCAGGAACGCGGCGTCTACGATCAACTGGAGATTGCCGAGATCACCGAGTGGCTCGACCAAACGGAAGGCCAGTTCGATCTGATTGTGGCCTGCGACTGCCTGGTTTATTTCGGCGATCTCGAGCGGGTGGCGGTGCTTGTGGCCAGGCGGCTCAAGCCGGGCGGATGGTTCGCATTTACGACGGAGCGCGGGGAGAAATATCCATTTCATCTCTCCGATTCCGGGCGCTACACGCATCATCCCGATCACGTGCGCGAGGTTGCAGCGAAGGCGGGGCTGGTTGTTGGCCGGCTGGAAGAGGGATTCCTGCGGACGGAACGCGGCGTGGAAGTGACAGGGCTGCTGGCGCTGCTGAGGAAAGCGGGCGATTGAAGCGGATCAAGGCGCCCCGATTTCATACGCTGACAATTCTCCCTCCAGCCGCGCGTCGAGTTGGCGATTGAAACGGATGAGGGCGATCCACTGGCCGTGGTCCTGCTTCTGCCAGACGAGGTCGCCGTGGAGCTGGCGGGCGATTGCTTCCGGCGGCAGGTCGTGATGGAGGCCGAAGTAGCGTTCGTCGGCCGCGCGGCTGGCTGCACCCAGAGTGAAAAACGATGAATGCGGATCGAACTTGGTGGAGAAGACCAGGGCGGCGGAGAATTTTTCCGGCTCCTCAGCGGCGGGGGCGAGGCTGGCGGCGGTGAAGTCGGGGACAAGATAGACGGCGTAGGGCTGGCTGAGATAGCCAAGCTCGGGGCGGGAGAGCTCGTCGGCGAGAGGCCATGCGGAGAGGACGGTAGCGCCGGGGTAGCGGGCGTCGAGTTGCCGGATGCCGGCCTGGTGAAGGCGGATGACGCGTGCATAGGCAAGGTTGTCTTCCGGAGCAAAGCCGTAGGGGGGATTGATGAAGATGCTGATGATGAAGGCCGCTGCGGAGAAGGCAGCGAGCGCCTGCCAATAAGGAACGCGGCGATAGAAGGTGGTGACGGCGACGAGCAGAATCAACGGATACATGGGCAGCAGGTAGCGAGTGAGCAGCGCGCCGCCCAGAACACTGAAGAGCAGGGCATTGACCAGGAGCAAAAGAAAAATGCGGCGCAGGGCGGAGGGGGCGAGGCCGGGGCGGGGTTGGCTGCCGGATTCGGGGCCGGTTGAGGATTGAGGTTTCCCACCCTTTCGCAAAAAACGCGAAAGGATGGGGCACGGGGCATTTGTGGTGTTTCCGGGTCGTGGTTCTAGCAGCAGGGCGGCGATGGCTAAGCCGACGGGCACAAAGAGGTTCATGTGCGCGGTGAGATGCAGGACACGGTGCTCGAGCGCGGCAAGGAAGCGCGCGAGGGAGAGGTTGGCCTGGGCGTTGTAGCGCAGAAACTCAGGATTGCCGAAGAGGAAGCCGGTCTTGAAGTAATGGAAGGCGTACCAGGCGGCCAGCGGGAGTACGCAGCTCAAGAGCCATGCGGCCTCGCGCAAGAGCCGAGTGCGGGAGCTTCCGGAGGCGCGGAGGCTTTCTAGCAGATTGACAACGGCAAGGGTGAGCGGGATAGCGATGGCTGTTTCTTTGGAGAGCGCGGCGAGAGCAAAGAAGAGCGCGGCGACCCAGGGCTTGCGGGTCGTCTGCAGATTGCGGGCGGGCAGGATGTAGACCAAACCCCACAGAGTGCAGGCGGCGGCGAAGATGTCGGCGTGGGCCAGCGTGCTTTGGGCAAACCAGATGGGGTAAAGGGCGGTGAGGGCGACGGTCCAAAGGGCGATGGCAGGCACGCCGGTCAAGCGCAGGGCGAGACGGCTGACAGCCGTCAGGCCGAGCGAAGCGGCGACGAGTACGGCCAGGCGCGTGACGATGGGGTGAAAGCCGAAGAGCTTCCAGCAGAGCGCGAGATAAATGCTGGGCAGGGGCGGATGAGCGTTGCTCGGAGCGGTGAGGGGAATCAGGGAGCCGGTGCGGAAGAAGTCCCAGGCCGCGGGGATGTAGTAGCCGGCCTCATCCCAGTAATAAGGAAGGCGGAGCAAGGTGAGGTGGCTCAAGCAGAGCGCGGCGAAGATGCCCGGATAGATCAACCTGGCGGGGAGGGGCACGGCGAGCCGTGGCGGAATGAGGCTTCTCCATCGCACAGCGGTCAGTTGACGGGCCCTTGCGGGAAGCTGTGGCCGTGCGGTTCGAGGTTGAGCGCGCCAAAGGCCTGCTCGTACTGGGCAAGATTCTGACCCAGCATATTCCACAGGGCCTTGGCCTGCTGTGGGCTGAGGAAAATCGCGCTGTGGTTGCGGATGGTGATCTGGTCGGGGGCCTCGGGAGAAGCCAGGCCGAAGACCAGTTGGAAGTCCCAGACGCTGGCGCGGATCTGGACGCTGTTGGCGTAAGACTCGCGGTATTCGGGGCTCTGGACGAGATTCATTTGTGGCTGCGCGGATGGACTCATGGTTTCTCCAGATTACTCCGGCGGGGTGGGGCGGGCCGAGGGGTGGTTGGCCGGGTGGGGGTGGTGGTGCGAAAGGGGGGACTCGAACCCCCATGGATTGCTCCGCCAGATCCTAAGTCTGGTGCGTCTGCCAATTCCGCCACTTTCGCGTGAGCGAGGCTGGATCTATTTTAGCGTGAAGTGCTGTTTGGGATTGAGTGGCAGGGGTTTTCTGTAGTGATAGCGATATGCTATCATTGATAGCATAGTTGGGAGGAGTCAATCTTATGTCTGCCGTCACCGTTCGCAATCTGCCCGAAGCGGTCCATCGCGCGCTCAAGTTGCGCGCGGCGCGTAATGCACGGAGCACCGAGGCTGAGATTCGGGTGATTCTGGAAGAAGCCGTCTTGCCCAGGACACGAATCAGGATCGGATCGGAGTTGGCCGCCTTTGGGCGCCGCTATGGCGGCATCGAACTCAACTACAAGCGCGATCGCAGGCCAATCGAAGCAGCAAAATTTGAATGATCGTACTCGACACCAATGTTATCTCGGAACCGTTGAAGGCGCTCGCCGATTCGGCTGTGATTCGATGGCTGGACTCTCAAGTCCCGGAGACGCTGTACCTCACCGCAACAAATCTTGCGGAAATCCTGATCGGCATCACGCTTCTCCCAGTGGGCAAGCGAAGGCGTGGCATGGAAGTGGCCATGCAAACGTTGCTAACGAAGCTCTTTGCGGGCCGCTTTCTTTCCTTCGACCGGGAAGCGGCGATTGCTTTCGCTCTTTTAGGAAGTCGCGCGGCCGCGAAGGGCTATTCCATCTCCGTGGCCGACTGTCAGATCGCCGCTATCGCCGCCGTGCACGGATTTGCTGTTGCGACGAGAGATACCGCGCCGTTTATAGCTGTTGGTATGCAGGTTATTAATCCGTGGGAGAGTTGAACGAAGGGTTTTCCAACGGCCTGTCTTCTCAGAACTTCATTCGTACACAATTGGGCAACAAACCGTATAATCGTGTGACGGAGAGATGTGGTGATGAACAGCGCCGAGGCTATTCAAGCAACCTTTTCGGGCCATTTGCAGAAGCCGATCACGGTGCGCGAGGTCGTCCCGGAGAATAATCGGGTAAAGGTAGAAGATCGTGCAATTCACGATTGGTATAGATTCGTATTATCTTATCCCCCGCATCTGGTTCGAGATTATCTGCAACGTTTTGGAATATCCGAAGGCAGTTGCGTTTTAGATCCATTCTGCGGCACAGGAACAACGCTCGTCGAATGCAAGAGACTGGGCATCAATTCGGTTGGACTTGAAGTCAATCCGATGCCGTGGTTTGCCACAAATACGAAGATTGACTGGAGACCGAATCCCGGCGCTCTGTTGAAGCATGCCGAAAAAGTTGCTGATACAGCAGAGGAGATTTTAGTCAAAGGCGGAATACCTGATTTTGACGATCTACCGCTCTTCCCCGGAGATCGCGGAGTTCCTGAGCTTAAAAAGCTGCCAGTAGAAGCCGCGAAGCTGATTTTGGCCAACTCCATAAGCCCGCTTCCTCTGCACAAGACCTTGGTGCTGCTGGAGGCTCTTGAAGAACACTCTGACGACAGATTTGCGGCTCACGAGAGATTGGCTCTGGCGAAGGCTATTGTTTCAGACATTAGTAACCTGCATTTTGGACCGGAGGTCGGCGTTGGAAAGCCGAAGAAAGATGCCGCAGTGATCGCTGCCTGGCTTAGGCGCGTCACCGCCATGGCGCACGACATGGCAAACCTCCCTGATGGCAATTTCGGCCAAGCAACAGTGCACCGTGCGGATTCTCGAAACACTTCCGCCGTGCTTGCTCTGAACTCCGTGGACGCAGTGATTACCTCGCCTCCGTATCCCAACGAGAAAGATTACACGCGTACAACGCGGCTCGAATCAGTGCTGCTTGGATTCACAACAAGCAAGGCCGATCTGCGCCTGGTAAAGCATGATCTGGTTCGATCCAACACCCGCAGCGTCTATAAGTCAGACACCGACCACCTGCTGGTTAAAGGGCATGGTGAGATACAGAGGATCGCGGAAGCGATAGAAGATCGCCGCATCGAGCTACATAAGACATCTGGCTTTGAACGGCTGTACAGCAGGCTGACGACGCTTTATTTTGGCGGTATGCATCGGCATTTGGCCGACCTGCGAACGGTTTTAAGACCTGGCGCTCAACTCGCCTATGTTGTCGGTGATCAGGCATCGTACCTCCGGGTAATGATTCGCACGGGACAATTGCTTGCTGGTATAGCCGAGTCTCTTGGATACGAAATTACGGGAATTGACTTATTTCGCACACGCCTGGCGACTGCCACCGGGGAGCAACTCAGAGAGGAAGTCGTCTTGTTACGGTGGCCTGGAGCGGGAAAGAAAGGAAAGTGAGAGATGGCTGAACAGAAGAGTACTGACAAGGAAAACCGGTATGCAGCCTTGATGGCCAGCATCTTCAAAAGCAAATACAGAAAGGGAATGCGTGAGGTGGAATTCGCGCGGGCCGAGTTTGAAATCTTCGCGCAAGTTCTGAAAATTGTGCTTCCTCTCAATCTTGGAGACATTGTTTACAGCTTTCGCTACAGGGCGGCGTTACCGGAGAGCATTCAAGGAACTGCGAAGAGTGGTGAATGCTGGATCATCCGTCCAACGGGCAAGGGGAAATATAAGTTTGCGCTGGTCGAGAACAAGCCTCTCGCACCAAACCCTATGATGACCTTAACCAAAGTGCCAGACTCAACTCCCGGGATCGTCGCGAAGTACGCTTTTGCGGACGAACAGGCCTTGCTTGCGAAAGTGCGCTATAACCGTCTCATCGATGTATTTACAGGGTTGACTTGCTATTCACTACAGAATCACCTTCGAACGACAGTTCCTCAGATGGGACAGGTCGAAACAGATGAGATATATGTCGGGTTGGATAAGAAAGGCGCTCATTATGTAATTCCCGTTCAGGCAAAAGGCGGAACCGACAAACTTGGAATCGTTCAGATCGAGCAGGATTTCGCGGTGTGTGCGAATCGTTATCCAACTTTGATCTGCCGTCCGATCGCTGCACAGTTTATGGCAAAGGATGTCATCGCCATGTTTGAGTTTGCGCAAAATTCAGATGGCGTTGGTGTCTATTCAGAGAAGCACTACAAACTTGTGCCGCCGAAGGATGTTACGGAAGAAGATCTGCTTGCGTACCGTGAAAAGGCCGAGGACTAATCGCTTCTAGTTGAATAAATCCTTCATTTTTTCGAGGAGGCTGGCGGGGGCGGGCTTGTTTTCGACGGCGAGGGACGCGGCCAGTTGGTTGACGAGTTCACGCTGGGCGCGTGAGAGCTTCTTGGGAATCTCGACCATGACCTTGATGATGAGGTCGCCCGCGCCCTTCTCGTTGAGGAAGGGGACGCCTTTGCCGCGGACGCGCAGCTCCTTGCCGCTGGGCGTGCCCTCGGGAATTTTGAGGGTGACGTTGCCGCCGATCGCGGGGATTTCGATTTCTGCGCCGAGGGCGGCCTGGGGAAAGCTGATGGGAAGGACGCAGCGCAGGTTGTGGCCGTCACGCTGGAAGTATTCATGGGAGCGGATGGAGAGGACGACGTAGAGGTCACCCTTGGGCGCGCCGGCGCGTCCGGCATCGCCTTCGCCGGCGTAGCGGATGCGGGTTCCGGTCTCGACGCCGGGCGGAATCTTGACGTGGAGCTTGAGTTCTTTGGTGACGCGGGTTTCGCCGCGGCAGGCGGAGCAGGGGTCGTTGATGAGCTGGCCGGCGCCGCCGCAGGCCGGGCATGTGCGGGCCACGGAGAAGAAGCCCTGCTGGAAGCGGACCTGACCGCGTCCATTGCATTGGCTGCATGTGGCGGGTCCGCGGCCGGAGGCGCTGCCGCTGCCGTGGCAGGCGTCGCAGGCCTCGAGGCGGCGAATCTTGACATCGGTCTCGTAGCCGAAGATGGCTGCCTCGAAGTCCACGGTCAGATCGAAGCGCAGGTCGTCGCCGCGCTGCTGGCGGTTAGGGCGGTGCTGACCACCCATGGAAAACATCTCGCCGAAGAGGTCGCCGAAAAGATCGCCGATGTCGACACCGCCGCCGAATGGACCGCCGAATCCCTGGCCCGCCGAGTTTACGCCGGCGTGACCGAAGCGGTCGTAGGCGGCGCGCTTGTCGGCGTCACTCAGGACCTGGTAGGCCTCGCTGGCCTGCTTGAAGCGCTCCTCGGCGGCATGGTCGCCGGGGTGGAGATCGGGATGATGCTCGCGCGCCATCTTGCGGTAGGCGCTCTTTAATTCCTGATCGCTGGCGTCGCGCGAGACGCCCAATACTTCGTAATAGTCTGCTTTGCTCACGATTATTTAAATTACTCGCTTGTCTGTTTGGGGTTGGATGCCACGCGCACCAGCGCCGGGCGCAGGAGCTTATCGCGCAGCTTATAACCGCGGCGAACTTCCTCTGCGACGTGCTGGTCGGGCAGGTCGAGGCGCTCGACGGTGCCCAGCGCCTCATGTTGGCGCGGGTCGAACTTTGCCCCCTCGGCGGGAATTGCGGTCACCTGCAACTGGCGCAGAACATCCTCCATCTGCTTCACAATCAACTCGACGCCGGAACGCAGTTGTTCAATCGTGCCGGCCGAATTGAGCGCCAGCTCGAAATGATCCAGCACCGGAAGAAACTTCTCTACGACGCTGGCGACGGCATAGTCGCGGTCCGCAATGCGATTTCGCTCGGCCCGCTTGCGGGAGTTCTCGAACTCGGCCTGAAGGCGGGCCAGCCGGTCGAGCAGCTGGTCGCGCTCGGCTTTGAGCTGGTCATACTCCGCGCGGGAGACAGGAGGGGCTTCACTCGCGACCTGGCCCGCGACCTTTCCCTCGACTTGACCCGGCTGAGCGCCCGACGCCGGGCTCAATTCCTGCGCGCGCATATCGGTCGCGGAGTCGCCGGCCTGCGCTGCAGCCGCGGCAGCGGCCTCATCCGACAAGGTCAACTCAGTATCCTGTTCCGGCATGGTTTTATGCATACTCCGAAAAACTTTTGCCATTGTCTCCATGATAATTTACGCGGCAAGCGTGGTGTTATCTTCTGATTGTTAAAAGTAATGCCGGTTCCGTTCCGGGGTTATTCGCGCTCCCGTCCTTTAATCGGCGGGAACTTCCAGCAGCCGTTCGGAGAGCCGGGCGATGTAACGCACTGCCTGAATCATCTCCTGATATTGGATGCGGGTGGGGGCGATGACGGCGACGGTGCCCAGGTTGGAGTCGCCCAGACGGGCCGGAGCGCCGATGAGGACGAGGTCCTGCATAGCGAGGGAGGCTTGATCCAGTCCTTGGCCAAGGCCTACCACCACGCGCACTCCCTGTTGACGACCGTCCACGTAGGCGGTGAGCAGCTCGACGAGGCGCTGCTTGGCCTCCAGGGCCAGAAGCATCTGGCGCAGGCGTTCGCGGTCAACCTCGGCGGCGATCAGGTTGGCCATTCCATCGACAAAAATGGCAGGTCCGGTTTCATCGCCGGCCAGCGCGCCCTTTCGGCAAAGCTCCTCGATTGAGGCCAGCATCTGGCGGTAGGCGGCCTGCTCCAACTCGATGCGCCGGGCTACCTCGGCGCGAATGCGCTCGATAAGCCAGCCGCGAAAGTTCTCGTTCAGATAGCGCGCGGCGGTCTCCAGCTCGACGTGGCTCAAATCGCGATCCAGCGCCAATACGCGGTCTTGCACGGCGCCGGCCTGGGTGACCAGCACGGCCAGCACACGGCCGGTGGAGAGCCGCGAAAAGTGAATGTGCTCCAGCACCTGTCCCGCTGTGGAGCTGGCCAGCGCCACGCCCAGTCCGCTGGACAAGAGCGCTAGCACGTGGGAGGTGCGCTCCAGGTAGTCGTTGCTGCTGGTGACGCCGCTGAAGCTCTCCTCGATCTGCTCGCGGAGGAGTTCGTTCAGGGGCGAAGAGCCGGGCTGCGCCGCATTTATGCTCGCCGACTGCGCTGCGGCGGCCATGCGGCCGGGCTGAGTAATCTGCTCGACGTAATAGCGAAAGGCGGCGGCGGTGGGCACGCGGCCGGCAGAGGTGTGCGGTTGCTCCAGCAGACCCGACTCGCCCAGCGTGGCCATCACATTGCGAATGGTGGCCGCGCTCAAGCCCTCCTGATGGGAGAAATGACGAGCGACAGCCTGCGAGGATACCGGTTCGCCGGTGGCGATGTACAGCTCGATGATGGCCGTAAGCACCAACTGTTCCCGCGGACTGACGCGCGCAACAGGCATCTTCCCCGCTCTCTGTCCCGGCCTGCCGATGAGGGCTTCCTGGACGCGTATGAAACCATCTAAACCATTGATTATTCTGGCATTTAGTCCAGAAAAAGCGTGAGACTTTCCTCTTTAATTCTAGGCAGCGGCGAGGGTGCTGTCAAACACGGCCCGAGAGGACGCAGCGTTACGGCTGGTTGTAATAGCCGGTATTGGTGCGAGCCGTCAGTCCCGACTGGCCGACGAGTACCTTCAGGTCGCGATACTCGTTGGCGTGAGCCGCAGGCGGCGGATCGAAGGACAAGGTATAGAAAGCCTGGGCGTCCTGGACACAACGGTTGATCTGGGCTGTCATGTCGTTATCCGGGCCGAAGACAGTTCCGCCGCTCTGGACGGCAAGGACCTTAAAGCCAAGATTGGAGACACTTGTTTTCCCGGCCTCCGGCACCCCCTTCAGGAAATCTTTATAGAGAAACGTGCCCAATCCAGGCGTTCCAGCGGAGACGCTATATGCGGAGATGCGCGCCTCGCGCAGCCTGGTGGAAAGCTGAACAATCACATCGAAGCTTTGCTGCTGACCATCATAAGTAGTTTGAATGCGCGGGGTGTCGAGCAGCGGCCAGCCAGAGCCGGTCCAGATCACCAACTTTTTGCCCGGCTTCCTGGCTTCCGCATTGGCAATGTCCAACATGGATTTAACCGAAAGCTGGAATCGCTCGATTGCGCCCCACGCGCCTCCTGCCCGGCCAATGGTGCGCAACCTATCGTCGAACTTATCGGCCCTCGTGGCCAGAGCGTTGCCATCCACGGAAGGCAAGCGCTGAGCATCCACACCATCGTTGGTCAACGCGAAGAGCGAGACCGGCTGGGCGAGATGACCGTCGTTCTGGCGCAAAAACTTCTGGATCTCCTGGCGCGCAAAGGCGACTTGCTGATGCGTCTCGTTCACGGTATCGATGACCAGAATCACTTCGACCGGAGGGCGGGCCTTATGCGCGGTTTGGTCGAAGGGGCGAAAGGAGAGAATCCTGGCGGGCTGGTTGTTGTCCAGCAGCGTGAAATCCTTGAGTTCAAGGCCGGAGACTGGCTTACCGGACGGATCGGTCACCACTACATCGAGGTGGATGCGGCCTTCCGCAACCTTGGGCGCGGGCGCGGCCGGCGAAGATTGCGGCACGGCAGGCGACGCTGCTACGGGTTGTCCCGTGGCTGTCGCCGCAGCGGGATTCTGTTGCGTCCAGGAAAGGATCGGCAAGCAAACAACGAGCGCCAGACAGGCGCGCCGCGCCAGGCTCATGCGATTCACCTCATTTGAATTTCCACGAGCATCTTCGCACAAAGTCTAACATAGGTTCACGTACGCGAGCCCGCATCCGTTACATTGGAAGCATGTTTGCGCGCAGGTTTTCGATTCAGCGCATGGATGTGAGCGGCCTGCGGCATGCGTGCCCGATTGGCTGGATCGACAACTTTGCCATGCGCAACTTCACCAACGATCCGGTCTTCGACGACACCCTGCCTGTGGCTGACGGAGTGCTGGAAGCGGGGACGCGCGTGCCTCTCACCCGCCTTCAGCCGGCTATGGAAGATTGGTTTCGCCGCAAGGGCTACCTGAAACCCGGCGAGCGGCTTGAAGTGACGGAGATTGACAGGGCAGGATTGTGAGTTGAGTAGAACTACGCAGCCTGTTGATCGGCCGCGGTGCCGCGCCAAAGCCCGGCCTCGGCCTGGCGGCGGGCCTTGAGTGCGGCAATTTCCTGCCCGCCGGCATGGTCCCAGCGCAGCAACTGCTCGGCAGCATGGTCGTAGCGGCCAGCATTGAGAGACTTGAGGAGGGAGGACGAGGCCAGCTTTCCGGCGCCCAGGTTGAAGGTGAAGTCCACCAGCGCATCGAACTGGCCCTGGGTCAGCGGGACCTTCACCAGGCGCTGAACGGCCTGTTCGGCGTCGCGTACATCGCAGGCCAGTAGATTGGCGGCCTGCGGCTCGTCGATTCCGTTAGGGAAGGAGTCGGAGTGCAGCAAACGGTGGCCGTACCCGATGGTTGGAATACCGGCCACATCCCGATAAGCGCGATTGCGAAAGCCCTCCAACTTCTTCAGTAGCTCCATTCCTGCGGCGCTGAATTTCATGATTTCCCCCTGCGATTTATTGGAGATACAAGGGCCTGTTCACAGGCCCTGCAATTTCACGCTAGCAGAAAGAGAGAAATAATCTGCAAAGGACTGGCCGTCCAGGCAGACGGCGCTTGCGCGCCATGGTCATCTGCGGGGACAAGCCCCTTCGACTTCGCTCAGGCAGGCTGTCCAGCCAGCGGCCTTCGGCTCGGGGAATGGAGAGTTGTGCTATCCCTCCCTTAAATCACCCCAACGACGAAGACCTGTCGTCGGTGGCCCCGATGCGACAAAAACAAGAGCGCCGCAAGGGTGGGGCACCTAGCTATTGTGATGATTTTACTGTCCTGAAACTCGCGCCACCCCAGCGATATTTGGGAGCATCAGAAAGGCGGCTTAGCAGGAATCAGCGGGCTGCTGGGCAAACGCGACGAATGGGGAACAAAGGGCGAAACAGACGGCCAATCGGAATCTAAAACCGAGGCGGATTATGGGAAGTGCCTCCTGAAAACAAAAATACACTCGTTCAGGCAGCTCCGGCAGCCGGAAAAATGTAGCCGCCAGGGCTGCAACGGAGAAGGCCGGGGAGCTTTTGGCGACACCGGACCCCCCTTTGAAGTCAAAATGAGGTTCCAGGCCGCATCCAGGGCACATCCGAGTCGCAAAGGGGCTGCATCTGGGGATGGGGAGTTGAAGGGAGCGAAATCGGAGATTTGGGGCAAAAAAACGCAAAAAATGTACTGTTTTTATACAATTTCTAAGTGATAGGGAGACAAGAACTTATATGGGAAAAGCCCTAAAAACGGTGTCATTTTGGTCAGATTTCCTCGTTGGCATTTAGATAACATGCAGATTAAATAGTGTCGAATTGGTAAAATGGGCAGATGGCGAAAAGAAGAAATTCAAGCAAATCGAACGCGAAAATGTCGCTACGGATCTGGGTGGCGGCGGGAATTTCCTCTGTTCTGCTGGTGGCGGGAATACTGGCATTTTCCCCACGAACGGTAGAGGCGGATGCCCGGCTTTCCCGGCCGGTGGTAACCGCGCCTCCAGTGGCTCCGATCGCGAGTACGACACCTGTCATGCTTGCGCCGGAAAAACCGGCAGAACCCACAACAAACCACGCGCTCCACGGCGTCGCCTCCTGGTATGGCGGCGTGTTCAACGGCCGTAAGACGGCCAGTGGAGAACGCTATGATATGTACGCGATGACCGCCTGTCATCCAACCCTGCCTTTCGGCACGGTGGTGCGGGTGGTGAATCGCAAAAACAAGCGCTCGGTGGTTGTACGCATCACCGATCGCGGCTATCTTTACAGCGGGCGCATCCTCGATCTGTCGTATGGCGCCGCCCAGAAGATTGGCATGATCAAGCCCGGGCTTGCCGAGGTTGATCTGGAGGTTCTTTCCTGGGGCAAGCCCCGCAAAAGCCACAACTAATCAGCAACCGAAAGCATTCAACAACAACAACGGCCAGCCCTCGGGCTGGCCGTTTTCACTAGCGGGAGGGGTCCGCTGGCGGCGTGGGCGTTGTCGTCGCCATATACAGCGGTGAGTTGGGGTGGTGTGCCGAAACCTGAAGTGCGAGCCACCATGCCGCTGACGGAGGTTGCATTGCCGTGGACAAGGCTGGCAGGGCTGACGCTGAGCGGGGTAATGATGGCGGAGAAGATCACCGTGTTCCAGTACCTGATGAGATTGGCAACATCAACCGAGCCCAGTCCGGTGGCCAGGTCGTAGCCCGTGCCGTCGAAGAGGGATCGAGCGGCGCAGCCAATGCGGCTGCGACGGCGAGGTTCAATGCCGTGAAGAGTGTGACACGAAGGAGGAAACGCAGCAGTCTCATGCGCATTTTATCGGCAGCTTGCGTTGCGGGCTGTAGCCGGAAGACAGGAGTTTGCGGGGCGGATTCCAGATCGAGTATTCACGATTATATGCGTCTTAAAGCGGGAAAAAAGTAGGCGGATTCTGTGCCGGATGAAGTCCGAATCCTACACGCAGAACGGAGCCATCAGAGAGATTCAATCTTCATTAGTTCCAGCGCCACGGCGGCTACGCGCGCGATAGCGCCGCCGGTTTCGCCAGAGCCGCCGGCCTGTCCAGAGCCGCCTGCTGGACGTGTGCTCAACAGGCCGCGAATGCGCGCCAACTCCTCCATCATGGATTGGCGCGGCGGGCCGTTGGGGAGCAGAGGCTTAAGCGCGCGGACGATATTTTCCGCCGTGAAATCGCTCTGGAGCAATTCCGGTACAAGCCGTTTGCCGGCAATCAGGTTGACCATGGCCACGTAGGGCACCTTGACCACTCGTTTGGCGATGGCGTAGGTGAGCGGCGAGACCCGGTAGACGACGACAAAGGGATTGCCGGCGAGCGCCGCTTCGACGGTGGCCGTGCCGCTGGCGACAATAGAGGCGCGGGCGTGCAAGAGCGTGGCGCAGGCGTCGTTGACAAGGTGAACGGAGAGGCCGGAGCCGTGTGTTTCAACCAGCTGCCGCACCTCGGCGCGCTGCCGGGCGTTCAGGGTCGGCGCAAGGGGGATGATGAATTCGAAGTCACCCGCTAGCCCCCGTGCCGCCTGCAAGATCGTCGGCAGAAGGTCGCGAATCTCGCGGGGACGGCTTCCGGGGAGCAGTCCGATCCAGGTCTTGGCGGGGTCGAGGCTGTTTTCGGCGGCGAATTGCGCGCGGGTGACGGTGGGCGGCGGCAGCTCCGCCAGCGGATGGCCGACAAACTCGGCATGAACGCCCTGCTCCCGGTAGAACGGCTCCTCGAAGGGGAAGATGACCAACATGCGGTCGATGTACTTGCGGACCAGCTTGATGCGGTGCTTCTTCCAGGCCCACAACTGCGGGCTGACGAAGTAGAGGACTGGAATGCCCAGCCGGTGCAGCTCTTTGGCCAGGCGGAAGTGGATTTCGGGGAAGTCGATGAGGATGGTGACACTGGGACGGCGCGCACGGATGGATTTTTTGAGCTTGCGGAATTCGCGCCAGATGCGCGGCAGGTGGTGGACGACCTCGGTGAGCCCCATAACGGCCATCTCTTCCGAGCGGACGACACAATCGAGGCCCGCGGCGGCCATGCGCTCGCCGCCCATGCCGAAGAAACTTGCCGCTTGTTCAGTTTGTCCGGAGGCGGCAAGTTGTTTTTTGAGCGCGGCGATTACGAGCGCGCCGTAGTGTTCGCCGCTGGCCTCGCCTGCCGAGATAAAGATGGTGGAAGGCATAATTTTTGGTTGCGCCGCCGGTTTTGTGCTGATGCCATCATAGCGGCTTGGGTTGAAATGGTGCGATAGTCAGGTAAAGGAATAACATTATCTTGGATAGAGGCGCAACGCTGGCTTTATGCCATGGATAAATCCCCGGCATACCGCCCGATCGAGTCTTTCTGGGTGCTGAAGCCCTGTGGTCCTTGCGGAAGCTCCTTATATCCGGAAGCTGCGCAGGGCTGTCTCGAGGCCGCTCTCATAGGCGGCGATGAGTTTGTCCCAGGCGGCGTTGGCGTTGTCATCGATCAGCTTGCGGCGAGGATCGGCATCGAACCAGGCGATGGTGCGCTGAATGCCTTCAGCGAAGGGCACCTTGGCGCAGTAGCCGGGAACAAAGCGCTTGATTTTGCTGTTATCGAAGACAACGCTCGAGGCTTTGTCGCCGGTGAGTCCGCCGACTTCATCGGGAATGCAGGCGCTGATAAAGTCAGACGGGATGTGAACGAGCTGGGCTTCGACACCGGCGGCCTGCGCGGTGATGCGAGAGTACTGGTCCCAGGTCATGGCCTCGTTGCTGGTGATGTGGAAGGCGTGGCCGATGGCCTGAGGATGGCCGAGCAAGCCGACAAATCCCTGAGCAAAGTCGGTGTTGTGAGTGACGACCCAGAGCGAGGAACCATCGCCGGGCACGATGATCTTTTTGCCGCGGCGCATGCGGTCCACCGCTGTCCAGGACTTCTGCCAACTATTGACCGCGAGCGCAATCTGCGTATCGCCGTAGGTGTGTGAGGGGCGGACGATGGTGATGGGAAAACCCTCTTCGCGATAAGCCTTCATCAAGCGCTCTTCACAGGCGATTTTGTCGCGCGAATACTGCCAGAAGGGATTGGCGAGCGGGGTTGATTCGGTAATGAGATAGTGGCCGACCGGCTTCTGATAGGCGCTGGCCGAACTGATGAAGATGAATTGATAAGTGCGTCCGCGAAAGAGGCGGATGTCGCGGTCAATGTCGGCTGTGGTGAAGGCAATCCAATCGACGACCGCATCGAAGGATTGATTGCCGAGGGCCTGGGCGACGGCTGCCTCGTCGGCGATGTCAGCCTTGATGGTGCGGACATTCGCCGGCAGAACGGCCTCGCGTTGACCACGCCTGAGCAGGGTCAAATCAAATCCCTGCCCCGCGGCCAGTTCGGTGACGGCGGAGCTGATGTTTCCGGTGCCTCCGATGAACAGAACTTTCATGCTGCTTCTCCTTCGATTTACCGCGCTGGCACGATTCGCCGCGCAGGCTCAGAGTGCGCGGCGGGCGCGGACGGCGGTGGCTAGCTCGGCGAGCAGGGTGTGTGTATCTGCCCAGTCGAGGCAAGGGTCAGTGATGCTTTGGCCGTAGACCAGGGGCTGGCCGGGAATGAGCTGCTGCGCGCCGGCGACGAGATTGCTCTCGATCATCACGCCTAGAATGCGTTTGTCGCCGCGCTTGCCGCGATGGCCGGCAATCTGCTGCGCGACATCATGGCAGACGATGGTCTGGCGGCGATAGTCCTTGCCGCAATTGGCATGGGAGAAGTCGATCATGATGCGCGGAGGGAGGCCGGCTTTTTCCATCTGCGCCGCGGTTTCGGCGACGCTCTCTGCCGTGTAGTTGACCGTGCCGCGGCCTCCGCGCAGGATGATGTGAGTGTCGGGATTTCCCTTGGTGATGAGGATGGCCGATTGGCCGGTTTTGGTGAGGCCGAGGAAGGCGTGTGAGTGGGCGGCGGAGAGGATGGCGTCGATGGCGATCTGCACGTTGCCGGAGGTGCCGTTTTTGAAGCCGACCGGGCAGGAGATGCCACTGACCAGTTGGCGGTGGACCTGGCTCTCGGTGGTGCGCGCGCCGATGGCTCCCCAGGCGACCAGCCCGGCAAGATACTGCGGGGAGATCATGTCGAGGAATTCGGTTCCTGTGGGCACGCCCATCTCGGCGAGGTCGAGGAGCAGATGGCGGGCCAGGCGCAGGCCGTCGTTGATCTTGAAGGACTGATCGAGATGGGGGTCGTTGATGAGGCCCTTCCATCCGATGGTGGTGCGGGGCTTCTCGAAGTAGACGCGCATGACAATGCGCAGGTCGGCGGAGAACTCTTCGATGGCGGATTTGAGCAGTGCGGCGTATTCGCGGGCTGCTTTTGGGTCGTGAATGGAGCAGGGACCGACGAGAGTGAGCAGGCGCGAGTCGCTGCCGTTGAGGAGGTCGGAGATTTCGTTGCGGGCGTTGAATATGGTGTCCGAGGCGGCTTCCGAGATGGGGCGTTCTTCTTCAAGAAAGACCGGGGGTAGAACGACTTTGGTCCATTGGATGCGGAGATCTTCAGTGGTGTGGAACATGGGGGCTTCCTTTTTATAAATCTATCAGTTGAGGGCACGGCATCCGGCTGAGTTGAAGGGATGGGGGACGGCCGCGGCAAGCGAAGTTGCGCTGGATTGCGTCTAGAATAATGTTGGGCTGCGGATGCAGGTGTAGCCTGTAATCTGGTTCTTGTGGATGGCGCAGCCGGAAGATGGCTCATAAGGAGCGGCGATGAAGATTGGACGTTGGGCAGGATTATTGGCGGCGGCGCTGCTACTGGCGGGTTGCGGAGATTTCTGGCAGGCGCCGGGCGGCGGCTCCAGTTTCACCCTTTCCAGCAACCCCGCCAACATCACCGTGAGCGCTGGCGCGACCGGCACTTCGACCATTACCGTGACGCCAGCGAGTTCATTTACCGGGACGGTTACGCTTACCTGCGCGGTGACCGCGCCAACGGGCGCTTCCAGTCCCACGACGTGCAGCCTTTCTTCGAGTTCGCTTACCTTCAGCAGCAGTGCGACGGCGCAAAACTCCACGCTGACCGCAACCACTTCGTCCTCGACGACCACCGGAGCGTATCAGATTACGGTCACCGGCGCTTTAGGCAGTGTTTCGGAGACCGCCACGGTTTGCGTTGAGGTGGGCACAGGCACTTGCAGCAGCACGGCTAGCAGCAGTGGAAACTTTTATATTCTGAACAGCAGCGTCAGCAGCAGCAGTTCGATTGCCGGCTACTACATTAGCTCTAAAACGCTGAACTCCATCTCAGGCAGTTCCGTCACCGTGAACGGCATAGCCTACGCTGTTGCCATGGCTCCCAACGGTAAATTCCTGTGCGTGAGTTCAAGTGACGGCGTATATGCGTACCCTATTACGAGCGGCGCGTTGGGGACTGGTGTGAAGGTCACTTCTGATCCGGCCTATGCCATCCAGATTGACTCTACCGATTCGTGGCTGGTGGAAGCCGTCCCTAACCTTAGCGGCGGCGAGGTGACACTGAATGCCGTCCCCATCAATTCCTCTAACGGCACGAACACCGGCACCACTGTGGCTACGGCATCATTTTCGATCACAGGCGCCTCCTTGCCGCAGGGTCAAATGGTCATATCGCCGGATAACAGCTATATATTCGTCGCCCTTGAAACTGGCGGCACAATAGTGGTTCCATTTAGCAGCAGCAACCCCTTGCCGAGCAGCGGAGGCTCGTATATCCATATTCCAGTGGCAAATACCGGAGGTTCGGCACTTTCGGTGGCCGTAGATCCCAGCAGTTCCCCTCGCCTGTTCTATATCGGCGAAGTCCTGGCTGGCTCCGGCGGCACAACTGGCGGGCTGCGCGCTTTCAACTATAGTTCGCTCGCCGGATGCAGTGGCACATCATGCACACTCACCCAAGCCACCGGCTCTCCCATCGCCAGCGGCGGGCTGGCGCCCACCTTCATCCTTCCCGTCACTACCCCCAGTTATGTTTATGTCGCCAACGGGGTGGGTAACATCACTGGATTCGCGGTTTCTGGGAGCAGTTCGTCGGGTTATACGCTGACGACGGGCAGCACCGTCGCGGCTGGCGCTCAACCGGCTGGCATGGCTTTGGACTCGACCGGCTCCTACGTCTTTGAAGTGGGTTCGTCCGGCAGCCCCTACTTCGACGCCTACACCTTTGACGCCTCCACTACCGGCCAGTTGGACTCGCAGATCACTTCGACTTCCGCGGCTACCTCTATCGCTATCGTCGCGGGGCATTAACTTGAGAGCAGCCTGTGCGCCGGCCACGGATAGCGAACCGGGAATAGGATGTGATATTCAAGTAGAGGATCGCTTCATCTGACCGGAAGGGACCGCGAATATGCTGTTGGAAGAACTGCGTGAAGAAGTGCTGGAGGCGAATCTGGAGCTGGTTCGCCAGAGGCTAGTGCTCTACACATTTGGCAATGTGAGCGGAATCGACCGCGGCCGGGGTCTGGTGGCCATCAAACCCAGCGGCGTGGCCTATGAAGAAATGACGGCAGAGAAGATGGTGGTCACCGATCTCAACGGCAAGATCGTGGAGGGAGAGCTGCGCCCATCTTCGGACCTGGCCACGCATCTTGAGCTGTACAAGCACTTCGCGAATATAGGAGGCGTGGCGCATACGCACTCGGAGTACGCCACCGCGTGGGCGCAGGCAGAGATGGAGATTCCCTGCCTGGGGACCACTCATGCTGATTATTTCCATGGGCCGGTGCCCGTTACCAGGCGGTTGAGCGAGGCGGCGATTGCGGGCGAATACGAGCGGGAAACAGGGACGGCGATCTGCCGGCGGTTTACGGAGATTGACCCCGATGCGATTCCGGCGGTGCTGGTGGCTGGGCACGGTCCATTCTGCTGGGGAGCGAGCGCGGCGGAGGCAGCGCACAACGCGGCGTTGCTGGAATATGTGGCTCGTATGGCTTGTCACACGCTGTCGATCAACGGCGAAACAGGGCCGCTGCCGCAGATGTTGCACGACAAGCATTTTCTGCGCAAACACGGCAGCCATGCCTATTACGGGCAAGCGAAGACGGTATGAATCCGATTCAGCTGGGATGGGTTTCGGACCTGCTGTGAATTCTTGAAGATGAATTTTGAATAAAGCTGACGGCGGGCGCCGCGGCAGAAACGGAAGAGAACGATGAGCATTGTCGCTGGGGTTGATTTTGGCACGTTGAGCGTGCGCATTTCGCTGGTGAACAGCGAGCGCGGGCTGATTGCTTCGGCTACAGCCGAGTATCCTCTGCACCGCAAGCGCGAGGACCCGGATTATGCCACGCAATCGCACAGCGACCATATGAAGGCGCTGGCCGCCGCCACGCGGCGGGCGCTGAAGGAAGCAAAAATCAGCGGCGATAAAGTGGAGGCTATTGCGCTGGACACGACGGGATCGAGCGTGATTCCCGTGGCCGCCGATATGACGCCGCTGGACGACTACTACCTGTGGTGCGATCATCGCGCAAAAAAAGAAGCCGCGGAAATCACGGAGGCGGCGCACCGCGAGAAACTGGAAGCCATTCAGTGGTGCGGGGGCGTCTACTCGTCGGAGTGGGGGTGGGCGAAACTGCTTCATTGGCTGCGCCATAATCCGGATAAGCGCAAGAATTTTTCGAGCGCCTTCGAGCATTGCGACATGGTGGCCGCCACGCTGTGCGGAATAACCAGCCCGGCAAAGGTGAAGCGAAGCATTTGCGCGATGGGACACAAGTGGATGTGGAACGCCGCCCTGGGCGGGCTGCCTCCGGAAAAGTTTTTAGTGAGTGTAGACCCGCTGCTGGCCGGCGTCAGAGCGAAGATGGAGGGAGAGTACGCGACCTCGGACAAGATTGCCGGGAAGCTGGCGCCGCAGTGGGCGGAAATACTTGGGCTTCGCGCGGGCATTCCCATTCCCGTGGGAGCCTTCGACGCGCACTGGGACGCCATCGGAGCGGGTGCGAAAGAGGGCGACGTGGTGAACGTGGTGGGCACCTCCACATGCATCATCGCGTATGTGAAAGCGGCGCGGTTGATTCCCGGCGTTTGCGGCGTGGTCCCGGGCAGCGTGCACCCGGACTATACGGGCGTCGAGGCCGGACTCTCGGCCACGGGAGACATCTTCAGCGCCATCGCGGGCCGCGCCAATACTACCGTTGCCGAACTGAGCAAGGGACTGGAGGCGTATCGCGCCGGGCAGACCGGGCTGCTGCGCATGACCTGGGACAACGGCGACCGCACGGTGCTGGTCAATCCGAATCTGGGAGGAATCACGCTGGGATGGAACCTGCAACACACCGCTCAGGACGAGCTCTTCGCGGCCATCGAGGGGACGGCGTTTCATACCCGCGTGATTCTCGACCGGATGAGCGAATACGGCGCGCCCACGCTGCGGGTGATCAACGGCGGCGGCATTCCTCAGAGCAACGCGGTGCTCAACCAGGTCTACGCGAATGTTTTGGGCAGGCCGGTGCTGGTGCCGGCGAGCAAGGTGACGGGAATCGGCTCGGCTGTCTTTGCATTTCTGGCCGCGGGAGCGTTCAAGACCATTGGCGAGGCGCAGGACAAAATCTGCCCGCCGCACAAGGTCTACGAACCGGAGCCAGCGGCGCAGAAAGTCTATGAAAGCTTGTACAAATATTATCGCCAAATTTATTTTGCCTTTGGCGAGCCGGGAAAAGGCGAGTTTGGCGCGGTGCTGCCGGGTTTGATTCAGACGGCGCGAGCTGCGCTCCGGCCCGGAGCCTGAGATAAAGTGCTATCCTCTAATGGATAGCCACAGGCTGTGCTCACGCAATCTTCCATCCCATTCGTCACACGCGCGCGGTGCTTGAAGGCTCCCGCCGTTTCGCTGCTTCTCGCGTGTTTTCTGGTGTTATCTCTGGGATGCAGCCGCTTCCGCCACATTCATCACGATACGGTATACGTCTCCGCGCGGCAGGCTTCCCTGCATGACCGGGTGGCCGCTGTCTCCAACCGCGTGGCCGAGGTGACCAACGGCCAGCGATTGGAAGTGCTTGAACAGAACCGCCGCTTTCTCCGGGTGAAGACAGAAAAGAACGAAATCGGCTGGATTGAAGAGCGGGCGGTGATTGACAACAAGACCTTCCAGGCCTTTGATCAGCTAGGTGTTCAACACCGGCAGGACCCGGTGGTGGCCAGCGGCGTAGTGCGCGACGAGATCTACCTGCATCTGACGCCCGGCCGTGAGGAGCAGCGCTTCTATCTTCTTGGGGAAAAATCGAAGGTGCAGCTACTGGCGCGCGCCTCAATCGCGAAGGTTGTGCCCGGTAATGGACAGGCTCAGAGCGCGATGACGCCACAGCCGGGTCAGGGGACAAAAACTCCTGGCCAACGCTCCGGTTCCAAATCGGCGGCAAAATCGGCTGCCCCTGGCGCGGAGCACCTCTCCGGCCAGCCCGATGCCGGACCCATCATGGAGGACTGGTGGCTGGTGCGCGACGATCAGGGCCGCACCGGATGGATGCTATCCAGCCGCATGGATGTGGATGTTCCCGACGAGATTGCCACTTATGCCGAGGGCCAGCGGTATGTGGGGGCCTACATGTTCAACAAGGTTCATGATCCCGAGGCCGCGACGCCCAACCATGATGTTCCGCAGTACGTGACCGTGCTCGAGCCGCCCAAGGCCGGGCTGCCCTTCGACTTTGACCAGGTGCGCGTATTCACCTGGAGCACGCGGCACCATCGCTACGAGACGGCCTTCCGGCTGCATCCCATCCAGGGCTATCTGCCTGTGCGGGTTACGCCCGCCTCGAACGGCAGCGCGCCCACCTTTAGTTTTTTGATCGCCAACGGCCCCGAAATTACCACTGATCCGGCCACCGGCATCACCCGCCCGGTTTCACCGCGAACCATAACTTACCAGATGATCGACACGCGCGCCGTGCGCATCGGCGACGATCAGGCGCCGATTCCCTTCAGCCATCTGCCCGAATCCAAGCCCAAAACCGCCAAGACGGGGAAGAAGCATCGGCGGTAGGCAGTGGCATCAGCGAAATGTAGAACTTGGATTGCATGATACGGCTGGGCGCACCGTCAAGATTGTGGCGGGGCCGAGGGCGAAGCGGCTGACGAGCGCGTGGAAGTGTAAAGAATGTCATAGTGTGGGACATTCAGAATCAGAATTCGGAAAACCGCGCGAGTGGCCGGCTGTTTGTTACTCATAAACCGGTACTACTGTTACTAGTGCAAACCCGCAAGAATATGCGAATATTTAGGGCGAGGAGAAAGCATGAAAAAGTTGTTGATCTTGATGACTCTCATTGTTTCTTTCGTTGCCATTGGCGCAGCCCAAAAACCCACATATCACCCCGCACCGGCGCCAGCATATCATCCGCCCGCGTCACATCCCGCATATCACCCGCCCGCGTCGCACCCCGCGCCTGCTTATCATCCGCCGGCATCGCATCCTGCCCCGCATCAGTCAACATCTCGACAGAACGCGCAGCCCCGTCAGAACACCCATACAACGACGCACAACAATACGCAGCACAATGACCGCAACGCGCAAAATAATCAGCGCAATGCCGACCGTAACAAGCGCAACGCTGACAGGAACGCAGCCAAAGCCCACACGAATGCCGTCCGGAACGAAAATAAGGCGCGGCACAACCGCAACAAGCAGCGCCGCAACGACTACAGGGCCGCTCACTCGGCTTTCCGGGGCGGCCGCTTCAATGACCGGTATTACGCGGCACACTTCGGGGCTACCCATGCCGTCGTGTTCAGCACTCCCGGATTATGGGTTGGAACGCCTTACGCATCGCCCTTCTGGTGGGGCGGATTTCAATGGGGCTTTGGCCCAGGCATCTTCTGGCCCAGCGCATGGGGTATGGGTGATGGAGTCTTCATCGAGTACCTACCCGGAGTCGGTTACGTGTTAGCCAACCCGGCCTTCCCCGACACCACGCTACCTCTTGTCGCCGACGTCGATGCTCAGCCCGTGAATGAACCTGACCAGCTGTAATGCCAAATGGGGCGGGGAAACCCGCCCCATAAATTTCGTAATTTAGAATGATTCGCCGCGCTCCATTCTTTAGTGCAATCGATTGATTTGGATGTGTTGCCTGGGGAAGCGAAACGATTCGTGTCTCACAAGTATCGCGGTTGAGATCAGGATGACCAGAAATTCAGACCCGCCTTTACCCCCGCCTGCGCAGCTCCAGCTCGACAACGCGCATCATCTCGGCTTCGGGGGCGGGTTTGCCGGTCCAGATTTCAAATTGGCGGGCGCCTTGCTGGACGAACATTTCCATGCCGCTGATCGTCGGGATGCCGCGCGCTTTTGCCAGCTTGAGCAGCGGCGTTTCCAGCGGGTTGTAGACCATGTCGAAGACCAGCGAAGCGTTGAGTTCGTTTTCCGCGATGGGCAACGGCTGCTTGTTGCCGGCCATGCCGCAGGGGGTGGCGTTGATGAGCACGTCGAAGCTGCTCTTGGCGAATTGATCGCGCTTGAGCGCCTTGGCCTTGGCTTGCTTGGCAAGCTTCACGGCGTCTTCGTGGATGATGTTGACGATGAAAACTTCAGCGCCCTGTTCCACCAGGCCGAAGACGGCGGCCCGCGCCGCGCCTCCCGCGCCGATGACCACGATGCGCGCCCCTTGCAAGCGCAGGCGCTTTTCCAGAGGGCGAACCACGCCGTCGACGTCGGTGTTGAAGCCGTAGAGCTTGCCGTCAACGCCGGTGCGCAGGGTGTTGCAGGCGCCGATGCGGTGGGTGAGCGGGACGGAATTTGCAGCAACGGGGTTGGCCAGATGCGGCAGGACCTCCTGCTTGAGGGGCATGGTGACGGCGGCTCCGGCCAGGGGCAGTTCGCGCGCCAGGGTGAGCAGGTCGGCGACCTTATGGGTAAGGAGCGGGAGGAGAATGGCGTTCACGTTTTCGCGGCGGAAGGCGGCGTTGTGCATCAGCGGCGAGAGCGAGTGGGCGATAGGATCGCCAGCCACGCCGAAGATGCGCGTGGCCTGGTCCAGCTGCTCGACGCGGTAGAGGTCACGCAGGGTGCGGGCGGTCAACTGGCCGGGGGCGGTGGCCTGTTTGGAATTGTGTTCCGGGCTCTCGGAGAGCGCGGCAAAGGTGAAGGGCGCGCCGGCTCTGAGGCCCAGTACGCGGCTCACCAGCCCTTCCTCTCCCATGGCGATGCCGACCACCTCGGCGGAGCGGGAGTGGCTCTCGATGAGTTTGAGGACGGCCAGGTTGTCGGCCAGCGAGCGGGCCGTTGAGACCACTTTGACGAAATCCGGCTGGAAGACCTCAATGCGCAGGGCGGCCTGGTCAAGATTCTTGGTGCGCGAGAAGTCGTGAAAGCTGATGAGCAGCGCCGTTCCCGTGGCCCGCAACCCGTCGCGCAACTGGTCCAACTGCCTGGGAGCGGCCTCCTCGGCCGACTCGACCTCCAGATCGACGATCTGGCAGCCAGCCTTGGCAGCATCCAGTAGCACCTCCAACTCGGCTTTCAACGAGCCCGTAAAGTGGCCGCCGAAATGCTTACGCCGGCAGGTGGCGATGACCGTTGTATCGCGGTGAGCGGCAAGAAATTCCTTTACTTTGGGCAGTGCCGAGGCTGGTTTGGGCAGCGAATCCAGGCGGAATTCAAGGAATTTGGAATCCGCCAGGGCAGCCTCGGCTCGCTCGATCAGCTCCGCCGGGGAAGCGGTCTGAATGGCTATGCACAGCTTGCCAAGGTCGGTCAGGCGCAGCCGCGGGAGGGGAGTCGCGGGCGCGGGAGAAGGCGAACTGGAGCTAAAAAAGGGCATGTGTGTCAATTGACGCATCTTATAGTGGTTTTGGCCAGGATGCAACTGTAAAAAGATCAGCTTGCTGGGATAAACGCGTAGGATGAATGTGAAGAGCGCGGGCTATTTTGCCGCGGATGAGCATAGGAAAATCAATTTTCCACAAGGGGAATCATTTGTATCTGGCCAACGAACATCGCTATGACACCATGCAGTACCGCCGTTGCGGCAAGAGCGGAGTGCTGCTGCCGGCCATTTCGCTGGGGCTGTGGCACAACTTTGGCGGCGTGGACAACTTCGAGAATGGCCGAGCGATGGCGTGGCGGGCCTTCGATCTGGGCATTACGCATTTTGATCTGGCCAACAACTACGGTCCGCCACCGGGGAGCGCGGAGACGAATTTCGGCGAGTTACTTAGGCTGGACTTCGCCGCGCATCGCGACGAGCTGATCATCAGCACCAAGGCCGGCTACGATATGTGGCCGGGGCCTTACGGCAACTGGGGATCGCGCAAGTATCTATTAGCCAGTTTAGATCAGAGCCTCAAACGCATGGGGCTGGAGTACGTGGACATTATTTACTCGCATCGCCCCGATCCGGAGACGCCAATGGAGGAGACGATGGGCGCGCTTGCTCAGGCGGTACGCCGGGGCAAGGCGCTCTATGCCGGAGTGTCGAATTACAACGCCAGCCAGACCGCTGCCGCGGTGAAGATTCTGCGCGAACTGGGCACGCCCTGCCTGATTCATCAGCCCAAGTACTCGATGTTGGTGCGCACGCCGGAGCAAGGCCTGCTGGACGTGCTGGGCAAGGAGGGAGTGGGCGCGATTGCCTTCTGTCCGCTGGCGCAGGGGCTTTTGACGGACCGCTATCTGAAGGGCATTCCGGCGGACTCGCGCGCAAGCAGAGAGCAATTTTTAAAGAGCAGTGACATTGACGAGGGTCGCCTCAAGCAGATTCGCGCGCTCAACGAGTTGGCCGCCCAGCGCGGGCAGTCGCTGGCGCAGATGGCGCTGGCCTGGGTGCTGCGCGACGGGCGCATGACGTCGGCGCTGATTGGAGCCAGCCGCGTGGAGCAGATCGAGCAGAACGTGGCCGCGCTGGCCAACCTGAGCTTCACGGCCGAGGAGCTGGCCCGGATTGATGGGATAGTGGGTAAGGCTGTGTGATTCAGAGATGAAGTTGTTCACTGCTCATTGCTGGATACTCTCCTCTGCCAACGGTAAACTCTCCTCAGTCGGCAGTATGCCCATTTCGCGGTAGATGGGCCGAATCTCGCGCCGCACGGCCGGCAAGCGCGTCGCGAACCATGCCGCACCGAGCAGGACCACCGAGCCGTTGATGATCACCGTCAAGGGCGCGCCAAATTTGTGCGCCATAGTCCCGGCCAGAAGGCTGCCAAAGGGCGCCATGCCCATGAAGGCCATCGTATAGTAACTCATCACGCGACCGCGCTTGTCGTCGCTGACGATGGTCTGAATGACGGTGTTGCTGGCGGCCATGCCCTGCATCATGCCCATGCCCGCGATGAAGACCGTCACCATCGAAAGCCAAAACCAATGCGAGAGCCCGAAGCCGATCAGCCCCGCTCCGAAGACAGCAGCGGCGATGGGAATCATCTTGACCAGGCCGCGAACATTCCTGCGCGCCGCCAGAGAGAGCGCGGAGAGCAGCGCGCCCAGGCCCATCGAGCCGGTCAGGAATCCCAGCGTATGCGCTCCGCCGTGCAGCACCACCTTGGCGAAGATGGGCATCAGCACCATAAAGGGCATGCCCATCAGGCTGACCAAAGCAAAGAGCAGAAGAATCGTGCGGATGGGCATGAAGCGGGAGACATAGGTCCAGCCGGCTTTCAAATCGTCGAGCGTGGATGAGGCCTTGCGCTGGACGACTGGCGCATGAAGGCGCATCATGAGCAGCGAGATGATGACAGCGATGTAACTGATGCCGTCGACGAGAAAACACCAGCCCTCGCTGGAGACGGCGATCAACATACCGGCCAGCGACGGGCCGATGAGCCGCGCCACGTTCACCATGGAGGAGTTGATGGCGATGGCGTTCTGCAGGTCGCGCTTGTCCTCGACCATCATGATCATGAAAGATTGGCGTCCGGGCATGTCGAAGGCATTGATGCAGCCCTGCATCACGCTCACCACCAGCAACAGGGGAATGGTGATGTGTCCTGAAAGCGTCAGCGCGGCGAGAGTCAGCGATTGGAGCATGGAGAGGGCCTGGGTCCAGACCAGCACCTGGCGCTTGTCGAGCCGGTCAACCCAGACGCCGGCGAAGGGTGCTACCAGAAAGGTGGGAATCTGCCCGGCAAAGCTGACCGTGCCCAGCAGAAGGGCCGATCCGGTGAGCCGGTAGACCAGCCAGCCGGTGGCCACGCGCGTCATCCACGTACCGACGAGCGAGATGGTTTGCCCGCCGAAAAAAAGCCGGAAGTTGCGATGGCGCAAGGCGCGCCAGGCATGGGAGATGCCGGAGGCCTCGACTGTTTCCGCGCGCTTCGCTTGCTCTTCTCCGCTCAAGATTGCATCCTTAATTGGCAGTCTATCGCGGCAGTTTCAATTTTTGAATTGATCCAGTCTATTCTCCTACGGTTTCGGCAGGCAGAGCTTTTTCCTTCGCGGGCGAAGCGAAGGGCGCGATAGCGGCCTCGGACAATTTTCTGGTGATGACCTGGAAGTGATAACCCATGACCGCCAGAGTCATGGCCGCGCCGACGCAATGGCGATAGCGCGTGGCCACGGTGAGCAGAAACTTCCAGTAACTCCAGCGCTGCCGGCCGAAGACTCCCTGGCGGACGATGGAGGTGACAAAGGCGCGCGCATTGCTGACGGTCATCCATTGCTGCCGGGTCTTTTGATCGCCTATCTCCTGCTTGCCGGGTTTAGGCTGGGTGCGGCTCAGGTAGAGCTTGACGCGCTCGTAGTAGGCCTCGCAGGAGTAGATCCGTTTGAGCACCGAGCGATAACCCTCCACCAGCTTTGTCGAGTCCATGCGGGGCAGAAAGTTCAGATTTTCGTCGGTATTGTTGCCGTCGCCAGCCGAGAGAATCCGGCCCTCACTCCACAGCCGCCTGAATAACTGGGTTCCGGGCATGGCCTGAAGCAGTCCAACCATGGCGACGGGGATGCCGCTCTTCTGAATAAAATCCACCATGCGGTCGAAAATGTCGTCGCTATCGGTGTCGAATCCCAGGATGAATCCGCCCATCACCTGCATGCCGTAGCTCTGGATCAAAGCCACGCTGTCCAGCAAGCTGCGCCGCGTGTTCTGCGTCTTGTTGCAGGCGATGAGGCCTGATTCATCGGGGGTCTCGATGCCCAGAAAGACGGAAGTGAAACCGGCGTCCTTCATCATCTGCATCAACTCCGGGTCGTCGGCCATGTTGAGCGAGGCTTCGGTAATGAAGTTGAAGCTGGTGGTATATTTTCTGCGCCACGCGGCGAGCGCCGCGCAGATCTCCTTGGCTCGCGCCTTGTTGCCGATGAAGTTATCGTCCACGATAAAAACCGAGTCGCGCCAGCCCGCGGCGTACAACTGGTCCAGCTCGGCCAACACCTGCGCCACGGTCTTGACGCGCGGCCGCCGGCCGTAGATTTCGATGATGTCGCAGAACTCGCAGTTGAAGGGGCAGCCGCGCGAGGTTTGCACCACCATGGTGGTGTAGCGATTCATCTTGATGAGGCTCAGGTCGGGCAGCGGGCTGCACTCCATCGCGGGCCGTTCATCGGCTTGATAGACGGGCTTGGCCGTTCCCTGCTCCAGCTCCCGCGCCACGCCGGCCATCAGGCTTTCGGCTTCGCCGATGACCACGTGGTCCGCCTTCAGCTCCGCGGCGGAAATGCTGCTGGCAATAGGCCCGCCCACCACGGTTCTCAACCCGCGCGCGCGGCAGCGCTCGACGATGGCCGCCAGTGAATCATGCTGGACGTGCATGGAGCTTATCAGCGCCACGTCCGCCCAGGCCAGGTCGCGGTCGAGCAGCCGCTCCACGTTGGCGTCCACCAGCCGCTTATTCCATGCCTTGGGCAATAGCGCGGCCACCGTCATCAGTCCCAGCGGAGGCTGCGCCGCACGTTTGCCCAGAAACTTGAGCGCATGTTTGAAGCTCCAATAGGTATCGGGAAATTCCGGGTAGATCAACAAGGCGTTCATCGGCCACCTCCGGGGGAGAAGGGCGGCTGGCGAAGATGAGTCTTCACAACTCGGTTTCGGCGACTGATTTCAGCACATCGAAAGCCGGCGCGGCTGCTCTTGCAACGGCGCACTGCTCCACTATCAGATTATTCTATGGGCTTCTGAAACGGTGTATAAAATGGACCACATTGCGGGAAAGCGAAGCACTTTTCGGATTCAGATTTCTTAACTGTTGAAGGGGACAGCTTCAACACAATTCGCATTTCCAGATGCCCACTGGGCCTATCTGATTGAGCCATTGGCAATTCGTTGAAGCGAGTCCGTCCGGCACGACCACTGCTCTGCTTGCTTCAGCTATAACTTCGACGTCCGGAGATCAGGTTGATGATCATAACGATTAGCGCTACGACCAGAAGAAGATGAATCAGGCTGCCGGCGACATGGAAGCTGAAACCCAAGAGCCAGAGAACGAGAAGAATTACAAAGATTGTCCAAAGCATATTCACTCCTTGTGGATGTTGCGGGCGCATAAGAGCTGTCAACGATCTCAGGCGCCCGCAAGAACTCACTATTGTTTACTAGTTGGAAGCGATGGCCTGAGCTTTTGCTTCTCTGACCGCGTTGAGGAACCCGGCGGCCGAAGCCGGCACGGCAACTTCGCCGCGCAGAATGGCGCCAGTCGAGTGGTCACGACCATAGATGGCCTCGGTGGCGTCTTCGTCGCGGCGAATCGCAGCGCCGGTCAAAGTCAGCCCGGCAAACGCGCCTCTGGCCCGCGAATAAGTAAGAACCTCGGTCTCCAGCTTCCAGTCGGTATCGGCAGTGGCATGGCGTCCAACAGGCCCGGCTGCCGCTGAAGCGTCCGCGCCAAGCTGGAACTTACTGTCGATCAAGTGCTGCATTCCCCTTTCGTTCTGGATGATCATGACCACGTCAACGCCCTCGACGCCGATCTGCAATCCCCAGCTTCCGCCGGTAATGTCAAAGAATGACGGAGCGCTCCATCCGTTCGCGGTCCGGCAGGTGGCAACCCCCTTGCCGTTCTCCGCGCCAAAGACAAAGCCGCCCTTGATCATATGCGGCACCACGGCAATGCACTTTGCGTGTTCTAAAACTTCTTCCGGAATGCCTCTATCCGGAGCGGCCATGATCTCGTGCAGGACCCTTCCCGCATTATCCATACGGTCCTGAACGTTTTCGCGAGTTGTTCCTGCCCAGCCGATGCTCGTCAAGCTGAGTACTGCCACTAACGTCACAATTTGTTTCATGTTTTTTACCTTTTCTACCCATGCGCAACGTCACCTGCTATACGCGCATTCAAGGCGCACAAGGTATTTTCCACACTAGAGGCATAGTTGGCAGTCCGTCTGAGCAAGAACGCTCAGGGAACAGCCAGGAACGCGATACCTGGTAGGTGCTGTATTAAAGATGAAGAATCTTTTCAAGAGTGAGCAAAAGGAGACACTCTCTACCCCTTCCCCCCGAGAGATACTGAAACCAGGTTCCAGAGTGAGCAACTACTGACGGTGTGCTGCGGCTTCCCTTGCTTTATCTACTCCCAGTCTGAACGATCCTGATGATATCCGATGAATCGATATTCACCGGCGCAACTGCCAAGTGAACCGCAGTGCTTTGCAGTTGCGTATCCTTCCGTAATTCCCGCGAGATAACCGAATTCGCAAGGAGATCAATATATGGTTGTTCTTAATAATCAGACATTCGAAATCGCAACCTTTCTGGCCAACGCTGGATTAGGACGCAAAATCGTCCAGTTGGCTCCCAGACAGACTTTCTTTGCGCAGGGAGATCCCGCGGATTCTGTCTTCTATCTTCAGAAAGGCCGCGCAAGAGTCACTGTTGTTTCAGAAAACGGCAAGGAAGCAACTATTGCGCTTGTTCCTGAAGGCGAGTTCGTCGGAGAGGGCGCGCTGGCGGCAATACCTGGACTGCGTCTATCCACGGCCACGGCCATTACAGCCTGCTCCGCGCTCAAGATAGTGCGTGAGGAGATGATCCGCGCGATGCACGAGGAGCCTGATTTCTCCGACATGTTCATGAGGTTTCTTCTGGCGCGAAGCATGCGCATCCAGGCTGACCTGGTCGATCAGCTTTTCAACTCCAGCGAAAAGCGTTTGGCGCGGATTCTCCTGCTGATGGCGGAGTTTGGCCAGTCGAGTGAGCCGCAAGCGTTGATTCCCAAGATCTCGCAGGAGACTTTGGCGGAGATGGTCGGGACCACGCGATCCAGGGTCAGCTTCTTTATGAACCGCTTTCGCGAACTCGGCTTTATCGACTACAAAGACCGCATACGCGTACACAAATCACTGTTGAACGTGATTCTGCACGATCAATTTCCGGACAGCAACGCCGCAAAGCCGCCAATAACGTCATTGCCCGGAGGCCGTTCAAAGCCGGCAAGCGGTTCTTATGCAGGCTCTGTACTGAATTGAACAGCCTATTAATTCGTTGAATGGGATACTCTCAACATTCCTTTATGTGCAGTATTTATGAGGTGAAAGATGCCAGCTATGCAAACAACACTACTAATTGTCGAAGATGAGCCATCTATCAGGCTTACGCTGTCGAACGTACTTGCGGAAATAGGCTACAACGTGCGCACCGCCGATGACGGTTTATGCGCGTTGCGCGAGATACAGAATGAAATTCCCAGGCTGCTTCTTTCCGATCTCAATATGCCCAGAATGTCCGGGTTCGAGTTGCTCTCAGTGGTCCGTCGCCGTTTCCCCGCGATTCTGACAATCGCCATGAGCGGCTCGTTCTCGGGAACGGAGGCTCCTTCCGGAGTTGCCGCCGATGGGTTTTATCAAAAAGGCAGCAGCATCGCCGCCCTGTTGCGGATCATGGAAACACTGCCTCAAACGGAGAGGAAAGCACACCCTCCGACCAGCCAGGACGAGCTCCTCTGGATTCATTACAATAGCCACGACTTATCGCCGGATGCATGTGTTACGATCACCTGCCCGGAGTGCCTGCGCACCTTTTCCCAGACTATCGGCTCAAGCTACCTGAAGCGCAAGACAGAGTGCATCTATTGCCGCTGCTCGATTCACTACGCACTCGTGCAGCAAGCAGATCGCATGCCTTTGCAGGCGTATCAAAGACAAACCGCGGAGGTAATGCGCTTTCCGCAAAGGGCGTCCGTCGCCGGCAATTGAACTCGGCGATATAACACGCTTATAGACTGATCTGATTTCCGTGCGGCTTGGTGTTCTCTCAGGCAAGCCCAGGAAGCTGCGATAGTCTATAAGTCCATGGCGACTGCGCCCAATCCGGATAATTCGCTGGAGTACCGCAAGCCTCATCGCCCGCAGAGCGGTAAAACGCTGGCGGCGTTGGCGCTGTTGCTGGTTGTGATTGTGCTCGGCTCGTCGGCCATCGGCAGCTATCCCATCTCGCTGCACGACATATGGAGCGTGCTGAGGGCGCCCTCGGCCGGCGGCACGGCGGAGATCGTGCTTCTGCAAATTCGCCTTCCCCGGCTGCTGGCCTGCATCCTGGTGGGCAGTGGGCTCGCTCTGGCCGGCGCCTCTTACCAGGGATTATTCAACAATCCCATGGTCTCGCCCGACATTCTGGGAGCCTCGGCTGGCGCGGGTTTGGGCGCGGCAGTCGGCATTTTGCTGGGCTTCGACTTTGCCGCCATTCAGGCTCTCTCCTTTGCGGGCGGGCTGGTGGCCGTGCTGCTGGCGTGGGCGCTGGCCTCGGGACTTTGCCGCCGTGGAGATCCCGTGCTCATGCTGGTTCTGGTCGGCATCCTCATCGGATCGATGTTTACCGCTCTCATCTCTCTCACCAAGTACATCGCCGATCCGTATAACAAGCTGCCGGCTATTACCTTCTGGCTGCTGGGCAGCTTTGCTTCCATCACGCCCAGGGATGTATGGCTGGCAGGCATTCCCATCGTCGTGGGCTCTGTTCCCTTGCTGCTGTTGCGCTGGAGGCTCAACGTGCTTTGCATGGGAGAGCAGGAAGCGAGCGCCCTGGGAGTGAACACGCGCGTCCTGCGCTTCACGGTGATCGTCTGCGCCACTCTCATTACCGCCGCTTCGGTTTCGATCTGCGGCATGGTGGGCTGGATCGGCCTGGTGGTGCCGCATCTGGCGCGCATGGTTGTCGGCCCCAACCACAAAATTTTATTGCCCGCCGCGGCAATCATGGGCGGCTGCTTTCTGCTGCTGGTGGATGACGTGTCGCGCACCGCGGGCGCACTGGAGATTCCCGTCGGCATTCTGACCGGGTTGATCGGCGCGCCGTTCTTTCTCTTTCTTCTCATGCGGGAACGCAGGCACACATCATGATGCTGACTCTGGAGCACGTGACTGGCGGCTACGGTTCCAGAACCGTGGTGGACGATGTCAGCTTCACGCTGCATCCGGGCGAGGTGGTCTGCCTGCTGGGCGCGAACGGCTGCGGCAAGACTACGCTGTTCAAAATCATTCTGCGCCTGTTGCGGCCTAGCCTCGGTTGTGTGCGTCTCGGCGAAGAGGACATTGCCGCATGGTCACGGAGCCGCCTGGCTCGCTCCTTCGGTTATGTGCCGCAGATGCATATTCCGCCCTTTGCCTTCGAAGTGCGCGAGATTGTGCTGATGGCCCGCGCCGCGCACCTCGCCCCCTTTGCCTCGCCGGGAAGGGAAGACCGGCGCATTGCAGACGAAGCGCTCGACCATCTGGGCATTCTGCATCTGGCCTCCGCGCGCTATACCGAGATCAGCGGCGGCGAACGCCAATTGGTGCTGATTGCGCGCGCCCTGGCGCAGCAGGCGCAATGGCTTATCCTCGACGAGCCCGCGGCCAACCTCGACCTGGGAAATCAGATAAAAGTCTTTCGCGCCATCGGCGAGCTGGCTAAAACCGGCCTGGGCGTGCTGATGACTACGCATGTGCCCGACCACGCGTTCCTGCACGCATCGCGTGTCGTACTGATGAGCGAGGGGCGCGTTCTGGCTTTGGATACTCCCGCTAAAGCTCTCACCGAGCCTATGCTGCTGAAGGCGTATGGCGTGCCGGTCAGCGTCGTGGAAATCGGCGCGCCTTCAGGAATCAAACCCGGAATCAAGATAGTCTTGCCAAATCAGATGTGAGGAGAAAGCATGTCGAGAACAATTCTGCTCTTCGTTTTGTGTGCAACGCTGCTCGGCGGCAGCCTGTGCCGCGCCGCGGCGCCCGCTGGAGAAAAATCCGCAACGCGCATCGTGACCGACATGGCTGGCCGCCGGGTCGAGGTGCCCGCGCAGATTCACAGGGTGTTCTCAATGAGCCCTATGGGCACGGTTCTGATCTACACGCTGGACCCATCGCTGTTGCTGGGATGGAACTACGCGCCCGACGCCGGAGAGCGCGCCTACTTGCCGGAGCCTTATCGCAATCTGCCAGCATTGGGAGGTTGGTTCGGCAAAGATAATACCGGCAATCTGGAAAAAATCATGCAGGCTCACCCGGATGTGATGATCTCCATGGGCGATGCCTTCGCTACTGAACAGGCCGATCGGGTTCAAAATCAGACGCATATTCCGGTTTACATTCTCGACGGCCGCCTCGAGCATCTGCCAGAAGCCTATGAAAAAGCCGGTGAGCTGTTGGGAAGCGCGCCTCGCGCGGCCGAGCTGGCCGCCGAATGCCGCCGGACTCTGAATGAGATCAGGCAGAAAGTCGCCAACATTCCGCAAGACAAGCGGAGGCGCTACTACTACGCCGAAGGGCCGAAGGGATTGGAGACGGAGCCGGGCGGCTCCATGCACGTCGAGGCGCTGAACTTTGCCGGCGGCGTCAACGTGGCGACTGGGATGCAGGAGCAGACAGGTTATGGACGCTCCCCTGTCTCGATGGAGCAGGTGCTGTGCTGGAACCCGGAGATCGTCATCTCGGCGCGCGACCACACTTCCACAGCGAGCGAGTTCTACAAAACCGTATGGACTGATTCCGCCTGGCAGCTTGTCGCCGCGGTCCGCAACCGCGAGGTTTACGAGACGCCGCAGTACCCTTTCAGTTGGCTCGACCGTCCGCCCTCGGTCAACCGCATCATGGGCATCAAGTGGCTGGCCAATCTTTTTTATCCGGAGATCTTTCGCTACGACATGCGCCAGGAGACGCGGCGCTTCTATGAGACCTTCTATCACTTGCGGTTGAGCGAGGCGCAGTTGGATGAGCTGCTGTCTACCGCCGTGAAAACACCAGCCGGAGATACAAGATAGAATCTGCCGCGCATCTCCTCGCTGCTTCATTTCGCGGTACAATCTCAACAGGCCCGGTTCTGCTGGCTTTGAATCGAAAGCTGTCTTTGCGCGTCCAATTCTTCAGGTGTTCCAATGACCGCATCCCGTGAAAAAGCCGAAACGCGCAAGCTGCCCATGATGCCCCTCCGGGACATGGTGATTTTTCCTTACATGATGATGCCCTTCGTGGTGGGCCGCGAGTCCAGCGTGCGCGCCCTTGAGGAGGCGCTCACCGGCGACCGCCAAATTTTTCTTGCCACCCAGCATGATGCCTCGGTGGACGAGCCCAAGGCCAAGGAGATTTACCAGGTCGGTTCAATTTGTACTATTGTGCAGAACGTCAAGATGCCCGACGGGAATATTAAAGTTTTAGTCGAGGGCGTGGAGCGCGCCAAATCCCTCGAGGTCAACGACAGCGACGGTTTTTTCGTGGCTACGTTGCGCGTGGGCAAGAGCCAGTTTGAAATGACCCCGGCCGTCGAGCAGCTCATGACGCGCGTCACCGGCCTCTTTGAGCAGTATGTCAAGCTGCAGCAGTCGCTCAACTACGAGACCATCATCGCCACGGTGCGCATGGATGAGCCGGCCAAGCTGAGCGACATCATCGCCGCTAACCTGCAACAGGGCGTCGAGGAGAAGCAGGATCTGCTGGCCATCTTCGATCCCGCGACGCGCCTGGCGCGCATCGCCGACGTGCTGGATGTGGAGATAGAAAAGCTGGATCTCGATCGCAACATCCAGTCGCGCGTGAAGCGGCAGATGGAGCGCGCGCAAAAAGAGTACTACCTCAACGAGAAGATCAAAGCCATCCAAAAAGAGTTGGGCCGCGGCGAAAAAAGCGAATTTGACGAGTTGCGCAAAAAGATTGAAGTCGCCGGAATGCCCAAAGAGGTACTCGACAAGGCTATTCAAGAACTCAAAAAGCTGGAAGCCATGCCGCCCATGTCGGCCGAGTCCACCGTTAGCCGCAACTACATTGATTGGCTGCTGGCCGTGCCGTGGAAGAAGCGCTCCAAGGAGACGCGCTCCATCGACTACGCGGAAAAGGTGCTGAACACGGACCACTACGGCCTGGAAAAAATCAAGGAGCGCATTCTCGAATTTTTGGCCGTGCGCCAACTCGTCAAAAATCCAAAGGGCTCGATTCTTTGTTTCGCCGGCCCGCCGGGCGTCGGCAAGACTTCGCTGGGCATGTCCATCGCCAAGGCCACCGGCCGCAAGTTTGTGCGGCTCTCGCTGGGCGGCATTCGCGACGAGGCCGAGATTCGCGGCCATCGCCGCACCTACATCGGCGCGCTGCCCGGCCAGATCATCCAGCACATGAAGCGGGCCGGCACCAAGAATCCGGTTTTCCTGCTCGACGAAGTGGACAAGATGGCCTCTGACTTTCGCGGCGATCCGGCATCGGCGCTGCTCGAAGTGCTGGACCCGGAGCAGAACTCCACTTTCCAGGATCATTACCTTGACGTGGACTACGACCTCTCGCAGGTGCTGTTTGTGGCCACCGCCAACGTGATGCACACCGTTCCGCCGGCCCTCCAGGACCGCATGGAGGTGCTGCGCCTGCAAGGCTACACGGAACAGGAGAAGCTGGAGATTGCCCGCCAGTACCTGGTGAAGAAGCAGCGCGAGCAAACCGGCCTGAGCGAAAAAAACCTGATCTTCAGAGACGACGCGATCATCGAAATTATTCGTTGTTACACGCGCGAGGCCGGCGTCAGGAACCTGGAGCGGGAGATCGGCAACATCTGCCGCAAGGTTGCCCGCAAGGTCGTCAAAGGCGGCAAAAAGCACAAGGAAGAGATCACCGCCGCCAACATCGGCGAGTTTCTGGGCGTGGCCAAGTTCCGCGACTCCGAAGTGCATGAAAAATCCGAAGTCGGCCTGGTCACCGGCCTGGCCTGGACCGAGGTGGGCGGCAGCATCCTGACCACTGAAGTGCAGGTGCTCGACGGCAAGGGTAAGATGACCATCACCGGCCAGTTGGGCGACGTGATGCAGGAGTCGGCGCAAGCCGCGCTCAGCTACATACGCGGGCGCGCGCAGGCTCTCGGCCTCAGCCGCGAATTCTATCGCAACGTGGACCTGCACCTGCACGTGCCGGAAGGCGCCATTCCCAAGGACGGCCCCTCGGCCGGCATCACCATGGCCACGGCGCTCGCCAGCGCGCTGGCAAAAATCCCCGTGCGCCGCGATATCGCCATGACCGGTGAAATCACTCTTCGCGGCAAAGTGTTGGCCATTGGCGGACTCAAAGAAAAGCTGTTAGCCGCGCTGAGGGCCGGCATCTTCGAAGTGATCCTGCCCCGCGCCAACGAGAAAGAGATCGCAGAGCTGCCCGACAACATCAAGAGCTCCATGAAGCTCTATTTTGTTGACAATATGGACGAGGTGTTGGCGCTGGCGCTGGAAGGCCCACTGCCCGCGGCTCTGCCTGACGCAGTCGATGTGATGGCCGCCGTTCCGCCGCCGGATCTAACGACGAATCTGCCCGCACCGCAGTGACATACGCGGAATCCCATGCTTTTGAGGAATAAGATTTGGGTTTCTGCGGGTCAGAGCAACAGAAAAAGTTTGGATTCACAACTGATCGCAGATTTCGCGGAAGTCCCATGCGCCGGTTTTTCCCGCCAGCCACTCCGCTCCGCGCACCGCGCCCAGGGCCAGGCCGCGGCGGCTGTGAATCTCGTGGCGAAGTTCAAGCGTATCGACCTCGCTGGATGCGGTGACGACGTGCTCGCCCTTGGCGTCTCCCACGCGATGAGAGGTGATGGGGACTTCAATGCCCGGACGCACTTTCTGGATGATCTCGCGTAGAGTGATGGCGGTGCCGGAGGGCGCGTCGAGCTTGGAGGTGTGGTGAGTTTCGGCGATGGAGAAGCTGTAGCCGTCCAGTTTCGCCAGATCTGCGGTGAGCCGAAAAAGTTTTTGCACCCCCATGGAAAAGTTGGTTCCGTAGAGCAGCGCCCCGCGCTTTTGCGCCACGGCCTTCATCTCGTCGAGGTGCGCGTACCAGCCGGTGGTGCCGACCACGATGCGTGCGCCGAGAGCCAGCACGGCGCGCATGTTTTCCACGGCGGCTTCGGGAGCAGTGAAGTCGATCACCACATCCACGCCTTTGAGATTGGCGGCGGTGAGGGCGGAGGCGTGCTGGTTATCGTTGATATCCAGAGCGCGCACCGCGTGGCCGCGCTCTCGGGCTACCTCGGCGACCAGGCTGCCGGTTTTTCCCTTGCCTAAAACGAGAAACTGCATCAGAGCCTCCCAGAGACTACGGTAGTTAGAGTGGATAATAAATGATTGGCTTGGGTTAGATCGGGTTGCGGCGGCGTTATTCTGTGAATGACCTATGCCAGACACTGAATCTAGCAATCAATCGCCCGCCACTATCGTTACACCTCTCGCTCACCGCCGTAAACGCCGCTGGCCGAGGATACTGCTCTGGTCTTCTGGCGGCCTGCTGGCGCTTATTCTGGTGACCGCCGTCGCGGGCGTGTTGTGGTTGCGCTCCGCAGCCAGGGCCGCGCTGCCGGCGCTGGATGGCGATCTGCATCTGGCCGGACTCTCGGCTCTGGTCATCGTCCGCCGCGACGCCCACGGCGTGCCCCACATCGAGGCGGTCACCGAGGACGATCTCTTTATGGCTCAGGGCTATGTAACCGCGCAGGACCGGTTGTGGCAGATGGACCTTTTCCGCCGCAACGCCAACGGCGAGCTGGCGGAGATCGTTGGTCCCTCCATGGTCAAGCACGACCGGGCGCAGCGGGTGCTGCAAATTCGCAATACTGCCCGTCGCATTTACTTGAGCCTGCTTCCGGGTGACCGCGCCCGCCTGGACGACTACGCGCGCGGCGTGAACCTGTTCATCGCCCAGCATCAGGCGACTCTGCCGCCGGAGTTCCGGCTGCTCCACTATCGACCACAGCCCTGGAGCGGCGTGGACTCTGTGAGCATCGGCCTGACCATGGTGCAGATGCTGGACACGCACTGGGAGACTAAGCTCTCGCGGGAAGCGATCTCCGCACGGTTGCAGAATCCGAAACTGGAGGCCGATCTCTATCCGGTCGGCTCGTGGCGCGACCATCCGCCCACCGGCGTGCAAGCGAACCCGAGCCAGCCGCGTCCCAAGCCAGCTTCGGCCAGCGACAATGACGAAGACCGCAGCCAGGCCAGCGCCGCTCCGGCTGCTCGCGAGGACACCGTCGCTTTGCGTGCCTTACTAGGCCTTCCCGCCTGCGACGGTTGCGCTCTCGGCTCGAACAACTGGGTCATCGCCGGGCAACACACGGCCAGCGGCAAGCCTTTGCTCTCAAACGATATGCACCTGGGACTCAGCGAGCCGAATATCTGGTACATGGCAGACCTGAAAGCTCCCGGCTTCCACGCCGCCGGAGTCACACTGCCCGGAATGCCATTTATCATTGCCGGCCACAACGAGCACGTAGCCTGGGGCTTTACCGCGCTCTACGCCGATGTGCAGGATCTGTACATCGAGAAGCTCCAAGGCAATAACTATCAGGCCGGAGACGAAAGCTGGAAGCCGCTTAGCGTCGATCACGAAGTCATCAAGGTGCGCGGCGGCAAGGACGTAACCCTCGACGTGCAGTTGACCGCTCATGGTCCATTGCTGAATCCGATTCTGGAAAAAGAGAAGCGCCCAATCGCCCTCAAGTGGACCCTCTATGACCCTTCGCTCAATTCGCTGCCGCTTTACCAACTCAACACAGCATCGAACTTGAAGGAATTCTCCGCTGCCCTCGAAACCTGGGACTGGCCCACGCAAAATGCCGTCTACAGCGACGATCAAGGCCACATCGCCTATCGCGCCATTGGCAAAGTACCGATCCGGGGTATGTTGTCTGTGGCGCCCCTTCCCCACGACACAATGAACTTCCGATATGAGTGGGGTGATTCCAATTTCTTCAGTGGCCAGAGCCAATCTCCCTACATCCCCTTCGACAAAATGCCCAACACCGTCGATCCCCCCTCCGGTTTTCTGGCCACCGCCAATTCCCGCGTAACGAAGGTGAGAGACCCAACTCAGTCAAGAGACAACTTCGAGCCGAATTACCCGCTTACCCACGAATGGGGCGATCCCTACCGCGCAGAGCGCATCTACAAATCTCTCGAAGGCCGCGACCATCTCACTCCCGCCGACCTGCTCGCCGTCCAAACCGACATCTACAGCGAAGTCGATCAGGAGCTGGCCCATCGCTTTGCCTACGCCATCGAACACACTCCCGGCGCAGACGACCGCCTCCGCCAGTCCGCTGCCCTGATGCGCGCCTGGGATGGCCGCCTGACCACCGATTCCGCCGCCGCCTCGCTGGTGACCCAAACTCGCTACGCCCTATGGCCGCTGATTCTTGAGCCCAAGCTGGGCAAGGAGCTCACTGCCGAGTACCACTGGGGCGAGTCCAACTTTGCCGAGGAAGAGATCATCATGCACTCGAGCCCCGACTGGCTTCCACCGGCCTACAAAAACTGGGACGAGCTTCTCACCGACGCTGTCCGCAAGGGCATGAAAGACGGCCATGCTCCCAGCGACGTGGCCCGCTGGAGCTATGGAAGCTGGCACGTGATCGATATCGAGCATCCGCTGGCCGCATTTCTGCCGCTCGTGGACCGCGTGGCCGGAACCGGTGAGCAGCCGCTCAGCGGCGACACCACCACCGTCAAACAGGTCGGCCGCGCCTTCGGCCCCTCGCAGCGCTTCACCATGGACTGGAGCAACATCGACGGCTCCACGGAGAACATCGTTCTCGGCGAGAGCGGCAACCCCTATTCGCCCTACTTCCGCGACCAATGGAACGACTGGTACGGCGGCACCACCTTCGCGCTGCCCTTCAGCCAATCAGCCGTCACCGCCCAAACGCGCCATACGCTCCGCCTGTTGCCGTAAACTGTCCCGCTTTCGTTTATCATGAAAGCCATGTCCGCCGATGTGAAATCGATCTTGCAAGATGGCGCGGCGCTGACCGAGCAGGCGCTGGAGGAGTTGCTGCCCAGCGCTGAAACCGTGCCCGCCTCGATTCACGGCGCCATGCGCCACTCTGTCTTTGCCGGGGGCAAGCGGCTCCGTCCAGTGCTGGCTTATCAGGCCGCCGTCACCATCGATGGCGCGTGCCCCAAGGGAATCGCCCGGCTGGGCGCGGCTCTGGAGATGCTCCACACCTACTCGCTGATTCACGACGACCTGCCCGCGCTGGACAACGACGACCTGCGCCGCGGTAAGCCCACCTGCCACAAGGCCTTCGGCGAGGCCATCGCCATCCTGGCCGGCGACGCGCTGCAAACTCGCGCCTTCGAGGTTCTCTCCGGCCTTGACGTGCCGCCCGAAGCCACCGTGCAAATCATCGGCCTCATCGCCAATGCCGTCGGCACCGTTGATGGCATGATCGGCGGCCAGGTGCTGGACCTGGAAAGCGAACATCACAAACCCACGCCGGAGCTGGTGATGGCCATTCATCGCGCCAAGACCGGCGCGCTCATCCGGGTCAGCGTCGTCTCCGGCGGCGTTTATGCCGGGGCAGCTATGGAAGATGTCGCCCGGCTCACCCTCTTCGGCTGCAAGGCCGGCCTGGCTTTTCAGATTGTCGATGATGTGCTGGATGTGACCGTGGACTCCGCGCATCTGGGCAAGACCGCAGGCAAGGATCAGGCCACGGAAAAAGCCACTTGGCCGGCAGTCTACGGCATCGAGCAGAGCCAGCGCGATGCCGCCCGGCTGATCGAGGAGGCTTTCGCCGCACTCGAGCCTTATGGCAGCCGCGCTGATGGCCTAAAAGCCGTCGCCCGCTACCTGGTCGAGCGCAAGAAGTAATTTTTTTCCGGAATTTTTCGTGCACTAACGCATCTGCATCTAACAGAAGAGGGGATTCAAAGCATGAGCCAAAACAATCCAAACATCTCCGCCGCCAACGCCGGAACTATCAAGCTCGGTGACTGCACCGTCAATCGCCTGGGATACGGCGCCATGCGCATTACCGGCAAAGGCGTCTGGGGGCCACCGGCGGATCGCAACGCGGCTCTGCAAACGCTGCGCCGCGTCGTCGAGCTGGGCGTCAACTTCATTGACACGGCGGACTCCTATGGTCCCAACATTTCCGAGGAGCTGATCGCCGAAGCGCTGGCGCCCTATCCCGCGGGCCTGGTGATTGGCACCAAGGGCGGATGGGAGCGTGTCGGCCCCGGCCAGTGGATCCATAATGCCAGCCCCGAGCATTTGCAGGCGGCTGTGGAGGGCTGCCTGAAGAGACTGCGCCTTCATCGGATCGATCTCTTCCAACTGCACATTCCCGATCCAGCCGTATCCTTTGACGCCTCGATGGAAACGCTGGCCCGGCTGCGCGAGCAGGGCAAGATTCGCCACGTCGGTTTGTCGAATGTGACCCTGGAGCATGTGGAGCGGGCGCGCAAAATTGTGCCCATCGTCTCCGTGCAAAACCGCTACAGCTTCGCCGACCGCGAGTGGGATTTTTTGCTGAACCACTGCGAGCAGAAGGGAATTGCGTTTATCCCCTGGGCGCCGCTGGGGCAGAATCGGCTGGGAAATGTGGTTTTGGAAAAGGCCGCCAATGAACTCGGCTGGACCCCGCTGCAGGTAGCCCTAGCATGGCTGCTGCGGCGCTCCAGCCTCATGCTGCCGATTCCCGGAACATCGTCATCCGCTCACGCTGAAGAGAACATCCGAGCGGCGGGGCTTAGGCTGCCTGATGCGTGGTTCGAAGAACTGTCAGAGGTGAATTCGCCGCCGGCAAGCCTCCGCTAAGGCAGATTCCAGGGATAGGGCGTTGACCTCCCATTAGGCCGGCTTCCTGCTTACCGGGCCAGAATCTGATGCAGGGCCTCGCGCTTGGCGTCGACATCTTCCACCGTAACCTGCACCTTGTTGAGCACTCCCTGCACCTGGTCGATATAGCCGGGCATCGCATTCCACCAGGTGCGCAGCGTATCCTTCTCTTCGATCAAGGCCAGAGCCGTGCCCGAAGCGGCGGCCACCATTCCGGCACGGCGCTCGCCCATCAGCAGCAGCAAACCGGCTGCTACAAGGGTTCCGCCTGCCGCAAATCCGATCCAGTTCATGGACTCGGACTTCTCGGCGCCCGGTGTTACGTCAGTATCATTTGCTGGCTTGGTAAGCGGGACAACCACCATCTTCTCTCCTTCCGTCCCTGCCGCGGTCATCGCAGTCTCGGGTTCGGTGCATCCAGTATCGCTCTAAATCGCCCTCCGCGCTCAACGCGGCAGAAAATCGTCCTAAACAAGTTTGGCTGCCTCGGCGCGGCCGTCAGTCCAGGTCATACTCGCGCAATGGCTTGCCGTCAGGGGCGTCCTTGGCCTTGCGCAGTGCCTCGGCAAACTTCTTCTCGAACAAATCTTCCTTGTTCTTCTCCGCCTCCACCGACTGGCGGAAAATCGACTCCTTGCGCTCATCGTGCTCGCGCATGGCCTGGGCCGCCGTCTCCAGGTCCTCGAATATCCGCTTGCGCGGCGCCGGGGTATGGCTCACCACCAGGCCCGTGGCCGCATCCACTTTCAGCATCGCCCCGCAATCCGGGCACGCAACCTCGAAAATCTTTTCCTTCGCCTTGGCCATGATCGTTCTAGCAGCATTGTAAGCGCAGCTGGGCCAGGCTGCACAGAAACTGCTTTAGAGTTAAATGTACAAGATGTACATTGATAAGCGTACACTATGGTACACTATTCATATGGAAGTCCCCATTACCCAATTTCGCCGTCAAATCTTCTCGCTCGCCAATCAGGCGCTTGAGGGCGCCGAGGTCTGGTTTACCCACAAGGGCCGCCGCCTCAAAATCGTTCCTGAAGGAAAGCCTGTTAGTCGCCTCAGCCGTATTACGCCGATGGAGGTTATGGTCGACCCGAATTTCGATATGAACGATCCTGCCTTCAAGGCTGAGTGGCTGGCCGAGATGGAAAAGGAGTGGGAGAAGGACTGGGCTGGTCTTTGATTGCCTATCTCGACACTCACATCGTTCTATGGCTTGCGGGGGGCAAAGTCAATCGCCTGAGTTCCAAAGCACGCGGCCTTCTTGACAGGTCAGAGTTGCTGCTCTCCGCCATGGCATTTCTCGAACTCGAATACCTCCGCGAGCTCGGAAAAACGAAGTTTTCCGCCCGGGATCTGCTGGAGAAGGTCAACCACGAAACCAACATCCGCCTCTGTGGACTTCCCTTTTCGGAGATTGCAGCCGCTGCTCTCGATGAAAAATGGACCCGCGATCCCTTCGACCGTCTCATCGTCGCCAACGCCAAGGCCAACGGATTCGCCTGGCTCATCTCCGCCGACGAAGAGATCCGCAAGCATTACCCACGAACGGTTTGGTAGCCTTCTGGCGCGTTCCTACTCAATCACCACTCGAATCTTGAATTGCTCATCCTCCGGCGTGGGCTTCTCCCATGAGCGCACGTAGTGCAACCGCAAAACCCCTTCGCCCACGCGCCGTGGTTCAAACGTGAAAACCTGGAAGATGGGCCGGCCCACGGCTGGTTCTGCGGATTGCTCGGCAGGCTCAGTCTGCGACTGATGATGCAGCTTCAGCAGCGGCGTCGATTCCTTCTCCAGGTACCACATATACCCTGTGCTGGGATTCGATTTCATGCGCAGCTCGAGTTGATCCGCGAATTTGATGTGGACAACGCCGCCTTTGTCAGCGTCGGTGATGACCTTGGTGGCCGCAAGGGCCGTCTGTGCAAAACATGCGATTACCACCAACACCAGCAGCCATCGTACGATATCAACCTGGCGAGCCGATCGATCCGACAACATAACAACTACCTCCCATGGATTGAATGAGTGTAAACGCCTTTCCTCGCGCATCTCAAAACGATACATCGAAGTTGTGCGGGCTGCAACTGGCGAGCGGGAGAAAGAGAGGTCACAACCACTCAGCGGCCTCCTTCCTGATGCTTTTCTCAGCCTTTTCGATTCCATCAGTGATGTCTATGTACACTATTCCGGACAAGTCGGATGGCAACTCGATATTCCCTTTCTTGAGCAAAATCACCTTTCCATTACGCCGACCGAGCTTGCCGAGAAAATATCCACATTCGAGTATTACGTTTTGTCGCGCGCGTGCGGTCAGGGGAGCCGAAGTGTCACTTACTAAATCGTCAGGAGTGAGTAATACAAAAATCAAATCCGACTCGTCAGAACACATTTCAAGTTTCTCGATTATGGTATTACCAGAAGATCGCTCCTCTGCGAGGATGATTAAGTTTTGAAAATCTAGACGCTCTCGAAGGAACTTCCGTACTTCGTTTAGAGTGGTATGATCTCGTCCATGAACCATGAATACTTTCGGTTGAACTTCGTAACGAAGCAGGTGCTTTAAGTTCCGGCAAAGCTGCTCAGGGGAGGTGCCCGATTTGTGGAAGTAACGAGAAAGCGGGTCGGCTGAAAAGTATTCCTCGACTTCCGCTGCCGTCGAGGCGGTGAGGGCTACTACGGGAGATCCCGGTAACATATCCTTCAAGTCTTTAGCGAGCGCGATGCCAGTTAGGAGTCCGCATGCCGTTTCCATCGCAGTGTAGTGACCTCCTGGACTCATTTGTACATCAAGGACGACGGCGCTAAACTGCTCCTGGCTTGCTTTTTCCAAGGCTTTCCTCGCCGTTCCAACCAACGTCACAGAGAATCCACCATCTACAAGTGCCTCTATGTACGCACGCGCCGAAAATGGATCATCGTCCACAAAAAGGACTCTGTCGCATTGAGACTTACTTTTCACGCGGATCACTTCCTTGATGCCAATTGTGAACGGTGAATCGGGAGTTTGTCCACAAAACATTGTTCGAGTGTGCGCTGATTAGTTCATATGCAGAGCGGCCCCGCTCGCATGAGCAGGGCCGTTTGATTTGAAACCGCAATCAGCGAAAGAAACTCAGTGTTTTACCGCCGCCGAAGCGATCTTGGCTTCGGCTTCGGCGATAACGCGCAGGGCTTCTGTGTAAACGTCTGCGCTGTCGCCGGCCTCGTCCCATTCTTTATGGCCTCGCGCCAGTTGCTCCTGTGCACGCGCCACGTCGATCTCCTCCGGCTTGAGCGCGTCACTGGCCAGAATGGTGACCCGGTCGGGCAACACCTCGGCAAAGCCCCAACTGACGTTGTAGCGCTGGTCGCCGCCGGCTGCGTCGCCAGTTTTCGAGTCTGTCGCGCCGCGCATGATCACGTCACCCGCGCCCAACTCGGCCATCAGCGGCGCGGCGCCGTAGAGCACTTCCATGTACCCGTTCTTCGCGGGCAGCTCGACCGCCGTCACCGGGTGCTCGAAGAGTGTTCGCTCGGGAGTGACCAGCCGCACGCGCAGTTGATTGGTTTCCTCAGCCATAAATACCTTTCGAGGGACTAAGGGACTAGGGACTTAGGGACTAGAAAAACCTGCCTGCTGCAAATGCAGCGGAAATCAATCCCTGCTCCTCAATCCCTCGTTTCATGGCAGTATCCAGCCGCCAACGCTCTTGCTAGTCCCTAGTCCCTTAGTCCCTAGTCCCTATACACTCGCTTTCAGCTTCTCGGCGGTTTCCAGCACTTCTTCAATCGCGCCCTTCATGTAGAAGGCCTGCTCGGGAATGTCGTCGTACTTGCCCGAGATGATCTCCTTGAAGCTGCGCACCGTGTCGGCAACCTTCACATACGCTCCGGGAATTCCGGTGAACTGCTCGGCCACGTGGAAGGGTTGCGAGAGAAACTTCTGTACCTTGCGGGCGCGCGCGACCGTCAGCTTGTCTTCTTCCGACAACTCGTCGATGCCCAGAATGGCGATGATGTCCTGCAAGTCCTTGTAGCGTTGCAGAATCTTCTTCACGCCCTGGGCCACGTCGTAATGCTCCTGGCCCACGATGCGCGCGCTCAGGATTCGCGAAGTCGACGCCAGCGGATCGACGGCCGGATAAATTCCCAGCTCCGACAGTGGCCGGCTCAACACGGTGGTTGCGTCCAGGTGAGCAAAGGTCGTCGCCGGAGCCGGGTCCGTCAAATCGTCCGCCGGAACGTAGACGGCCTGCACGGATGTGACAGACCCCTTGCTCGTCGATGTGATGCGCTCTTGCAACTCGCCCATCTCCGTGGCAAGGTTGGGCTGGTAGCCCACGGCCGATGGCATGCGGCCCAAGAGCGTCGAGACTTCGCTTCCGGCCTGCGTAAAGCGGAAGATGTTGTCGATAAACAGCAGCGTATCCGAGCCTTCCACGTCGCGGAAGTATTCGGCGACGGTGAGCGCGCTCAGCGCCACGCGCAAACGCGCTCCGGGCGGCTCGGTCATCTGCCCGTAGACCAGCGCGCACTTGGAGTTAGCCCAGTCGCCCGGCTTGATGACGCCCGACTCGGTCATCTCCAGCCACAGGTCGTTGCCCTCGCGGGTGCGCTCGCCCACGCCGCCAAAAACCGAGTAGCCGCCGTGGTTCTTGGCCACGTTGTTAATCAATTCCATAATGACGACCGTCTTGCCCACGCCGGCGCCGCCGAAGAGGCCGATCTTGCCGCCCTTGAGGAAGGGTTGAATCAGGTCGATGACCTTGATGCCCGTCTCGAACATTTCCTCGTGCGTAGACTGCTCGTCAAACAGCGGCGCGGGGCGGTGAATCGGCATGCGCGACTTCTCGCCGATAGGTCCCAGCTCGTCCACTGGGTTGCCGATCACATTGACGATGCGGCCCAGCGTCTGTTTGCCGACGGGCATGCTGATAGGGCCGCCGGTATCGATAGCCTTCATGCCGCGCACCATGCCGTCGGTGGCTTCCATGGCCACGGTCCTGACGCGCCCCTCGCCGAGGTGCTGCTCCACCTCGAGGATCACGTTGATGGGCGTGGGCACAGTGAATCCGTCACTCACCACGCGCAGCGCCTGATAGATGGGCGGCATCGTCGCTTCCTCAAACTGTACGTCCACCGCGGGACCCGAGACCTTGATGACCTTGCCGATATTCTCTGCCATTTTTCTGCCTTCTCGATTACTGCGCCGCAGCGCCGGAAACAATTTCAATGATTTCCTTGGTAATGGCCGCCTGGCGCACGCGATTCATGTGCAGCGTGAGCGCGTCGATCATATCCGAGGCGTTGTTGGTTGCCGAATCCATGGCCGTCATGCGCGCCGCGTGTTCGGCGGCCACCGACTCCGTCATGGCGTGATACAGCATGGAAGAAACGTATTGCGGCAGCAGGCCGTTGAACAGTTCCTCGGCCGGCTGCTCGTAGATGTAGTCCACCTGCGCTGTGCCGAATTTGCGCGCTTCATCGTCGGCTTCGGCGGTGTCCACCGGCTCCAGGGTGATGCCCGCCGAGAGAGCGGCCTCGGCAACGCGTTCCAGTTCCTCGGCGGTCGGCTCCACGACGCCGGTAATCTGCGGAATGCCGATCTTCATGATAGGCAACAGGCGCTCCACCACCAGCCGCTGCGCGATCACCGATTTGAATTCGTTGTAGACGATGTAGGCGGCGTCGATCTCCTCGCGCACGTAGCGGGCGATCACGCTCTCCGCCAGCGCAAAGACGCGGCTGACCTCCAGCTTCAGCAGCATTCCCGGATGGTCGCCGGTGATTTCGACCGGAGCCTTGCGCTCCCGCACCTTGACGGTATTGCCATTCGTGTCGGTCTGCTCGGCGTAAACCGCCGCCGGATAGTGCCGCCGCATCACGTCGCGGCCCTTGCGCCCCACTGCCTCGATGTCGATTTCTTTATCGGTATTTCCCCCAAAAAACTGGTAGGCCGTCTTGAGAATGTTGGCGTTAAAGGCTCCGGCAAATCCCTTGTCGCCGGTGATGATGATCAACAGCACCCGCTTCTCCGCGCGCGTGATAAAGAGCGGATGGCGCAATTCGCCGGTCGCCGGATCGAAGATCTCACAACGCCGCGTTAGCGATTCCAGCACGCTGGTGATCATCCGGGCGTAGGGCCGCGCCGAGAGCGCCCGCTCCTGCGCGCGCCGCAGTTTCGCCGCCGAGACCATCTTCATGGCCTTGGTGATCTGCCGCGTGTTCTTCACGCTGCGAATGCGACGCCGTAGATCGAGTACGTTTGCCATAGTTCTTTCCAGTTACGCCTTTACCGCCGCCAGTTCCGCCTTGAAATTCTCCGCGTATTCTTTCAGCGCCGCGTGCAGCTTGGCGCGCAGGTCGTCGTCCAGCGCCTTTTTCTTGGTCAGGTCCGCGAGCAGCGCCGTCTGCGCGTTCTCAAAGTACTTGTACAATCCGACTTCAAAGGCGCGAATGTCGCTGACCTGGAAATCATCCAGGTAGCCCTGCGTGCCGGCAAACAAAATCACCGTCTGCTGCTGCCAGGTCAACGGCTGGAATTGCGGCTGCTTCAGCAATTCCGTCAAGCGCGCGCCGCGATTGAGTTGCTTCTGCGTCAGCAGGTCGAGGTCCGAGCCGAATTGCGCGAAGGCCGCCAGCTCGCGGTACTGCGCTAAATCCAGCTTGAGCGTTGCGCCCACCTGCTTCACCGCCTTGATGGCCGCCGAGAAACCCACGCGCGAAACCGACAGGCCCACGTTCACCGCGGGACGCACGCCGGAGTTGAAGAGATCGGTTTCAAGGAATATCTGCCCGTCGGTGATGGAGATGACGTTGGTTGGGATGTAAGCCGAAACGTCGCCCGCCTGGGTCTCGATCACCGGCAGCGCGGTCAAGCTACCGCCGCCCCGCTTGTTGCTCAGCTTGGAGGCGCGCTCCAGAAGGCGCGAGTGCAGATAGAAAACGTCGCCGGGATAGGCTTCGCGGCCCGGAGGACGGCGCAGCAGCAGCGAAATCTCGCGGTAGGCCATGGCGTGCTTCGATAGATCGTCGTACATCACCAGCGCGTGGCGCTTCGAATCGCGGAAGTACTCGCCGATGGCACAGGCCGCGTAGGGAGCGATGTACAGCATCGGCGCGGGCTCCGAGGCCGAGGCGGCCACGATCACCGTGTGCCCCATCGCTCCGGCTTCGGTCAGCGTCTGCACCACCTGAGCAATGGAAGACCGCTTCTGCCCGATGGCGCAGTAGATGCAGATCAATTCGTTTTTGGCGTTGTTGATGATGGTGTCCAGCAGCACGGCGGTCTTGCCCGTCTGCCGGTCGCCGATAATCAGCTCGCGCTGCCCGCGGCCAATGGGAATCATGGCGTCAATGGCCTTGAGTCCCGTGGCCATCGGCTCGCGCACCGGCTGGCGGTCAATGATGCCGGGAGCCAGCCGCTCGATGGGCAGCGAACTCTGCGACGCGACGGGGCCCTTGTCGTCGATGGGCTGGCCCAGCGCGTTCACCACGCGGCCAATCATGCCCTCGCCCACCGGCACGCTCAAAATCGTTCCGGTGCGCTTCACTTCGTCGCCTTCGTTCAGCTCGGTGTAGTCGCCCAGAATCACCGCGCCCACCGAATCTTCTTCGAGGCTCAAAGCCAACCCGGCAATGCCGTGAGGAAAGCTGAGCAGTTCGCCGGCCATCACCTTGTCCAGTCCATGAAGGCGGGCAATGCCGTCGCCCAGCGAGGTGATGGTTCCGACCTCGTCCACCTGGACCTTGGAGTCGTAGTTCGCGATCTGCTCGCGAAGAAGTTGCGTAATCTCGTCTGCTTTGATCTGAGCCATGTTCTTCCTTTGCGGGACTAGTCTCTAGTCCCTGCCGCCTACCCGGCAATCAATGCTTCCTTCAACCTGTCCAGCCGTCCACGCACCGAACCGTCATAGACCGTGGAGCCGATGCGCACCACCGTTCCGCCGAGAATCGACGAATCCAGCTTAAAGCTGGCCTGAATCCGCGCGCCCGCCAGTTTGCCTACCCCTGCCACCAGCGCGCCGCGGTCCTTTTCACCGAGCTCGCGGGCAGTCACAATCTCCACCGAACGCACGCCCTGCCGCTCCTGCATTTCCGCTTGATAAGCCGAGGCCACATCTCTCACTTCGCCAATGCGGTCGTTCTTGATCAGCACCGCCAGCAGATTGCGCAGCTCTTTCAGAAGTCCCAGCTTCGCGTTCATCTTGTCCAGCACCGCGATCTTTTGCGGAACGGCGACGGCCGGGTTCACAAACAGCTCTCTCAGCTCGGAGCTCGATTCCCAGGTCGCTAGAAAATCGTCCAACTGCCGGTCGAGCGCCGCCGTGTCCAGCTTTTTCTGGGTCACCACGTCGGCAAAGGCGCGGGCGTAACGTGCAACAAAGATTGCCATCTACTTCCGCCCTCCCTGCACGGATGTGTCACCCAGAAACTCGGCAATCAGCGCCCGGTCTGTCTCCGGCGTAATCGCCAGTTGCTTTGCGGCCTGCTCGATGGCCAGATCGGCGGCAAAATGGCGCAGCGAGCGGCGCGCCTGGGCCGCCGAGGCTTCCATCTCCTGCGCGGCGGCGGCTACGATGCGGGCGCTCTCTTCCTTGATGGTGGACTTGATGCGCGCCTCGTCCTCCTTGCTTTCCAGCTCAACTTGAGAGCGAATCTGCGCAATATCACTGTCAAGCCCGGCGAGTTTGGCTTCGATGACGCTCAACCGGGAGTAGGCATCCTCGGTCTGTTTGCGGGCCGACTCGATGCCCGCGCGCACCTTCTCCGAGCGGTTGCGAAGCGTCTTGGGCAGAATGCGGAAGAGTGGAATGCCGACTGCCAGCACGATGATGGCGAAGTTGATGCCCTCGAAGATGCGCGCCGTGGTCTCCACATCCAGATGCATCATCCGGGCAAGCGTCTTCACGATGGGGGCATGCAGGTAGACATCATTCGGGTCTGCCTCGGGCTTGGCAGCTTCAGGCTTGGCCGTGTCATGGGTTGCGGTCACCGCTTGGGCAGCGGAGCTCTGGGCCGCAAGGCGGATAGGCGTGGCCGCAATTCCGGCGACGAGCACCGTAAAAATCAGAACCGGCAAAACTCCGTGCCCCATCCATTTCGCGTTTTTTCCACCCCAGCGCACCAAGTTCATGCGCTGGGGACCCCGATTGGCGAAATGGGTGGGAAACCTCAGAACTCGAATCGTCTTTGCAAAGAAATTCAACGGCTGCATGCAATCTCTCAACGGGAACCCCCGGCGGCCACGGGCAGCACGGCGCGCACCACTTGCCGCGCCAAATCTCCGGCGGAGGCCTGAATCGCCAGCCTGGCCTGCGCGGCTTCGGCTTCCAGCGCCGCATTGGCCTGGCTTACCTTCTGCGCTGCAACCTTGCGGGCGGCATCCAAAGCCGCGTCGCGCTCCGCACTCCACTGCTTGACGCGCGCCTCGCGTGCCTTGAAAACCTCGCCGCGGGCATGGCGAAGCCTTTCGGCATACTCGCCTGCCAGTTCCTCGGCCTGGGCGATGGCCTGGTGCGCCTTCTCCTCAGCGCCTTCAGTGCGGGCATGGCGCTCTTGCAATGTGGCCGTAAGAGGCGCCTGGATCAGAAACTGGTAGGCCAAAACCAGCACCGTGAACAGCAGAATCGTGGGGATGGCGCTCAGAAGAAACGTCTCGAGTTGTTGAATGATCACTTGCATGCTTGTTCTGTTTGTCCAGCTTATCCAGGCGGTCTGTCAGGTCTCTCGCGCGGGGGTGAACACTTTTTTGTATCAAGTGCGAACCGTCAAGTCAACGAATTCGGCCCTAATTTCGGGACATTCGTGACGGCTGTCACTATTTGGGAAAAGTGTTCAAAAAAGAACTTGCATTTGTACAAAACAAGCCTAGACTGAGGTTATCACCTAGACCCGGTCCAGGGTCCAGCGGGCAGCCGGCTTCGGGAAGTCCTTCCACTCCCGGAGTCGGTAGCCCGCTTCTTACTTTTTCAGGCCGTGTTTATTCCCCTCAATCGCTTGTCGCAGCTACGGCTTGGCGGCAGGTTTTTCCGCCGTCAACAGCCCCTGCGACCGCAGCCAGATCTCCAGCAGGTTGGGCCACTGGTCCAGAGCCGCGTCCCCTTTGCCAAGACCGGTGCCGTGCGGGCCGTTGGCAAAGATATGCGCCTCGGCCGGCACGCCTGCCTTGACCAGCGCCTCATAAAACCTCAACCCCTGCTCCACCGGAACCGTCTGGTCGTTGAAAGTGTGGTACCAGAAGGTCGGCGGCGTATCTCTACTGACGAACAAATCCGCGGAGTAGGCCGTACGCAGTTCTTCGCAGCGGTCCATCACGTTGTACATCTTGCAGTAGCTCAAGTGCGAGGTGTCGCTGCTGATGGCCCCGATCCACGGATAGCCCAGCACCAGAAAATCTGGCCGGCTGGAGACTCTCTCGATAGGATCCTCAGCCTCGGGCGTGCCCGGAATAAACTGCGTCGAGGCCAGCGCCGCCAGATGCCCGCCTGCCGAAAAACCAATGATGACAATTCGATTGGGGTCGATCTGGTAGTCCTTGGCCCTCGCACGCACCAGTTGCACGGCGCGCCGCGCGTCCTGCAGCGGAACCGGCAGCGGGTAGCCATGCGAGGCCAGCCGGTAACTCAGAACGAAAGCGCGAAAGCCGCGCACGGTAAACCAGTCGGCCACCTGGCGGCCCTCCAGGTTAGCGGCCAGATGGGCGTAAGCGCCGCCGGGAAGAATCACCACTGCCGAGCCGTTACCCTGGCCTTTATGCGGCTCAAAGATGGTCAGAGTGGGTGTATCTTCGCAGGCCTTGCCTATGGCCTGCGGTGCGTCCCCCGGCCACAGGCGGATGGTCTGTATGCCCAGAAAGTCATTGTTGTTATCTGCCACGGCACAAGGTTCTTTTTGCGCCTGCCCCAGTCCCAGAGCCATAAAAAATACAACCAGCATCCCGGTAAATCGTCTCATCGGCAACCTCACAACATTCGCGGCGATTATACAGGTTGCGGGAAACTCATAGGGCAGGTAGCTTTGGCTGTTTTCCACCCGGGCAAGAAATATCGCTCCCACTGAAACCGTAAAAACACCCGAATATAATAAGTAACTGTGCCGATAAAGACTCTCGAGGGTGCAGTTGGCCCACCTGAACTAGAAGGAGTTTCTGATGCGCCTCGCCACCCGCTGCTTTTTGCTTTCCACCTTCCTCCTGCTGCCCTTCGCCGTCTCCTGCCGCTCGGCGACTTCCGTAATGTTGGCCGGTACATGGACGACGCACAACGACCCGGCGGGCTTTTCTCTCGACATGCCTGCCGGCTGGAGCGTGACCGCCGACTCCACCGAAGGACGCATCAAGCTGCGCGGAACGCATGGCGAGCAGGTCGTCATCTGGCCCATCTTCATCGAACAGAAGCAGCTGAACGCCTCCGGGGCAGCCCGGCTGGTGATGCAACTGGCGCGCCGTCTGGATAGCAGCCTCTCCTGGACACCCGCCAATGCTTCAGGCAATGCGGCCCGCGTCATTGCCAAGGGAGCGTCGCGCAGCGGGGCCACCGTGATGACCTGGTCCAACACCTCAGCGGGCGCGGCTGTAACCCTCTATGAACTTGAAGCTCCGGCGGATGTCTATAATTCCTCGGCAAACACCTTTACCCGCATACTCCAGAGTTTCCGCGGCGCGCCGGACAATGCGCCCCGGCAAGCCGGCGGGAGCGCCAGTTCGGGGCCGGTGACCTATGTCAACTGGAGCGACCCGCAGGAAGGCGCATTCACGATTCAGGTGCCCAGGGGATGGCAAGTGGCGGGCGGCGCGTTTCACTTGGCCGCCACCGACGTTCGCAGCAGCGTCACCATGATCTCGCCCGATGGGCAGATGCGCATTTTCATCGGAGACGCGAATATCAGCGGATTCATTGAGCCCTCGCAAATGCTCGCTTATGCGGGTATGCGCGAAGGCGGCCAGTACGGCCTCGGCGACGGCACCAAGCTGGAGATTCGACGCTATATGACCGGCCAGCAATTCGCGCGTTACTACGCGCAAAACCAGCTTGGCTCGCAGTGTTCCAGCGTCCAGGTGGAGTCGAATAATGACCGCCAGGATTTGACGGCCCCCCTCTTGCAGGAGGCGCGCAACAGTGGCGTGCCCAACGTGAGAGTTACCGCCGGCGACGTTGTTTTCAGTTGCTCAGGAAAGAGCGGGACTGTGCATGGGCACATCTATGCCTCCTCCGAGTACGTCCCGTCCGCCCACGGAGCGCTTTGGAATGTTCCCTCGGTAAATGGTTATCTCGCTGCGCCTGGGCGTCAACAGGAAGCCGAGAGCATCTTGCAACATGTTGTGCAGTCCAAGCAAGTCAGCCCGCAATGGAAGGCTCGTGCCAAAGAAATCGCCAATAACGCCGTGGCGGCGGACAACGCCCGCTCGCAGCAGATTCAGGCCCGAGCACGGGCGGCTATTCAGGAGAACCAGCGGCAAACCAGCGAGATGATCGTCAAGGGCTATGAGCAGCGTTCGCAGGTCTATGACGAAATCTCCCGCAAGCGGGAAAACGCCATCCTGGGCACCACCGACGTAGTGGACCCGGTCAGCGGCTCGCAGTACAAGATCGACAGCTATTCCAACTATCACTGGATGAACAACCAGGGCGCCATTGTAGGCAACGATACCGGCACAAATCCCGGTTACGGCTGGCACGATCTCGTCACCCTGCCCTGATTAAGTAATCGTCATGAGTCTTGAGAAGCTGTGCCCCGTTCATCGTGGCTTGATCGCGATGAGCGGGCGGGTGCCCCATGTCCCTCGCATCTGGGGACCTGGGAAGTAAAGTTTCATGCAGTCATGGTACTAATTCCCGGACGCGCCGATAAACTTCGCCAGGTCGCCCTTCAACTGCCGCAGCGCATCGACGTTCAGATAGATCATGTGCCCTGAAGGGTAGTAGCCGAACTTCACATTGCCGCGCAGCGCCGGCTCCAGGTTCATGTGCGCCAAGTCGAACTCGGTGCCAAAGAACGGCGTTGCCAGGTCGAAGTAGCCGTTGGCCGAAAAAACCATCAGATGCGGATTCTTGCGGATCGCGCTGGCCAGGTCCGCGGCTACGTAGGGCTGCGACTGCTCTCCGCCTCCGGGGCCCACGCCCGGTGCGCCGCTGGTGGGCTTGTGCTTCCAGTCCCACTGGCCAAAGGTGTCCGTGCTGGGGCGGTAAGCGTCGGTCGATTCGTACTTCAGCTCCCGCTCAAGATAGTCATGCAGGGCGGCGACAAAGGCGCCTATGATGCCCGCGTCGGAGGGGTCGTAGCTGGGCGATTCGCCGGCCGCGTCCACGTCCACGCCCTCAAAGCGCATATCGTAACGGCCCAGCGTCCGGCGGTCGTCGCGCAAGACCTCTTTTCGAAACCGCGTCGGCGAAATGCGCAGGTTGGCCTCCTTCACGTACTCCACGCTCAGGCCCGTCAGCCGGCTTACCTCCTTAGCCACGGTGTCCAGTTGCGCCGCTGGCAAATTGTGCCCGGCAAACAGCGCCTGCGCGTACGGTCCTGCGGCAAAGACGCGCGCCTGTTCCACCCACGCCGCCAGGTCCGCCGGCTTATTTGGAATCTTGTTGAAGTACCAGGCCGCCGCCGCGTAGCTGGGCAGGTTGGAGATGTAGACCGTATCGTAGCCGCCTGCTCGCACACCGTAATTCAGAATCGAAGAGATCAGCACCACGCCATTCAACTGCACTCCGTCGTTCGCCAGCATGTCGGCCAAAGCCGCCGAGCGCGTGGTCCCGTAGGATTCGCCGATGAGAAATTTCGGCGAGTTCCAGCGTTGGTTCACGTTCAGGTAGCGCTGGATGAAGCGGTCAAATGCATGCAGGTCCTGGTCAACGCCCATAAAATCTTTGGCCGTCCCCTTGCCCACGGCGCGCGAGTAGCCGGTCAGCGGCGCATCGATGAAAACTAAATCGCTTTTATCCAGCAGCGAGTACTCGTTAGGAACCAGCTTGAAGGGCGGTCCCGCGGTCGGGTTGGGGCTGTCGGTCACGATGCGCACCGGCGCAAACGAGCCCATGTGCAGCCACAACGATGCCGAGCCGGGCCCGCCGTTGTAAAGAAAGCTCACCGGCCGCGTCTGCGCGTCCGCGCCATCCAGCGTGTAGGCCACGTAGAAGATGCTGCCGTTGGGCTTGTCCTCCTCGTCGCGGATGAGCAGCGTGCCGGCCGTCGCTGTATACTTCAGCGTTTTGCCGCCCAGCGCCAGTTCGTGGTGCGTGGCCACGGCCTTCTCCGGTGGAATGGGCGTCGCTTCCTTGTCCTTGTCGGCGTCTTTATGCGTCTCCGCGCCCACCGCTGGCGTTGGCGCGGCAGTCCGCGTCTCCTGCGCCGGCAGGGCAGGGGAGAGAAAGAACGAAGCCAGTGCAATCAGCAGAACAGCGCCAATCCTATAAAAAGTTTTCATTTGCAAACTCCTCCAGAACGGTCTAATCAGTCTAGCATTTAGTTGGCCTTGGATTCGTACGCCCCGGCGCAATCAGAGCGGACGCAATTCCATTTCCTTATTACAGCCTTAGCTCCACATGACCCGTGCTGCACTTCGCGGCCTGCAGTGTCAGCTCTTCCGCCAGCCCAAAACCATAGCGGGCAAAGTAATAAGCCGCTCCATGCACCCGCTCCTGCAACGCGCCGCCGGGATAGAGGGCCTGGCTGACAGCCTCGGCCTGGCGCGTGAGCGCCTCCTCGCGCTGCAACTGGAAGTTGGCTGCCAGACGCCGCAGTCTGCTCATCTGGTAGCGCATCTTGCTGGCCGCGGTTTCCGCCGAACGGCCCAGGCCCGCGTCGAGCGAACCCATCCACTCCAGCAGCGACGCAAGCTCGGCTTCCAGCGCAGTGCCAGCCGCCGCAAGCTTCCGCTTTCCCTCGTCAGGAATGGTCTCAGCAGCCAGCAATAGCGCTAGCGATGCCGCACTCTCTGTAAAAACCTGCTCCAGCGTCAGTCCACGCTTTTTCAGCGCTTCGCCGATCTTCGGCTCGATCAGCGTGGCCGAAAGACGCGGCAGAGCCGGCGTCACTCGTCTCAATATGCGCTCGTACAGCACGGCGGACTGCGCAAAGTAGGCAATCTCCGCCGGCCCGCCCACAATGGCCGAAGTCGAAAGCAGATAATCCTGGAAAACCGGCCGCAACAGCGCCGAGGGCGAGATGCGCTCCGGCTCGGCGTCGAGAATCCCCGCTAAATCCGCCGTGGAATAGCTCTGCCTTCCCGCCTGCCAAAGGCCATCCGGCTCTTGTGCGCCCGGAGCCAGCCGCTTGAGTGCCAGCCGCGCTCCCGTCCGTTCGTCGATGAGAAACAACAGGCTGGACTGCGGCCCCACAGCCACCTGCGCGTGATAGCCGGCCGTTTCAAGCTCCCGGCTGCGCCCGAGAAGCGCGCGATTCAGCTCATCGGCGCGCTCGATAGCTGCGCGCAAGACTGGCGCGCCCATGCGATGCGCTTCCCGGCCTCCGGCGTCCAGCACCAGCAGCCCCTGCGCCGCAAAAACTCGGGAATAAAACTCCGCAAAAGCCTGGACCAGCGTGCGTCCCGGCTGGTAAGCAACGGCTAGCGCCTCCATGGCCTCGGAATCGTCAAGCAGCTCCCGCGCCTCCTCCACCAGCGGCGTAATTGACTCATCCAGCACCATGCCGCCCACCGGCCTCGCCGCCTCGGGCGACGCCGAATAGGTCAGCGTGCGCAGTTCGCGTCGCTTGGGAAAGACGACGTGGTTGATCTCCGCAAAGTCGTGGTCCTCCGTTGCCAGCCAAAAGATTGCGGCGTGAGGCCGTCCCCCGGCCGTTGCCTCTCGGGCGCGAGCCAGCGCCGTAGCCGCCTTGAAAGGCGTGAACAGAGGCCCTCCAAACAGCCCTACCTGCTGCCCGGTGACCACCACACCTGCGCCGCCCCTGAGAGCATCGAGCGCCGCCGCCGCAACGGTTGACGGATTTTGCCCGGCCAGCAGCCCCACCAGCTCCGGCCAATGCGCGGGAATCTCCGGACGCACCCGCCAGCTCTCGTCCCAGCAGCCAGGGGCATAGAACGCCCGCGCCGCCGCCGCTCCGGAGCAGTACTCCAGAAACAGCCGGCTTAGCCCCGGCAAAACGGTGATGGGATGAAGCTCTTCGGTCAGCAACTCATTCTCTTGGTAACAGGGAATCCCGGGACGAACCCAATCTACGCGCGCGGAAATTGAATTCGGCTCCTGTTAAGGATGCCACGCCGGACCTAATCGATGCACGAGTACGTTTTATTGCGGCATTTGGGCCGCGCAATGCGTATACTCTGTATCTGATTGCGCATGTTGTCCGAGTGCGCTCCAATCGCCCCCGGGAGGAGAGAAAGAGATGCCCAAGAAGAAGAAAGCTGACAAGGCCGCCAAGCAAGAAAACGTCGCGGTCGCCAAATCCAAGGAAAAGAAAGCCGCCAAATCCAAGGAGAAGAAGGCCCTTAAGAAGGCAAAAGTGCCCAAGAAGGCCAAAGAGAAGAAGGTCGCCAAGGAAAAGAAGGCCAAAGAAAAGAAGGCGCTCAGAGGGCTCGTGCCCCTGACGGAGGAAAAGGCTGAAGTGCTTACTTCCGAGACGGTCTTCGAGGGGCCCCTCTTCCGGGTATCGCGCGACCGCCTCATCGAGCCAGGTGGTAAGCAGGTAATCCGCGACGTCGTCCGTCACAATGGCAGCGTGGTCATCCTGGCCTTAGATAAAGAGAAAGACAAGCGCGACCCTTGGGTCGTGGTCGAGCGGCAGTATCGCCATGCCGCTAACCATTATCTATGGGAGCTGCCGGCCGGAAAGCTGGAACCGGGAGAAGACCCCCTGATGGGCGCAAAGCGGGAGCTCGTCGAGGAAACCGGCTATCACGCCAGGAAATGGAAGCCCCTGATCGAGTACTACGCCAGCCCCGGCTTTCTGGGCGAGTCGATGATCGTCTATGTCGCCGAGGGCCTGATAGCGGGCGATGCGCATCCGGAAGGCGATGAGCAGATTGACTTTCGCCTGGTCAAACTCTCCGAGCTCCTGAGATTGATCGATAAAGGCGCGATTGTGGACGGCAAGACGCTCACCGCCGTGCTCCTGTACGCGCGCAGGTTCGCCGGCAAAGGCAAGAAATAAAGGCCAATAATAGGCTCCATTCAAGCTACCTTATCCAGCGGGGCCGGAGGCTGCAATCCGGCCCTGTCTCATAAATTGCGCGCTTGCCGTCTGTTTACTGCATCCTTTCACATGATTTTTGCGTCATAATGCATAGTGGCGGGCATTCCCCAGTTCGATTGTCCGCCTTACATCACAGGATGTAAGGAAGGCAGGACCCTGTGGCTCAGTACAAAGGGAAGGTCAAGTGGTTCAACAACGCCAAAGGGTACGGTTTCATCGGACGTGAAGATGGGCCGGACGTATTCGTCCACTACTCATCGATTCAGTTGGACGGATATAAAACGCTGAAAGAGGGCGATGACGTTGAGTTCGATATCGTCCAGGGCCAGAAGGGCGCTCAGGCGGATGCAGTAATCCGGCTGCGGGGTACTACTACTACCCCGAGCGCCACCCCGAGCGCCGTCCTAAGCGAGACCTAGAGGCGCGGTAGACCGGGCGAATGAGTAACCGTCACGCTGCGGACGTTTGGGGTGTGTCCGTTCTTATTCCCTTGTCACAATAGGCGCATAGTGCTTGCAAGTGTTTTGTGCTCTATGCGTTCCGTCCAAGAGCGCGTATATAACACGGCTTTTCTCCGACTGCTCTTTCCCTTCGGCCCCCCATCAGCCTTGATCTTTCCTGCGCAGAACTGCCGCCAGGCTCCTGCGAATCGCGGGACGATCAGCCACTTCAAAGCCAGCCGCCTGCGCTGCCTCCAGCTCACTCTGAAATTTCTTCTGGTTGACGTGGCCGGTGGGTTCCGCCAGCAGCAGCAATCCTCCCGGTTTGAGCGCCGCCGCCGCCTCGCCGAAAAAGGCTTCCACCGAAGGCAATTCATGGACTACGGCAAAGGCCAATACAAAATCCACCTTGCCCTTCAGATCGCTGATTCCCATTGAATTCGGCTGTGCCAGACGCGTTTCAATGCGTCCCAGTAATCCGGCCTTGAGAGCCCTGCGTTTCAGGCTATCCAGCATCCTGGGTTGGATGTCCACCGCAACAACCCGCCCTGTCGGTCCCGTCATACGAGCCAGCGGCAGGGTAAAGAAGCCCATTCCGGGCCCCGGTTCCAGCACCGTTATCCCCTCACGCGCGTATGGGGCAAGCAGCTTCACCGGGTTCTGCCCCCAGCGTAGAATCGGGCTAGCCAGCAAATAGCCAAGCCACCAAGGACATACATGTTCCGCCATTTCGTTCTCTCCTTGCCTCATGCGTCGATAATAGGAGCGACTGGATACAGTCGCCTCCCATGAGAGCCTTACATAGTAATTATGACGTTGGTTCGCAAAAAATATTTGAATTCATGGCCTGATATGCGCCCGGAGAGATAAGATAAGGCGCAATGAGCTTACTCCATCAGGAATCCCCGGATAAGATTGACGATGCCGCCCGCGGCGAAGAGTTAACCAGGGGCACCAGCCATGTGGTATTGGCAGGCGTAATCGCCGCCATACTGGTGACCATCATTCTCGCCCTGGTGGTGCTGGCCACTCAAAAGCCGCCCGTGGCCAGCGGAGAGATTGTTCAGGTCTGGGCTCACCCCAACCACGTCGTGACCTCGGGCTTCGACGCCAACGGCCAGCCCATGCCCAGGCAGAGCTTCGACGAGGTGCTGGTTTTTGCCCGCATCAAGCTGCTCAACCAGAGCAAGCACCCGCTCGTCCTTCAGGATGTGCTGGCTAATCTCAGGCAGTCTGACGGCATCCTCTCCGTGTCCGCGGGAAGCACTGGCCAATACGATGAGGTCTTTCTCGCCTACCCAGGGCTGGCCGCGTTGCGCGCCAACCCGTTTTCGCCCCGCGCCACACTCGAGCCCGGTCAGAGCGTGGAGGGTACCGCCTTCTGGATCTTCCGCATGTCCAGGCAGGAGTGGGAGGCGCGCCAGGATTTGAACTTCACCTTCAGGTTCCAATATCAGGACAACCTGATGCTCGCCCCCCACACCGCGGTTATGGAACAGTAGGCGGAGCCGGCGCGCTCTTGGGCGCAGACAGGTAACCGGTCACCTGATTCTTCGAGTTGACCGCATTCACCACGATCTCAAAGAGCTGAGGGTCCTTGCCGCTATAAAATTGCAGCGGCTCGTTCACTCCCTTGTTGTTCTTCGGAACGGGCTTGTCATCCGACACGACCGTCAGGTTGAAGGTGTTCTTCTTGGGATCGGCCTTGGTCAGCTGCAGGCCCACTGTGCCCACCGGCTTCGTCTGCCCCCTGGTCAGCGTGAACTCGTAGTAGTTCCGGTCGCCCTTGTGCTTGAGCACTTCCAGCTCATCGTGATTGCGGGCAATCAGGGTGCTGTGGCCGTCCAGATCCCCCTTCATCGACTGCAACTGGCTGATCGCCGTAGCCAGATCGCCCTGCGTCTTGGTCAGATCGGTCTTGACCCCGCCCACATCGGTCTTCACGCCGGAGACATCCGTCGAAAGCCCGTTTACCTCCTGTGCAGTCTGCTTCTGGGCGCTCTCCACCGCCCTCTCCCGGCGAAGAATCTCCTCGGCGCGGGCATCCATCTGCTTTTGCGTCAGCCCTAGGGATTGGCCCAGCTCTTCGGTGGCCACTTTGAGGCGGGCGTCGGTTTCACGCAAATCAGACGCCAGCTTCTTGTTCTGCTCCTTGGCATCGGCCAGCGCGGCTTCCTGCCCGTTCAGGCGGTTGCTGAGCGTATAGCTCCAGATCATGCTCCCTATTCCAGCCAACAGGGCCACCGCAATGGCCGCCAGCAACGCGCCCGAGTAACTCCGGGGTGTTTTTTGGTCATCAACACTCATGTGTTTGCCTTTCTTTCATGGTCCGTCGCGCGGACCGTTCGTCGTGATAAGACGTCTTCCTGTATGGTTAGACGCCGCATAAAACGGGATTCTCTCCCAAATCTCCCTTAATCCTATAGGGAATTCCACCCCGAAGGCTAGATTACGATGTTCTGGCTTCGGCCGCCTCAGGGTGAATCTACAGAATATAGAAATATACCCGGTCGTGCAGGGAAAGCTGCCCACCTTTATACAGTTAACGCCAGATAATGGCTTTGCGGCCCTTTTTTCACACCGCTCGGTCCCGCCACTCGTGACAACTATGGAATCGCTGGGATATAAACATCTTTACAGCACTTTCTGGCGGGACTCTTTTGAATCTCAGGTAAAATGAGCGCATCCACCTTAGTATCACCGTAAGGGAGAAATCCGAAAGCTATGTCGACCGCTGTCGCTGGGAAGGGTTTGGAGGGGGTTGTAGCGGCGAACTCCGGCATCTGCTGGATCGACGGAGAGGCCGGCGTGCTCTCCTATCGCGGCATCGACATTCACGACCTGGCTCTGAACTCCACATTCGAAGAAACCACCAGCCTGCTGTGGAACGGTATCCTGCCCAACGAGCTCGAGCTGCGCGAGTTCGAGTCGCAACTCACGCTGGCCAGGAGCATCGACGTTCGCATCGTCGACATGCTGCGCGCCATTCCCGCCTCCGCCACCCCCATGGAGGTCTTGCGCACCGCCGTCTCGGCGCTCAGCTTCTACGACGCCGACGAGAAAGACAACTCCCACGACGCCAATGTGCGTAAATGCTTCAACCTGACCGCCCAGTTCGCCATGATCGTGGCCATCTACGACCGGCTGCGCAAGGGAAAGGAAATAGTCCCGCCTGACCGCTCGTTGACGCACGCCGCCAACTTCCTGTGGATGCTCAACGGCGTCAAACCCTCGGAGACCGCCGTCAAGACTATGGACATGGCTCTGGTGCTGCACGCCGAGCACGAACTGAACGCCTCCACCTTTGCCGCCCGCGTCATCGCCGCCACCCTCTCCGACGTCCATTCGGCCGTCACCGGCGCCATCGGCGCCCTCAAGGGGCCGCTGCATGGCGGCGCCAACGAAGGCGTCATGCGCATGCTCTACGAGATCGACAAGGCCGGCGCCGATCCCGTCGAATACGTCAAGGGGATGCTGGCCGCAAGGCAGAAGATCTCCGGCTTCGGCCACCGCGTCTACAAAACCGAGGACCCCCGCGCCACCCACCTGCGCAAGATGAGCGAGCAGCTGGGCAAGGACGCCGGCGTGCCCAAGTGGTTCGAGATGTCCCGCGCCATCGAGCTCTACATCAACGCCGACAAAAAGCTCAACGCCAACGTGGACTTCTACTCTGCCTCCACCTACGCCACGCTGGGCATCGACATCGACCTCTACACCCCCATCTTCGCCATCAGCCGCATGGCCGGCTGGGCCGCACACATCATCGAGCAGCTCGACGACAACCGCCTCATCCGTCCCCGCGCCGAATACATCGGCCCACCCTACCCCGCGCCCTATATCCCCATCGAGAAGCGCGGATAGGGCGGCAGCAACAGCTTTTTTCCATACGGAAAAACACGAAACGCGGTATCATGGAATTGATATGGCCCACTCCGTTACCATCACGACCCCCAGGCTGACATGGGACGAAATTGTTCAGCAATATGGCTTGAGCAAGGCCGACCAGAAATTCGTGGCCAGTCTTTTTGATGAAAAGACGACACGGCGGTCTACTGCCAACGCCTCAATGTTTGAGATGAAAAGGTCATCCAAGAGGAAGACAAAGAGCCGTGCGCGTAAAGCCGCCTGAACTCCCAAACAAAACTGTATTTCTTAACATCCCATATGATGGCAGGTTTGGGCGTCTATATCTTGCTTATATTTCGGGCTTAATCCACATCGGTCTCACGCCACGCGCAACCATCGAGATTTCAGGCGGCCAGAACCGCTTGGACAAAATCATCGATCTGATCAGCAGTTGCCGCTATTCGATTCACGATCTCTCCAGGGTCCAATTGGACCGCACTCCTCCCCCGACACCGCGATTCAATATGCCCTTTGAATTGGGCTTGGCTGTCGCTTCCGCCAAGCTCGGCTCCGCTTCCCATGATTGGTTCGTCTTTGAGTCAGTTCATCGCAGGGCATCAAAATCGCTCAGTGACCTAAGTGGATCAGACCCCCATATTCATCAAGGAACCGTTGAAGGTGTCATGCGCGAGCTAGGCAATGCCTTTGAACCACCCGAGCACGAACGCAACTCCGTGGTTAAAATGATGAAAACCTACGAAGAGGTGTCGTTACGGGTAAAAAAGATCAAGCTGGAAACCGGAGCGCGAAGTCTCTACGAAGCGCGTGTCTTCCATCTATTATGCACAACTGCTGTAAAGGCTACTTCTCATTTTCACTGATAATAGAAGTCACAATTCCATTCCCCTGCCGCCCCTTCCACAACAGATAAAGCCCCCACGCCGCCAGCGTGCAGCTGTCGCGGATCACCCCTGAGCGCATCATCTCCTCGAATTCACCAACAGCAACCCAGTGAACCGTCAGATCGTGCTCCTCGGCGTCCGGCTCTTTCTCTGTCTCGGTCAAGCCGGTGGCGAAAAAGACGTGCATCCTTTGCCGGGCGTATCCGTAGGCTTCCCATAGGGTTCCCAGTAAGGTCATTTGCATGGCAACGAGTCCGGTCTCCTCTTTCAGTTCGCCGCGCGCCAGCTCTTCGGGATTTTCGACTTCCATCTCCCAGCCGCCCTGCGGCAGCTCCAGCGCCCGCTCCTGGATGGTGTAACGGAACTGCTCCACCAGCCACACGCGCCCCTGGTCGATGGGCAGAATTACGGCCGAATCGTGCTTCTCCACCACGCCGTAGATGCCCCGCTCGCCGTTGGAGCGCAGAATCTCATCCTCGCGCACCCGCATCCAGTGGTTGCGATAAACCTCGCGGCTGGTAAGCGTAGTGATGGCGGGACGGAGGATGGTTTCGGCGGGGTTCATGTTTTTTTGCAATCTCCAGAAACAGGATACGCGGCCCAGCAACACAAATTGATGAAAAACAGCCTATTCTTTCCGTATCCGGTACTGTCGCAGCCGCCCCACCAGCGAGGCTGGGCCGCTCACGGTGAGCCGGACAAAATTGCCTTCGTACTCTCTCGAATGCACCACCATCCCCGCCTCGATGGCCGCCAGCACCGCGCCCTCCTGCTGCGGAACGCGCAAATCGGCGTCGATCACCGGATCAGAGTGCAGCGCGCCATCGATGGCCGCGAGCAGCGCCTCCATTCCCTCGCCAGTGCGCGCGGAAACAGCTACCTCGCCCCCGGCCTTGCTCCGCTCCAGCAATCCTTCCCGCTCATGCTCGTCCAGCAGGTCAATCTTGTTCAGCACTTCGATGCGCGGCTTGGAGAGAGATTCAAGCTCGCCAAGAACCTTCTCCACCTGCGTCTTCTGTTCTTCGCCGTAAGTCGAGGCCGCGTCGCGCACGTGCAGCAGCACCTCGGCTTGCGCCACCTCTTCCAGAGTGGCGCGAAAGCTCGTGACCAGCGTGTGCGGCAGGTTGCGAATAAAGCCCACCGTATCCGACAGCAGAACTTTGCGGCGGCTGGGCAGCTCGATGGCCCGAAGTTTTGGGTCGAGCGTCGCGAACATCTTCGGCGATTGCAGCACGGCAGCGCCGGTCAATTGGTTGAAGAGCGTGCTCTTGCCGGCGTTGGTGTAGCCCACCAGCGCCACCGTCGGCGCCGGAACCGACTCCCGCCGCTGGCGCTGTTGCTTGCGCACCCGGCGAACCGCGTCCAGATCGAGTTTCAGCTTGTCGATGCGGCGCTGGATCCCGCGCCGATCGGTCTCCAGCTTGGTTTCGCCCGGACCACGGGTGCCGATGCCGCCGCCCAGCTGCGACATCGCCTTGCCCTTGCCGGTCAGACGCGGCAGCAGATACTCAAGCTGCGCCAGCTCCACCTGCAACTGCCCCTCGCGAGTGCGCGCGTGACGGGCAAAAATGTCCAGAATTAACTGCGTCCTGTCCAGAACGCGGCAGGGAAGCTGAGCCTCCAGGTTGCGCAACTGGGTCGGCGTCAGGTCGTGGTCGAAGAGCACCAGGTCAGCCTCGGTCGAGGCAACCACCCCGGCAATCTCCTCCACCTTGCCCGAGCCGATCAGCGTGGCCGGATCGGGCCTGTCGCGCCGCTGCATGATCTCCGCGGCCACCACGCCGCCCGCGCTTGCCACCAGCTCGCGAAACTCCGCAAGCGATTCTTCCGCGTCCAATTCCGTCAGTGAGCGGGACGCGGCAGCTCTGGCCGGGGAGGCAGCCGCATCCACTCCGGAATCCAACGCATCCGGCTCCGAACGCACCACCGCTCTCCGCGCGTCCGTCTGGGTTGCGTGGTTGCTGCGGGAGCGGAGACCGAGGTCCACTCCCACCAAAATCGCCCGCTCCGGACCTCCACTCTCGCGCCCCATGCCTCGTGCGGAGAGGGAACTCCGAACGCCTGTCTTGCTTGCCTCAACGGCCAAAGGGGACCGCTTCCCGCCTGCTATCGTTGTTCCCCGGCGGCTAATGCTGCGGAGGGAGCCGGAACAACATCGGTGGCCGTGCCTGCCATGCGGTGGTCGCTGTGCAGCGATCCCCGATTGCTCACCACCGTCGATATGGCATGCTTGAAGATCAACTGCTCCTGGCTGTTGTTCTCCAGAAGCACGGAATACTTGTCAAACGACCGGATCTTGCCGGTCAGCTTCACTCCGCTGACCAGATAAATCGTGATGGGGGTCTTGTCCTTGCGGACCGTGTTCAGGTACGTGTCCTGAATATTTTGTGCCGGCTTGGTTTCCATATGCCGATCTCCTGCTTTCCAAGGGGATGGATGCTAATGAATAGCATGTACGCTTACAAATCTACGGATGCGTCGCCGGAAGCCCCGGAGCCGCCAATACCGCAATTTATTAACAATATAGAGCTTTTTACACCTTTACAACCCCCCATTCACGAAAATTACTTTTACCAGCGAACTTTCCGCCCTCTGCTCCATCCTTTTGCCATGTTTCTGGCCAAATGGTGGGACCCCGCGAATTTTCACTGGCAACCGTAATTCAGGCTACGCCGCTCCCGCTTTTGGGACTCCTGACTCCGCGCAACTGCTAGCATAGTGGTGTGAAAACCGAGCCGAATCCGCCTCAGAATCCCGCCGCCCAGCCGGTGCCCATGCTGGACCTCAAACGCCAGTACCAGCCCCTCCATCAAGAACTTCTAAACGCCCTCGGCCAAGTCCTCGCCACGCAGCAATTCATTCTCGGCGAGCCGGTTGCCACCTTTGAAAAAGCCGCCGCCGCGCAGTTGGGAGTGGCCCACGCCATCGGCTGCTCCTCGGGCACAGACGCTCTCTGGCTGGCTCTGGCCGCCGCCGGCATCGGCTCACGACCCCACGGACCAAGACCCGTCCACGGGGACCCCGGTCCAGGCCATGCCGTCGTCACCACACCCTTCAGCTTCTTCGCCTCGACCAGCGCCATTCTCCGCGCCGGGGCTACGCCTCTTCTGGCCGACATCGATCCCGCCACCTTCAACCTCAACCCCGCAGCCGTCGAAGCCGTTCTCAGTAGCCCACAAGGCGCGTCCATCAAAGCCATCCTCCCCGTCCACCTCTACGGCCAATGCGCCGACTGGACCGCCTTCGAACACCTCGCAAAAGAGCGCAATCTCAAGCTCATCGAAGATGCCGCCCAGGCCTGGGGCGCCGACTGTCAAGGCGTAAAAGCTGGCGCCCTCGGCGATGCCGCCGCCTTCAGCTTCTATCCCACCAAGAACCTTAGCGCCGCGGGCGACGCCGGCATGGTCACCACTAACTCTGATGAAATTGCCGAGCGCGCCCGCATGTTGCGCCAGCATGGAATGCGCCGCCGCTACTATCACGATGAGACCGGCTGGAACGCGCGCATGGACGGATTCCAGGGCGCCATCCTCTCCGTCAAGCTCAAGTACATCGACACCTGGATTCAGCTCCGCCGCACCGTCGCGCGACGCTATCACGCCCTCTTTCACGCTGCTGGATTGGTCGAAGCCGGCCCCTATCCCATCCACGGTATCATCCTTCCGCACGAGGTCCCCAGCACCCATCACGTTTGGCATCAGTATGTTATCCGCACCACCCGCCGCGATGGTCTACGCCAGTTCCTCACCGAACACAAAATCGGCTCGGAGATCTACTACCCCGTCCCGCTCCATCTGCAAGAGGCGCTCAAATCGCTCGGCTACAGCGAGGGCAGCTTCCCCGAAGCCGAGCGAGCGGCGCGAGAGGTGCTGGCCCTGCCCATCTTCCCCGAACTGCGCGAGGACGAACAGCAGACCGTGGTCAGCGCTATCGCCGAGTTTCTAAGTTGAAAAATGGTGTGCTGTAGCTGTCCGGTTTTTACAAAGTGGTGAGCTATAGCTGTCCGGTTTTTCGGACACTGGTGAGTTCCAGCACAACCACACCGGAAACCGGAAATCTGGATGCGCATCTCTCAGGAGTCATTTTTGGAAGTGATAGAAGAAAGAGCGAATCAGCCTGACCAACCTTAGCCAAGAGAGTTTTTCGGGGAGATTTATGACAATAGGTGCGAGTCAGCGGGGTACGTACAGGAATCAGGGAATCGTGAATGCACTGTACCTCGCTCCAGAAAGGCTTTGACAAGGATGGCTTCCATATATAGCATGACTGCGGACCAGGATGCCCTTATGTAAATCCTGGATTTCAAAATGGAGGTAGTGAGATGAAGAAGATTGTGTTTGGAACTCTGGGTCTCTGCATGGTACTAGCCTTGGCCAACATGGCATCAGCGCAAACTGCCCTCTTTGAGGGACACTGGAAGAATGTGAACGCGCAAACTCGCGGCGTGGTCGAGCTCGACATCCGGGTCCACGGCCTTGTTGTGGACGTGAAGGCATGGGGCGCATGTACGCCGAATCCCTGCGAGATCGGCAACATTGATGCTCACCTTTTTGCGCCCAGCGTGGGTGACAATCTGGAGAACAGCGCGCGAGCCCTGATCGTGCGTTATCATGACAGCTTTTCGGAACGAACCCTGGTGATTGAACCGCGCGGTGCGGGCGAGCTTTCCGCCCAGATGTTTACGCACTTCACCGACAACAGCAAACGAACGAACTACGTCGAATCCGGCACGTTCAGCAGAGCGAGATAAGTCTTCAGGCGAATAAACAGCCGTTGTGATAAAAGCCCCCCGCCGATTGGCGGGGGGCTTTTGTATTTGGATTAGGCGAACGGGCTTCAGGCGCTGAAGAGCAGCACGCCGGCTGCTTTTTCATCGCTGGAGGATTCGTCGGGGCTGACGGGGCGATAGAAGAGCTGGTCGATTTCGAGGTAAACCTCGAGGAAGGCGGGGCGGGCGGTGATTTGTCCGCCGATCATGGCTTCGCTCAAGGGGTCCTCGATGTAGCGTTGCAGGGCGCGGCGCAGGGGGCGCGCGCCGTAGCTGCGGTCCACCAGGGTCTTTTCGAGAATCCACTTCTTGGCTTCCTCGGTGACCGAGATGGTGATGGACTTCTGCGCCAGATTGGCGTTGAGCTGCTGAACCATCAGCTCGACAATCTGGATGAGGTCGGCGTCGTTGAGCGCCTGGAAGATGATTACTTCGTCGAGCCGGTTGAGGAACTCGGGGTTGAAGGTCTTTTTGACCTCGCCCTTGACCAACTCCTCGACCTTGTCGCTGACGAGTTCGTCGCGGTCGCTGGCGAAGCCCAGTCCCTGCTTCTTTTGCAGGTGACGGGCGCCGATGTTGGAGGTCATGATGACGATGACGTTCTTGAAATCGACGGTGTTGCCCAGGCCGTCGGTGAGTTGGCCGTCCTCGAAGACCTGCAGCAAAATGTTGAAGACATCGGGATGAGCCTTCTCGATTTCGTCGAGCAAAACAACTGAATAAGGTGACCGCTTGACGCGCTCGGTCAACTGGCCGCCCTCCTCGTAGCCCACGTAGCCCGGAGGCGAGCCGATGAGCTTGGAGACGGAGTGCTTCTCCATGAACTCCGACATATCGAAGCGGATCAGAGCCTTGTCGGAGCCGAAGAGGAAGTGGGCCAGGGTGCGGGCCATCTCGGTTTTGCCGACCCCGGTTGGCCCGAGGAACAAGAAACTTCCAATGGGCCGGTTGGGCGATTTGAGGCCGGCGCGGGAGCGGCGGATGGCGCGAGCCAGGGCGTTGATGGCCTTTTCCTGGGAGATGACGCGCTTGTGCAGCTCTTCCTCAACGCGCAGAAGCTTTTGTGTTTCTTCTTCCTTGATGCTGTTGATGGGTACGCCCGTCCAGCGACTCACAACATCTTCAATGTCCTCGCGGGCGACGATGCCCGAGGCTGAGTCGTCGAGGTGGTACTTGTCGCGCAGAGCGCGCAAGGTTTCGCGCTCCTTGCGCTCCTCGTCGGAGTAGAAGCGCGCCTTCTCAAATTCATGATTGGCGATGGCCGAGTCCATGCGATGCACGATGAACTTGATGCGCTTCTGGACCTCGGTGATCTCCTCGGGGAGCGAAGTCTGGCGGAGCTTGACGCGGGCGCCGGCCTCATCGATTAAATCGATAGCCTTGTCGGGCAGGAAGCGGTCGGGGATGTAGCGGCTGGCGTGGGAGACGGCAAACTCGACGGCGGCATCGGTGTAGCTGACGGCATGGAATTTTTCGTAGCGGTCCTTGATGCCTTGAATAATCTTGATGGCTTCAGCCTCGTTGGGCGGGGGCACTTTGACGGCCTGGAAGCGGCGTTCGAGGGAGCGGTCCTTCTCAATGGACTTGCGGAACTCAGCCGGGGTGGTGGCGCCGATGCACTGGATTTCTCCGCGGCTAAGCGCCGGCTTGAGAATGTTGGCCGCGTCGAGCGATCCCTCGGCGGAACCCGCGCCCACCAGCGTATGCAGCTCGTCGATAAAGATGATGGAGTTCTGGTTGTCCATCAGCTCTTTCATGATGTTCTTGAGGCGCTCCTCGAACTGGCCGCGGTACTTGGTGCCGGCCACGATGAGGGATAAATCCAATCCCAAAATGCGCTTGTCGGAGAGGAACGAGGGCACCTCGCCGTCGGCAATGCGCTGCGCAAGGCCCTCGACGATGGCCGTTTTGCCGACGCCGGGTTCGCCGATGAGTACGGGATTATTTTTGGTGCGGCGGCAGAGAATCTGCACTACGCGCTCCAGTTCGCCCTCGCGGCCCACCAGCGGATCAAGTTGGCCATCCATGGCGGCCTGAGTGAGGTCGCGGCTGAACTCGCTGAGCAGGCTGGTATCGCGCTGGCGCTGTTGCGGCTGGGCTTTTTCCTGGGTAACGCGGCCCAGCTCTTCGCGAATCTGCGTCAGCTTCAGGCCGCGCTCCATCAAAATCTCCGATGCGAAGCACTTTTCCTCGCGCAACAGTCCCAAAAGCAAATGCTCGGTGCCGATATGCTTGTGGCCCAGGCGCTCAGCTTCCTCGGCGGCATAGGCCAGCACGCGCTTGCACTCGTTGGAAAGCGGCAGGTCCACGCTGGTGGAGACTTTTTCGCGGATGGTGGTGTGCGTCTCAATCTGCTTGCGAATCGAATCCACTGAAGCGTGGGAGCGCAGGAAGCGGTTGGTCAACGCCTTGTCTTCGCGCAGCAGGCCGAGCAGCAGGTGCTCGGTCTCGATATAAGGCGAGCCGAACTGGCTGGCCTCATAGCGGGCGAAGAAAATCACGCGCCGCGCCTTTTCCGTATAGCGTTCGAACATCATGGCCTCCCGTGTTCTGACTTGTTCAAAGTTACGCCAACTTGCTCAAACTTTCTGCCTGCTTGATTAGACTCAGTTTCCGGCCGAAACGGCGCATTTATTCCTCACATCTTTCCGGCGCGAGCTTCCGTTTGAGGAGTATACGCGGCCTGCGCTGTTGACTGTCCAGGGGCCAGTCTTCCGGCCTCCAGGCGTAAGATTCGCGTACAACGCGCGGCCAAGTCAAGGTTATGCGTCACCACGATGGAGGTGAGGCCGTGACTCTTGTGCAGCCGCTCGATCAGGTCAAAGACGCGGCCGGCGGTGATTTCGTCCAGGTCCCCGGTAGGCTCGTCGGCCAGCAACAAACGGGGATTGTTGACCAGGGCGCGCGCCAGCGCCACGCGCTGCTGTTCGCCGCCGCTCAACTCTCCAGGCCGATGGCTGCCGCGATCTTCCAAGTCCACCTCACGGAGCCAGTTGGCCGCTGCCGTCAGCGCATCCCGCTTTCTGTCGCCGCGAGCCAGCAACGGCATGGCCACGTTTTCCAAAGCGGTGAACTCCGGCAACAGGTAATGAAACTGCCAGACATAACCGATCTCGCGATTGCGAAAGGCCGCTGCCTCCTGCGGCGAAAGCCGGGCCAGGTTGACCGAGGCGCAAGTGACGGTTCCAGCGGTGGGCGTGTCCAGAGAGCCCAGAATGTGCAGAAGCGTACTTTTTCCCGCGCCGGACTGGCCCACGATGGCCACCATCTCGCCGGTTTCGACATCCAGGCTGAGGCCCTGGAAGAGGGTGAGCGCACCGCGCGCTGTGGTGTAGGTTTTTTCCAGATTTCGGACCTGAATGATAGGGGTCTTGCCGGATTTAGCACGCGAATCCGTCTCCCGCTCAGTGCGGGTGAGTGGAGTGTCAACCGTTGGAGAGGTTGTTATCATTCGGCTGGTCTTATTTTACAGTGAGTGGGGTGGATTTGGCGCTGCTTGGGTTCCGTTGGTAACGGCGGGAGAAAGCGCCTTAAAACGCGCCCAAACGGCTGTGCGCCGGAAGAGAGTTTTATTGTCAAAGAATTGGGTAAAAAAAGCCGATGGAACGCGCGCTCCCCGATAACGCCACAGGCTTCAGTATTCGATTTTGTTGGGCGAAGCGATCCAGGCGGCGAGGCTGGCCCAGGCTTCTTCACTGAGCAATTGCCTGGCGGGGAGAAACTTGCGATCGGTGTTGTCTTTACAAATCTCCTGGTAGATGAAAGTGTCGTTGAAGCCGGCCAGGGCTGCGTCATTGGCGCTGGCCCCGTAGTAGAGGGCGTCAATTTGCGCCCAGTAGGCCGCGGCCAGGCACATGGGGCATGGCTCGCAACTGGAGTAGAGCTGGCATCCGGCCAGAGAGAAGCTGCCCAGAGCCTTGGCAGCCGCGCGAATGGCGTTCACTTCTGCGTGCGCCGTGGGGTCGTTGGCGGCGGTAACCGTATTCACGCCCTCGCTCACGATGCGGCCTTCGCGCACGATGACGGCGCCAAAGGGCCCGCCCGCGCCGGTTTCGACGTTGCGCGTGGCCAGCGCGATGGCGCGGCGCAAAAACTCTAGATTTGCCAATGGCGGCATCGTTGGCTTGCTCCATGATTCGTTGAAAGACAAGAAAAATATAGCACAGGCGATGGCTTAGAATCTCACCATGGCTGCTGCTCGCTCATCGCTGGAAGAATTGAATGCACGCATCGTTGCCTGCAAGCGCTGCAAGCGGCTGCGCGCATACTGTGCCGAGGTGGCGCGGGTGCGCAAGCGCGCCTATTTGGACTGCGAGTACTGGGGCAAGCCGGTGCCTTCCTTCGGCGACCCGAAAGCGCGGGTGATGGCGCTGGGGCTGGCTCCGGGGGCGCACGGATCAAATCGGACGGGAAGAATCTTTACCGGCGACGGATCGGGATATTTTTTCTATCCGGTGCTGCATGAGGCCGGCTTTGCCTCCCAGGCCAGGGCCGTGAGCCGCGACGACGGCATGAAGCTTACCGATTTGTGGATCAGCGCGCTGGTGCGCTGCGCTCCTCCGGCCAACAAGCCCTTGCCGGAGGAGCAGCGCAACTGCGCTCCTTTTCTCGACGAGGAGATTGGACTGCTAAAGAATCTGCGCGTGGTGGTTTGCCTGGGCAAGATCGCTTTCGACGGATTTCTGGCGCATGCGCGGCGCTGCGGGCTGATCGCGTCGCGCACGGGCATGAACTTTGCGCACGGCGCGGAGTTTGCCTTGCCGAATGGCGTGACGGTGATAGCCAGCTATCATCCCTCGCTGCAAAACACAAACACCGGCAAGCTGACCCGGCCGATGCTGTTGGAGATATTTTTGCGGGCAAGGGAAGCGGCGGGGCTGGGCTGAGTTGGGCGTAAACTGGAGGCGTGATGGATAAGATCGCAAAAGGCATTCTGAAGGAATTGCTTCCGGCGGAGAGGGACGTTGCGCCGCCGGAGGTTGCGAAGGCTAGAGGAAAGAAACCTGCGTTGCATCTGGATCACTGGACTGCAGCCGTTTTATTGGAGCGGGCGGCGTACCTGCATAAGCTGGCCAGGCAGGGCGACGGCTCGGCGGGAGAGACGCTGAAGGAGTATCCGCGGCATTGCGCCATGCTCTCGTTTCGCAGCCGCGACGGCGAGGCGGAGGTGCATGAAAACTTTGCCGATGTGTTTTATGTGCTGGAGGGGCGGGCCACGCTGGTGACCGGCGGCACGGTGACGGGCGCTCGATTAATCAAGCCAGGCGAGACGCGCGGAAGCTCGATTGATGGCGGAGCGCGGCAAGAGTTGCGGGCGGGCGATGTGGCGCACGTGCCGGCGGGATTGCCGCATCAGATGCTGGTGGCCGGCGAGCAGACGGTGACTTGCCTGGTGTTGAAGGTTGAGGAGAATCCATAAAGGCGGCGATACTTCCGAAAAAGGAAGGTGCTACGATGGTTACTGGAGTTGTCTCATGAAGATCAGCACGGAGCGCGAATTCCGGGACGATGCGGCGGGAATGCTGCGCGCCAAGGATCCGATTCTGGTGACGCGCCGCGGCCGCCTGGCCGGCATCTTCTTTCCTCGCCCGGAAACTACTCTGCCTGTCGAGTTAAAACGCGAGATGTTTACCGTTTTGAGCGCGGAGGTCGCGCGCCAGATTTCCAAGCGCGGACTCAGCGAGGAAGAGGTTCTCGCCGATTTTCAATCCTGGCGAAAGAAGCGCCGTGAATTGTCAATCAGAACACGCTCTTCTCAACATCAAAGAAGCCTATCGAAAGCTCCTGTTTGGGGACGAAATTGACGGCGTGAGCCAAAAAATGATCGGGGTCAATCTTCTCAATGGGTCCATCCCAACAGAAACTCACATAACTCGCGAATGAGGGGTGGTTCGGGTCCTTCAGGTGAGGGCGCTCGACTATAAGAGTGAAATCCTCGATGGGCGTCTTCCATGTATTGGCCGTTGTCAGAATGAAATCGACGTAGAAGAAGGGTATGTCCTTGTCCTTGCTGTAGGCAATCTTGTGCAATGTAGTATGCAGTGGGCGGTCAATGCAGAAGCTCTTAAGCCATTCGCCGTTATTCCCATCGGCTTCGGGTACAAATTCGTATTTGATGTTATTCAAAGAGCCAACACGCGGCGAGTATATGTGCTTAATGTGGACAGATTTGTGCGCCGGGAAGGTTTGCTTCCAGTAATACTTTTTCCGGACCTGCCAATTAGGTCCACCATAGTCATAATTAATAAGCCCTGTCTTTTTGAGTTGCATCCGCTGGGAATCAGTAAGTCTCTCGATATCTGGAGTGACGCTTGTAGAATCTGCGTGGCCGAAGCTGGCAATATCTACGCGCATACTGGTGAGCAGTTGCGTGAACTCTTTGTTCTTCAGGAACGCCCGCGCCTCGACTTGGTAGTGAGTTAGCTCACCATCGACCCATAGCCGAAAATCGTCGAATCCTTGCTCGGATGATGTGGTATCCGGGCCGGGCTCATAAGGGGAAATGGGAAAAGCTACCTCGGTAGTGATGTCTTCGTCGCTGTCATTGCGAAAGTCATAGTCGACGATTACTTTTCTCGCGGAGATTTGTAGGACCTCTTTAGCCATGACGATGCGTGGTTCACGGCCCATAACCACAATTCCACCAGCGGCGATGGAAGCGGCTCCATCATCCGCATACAGGGGAATTGTCGCCAGCATGGCAAGCATAAGAAGAAATTTCGTTCTGAGATTCATGATGCGCTTATTGTTGCATGTATTTCTGACCGGAACGTGTAAAAATCTTTTTGGCCTGCGTTGAATCAAAAACAGAACAAGACAATAAAAAAACTGTAGTTATAGATATCCCACCTTATGTACAGCAACAAAGACGCGCCGAAGGTGGGGCACCCACTTTCTATACACACTTTCAGCACAGAAATCCAGAACACAATTGAAGCTGCGGAATCAGCCCGCTTTTTCCAGCAGGCAGAGGGAGAGATCCTTGCGCTCGACCATGTCGCTGGTGATTTCGATGTCGCGGACTCTCTTGCTGCTGGGCAGGTGGAACATGAGGTCGAGCATCAGCTCTTCAAGAATCATGCGCAGTCCGCGCGCGCCAATCTTGCGGCTCAGGGCCTCGCGGGCGATGGCGGCGATGGCTTCCACGGTGAAGTGCAGGCGGACGTTTTCAAATTCAAAGAGGCGCTGGTACTGCTTGAGAATGGCGTTGCGGGGCTTGGTGAGAATCTCGATCAGCGCCGCTTCGTCCAGCTCGTCGAGCACACCCACGACGGGCAGGCGGCCAACGAATTCGGGAATGAGGCCGTACTTGATGAGGTCCTGCGGCTCGGTGCGGCGCAGCAGCTCGGTGTCGCGATGGGAACGGGTGGTGGCGGCATCGGCCTCGGCATCCATGGCCTTGAAGCCCATCGCCTTTTTGCCGACGCGGCGGCCTACCACGCGCTCCAGGCCGACGAAGGCTCCGCCGCAGATGAAGAGGATGTTGGTGGTATCGACGGCGGTGAACTCCTGGTGGGGGTGCTTGCGCCCGCCCTGCGGCGGCACATTGGCCACGGTGCCTTCGAGAATCTTGAGCAGGGCCTGCTGCACGCCCTCGCCGGAGACGTCGCGGGTGATGGAGGGGTTCTCGTCCTTGCGGCCGATCTTGTCGATTTCGTCGATGTAGATGATGCCCTGCTGGGCGCGGGTCACGTCGCCCTCGGCGGCCTGCAGCAGCTTGAGGATGATGTTCTCCACGTCCTCGCCGACGTAGCCTGCCTCGGTGAGGGTGGTGGCGTCCACGATGGCGAAGGGCACGTCGAGCATCTTGGCCAGGGTGTGGGCCAGCAATGTTTTTCCGGAGCCGGTGGGGCCGATGAGCAGGATGTTGGACTTGGCCAGCTCCACATCGCTGTTGCGCATTTTATTCATCTGGATGCGCTTGTAGTGGTTGTAGACGGCGACGGAGAGCTTCTTCTTGGTCTGGTCCTGGCCGATGACGTAGTCGTCGAGGAAGCTTTTTACTTCCTGCGGCTTGGGCAGGTGTCCGGCGACGTTGGCCTGAACGGGGATATTTCCGCCGCTGCGGTCGTCCTCGAGAATGGAATTGCAGACGGCCACGCACTCATCGCAGATGTAGGCGCGAGGGTAATCGCTGGGCGACGAGATCAGCTTGGACACGGCGTCCTGTGATTTGTGACAGAACGAGCAGCGCAGTGTTTCTTCGGGTCCAGTGCGCATTTTCATCTACCAGCTCCCTTTTGAAGAGTATAGCTGACTTCGTGTTGTCAGCGGAGATTGTGCCATTAGCCCTGTAACCTCCGGTAATGTTTATGTGCGCGGCCGGTCGATGATCTCATCGACAATGCCGTATTCCTTGGCTTGCTCCGCATTCATGATGAAGTCCCGCTCGACGTCGCGCTCGATGCGGTCCAGGGGCTGGCCGGTGTGTTTGGCGATGAGGTTGTTGGTAATCTCGCGGATGCGCAGGATTTCGCGGGCGTGAATGTCGATGTCCGTGGCCTGTCCGCTCAATCCTCCCATAGTCGGCTGATGGATGAGAATCCTCGAGTTGGGCAGGGCAAAGCGCTTGCCTTTGGCGCCGGCCAGCAGCAGAAACGCGCCCATGCTAGCCGCCTGACCGATGCAGATGGTTTCCACCTTGTTTTTGATGAACTGCATGGTGTCGTAGATGGCCAGGCCGGCGGAGATGGAGCCGCCGGGGGAGTTGATGTACAGATGCACATCCTTATCCGGATCTTCGCCGGAGAGAAAGAGCAATTGCGCCACGACGAGATTGGCAATATCGTCGCTGATGGGCGTGCCCAGAAAGATGATGTTGTCGCGCAGCAGACGGGAGTAAATGTCGTAGGCGCGCTCGCCCCGGCTCGTCTGTTCAACCACCATGGGAACCAATGCCATAAAGTCTTCTTCCCGTTCTTTGCTGGTTATGTGCCCTATGCGGGCAGCCGTTCGTACAGTACAGACGCGGTTTTTTCGCGCCGCAACTGCTCCCTGATTCTGGCCAGTCCGCCGTCGGCCTTCAAACGCGAACGTAATGCCTCAACCGTCTCCCCGGACTGTACTGCAGCCAGTTGCAATTCGCGGTCCATTTCCTCGTCGCTGATGCTGATGTTTTCTTCAGCGGCGATGCGCTCCAGCAGGATGTTGGTCTTCACTTCGGCCACGGCGCCATGGCGCTGGGCGTCGCGCAGGCGGGCGAAATCCAGCTTGCGCATCTGCTCGGTATTCATGCCCTGGGCCGCCAGGGCGCGCAGGCCGCGCTCCAGGCGCGTGTCAATCTGCTCCTGCACCAGCGACTCGGGAACCGCAAAGGGGAAGCGCTCGGCGAGCGCGGCGAGAAGCCGGTCCTTGGTCTCGCCCTCCACGCTGCGGCGCTTGCGGTGCCCCAGGTGCTCGCGGACGCGGCTTTCCAGCTCCGCCAGATTCTCATAGCTGCCCAGTTCTTTGGCGAAATCGTCGTTCAGCTCCGGCACGGTGCGCTTCTTGATGGCCTTGACCTCGACGTTGTAAGCCACGGTCTTTCCGGCCAGCTTGGGTTCGGCATAATCGGCGGGGTAGATGATCTCCGCCTTCATCTCCTGGCCGGGTTTGGCGCCGCGCAGAACAGAGGTGAAAGCCTCCACGGTGTCTTTGCCGCCCACTTCGACCAGCGTGTCTTCGCCCGCAACCGGTGCGGCCTCGGGCTCGCCCGCGATGATGCCCTCGTAGGTGATCTGTGCCCAATCGCCATCCTTCAGAGCCCTGTCTTCCTCCACCGGCTCGATGGTGGAGCGCGACTCGCGCAACTGCTCCAGTTCGCGCTGGAACTCCTCTTCGGTGACTTCCACAGAAGGCTTTTCCACAGTGACTTTTTGATAGCCCTCGATGGAGAACTCCGGCACAAACTCGAAGACCGCTTTTACATGCAGCGGCTTGCCGTCCTCAATGGTCAGCTCGGTTACCCGCGGCTCGCCGACGGGCTTGATGCCCAGGTCCTGAACCTCCTTATTGAAGCGCTCGGGCAGCAGGCCGTCGATCACGTCTTTGCGGATGCCGTCGGCAAAGCGGCGGCGGACGACCGATTCCGGCACCTTGCCGGCGCGGAAGCCGGGGATCTTGGCGTATTTTTTATAGTTGCCGGTCACCGTCCGGTAGGCCTTGGAGACCTCTTCGGCGGGAATGTCCAGCACCAGTTCGCGGGTGCATTCGGGGTTTAAAACCGGGCCATGCTGGTGGTCGTGACCTTCGTGCTCATGACCCTCGTGATCATGGGCGTGGACATGATCGGGGCCATCGTGTACCGCCTGGGCCTCGTCAGGTTGTGAATTGTTTTCGACTGTGCCGGTAGAGCTCAACGTTTTGCCTTCCATGCGCTGTGTGCGCCAAACAAACCGCCAGACAGGGGGATAAACTGCCTCTTTCGGCCCGTAAAACATCGTTTAAGGCCTTAAACTGCCGATCATTTGGCAAGCTAGCAGCCGTAGATTGCCGCAGCGAGCACACCAGCCCCGCGCGGATGGGGGAAATCCCTTCACTCATGGTATGAGGGTTTGCTGGCAGGGTCAAACCGGATGGGCTGGTTTTGGCGCCGGGGGCACCGGAAAAGACACTACCGTACCAGAAAGGGCACTACTCCACCCCACGGACGAAGACCTGTCCCTTCACCCCAGCGAGCAAAGATCACTCGCCGGGGACCCCGAATTCGTGGGGACCCCGGTTATTTCTCGGCGAGCTGGGGTTTGCGAACGTAAGGCAAAAACCGGGGATGAGCCGCGCCGCAACGGGCGAAGTGGGCGCGGGCCTCGGCCAGGCTGAGGGTTCCGTTCACGGTCAGCCGGACTTCGTAGGCATCGCCATCCTCCTGGCCGTCATCCTCCCACCAGCAGACGGGGCACAGGGCCAGCGCCTCGGGCGCCTCCAGCGTCTTGTATCCGCAACAGGGACAACGAAAAGAGGGCATCGCGGCTATCCTCAGCAAGATTGGACGGCAACCGCGGCCTGGGGATTACACGGGAGACAGATTATGGCTGCCAGTCTCTGTTGTTGATCGATCCACTCGAGCTGATCCATGAGAGATGTGGGCCTGGTCACACATTACGGCCGGGGCGATGGGTGTACACTGCCGTTCGTTCCATAAAACCAGAGCCATGCCAGTTGAAGAAGAACTTTGCACCCTGAGTTACTCGAAAGGGCCCAGCCGGCCTCTGCTGGAATTGACCATTGGCGGCCTGTTAGAGCGCACTGCCAGCCGCTTTCCCGATCGCCTGGCGGTGGCCTCGTGCCATCAGCAAAAGCGGCTCACCTGGGCGGAGTTGTGCGCGGAGGCCGACCGCGTGGCGCGCGGGCTCTGGTCGCTGGGCATCCGCCGCGGAGACCGCGTGGGCCTGTGGTCCACCAACTGCATCGAGTGGGTGATGATGCATATGGGCTGCGCGCGCGCCGGAGCGGCGCTGGTGAACGTGAACCCCGCCTACCGCTCGCACGAGTTGCAATTCACGCTCGAACGCTCGCGCATGAAAGCCCTGTTCCTGTGGCATAAGGACAAGCGCGCCGATTACGAGGAGATTCTGGGTCGAGCGCGCCATGGGTTGACGCTCGAACTGGAACATACTATTTATTTCGATACATCGGAGTGGCCGGCGCTGCTGAACGCCGAGGGCCGATTGCCCGACGGCGTGGCCGTGGACGATGTGGCCAACATCCAGTACACCAGCGGGACGACGGGACTGCCGAAGGGCGTGATGCTCACCCATCACAACGTGGTCAACAACGGACAGTTTCTGGCGCAGGGATTTCATTACACCGAGAAAGACAGCATCGTTGTGCCGGTGCCGTTGTTTCACTGCTTCGGATGCGTGATTGGAACCATGTCGGCGGTCAACTCCGGCGCGGCGATTATTCTGCCCCAGTGGACATTTGATCCGCGCGCCACACTCAAGGCCGTTCATGACGAGCGGGCTACCTCGGTTTACGGCGTTCCGGCGATGTACGTGGCGGAGTTGGCGCTGCCGGAGTTTGCCAGCTTCGACCTGACCAGCCTGCGCACCGGCATGATGAGTGGCGCGCCCTGCCCGGTGGAGCTGATGAAGCGCGTGTTGAACGAGATGCACTGCCGCGAGTTGGTGATTGCCTACGGGCAGACCGAGACCTCGCCGGTCACCACCATGAGCGACGCCGACGACCCCATCGAGATTCGCGTCAAGACGGTGGGACGGGCGATGCCGCAGACCGAGATTCAAATCGTCTCGACGGCGACCGGGGAGACTGTGACCATCGGTGAGCAGGGCGAACTCTGCATTCGCGGCTACGCGCTGATGAAGGGCTACGACGGCGACCCGGAGGGCACGGCGCAGGTGATTCGGGAAGATGGCTGGCTGCGCACCGGCGACCTGGGCATCATGCACCCGGACGGCTGCATTCACCTGACGGGCCGCTCCAAGGATGTGATTATCCGCGGCGGCGAAAACATCTATCCGCGCGAGGTGGAGGAGTTTCTCTACACGCATCCCAAGGTTGGCGAGGCGCAGGTGGTCGGCATTCCCAATGCACGGCTGGGCGAGATTGTTGTCGCATGGATTCGGCTGAAGCCAGGCATGGAAGCGACCGAGGAAGAGATCAAAGAGTTCTGCAAAGGCCAGATCGCCTACTACAAGATTCCCGAGAACGTCCGCTTCGTTACCGAGTTCCCGGCGACGCTGAGCGGCAAGATACAAAAGTACAAGATTCGCGAGTTCGAGATTGAGGCGCGGGGATTGCAATCGGTGGCGGACGCGGCGACGGCGTAAAATGGTCGCGTATATGAATACGATTCGTGGTATCCCAGGTCTGAAAAACCAGACCTGGGGCACCCGAACCTCAACCGCCTGCTATTGCCTGACTGGAATTTGCAGCAGAACCGCAATGTATTGGCGTACCTTGGCGATCATCTTTGGCGTAGCTTGGAATGAAACTCCGCTCCGAAATGCTCTCGTTTCTGCATCCTTTATAGATCCTTAACATCGGAACTGCTATACTAGTATCAATTTAGTAACGGCCATGAAAGCCGGTTACTAGTACGCCTAAACCTTAGCGAATTGCCCGTCAACCCCTTCCGAACGAGATTGAAAACGTGAATGAGGACGAGTGTCTTTGGCATCAGGAGGAGTGTATATGGAACCAGATAGCGGACGAGTTGCAAGAGAATATCTGCTGGTCAGCGATTTCGATCAGACGCTGAGCTTCAACGATTCTGGAATCGTGCTCTGCGATCTGCTGGGCCTGGACGGATTCGAGCAGCGCATCGCCGGCTTGTCGCGCATCCACATGGTGCAACAGGGCGGAGAGCTGGCCTATCTGTTGCTGCACGACCCCGAGTTCCGGCGCGTCCGCCGGGAGCACCTGGTCGAGGTCGGCAAGCGGATCCGCTTGAAAAAGAACATCCGCCTGCTGGTGAAATTGCTCGAAAACCTGGACGGCAACCATTTTACGTTCTACGTGGTTTCAGCCGCGCCCGAAGAAGTGATTCAATCCGCGCTGGAGGGCATTGTACCCGTCGACCGCATCTACGGCACGCGCTTTCGCTACGCCGCCAGCGGAGAGATTGAATCTATTGAGCGCGTCCCCGCGGGCTATGGAAAAGTGGTGGTGGTGGAGGAGCTGCGCAACCGTCTGCGCGTGGGTCATGACCGCATCGTCTACGTGGGCGACGGCAGCTCGGACGTGCACGTGATGCTGCACGTCAACCGCCTCTCCGGGCTAACCATCGCCGTTTCGGAGAACCGCTACATCACGCCGATTGCAAGCCGCACCATTCTGAGCGAGGATGCGCTGAGCGTGCTGGTGCCCATTCTTGAGGAGATCGCGGGATGGGATTCGGTCCGTATTCGCGCCTTCTTCGAGCAGCATGGGCTGGTCTTGCAGGAGTGGGACAAGGTGCGAACCGACTCACTGACTATCAGCAGCGTCGCGCCGGCTGCAGTTCGCGCGGTGGCCTGATGAAACTAGACTGGATTGGATGGGTCGCGACCGCCGCCTTCGCCAGCTCCTACCTGTGCAAAGGCACGAAGTCACTGCGCCGCGTGCAGGCGGGCGCGGCAACTTTGTGGGTGATCTACGGCTTGATCATCCACGCCTTCCCCGTGGTGGTGGCAAATGTAGTGGTGGCGGCGATGGCCACATTCTCATCGCCGCTGATGAAGCGCAAGCCGGCTGTGTGAAGCTGTGTATTGCAACGAACTATTTAACGCGTTTGGCTGTGAGTTCCTCGGTGGCGAAGTCGCCTACCTGGCGGGTGAACTTAATTTCGTCGCCGTTAATCTTGCCAGTGTAGGTGATCTTCAGGTCCATGCCGTTGAAGTTGAGCATCTCAACGAAGGAGATGTTGTCGCCGTCGATCTTGCCCTCGGTGATGGCGGATTCGCCGTGCTCGCTCGTGGCCTTGCCGGTGACGGTTGAGCCGTCGACGTGGAACTCGTAGGTGTACTTCTGCACGCCGATTTGGGTGTCGAACTCGGCGGTCCACTTGCCGTTGAAGTCCGCGGCCATAAGGGCGGCGGAACCGAACGCAAGGAAGAGTACAGCGAGCAGCGCTTTACGAAACATGGATTTCCTCCGGAGGAAAGATTTTGGCGGAGAATCGAAATCCGCCGCCTGTGATGGGGACGCGGAGCAGCTCGGATAAGTCTCAATCGACGGCGGAGCGGAAAGCGGTCTTGCTATTTGTCCCTCGGTACGCGAGGAGGCGCGTCCACCGGCTTGTCGTAGAGCCCGCGGAAGGCGTTCCAGCGGACGATGGTGATCTCCTGAAGCATTTTGAAGCCGTCTTTGAGGTAGCTCATGCGAGAGCGCTCGTCGTGGGCCCAGGTGACTGGCACCTCGATAATCCAGAAATCGCGCTTCATGGCGATGAACAAAATCTCCGGGTCGAAGCCCCAGCGCTCGATGGTCTGGAGCTGAAAAACGGTCTGTGCGGCCTCGCGCGTGAAGGCCTTGAAGCCGCATTGAGTATCGGCAAAGGGCAGGCGCATGACGAAGCGAGTGACGGCGTTAAAGCAGCGGCCGAAGAACTGGCGGTAGAAAGGTTGGCGCTGTGTTTGGCGGTCTTTCTCGAGCCAGCGGGAGCCGATAGCGATGTCCGCTCCCTGCTGAATGGCGGCAAAGAGGCGTTCGGCCTCCTCGATGGGCGCCGATAGGTCGGCGTCGGTGAACAGCGCCACATCGCCCCGCGCCTGCAGCATCCCGGAGCGCACGCTGTAGCCCTTGCCGCGGTTGCCGGGGTTTTCAAGCAGCCGGACATTGGGAGCGGTTTGGGCAAGGACGCGCACAACCTCGGCGGTCGAGTCGGTAGAGCCGTCGTTGACCACCAGGACCTCGGCATTCCAGCCGCGCGCGCGGATGCAACCCACCACCGAGTTGAGCGTTTTCGAGATGCGGGCGCTCTCGTTGAAGACCGGAATCACGATGCTGTACGTTGGCCGGGCGCTGCTGCGCATGGAATCGTCTTTCACGTCTCCGCCCTCTCCCCGAAATCCCACCCCTTGTCCAGAGCGGGAAAGCACAGGGAATGTTACTGGACATCATAAACGCCCGGGGGCGAAATTGGCTGGCGGCTTCTCAGGCGCAGGGTATTTCCGGCAAACTATTGAGGGGAAAAGGTTCAAATTCACAATGGAGCTTTGTTTTTCGCGCCAGAATGGGTAGAATCCGTTTATGCTGTGAGGGGGAGGCTAGAGGACATGACAAAGGCAGACCTGGTGGAAAAGGTGACCGCGGCGGGCGAGTTGACGCGGCGCGACGGCGAAGTGATAGTCGAGACCATCTTCGAAGCGGTGATCGGGGCTCTCAAGAGCGGAGACAAGATTGAGATTCGCGGCTTTGGATCCTTCCGCACGCGCCAGCGCAAACCCCGCATCGGGCGCAATCCCAAGACCGGGGAGCGCGTCGATGTTCCGGCCAAGAAGGTGCCCTACTTCAAGCCATCCAAGGAGCTGCGCGACCTGGTCAATCCCCAGGAAGCCAAAGCCCATTGAGTAGCGGTTTTTCCCCGATGTATATAGCGCCAGCCGTCCCTGCCTGAGCATGTTTGAGCCGGGGCCGGTGAGTGGTATACGAATATCGAAGCATGGCCCCACAAAAATCTCCATCTTCCGCAGACCGCGCGATTTCCGCTTCCATGATCTGGATCGGCAGAGAGTCGAAGAGTTTCTCGCGCAAGGCCTTCACCCGGGCCGCATTGCCATGGTGGAGCGTCTTGCTGGCCCTGCTGGCAGGCGCTGCGCTGCGTCTGTTCTTTATTCTGGTCTATCCGGAGTTCGATGATGACAGCGCCGTCTACGGAATGATCGCCAAGAACCTGCTTGTCCATCACGCCTATGCGCTGGATAACCCCTTTCATCTGACGCTCATCCGGCTGCCCGGCTATCCGTTCTTTCTGGCGCTCATCTTCAAGCTCTACGGCATGGGAAACTATGAGCCGGTCCGTCCCATCCAAATGGTCATCGACCTGGCCTCCTGCCTGCTGATTGCCGGATTTGTTCGCGATCACGTCTCGCGGCGCGCCGCTCACTGGGCGCTATGGCTGGCCGTACTCTGCCCCTTTACCGCGAACTACACCGCGATTCCGATGACAGAGACCAACTCCATCTTCTGTGTCGCACTGGGCCTCTTTGCCGGCGGCCGCCTGATTCGCGGCATTCGCTCACAGGGCCGGATTCCCTGGGGCTACCTGACGCTCACCGCCGCGGCTCTCAGTTACGCCATTCTCTTTCGCCCCGACGGCGGGCTGCTTTCAGCCGCCATCGTTCCCGGCATCTGTTGGTATACGCGACGCTCTTCACCGGCAGCCGCGTTGCAGGCCACGCTGCTGTGCGCGCTGCTGACCGCGCTTCCCTTCGTTCCCTGGACCATCCGCAACTACCGCGTCTTTCATGTCTTCCAGCCGCTGGCTCCACGCTATGCCAACGATCCTGGCGATGATCCTCTGCCCGGCTTCAACCGCTGGACCAAGACCTGGCTGGTCGAATACGTTTCCTCTCCTGATGTTTTCTGGAAAGGCGACAGCGATCCGATCGATATTCACCTGCTGCCCAGCCGAGCCTTCGACTCCGAGGAGGAGTATCGGCAGACGGAGAAGCTGCTCGCCGATTACAACGAAATATGTACGATTACGCTGGAGATCGATGCCCGTTTTGCCTCACTGACCCAGCAGCGGATCAGCCGCCATCCCTTCCGGTTTTACGTGGTTCTGCCGCTGGCGCGCGTGGCCGATATGTTTCTGCGTCCGCGCACCGAACTGATGTCGGACCCTCCCGCCATCGATAATTTCAAGGGTACGCTGCCCATCCGCTGGTGGGAGTGGCATGAGCATCCGCTCGGCTCGCTGATTGCCTTCGGCTACGGTCTGCTGAACGCGGCGCTTATGGCTCTGGCCGGCCTCGGCTTTGCTCGCCGTCGCGTGCCCTTCGCGGCCATGCTGGGCGCCTATCTGGTCTTCCGCTGCCTGCTGCTGGCAACCTTGGAGAACGCCGAGCCGCGCTACACGCTGGAGTGTTTTCCCATCCTGATTATTGCCGCCGCGCTGGCTATTGCGCCGGGCTCGAAGACAGGCGCCGAAAGCTGCTTTTAACCATCTCCCGCTGCTGGAGCCAATCTAAAAAGAAGATTCCCGCAAGCAACGGAACCAGCCAGATCACACGGCACTGATAGCGATCATCGACGACCGACAGAACGCCGGTGACCAGTGCGTTGGCGACGACCGTGGCGACAACTACCAGGCTGAGGCCGGCAAGCCGTGGAGAGTGGCGGCGCCAGAGGAATGGAATCAGGACGGCAATCGCCACGAGCGAGGCGACGACCGTCCACCACTGAATTACCGTGAACAGGTCGAGAGGCAGAGCGTCATGCGCCTGCCGGCTGCCAAGATAACTCGCTTTCGCTTTGGGTAGCACTTCATCGAATTGTTTCAACATCCAGTCGTTCGCGTCGAAGCCATACAAGCCAAAAGCCAGGAACTGGTTGCGGAAGTTGGCGGCCGAGCGGGAGAGCTGCTGGAGGGGATAGGCGCGTACCGTCGCCAAAACCAAGGGCATCTCCTCCTGATCAATCTGCGCTCTTTCGGTGTCGGATCCACTCCAGTAAGCCCCATTGTCAGCCCAGAGAAACTCGTCTGGATCATCGGTGAGTTGACTGATATGGTTGCAGATTGCCCAGTGCAGCTGCGGGCAATTCTTCTCGAGGTACCAGCGACCGGGGCCGTCGGCGACGATGCGCGCCATCAGATAAGGCGGCCGATTGCCGTTCAGGGTGGGCTTGCCATAGAGATAGCCGTGCAGCGCCATCTGGGCCGCTGCAGCCACGGCAATGATTGCCGCCAACTCGCCCAGGCTCTGGAGGCGGCGTAGGAAGGGCAACCGTTCAAATGCGGCAAACAGGAGCAGAAGCAAAAACAGGCCGGCAGCCAGCAGAAAGTGCGTGGCGTGGGCGGTAATTCCCCACCAGGCGATTAGATAGAGGCCCCACCGCTCGGCGCGGCTGAGCGTGTCTCGCGCGAATGCCAGCAGATAGAAGGATAGATAGAGGAGCGGGCCGAGTATGTCGGGCATGATGAAATCGGCATACCAACTGGCGCTGGTCAGCAGGCTGAGAAAGAGAATGAGAAGGAGATACGACACTACCATACGCAGCGGGGCACCGGAAGGCGCTTGAAATGAACGGGCCAGCAGCCAGATGATCCATGCGGCAAGCAGGCATTGCAGGGCGACGATGGGCCAGGGTGAGATTTTCAAGTAAAAGGGAAGAATGCCAAGGCTATAAAAGAAGGAACGCACTCCGTAGTAATCCGAATACTGATGCAGAAACAGAGCCCGCGCCACCACGCGGCCATCTGCAAGATAAGTCATCGAATCGGGGTAAATCAGCGGAAAACCGTTATAGAAGGCCGGCCATGCCAGCATGAGCGCGCCCAGCAACACCGCCCCGCCTCGCCAGGCGAAAAACAAGCCTTTTCCGTTCCGCGCTAGTTCTTGCTCATCAGCTTTGGCAACTGTCATGGCGCCCTTTACGCAGGTTGGATGGAGAATGCACCCATCGTATCACCTTGAAGGCACTATGATTATTTTGCCGCACCGGGCCGGATGCCGATGACGCTCATCATGCGCCCGGCGTGGCCCTCGGAGCCTCGATGAGAGAAGAACAGCTCCCGATGGCAGCTTGTGCAGCCACCGATCAGATGAATAGCCCGGGGCCTGAGGCCGGCGGCCAGCAACTGTCGGCGATTGGCTTCTACTAAATTTAAATGCAGGCTAGGTCCGATGGACGAATGGCCCGGCGCGCGCTGCGTCATGAAGAGCAGAGGATACTTATTCCGCACCGGGCCGGAGTCGTAGACCTCGCGGAAGAGCTCGCGGGCGTATGCGAACTGAGACTCAAAGCTGGAGAGGACCTCTTCGCCCACGGCATAGCAGCAGGGACCGATGCCGGGACCGATGGCGGCCACCAAATCCTCAGGCCGGGAGCCGAATTGGAGCCTCATGCGGCCAATGCCGCTCTCGACGATGCGCGCGACCGTTCCCCGCCATCCGGCATGGAAGGCAGCCACCGCGCGCCGCTTGCGGTCGGCCACCAGAATGGGGATGCAGTCGGCGGTGCGAATGCCCAGAAGCAGGCCGGGCTCGTCGGTCATCAGGCCGTCAGCATCGCTGGGCTTCTTCCGATGCGCGTCTGCCGAGCACGCCAGGAGCACCAAGTTGGAATGAATCTGGTGAACATCTGCCAGTGGGGTAGAGGGGTCTCCGGTGACGGCCTCTACAAAAAGCCGGCGATTCCGGGCCACAGTTTCACGGTCGTCCTCTTTCGTAAAGCCAAGATTCAACTCGCCTTGTGCGTCGTCTGCGCAGTAGGCCCGGCTAAGGCCTCCGCGGCGTGTGCTGAAACCGCGCCAGAGCCAGTTCATCTTTTCACAGGCAGGAACAGCCAGCCACTGAACGCCGTTGGGGGCGATTCGGGGAAGCGGCGCGGCGGGAATCAGCTCCTGACGCGTTGAAAGCTCGAAACGCATCCGGGCTGTCACACCAGCGGCCTTCCCGCGCAGGTTGCGCCTAAGGCCCGCCCGCTCAAAGAGCGCATCGATCTGATGAATTTGCTGTTCGGGGAAAGGCTTTGGAGTGGTAGGGGACATCTGGCTTTCATTTTATCCGGCGGCAGACAAGCAATGGGCCTGCCTTCCGGCAGGCCCGCTTGAGAGGCATTATAGAGAGGAGGGTCCAGGGGGTTATTGGGGAAGAGGTCCGTACAGAACCTTCAAGAAGGAGGGAAGTCCTTACTTGGGTGGGCGGTATTTCGGGGAAGCCTCTGCTAATTGTCATTATAGATGCGGAGAAGCCGGAAAGGTTTCACAGTCGGCGATATTTTTTTCCACAAATTACGGTGGATTTTTCCACGCGGAGAAATGGCCTCAAGTTCCGGCTCCATGGCAACGCTGGCAGCATCGCCAGCGTCAACGCCTACGCGTGACGTTATTTCAGCAGTGGAATGCGAGGATTTAAGTCGGATGAGGCAATCCTCCTGCTTCCGGTCAACGATGGCCAAGGGCTTATAGAATATCTCTGACGATGCTCGACAATGATGCTGGCAAAGTACCGGAAGCTGCACGACCCGACGGCTCCAGGCGAGCCGCTCGCCAGCCGTCTATCAAAGACATTGCGCGGCTTGCCCACGTATCGCACCCCACGGTCTCCCGCGCATTGCAGAACAGCCCGCTGGTGAATCCCCGCACCGCCGAAAAAATACGCAAAATAGCCGAGCAGGCGGGCTATCGCCCGAGTGCCGTGGCGCGGGGCCTTGTGACCCGGCGGACGCGGACTATCGGGCTGGTGGTGACCACGGTAGCCGATCCGTTTACCAGCGAGGTCTTCAGCGGAATTGAGCAGGAGGCCCACGAGCGCGGCTATTGCGTGTTTCTGGCCGAATCCAACGCCGATCCCGAGCGCGAGAGAGAAGTGGTGAAGACCTTTGCGGAGCGGCGGGTGGACGGAATCATTGTTACCTCCTCGCGCGTGGGAGCGTTGTATCTTTCGCTGCTCGAGGAGATGATGGTCCCCATCGTCCTGGTGAATGACCAGCATCCCGGAGCGTTTATTCACTCGGTGATGATCCGCAACCAGGAAGGCAGCAGGGCGGCGGCCAACCACCTGATCGGGCTGGGGCACAGACGGATTGCGTATCTGGGCGACCGGACCGGCTATCAATCGGAGGCGGAACGCTGCGCGGGCTACCGTGAGGCTTTGGAGGCGGCGGGGATCGAGTTCATTGCGGAACTGGTCGTTTATGGCGACGGCAAACCGGAGGCCGGTCTGAGCGCCATGGATCAGTTGCTGGCGCTGTCTGACCCGCCAACCGCGGTCTGCTGTTACAACGATTTGTCGGCATTGGGAGCGATGCGGTCGATTAGCCTGCGCGGGCTGCGCGTGCCGGAGGATATTTCCGTGGCGGGCTTTGACGATCTGTTCTTTGCCTCGTATATGCAGCCGCCGCTGACCACGGTTCGCCAGCCGACACGGCGCATGGGGCAACTGGCGATGGAGAGCCTCTTCAAGCTGATGTCGGGGGATGAATCGGAGATACGCATCAAGGTTGACGCCGAGTTGATAGTGCGGGAGTCAACGGCATGGGTAAGGGCGGGATGATGTCGGTGGCGTTACGTGCGTGGCTCCTAGCCCTGAAGCGGCTAACGTTGCCAATCTACCCTATCGGCGGTACTCTTCCGTAATGCGACCCCTTCGGTATTCCATCAACGTCACATTGGACGGGTGCTGCGATCATCGTGCAATCACACCGGACGAAGACCTGTTTCGTAACGCGGTCGAGAACCTCAACCAGGCCGATGCCCTCCTCTTTGGCCGGGTGACTTACGAAATGATGGAGTCAGCGTGGCGGCCGCCAGCGCTGACAGGAGCGCGGCCTGTCTGGATGGAACCTTTCGCCCGGACGATCGACGCGGTAAAGAAGTACGTCGTGTCGAGCACCCTGGACCGGGTCGATTGGAATGCGGAGCTGGTGCGCGGGGATCTAGGGACGGCCGTTCAGCAGCTCAAGCGTGAGCCGGGTAAGGGACTGTTCGTGGGAGGCTTAAAGCTCCCGCTGGCGTTGGCGGAGCTGGGATTGATCGATGAGTACGAGTTCGTGGTGCACCCCAGGCTAGCGGGCCACGGCCCGACGTTGTTCGCAGGGCTATCGAAGCGTATCGACTTGAGGCTCTTGAGCCGGCTGGAGTTCGGCTCGGGGGCGGTGGCGATGCGGTATGAGCCGAGAAGGTAGCCATTGGGCTTGTTAGCCCGACCCGCCGCATCCGCAATAACGTTGTCTCTGCGACATGCCACTAGGAATCAAGTTCTTACGAGAAGCGGGTACGCCGCCACAGCAGAGTTCCGCAGAGGCCCAATGGCAGGATGGTGCCCACCACCAGGACGATCATCCAGGGCATGTTGAGGGTGAGGTGCTGGCTGACGGTGCCGATGCCCAGCCAGACGAAGATTCCGACGGCGACAATCATCACCACCGCTTCCCACCAGTGGCGCAGCGGCGGATGCTCGGCCATCGGGTCATCGCCGGCAACCACCGCGCCCACCTTTTCCGCGTCCAGGCCATAGCGTTCGCACTCCCGGTCCCTGGCCAGCTTCCAATTCACCAGCTCCGAGTCGACGGGGTTGGCCATGCTGATGGAGAGAGCGCCGGCAATCATCACCAGCGATCCGGCGAGGATCAGCGCTTTACTCGACGTGCTTAATCCGGAAAATTCGGCAAAAACCAGCGCGCCCCACGCCAATCCCCACAGCTGGTTGGTGTTGGAAAGAGGAATGCCTCGCCCGATGCCGATATACTTGGCTGCAAAGTTCTGGAAGAGGTCGCCGATGACCCAGCAAAAGCCTCCCAGGAAAGGCCAGAAAAGCATGGGCCGGGCGCGATGCAGCTCGCTGACGAGATTCCCCGCGCCGCCATGAAAGATGGCCGCCAGGATGGTGACTGTAGCCAACTCGCCGAAGGTGAAGATGGTGACGAAGGAAAGCGGGTTCATGCCGCTGATGTAGGCCTTGCGGTAGGGGATATACATGGTGCCCAGCAGAACGCCCGCGCCCAGCGCGGCCACGATGCCCACCAGAGCCTTGCCCGGCGTTGCGGATTGGCTGGCCGTAGCGTAGGCCAGAACCGCCGCGCCGCCGACGATGGCCAAGGCGCCTCCCAACACCTTCGACCACTCCCTGATGCCGGAACCGCGCAACTCCTTAAAGAGCAGCCAGCCCCAGAAGAGGCCCACCAGGCTATTGATGTTCCACAGCGGAAAGGCGATGGAAAGGCCCACGTTGCGCACCCCGAAGATGGTCAGCGTGTTGGCCACAGCCCACAACATTCCGGCCAACAGCGCCCAGACAATGAGGTGAGGTTTGTCGCGCAGATCGGCGAAGATAAAGCCCGTGCCCTTGAGCAGCGTGGGAACGGTCCAGCGGGCCACGAAGGCGCCCATCACCATGCCCATGGAGATGAGGAAGGGCGAGAAGCCGGCGTTCACCAGCTTGGTGGGGGCTTCGGCGGTGCCCAGCCAGACGGCCGCGGTCAGTCCGCAGAAGACGCCGAGCTTGTGCAGGGAGAGGGTGGAACGCTCTCGCGAGGCGGTCACGGAAATCACCTCAGGCTCATCAGCAGGATGATGCCCAGAATCAAGACTCCGACCGGAACCCACAGGTGCGCGTCGGTAAGGATGGAGGTGAGTTTGGATGGCTTCATCCGCCCACCTCTTCGAGTCGCACGGGCCGGTGTTCGTCGTATGATTTGCGCGCCGCCAGCGCCATGGCCACGGGAATCCGTCCGTCGATGCCGGTGACCGCGGTGGTTCGATTCTCGAGGACGGCGTTGACAAAAGATTCGAGCTCGCTGGCGAAGCTTTCCGTGTAGCGCTCCATGAAGAAGTTGAGCGGCAGATCCTGGCGCACGGATTTTCCATCGCTGATCACGGCCTGGTTGGGATAGCAGTTTTCCGTCGCGATTTTTCCCAGGCTGCCCAGAATCTCCACGCGCTGGTCATATCCATAAGGAGCTTTGCGGCAGTTGTCGATGGTTGCGATGACGCCGTTGCGGAAACGCAGCACAACCAGCGCGGTGTCCAGATCGCCGGCCTTGCCGATCTCCGGCTCAACCCGCACGCCTGCCGCGGTGTAGATCTCTTCCACCTCGTCGCCGATGAGGAAGCGTGCCATATCGAAGTCGTGAATGGTCATATCCATGAAGATGCCGCCGGATGCTCTGACGTAGGAGAGCGGCGGCGGCGTGGGATCGCGGCTGATGATGTGCATCAAATTGGGAGTGCCGATTTCGCCCGTGGCCACGGCGTGGCGCACGCGGGCGAAATTCGCATCAAAGCGCCGGTTGAAGCCGATCTGCAATCGCACTCTGGCGGCTTTCACCGCGGCCAGCGCGCCGTCAATCACTTCCAGGCTGAAGGCGATGGGCTTTTCGCAGAAGATGTGCTTGCCGGCCTGGGCGGCCTGCACGATCAAATCGGCGTGGGTGCCTGTCGGCGAGCAGATCAGCACCGCCTCGATCTGCTTGTCGGCGAGGATATCGGCGCTCGACGCGGCCACCCTGGGAATGTTGCAGTGTGCAGCCAGAGCCTCCGCGGCCTCGCGATTGATGTCGGTGATGGCGGCAATATTCGCCTCCGGCAAGCGAAAGGCCAGCGTCTCCGCGTGGACCCGGCCGATGCGCCCGGCGCCGATGATTGCGATGTTCAGTTTTTGCGTGCTCAATGTGTCCCCCAAATGACTTTCTGGAATCTATAAATGTTGATAGCCCGACTTTAATCCCCGGCAAAAAACAAACTACAGCATACACTTCAGGCAAAATACTTTTCCACGGAACGCAGGTATTCGCGGCTGCGAAGCGCGCTCTCTTTGGGCGTGCCCATGCCGGGCGGGATGTCCTGCTCCACCAGCATATAACCCTTGTAGTCGTGGGCGCTGAGCCAGCGCAGCATGGCCGGGAAGTCCACGCAGCCCTTGCCCAGCTCGGGGTAGAGGCCCTTGCGCATGGCGGTGAAATAATCCCACTCCTCGTCCCGGCAGCGCTTGGCGACGGTGGGATCGAGGTCCTTCAGGTGGACATACCAGACGCGATCTCCGAAGCGATTAAGAGCCGCGGTCACGTCGCAATCTTCTTTGCCGGCTCCGTGATAATAGTGGCCCACATCGAAGACCAGCCCCATGTAGCGCGGGTCGGTCAATTCCAGGAAGGTGGCAATCTCATCCGGCGTCTCCACATAGCCGGCGCAGTGATGATGCAGGACCGTAAGCAGGCCGGTCTGTTCAAAGACCTCGCGCGCAATCTTGTTCGCGCCGCCGGTAAAGACCTTCCACACCTCCGCGCTCAGTCCCAACTGCGGCGTGATGCGCCCGGCCATTTTGGTTCTTACCGGGTCCTCGCCGTTATCATCCGCCAGCACCAGGAAGGGCGCCGGCGTTGTGGCCACGGCGGCCAGCAGCCGCGCGGTTCTCACCGCCGCGATCATGCCGGGAGCGTGGGCGGCGGGGTCCTTCATCGCCACCGGCACATAGGCGCCCAGCATAACCAGGTTGCGCCGCTTGAGTTCCGCGCCCAGCGTAGTCGCATCGGTGGGCATATAGCCCCAGTCGCCTAACTCCGTTCCGGTGTAACCGGTCTCCACCAGTTCATCCAACATGCGATTAAACGGGATGACCTGGCTTGAGTCCTGGTGTTCCAGCGAGCCCCAGGAACAAGGCGCATTTCCAACCAACATCTTCTTCATATTTTCTCCTCTAAATCCACATTGACGCAGCGCGCGGCTTGCGTCCGATGGGATGGGATGTAGTGTATGCACCGGGTAGATGCACACGTGTGCACCAAAATGCTTATCTTCGCCTTCGGCGCCCGTTTCTGTCAACCCCGCCTTGGGGCCGGAATACACGCTTATTTGACGATCCCAGATACCCGGAATGGGCTGGAATTACGGGCTAAAAGAAGGCATAGTGAAGTGATGATGTGTCACTGGAGGCGGAATATTTTTCACAGCCGCGTTGACCGTATCTTAACAAAGCCTTATCGGATCCTTAACCGTAGCGATTGAGCATGTTTCGCATACTTGAAACGCAGTTTGATTCAAATCTTTGGGAGGCAGTATGACTACGATAAAACTGTACATGGGGCAACGTGTGCGCATCTCAGGGTGGGTTCGCCTGGGCCTGGCGCTGTTGTTGACACTTCCTGCTCTGGGCGCTTACGCCCAGTACGAAAATGGAAGCCTGGTAGGCACCATTCACGACGCGACCGGCGCGGCAATCCCCAATGTAAGCGTCACGGTCACCAACAATGCGACCGGAATTTCCACCATCGCAAAGTCGAACGGGGCGGGCGACTATGAAGTCCCGGAACTTCGCTTCGGCATTTACACCATCACCGCAAAGGCTGCCGGATTCGCCGATGCCGTTGCCAAGGATATCACCATCACGGTCGGCGGGCGCGTGCGCATCGACCTGACGATGAAGGCCGCTGGAACCACGACCACGATTGAAGTTTCCGGTGTCGCGCTGCAGCTAGAAACCGAAACCAGTCAGCGCGGACAGACGGTCACCGAATATCAAACTGAAGCTCTTCCGCTGGTCACCCGAAACTTTTCCGACCTGTTGGGTTACGTCACGGGCGCGCGTCAGGCGCCAACGGAAATTACCACCACCTCCGTAACCAGCCTGTTGCGCCAGGGCTCGTATAACATGAATGGCCAGCGCAGCATGTTCAACAACTTCATGATCGACGGCATCGACAACAATGCCTATGGCGAGAGCAACCAGGGCTTCGACAACCAGATCATCCAGCCCCCGCCCGACGCCATCGCCCAGTTCGAGGTGGTGAACAACAACTACAGCGCCGAGTACGGACGCTCCTCCGGCGCGCTCATCAACGTGGCCACCAAGTCCGGCGGCAATCAATTCCACACCACGCTCTATGAGTTCCTGCGCAACACCGACCTGAACGCCTTCGGCTACATCAAGCCCGTAACCGTCAATGCTACTACTGGCGTTCAGTATCCGTTCTTCAAGCCGGCCTTCAATCGCAATCAGTTCGGCGCCACCTTCGGCGGGCCGATCATGAAGAACAAGTTCTTCTACTTCGTCGACTACGAGGGATTCCGCCAGACGCTTACGCCTACCACCGTTGGCACCGTTCCCACCACCAATGAGATGAGCGGCATTCTGGCCGTAGCCGTGCAAGATCCCTTTCATCCGGGCACATACGTACCGGCGGGCTTGCCAATTTCGGGAGGGACTACTAATTGGCCCGCTCAAGCCGTTGCCGACATCGACCCGACGGCTCTGAAGATTGTTAATTACTACAAGGCTGTGCTCCCCGGAAAGTGCACGGTGACTGCCGGCTCAGCCACAACAGGCGTGGCTTCGAACGACTGCCCATTGAATGCGCCCTTCACCGACAAGTCCGACAAGGGCGACCTTCGACTGGATTACCAGCAGAGCGATAAGACCTCCTGGTTTCTGAAGATCGACGACCGCAAGGAGACGGGAGTCAACTTCCCCACGCTCCCCGAGCCAATCGACGGCCAGACCAACGGCGAAATCAAGATTCTCGACCGGCAGGTTGCTTTGGGCTATAACCACACCATCAGCAGCAACAAGGTGATTGACGCCCGTCTCGCCCTCTCCGAAACCAGGGCCGGCAAGTGGACCAAGGCCATCGGCACCAGCTTCATTCTACCGACCGACATCCCCGGCCTGCCCACCATCGCCAACGTCTCCGGCGGCCTGCCCTCCATGGCCATCTCTGGCGGCTTTACCTCCTTCGGGCGTCAGAGCACCAATCCGCAGTGGCAGAACCCCTCAGTTCTGGACCCCAAGGTCAACTACACCTGGGTGAAGGGCAAGCACTCCCTCAAGTTCGGATATGAGTACGAGTACATCTGGATGGAAGTGGAGGACTCCAACCCGCTTTATGGCTCCTTCACCTTCGGCAAGGGCTACAGCGCCTGCCCGGCCTCGGCTGGAACTGCCTGCCCCAATACCAGCGCCGTCGCCGACACCTTCTGGGCCGACTTCCTCTTTGGAACACCCAGCGCTTACTCGCTGTCCACCTACTGGATCTCCCACCTGCATCAGGATATTCAGGGCGCTTACGCGCAGGACGACTGGAAGGTCATCCCCAAGCTGACTTTGAATCTGGGCTTGCGCTGGGAGTATGGCTCGCCTTACTCGGAGCGCAACAACGACCTCTCAAACTTCAATCCGGCGACCGGGACCATGCTCACCCTGGACCCCGGTTACACGAGTTCTGCCGCGGCCTGCGGCGGCCCGGGCTCCACATCACCTGCGTGCATCACGAGCTATTCAGGAGGCGGCGTCTACGGCAAGACCCTGGTCCATCCGGACCTGACGGATTATGCTCCGCGCGTAGGCTTTGCCTATGCGGTCAAGCCTGATATCTCAATTCGCGGCGGCTTCGCCATGAGCTATATCCACTACTATCGCGCCGGCTCGGGCAATATGCTGGCCATCAACGCCCCCCACGCGATGTTCACCTCGGTAAGCAACCCGTCGGCCGCTACCACTGCCGGCTTCCAGAGACTTTCGGCTGGATATCCCACGGGCCTGGCCACCACCTTCAGCGCCGGCACCGATGACATTGACTACATCCCCGCAAACACCAAGGACAGCTACGTGGAGAGCTACTTCCTCAGCGTGCAGAAGCAGCTGGCCAAGAATGCCCTCTTCGACGTGGCCTATGTGGCCAACCATGGCGTTCATCTGCAGGGCTTCCTCAATGCCAACCAGGGAAATCCTGCCTTGCCGCAGACTACCCTGAATGGTAAACCCGTATGGACTCGCCCATTCCCCAACTGGGGCGGGTACTTGCTCAACAATTCGACCGCCAATCCCACCTACCTCAATGGCGACATTACCGAGGCCCTCAACGGGTTCAAGTCTCACTACGACTCGCTCCAGGCTCGTTACGAGCAGCGCTTTGTCGGCGGCCTGACCTTGTTGAACTCCTTCACATGGGCTCATGCGCTGGACAATGCCTCCTCCACCCTGGAGGCCAACACACCGGCTCCGCAGGACGCCAACAACCTGGCGGGAGACTACGGCCAGTCGGATTACGACCTGCGTATCGCCAATGTCACCAGCTTCGTTTATGAGCTGCCGGTTGGAAAAGGAAAGCACTTCCTGGCCAACAGCAACGCTATAGAGAATGCCGTGCTAGGCGGATGGGAGATCGGCGGCGTCAACACCGTTCAGGGTGGCACGCCCTTCAACCTGACCTATGGGCCAAATTCGGCCAACCAGGTATCGCCGCAGCTCACGCAGAGCTGGCGCGGACAGAACCTCTATCGCCCCAACCTGCTTCCCGGAGCTCACTATACCCAGGGCAAGACGACGCTGGCCAACGGATATGTTCAATATGTCAACCTCAATTCTTTGACGCTGCCTGCAACCTACACCAGCTACACCAACTCCACCACCTACACGCTGTCGAGTCCGTTTGGCACCTTGCCCAAAAACTTTGGACGCACCATGCCTTTCTACGAGACGGATCTGGACTTCAACAAGCGCTTCAGCGCGATGAACGACAGAATCAAGATCGAGTTCCGCTCGGAGTTCTACAACATCTTCAACCACACCAATCTGTACCTGCCCGGGGGCTCGGGCGGCAGCACTGCCACGGGTACCACGGGTTCTACAACGGTGTTTACACCACAGCCTGTAACCGGCGGCAGCGGCGGCACCATGACTGGAACCTTTGAACCGCGCATCATTCAGTTCGGTTTGAAGATCATCTATTAATCATTCACGCCACTCCTGAGTGCCGGCTGCTGCAAAGTGGCCGGCACGCTTTTTAGAGAACTTTCAGCGCGGGCTGGGCTATTCGATTTGCGCGGATTCGAGGATGCAATTGGGAGCCGATGAATGTCGGCTACTGCGGCATGCCCGCAGCCAAGGGATTCAAGCTGACGCTCTTCTATATAAGGAATGATTCGCCAATTGATTGATGGAGCGGGAGACCGGGATCGAACCGGCGACATTCAGCTTGGGAAGCTGACGTTCTGCCACTGAACTACTCCCGCCCTTTAGAATCAATCACTTAGCTGGACCATATTTACTTACTTTCCATTTTACTCTCCAAATCTGCCTTGGAAGAGAGTTTTATGATTTCCTGCGGACGGGCGCGCCGTTCCTTTCAATGAATCATTGGACCGTGGCCCGAAGAGTTCCCTTTGCCAGCTCCGCGTCAGCGGCACTGACATATTGCGGCGATTGCAATGATGCAATGTCATAGGGCCCGCCTGCTTTTTGCCATATAGCGTTACCCAGCCCGGGTCCGGCGTACCTTCTGATCCTTCTTTTGGCTGCCACCGACCTTTCTATCCTCCACACCAATTCCTCGATCGAGATTTCACTGCTTGTCTTGTCATCGTAGAGAGGATCATCCAATTGCTCCGCTTGCTCCCCGATCAAGAGAATCACTGCGTCGGGCCAGCGCCGGCGAATGTACTCGGCGGCGTAACACAAGTCGTGCTGGGCAAAGGAGTGGTGTAACACAGCGACATCCACTGACACAGCTTGCGGAAGAGCACACAAATCCCGGCAGTTGTTCACTCCCCAAAAGCCGCTCTTCTGCCTTCGGGTCAAAACATCACAGACTGCATTCCTCCACTCCTCGAGACCAAGTGAAAGTACTTTCGTGGTCATTCTCATTTCAGCCGCTCCCGATGTTGTTACACCTTCTCATCCAGAGGTGAAGCAAGGAAGCTGCCAAATCTTGCGAAAGCCTATCTCATTTGTTATCAATGTCAAGTTCTGCAAACGCAGCGCAGTGTCGAAAATGTCAGCGTCAGTTTCGCGATTTCACGATTTTTTCGCGGGATGGACCGGCGAACGGCGACCTTGCTTTGTTGCCCCGGCATTTTTTCGCAAATCACTGCAGTCCGCTGCGAACTGGATGGACCAAATTTGCCTCTGTCGATGTAAGTCATTGCAGTTTGGGCTGATTACGCAAGCACAAGGGGAGGTGTATGCACGTGCTCAGCACGTAATTGTTGCCGAATGCGTGAGCGAGAGGAGGATGGCTTTGCGGTTTGGCAACTGTTTTGCTTTAGTCAAATCAAAGTGGCGCTGAATTGTTCCTCAGGAAGCAAATTCCGGAGAGCCGGCGAGATCGAAAGCTGCTCAGCACCGCGATTGCCATTCTGAATGGTGATGAGGCCAGGATCCTTCTGCCAATCAGAGTGAGTCTGGATAGAACACATGGAGGTTTACTAATGAATGCTGAGATGATTCTCGCAGGCGCCCAGTTCGTTGCTATGGCGCTATCCTTCGCTCTTCTTCTCAGGGTCCGGCGGCTTTCAGTTGGGCTACGGTCAATAGAATATTCTTGCCGGCGCTTATCCCAACGGGAACGCCGTGGAACAACCATCTGAAGGAATAACCATCCGAAATTGACCGGATATTCAGAACGTAAGAAATGCAAGGCTGAGCAACGGCGAGCACTGCGGCACTCCTATTTGTTTCCACATCCATGTCGTTCAATCTCGCCGTTTCCAGTACTTTTCAGAAGTAGTCTTTACGTTTTGGACTTTACCCGCATCCTATTTTCAGTCAATAACTTACATCGCGGGCCTTGCCTCTTCGAGTGATAAGAAGCCACGAAAGAACATTCTCGAAAACAATACTCGCGGTGGTACTCTGCTTACGTGGATTGCGCTCCATGGGGCGTGATTCAACGGCGGCCGTTGCGCCGGCCTGGCGCGCCTTCTCAAGGGGGCGCTTGCTGACCTGCACTGCCGGCTGACTCTACAAAGATTGCGAGCCTTGGGGTAAGTTATGGACATTGAGATCATTGTGATCGGGGAGTCCGGCAAGTGGGTTTTGAATCATCCACGCATCCGCATCGGGCTGGACCCGAATTGTGAAGTCAGCATGCCGCCGGGAAAATTTCCCACGGTAGCCGGCGAGCATGTGGTGCTGGAGACGGTGAATGGCGCGGTCAGCCTTACCAGGGAGACGCCTCCGGGGGGCGAAACCTTCCTGAATGGCCATCCTGCCGTCGCCGGCGCCGCGATTCGCTCCGGAGACATCCTTCGTTTGGGCGCTGGAGGGCCGGAGATCCGCATTCGCCTTCTGGAGAGGGAAACCTATGCGCCGACCGCCACGCATCAGCCCACAAGCGTGCTGAATCATGAACCCACGCGCATCGTCACAGGCCCGGCAGCCGTGGCGTATTCTCCTTCGCCGCCCGTAGCGCCAGCGGCAGTGGGAAGACAAGGCTATACAGCCGAAGTTATCCGTGGAGCTTCCGCCGCTCCTCAGAATCCTGTACCGCAACCCGCGGCAAGCGCTGCAGAAGGTGAAGACATGAGCATTGTGGAAGGCAAGGTGAAGTCGCTGCAAGGTATCGTGGTGGTATGTCTGGTGATGATCCTCGTCCTGCTGGGGTGTAACATCTGGCAGAGCTGGGAACTTTACCAGACCAGGGATGAGGTGCAGCAGATGCACGCGCAGGCGCAGAACGCTGTCGCCCAGTTTACGCCGGCGCTCGATGCCAGGCTGAGTATTTTTGAACAGCGCATGGACGGCATGGATGCAAAGATCGCCGACGCCCAGGACCGCATGGTTAAAACCATGGATGCCCAGACCAAGCACGAAGAAGACCGCATGGTGGAGCGCATGAATGCTGCGATTCCCGCCATGCTGGACAAATATATCGCCAATAAAATGGCGGAGATAAGGCGCTGAGCATCGTTACGGTGATGGAAATTTGTGCGCCTCATCCTTTCGCATGAAATAAAGCAACAGGGTGGGGCGCCGGCGCATCGACTCTGGATTCGATCTATTGGGAATAGGTGTAGGACTCGTAGCTATCGATATAAACCGACAGCGGAAGCGTGAAAGTTCCATCCGGGCTGGGGTGTGATGCCCATGGGTTGCGCAGGGTTACGGTCTGCGCGGCGTCGTCGTAATTGATCAGCGTGTAACAGTGCGCCGCAACCCACCAATTCGCGCTGGCGATTTGTCCATTGGGCGCCTTATCTCTGGTTCCGGCCACCATGGCCACTCTGCCCGAGCGGAAGCGTTGCAGTTGTTGCATCGTTTGCTGGGAGTTATTTGTAAAGCCCGCATAGACTTTGCCCTGGCCCAGGAACGCTTCCATCACACGCACCGGAATTCCTCCCTGGCCCAGGCTCTTGTAGGCCCCGAAGACCTCGCCGTTCTCCTGCACGGTCTGCGCCAGCGCGGCGAAAAATCCTTTTTCGTCCAGAAATCCCACCAGCGCCTGCGCCTCGGTTGAGGGTATGCCTTCTGTATGAAGCTCCTTAGCCAGGCTCTGCTTCAGCGCATACTGGTCCATCGATCCATCCTGGCTAACCACCGAACGGACTGCCCGGTCATAAGCCACCAGCAGCGTGTCTGATCCATTCAGCCATGAAATCGCCATGGGCTGGATAAACGCCGGAATCATATCTGATTTATGGATAGCCTCAATCAGGCTCTGGCGCAGGGTGCGTTGCGCATAAGCCCGCATCAGCACCGCGACCCATGTGCCATCCGAACGGTCATAGCCATGTTCCCGGCCATACTCCACATCGCTGGGGAACACCGCCTCATCCGGCCCGCTAAAGAAATGAACCTTGTAGCCTCCGTTGGGATCCTTGCTTATGGCGTTGCGCAGAGTATTCGGCGTTGTTTTGGCCAGCGCCGCAATGGTCGCATGAAAGAAGCAACTGCCCAACTGGCCCTGGCGAACCGATTGTGGGCTGATCCCGCGGGCTCCGTAAAGCGCCGTGTTCTGCGCCCAGCCTATTCCCGCCAAACCGCTTCCCAACAACAAAACGGCGATCCCTGCAAACGTCTTCCGCATTCTTTCTCCTTATGGACTCTTCTTCTCATTCCCGGCCGATGAGAATAAACTCCGGCTCAGGATAATCTCAATTCTGAATAACGCCTGTTGCTTAGACGTGTAATCTCCTGCACTCCGCTCGCTATTTCATCTCTTTCAGCCGGTCGCAGCCCCACTGGTTGCCCATCTTGCAACCCTTGGTGAACAGTTGCCTGGCCATGTCGGGATTTTTTCCCACGCCGCGGCCGGTCCCGTAACAGAGCCCCAGGTTGCTGCAAGCTATGGCATTATTCGCATCGCAGGCCCGCGAGTAGAGAGACGCCGCCTGGGTATCGCTCTGGGGCACGCCGCGGCCGTTCCAATAGTTGCTGCCCAGATTGCTGCAACCCAGCGCATCGTCCGCATTACAGGCCTTGGAATAGAGAGCCGCCGCGCGGGTATCGTCCTGATTCACACCATCGCCATTGTGATACATCACGCCGAGATTAGTACAACCAAGTGCATAGCCCGCATTGCATGCCTTGGTATAGAGTCCCGCCGCGCGTGAGGTATCTTTGCCCACGCCGTTTCCATCGTGATACAGGTTGCCCAGATCCTTGCACGACTCCGCGCTGCCGCCCGAGCAGGCTTTGTCCAGCAGAGGAGCGGCCATCGTGAAGTTTTTCTGGCTGTAGAGCGAAAGAGCCTGTTGCGTGATCTCTGCGTTACTTGGCTGCGGAGCCTGCGGTTTTACAAACTGCGGCAGGACAATATTCGGCAGGACAATCGAAGGCTTGGTATTAGTTGCCTGCGTGGGCTGCTGGACAGAGGGGTTCGCGGGAGCTTCGGTTGCCGGCTTGGTATTTGTATTGGACGCTGATGTCGAAGGCGACGGTTTTTGTGAAGATGAGGGAGCCGTATATGTTGGATTGGAATTCTGACTCGGCTGCGTAAAGGTTGTATTGGTATTAGGGCTTGACTGAAGCGGTGGGAATACAGCGGACCGTGTCGTCGTTGCTATCGTATTATCATGCGGAGGCTGCGGCTTGGGCATAAGGAGCGACACCGCGGCGACTCCCATAGCCAGCACAGGAATCGCAACAATTCCCCACACCCATACGGGAATCTTCCCTGATGCGGGCTTCTGCGCTTGACTCACCGGCTGCGGAACCACTGGCTGTTGCGCTTGAATTACCGGCTGAAAAACAGGTTGCGGAATCACCGGCTGTGGAATCACCGACTGCTGCGCTTGATTCACTGGCTGCGGAACCGGCGCTGAAACGACTTTCTGCCAACCCGGGCCCTCCTCGCTGATCGTCTGCGGGCGATCCCAGGCAGCTGCGGCAACCGTCTTTTGCCACCCCTGGCTGGGAGCACTCTGCACGCTGCGGGGAGCAGATTGCACGCTATCGAGCAGGCTGAGCACCTCCGCGTCCTGAGGGCGGTCGTCGCGATTTTTTGCCAGCAGCCGCATCACCAGGCCATCCAGCCCCGTCCATTCGGCCAGCTCCTGCCGCAACTCGCTGGGCGGCTTGGGCGTCTCCTCCATGTGCTGACGCCTGCAGCCCTCCATGTTATGCGCGTGGAAGGGCGTATGGCCGGTCAGCATCTCGTAAATGACGCAGCCCACCGCATAAAGATCCGTCCGGCCGTCCATCTCGGCGGCGGGCATCTCCATCCACTGCTCCGGAGCGGCATAGCCGGGCGTCAGCAGCAGCCCGCGCGTCATGTTCGACTGAGTCGCGCTCTCGGCCATGGCCGCTATGCCGAAGTCGAGAACCTTGGGCAGCTCCCGCCCGTCGGCCGTATGCGCCAGCAGGACGTTTTCCGGCTTGACGTCGCGGTGAACCGTCCCCTGCGCATGGGCCGCGGCCAGCCCGCTCACGATGCCGCGCGTCAGTTCCAGCGCCCGCGGGACGCCAAATCCGCTGCGCTCCTCATCCAACGCCCCGCGCAGGCTTTTCCCCGCCACGTATTCCATGGCGATAAACAGGCTGCCGTCCTCGCTCTGATCCAGATCGGTCACTTCGACGATGTTGGGGTGGCGCAACTGGTGAGCGGCGCGCGCCTCCATGCGGAAGCGCTTGATGAACTTGGGGTCCTTGCCAAGGTCGCCAGCCAGAAACTTCAGCGCCACATTGCCGCCCAGCAGCAGATGCTCCGCCAGGTAGACCACCCCCATCCCGCCCTGTCCCAGCTTGCTGATAATGCGGTATTTGCCGCGCACCAGGGCGCCGGCCTCAAGCTCGTGAGAAACAATCAGCACCGCCCCGTCGGTGGGGCAGGTGGTGTGCTGATCCGGGTAATCGGTATCGCAAATGGGACAGGTCTTCATGATTGCGTCCTGCCTTTAAATGAAAATTTGCTGGCGAAAGAATACCACGCCCGCGGCTTCGCTGCGATGGCTTATCCTCTCCTAAGCTACAATGAAAGATAGGCTAAAGCCAAAATTTCCCGCGGAGCCTCCGCATACACAGCAAGGAGTTTCAAATCTTATGGCGATTCCCGCCACGCAAATGCGTCCCGGCATGATTATCAAACACAACGAGCAACTGCATCTGGTCTTCAAGGTCGAGCACCGCACCCCCGGTAATCTGCGCGCCTTCATCCAGGCCAAGCTGCGCAACCTCAAATCCGGCGCCATGTTCGAGCACCGTTTCCGTTCCGGCGACGCCATTGAAAAAGTCGTCGTGGACTCGGTCGCCATGGATTTTCTTTACGCCGACGGCGACGACTACTACTTCATGAACCCCGTGGACTACGAGCAGACCGTCCTCAAGGGTTCCACGCTGGGCGACGCTATCGAGTACCTCACCCCTAACCTGCAAATCAAGGTCAGCTATCATGACGGCCAGGCCGTGGGTATAGATCTTCCCGCAGCCGTCGAGCTGACTGTCGTGGAGACCGAGCCGGGCCTCAAGTCGGCCACCGCCTCCAGCGTCACCAAGCCCGCCAAAACCGAGACCGGCCTCGTCGTCCAGGTGCCCGCATTCATCAATGAAGGCGAAAAGATCCGCGTCGACACCAGCGAGGGCGCCTACCTCAGCCGCGCGTAACGGCTTTTGGTGTAAGCTAATGTACTGGGCAAAATCATGAACCGAAAAGACTTTAAAGAAATCGCAGAACTTCGTCTTCGGGAATCCAAGGCATTGCTCGCCGCGGGACTTTCGGAGGGCGCATACTATCTGGCAGGGTATGCAGTCGAATGTGCTCTGAAGGCCTGCATCGCCAAGCGAACTAAGGAACATGACTTTCCAGATAAGAAGCTGGTCAATGACAGCCATACCCATGACCTAGGGAAGTTGCTACAGCTAGCAGAACTGAAAGTTGAGTTGGAAGCTGCGATGCAGGACAATCCGGCTATGCAATCGAGCTTAGACGCAGTTCAAGACTGGTCTGAAGCAAGCCGATACGAAAAGAGGAGTGCCCAGGAAGCGATGGATTTGCTTCAGGCAATTGAGGATCAAGCAGGAGGGCTGCTTCCGTGGATAAAGTTGCGCTGGTGAATAACGACATCGAGAATGGACGAGAGGTAATCGATGCGCTAGACCGGGACGGAAAAAATCCTGATGTAGCGCTTTGGGCTAAGCTCCCGGAGTACGAGGACTGGAGACTTGTAATTGCCTCAGATCGCCTCCGTCAGGCGGGCTCTCTTTATGCTTACTCCCAAATCAACGCTGCGATGGAAAAGGCAGGCATATCGATTCGCAAGCGCCCGAAGATTTTCTTGCGACCAATGGACAAGCCATTCATTAAAGCCTTGCGCCGTATGTTCGCACCGGCGGCTGACACCTACGGAATGCGTTTGGGAGGCCAGACATTCGGTGACCAATACATTGAGGATGCATTCGTTTATCGCATCCGTTAAGACACATCGCTAATAGCCGTTTGCGGTCGCGCCCGACTTGAAGGAGAAACCCATGAGACGCTTTCTCTCTTTGCTCCTCGCTTGCCTTGTTCTGCCGCTGACAGGACTGGCGGCGGAGACGCCGCAATCCTACAAGGCTGATCGAGATATCGTCGTCGAGGGCAACAATGCCTTCGCCGTAGCGCTCTACGGCCAGTTGCGCTCGCATAATGGCAATCTCTTCTTCTCGCCCGAGAGCATTTCCACCGCGCTGGCCATGACCTATGCCGGAGCGCGCGGCGACACCGCCTCCGAGATGGCGAAGACGCTGCACTTCACGCTGCCCCCGGAGCGGTTGCATCCGGCCATGGGCGCCCTGCTGCGCGATCTCAACGCGCCGCACAAGGGATACCAGCTTCGCGTCGCAAACGCTCTTTGGGCGCAACAGGATTATGTCTTTCGCGATGATTTTCTCAAGCTGAACAAACGCGAGTACGGCGCGGGATTCAATCAGGTGGATTTCAAAGGCGCAACCGAGGCGGCGCGCTTGACCATCAACCAATGGATCGAGCAGAAAACCAATGACAAGATTAAAAACCTGTTACAACCGGGAGTGCTCGACCAGCTGACAAAAATGGTGCTGACCAACGCCATCTACTTCAAGGGCGACTGGCAAACGCCATTCCCCAAGGAAGACACCGAGGATGAGGTCTTCCATCTATCCCCGGCGCGGAATGTGAAAGCGCCCCTGATGCACCTCAACGAAGGCTTCAACTATTTCGACGGCGGAACGTTTCAGGCTCTGGCAATCCCCTATGAGAGTAGGGACTTGTCCATGATCGTTTTCCTGCCCAGGGATATAGGCGGTCTGCCTGCTTTGGAAGAATCGATGACAGCCTCCCACATGAAGCAATGGCTGGATCAGTTGCATTGGGTTCACGAAGTGATCCTGACGCTGCCCAGGTTTCAGATGACACGTCAATTCGGACTTGCAGGCACGTTGGCCGCCATGGGCATGCCGCGGGCGTTTGATCGGGACAACGCCGATTTTTCAGCAATGACCGGCAACCGGGATTTGTATATTTCTGCGGTGATCCATAAGGCTTATATCGATGTCAACGAAAAGGGAACCGAAGCAGCGGCGGCGACGGCAGTGATTATGCGGGGACCCACGGCGATGCCGCCGAGATTTCAGCCGCCGCCGCCACCTGTTTTCCGCGCTGACCATCCCTTCGTCTTCCTAATCCGCGATAATCGCTCGGGCGGCATCCTGTTCATGGGCCGCGTCACCGATCCAACAAAGTAATTCCAATCTAACTATGCTAAATTCAATAAGTAAGAGAACTCCCGGAGAGGTGGCAGAGCCCGGTTGAATGCACCTGACTCGAAATCAGGCATACTCGTAAGGGTATCGGGGGTTCGAATCCCTCCCTCTCCGCCATTGAATCTTCCAAGAGCGTCACAAAACGTCCTAGTTGAGACAAATATCATCTGAAAACAAATAGCTTATTGCCTTTTCCTGTCCATCTAGCTATCACGGAAGCCAACCCTCAATGTGGGTATATTTGTGGGTACATCTTCTGCAAATTGTGGGTACATTGCCTAGAGGTATCTTCCATGAAATTGACGGACATCCAAATCAAGTGAATCAAGCCAGACACAAAACCTTATAAGGTCAGTGATGGCGGAGGACTGTTCCTGTGAGTCACGCCTTCCGGTGGGAAAATTTGGCGCTGGACCTATCGGCATGAAGGGCGGGCCAAGCTCATGACGTTTGGCAAGTATCCCGATGTGCCGCTCTCTCTGGCTAGGGAGCGCCACGTTGAGGCGCGCAAGCTGCTGGCTGCTGGCGCAGATTCGCACCCTGCGCGGACTCAGCCAGCGCAAACTGGCCCAGCGCGTCAACGTCGTCCAGGCGGTCGTCTCCGATTACGAAGTCGGCAAGCTCCGCATTACCGCAGAAGCGGCGCTGCGGCTCACCGCCGCCCTCGAAGTGCCCATCCAAGAACTGCTCCAGACCGACACCCCGCCCGAAGTCGTCCAGCAGCGCAAGCCCAGCCGCAAGGTGCTGGAACGTCTGGAGCGGATCGAGAGCCTGTCGCGCCGCAAGCAGGACGCCATTCTCATGACCATTGACCACTTCCTCAACAGCGCCGCCGGGTAGCCTCGAACCCCTCTCGAACGGAACACGAATGAAGGCCGGACGCTGTCCGGCCTTTGCTCGTGTTCCGTTCGATCTCCGGGCCGCTCGCGGCCTCGCTAAGCCGTCAGGCTTAGGGATGGTGTCTGGCTCCAACACTGCGCCGCTGACCCGCAGCAGTCGTGCTCCTCATGT
>JBKQPC010000027.1:0-142954 GCA_052145195.1 Occallatibacter sp. | reverse complement strand
TCTTGGGGTTGTTCTTGCCCAACACCTTGGTGATGGCCGCCGTCAACGTGGTCTTGCCGTGATCGATGTGGCCAATCGTCCCCACGTTCACGTGCGGCTTCGTGCGATCAAACTTTTCCTTGCCCATGGTCTTCCGTCCCTTCCGTTAAACTGTTTTCTGTCGCGCTCCCTGCATAGCAGGAGCGCAAAAGCTTGTTTTTCGCGCCTCAATAATAGGCATACACCTTGAGATACCTCTGCCGCAGTTCCGGCGTCACCGCTTCCACCAGTTGCAGGTAACGCTCGCGGATCAGAGCCTGGTCCGAAACCGGCAGGGCCCGGTAAAGCTCCGCGGCTTGCTTGCCCATCAGTCCGCGCCGCAAAGCGCCCTCAAAGTCCCGAATGCGCAGCTTCGACCGGCCCATGCGGCTCAAAAAAACTTCCACGTCCCGCGCATCGAAGGCCGCGCCGATGCTCGCCTGTAGCTCTGCGTACCCTCGCTCATCCTGCACGGCAATCGCTGCCTGCTCAAACTTCATTTCCTGCCTCGTACCAGGCTCGCTCAGCCCTGATTTCCAATCCTGTCACCCCAGCGACCAAGACCCGTCGCCGGGACCCCAACTCTATCACCCCACGAACCAAGACCCGTTCGCGGGGACCCCGATGATGGAGCGGGAGACGGGACTCGAACCCGCGACCAACAGCTTGGAAGGCTGTGACTCTACCACTGAGTTACTCCCGCCGAACAGTTGTCAGTCATCAGTTGTCAGTCGTCTGTTGCTTCCTTGCATCCTCTGCATCTATTCACTGATAACTGAAAACGGACCACTGAAAACTGAACTTCTGGAGCTGATGACCAGGATTGAACTGGTGACCTCTCCCTTACCAAGGGAGTGCTCTACCAACTGAGCTACATCAGCCCTCTTAACTAGGAGCTCGTACCACTGCCCCCATCCCCGCCCCGGCGAATCTTCTCCGCGTGGCGAGCCAACACCGTGCGCAAAGCCATCCCCCCGATGATAATCAGCGGAAGCAACCGCAGTTCCACCGGCTTGCCGAAGACGAGAACTGCACCGTCTCCCACCGTAAACCAGGCCAGCGCCGCCAAAACCGCAAACAGCACCAGAGCCATCCAAAACTTCCGGTCCAAATCCGAACCAGTGCGTTTCAAACCTGTGCGCTCACCCGGCTGCGGCACTTCGCGCATTCCATCCCCGCAATTCATGGTGCACAGGGGAGGATTCGAACCTCCGTAGCTCGCAAGGAGCGGCAGATTTACAGTCTGCTGCCATTAACCGCTCGGCCACCTGTGCCCATTCACTCCAGCTACGATGACCCGTCACTGGGAACTACACCCAAACCGCCTGCACTCCCCGATTCAACCCACTTCAGCGCCTTTACAGAGCATCAGACCCCCACCCGGAAAACCTCCGGCAAATTGGAGCATGCACCTCTGTGGAATCACCGCGGAGGACAGGTCCGGCGCTTAAATCGATAGCACCGGCAAAACCATTTGCCGCTTCAGCCCCCGTTTCCTGCATTCCTCAAGTGGAGCTGGCGAAGGGATTTGAACCCCCGACCCTCTGATTACAAATCAGATGCTCTACCAGCTGAGCTACGCCAGCCCTTCCCACCCGGAAACCGCCCCGGAGACCTGAAACCGTACGGGCACACTAACCCTATGCACGCACTACGGCACAGATACCAAGGTTAACACACTCTCGGGGAGCGGAGCAAACCAGAATGGAAGGGAATCCAGGACCGATGCATCGTCATTGCTGCAGTATCGTCTCGTACACCTTATAGACGCCTTCGAAGACCGCATCCCAACTGGCAGTCAGCGCATAGGTTCGCGCATTCAGCCTCATCTGTGCGTGCTTTTCAGCGTCGGCCAGCACTCCGGCTATGGCGTCGGCAAACTCCGCATCGGGGACAATCCGGCCGGTCTGTCCGTCGTGGACGATGGTCGGCGGGCCGCCGTCGGGGGTCACAATGGCCGGCACTCCGCTGGCCAGAGCTTCCAGCACCACGTTGCCGAAGGTGTCGGTGTGCGAGGGGAAAACGAACAGGTCCATGTTGGCATAAGCCTCGGACAGTTTTTCCCCGCGCAGTACGCCCGTAAACTCTGCCCGAGGCAGCCGCTCGCGCAGCCAGTTCTCCTCGGCGCCGTGCCCGACGAAGAGAAAACGGAAGTTCCTGAGGCCCATCCGCTCCAATTCCTGCTGCACCTGAACCAGCAGGGCCACGTTCTTCTCGACTGAGAGGCGGCCGACAAACCCCAGCACGGCTTCGCGGTCCTCGGCCTTGCGCTTGCGCTTCGCCGGATGAAACAGTTCCGCGTCCACGCCGCGCGGCATGATGTAGCACTTTCGTCCCGTGCTCCGCTCCAACAAAGCGCACAATTCGGGGTTGGGCGCAAAGAGTACGCGAGCCAGCTTATAGAACCTGGCCAGCAAAGCCATGGAGAAATTCTCGATCTTCTTTCCAGCCGCCGCCGCCTGCCGCTTCGGCAGCAGGCGAAGGAACCAGCCCGAACGCCGCGCCGCATACTCGTGAACATTGGTGTGCCAACTGGCGGCCAGAGGCAGACTATTGTGGTGAGCCAGCCAGGCGCCGAGTATTCCCACATCGCTGGGGCCGGTGATATGAATCAGGTCGGGGTTAAAGCCCTTCAACACCTCGCTAATGAGCCGAAGGTGACGCAGGTATCCGGGGTCAAAGCGCAGATCTTTTTCCAGGGGAAAGGAAAGAAAGCCGCGCGGCAACTCCAGCGTCTGCACATTGCCGTCCTCGATGAACTTCTGGGCGCGATCTCCAGCACGAATGCATAGAAAGGGCAGATTGCGCCGGCGAGCAAAGGCCTCGAAGTGGCGGCTGGTGTGCGCCACTCCGTTCACCTCATGGAACGAGTCGGGGAAGTAGGCCACGCGCGGCGGTCGATCAGTCATAGATTGAGTCTAATTCCCGACAAGACGATGGGCTTGAGCCACCATGGGTATGTAAGCCCGCAGCCGGCATTCTCTCTGACGCAAACTCAACCGCCTTAATCGCCCAAGGCAAGGCGCAACTGGTGCGACTCGCTCCAGGCGATGCGCAGCCCGTTGGAAACCGGGGCCGCACCCATCATCTGCACTCCAGCGAGGATCCAGCTCATTATTCTCGGCGGCGCCCCGTTGGGCCACAACTCGCTCAGCGGACGAACGACACCGCTGACGTCGGGATGATAGACCCGCTCATCCCAGGTCCGTGAGCCTTGCGGAAATTCCGGATAATGGCGAATCGCATCCAGAGCTGACTGCAGGATGCGGTGCTTCCACGGCTCGGCGTACTGCGGCATGAACAGCACATCGCTCTGCCGTTGCCGAATCTCATGCACAAACTCGGTGAAGCTGGAGGCGTTGGTCAGGTTGATATTGGCGTTCGGCTCCACTCCGTGGCGATCGCCGCCGGAGATCAGGGTCATATTCCATTGCTCGGCCAGCCGCCGCACCGTCCGGTTCTCGTCCCAGTTGCGCAGCCCGTTCAGCTCCAGCGCGTGCAGATAATTGCTGTTCTTTTGCAGGAACTCATTCACTAGGAACTGATGCTTCTCCTTGCCGATCAGGTAGAGGTCCCACATAGGGTGGTTGAAGATCACCAGTATATTGGGGTCCTCATGCATCGCGCGCAGGATCTCGGTAAACCTCTTATCACTGGGATGGGCCGTATAATCGGCCAGCGTCTCCATCCACTCCGTGGCCCGGGTGCCGGGCAGGTTGTGAATGCCCAGATGGAAGGACTGTGTGCCGTAGGGAGCGCTCCACTCCACTGAAACCGGAATTCGCCGCGCGCTGGGGACGGTGCGCAACAGCATCGGAGCCGTGATGTTGTCGTGATCGGTAATGGAGACCATCGGCTCCAGGTCCAGTTTCTCTATCTGACGGCTTTCCAGATCAAAGGCCAGCTTGGGCGTCATCGGCGGCGTCCAGTAACTGGCTGCATAGTTGATGCGCACCCCATGCATATGCTCCGAGCGATGCTCCAGCCGCGTGAGCAGCGGCCGCATCACCGGGTACTGGTTGCCGAAGTTGGCCAGAAAATCCAGCGTCTCGTGTGACTGGTTGGTGTGGCTATGCAGCGATACACCAGTCCTGAAACCTTGCGGCGCCAGCTTTTCGCGCCACAGGTACGAGATGGTTGATTTGGCCATTAGCTCCTCCGTTCCCCTCACGAGTGGGAACTTATAGGGACAGTTTGCATCGCCGACCATCAATAGCGGATGAATAGAATGCGAATACAGGTTGAAAAACCGGAGGAATCAAGAATGGCACGGTAAACCCGGATCAAATCAGGGAAAAACCCGCAATGTGGTACTGCGATGTGCAAACTAGCTCATTTATCCATCCCCTCCGACTCCAGGCCAAGAAGATCCTCCAGAATCCCGTCCGGCATCGCTTCCTGGGCTTCACCTGCCCCTGCCGACTCGGCCGCCAGATGTTTTTCCGTCAGACCTTTGCGCAGTATCTCGAAGGCCTGAACTGGAGAGTCGGCAAACTGAAACAGCTCGAGGTCCTTGGGCGAAATGGCGCCGGTATCGACCAGTGCGTCCAGGTTGAAGACCCTTTTCCAGTACTCCGAGCCGTAGACAACCACGGTGATCCTGTTGCCCAGCTTTTGGGTCTGCGCCAAAGTCAGAATCTCGAACATCTCATCCAGCGTTCCGAAGCCGCCGGGAAAAACCACCAGCGCCTTGGCCAGATAGGCAAACCACAGCTTGCGCATGAAAAAATAATGAAATTCGAAGTTAAGCGAGGGCGTGATATACGGGTTGGGCATCTGTTCGAAGGGCAGCCGGATATTCATCCCAATGGTCTTTCCGCCCGCCTCGTGAGCCCCGCGGTTGGCTGCCTCCATGATGCCTGGTCCGCCGCCGGAGGTAACCACAAACCGGCTCCACGGCGAGGGAATCCGCTTGGCCCAATCGGTCAGCATAAACGCCAGCCGCCGCGCGTCCTCGTAGTAGCGAGCCATTTCCACTGCCGCCACGGCGCGCTTGCGCTGCAAATCCGTCGCCTTGCCGGCGGCGATCTCCGTAGCTTTGGCTGGCTGCTCATGGCTGGGCGCAGGCTCTCTGGACCCGGTGTTTTCCAGCAGTTCCAGGGTATGATCGGCCTCCTCGCGCCCGCGAAAGCGCGCCGAACCGAAAAACACCACCGTGTCCTGAATCTTCTCCCGCCGAAAGCGCGCCAAAGGCTCCAAATACTCCGAGACTATCCGGATCGGCCGTCCGTCGGCGCTGTTCAGAAACTTCAGGTTTTCATAGGCCAGCGGTGCGGCTTGGAGAGGCGGCGGTGCCCCATTGCCGGGAATTGTCGCAACCGGCACTGTAGTCTCGGCTGATCCCTGACCCCTGATCCCTGATCCCTGTTTTTCGTCGTCCATCTTCATCCATCCCGGCTGCGAAGTGCATTATTAAACGCAATCCACAGATTCAAAAGCCCCAGCCCTGAAACAAGGCCGCGCACCGCGCCGTTGGACGCGTAGATCCCAAGCGTGGGGAACTGCATAAACAGAGGGTTTTGGTCCCAAAACGACGTGGACCATGGCACATAGCAGACAGCCAGGCCGATGTACATCCTCAGCAGTACCCGCAAAAACAACTCGGCGCGCTCCAGCCAGCGCGGAATCCGCTGCGGCCCGTGCTTGCCCGGCGAAGACTCAGCCGGGGGCGCTGACATGAGCATGGGCTCAGGCGTGGCGCCAGGGTTCACGACGGGTTGAGGCGAGGTTAATTCCGGCTGCTGGGACATTCCTATGGGTCGCACACCGCCCCCGAATTCAGCCCCATCAAGGGCATTCGACACAGACCCATCCTCCGGCCCGGCTTGAGGGACGCCGTACTCAAACGGTAACACAGTAGCCGCTGTGGCCTGACAGAAAGACGAACCACTCTCTCGGTTAGCGCCATCCGGAAAACTATCGGCTCTCTGGCCTGGGTACTCATTTCGCAATTTGCGAACAGCCTCTTGACAATTTCGCATTTTGCGAACAAGATCAGTCAGAGGCATTTGTGCATGTCATAAGCCGAAAGAAGCTGCTGGAGGCGGCAACTAAACAGGCCGATCTCTCAGCTCCGTTGGATGCGTGGTACCGGATCGATAAAAGAGCCCAATGGCATTCGCTTGAGAACGTCAGGGAAGTCTTTCCCTCTGCGGATGGGGTGGGAAAATACACCGTGTTCAACATTAAGGGAAACACCTTCCGGCTGATTGTGGAGATCAACTACCGAACCGGACGAATCTATATCCGGCACGTTCTCACTCATGCCGCATATGACAAGGGAGGATGGAAATCATGAGCTCACTCGCAGTCAGCCCCGCATATTCCGCGCTACTGGCCAGGTTCCCCCCTCGCGTCATCCGTTCCGAGGAGCAGAACCAAAGCTATATTCAGGCCCTTTACGTACTCGAACAGAACAAACACACGTGGACTCCTGAAGAAGCCGAACTCGCCGACTTACTCACTCTCTTGATCGAAAACTACGAGGAGCAGCACTACGAGTTGCCGATGTCTTCCCCGCTCGATATGCTTCAGTTCCTAATGGATCAGCACGGGTTGAAGCAAAAAGATCTGCTCGATGTCTTTGGCACTCCCAGCATTATTTCGGAGGTGCTGAACAGCAAGCGCGAGTTGAGCAAAGAGCACATTCGCCGCCTGAGCGCACGCTTCCACGTCTCCCCGGAGCTGTTCTTTTAGAGGCTCAGAACTTTAAAACAATACCTAGAAGCCCGCTGCCAAGCGCCGTGTCTCGGGGACAATCTGGTAACTTCCATAGTCAATAGTCAGCACCGCGGTGCCTCCGATGCGGACCTTGGTCTCGCTGCGGTTCTGCTGCGGCAGCCAGAACTCCCCCGTCTTCGCGTTGCTAGACCGAATCAGCGTGCGCGAAATCCAGAAGGAAGGATTCTTGGCCGGCTCCACCTCGATCTTCACCACCGCGAAGTCCGTCGCATCCACCCAGACCTTGCCTCGATAGAGAAACTTGCTCGCGGCAATCGGTTCCACATGCAGGATGTAGGATGGCCGGCCGTCCAGGCTCTCGCTGCCTGCCAGTTCAAACCTGTAGTTGGCCGGCGTCAGGGCCGTCGATCCTTTGTCCTGCGACGCTTCCCGCTCGCTGTCCACCGCCCGCTTCAGCACCTTCTCGCAAAGAAACTTCGGCCCGCTTTGCGATAGGATGCGAAAACTCTTCCCCGACCCCCTGTCGTAGTTGACCTCGACTTCCATTGCGGCAGCGATGTGCGCGTAAGAGCTCTGGTACTCCACGCTGTAATGGCGCACCGCCTGGTAATGTTGCAGCCCAGCGCGTTGGGCTTCGTTTTGGCGCTGCATCCGGTCCACAATCTCCGCCGCGGTCAGCGTTAGATTTCCGGGTGAATCCGCGTGCGCGGGCCGGATTGCTCCCGCCAGCAAAACACTCGCCACCGCCAAAAGGGGCCATCGGCCTCGTTGAAAGAACATAAGGCATGGTAGCGCGGCATGATGAATAACGGGTAAAAAGGAATCGAGAAAGTTCCGCTTTTCCCCTGGTTTTGCAGGGTCTCCCATTCTTGTCCCGGCTTTTCTAGTCAGATACTTCGCACGGATGGAAGAACGCTAGCCTCGACCGGCCCTCTCCGCGCTATCCTGTCACCACATGATTCGACGGCCATTTCTACCCATTTTGATAGCCGCGCTCTTCGTTCCCCCGCTCGCCTCCGCACAGTCGGACTATCGCCCTCTCGATCTGACCGAGCAGCCGGTGCGCGCTCGTCACGGGATGGTAGTCAGCGTCCATCATCTGGCCTCCGACGCCGGCCTTGAAACGCTGTGCGCGGGCGGCAACGCCGTGGACGCCGCCGTGGCTACCGGCTTTGCCCTCGCCGTGGTGCATCCGGCGGCCGGCAACTTAGGCGGCGGAGGCTTTCTGTTGCTGCGCACCCACGACGGTAAAACTACCTTCATCGACTTCCGCGAGAAAGCTCCACTCCGCGCCACCGAAACCATGTATCAGGATGCCGGCGGCAACGTCATCCCTAACTCCAGTCTCCTCGGCTATCGCTCCATCGCCACGCCCGGCTCGGTTGCCGGCCTGGTCTACGCCGAGCGCAAATACGGCAAGCTTGGACTGCGGCGCGTCATCGCTCCAGCCATCCGCTTAGCCTCCGAGGGCTTTCTACTCACCGCGGAAGAGGCCCATGAACTCAGTGACCCTGACCTGGCTCTCTTTCCCGGCTCCAAACGCATCTTTCAGCGCGACGGGCAACTCTACAAGGAGGGCGAGACCTTCCGTCAGCTCGAGCTGGCCCGCACTCTCCGCGGCATTGCCGCAAATCCCGAGGACTTCTACCACGGCAAAATGGCGCTTGCGTTAATCAATGACCTCAAGAAGGGTGGTGGCCTACTCACCCTCCAGGACCTGGCCGCATACAACGTCGTCGAACGCGCACCCATCGTCGGCAGCTTCCACGAGTACACCGTCATCAGCGCCCCGCCGCCCTCTTCCGGCGGTATCGTACTGCTCAGCACCCTCAACATTCTCGAAGGCGACGACCTGGCCAAACTTGGCGACCGCGGCCCCGCCTCCATGCACCTGATCGTCGAGGCCTTTCGCCGCGCATTCATGGATCGCGCTGAGTACCTCGGCGACCCTGACTACAACCGCATCCCTGCTGCCGGGCTGACTTCGAAACCCTACGCCGCCGCCTGGCGCGCCTCCTTCGATTCCCACGCGGCCACTCCCAGCGCCACGCTTCGCCGCCCCGAGGGGTTTTTGCCTCCCGCGCCCAAAACCGCCGGCCAACGCGCCGAATCGCCCGACACCACCCACTATTCCGTAGTCGATAGCGAGGGCAACGCCGTCGCCGTCACCACTACCCTCAACGACTCCTTCGGCTCCCACGTCACTGCGGGCTCGCTGGGATTTCTGCTCAACGACGAGATGGACGACTTTACCGTCAAGCTCGGAACGCCCAACCTCTACGGCCTTATTCAGGGCCCTGCCAACGCCATCGCTCCCGGCAAGCGTCCCCTGAGCGCCATGACCCCCACCATCGTCCTCGAGAACGGCAAGCTGCGCTATGTTCTCGGCTCACCCGGAGGCGCCCGCATCATCTCCACTGTCGCCAACATCTTTCTCTCCGCCTCGATGGGCGGCTACAACATCCAGCAAGCCGTCGACGCGCCCCGCTTCCACCACCAGTACCTGCCCGACAAGCTATATCTCGAACCGGGCTTCCCGCCCGCAACCCTGGCCGCTCTCCGCGATATGGGATATGACATCAGCATCAGGAACGGCCATTGGTCTAATGGCGAGTGCATCGCTGTAGACCCCAAAACCGGCGAGCTCGAAGCCGGCCAGGACCACCGCAGTCATTACGGCAAGGCTGCTGGCTACTGAGGACTGTCTTCACGGAAGTTTTCCTAAAGAAACAAAACCGAGAGGAAAACGCGCCAGGCCAGGCGCGGCAGTGCAGTAAAGAGAAGAAAAATAATCATTACTTATGTCACGCGAATACGTGACGGCGGTCACGGATTTTTTCACAAATATTTTACCGTATTTGTTCAATATTGTACTGCTTTTTCCACAGCGCCCCGTCGATACTCCGGATATGTAATATCCGCAATGCGTTCCGAGAGAACACTCAAAAATGAAACGGAGGCTTGAGCCTCCATTCTGCCCCATTGGCGCCCAGCGCTGTGTTGACCTACACGAAACCACGCGGCCGTCGCGCTGGATTCTTGGGGAGAACCATTCGTTGTCGTCCGGATTTACCTTTTTTTGATGTCATGTTAATCGCCTAACGCGGAAGATCCAACTCAGGAGTTTCCTATGGCCACTATCAAGCCAGGATGGAGCAAGCCCTCCACAATTCTCTTCGCCTCCGAGTTTCCCGCCAATGAGAAGGCCTTTGCCTTTGCCTTGGCGCAAGCCGCCGAGTTTGGCTCGGATCTCGTTATCTTTCATGTACATGACACTGTAGACATCGCGGCGCAGGTAGCCTCTGCGAACCCTCCTGTCGATTACGCACAGGCCCGTGTTCAAAAGCAGCGTTTTGAGCCTCTAGCCCAGCGCGCCGGCAATCTCGGCGTCCATTGCAGAATCGTGCTTCGTACGGGGCCGGCTGCCGAACAAATCCTTGCATTCCTGCACGAGAGGAGGGTCGATCGGGTCGTCATGGGCACTCATTCTCCCGGTCCCATCGGAAAGCTGCTGGTCGGTTCCGTGGCCGAGGAGGTATTGCGCAACTCCCCCGTACCGGTCAACATCGTCGGCCCCAACGTGGTCGAGGGCGCCTATCGGCATTTTTCCACCCGCACCATCCTGTGCTCGGTTGATACGCATGGGACCAGTCGTGTGGTGGCGCGCTTCGCGGCAGAGCTGGCCGCCCGCCACAATGCCAGCCTGATCCTGCAGCATGTCATCCCCCACCAGGAGCGCGATGAAGTCCTCGCTGGCCGCACCCTCGGTCAGATCGAAACCGAACTGCCCTCTCTGGTTCCACCCGGTTTGCAGCACAAGGTGGGGGTGCGATCCAGAGCCGTGCTCGGCGATCCGACCGAGGAGTTGCTTTACCAGGGCAGAGCGCAGCACGCCAACCTGATCGTACTGGGCGCGCATGGCGCATCACGATTCGCCGCCGTCACTCGCGCCGGCATCATCTACAAGGTGCTTGCCTTTGCGCAGTGCCCCGTCATTACGCTCTCGCCCATCATGCTGGCCGAATTCGGTGCCGGGGAGGATCATCCCCATTCCTCCGAATTCTGTCTGGCAGGCGTTTTTTAGAGCGAGTCTTCCGTTTGCGTACGTCCCCTGCGCCATCGCGCTGGCTGGATGGTTCGCCTCCAAAGCGGCCCCAAAGCAGTGTAGCCCCGTGCTAACCTAGCCTTTGTTCCATCCCGCATGCGATTGCTAGCGCGCAATAGGAGCAGGCCGCCCATGAAGCCACTCACCCGCGATTCCGCCTGCAACCTGTCGCGCAGCCGAATCGCCGCAATCCTGGCTTTTTTTATCCTCAACCTCGCCGTCTATCTCGTCCGCATCTTCAGCGTCTGGCGCTATGGCGCGCTCTTTTGCTCCACCGCCGTCGAGTCGCCCATGATCGACTCCGTCTGGAGATGCATGAACCATCGGCCCGTCTATCTGTGGCCCTTCGCATTTCCCTTCTCACTTTCGCTCTATAATTACCTCTTCTATTACGTGTATGCCGGCGTGCTCAGGCTGATCGGCGCGTGGGACGCCGGCATCATGACCTGGGGTCGCCAGTTCACGCTGCTCTTTGCGCTAGCCGGCGCGCTCGCACAGTGGCGGCTGGTGCGCTCGCTGCTCAAGCTGCGCGGCCTCACAAGCGCGCTTTCTCTCTGTCTCTCTCTGGGCCTCTGGCTCTGCACTTCGCTCATCAAGTATTGGGCGCTCACCATCCGGCCCGACATGGCCGCCGCCGCGCTGGTGATGATTGCCCTCTGGGTCGTCGCGCGCCAGCCCCAATCCCAGTCCCAATCACGATTCTGCTTTGCCTGGACGGGCCTCCTACTCTATCTCGCCTGGGCATTCAAGCAATCCATGGTCCTCGCCTTCGCGGGCCTCTGCCTCTGGTTGCTTCTGAATAAACGCTGGCGCGATCTCACTCTCTTGGCCGCTGTCTTCGCCGTGTTGGTTTGCGCCACGCTTCTCTTGGGTACGTCCGAATACCGTTTCAGCATTCTCATCGCCCCGCAAATGGTCCGAGGATTCGCCTTCTCGCTACCCTGGATTCTGCGCGCCCTCGGTACTGGACTCACCGCCGTGGGCCTGAATCTCTATTGGGTCGCTGCACCCTTCGTTCTGCTGTGCGCCTCAAGAAACTCGCGTGACCCATCCATTCTGCGTTCTTTGCAGAATGGGTGGGAATCAATGCTCCTGGCCGTCTTCACCGTCGCCCAGATCATCGGCCTGGCCGGCATGGGAAAAGTCGGTGGTACCTCCAACTATTTCTTCGAGGCCTTCGCCGCAGGCTCCACTGTGCTGCAAATCGCCGTCTTCACCGTGCCGCGCAGATTGGTAACCGCTCTTCTACTCTTCGGCTGCATTCAACCGGCCGTTCAACTCATGGGAACGGCCATCGGCTACCATCATCCCGGTAAAAAAGATAGGATCACCATTGCCACTGCGGCGGAATATGCCGATGCCGTCGCCCTGCGCAATCGCCTCGCCGACCTGAAAAAGCCCATCTTCACCACCGACGGGCCTTTTGCCCTTCCATGGATCTCCACCGACAACGGAGCCCCCGCCCTGGTCATCGATCCCAACTTTCAAGAGGCCGCGCGCTCGCGCGAACAAAATGGCGGCATCGAAGGCATGTTGCAGCGCGGCGAAATTCCCACCGTCATGCTTGCCTCCACCGACCTCCTCTACCTCAAAAGCCTCCATCCCGGTTACCAAATAGTCGGTGAATCCCTCCAGCAAGGCGTCACCTACAGCATCTACGAGTTCAACCCCAGCCCATCACCCGCGCCGAGCCGGCGATAACGGCAAACGAGAGACTCGGGATAAATTACCTCCCATCGGGTAAAATTGAAACAGCATTAGAATTTTTTCGCAACATCCTGGTCTGCGAGTGCCCGGAGTTGTGTGCAATAGGAGAGAACTCAATGGCATTGATCAAGACATCCAACCCGGCTCTGGGCGCGAATACCTTTAGCAAACTTTCCAGCGCGCGGTATGGAGGCGCGATCGACGAAACCGCCCGCATGACGCTCAACGGCACGGTGAACAAAACCGGCATCCTGCTGCTCTGCGCATTGGCCACCGCCGCATGGATCTGGCACAGCTTCCTCCAGTCGCGCAATATCGCGGAAGTGTTGCCTTTGATGTACCTCGGGCTCTTGGGCGGTTTCATTATTGGCCTCATCACTATATTCAAGATGAACTGGTCTCCTGTGACCGCGCCCATCTACGCGCTGCTCGAAGGTCTGGCGCTCGGCGGCCTCTCCGCGCTGCTGGAGCTGCGCTTCCCCGGAATCGCCATGCAGGCCGTGGCCCTTACCTTCGGAACGCTCTTCGTGCTCTTGCTGGCCTATAGTTCCGGGTTAATAAAGGTTACGCAGAAGTTCCGCCTGGGAATCGTCGCCGCCACCGGCGGCATCTTTGTTTTTTACATGATCGAAATGCTGCTGGGATTTTTCGGCATTCGTTTCATGGCCATCAACGGCTCCGGGCCCATCGGCATAGCCTTCAGCCTCTTTGTCGTGGCCATCGCGGCTCTCAATCTGGTCCTTGATTTCGATTTCATCGAGTAAGGCGTCCAGGCTGGCGCTCCAAAATATATGGAGTGGTACGGCGCCTTCGGCATCATGGTCACCCTCATCTGGCTCTACCTGGAGATTCTCCGCCTGCTCTCCAAACTACGCAGCAGATAACTAGATGCGAAATTGAATTCGCCGTTAATGTAGAAGGGTACGGGCAAAATCCCGTACCCTTCGCGCTTCTCACCTTATACTGAAAGACATCATGAGCACGTTTCTGCCCGTAGACGAACAGATGGACCTGCTCCAGAAAGGCGCGGCGGAGATCATCCGCGTCTCCGACCTGCGCGAGCGCCTCGAAGAGAGCCGCAAAACCTCGCGCCCCTTGCGCGTCAAAGCCGGCTTCGACCCCACCGCTCCCGACCTGCACCTGGGCCACACCGTGCTCATGCGCAAGCTGCGCCACTTTCAGCAACTCGGCCACACCGTCATCTTTCTCGTCGGCGACTTTACCTCATTGATTGGCGACCCCACCGGCCGCAACGTCACCCGCAAGCCGCTCACCCGCGAACAGATCGACGCGAATGCCGAAACCTACAAAGCGCAAGTCTTCAAGATTCTCGACGAAAAAGCCACCGAGGTCCGCTACAACTCCGAGTGGCTCGGCAAGCTGGGCTACGAGGGAACGATCCGCGTCACCTCCCACTTCACCGTCTCGCAGATGCTGGAGCGCGACGAGTTTCACACGCGCTTCCAGGCCGAGCAGCCCATCAGCCTCCACGAACTGCTCTACCCGGTGATGCAGGGCTACGATTCAGTGGCTTTGGAGTGCGACGTGGAGCTGGGCGGCACCGATCAGAAGTTCAACCTGCTCTGCGGCCGCGAGCTGCAGCGCCACTACGGCCAGAAGCCGCAGATCGTGCTGATGACGCCGATTCTCGAAGGCCTCGATGGCGTGCAGAAGATGTCCAAATCTCTCGGCAACGCCATCGGCATCAACGAGCCGCCCGCCGAGATGTACGGCAAGCTGATGAGCATCAACGACGAGTTGATGTGGAAGTATTATGTCTTCCTCACCGACCTGAAGCAATCGGAGGTAGACGCGCTCCAGGCTGAAGTCTCTGCCGGCAAGCTGCATCCCATGGAAGCCAAGAAACGCCTCGCTCTCACCATCACCGCCGGCTTCCACGGCGAAGCCGCTGCGTTAGCAGCCGATGAGAACTGGGCGCGCATGTTCCAGCAGAAGGCGACCGCGGATAATTTGGACGAAGTTGCTGTAGCCTTCGCGGACATTTCAAACCCGCTAGGAGAGGTGCTAGTGACCAAGTTGCTGGTTAAAACGGGACTTGCCGCGAGTGGATCAGAGGCCATTCGCAAGATATTGGAGAAAGCTGTCACGATTGACGGTGACATTGTAGGCGGAAGAATAATCCGCCTCTCAAAACTACCCCCGTGTCGCATCGTCGTCCGCCTCGGCAAGCGGGCTAAGATTGCGCTGATTTCGTAAAACTGGCGGGTGCCCCAGGTCCAGGGTCCCCACGGACAGTTCTTCGTTCGTGGGGTGGAGATCCCGCTTTTCGGACCTGGGATTCCTCATATCCCATGGCGCGCAAGCACCATCTGCCGCACCGCAGGTGCCTTGCAGAAAATTACTTTCCATTAGCGCACAATCAAAATGTTCCGCAGTGTGGGGCTTCCCTGTTCCCTGAAAAGGGGTACCCCCCCTACCCCCCCTCCAATATTTATTTTATCCACAGAAATCTTGCAGATAATTTTTAAACCACGCAAAACAAATGCGTTCCGAAGTAAATTCCCTCCGGAGCACATCCATTTGCCTTTGCAGATAATTACGAAATCAACGCGCCCAGCGCAAACTTCCGCGCCGACTCCAGCAGCTTAGCCACTGACTCCTTCGAGCAGGACTCGCAGTAGATGCGCATCAGCGGCTCGGTGCCGCTCACGCGCAGCAGCAACCAGCTCTCGGCGGCGTTTGGCTTGGTCTTGGCTTCCGGATTGTCGAGATAGAACTTCACGCCATCGAGGTCTTCCTGGCGCAGAATCGGCATTCCGGCGAAGATCGCATCGCCAACTTTGAGCGCCTTGGCCCTCGCAATCGCGCCGTTCTTGATCTCGTCGGGGATGTGCAGGTCGATGCGGCCATACTGGTGCTCGCCGTACTCGGCTTGCAGATCGGCGACCAGTTTGCCCAAAGGCTTGCTTTCCACGGCCATCACGTTAGCCAGCAGCAACGCGTTCAGCAGGCCGTCGCGCTCCGGCAGGTGTCGCTGGAAGCCGATGCCGCCAGACTCCTCGCCGCCCATCACAATCTCCCGCTCCAGCATGTAGTCGCAGACGAACTTGAAGCCGATGCCGTGCTCGATCAGCTCTCGCCCGTGCTTTTTGCAGATGCGGTCCAGCATCTTGGTGGTGTTGAAGGCGCGAGTCACGGCGCCAGGCCAGTCGTTGTGGTACTTGAGCACCCAGCTCAGCAGCACGCAGTAAATCTTGTGCGGATCGACAAACTCACCATGCTCATCGGTTGCGCCGATGCGGTCAGAGTCGCCGTCGGTGCACAATCCGGCTTGGCAGCCGTTGACTACCACCGTCTCGCCCAGCGCGCGAATGTGCGGCTCGATAGGCTCGGGGTGGATGCCGCCAAAGAGCGGATCGGCGTTGCCGTGAATCTGCACATGCTTGACGCCGAGGCGGGTGAAGATGTCGGAGATAAGCGTTCCGCCCGCGCCATACATCGAATCGACGCAGAACTTCATGCCGGATTTTGCCAGCTTGTCAAGGTTGGTAAAGTCCTCGATGGATTTGAGGTACGTCGGCAGGAAATCGGCCTCCTGAATGGGAGCAGGCTGCTCTGCGCGCGGCGCAGGCCGGTCGAGAAACGACTCAATCTCGGCGATCATCGACGGCTTGCCCGAGCCGCCGTACCAGCCCTTGTACTTCACGCCGTTCCACTCCGCCGGGTTGTGCGAGCTGGTAATCATAATGCCGCCCGCGCAGCCGCGTTCACGCACCGCCCAACTCAGCGCAGGGGTGGGAGTAATGCCCTTGGCCAGCAGCACCGGAATTCCGGTTGCAGCCGCAACCTCAGCGCAGGCCCGCGCAAATGCTTCCGACTCGAAGCGGGTATCGTAGCCGATGCACAGGCCCTTCTTGGGGTCTTCATTGGCGTGGATGTAAGCGGCAATGGCCTCGGCTGCTATGCGTACGTTGGCAAAGGTGAAATCGTCGGCGATAAGCCCGCGCCAGCCGTCGGTGCCAAACTTGATCTGAGATTGAGGCATGGTTGTGTTCTTGCTCCCTGAATACACAGAATACTGAAGATGGATTTTCCAGCATCAAGGCCAGTAGTCCTTACCGCGGCAACCTCAGATCAATTCGGTGCGCCCGGAGAGCCCCAGCTCCTTCACGATCTTGCCCACATCCTGCGAGTGGTCGCGGCGGGCGATCAGCAGAGCGTCCTCGGTGTCCACAATGACCAGGTCTTTGACGCCCACCAGCGCGACAAACTTGTGCGGGCTGTAGACGTAGTTGTTGATCGCGTCCAGAGCCATCTGCCCGTTGGTGTCGGCCACGTTGCCCTCGCTGTCTCCGCGCAGCCGCGCCTCCATTTGGTACTCGTAGAGCGAGGCCCAGGAGCCCAGATCGTTCCATCTGAACTCCGCCCGGATGCAGTAGAGGTGGGAGATGTGCTCGCCCTTGGCCGAGCGCGGCTCCAGTACGGCATAATCCACGCTGATGTTCTCGCACTTGGGATAGACCGCGCGGAAGACCTCGTCAAACTGTGGCGTGCCGTATGCGGCGGCGATAGTCTCCAGCAGCGGAGCGGTCTCCGGCAGGTGCTCGCGGACGGCGTTGGCCAGCGTCCGCGCCGACCATAGAAATATACCCGAATTCCAGAAGTAGTTGCCCGCGGCTACAAACTCCTCGGCCTTGTTCTGGTTGGGCTTCTCGATGAAGCGCCGCACATGGAGGGCGGAGTCATCCCGAGTGTAATCTGTGGTCTCAATGTAGCCGTAGCCGGTTTCGGCTCGCGTCGGCTCAATGCCCAGCACCACGATGTTGTCTCCGGCTGCGGCCACGGCGATACCCTTTTGCAGCGTCTTGAGGAAGCGCGGCTCGTCGGCGATCACATGGTCGGAGGGAAATATCCCCAGCACCGCCTCGGGGTTCTGCCGCTCAATCAGAAATGCAGCCAGTCCGCAGGCTGGGGCGGTGTTGCGCGCCACCGGCTCCTGAACGATCTGCCCGGCGGGAATGCCCTTCAACTGGCCGGCGATCTCATGGGCCAGATACTCGTTGGTGATGACCCAGGTCTTGTCCAGCCCGGCCAGCGGCTTGAGCCGCTCCACGGTCTGCTGGATCATGGAGCGCTCGCCGTCAAGGGCAAGAACCTGCTTGGCGTGGGCGCGGCGGGAGCGGGGCCAGAAGCGCGTACCGCTGCCTCCGGCCAGTATCACGGGACGGAAATCCATAGGTTTCGGCATCGAAAACCCATCCTATCCGACGAGCGATACCTTTGCACAGGGATGAATGGTACTTTTTACAAAAAGCCGTCCCACCTGCTGAAAAAGGGAGTAATTTGCTCATAAAACCTGGCCGGTGACCCTCCGGGCGCAACAGGCCGCATCGCCCCGCCCTGTCTACGCGAGCTTGGCCAAAAACTCTCCCATGCGCCGCGTTCCCTCGTCGATATTCTGCTTGGTTACCGGATAGGAGATGCGGATGTGTTCGGCTGTGCCGAAGGCTTCGCCGGGCACGGTGACCACATGAGCCTCATGGAGCAGCCGCGTGGCCATCTCCGTCGAGGTTTTGATGCCGCCCTTACCTAAAAAGGCGCTGATGTTGGGATAAACATAGAAGGCGCCCTCGGGCTTGGTGCAGGTGACGCCGGGGATTTCGGCCAGCTTGGCCAGCATATAATCCCGCAGGCCGATGAACTCGGTGCGGAACTCGCTGACGCACTCCTGCGAGCTGGTCAGAGCGGCGATGGCGGCCTTCTGCACAAAGCTGGTGGCGTTCGAGGTGGATTGCGACTGCAGCTTGCTCAGGTTGGCCGTGACAGCCTTCGACGCCAGGGCAAAGCCAGCTCGCCAGCCGGTCATCGCGTAAGTTTTTGACAGCGAACCGAGGATTACAATGTGCTCTTTAGCCCAGGTAAACGAGCCGCCGCTGACCGGCTTGCCGGCATAGTTCAGGTAGACGTAGCACTCGTCCAGCAGCAGGAAAATCTTGCGCTCGTGAGCCAGATGGACGATGCGCTCCAGGTCCTCCGCCGAGACCACCGAGCCGGCCGGGTTCGAAGGCGAGTTGAGGATGATGGCTTTGGTTTTGGGCGTGACGGCCTTTTCGATGGCGTCGGCCGTGATGCGGAAGTTCTCCGCCTCCTGGGTCTTGAGAAAGACCACCTTGCCGCCAGCGTACTGGACGATGTCCGCAAAGCTGACCCAATAGGGGACAGGCAGGATGACCTCGTCGCCGTGGTCCACAAGAATCTGGATGGCATCGAAGAGTGCATGCTTACCGCCGGTGGTGAAGATGGCCTCGTCAATCGCGTAATCGGAGCCGAAGTCGGCGGCGTGGCGCTCGACGATGGCCTTGCGCACCTCGGGAATGCCCGGCACGACGGTGTAGCGCGAGAAGTTGGCCTCAATGGCGGCAATGGCCGCGTCCTTGATGTGCTGCGGCGTGTTGAAGTGCGGCTCGCCCGCGCCGAAATCCACCAGGTTGACGCCCTGGGCGCGTAGCTTGGCGGCCTCTGCGGCCACGGCCATGGTTGCGGAAACCTCAATCCGGCCAATGCGGCCGGTAAAGACTTGGGCAGAAGAGCTTGCGGTCGTCATCATACTTTCTATTTTTACAGATTTCGTGGCAATGGCGAAACCCCGGCTTCTAGCCCATCTTGTATTGGAAAGAGTTTTATTGCCTTTTTCGCGAAAACGTGTCAAATTGAAGAGTGATATCCCCCCGGTCGCTTCGGTGACCGGGCGCGAAGCCGCTCCGCAAGGGGCGGCTTCTGCATTGCTAGAAGGACAATTTGATCACAAATATCTACATAGACGGATTCAATCTGTACTATGGGGCGCTCAGGAATACGCCCTATCGCTGGCTAAACCTGGAAAGGCTTTGCCAGCTTCTTTTGCCGAAAAACACCATCGGGCAAATCCGGTATTTCACCGCTCTGGTATCGGCCCGCCCCAGCGACCTGGACCAACCCGTTCGGCAACAGCTTTATCTGCGGGCATTGGCAACGCTTTCCTAGGTTTTGGTTCATCTGGGCCATTTTCTAACCCATGAGGTCACGATGGCGCTCGTCGTGCCCCCGGGCCAACCGCAGAAATATGCACAGGTCGTCAAAACGGAAGAGAAAGGCTCGGATGTAAACCTAGCCACTCACCTGTTGCATGATGCGCATTTGGGAAGGTTCGATATTGCGGTCGTGATCTCCAACGATTCGGACTTACTGGAGCCAATCAAAATCGTGCGCCAGGAGTTGCACAAGCAGGTGGGCATCCTCAACCCGCACCCCAATCCGAGCCGCGCCCTCCTGCCGCATATCGACTTCATCAAGCAGATACGCGCCGGCGTTCTCCGCGTCTCGCAATTCCCGGCGACGCTCACCGATCAGCACGGCACGTTTACCAAACCCTCGATATGGTAAATTTCGTGGGAGAAGAGGCTGCTGCGGCCAGCCGATGCCTTCGAAACTGAGCCGGGGATGGGTCTCGACTTGCAGCAGCAATACGATCTGTGGCACGCGTCGCAACGCAAGCGGCCAAAGGTGGAGTGGTTTCCCAGGCGGCATGAGCTTCCATGCCTTAGATTGGTTGCGCGTTCATTGACGCCAGTTGCCCCGTCTTTCGATTCCGAAGTCTGTAATTCATCCATCTAGCTCGCGCCCATGCGCCCGCGCAGGCGCTTGAGCACATTAGGCGGGACCAGGCCCGTCACGTCGCCGCCGAAGCTGACGACGTCCTTCAGCATCCGCGAGCTGACAAACGAGTAGCGCCCAGCCGGTTGCAGAAAGACGGTCTCGATCTCCGGGGCCAGTCGGCGGTTCATCAGCGCCATCTGGAACTCGTACTCGTAGTCGCTGATAGCGCGGATGCCGCGCAAGACTGCCGAGGCTCCCTGTTTGCGCGCAAACTCCACCATCAGCCCATCGAAGATGGCCACCGACACGTTTTTCAACGCGGCGGTCGATTCCTTCAGCATCTCCACCCGCTCCTCGACAGTGAAGAGGGGATCTTTTGTCGGATTGCTGAGAATGGCAACGATGAGGCGATCAAAGAGCTTGGCGCCGCGCTCGATCAGATCGAGGTGGCCGTTGGTCGGCGGGTCGAAGGTTCCGGGATAGAGGGCGCTAACGCTCATGGATTCCGCTCCCTGTAGATTCTAGCAGCGTATGGCGCATGCAGGTTACGCCGTCGGCTCTCCAGGCCTGAGGATGACACTGCTAAAATGTACTCGCCTCTCTGCAGGAGCTTTTTTCCATGTCCATCAAGACCATCTTCGAGCCTTTTCGCATCAAGAGCGTTGAGCCCATTCGCTGGACCACCCGCGAAGAGCGGGAAGGCCTGCTGGGCGCCGCGCATTACAATCTTTTTCTGCTTCACGCCGACGATGTGCTGATCGACCTGCTCACCGACTCCGGCACCGGCGCCATGTCCACGCACCAGTGGGCCGCGGTGATGGAGGGCGACGAGAGCTACGCCGGCAGCCGTAGCTTCGATCACTTCAAGGACTCCGTGCAGAGCATCGTCGGCTACACCCACGTCATTCCCACTCACCAGGGACGAGCCGCGGAACGCATTCTCTTCAAGGTAATGTGCAAGCCGGGCGACGTGGTGCCGAACAACACGCACTTCGACACCACCCGCGCCAATGTCGAGGCCGTCGGCGCCGAGGCTGTAGACCTGTTGCTTCCCGAGGCGCGGCAGCCTGAGAAAAGCCTTCCCTTCAAAGGAAATATGGACGTGGCGGCGCTGGAGGCGTTGATTGCGCGCGTGGGCCGCGACCGCATCCCGCTGGTCATGCTCACGGTGACCAACAACTCCGGCGGCGGGCAGCCGGTCTCCATGGAAAATGTGCGGGCGGTCGCAGCGGTTTGCCATCACCATGAGATTCCGCTGTACTTCGATGCCTGCCGCTTTGCTGAGAACGCCTACTTTATCAAACTGCGCGAGCCGGGCTACGCCGCCAAGACACCCAAACAAATCGCTCAAGAAATGTTCGCGCTGGGCGACGGCTGCACTATGAGCGCCAAGAAAGACGGCATGGCCAACATCGGCGGATTTCTCTGCACCAACGACGACATCCTGGCTCGCCAGGAGAAGAACCTTCTGATTCTGACCGAAGGCTATCCAACTTACGGCGGGCTTGCCGGACGCGACCTCGAGGCAGTCGCCGTGGGCATTCAGGAGTCGTTGCAGGAGGACTATCTGCGCTACCGCATCGCCTCGACGGCTTACCTGGGCAACCACATCTCCGAGCAGGGCGTACCCATTGTGCAGCCGCCGGGAGGCCACGCCATCTATCTCGACGCCAAGGCCTTTCTGCCGCACATTCCGCAGGACCAGTTTCCCGGCGTAGCGCTGGCCGCGGAGCTGTATCTGGAAGGCGGCATCCGGTCGGTCGAGATTGGCAGCCTGATGTTCGGTGCGGCCGCGCAGATGGAGTTGGTGCGCCTGGCCATTCCGCGCCGCGTCTACACGCAGAGCCACATCGATTACGTGGTGGAGATTATCTTGCAGGTCTTCGCGCGGCGTTCCCAGATCAAAGGCTTGCGACTGACCTACGAAGCGCCTTTCCTGCGCCACTTTACCGCGCACCTGGAGCCGGTGGGCTGATCCTGTGGTCACCGTTTCAACAAGTCAATGGGTTGAGTGAAGTCCGTAACGCGAATGTGCTTTGCAAGCGCCGGATGCTTACTCCTGAGAGCTAAAAACATCTCCCAGGCGACGCGGCGGTAGCTGAAGTGGCCAGCGGGGCCGGAGCGCAGTTCGATGATGTATTGCGCCTCGGCAAAGTCCATCTTGAAAAGGCTCCGAACGCGCGTGGCCAGCGGCAACAAGTAGAGTGAAGACTGCGCGCCCTCGGGAGCCTGGCTGGCCGCGATCTGCAAACTGGCCGTATGAGCTTGCCTGATGGAAGATTGGAAGTCGGCCAGGATGCCGGCTTCGGCGAGAATGTTTACCTCTGGGCCAAGGTCGCCAGAGGCGGGCGTCTCGTAGCCATGCTGGGTGGTGAAGGGCTGGATGATCTGCGTGCAGCGGCGATGGCGGTGCATGTCGCGGAAGCCGCCGATGTCCATCAGTATGTCAAAGCGCAGAGCCGCTCCAGCGTGGAAGGCGCGCAGCGCTTCGTCGTGTTTGCCTCGGTGACGCAGGCCCAGCTCAACAATCTCCGCAACGCGGGCCTCAGGCAGCCCGGCAACCAGATCGCGAATCTGCCGGTAGGGGTGGTACGAGGCCGAGTAAAGCAGCGTCGCCGCCAGCTCGACTTCAAGGTTCTCGGTGTACTCCACCAGATCGACTAATGGGGCATCCGCAATCGGCAGCCCCTTCAGCATTTCACCCGCGGCCTGCTCCAGTTCGGCGCGCGTCTGAATCTCGTAATCGCTGGACTGGGCGTATTTGACCAGCGTGGGCGCACTGCGGACCTCGCGGGTAAACAGGTTGGCGGCTTCGGCGGCCAACTCCGCATCAAACGCCTCCAGCTTTTCAACAAACGCGGCGCCGGCCTGGGCGTTTACAACCCAGGCGGAGCCGGTGGCAGCTTCGCGCAGCTTGATTCCCAAATCTCTGACCTCGGCGGCAGGGTGGGAGAGCAGCCGCGAGACCTGCGTCTCCAGTGTCCGTGCGTTCACAATCTGGCCCAGCGAGGTGTTGGTGGCCAGGGGAAGCAGGTAGCGGGCCACGTCGAAGGCGCGGGCCTTGAGGGTGCGCTCGTAGGCCTCGGGTTTCATGCCATCCGGGCACATAACCCGCTGGCGCAACGCATTAAAAACCGCCTCATTGACACACTTGTAGGCCCCAAACAGGCCTTCAATGGTCTCGGAATAAAGCCGGGCAGACGCTGAATCCGCCCCAAAATCCGGGAAATACCAGCCGGAATTGAGAAAGTTCTGATACCTTGTTGACCGCTCCTGGCCATCCCACCTTTGCTCGTCGACCAGCACGATGGCTGCCAGCAGGCTGAGCCTTTCCACGGCTATGGCGACGTGAGCCAGGTCGGCGATGGAGCGGTGGCCATATTGAAAATAAAAGGTATTCAGGAACTGCTCGGCGCGCTGCGAGCTGATCTCCGCCAGCGATTCCCGCATAGAGAGCGCCGAGCGGGAGTACCTGGCCATGGCGTAGGCCAGCACTTCGGGGTCGGCTCCGTGGATGGCGAATACCTCTGTCTGGTTGCGGGCTCCGGGAGGCATAATAGATTCACTGGACATTCTGAGGTCTCGCGAACAGAATACGGCATGGGGGCGGTTTGAGGTTTGCGCTCGCTCTTCCACTCCAGGTTTTATTAGGAAAGACGAAGCGGCAATCACAGGGATATGAGGAGCAAAAGGGACATGCGGGAGGATTCGATACACACTTCACAGGAACCGCATCCCTTGCCTCCGGGCCGCTGGCGGATCTCCCAACGCTGGAATAATCTGCTTTTTGCGCACTGGCCGGTTCCAGCCTCATCGCTGGCGCCGATGCTGCCCGAGGGCTTGCAGGTGGACACCTTTCAGGGCTCCGCCTGGCTGGGAATCATGCCCTTCTGGATGGACCAGGTCAAGGTTCGCGGCTTGCCGTCGATTCTCGGGGCGCGCAGCTTTCCCGACCTGAGTTTGCGCACCTACGTCAGCGAAGAGCGGTCCGGAACCCAGGGTGTGGTCTGTCTCTCTCTTGATGCCAGCAACCTGCTGGCGGTGGCGGCGGGGCGCGCCTTCTATCGCCTGCCCTACCATTGGGCCGAGATGCGTATGGAGCAGCGAACGGAGCGGGAGTTTGCGTTCTATAGCCGGAGGCGGTTTGCCGGGGTGGTCTTCAAGGCGCGTTACCGCGGTTTGGGCCCATCGCGGAAGCTGGCGGAAAGCCGCCCCGGCACGCTGGAGCACTTTCTGATCGAGCGTTACTGCCTGTTTTCGGCCAACCCAAATGGGCAGCCCCTCCGCGCAAATCTCCACCACTCCTCCTGGCCGCTGGAAGAGGCCGAGGCGGAGATTGAGCAGAACAATCTGGCCGAGGTACTCGGGCTGCAACTCCCGGACCAGGAGCCTGTACTGCACTACTCACGCCAGCTCGCGGTTTACGTTTGGCCGGCGGAACTGGTGCGGCCGGCGATGGTGGCGCAGCCCGTAACCGTGGCGGCTACGCCCACAGGGTAATTAACTGGGAAAACGCATCTATTTCATTTTCGGTTACAGAAAATTACCTTCCCCAGGCGCACAATCATCTTGGATGTTGAAAATGCTCAACGGAAAGGTGAAGGCCATATGTACTCAAATGCCAACATCTCGCAGCCAATATTATTACCATAAAGGCACTCCCCCCCCCACCCCCCTCTACCCCCCGGGGGTATAAATTACCTCAAAAATCTTGCAGATTAATTAGGCTTCTAAAAAGAAAACGATGCCACAAAAGTGAAAAATCCCCTTGTCTTTGCTGAACAAAACGCGCTTTCAGGAACAATCTTCAATGTGCGCGAAAACGCACACAAAATACCGCAATATAAGAAAGGGCCTGCCGGAAAAGTGCGGTTTTTACCCGAAAAAAGGGGGTATTTTCCCTGATAAATGGCCTAAAATGCCTCAAGAAAGGCCTGAATTATGCGGAATTCTCGCTCTGAAACTGGATCAAATCAGCCTCCGGCAAATCGCTGAAAGCGAAGTGGAGCAAGAAAGTCTCGCCGCTTCTGCGAGGAATGTTAAGAGCTTTTGCCTTCGGGGTAATCACTGCTGCTGCGAACAGCAAACATTGCCCATCTATAATCAGGACTGAAAGGCCGCGGAAATGTGCGCGTGGAGGGGGTTAAAAGAAGAATATGGCGGATTTGCAGGGAAGAATTGCGCTGGTAACCGGGGCTGCGCAGGGAATCGGGCGGGCTTGTTCGCTGGAGCTGGCGCGAGCCGGAGCCACGCTGGCCGTGGCGGATATTAACGAGGAAAAGCTGGCGCAGGTGGCGGCGGAAATTGAGGCGCTGGGTGGCACGGCTGCGGCCTTCAGGCTGGATGTCTCCAGCCAGGAGTCGATTGAGGCCGGGGCCAAGGCAATTCTCGACCGCTTCGGCAAAGTCGAAGTCCTGGTCAACAACGCCGGCATCACCCGCGACAATCTGATGATGAGCATGAAGCGCTCGGAGTGGGATCTCGTCCTGGCCATCAATCTCACCGGCCCATTTCTGCTCACCCAGGCCCTGCTGCGGCCCATGATCAAGAACCGCTGGGGGCGGATCATCAACATGGCCAGTGTGGTGGGCCGGGCCGGCCAGGCCGGCCAGGTGAACTACGCAGCCTCCAAGGCCGGGCTGATTGGGCTGACAAAATCGCTGGCGCGCGAGGTAGCCTCGCGAGGGATTACCGTCAATGCCGTGGCGCCGGGCTATATTGAGACCCCCATGACCGCGGTGCTGGACGAGAAGGTGAGCGCGGCAATGCTGGCTAATATTCCCCTCGGCCGGCGGGGAACAGACCAGGATATTGCCCAGGTGGTCAAGTTTCTCGCCTCGGATGCGGCGTCATACATCACCGGCCACGTTCTGGATGTGAACGGCGGAATGTTCATGGGAGGGTAGGCCTGCGCCGGAAAAGCCGCGGAATCATGACTCCGGCGTCCTTATTTTTCTCGGTTTCCTCAAGTTGCGCGCCCAGCCCGCCGATAAACCATGCTGGATGGTGTACATGGCGACGCAAGCTATAAGTGTCCCTACCACGCAACTCGCGCAGCCCGAGATTGATGGTGTGCTGCGCTATCTGGCGCGCCAGCCCATTATGGACCTGCACGGACGGGTGCATGGCTACGAATTGCTCTTCCGGGCGGGGCCGGAGGCAGTTTTCCGCGGCGATGGCGACAATGCTACCCGCACCATGCTCGACAATACGGTTATCTTCGGGCTGGAAAAGCTGACCGGCGGAGTGCCGGCCTTTGTAAACTGCACTCAGGAGTCGCTGATCGAGAATATGGTCCATGTTCTTCCCTCCGGCATGACCGTGCTGGAGATCCTGGAAAGCCTGGACCCCACGCCCGAACTGATTGCCGCCTGCCGCAAGCTGAAGGTGGAGGGTTTCCGCCTGGCGCTGGACGATTTTACCTGGAAGCCGGGCTTCGATCCGCTGGTAGAAATGGCCGACTACGTCAAGATAGATTTTCTGCTGACCGGCGCTGAGGAGCGGAAGAGCCTGATCAAGCGGCTGCGCGGAGTAACGGTGGCGCTGGTAGCCGAAAAGATCGAATCCCAGGAGGAGTACAAGCGTGCCTGCGGGGAAGGCTTCACGCTCTTTCAGGGATATTATTTTTGCCGCCCCGTGCTGCTCGAAAATCGGAAGATACCCGCCAACCGGCTCTCCCACATTGAGATTCTGCAACATCTGCGCGGCGATGTGCTCGACCTGCGCAAGTTGACCAGGCTGCTGAAACGCGACCCATCCCTCACCTACCGGCTGTTGCGGCTGGTCAACTCGCCGATGTGCGCCATCCGCCAGGAGGTGAGTTCCATCCAAGCGGCGCTGCTGGCCGTGGGCGAGGACGCCTTCCGCCATATTGCCATGCTGGCCATTGCCAGCGAATTCAACGCCGGTCAACCGGCGGAGATCCTGCGCATGGCTTTTGTACGCGGGCGATTCTGCGAACTGGCCGCCGCCGGCTGTACGTTGGACCCCACCGAACAGTACCTGCTCGGTATGCTGAGCCTGCTGCCCGCCATGATGCTCATCCCTATGGAAGAACTGACCCCTGCGCTGCCGCTGCGCTTGGAGATTCGCGAGGCTCTCAAGGGCAGCGTCAATCCAGAACGCATTCTGCTCCAATGGGTAGAGTTTCACGAGCAGGGCGATTGGGCCGCGTGCGATGCGATCATCCAGAAAGAGGGGCTGAGCAGCAAAGACATCTACCGTTGCTATACCGAGTCCGTGATGTGGGCGGAAACGGCGCTGCAATCGGCTATCTGAGTGTGATTCGCTGAATGAGCAAGATTCTCTGGGTTGGCGTGTGTCCCACCCGTTAGCGTTCTTGGCTAAAAAGGTGGGATGCCATGCTATACGCAAGCCTATTATGGTTGCGGCGCGGGAGCGGCATCGCGCGGAACAGTCGGCGTTCCTCCCTGCGTCATGCCCATAACGACGACCGACGAGGCTACAAAGATTCCATCCTTCACGGCGCCCTCGGCGCGCACCACGTCGCCCACCTGCACATCGGCCAGGGTGATCGGTTCGCGATGCTTGCGGAAGGTGGTGTCCTCGTTGGCCACAAAGGTGTGGGCGGCGTTGTCCATCATGCCGAAAATCGTGACTCTGGTTTCGTTGATCGCCGTCACCTTTCCCTGAAGCCAGGTCTTGCCGTAGTTGGCCCTCATTTCGCGCATCTGCCGGGCGCGCTCAGGATCTATTTGCGCGATGACCACAGCTCCCACGGATTTGGCCGCCGCATCCACTTCTCCCATGACGCCAATCGCGTCTCCCACCTTGATGTCGGTGGGTTTGAGCGTCTGCGGAGGATTGCCGCCGCCCCCACCGTCCTCTCCTCTGCGCTGGATCTCTTGCTTAAGAATGCGGGTGTTGACGCTGAAGTGAACCGTATAAGTGTCGCCCGCATCAGTCTTGATGGTGTATTGGTCTGCGGCAACATCAGTGACGGTTCCGGTAATGCCGGCTCCGCCACCCATGCCGAAGACGCCTCCGCCGCCCCATCTGCCTTGTCCACCGCGCTGGCCGTGGCCCTGGCCTCCACTGGATCCAGGTCCCTGTGCCGGATTCTGACCTGTAGGCGAAGTGGCAGGTGCATCCTGCGCAGAAGCGGCTAAGGTAAGCGCGAGGCCGAAGACGATTGCGGGCAACAGACGGATTTTCATGACATCTCCATTCACATAACCACAGAGGACACATGCAGGCCCCCTGAAAACATAGACGGATGAAGCACGGCCAAAGACGACGGCAGTAGCAGCTTCTCCTGCTTATTTTGAGAAGAGACTCTCCGTTCCCAAGTTGAATACGGTAATCTAGCGTTGACACTACCGCGGAGACAATGGAAAACGCGCAGAACGAATCCGGCCATGGCAAAAGCAGGAGACTTGTCCGCCTCTGGCTGCAGATAGATGCTCTGTACGATCTATTCTTTTCCGAGACCAATAAGGCGATGCTCCGTCAATTGGTCATCTTCCTGGGCTTCGCCGGTTTCGCGATTCACTTGGCGCTGATCTTTCTTGCCCGCACGCTCGCGCATCCTCCGCTGCTGATTGCCATAGCCGGACAAAACTACCTCTCGGCAATCCCCACGCCGTTCAACTTCATCCTCTTTTACGAGGTTCTGCTCCTCATTGCGGCGTTGCCCGCATCGACGACGCGCTCCCTCGCCAACCAGTTCGAGATTGTGTCGCTGATCTTTATCCGCGATGTCTTCAAAGATATTGCCACGGCCGGCGATCTGGTTACGCAACACCGCTTGACCGTGGATGCGCTTCCCGCATTGATCGATATGTGGGGCGGATTCCTGATGTTTTTCCTGGTAGGCGTCTTTCAACACGTGGCGCGGCAGCGAGTGCAGCCCGCGGGTACGGCGATCCCATCACACGGAGCGGCACGGTTTATCGCGCAAAAGAAGATAGTTTCCATAGCTCTTGCCACGCTGTTGCTGGGGATGGCTGTTTATAACATCGGCCTACTGGTCATCGCTACCCGTAGCACACTCCTGACCGGGCACGGATCCATCGAGTCGGCAACTACGTTTTATAACGACATGTTCACCGTGATGATCTTCACCGATGTTCTTATCCTGATCCTTTCTTTGGTGGTCTCCGGCCAATATGCACTGGTCTTTCGCAATGCCGCATTCGTGGTATCGACTATCCTGATTCGCTTATCGCTGACTGAAGGGTATCCCTTCGGCGCGCCCCTGGCGCTGATGGCCATGGTCTTTGGAATCCTAACCCTGCTGGTGTTCAATTACCATATGAGCCTGAAAGAGCCGTCCACCGGTTAAGGCGCGGAGAGATTCACGTCCGCCGGGCGCAGGCTACGCGGGGAATCCCTTGCAGGTCGGGGACAAACTCGATCTGCTCAAAGCCCACGCGCGCGAGCAACTCCGTAATCGCCGGCGATTGGCCAAAGCCGATTTCGAGCGCCACAAAGCCACCGGGCGTGAGCGCGTCAAATGCGGCGGGAATCAGCCGGCGGTAGACATCGAGGCCGTCGTCTCCGGCAAACAACGCGAGCTCTGGCTCGTACTTGCGCACTTCGACAGAGAGTGTGGCGCGGTCGGCGCTGGGCACATAGGGCGGGTTGGAGACAACAAACTCAAACTTCTCCCCGGCAACCGGCATGAGCAGGTCGCCCAAAATAAATCGCAGATCAACTCCGTTGCGTTTCGCGTTTTCGCGCACGATAGTTAGGGCGCGTGAACAAATGTCGATTGCCGCAATCTGCGCGTGCGGCAGTTTGTGTGCCAGCGCAACTGCAATCGCCCCCGAGCCAGTGCCGACATCCACGACGCGCGGCTGCTGGAAGCGCGCGGCGAGTTCGATCACTTTTTCCACCAGGTGTTCGGTCTCAGGCCGCGGAATCAGCACGTCCTGCGTAACGCGAAACGTCAGCCCATAAAACTCCGTCTCACCTGTAATGTATTGGATAGGTTCGCCGACGCGTCGTCTCATAATTAGTTGTTTGAAATTTTTACTAATTATTGGCAAGGTTGACAAATTTCGATTCGCGATAAGCCAAGCGCTATTGAAATTCTGTGCGATTCCGTGATAAGTCAACAAGGCCTTGTGTCCAGCTTGCGAGTTATCTCTTAGAACGTGTAATAAAAGCGTCTCGGCATCCGGTCGCGCTCGCTCCGGATGCGGACCTTCAGCGAGAGAGTATTCACCCTCGGCAATCAAAGCACGAATCTTTGAATCTATTTGATTCATGAACTGCCGCCGGCCTTTAACTGCTCGGCCTGGTTATGCATAATCAGCGCATCTACGATGGGCTGCAGGCGGCCCTCCATCACCTGGTCGAGCTGGTGCAGCGTCAGCCCGATGCGGTGGTCGGTCAGCCGGTTCTGAGGAAAGTTATAGGTGCGAATCTTCTCGCTGCGGTCACCGGTGCCCACCTGCTGCTTGCGCTCGCGGGCCAGCTCCGCATTCTGCTTTTCCATCTCCATTTCGTACAACCGCGAGCGCAGCACGCGCATGCCCTTTTCGCGATTCTTGATCTGCGATTTCTCGTCCTGGCAACTTACGACCGTATTTGTCGGCAGGTGAGTGATGCGCACGGCGGAGTAAGTCGTGTTCACTGATTGGCCGCCGGGACCCGACGAACAAAAGGTGTCGATGCGAATGTCCTTGGCCTCGATCTTCACGTCCACCTCCTCAGCCTCGGGCAGCACAGCCACGGTCACCGCCGAGGTGTGCACACGCCCCTGCGTCTCAGTCTCCGGTACGCGCTGCACGCGATGCACGCCGCTCTCCCACTTCATCTGCGAGTAGACGCGCTCGCCCTCGATAATGGCGATCACTTCCTTGTAGCCGCCCACGCCTGACTCGGAGATCGACAGCACTTCGACCTTCCAGCGGTGCTGCTCGGCGAAGCGCGTGTACATGCGGAAGACCTCGGCGGCAAAGAGCGAAGCCTCGTCGCCGCCTGTGCCGGCGCGGATTTCCAGGATCACGTTCTTCTCGTCGTTGGGATCCTTGGGCAGCAGCAGCATCTTGATCTCTTCTTCCAGAGCCGGCTCGCGCGGCGCAAGCTGGGCGATCTCCTCCTCAGCCATTTCCTTCATCTCCGGATCGGCCAGCATGGCGCGCGCCCCGGCCAGGCCCGCGCGCACCAGCTTCAGCTCGCGGTACTTCATCACCGGAGTTTCCAGGGCGCTGAGGGCCTTACCCGCCTTCTGGTATTTTTCGCGGTCGTTGACGATCTCCGGCTGTGAGAGTTGTGCGGAGAGCTCTTCATAGCGCTTCTCCATTTGTTCCAATCGATCAATCATGACTAATCCTTATTGGCCCGCAAGGGACGTGTTTCTATTTGTTCGTTGTGGAATTTAAGATGGACAAAGAAAGAGTATTGGCGGCGGGCGCCGCTAGAGCAGGGCCGGAATGGGCTGATGGAGGGCCATACTTCTCATTCTACTCTAGTGCCCAATCGAGCTTTTAGCCGGAACCGATAGGCCGGGCCTCCGCCATTCGACATTAGGCAGAATGAATACCTTTGACATATGATGTCTGACGAACCGGCCCCGGCTTCCAGCCGGCGCCTGATTGTCCGGCAAGATAGGAAGTCCGACTGAATGAGGTGCGGAAACCCATGTATAGAATAGCAAAGACTACGATCTCGCGGCGGGAGGTCCTGCTCGGAATTTCTGCTTCTACCGCGATTACAGGGATGAGCAACTTCAACTTTATCGACACAAAGGAGGCAGTCAACGTCTCTATAAATAAGAGCGGCGCATTACCCGCAGGATTCTTGTGGGGATGCGCTACCTCGGCCCACCAAGTTGAGGGCAACAATACCAGCAGCGATATATGGATGCTTGAACACCTGCCCAAAAGCATCTTCATGGAACCTTCCGGCGATGCATGTGATCACTATCATCTTTATCCGCAGGATATCGCGATGCTCGCCTCGCTGGGCTTTAATACCTACCGCTTCTCGCTTGAGTGGGCGCGGATTGAGCCGGAAGAAGGTTTCTTCTCCAACGCGCAATTGGAGCACTACCGCCGCATGCTGGCCGCGTGCCGCGAGCACAACCTCACGCCCATGCTTACCTACTCCCACTTATCACTTCCGCGATGGTTTGCGATGCAAGGCGGATGGGACCAGAAGGCCGCAGCCGATCGCTTTGCGCGCTTTTGCGAACGGGCCACGCGCTATCTCGGGGACATGGTCGCCTATGCCGTCACTCTGAACGAGCCGAATACACCGCAGATGCTGAAGTGGCTCAGGCTGCCGGCGTCGGAATTGCCTGCGTGGATAAGTCTGCCGATGGCTTTGCGGTTTGCCCGGGCACGGATACGCTCTCAAGTGAATGCGCCAAATTTTTCTAACCTCTTGCTCGGCGACGAGAAGAAGACTCGCGAGGGATTATTGGCAGCGCATGCCAAAGGGATGGAAGCGATCAAGGCAATCCGGCCCAATCTCCCAACCGGCTTCTCCCTTGCGATCTCCGACGATCAGCCGGCCGATGGCAATAGCCGTATCGCGCAAAAGCAGGCGGAGGTTTACGGACCGTGGCTGGAGGCGGCGCGCCAATGCGACTTTCTGGGTGTGCAGACATATTCGCGCACGATCATAGGCAAAAAGGATCAGGCTCCGCCGAAAGACGTCGAGGTAACGCAGACAGGCATGGAATTCTACCCCGAATGCGTGGGACATGTAGCGCGCTACGCGGCAAGGGAGACTGGCGTTCCGATTATTATCACCGAGAGCGGAATCGCCACAGACGATGACTCGCGCCGCGTCGAATATACGCGCCGTGCGCTGGCGGGACTTAAATCGGCCATTGATGACGGCGTGGATGTTCGCGGTTACGTGGCGTGGTCCCTTATGGATAACTTCGAATGGCACCATGGTTACAAGGCGAAATTCGGACTGATCGCGGTTGACTTTAAAACGCAGCAGAGGACCATCAAGCCCAGCGCCCGAATGCTGGGTGAGATCGCGCGACGGAATGCGCTGTGAATCCGAAGGCAGCTACCGGCCCTCTCTTCAAAAGCACTCGCTGGGCTTGCAATCGCTGACCAGCGGCACTTGCAATGTCGAGTCGTGCCCTGAGCCGGAGTAGATAGTGATCGTCGCCGGCCGGTACTCTGCCGGTTTGGCGGTCATAATGTTGGGCACAAAGCTCTGCGGGTTGCGGTCGTAGAGCGGGAACCAGGTGCTCTGAATCTCGACCATCACCATGTGACCGGCTTTGAAAACGTGGTCCACGTCGTGCAGCGAGAACTTGTACTCGTGGATCGAGCCGGAACGCAGAAGGGCCGGCTTGGAAAAGGATTTGAGATACCGGCCGCGAAAAATCTCCGCATTGGTTATCAGTTGGTAGCCGCGCATCTTCACATCGGGATCGTCGCCGGGGTACTGGTCGATCAGTTTCACCACCAGATCGTTGTCCGTGCCTGTGGTTGAAGCGTAAATGTCGGCAACCACCTCGCCGGTCAGAATCAGATCCTTCTTAAGCACGGGCAGCTTCCACACGGCCACGTCCTTGCGATTGGTTACAAATCGCTGGTCTTCGGTGAGCCAGTTGCCCCACTGCGAGCCTTCGCTGTAAGTCTCCTGGATGGGCCTGTGGCGATAGGGAACGGGATCGGCCGGGTCGCTCACATAACTGGTCGTGGCCTGCGTGGTCGAGCTGCTCCAATTCAGCAGGCCCGCGCCTGCAAGATGCAGGCTAATGGAACGTGATTCCGTCGGAGGAAAGTGAGAGTAATACTTCCAGGTGTTCGAGCCGGATTGAAAGCTGGCTGTGTTTACCAAATCAAAGCCGGATGGATTCTGGCTGAATTGGTTTGAACTGGGCGCATCCTTCAGATAATGCGCGAAGAATTTTGCCTCGATGCGGGTGCGGAACTCCTTTCCGATGGGCTCACTGTAGTCCAGATTACCGAGATGGCGTGAAGATGACGCCCAATAACCGTGGCGCCAGGGGCCTAGTACGAGATAGTTCCAGTGGTTCTGGTCGCGGGGTTCGAGTGTGGAATATTCAATCTGAGGGCCGAAGATATCTTCCTGGTCGTAGTAGCCGCCAACAGTCATGGTGGGGACACTCACCGAATAGAGCGAGTGCTGCACGCCGCGAGAGCACCATACATTATCGTATGCGGGGTGTTCAAGGAAGAGCTTCCAGGTGGGCAGGAGCCCGGAGCCGGATTGTTTCACGTCTTCAGCGAAGTTCCCGCGCTCCAGAAAGTAATCAAAGCCGTCGCGGGGTTTGCCGTCCTTATCTTTGCCGTAGTCAGGAGTGATCTCTTCCTTCCCCGACTCCATTCTGAGAACGTAGTCGTAGCCGTAGCTCTGGCGGAAAGCGCCATTATGGAAGAAGTCATCGCCCATCCATGCGTCGATCATGGGCGCCTGTGGAGAGATGGCCTTGACGGCGGGATGGGAGTCAATGCCGGCCGCCATGGCTAGAAATCCCGGATAGCTGGTGCCGATGAAACCGGTGCGGCCGTTGTTGCCGGGAACATTGGCCAGCAGCCAGGCCACGGTGTCGTACGCGTCCGTGCTTTCGTCCGTGGCTTTCGGATCGCGGTGGTCGGCCATCGGCCGGCTCATGATGAACTCGCCCTCGCTCTTGTAGCGGCCGCGAATATCCTGGGCTACGTAGATGTAACCGTCGCGTGCCAGCTCAGGCCGAACGCTGAAGAATGAGGCGCGGTTGACTCCGCCCACGCCGTAGGGCGTGCGTTGGATGAGGAACGGCAGCAGCGCGCTGATGTCGGCGGGCTTGAGAATCACCGTGTGCAGCTTGACTCCGTCGCGCATGGGAATCATCGCTTCCGTCCGCTGGTAATCGTGGAAGAGGTGATGAACGGGCTCGCCGCTGCGGCGATAAGTGTCTACGGGCGTATCGGAAAAGATCACGCTGCCGCCGCGGTATGTGGCGTCGAGAATAAACCGTAAGGTAAACTTCGCGTGAGGCCAACTGAACTCGGTGGCGGAGATAGGCTTGAGTTCGGTGGGAATGATGCGCTCGGACTCGACAATGAGCTTTCCGTCCTGAACATAAAAACTGATCGGCGTGTCCGGCTCGTTCGAGTCGGTGTACTCGCCGGCGAGCGCTTCAAGTTGGGCGGGCGAGAGGAGAACAGTCTTCGCTTCTTGTGGAGATGTCTGTGCGAATCCAGGCACAACCGAAAGCGAGGCAACAAAGAGAACCAAAAGAGCGATACGAAAGCGAATCAAGCGAATAACCCCTTATATCTCATAATCGCGAACCGATAACTTGATGATAAGTGAAGGGCACGAGCTTTAGCCCGTACTCCTCAAACTGCATAGAATCTATGAACAGGCGTCTGATGTTAAATCAATGCGTATGTCCGTGGTATTGACCATGCCCGCCGTCCATTTCTTCCATCGGCACAACACAGCCTTCCAACCGTTCGCAGCCAATGTGCTCGAACTGGATGGTGGCGTGGCTGATGTGAAAGCGCTCCTTGAGCACCTGGTTGAGCCGCGCCAGGATGCAGGCGCTCTCCGACGGCGGAATGTCGGCGATGGTCACGTGGCAGGCCAGGGCGCTGGAGTTCGAGCCGAGGCTCCAGACATGCAGGTCGTGGACGTTGACCACTCCATCGACGGCTCCCATGCCGGAGCGAATCTCCGCGAGCGAGATGCCGCGGGGCGTGCCTTCCAAAAGAATGTTGAGGGTTTCGCGGACAATGCCCATACTGGTCCAGAGAATGAGCGCGGCAATCACCAGCGAGAGAGCCGGGTCGATCCAGTTCCGGCCGGTCAGCTGAATCCCCGCGCCGCCGGCGATCACCGCGGCGGTAGAGAGCGTGTCTCCGGCCATGTGGACGAAGGCCGAGCGCAGGTTCACGTCGCTGGCCACGCGCCACAGCAAGACTGCGATCACGCCGTTCATCACCACGCCGGCCGCGGCCACAATCATCATCAGACGGGGCTGCACCGTGACCGGCGCTGAGAGCCTGTGAAGAGCCTCGACGGCAATCCAAATGGAAATAACTATAAGCGTGACCGCGTTCAGAAATGCGGCCAGCACGCCTGCCCGCTGGTAGCCGAAGGTCTTCGAGGAACCGGCGGGGCGGGATTGGAAGTAGACGGCGGTAAAGCTGAGTAAAAGGGCGAAAAAATCTGAGAGGTTGTGGCCGGCCTCTGACAACAGCGCCAGCGAGTGGGCGCGCAATCCGGCAACGAAGGTAACCACCACGTAGGCTAGCGTTGCCACCAGCGAAAAACGCAGCACGGATTGAGTTCTATTTGCGCCGTTGCGGGATGGCGCTGCGTGGAAAAGCATGGGGATAGTATACCGGGGGTGGGTATCTAAAGCCAGCCACCTGCGGTGGGGCCAACTGCTCGCTATTCGCTCGCACTGGCTATTGTGTTTTCCAGCCAAGAGCTAGTCAGCGAACCTTTTGCGAGAAATCAGCAAGCAGTTGGCCGCGCCTACTCGTTGGCCTCGATGCGCCGACCATGCGCATCCTGCAGCCCCCGCGTGTTCATGCGGAAGATCGCCGCAAAGGCGCGCAATTGGTCACGGCTCAGGCTCAACTCCTGCTCGAAGACAAACCAACGCACTCCCTCCGTGCAGGGCGGGGTGGCCAGCGAGCCCATGTAGGTCCAGTAGCCGCGGTCGGCGGGCAGAAATCCGGCGGCGTTCACCATCTCAGTGACCTTTTCGCTCGTGCCGGCCTTTTTGGGCAGGTGCGGCCACAGCATGGCCAGCACGGCGTTGGGGTTGCCGGCTTCCTCGCGCAACCGCACTGTCACCACGGCCAGACTGCCGTCTTTGCCGCGGTGCAGCAGTTGCACGTCCATGTCGGTCACCTTGCCCTTCACTGCCTCTTCGCTGGGGTGGTGAAAGTCGAACAGTACCAGCTCATAGCGCACGCCGCCGGCCACGATGTAGCTGCCGGGATCCACATGCGCCACGATGGAGTGGCCATCGTTCACCAGCGTCACCGGTCCGGCAATATAGTGGAACTCGATGGGCTGGAGCGCCTTGTTCAGGTGCGCTCCACGAATGTCGATGGGCGATTGCTCGTGGCCTTTGTTGCAAGCCTGATAAGCCGGATCCAGTCTGCTCCAGACCAGTTCGCCTCGCTTGCCCTCGTACTCCCAAGGAGCGGTATTTTGATCGAATGTTTGCGCGGCGGAATGAACGGCAGCCAAGGTTGACATTCCCAGTGCAAGAACGGCAAGTGCTGCGGGAAAACGCATCGATTACTCCTAGACAGAATGGGATAAAAAAGACGCGAAGTGCGCTAGAGAGCATTCTAAGGCATTTGCTGTAGCCGGAGATCGAAACTGTGTCTATTGCAGATGGAAGAGGTGAGGAAAGCGAGGGAAAGAGGACTGTTCGAGGCCGGTTTTTCGGCTCAAATTGGACAATAGAGGCTGGTTTTTGAGGCAAAAAACGGTGTTTCCCGGCGATTTTCAGAGGCCAAATCTCACCATGTGGGAGAATTTGGGGCTAAATATTTTCCGTAGGCGTTGATTTCAAACGGGTTAACAATAATCTGCAATGTCTTTAGGGAAATTTATACCCCCAGGGGGTATAAGGGGGTGGGGGGTGGGGGGTGCTCCTTCAGGGATTAGGGACTAGGGAATAGGGACTAGCCCCCGGCGAGGGAACAGGGAATAGGAAAGGCCCACGGCGGCGGAGATCGGTCGGACGGAGGTTGGACATAGGATTATTCTGCGCTGCTGGATCGTAATTATCTGCAAGGACTGACCGTCCAGGTAGAGGCCTTCGGCGGGCGGAGCGGGATAAGGCTTCAGGAATGGTTCCAAGAATGACTCAAGGAGTTCGAGCGCAAAGGAGGAGAACGGTCTCCGGGGGCGATGGTTCATCGGCGGGTGAGCGTGGCGGGGGATGGACGCGGGGAGGAGAAAAAGGAATGGGAGGGAGCGGTGTAGTTTCCTGATAGGCGACCATCCAGGCACAACGTCGATATTGGACACTGGGGCGTTTAGCAGGAGTTATTCCGGGGGACGTTGATCTCGACAATGGCTGCGCTAGTTCAGGACTCCGCGAATCAGCTGGTCCTGAAGGAGGACGAACGCAACGCAATCAATCAGGATCAGAAATTTGAGCGCGAGTTCCTGCGTTTCAAAGCCGGTAAACACGCCATGCGCGATCCCATGGCGATTAACCTCTTGCTTCGGATCGGTGATCGTGCTCGTGTTATTCCAGAAGCTCCCACTGTCGATAAAGTCCACAACGAGATTCAGCACGAAGCGCGGGAATAGAAGCACCTTCCTAGATTCGATCAGCCGTTTGAACTCACTCAATGTGCTCCGGAATTCTCGTGCTACGGTACCTCCAGAAGAGCGCACATAGTCGTTGATGATGCCCTCGAATTGAGGAACAGCTACGTAGATGGCGGAGACGTAATCACCTTCCAAATATTCCTCGATAGCTTTGCAAATGTATGACGTGCGGGTCGAAAAGATGCGAAGTTCCTTCCAAAGAACGATGCGCTTTCTCCAATACTCGGCTCCGTGGAGATTGATGATCGTTGAAGCGATCATTTCGGGAGTATCTCCGCCAGGCTGGGCCATGGCTTGGACCAGCGATGGATAATAAGTCGGTGATGGCGGCCAGCCGAGCTGCTTGAGTCTCACGAGCAATGTCTCCGGCGGATTGGCTTGAATGAAATCGCGCCGAGCGGTAAGTTCCTGAAGCTCATATCGGGGCATCATGTGGGCTTCAGGCCTCGGGTCTGGCGTATTGGGGGTGAAATCGAAAATAAGTCTCAGGTCCATGAAGCTTGAAAAGAGTAGCAGGTACGCAACAGGAGCTTCGTTGATCGTCGGGGGAACCAGGTGCTCGCTTCCGTGGACGATGTCTGTGGTATAGATGGGATCGCCAGGCTTTAGATCCTTGCGTGCAATCCCTTCAACGATGATCTGAACTTCGTCATTGAGTAGCACCACGGGCGCGGCAGAGGATGGCCAAAGAATCTGTAGACGCTTGATCTCTACGGGTAAAGTTGTGGCGCTGATGACCCCATTTGCAACCTTTTCGTCGATCGACGGAACGACGAGCAGAGGAATCATTTGTGACAAGGGCCGAAACGTGAAGAGTTCGCCGCTGATGTCCAAGGCTCTTGCAGTTGCTAAGGCCGTCTCTTCCGCTTCTGCCTGGCTCCAGTTTGCAGCCGAATCCTCCCAATTCTCCCCTGTGCGGTTCTCGAAATGGAAGTATGCTCGGGTTCTGATATCGCTCTCGGTCACCATCGATCTCCTATGAGCTTTACAGTCTCTTCCATTATCTCCTCGTGGAATCGTTAGGACTCGACCCAGGAACATCTCAAACATGAAATGGTTCTCGGTCTATTCTTGCCGTTGGCGGGTGGCCCAGGTGCCGGGAGAGGTGAGGACAACCAATGAAGATGGGTGCCCCAGGTGCCTCGCTTTGGGCACCTGGGAGAGCACAGAACCCGGCGTGGGAAAGCTCAAAAGTTTCATCCCTCGCAGATTACTCCCCTGAAGTCGGTATATAGTGAGAAATCTGTTGCGCCTTTATTACCGGCCAACCGGTATCTGCGATTCTGCGAGATGGGACCCTTCTGACGAAGGGTCCCATGGTGTTGCGAGGGTGGTGTGGTGGGGCTACCTGGCCGCGGCCTTCAAGCTGGCTTGTTCGGCCAGGGCGTCGGCTTTGTCGGTGGCCTCCCAGGTGAACTCGGGCTCCGAGCGGCCGAAGTGGCCGTAGGCGGCGGTTTTCCGGTAGATGGGGCGGCGCAGGTTGAGGCTCTCGATGATTTGCTTGGGGGTGAGCGAGAAATTCTTGCGAATCAACTCGGTCAGTTTGGCCTCGCCGATCTTGCCAGTGCCAAAGGTATCGACGCGCACGCTGACCGGCTCGGCCACGCCGATGGCGTAGGCGAGCTGGACTTCGGCGCGATCGGCCAGCCCCGCGGCCACAATGTTCTTGGCGATGTAACGGGCCATGTAAGCCGCGCTGCGATCGACCTTGGTCGGGTCTTTGCCGGAAAATGCTCCGCCGCCGTGACGGCCGGCGCCGCCGTAGGTGTCCACGATGATCTTGCGGCCGGTGAGGCCGGTGTCGCCCATGGGACCGCCGATGACGAATCGGCCCGTGGGGTTGATGTGGTACTTGGTGTTCTTGTCGAGCCACGCGGCGGGCAGCACGGCCTGAATGACGTGCTTGAGAATGTCGGCGTGCAGCTCCTCATTGGTGATGCTCTCGGCGTGCTGGCTGCTGATGACCACGGCGTCGATGCGCGCGGGCTTGCCGGACTCGTCGTATTCAACCGTGACCTGGCTCTTTCCATCGGGGCGGAGGTAGGGCAGCTTGCCGTTTTTGCGCACCGCGGTTAGCTGGCGGGTGAGCTTGTGGGCCAGCGAGATGGGGGCGGGCATCAGTTCGATTGTTTCGTTGGATGCATAGCCGAACATCATGCCCTGGTCGCCGGCGCCGCCGGTGTCAACGCCCTGGGCAATGTCGCCCGACTGCTTGTTGATGGACGAGATGACGGCGCAGGTGTTGGAGTCGAAGCCGTACAAGGCGTTGTCGTATCCGATGGAGGCCACGACGCCGCGGACGAGGCTTTGGAAATCGACGTATGCCTCGGTGGTGATCTCGCCGGCGATGACCACCAGTCCGGTGGCCAACAGGGTCTCAGCGGCAACGCGGCTTTTGGGGTCCTGCTCCAGGCAGGCGTCTAAAATGGCGTCGGAGATCTGGTCTGCCATCTTGTCGGGATGGCCTTCAGTAACGGATTCAGAGGTAAACAAGAAACGGTCGCTCAATGTAAAACTCTCCTCCCATTGCAGGGAATTCAATTTGGGCAGACTGGAGCAAGGACCGGTTCATGCTGGATCACCGGCGCGGAAAGCTGGTTTCACTCACCGCATCGGACCCACTCTCGCACAGGAGCTGCCAGCACCGTCAGGCTGACGCCCTGGGATGCATCACTCCATGATAATTGCCGCGGGCGGACGGGAGCAAAGGCTTGCAGTGAATGGGGCCTCCCGCGTATCGGAATGGGATTCTAGTTAGTTGAGCTGTGGGGCTGCGTTGGAGTAGGCGCGGCCGAGTTCATCGTGGAAGGCAGAGAAGCTGGACAGAGCAATCGCGCATCAGAGTATCTTCATGGGCAGCAGAGAAGTCCACCAGCCCTCGCGCAGGCCATAATAGCGAACTCCCAGAAAAATGCCCGCGATCCCCACCAGCAGCAGCAGCATCACGCCGACCCAGCGCAGACGCCTCTCCATGGTGTCGCCGCGCTGGGTGCGAGCCTTACCCACGTTGGCGGCAAACTCCAGCCAGCTGCGGTCATCGTCGAGCATCTGCCCGCTGGCAACGTAGGCCTTGAGAAAACGCTCCGTCCACTCGTTCTGGTCCAGGCCGACAGCGCTCGCGTAGCCGCGAACGATGCCTTTGCTGAGAATCCCGCCGGGGAGCAGGCGAAACCTCTCCTGTTCCAGCGCAATCAGGTGGCGCTGGCTGATTTTGGTCACCGCCGTGATGTCTTCCAGCGCAATGCCGCGGGACACCCGCTCCATGCGCAGGTCTTCTCCAAAGTTGCCCATCGTTTACCAGAATGCGGTTTGAGTGGCTAGCTGGTTAACCCCCTCAACAATAAACCTGCATTCTGCTTCGGTCAAAGATTATTTATTACTACTTCCCCTGATTTACATTGGGCCTGCGGATTGTAGCCGGAAAGAACGCGTATCCGGCAACGATTCCCCCTCGCACCCGGCTCCGCCAGCCTTGGGCTGTTACTCTGAAACGAGGGCATTTCAAGCGATTTGCAGCCTTGCGGAGCCGTCATCGGAAATGAATAAGCTCATTTTTGCCAATCTGCTGCACCGCCCCGTCCGCTCCATCATCAGCGTGCTGGCCGTGGCCATTGAAGTCATCATGATCCTGTCCATCGTGGGCATCTTCATGGGGATGCTGAACGACACCAAGCAGCGCACCAACGGCATCGGCGCCGACCTGATGATGCGGCCCTCCAATGCCAGCATCTTCAGCGGCGTAAGCGGCGCGCCTATGCCGGCCAGGATTGTCGAAGTCCTCAGGAAGTTGCCTCACGTAGCCGTCGCCTCGCCGGTGATTCAGAAGCTCAACACTACTGGAAAGATTGAGATATTGTACGGCATCGAATATCCCAGTTTCGATGCTCTCAAGCCCTTTGTTTTCCTCTCCGGCGGGCCGTTTCAGGGACCTGATGACGTAATCATCGACGAAATCGCCGCCAGCGCCGATGGCGGCCATCGCGTGGGCGAGCAGATGGCCATCATGGATCATTCTTTTCACATCGTGGGCATCGTGGAGCACGGCAAGGGCGGGCGCAAGCTCTTACCCATCGATACCATGGGGGCGATGATGGGCGCCGAGGGAAAAGCATCGATTTTTTACATCAAGTGCGACGATCCCGCCAACCAGAATGCCGTGATTGAGGAGATTCACTCTACGCGCGGCCTGGAGGACTACCCGGTGGAGACGATCGACGAGTGGCTGGAAGAGATGACGCCGAACAAGATTCCCGGCTTCAACATCGCTCTCAATGTGGTCACCTTCATCGCGGTTCTAGTCGGCTTTCTGGTGATCTTCCAGTCGATGTATACGGCGGTGCTGGAGCGGACGCGCGAGATCGGCATTCTCAAGTCAATGGGCGCCTCCAAACCGCTCATCGTCAGCGTGGTTCTGCGCGAGACCGCGGTGATCGCCTTGGCCGGCGTGCTGCTGGGCATTGCCGGAACGTATGGCGTGAAGCTGTTGATGGGACATCTCTATCCCACGCAACACTTTGAAATAACCCCGGATTGGCTGCTCCGGGGAGCAGTAATCGCCTTTGTGGGCGCTTTGTGCGGCGCGCTCTACCCGGCATGGATGGCCGCCCGCAAAGACCCCATCGACGCATTGGCGTACGAATAGATTTGGCCATAAATGCACCGTGCCCCTGTCATCATGAGCAGAGCGTACCGTGGTCCTCGGCGACAGGTCTTCGTCGCTGGGGTGGGGGAGCGGAGTCGAACGCCGGAAGTGGGTCAGTTTCGATTCACAGGGGACTGAACAGATTTCATATGGCCCGCTAGCTCCTTGAGGCTCATCTGATCGCGATCGCTTTTTGAATAGCAGGCCATTGCGACCAGTTGCATAGGCACACATTTTGTATCCTTCGCATACACCACCAGCCGCCACGACTTTCTTGTTGAGCCATGAATTGAGGTTGGTCCCCAATCGTACTTCCAAATGAGACCGTGGCATTCTGGATATTTCTTCCCCATAGGCTGGATGCACCGGTGAGCAGCAGCAGGATTTCCCTCGATTTTCTCCTTTACAGCCAAAAGGGCATCCCTTGCGTCAGGATGCCCTTGGGCCAGCACATTAAACATCTCCACGAAATGAGGATGGGTTATTTCAAGCGTGCACTGAGCCAACGCTCTCCTCCCTCACATCTAAGCAATCGGAGTGAGTATAATCGGCTTCGATTTCGCCAGCCATTCCCGCAAGGATCGCAAGCTCTTCCTCATCACATGCCGTTCGGAAGGTTTCTGCAATACCTGCAAGGTGTTCTGACTGATCTTCCAGTTGCGCGAGGTAGGCGTGCCAGGGGCGGAATCCAATTAACCGAGCATTGGGGATCATCCGCTCGTTGAGATCAACGAGGCGCTCAACCCTCTCGGCTAGTTCTGCGAATTGTTCCGGAGCAAGTTCTTGAGCTTCTGGCCGCTGTAACACATCAATCACTTTGGCCTGTTCCTGGACCGCATCTCGAAAAGCTCCAGTCAGGTGCACTAAGGAAAAAAACACTTGTAATACCAGATTCATCTTCTGCGAAAATGTAAGTCCCGCATCAACACGCGCGACCTTCCCCTCCGCTACATCCAGTTCATGCATCTGGTAGGGCATTTCCATTGTCATGGTAGCCATGTTGTATTTCCTTTCCCCATTCCCCTCCGATGTAGTGCTAAGCAAGGGGGATGGATGATATTTTCCGCCAACAGGCCGCGTTGGCTTGCTGGACAATCTTAGCCCTGCGCTTGGGGTTGATTGATCTGGAATGCGCTTGGCCACCTTTTTGGCCTCCCTTCCGTGAGGAAGCCCGCCACGCCCTTTCAGGCGCAGCACCGTTTACAGCTTCCTGTACGATACGGAAGGCTTGCACTTTTAGGTCCATACGAACCCTTTCTTGATTGGACGCAACAGAGTGAGTTGACGGCTCATCAATGCTGGGGAGGGATGGCATTTTAAGCCACCCGCAACGTTTTGCACAAATCGCAACTGCAAAATCAGCAGAGGAGACCATACACACGTCATATGGTTACTTTAAAATTAGCATGTCAAGCAAAAAATACAAGCAATAAATTAGATTTTCCTAATTCGGATTAGATTTTCCCGATACGGGAATTCCCGTATCGGGAAAATTAACCTACTTCTTACTTTTCTGGCAAAAGGGTGGGATACCTCGAAATACTTGGCGCGCAAGCACGTCCGACTGGACGGCCAGTCCCCACACCGCAAGTGGCTAGTACACTGAGAAAGTTCCATCAGGATTCCCCATGAAAAAAATTGCTCTCAGCCTCTATACCGCCGTGACCGTCGCCCTCTTGATCTGGGGCTTTTACCAAGCCATCTACGTCGCCCCCGCGGACGACCGGCTGGGCGGGCAGGGCGAACTCTATCGCATCATCTTCTACCATGTGCCTTCGGCGATGATCGCTTTTCTCTTCTTTGCCATCTCTCTGGCCGGATCCATCGGCTATTTGAGTTTCCGCCGCAAGCGCGGCGCCTGGGCGCAGATTGCCGACGCCTGGGCGCTGGCCGGGGCCGAGGTCGGCGTGGTCTTCTGCACCGTGGTGCTCATCACCGGACCGATCTGGGGCCGCCGCGCCTGGGGCATCTGGTGGACCTGGGACGCCCGGCTAACCACCACGCTCGTTTTATGGTTGATTTATGTCAGCTACCTGCTGTTGCGCCGCTTTGCCGCCGGCCCTCAAGTCCAGACGCTGGCCGCCGTGCTGGGCATCTTCGGCGCACTCGACGTGCCCATCGTCTATATGTCCAACCGCTGGTGGCGCATGCAGCACCCTGCCCCGGTCTTCGGCGGAGACGCCGACTCCGGTTTCAAGGACCCCAGAATGTTGCACGCCTTTGGCTGGAACATCCTCGCATGGCTCGCCTGGGGAATGCTCATCCTCGTGGTGCGCTACTATGTCGAACGCCGCAACCAGAAGGCCGCCGCCCAGGATGTGCAAGACGCCCTGAACGCATAAACCCGGCTGGAATCTCTTACAAAACGAGGTCAATGATGAAAAATCTTGCCGTCGCCCTTCTCTTCGCCCTCCCCGTCGCTCTCTTCGGATGGGCTTGCTCCCTGATCGTTTTCGCCCCTCCCGAACCTCCCTTCGACTGGATGAACCACATGTCAGCCGCCGATCATGACGCTTTGGTAGCTCTGATCGACCACCAGTACACCGTCGCAGCCTACGCCATCACCTGGGCCATCCAACTGGGCTACGTGGCCTGGCTCGGCCTGCGCTGGCAGGCGAAAAAGTTCGCTGCCGCCTCCCCAGCCCGTAATTCCTGATCCCCTGTGCCCCGTCCTTTCATGTTCTGTGCAATAGGGTGGGATACAACGAACCCATGGCGCGCAAGCGCCGTCTGCCCCACCGCAGGTGGTCCTTGCAGTTAATTACCCTCCGCCAAAGCATAATTTCTATTGCATAGTAAGCGGGTAATGAGGTTAAACTAGATTGGAGCGCCAATAAGGTCGAAACTGAAGGTCAAAGCCGGCGCTTCAACAGGAAAGGTTCCCCCCTCCCCCCTATTTCCTGTCAAAATCGTCCCATTTCCCCGGGGCATGACACCGGTAACACTTGTTCCCTGCCGACGCACTGCAAGAACTTAAGTTTTTCCCCATTCTGCCGATAAGCCAATTGAATACAAGCGCCCGAGAGGCTCAAGCTGTATCTGCCCGCATGGCGCTCTGCCCGGTATGCCGGGAGAACGGAAATACCATGCCTGTTGATTTTGGTGAAATCACCGCCTACCACCACGAGGAAGCTGCCCGGCATCATGCGCTCGCCCAGGCGGCGCGCGACCGGGGATGCCCCGCTGATGCTGAGTATCAGGCCGGGCTGGCTGCGCGCTGGGAAGAAGTCGCCCAGCAGCAGAAGATCGATATGCGGCAAGCGCCATCCCGCCGCGTGGCAATGCAAAGGCCACACCGCCCTCCCCCGCAGCCGCCGCCCACGCCGTTTGTTGCCGTCTGCCTGCTGGCCGTGGTGCGCGGATTCAAGCATATCGCCGCGGCGTTCCGCCCACCGGCGCCCAAGAGAGATGTCCCCATCAACGGCTTATCGCTCCGCTGATCGCTGCCAGGGATTGCACCACACATAACCTGTCATTGTGAGCCGAGTCTGGCGCGCACTGGTGGGGACGGTGTTAACCGCGGACAGCAAGAAGTTACGGCAGCTTGAATGCTTTCAGGACAATGGCGTTGGGGGCACGGCCGGTGGGTAGCAGCGTAAAAAACGAGCGCGAGGCCGTGCGCACCACGGCTACGTCTCCGGAGTGGGAATCGACGACAAAGAGCAGCAGGCCGGAGCTGGAAAATGCCAGCGCCGAAGAACCATCGCCGACGTGGATTGAACCGCCTTGGGAGGACGGAAGGCGCTGGCCTTCGTCGATAGCGTAGACGGTGACGTACTGGGAGCGGAAGTTAGCCACGTAGAGCAAGGAGTTGTCGGCGGAGACGAGGCCGCGCACGGGAGTGTCTCCGATGATGGTGGAGCTGTTGACGTCGTCGGTCGTGGTGATGACCTCGGAGATGGAATTAGAGAGCGAATTGAGGGCGAACAGCTCTCCGCCGTCGGGCTTGAGGGCCAACTGCATCGGCGCCTGTCCCACGTCCAGCAGGGCTTCGAGGCGGTCAGGCCGGGCTGAGACAACCTGGGCGTGGCCCGGCTGAACCGGATGAACTTCGGAGTGAGCCAGGGCGATGGCCATGATCTGGTGGCCGGCCGAGCAGGGCACAAAAGCCTTTGAGGAATCGGGAAGGATGACGGCGTCCGAGGCGCCGGGGCAGCCTGTGAAGATGGCGCGGACACGGCGTGTTTTCGGATCGAAGAGGCTGACTGAGTTGCCGCGCCGGTTGGCTACCACCAGGGTCTTGTTGTCAGGGGAAAGGCGAGCGGCGGCCGGCTCCTCGCCGGTTCCGATGGCCGCTATCTCGCGCCGCGCCTTGAGGTCCAGCACCGAGACGCTGTTTGAGCCGGAGTTGGCCACGTATGCCAGGCCGCCCGTGGAATCGATCTCGATGGAGACCGGCTGGCGCTGAACATCGATGGCGCCCGCGACCGAATTGTTTTCCGCGTTGATGATCGAGACCGAGCCCTGGCCGTCCGCAGCGCCGGAGTTGACCACGTAAACTTCGTTGCGGGTGGGGCTGGCAGCCACGGCTACAGGCTTCTGTCCGACCACAAGCTCGCGTTCCTCGCGCACATCGACCACGTCCAGAACAGTGACGGTGTTGCTGTCGCCGTTGGTGACGTAGGCGTATTCGCGATAGTTGGAGGGATACTGCGGGAAGTCGTGGGAGCGGCAGCCGGTGAGGGCCAGAAGGGCAAGAACGGATAGGCGGGCGATCTTGGCTTTCAGAGATAGGATCATGCGTTCACGCTTTGGCAGCCTCAATGCGAATGCCGCGCGGCAAACTACGGCCCACCACCGGGGCGATCCGTTCCAGTTCGTCCATCATGCGGGTAAACTGATCAGGGTAGATGGATTGGGGACCATCGGAGAGCGCTTTTTCAGGGTGGTCATGCACCTCGACCATGATGCCGTCTGCGCCGGAGGCCACTGCGGCGCGGGCCATGGGCAGCACACTGTCGCGCTTGCCGGTGCCGTGGCTGGGATCGACCAGAATCGGCAGGTGGCTGACCCGCCGGACAGCCGGAATGATGCTCAGGTCCAGGGTGTTGCGGGTGTGGTCGGCGAAGGTGCGCACACCGCGCTCGCACAAAATAACTTCATAATTGCCCTCGCTCATCACGTACTCGGCGGCCATCAAAAACTCTTCCAGAGTGGCCGATAAGCCGCGCTTGATGAGCACCGGCTTGCGCAGTTGGCCGGCGCGCTTGAGCAGGGAATAATTCTGCATATTGCGCGCGCCGATCTGCACCACGTCGGCCCATTCGGCCACCAGGTCCAGGGTCTCGTTATCGATGGCCTCGGTGACAATGAATAACCCGAAGCGCGAGCGAACCTCGGCCATGATGCGCAGCGCCTCCAGGCCCAGGCCTTGAAATGCGTAAGGGGATGTGCGTGGCTTGTAAGCGCCGCCGCGGAAAAACTGCGCTCCGCTGGCGGCCACCAGCTCGGCAATGGAAAAAGCCTGATCTCGATTTTCAATGGAGCAGGGCCCGGCGATGATGGCCAAGTTGCGGCCGCCGATGGAGGCATCGGATCCGGCGAAGCGGATGACGGTGTCCTCTTCCTTCACGTCCCGGCTGGCCAACTTGTAGGCCTTGGAGACGCGAATCACTTCGGCGACGCCGGAGAGTTCTTCCAGATTGCCGCGGTCCACCTCGCCCTGGTTTCCGGTGATGCCGATGGCGGTGCGCTGGGCTCCGGGAAGCGGGTGAGCGCGGAAGCCCAACCGTTCAATGGCTTCGCAGACTGCCTGGATTTGCTCCGGCGTTGCCTGCGCCTTCATGACAACCAACATGGCTGGACCCCCTCGAACCCTCAGTCTAACGGCTGAGACCGCGTTGGGCAATTGATTACGGGAAACACTGCTCTACCGTTTAGGTTGCCAGAACGGCAAAAATGCCTGCCTTCTGCGCTTCGCTCAGAATGTAGAAGGGATGGCGCGGTGTTGTTACGGCTCTGCCGTGTAGCTCAGAATCCAGTCCGCCTGCTCCTTCGTGTCGGGTACGGGGACGCCGCGTGACGCTCCAATGGCCTTCAATGCTGCCTCCGGCTTCCAACCCAGATGAATGAGGGTGCATGCCGAAACGATGGTTGACCTGCCGATGCTGCCATGGCAATGGACACCAACCGATTCTCCTGCGCGGAGGCGATCCGCTAGCCCGGTAACAAAGCGCCGGAAAGAATCCGTGTCCACGGGAACATGTGCGTGGGGAAATGAGTAAGAGAGAAAATTCAATCCGATATGCATGGCTGCGGGGCCTTCGTTTGCCAAGCCGAGTATGCTCGCTTCCCAGCGTTCCAGCAAGGAAACCAGGGTTTGGATGCCGCTGTTTTTCAACCGGAGCAGTTCTTCGTCGAGACAGGCGTCTCCCTGTGGGCGAAGGACAATGGCCAACGGCGCGGGCGGATTGCCTTTGATCCAGAAGATGCCGTTCATGGCAGTCAAACTCCCACGAACCCGTCGACGCGGACGCGGATGCTGGGGATACAGGGGTCGAGCGCCGCGCTGGCTTCGATCAACGGAATCAGTTTATCGAATTCCTGGACGGAGTGGTAGCTGATGAGGGCGGTACGCGCCGTATTGAAGAGTTCCTTGCATTTGTCGCCGGTCGCGTCATTGAGGGGCTAGGAGAAATGCTCCCATCCGCGCGCTTCGAGAGGCTTCGCGCCCTGTGGGGAAATCAATGTCATCGTAGGCCGGCCTGCGCGGGCTCTCAGAATGCGGCCGATGCGAGTCACTGGGATGCCGGCGATGGAGCGGGGCAGGCGGGCGGCGGGTGGAGCGGTGAAGAGCAGTTCGTAGTCCTCGCCTCCGTGGAGGGCCTGAGCCAGATTTGCTCCCAAACCAAGCGGCAGGAGCGTCGCATCGATCTCGGCGGCCACGCCGGATTCCTCGCAGAGATGAGCCAGATCAGTGGAGAGGCCATCGCTCAGGTCGAGGGCGGCGGATGCCAGGCCATGGCGTTGCAGCCAAAGTCCCTGGGCAATGCGCGGCTGGGGATAGAGGTGAGGGGCGAGCAGCATTTCCAGCTTTTTGGGGATGCGAGGCGGCGTGGGGCGCGCTGGTAAGGCCAGCTTGGCCAGACGGGCCAGGCCGGCAGCGGCTCCACCGAGGGCGCCGGTGACGTAGAGCAGGTCGCCCGGCTTTGCGCCCGAACGGAGAAGCGCACGTCCGCGGTGAACGGCGCCGACCAGAATAATGTCGGCTACGGCCAGTGAGGATTCGCCCAGATCGCCGCCGGCCAACGGGGTATTGTGGGTCTCTGCCAAGGCCAAAAATCCATTGAAAAAGCGTTCGACCCAAGTGGAACGGCGGCGGCTAGCGGTCTCGGTAAGCGAGCGCGGTAAACCCAGGGAAAGAAAGGCAGCTACAGGCCGCGCGCCCATGGCGGCCAAGTCGCTCAATCCGCGCGCCAAAACCCGATGCCCGACGGCCTCAGGCTGATGCCAGTCGAGGCGGAAGTGGCTCCCTGCGATCGACAAATCCGTTGTCACAGCCAATTCTTCGCCTGCGCGAGGAGTCAGCAGGGCGCAGTCGTCGCCAATACCAAGACGGAGGCCGCCTTTACGGGCGAGGCTGGCGGCGTGGGCAGCACGTTGGCGAATCTCATCGAGCAGTGCAAGTTCGCTTCGTCCGCGGCTGGCTGGGGAATGGGTCTGTTTGATTCGCATCTTAATTACGAGGATATGACTATCAGGCGTTAGTTTCACCGGGAGCGCTCACTTTGGGCCGTCTTGTGCCGATATTGCATCAAGAATGGCAATATTGCCTGTATCAAATTAAGTTGACGGATACGCTGCGGCTTGCTACGCTATACAGGCAATCCAGCAAGTATGCCAGACTGGTGTAAGTGTGCCAGACTGTTAGTTGTTTCGAGAGCCGGAAGGCTCTGTGGCATTGTTTTCTTCAGAATACGGCGAATTGCGACCCTGCCAACGGCAGGGATGAGAGGCGAAAATGCTGCGCAAACGCTATTACATTCTATTTGTCGCCAGAGATGAGGACGGGCGGATTCGCAAGATTCCCCTGCCGCTTCGCTATGCTTATGTGTTTGTGGCGGCGGCGCTGGTGGGTGCGTTCACCATCGTGGGACTGGCCGGCTCCTACACCCGCATGTTGCTCAAGACAGAGAGTTTCAACCAGATCCGCCAGGATCGCGAAACGCTGCGCAAGGACTACAAGCAGATGGCGCGGATTGCGCATGACCGCAATATACAGGTAGCCTCGCTGGGCGCCTTGGCAAATGAGGTGACCGCGCTCTACGGACTGCGGCAGAACAAGCTGGCCGCGACCAAGCCGGCAACTGCCTCCACTGCCGCGGCCGAGCCCACGCCCGCCAGCCTGGGCCTGACAGACGATGTAGACACGCAGCAGGTCAAGCTCACCATCGACCAGTTTTATGTTCTGCGGACACAGGCCATGAGTGGGCGGATCTCCCGCGCCCTGGAGGGCGGTCTCTCGCCCAGCTTTACCGGCGACTGGACGGCACTTGCCGACGCGCCCTCACTTTGGCCGCTGGAGGGCCGCGTGGCATCGGGCTTCGGTCAGCGCCAGGACCCCATCAACGGCGAAGGCGCCTTTCACGCCGGCATCGACATTGACGCGCCCATCGGAACGCCGGTGCGCGCCGCAGCCGATGGTGACGTGACCGAGGCTGGTATGAACGCCGGATACGGCCGCGAGATCATGCTCGACCATGGCCACGATGTGCTCACTCTCTACGGGCATCTTTCCGCCATGGCGGTTGTGATCGGCCAGCATGTGATGCGCGGCCAGGTCATCGGTTACGTGGGCCAGTCCGGCCGCGCCACCGGCCCGCACCTGCACTATGAAGTCCGCGTCCACAAGGTTGCGGTCAATCCGCACAAGTATCTGCGCACTACTTACCAACAGATCGCGTATAGCGGCACCGGCGATATTGCTCCACCGGCAATGTAATTAAATCGGAGTGGAGTCAATGCGCCATTGTCCGCGTCGCTGAGCGGCTGACTCCGCTTCACCTATTGCGCACATAACTCACATGCCAGATCGATTTCGACCCGTCGTCGGAGACGAACAGCGAGCCGTCTTTGGCTTCGGCGACGCCTACTGGGCGACCCCATACTGTATCGTCGGGCAGCGTGAATCCCGTGAGGAAGTCCTCGTACTCGCCGGTGGCATGGCCGTTCTTCATGGGCAGGCGGATGACCTCGTAGCCACCTCGCTTGGCGCGATTCCATGAGCCATGCTCGGCGGCGAAGCCGTCACCCTTGAACTCACGCGGGAACTGAGGGCCTTCGTAGAAAAGCATTTCGAGCGAGGCAAAGTGGGGATTCACCAGGATGTCGGGGGTGATGACCTTGGACTGCAGTTCGGGGTGTTTGCCGGGATGGCGGGGATCCTGAATGCCGCCGCCGGGACCGCCATACAAAAACCAGGGCCAACCGTAGAAGCCATCCTCCTGCACATGTGTAATGTAATCGGGCGGGTAGTTGTTGCCCAGGCCGTCGCGCTCATTGGTGGAGCACCAGAGTTCGCCGGTGATGGGGTTGATGGCCTCGCCAACGCAGTTGCGCAGACCCGAGGCGTAGACCTTGATGAATTTGCCTTCCGGAGTGAACTCCAGCACGTCGGCGCGATGGAACTCCTCGGGATGAGTGTCAGCGTCGTCCACATTGGAATGAGAACCAACCGAGGCCAGGAGCTTTGTGCCGTCTTTGGAGAAGACCAGGTCTCGCGTCCAGTGGCCGCCGCCGCGCAGCCTTCCGCCGCCAGGCAGATCGGCCAGGTGCTCAGCTGGGCCAGTCGCCACCAGGTCGCCGTTTTTATAGGGAAAGCGGACGATGCCGTCTGTGTTGCCGATGTAGACCCAGGCTGGGTTAGGGCCAACGGGGTAAAAAGCGATGCCAAAGGGCTGGTGCAGGCCGTCGGCGAAGACCGAGACCTGCGCAGCCTTGCCGTCCGGACTCACGCCGCGGAAGACCTTGATTTTGCCAGTCTCGCTCTCGGCCAGAAAGAGGTCGCCATTGGGAGCAGTGCGAATCAGCCGTGGGTTGTCGAGGCCGGTCGCATACAGCTCCACCTTGAAGCCTTTGGGCGCGATGGGCAGCATATTGGCGGGCCGGGGAACGATCTTCGGCCCATTGTCCACGGACTCTTGCGGCGCCGGGGCGGGCAGGTCGGCCACTGTGAGGTGGCGGCGGATGCCGGGGGACTCGCGGGACGCGTCGGTGAAAGCTGCCTGGCCGGTAAGAACGGTGTGTTGATGCTGCGCGCTGGCCGGCCTGCCGCCAAGCAGATAGGCAAGTGCGTAAAAAAGGGCAAAGGCCCTCGATGAATGAAGGGGACGAATCATAGTACCTCCGCGGGAAATGCGATCTTGTCTTGAAGACGATGGGAACGAGTGGATGGACGCACAAACCGCCCAGAAGCGAACGCTCGGGTCCGTTGTTGCTATTTGGATGTATCGTGGCCGGATAAGGAATCATCCGGGGTTTTCGTGCTCCCGGCCGGGCCGCTGAACAGGGCCAGCGAAAGCGTGGCCGTGATCACCACCCGGTCGCGTTTCTGTGTGATCTCGGCAGTCTTCAGCAACTCTCTCATGCTGTTGTTGGCGGCGTTATCGGCCAGGGGGGCAGTGATGCCTCGGGCCAGAATCAGCAACACGTTGAGCGCATCGGCCTGACTGGCGGCTTTGCTGACGCTGGGAGCTATCTCCACCACTTTGACATTCATCACGCCTCCCAGCGACAAGGCCGGAGTAACGCTGGCGATGAACGTCGAGTCACGCTCCAGCGGCAGCGAGAAGCCAAAAATGTTGATCGCTCCCTTCTCGGTGAAGGGCAACTCAATATGGCCCACGCCCCAGGCCAGCGAAGGTATCGGAAGCATCGGAACATCGTGGTAGTGCTGTCGAAGCAGCGAGGAACCGGCAAAGGGCCAAGCGGCGGTGGCGTGCCGGTCGAGCATGGAGTGAATCTGCTCCGGCGTCGGGGTGTTGGAGACGGCCACCATGTCGTAGCCGATCTGCGCCACGCGCACGGTGCGGCCCTCGGAGGGGATATTGTAAATCGTATGCCCGGCGTAGGAGTCGCGGCTGGCGGCGTGGGCGTCGAGCCATGCGTTGAGCTTCTTGCCGGTAATCTTGCCCACCAGCACCATCGAATACGCCACCGGCCCGTTGGGTCCGCCGGGGTCCTTCATGCGGTGCAGTGCGATGGCCGCCTCGTCCAGATCGCGCTCCGGGTCAATGCCGATGGCGTCAATGAACTGCTGGTACTCCGGCACGCGCTCAGGCGGCTTCAGGTCCTTGTGGAAGAAGGCATGCACCGGCTTGAGGTTGACGTAGATAATGCCGTCGGACTCAGGCAGCAGTCGCGCGGCCTCCGGCGGAGCCTTGGAGCGCAGGAAGACGGCCACGGCCAGAAAAAGCAGGACCGCGGCCACTATCCAAAGCGTTCTGCGCGTGCGTCGGTTCATATAAGGCCGTCAGAAATACCCTATCATCTCGCGCGACTCATTCAGGGTAGTGTTGCACCGATGCCGAGCGCTTCGGCTACCTTCGATAGTCTCTTATCCATGGTCCACAGCAGGTTCGGCGGATGGATCAGGATGGAAGCGATCAGGTGTGCGTCCGTCAGTCCGATTCCCTGGCTGTACAGAGAGCGTGTCTCGATCACATGTCGCACCTCGTCGAGCCGCGCAACCGGCACTGCCGGCAAATCATCCAAGGCTTTAAGTTGTACTGCCCGTTGTTTCAGCGAACCTAAGGCCAGTTCCGCAACGATGAACGGATGCATTACGATTCGCTCATTTTCGAGGAGTTCTCGGAGCTTGTGGTTTGAGGCGCGAAAATGATCTACCCAGACGGTTGTGTCAGCCAGAATCATCCTTACTCCATCCGCCGCCGTGGAATGTCTTCAAACTCCGGCATTGTGCCCCCCAGCGCCGCCAGCCTACGCGCGGCTTCCTTCTGAACCAGAGACTGGAGAGCTTCCCGAATAAGAGCAGTCTTTTCAGTCACGCCCGTATATTCCTGGGCAGTGCGGACGAGTTCGTCGTCAAGCGTGATCGTTGTTCTCATCAAACCCCCACGCATCAATTCTAGCACTATTTGATGCTATATATGTATGCGATCGACGAGCAATTGCACCCGGACACTTCAATTTGCCTGCTCAATTCGTCGGTGGCGGCGGAGGCGGAACGGGCGTTGGCGGTTGCGATATCGATTTCTCCAGTTCAGCATTGAGATGAATCGTGCCGCCGGTCACATTGAGGGTCTTGGACCAGTCATTGAAGCCTTTCTTCTTGACAACAACCTGATGGCTTCCTGGATCAACGCTGATCGTAGATGGGGTGTTGCCGACAAACGCGCCGTCTATTTCTATGTCAGCACCGGCTGGGGTGGAATCAATGGCGACAGTGGCCTGGGCGGTAGACGGAGGCGGAATAGGGGCAATTCCGGACTGTGCATTATTCATTGGCTGGGGAATGGCATTGATCTCAGAAGTCTTATTCGGGGTTTCACCCGTCATCCCTTTGCACTCCGCCCGAGCTTCCTTAAGGTCTTCTGAGGTGTAATGAGGTTCAAGAATAAGCACTTCTTGGCCTCGCCCTTGCAGATTGCGGACGTCATGGTCAGTAAGTCGCCCATGAAACGGAGAACCTTCCGGGAATTTACCCTCAACGTACTGGAACTGTTTGCCCCTTATACCAAAGGAATACATATGACTGGTAACCTCATCCGCCGGTCCCATGCGCTTCAGAATTAAACAACTGGCCTGATTAGTGTGCCCCGCACCACCTTGTGGAATGACTGCTCCAGACTGCGCACTGGCCATCAAGGCAGGTATGAGCAAAGGGCAGATTGCCATAAAAACAATTGTGAGGACTGACTTACGCATATGTCTTCTCCTTACAATTCAAAACCGCCTAAACTTTGAAAGATTGGCAACAGAATCATCAACCTAAACTCTGCTTTTTGCAAGAAGTTTTCCAGATGTGGTGAAAAAGCCGCAGGGCCGTCCCCGTTTCCGGGAACGGCCCTGCCGTTTCTGATGCCAAACGCATTCTCGCCAGATCAATAGTTACTCGCTCACGCTCAGGCAATAAATCTTCCAGATGTTGCCCTCGGAGGCGTCGCGCGGCTTGGGCGGCAGCATTCCATACTCGCCCTTTCCGAGGTGGGCGCTCAGCATGACCTGGTAGACGCGAGGCGCAATCTTTTCAGAGGAAAACGCCACGGCGTTCTTGTCCAGCTCATCGTTGTCCGTGGTAGCCGTACCGGAGGAGATGGGAAAGAGGCGCTCGTTCGATTTAACCTGAAGCCGCAGCAACCGGTAATCCGCAATGGTGCGGCCTTCCGGCACATAGACGGCGAGCATGATGGGCAGGGGTGCGGCCGTCTGTGCCCTGGCGGAGGCGAGATGGCCGACCGTGGACCTGGCCCCAGTATCTTTGGGGTGAAGGGGGTTAATCTCAAACCCACCGAGCTTAGCGAACACAACCTCAGCCGGAATCGCTATCCATGCGCTGCTCTTGTCCTGGTAATAGACGCCGACATCGGTGATTCCAGGCGGAAGGGCGGGCACGTCAGCCACGGGCGGAGCCGGCGGCGTGGGAGCCACGGGCGGCGCTGGGGGCGTGGGGGCCACGGGCGGGGTTGGCGGAGCAGGGGCCACCGGCGGCGCAGGCGGAGCGGGAGCAGCCGGCGGAGGCGGCGGTGCAGCCGAAGCCTTAAGCACAATCGCCGAGACCACCTTGTCACTGGCGCCTCCGGTCTTGAGAGCGATCAGCCCATCAGGGGAGACATCATAGTTTCCCGGCTGCGCGTTGATGGTGGTGACAATCAGATCGTCCGACATGCCTGCCTTCACCAGCTTGATGATGGCGTCGTTGTTGAGCGCCTGCTGGGCAAAAGCCAGGGGACCTATTGCCAGAAATACGACAGCAAGAATGTATTTGCGCACGAAACCTCTCCTTGCGGTGTATAGCGGAGCCAGAGTTGATGTATCCCGAAACCACAGCGTTCAAGTCAACGCGACCATCAGGGAGCGGCGACCCTCAACAAAACTCATCAGGACACAGTTACTCTGGTTCCGCTCGAATACCGCCAGAACTTTAAGCAACAGCAATTAAATCATCTATCGTAACCCCGCTTTCCGCAAGAAGTTTCTGGCAGCGGGGGCAATCTGCCGTTAGTTTTTGGGTTGCATTACTCAGCCACGCTGACGGTATAGATCTTGCCTTTGGTTTCCTTGTTGGAACCGGTGGTCGAGCCAGGTGCGAGCAGTCCGTACTCGCCTCTTCCGGCGCTGGGTGTCAACGTGATCTGGTAGAGGCGGGGAGCAAGCTTCTGAGGTTGAAACTCGACTTCATCCCGGGCTGCTCCGGCGGAAGTGTGCAGCACTCCCCCGGCCGCGGAGAGAAACTGGCGCGATCCGGCGTTGGGGCGAAGGTGCAGCAACTGATACTCGGTGATGGCCACGCCTTCCGGCAGATATATGGCAAAGCTGACCGGGAGGGTCGCATTCATTTTGGACCGGGAACCGTCGATGCGGCCATTGAGGTTGCCCTTGACGATGCCCGCCGAGGCGATGTTCTTGAACTTGCCGGAGCTTTCAAAAATCACCATTTCAGGCAGCATGGGCGCCCATGCGCCGCTCGCATCCTTTATGTAGACACCGACTTCTTCAATGCCGACAGGCAAGCCGTTGGCTTGAGCTTCGGGTGCGGATGGACTGGAAGCGCCAGGAGCGGCTCCGGAGGCCTTGCGCAGGATGGCCCCGATGACTTTGTCGCTGGCATTCGCTTTCTTCAGGGCAATCAGGCCGTTGGCAGTCGTGTCGTAGTTCCCCGGGGAGAGATTGATGGTGTTGACAATCAGATCGTCCGACAGGCCGGCCTTTATCAGCTTGACGATGGCATTGTTGTCAAGCGTCTGCTGGGCAAAGAGCAGGGGGCAAAATACCAGAAATACAATCGCAAAAAAACATTTGCGCATGATTCTCTCCTTACAATTCAAAACCGCCTGGTCAGTCGAAGAATGACATTAGAATCATCGGCTTTAACGCTGCTTTTCGCAAGATGTTTCTCTTCAGCGCTAAGCGGGACACGAAACCTCTCTTACCGGCCTACAACCAGCACCACAAAGCTGCCTGGAACAATAGCAGGACGAGGGCGTGGGTTGTCGGGCGTGGGCTCGGGACGCGGGCCGAACTCGGCGGTAACCAGGTAGATGCGGTCTGCGGCCGAATCATACGCCATCGTCCGCGCGCCGCGCTGCGTGGGCAGAGTCTCGATGGTGGGATAGCCCTGAGCGCCGGCATCGATCACCGAGAGAACTCCCTCACCGCAGGAGGCGAAGGCCAGCTTGTCTTTGGCATCCCAACCGGCGGCGTCGGGACCGCTGCCGATCTCAGCAGTCGCAATGACTTTGCCGGTCTTGGAATCAATCACCCCCATCTTCTTGCCATCGCATACCGGAAAGAGACGGCTGCCTGCAACATCGAAGTCCAAGCCGCTGGGGCCGTCACATCCGGTCAGCGGCCACTCGGCGGCGAGCTTGTTGGTTTTGGCGTCGAGGCGAACGATCTCGCTCTTGTCTTCGATATTGTCGAAGACCAAACCCTTGCCATCGACGGCGGCGAACTCCGGCTTGCCAGGCAGCGGGATGGTGGCGACGACCTTCCGCGTGGAGGCGTCGATTACGGTCGCGTCCTTGCTGCGGCCGTTGAAGGCCCAGACGGTCTGCGTTGCCGGCTCGAAGACGATGGCGTCAGGATTGGTTCCGGCAGGGATGGTGGCCACCGTAGCCAGCGTGGCGCGGTCGAAGACGACCACCGCGTTGCCGCCGCCGTCGGAGATGTAGCCGAACTTGCCGGCAGTGTCGAGCGCGACGCCGTGCGTGCCATGCAGGCCGGCAATGCTGCCCGAAAGTTTCCCGGTCTGCGTATCAACGATATCGACGCGCGCGCCGCGAGTGATGTAGAGCCGATGGGCGGGTGGATCGGCCAGCAGGTAATCCCAACCTCCATCGCCGCCGATCTTCCACTGGTCAATGATTTTGTAGGGCTGCTGCGCGGTGATGGGGTGAACAGCAACCAGAAGGCCGCAAAGCAATGCGACAGCCACGATGGAACGGGCAACAAGGCGAAGAGTGTGCAGGTTCAGCATGGAAAGTCTCCTTATACGACGGAAAAAGAATATCATCCCCGGTTCGAACAGAAGGAGCCCTGCCGGACAACCGGGGCCCGATCAATTATCTTCATAAACAGGGCCCAATCGGCCCAAGGACTTCAAATTGCGCATTGTTCTCTCGAATATCGGCACCTACGGCGACACCAATCCGCTGATCGCCATTGCTTTGGAATTGAAGCAGCGAGGGCACGTGCCGGTGATGGCGCTGCCGCCAGTCTATGAATCAAGAGTTCGGCCTTTGGGGCTCGAATTCCATGCTGTCCGGCCGGACATCGACCCCGCCAACACTGCCCTGGTGGAGATGATCTACGACATCAAGAACGGCACGGAGCATGGGCTGAGGGATTTTCTCTTTCCCGCGCTGCGCCAGACATACGACGACTTGCTGGATGCGGCCACCAAGCCCCAGCGCGCTGACCTGCTGCTGCTAGGCGAGCTGAACTACGCCGGGCCGCTGGTGGCCGAGGTGACGGGGATTCCCTGGGCCAGCTACGTGCTGGCGCCGCTTTCGTTTTTTTCCGCTTTCGACCCGCCGGTGCTGCCTCCGTATCCGCGTCTGGCGAGGGCCGACAAGGCGGTGCCGGGCTTCGGGCGGGTCATCAAACGGGTGGCGAGGTTTGTGAGTCGCAAGTGGCCGGAACCGATCTACGAGCTGCGCCGCGAGTTGGGCTTGCCCAAGGGCGCCAATCCCCTCTTCGACGCCAAGCACTCGCCCTACCTGGTCCTGGCGTTGTTTTCGCGCGTGCTGGGCGTGGAACAAAAAGACTGGCCGAAGAACACGCTGATTACCGGTTTCTGCTACTTCGATGCAGACTTCGGCATCCAGGAGCTGCCTCCTCACCTGGAAAAATTCCTCGGCGAAGGGCCGCCCCCTGTGGTCTTCACGCTGGGCTCGGCGGCGGTGCTGGCTGCCGGAAAGTTTTATGAGTTTTCAGCGCGTGCGGCCATCCGGCTGGGAATTCGTGCGGTGCTCCTTATCGGCACAGACCCGCGCAACCGTCTGCGAACTCCGCTGCCGGAGTCGATCTGCGTGGCCGAGTATGCGCCCTACTCCCGGCTGTTTTCACGCGCGGCGATGGTGGTGCACCAGGGCGGCGTGGGGACGACGGCGCAATGCCTGCGCGCGGGCAAGCCGATGCTCATCATGCCCTACTCGCACGACCAGCCCGACAATGCCCGGCGAATGCGCCGGCTGAAGGTTGCGCGAGTCATTCAACGCGGCAACTATACGCCGCTGCGCGTGGCGCGACGGCTGAAGGCGATGCTGGCCGAGCCGCGCTTTGCCCGGCGAGCCGAGAGCATAGCGCGTCGGTTAAGCCACGAGGATGGCGTGCGTACAGCCTGCGTTGCGCTGGAGGAGCTATATAGAAAGTCCCGATGATTTCCAAAACTGTCGTTCCTGTGAGCGATTAGCCGGGTGCCCCAGGTCCGGATTTTCGGACCGGGGATGCTACGAACCTTTCACCGCTGGCCTAAACTGCCGCTGGGCCCCACCGCAGGTGGTGCCCAGCGCAGAATCGGCTTCCTCGCCGCTTGCACCTCGTCCATTCGTCCCACGCGCGTCGAGTGTGGCGCGCTCTTCACCAGCTCCGGTGTCTCTTCCACCTCGCGGGCAATCGCGCGCATCGCCGATATAAATAAATCCAGCTCCTCCAAAGATTCGCTCTCTGTCGGCTCGATCATCAGCGCGCCGTGAACGATCATCGGAAAACTGACCGTGTAAGGATGGAAACCGTAGTCGATGAGCCGCTTGGCAATGTCGCCGGTCTTGACTCCCTTGGCCGCCTGCCGCTTGTCGCTGAAGACTACCTCGTGCATCGACGCTGTCTTGTAGGGCAGCTCGTAGAAGTCCTGGAGTTTGGCGCGGATGTAATTGCCGTTGAGCACCGCGTCTTCGGTGGTCTGGCGCAGGCCGTCGGGGCCGTTGGCCAGAATGTAGGCCAGGGCGCGGATGAACATTCCCACGTTGCCGTAAAAAGCGCGAACCCTTCCTACCGATTGCGGGCGGTCGTAGTGCCAGCGCTTCGTGCCGTTCTTGTCCTGGATCAATACCGGCACGGGAAGAAACGGCTTAAGAAACGCCTTGCAGGCCACCGGCCCTGAGCCGGGACCGCCGCCTCCATGAGGCGTCGAGAAGGTCTTATGCAGATTCAGGTGCATCACGTCCACGCCGAAGTCGCCCGGCCGCGCCTTGCCTACCAGCGCGTTCATGTTGGCGCCGTCCATGTAAAGCAGTGCGCCCTTGGCGTGGAGAATCTCGGCAATCTTCGCAATCTGGCTCTCGAAAACTCCTATCGTCGATGGATTGGTGAGCATCAGCGCGGCCGTCTCTTCATTGACTTGGCGAGTTAGCGCATCTAAGTCAATTCCTCCTTCGGAGTTAGACTTCAGATTCTCCACCGTGTAGCCGCAGATGGCCGCGGTGGCCGGGTTAGTGCCATGCGCTGAGTCGGGAATGAGAATCTTGCCGCGCGGATTCCCCTGCGATTCGTGCCATGCGCGGACCAGAAGAATCCCCGTAAATTCTCCGTGCGCGCCGGCAGCAGGTTGCAGAGTAATCGCGTCCATGCCGGTGATCTCGATCAGGCAACGCTGTAAAAGGTCGATAACTTCGAGAATCCCTTGCGCCAGCGAGTCTGGCCGATAAGGATGCGCCTCAGCCAATCCCTCAATGCGGGCCACTAACTCATTCACTCTCGGGTTGTATTTCATGGTGCAAGAACCCAGCGGGTACATTCCCAGATCGATGGCGTAGTTCCACGTCGAGAGCCGCGTAAAGTGGCGGATGATTTCTATCTCGCTTAACTCGGGTAACTCGCCAGGAGTAATGCGATGCGCCTCGCCCAGCAGAGCCGCGGCATTGACAGCCGGCACATCGAGCGGAGCCAGCTTGTAGGCACGCTTGCCGGGCGAGGACTTCTCGAAGAGCAGAGCCTCGTTCTGCGTCGGGTGGGGACGGACTTTGCCGTTGGTGCATAAAACCGGAACTTCAGATGCTGCCATTCATCACTCCTCGCAACAGTTTCGTTGTATATATCTGGCTGAGTTTGTATAAACGAAAGATCATCTCTTTGCTATATATCCAAAGCGCCTTTCGTTCACATTCCACATGCCCCACGCCCAAAGATATCCGGCGAAAGGACTAGCAATCAGCGCGCTTAAGACAAACCACCAATCGGCCTTCCCATGGCAAGTACAAAGATGCACGAACACCGTCAAGAAACCTACAATACCGCCCCACTTCAGTACTCCCCTGCGCACAATGAACGATCGCTTGCCACGCCTCCGCAGCTTTTCCCATTTCTTGCGTTGCCTGTTGAACACCCAGGATCTGAATCTATCCAACATCGGCACATCTCCATTCGCAAACGTAAATCAGACAACCTCGATTAACTTGCCTATGCCTTAACCGGCCCGGCCGCCAGCGCTTTGGCCGCGGCGTCAATCTGCTCTCGGGTAATGATTTCCGTTACGCACCACAGCGTGCAATTGCGCAGCTCGGGATACCAGCGGCTCAAATCTATGCCGCCGACGATCTGATTATCGAGTAATCGCTGGCTCCATTGCGCCGCAGACTCCTCGGTCTCGAGAACGAACTCGTTGAAGCGGGGCGCGCCGGTGAAGAGCAGCTTCGCTCCGGGTTGGGCGGAGAGAGTCTTGGCCGCATAACTCGCTTTCGCCAGGTTATGCTCGGCTAACTCGCGGATTCCTTCCTTTCCATAAACCGATAGGAAGATAGTAGCCATCAGCGCGACTAATGCCTGGTTGGTGCAGATATTCGAGGTGGCCTTCTCGCGGCGAATGTGCTGCTCGCGAGTAGAAAGTGTCAGGACAAATCCACGATAGCCTGAGCTATCGACGGTTTGGCCGACAAGCCGTCCGGGCATCTGGCGGACGAACTGCTCCTTGGCCGCGAGGACTCCGCAGAACGGCCCGCCATAACTGAGCGCAACGCCAAACGATTGCGCCTCCATGCTGACGATATCCGCCTCAATCGGCGGGCGTACGATTCCCAATGAAACCGCCTCGGCGATGGAAACGATCAGCAATGCGCCCTTGGCGTGAGCGATTTCTGCTATCGCCGGAATATCTTCAATCACTCCGAAGAAGTTGGGACTTTGCACCAGAACCGCCGCGGTTTCATCGGTAACTGCCGCGTTCAGCGCAGAAAGATCGATGCGCCCGGTCTTGCGGTCGTAACCTATCAGCACGCTGGGTAAGCCCTGATGCTTCGTATAAGTGTCAAGCACCTCGCGGTACTCGGGATGAACGGTCGAAGCGACAACGGCCTTATGGCGGCCGGTAGCGCGAACGGCCATCATCACCGCCTCGGCCGCGCCCGTTGAACCGTCGTACATGCTGGCGTTGGCCACGTCCATGCCAGTTAGTTCAGCGATCATGGTCTGAAACTCGAAGATAGCTTGCAGCGTGCCTTGACTTATCTCCGCTTGATAGGGCGTGTAACTCGTCAGAAACTCGCCGCGCTGGATCAGGGAGTCGATGATAGCCGGGCGGTAGTGGCGATAAGCTCCGGCGCCAAGAAAGCTGGCGTAACCGGTCGAGTTCTTTGCTCCCGCCGCGCGGAAGTAGTCGATAATTTCGCTTTCGGCGCGCGCGCGCGGTACGGCCAGGTCGCGGTTGAGGCGGTACTCGGCAGGTATGATGGCGAACAAATCGTCGATGGAGGCCGCGCCGAGATCGGCCAGCATCTTGAGCCGTTCGGCGGGAGACTTGGGCAGATAGCGCATAAGAGCTTCTAGCTTTCTTCCGCGATAAAGGCTTCGTAGGCAGCGGCGTCGAGCAAGGTGTTGAAATCGGCGGGGTTGGCCAGCTTGACCTTGATAATCCAGGTTTCGTGAGGCTTCTCGTTGATCTTGTCAGGCGCGTCTTTCAGCTCCTCGTTGACCGCGATAACCGTCCCTGTGACAGGCGAGTAGAGGTCGCTGACCGCCTTGACGCTTTCCACCGAGCCGAATGTGGCGCCAGCGGTGACCGCGTCGCCCACTTTGGGCAGGTCCACGTAGACGATGTCGCCCAGGGATTGCTGTGCGTAGTCGGTGATGCCGATGGAGCCGTCGAGTTCAATCCACTCATGCTCGCGGGTATAACGGTAATTTGCGGGATAGGCCATGCGATTCCGCTCCTCCAAAAAGCGAAACCTCAGTGTACGACTTGAGGGGGGTTGATGGAAAACAGGGGTCAAAAGCCCGCTCTGTTCATCACGCGGGACCGAATCCGGGATAGGGCGCAAGTGGAGCAACCACCAGGATTTCCAACATTCCAGCTTGCGCGATAGGCAGGCTGTCGAGCGCTGCGCGGACCTCAGCCACGCTGGCAGCCTCCCAGAGGATGGCTGCGCCGGGCACGTCACCGCGGCGCCAAACCTGGCGCAGAATGCCGGAACCATAAAGTTCGCGGACGCGCTGGCTCTCGCGGGCATTCAGCTCCGGGGTAAAGGCTTCAGGCGGAAAGGCATCAGTGCGGCGGCGTGAAAGCGAGAGAAATTGCATGGATAAATTGTAGCGCCAGTCGGCAGAGGTCAGCACTGTGTCATCGGCGCAAACTGACCGCTGACAACAGACAGCTACTTTTCAAAGAACTTGCCATGCCCACCATTAGCCCATGGATCATAGTGCAACGCGAAGTTGGCGCGGGTCTGAACGCTGGGGTGGCTGTAGGTCCAGAACTCGACGAAGGGGCTGGGATTGGGATCTTCCAGCCATGCTTCGCCGAGGTGATTGAAGGCGGAGACGGCGGTTTTCTGCGGGTCGGCGACCAGGCCGTGAATAGCCTCCTGGCCATAGACGTCGGCTTCATGCTCGACGTGGCGGCTGATGGTGCTGTCGACCGGTTGCAGAATGAGGCTGGCGACAGAAAGGGTGAAGAGCAACACCAGAAAACCCTGGCGGCTGGCGAGCGGGGCCGTTCCATCCGGCCCTCCCAACTGCCAGCTAGCGCCAAAGCGGCGCACGAGCCAACCGGCAAATCCTGCACAGGCCCAAAAAACAAAAAACATGCCGGCGGCGGCGAGGGTAATCCCTTTGGGAATGTGATTGAGGACGTAGTGGCCGCTCTCGTGGCCAAACATGAAGAGAACTTCATCGTCGGGGAGACGGTCGGTGGCCGTGTCCCACATCACGAAGCGCTTGGAGGCGCCGATGCCGGTGACGTACGCATTGAGGCCATTGGATTTTTCGCTGGCTTTCATCAGGAACATTCGCTCGGGCGGAATCTTGGTCCCGGTGCGGGCGACAACTTGCTCCAGCCTGGCTACCAGTGCGGGATGAGTTTTTGCGAGCGGCTCAAACTTATTGAAGAGAGGATCGATGATCAGCGGCGATGCGAAAGTGGAGAGCAGGATCAGCGGCAGCGAGATCAGCCAGATCCAAACCCAGTAGCGGCGCGGAGAGACACGGACAATCCAGTTGAAGAAGAGCAGGATGGGTGTGCCAAAGAGCAGCGTGAGGCCCATGCCTTTGGCCAGATCGCTGAACCATCCGCCCCAGCCCTGAACGCTGATTCCGTAATGGCGGCTGACCGCGTGGCCGATCACATCCAGTGGCAGGTCTGCCAGAGCGTCAATGACCAGATAGACGGCGAAGAAGAGCACTCCCTGCATCCAGCGACAGCGCAGCAGGCGCTCAGTCCACGCCGCCAGTCCGGCAGCCCAGCGCAGGCTGAGCAGCAGCCAGAGGAAGGCCAGTCCCCAGAGGGAGCCTGCAATCTCCAGGGTAAGGGAGATGCGGCTGAGAGCTTTAGCCTTGGCCAGCTTGTCGGGCGGCAGGTTGTAGGCCTGTGTGCTGGCGGGCTGGGCCGGGGTCGCCGCCGAAGCTGTAGAAGCCGGCGCTGGCTGGGCAGGCGGCGCGGGCTGGCCATTGCCATGGTGCGGATTTATGCCAGTGAGCAGCAACGCCAGACAAAGTGCCGGCAGCATTGGTCGCGCTAACTTCATGGGCAACTTCCTCTTGAGTAGCTTACTCTGAGACAATTCCGTTGGAAGATGTTTTATTGGGATTTTCAGCATATGAGAGAGATTTCTTTTGCCTCCGTAAGGCGGACGGCCACGAGCGCCGGTTTACGCGCGATTTTTACCGTTTTCGCGCTGGCCTTGCCCGTGGCTGCCGCGGCGCAAAAGCAGGCCGCGCCAGAACTTCTCGACGCCATGACCACCGAGCTCAATCGCGCTTTTACCTCGCTGGGCAAGCAGGGGGATGCAAAGCAGTTGCCGCCTTACTTCCTGAGTTACGCGGTGAGCGACGCCAGCGCGGTTACCATTGGCGCGCAATATGGCGCGCTGGTGAACAGCTCGGCCAATCACATGCGCGTGGCAGACGTGCAGGTGCGGATAGGCGAACCCAAACTGGACAACACTCATGGCTCCCATCGCGGCTCGGCGGTCAATAGCGCCACGCTGCCGCTGACAGACGACCGCGAGGCGCTGGCGCGGTCACTGTGGCTGGCCACCAACGCCGGCTACGGAAAAGCGCTGGAGAACTACCTAAAGGTGAAAACGGAAGCAGAGGTCCGCGCCAAAGAAGAAGACTCCTCGCCGGATTTCAGTCAGGAGGCGCCGCAGGTCTATCTTGGCAAGCCCGCTCCGCCGGTGAAGTTCGACCGCGCGGCCTGGGAGCAGCGCGTTCGGGCTCTCTCGCTCGTCTTTCGCGACTACCCGGACGTGAACATGAACATGGTGCTGCTCGTGGCGCAGAATGAGACCGATTACTTCGTCTCATCGGAAGGTTCGCGGGTGATGACGCCGCACCTGCAGGCAAGGGTGATGGTGGTCGCCGCAACCCGAGCCGACGATGGGATGGACCTCTTCCGCGTAAAGACCTTCGAGGCCGAAACAGCCGAGGGTTTGCCCGCGCAAGCCGAGATGGAAAAGGTGGCGCGCCAACTGGGCATCAGCCTGGAGGCGCTGCGCAAGGCGCCGGTGACCGAGCCCTTTAACGGGCCGGCGATTCTCTCCGGACGGGCTGCGGCGGTCTTCTTCCACGAGGTGCTGGGCCACAGGCTGGAGGGCCAGCGCCAGCGCGGCAACGAGGAGGGCCAGACATTTACCAAGGATCTGGGCAAGGAGATTCTGCCCGCCTTTCTCTCCGTGGCCGACGACCCGACGCTGACCACCTTCGGCAAGACATGGCTGAGCGGCAACTACCAATATGACGACGAGGGCCAGAAGGCGCAGCATGTCACCCTGATTCAGGACGGCGTCTTGAAGACCTTCCTGATGTCGCGGCTGCCCATTGCCAGCTTTGCCAACTCCAACGGCCACGGCCGCGCGCAGGCCGGCAGGGTTCCCACCGGGCGGCAAGGCAACCTGATTGTGACCTCGACCAAGACGGAGTCGGAGGACAAACTGCGCAAGCAGTTGATTGAGGAAGCAAAGAAACAGGGCAAGACCTATGGGCTTTACTTCGAGGACATCTCTTCGGGATTTGCCGTGACCCAGCGACGCTCGCCGCAGGCATTTGAAGTGATTCCGCTAGTGGTTTGGCGCGTGTATGTTGACGGCCGGCCGGATGAACTGGTGCGCGGCGTAAGCATCGTGGGCACGCCGCTGGCCGCCATGAAGAGCATCCTGGCCACGGGCGACAAGAGCGAGGTCTTCAACGGAGAGTGCGGCGCGGAGTCGGGCGCCATTCCGGTCAGCGCCGTGGCTCCCGCCATCCTGATGAGTACCATGGAGACGCAGAAGCAGCCGCAAGGCACGGAGCGGCCGCCGATTCTGCCGATTCCGTCGGAGAAACAGTAGTAAAGGAATTGGAAATAAGTTGGGTGCCCCATCTTTCGCGCATTTTGCGAAGGGTGGGATACCACGAATCTCAAATAGCCTTTTTCATTTCGATGAGAGGTGTTGACGCGATGAATCTGATTAGACCGATAACGATCTGTGCCGGAGCAGCCCTATTAGCCACCTGTCTGAGCTCGTCCGCACAAACAGCGCCGCAGCCCACCCGCGCCGATGCCGAAAAAGACTCCGTGCTGAAGGCCATGCTCATAGAGTTGGATCGCGGCAAAAGCAATCTGCAGTTGAAGGACTTTCAGAAGCCGTTCTTCATTCAGTACCGCATCGAAGACATCGACAACTTTGAGACCAAGGCGGAGTTTGGAGCCACCAGCAGCTCGCGGCGCAGTCACGGGCGCTTGGCGCGCGTGACGGTGCGGGTGGGCGACTACAAGACCGACAGCTCCGGAAGCCGGGGCGACGGCGCTGTTCAACTGGCGGCTCTGGACGACGACACGATTGCTCTGCGGTCGGCGCTATGGGCAGCCACCGATCAGGCATACAAGAGCGCTTTGGCGGCCTACGCGCAGAAGCAGGCCGAATTAAAACAAGTTCAAACGCCTCCGCAAGCCGATGATTTCAGCCGGGAGACGCCGATCATCTCGCTGGCCGAGCCGCTCAAGCTGAAGGTGGACGAGCAAACATGGGAAGCCAGAGTGGCGCGTGACAGCGGACTCTACCGCACGGACGCCGCTGTCAAAGACGGCCAGCGCGACGTGCACTACTCCGTGGCGAATTTTTCCGCGCGGGTGACGACCACCTGGCTGGTCTCGAGCGAGGGCGCCATCGTGCGCAAGTCGGCAGCCGGCTATCAGGAATCTTTCGGCGTGGGTACGCAGGCCGACGACGGCATGAGGTTGGATCGCTCCTACGCGACCACCGGAACTTCACTCAAGGATCTGGATGCGCCGGAGGTATTCGAGAAGCAAGCGTTGAAGCTGATCGCATCGCTTACCGATCTGCGCAAGGCTCCGCTGGTCGAGGAGGAGTATCACGGGCCGCTGCTGCTGAGTTCCGACGCTGGCGCCGATACGATGCGTACCCTGGTGGCGAGCGGCGTAACAGCGACAAGGCCCAAGCTGGGCACCGAGGCGCGCACCAACGGGCCCTTTGCCTCCAGTTATCATGCGCGCGTGCTTCCAGAGTCATTTGACGTGGTCGATCATCCCGGCCTAAAGAGTTACAACGGCAAGAGCCTCGTGGGCGCATACGACGTGGACGACGAGGGAGTTCCGGCGCTCTCTGTCAAGCTGGTTGTTGCTGGCCGTCTGGAAAATTATCTGATCGGCCGCGAGCCGGTGCGCAACTTTCCGCAATCCAACGGCCACGCGCGCGCCGGTCTCGCCACTGAGCCCAAGCCTTCTATCGGCGTGCTCCAGGTGACGGCAAAGGACGGGCTGACGGACGAAGAGCTGATCAGCAAGCTGCTGGCGCTGGCTAAAGATCGCGGCCTGAAGAATGTCTATTATGTGACTACCATGGGTGAGAAGCTGACGCCGCGGCTGCTGTATCGCATCAATCCGGATGGCAAGCGGGAACTGGTGCGCGGCGCGGAACTGGCCGATCTGGATCTGCGCGCGCTGCGCTCCAACGTGGAGGCGGCAGGCAAGAACCTGTTCGTCGCCAACTACTTCGGCGAGGTGCCGGAGACGGTGCTGGCCCCGGCGCTGCTGATCGATGATGTGACTATCCGCCGCGCCAACAAGAAAAACGACAAGCTGCCCTTCTATCCGCCGCCGGAGTAGGCTACGGCCGTTCCTCCAACCGCGCGGCGTAGTGCAGCCCGCGCAAGCAGGCGTGTCGAATCAAGCGCGGGTAGCGGTGAATTTGCATCGTTCACGATCAGCGGGATCTCGGTGCAGCCGAGTACGACCGCGTCGCAGCCCTCCTCTTTCATCCGGCGCAGAACGCGCTGGAAGCACGCGAGCGACTCGGGCTTGAAGACGCCGTAAACAAGTTCCTCCATGATAATGCGATTGATCTCTTCGCGTTCGGTTGCATTCGGGCGCGTATAAGCCAGGCCGCGCGCGGCGAATTTTTCCGGATAGATTTCGCTCTCCACCAGCCATCGGGTTCCAGTGATCCCGATGCGCCGGTAGCCGCATTCGACAGCCTGGGCAGCCACGGCATCGGCGATGTGCAGCCATGGCAGCTTCAATTGCGGTTCTATGTAAGCAAGCGCCTGGTGAATCGTATTGTCGGGGCAAATTAAAAAATCAACGCCACTTTTGGCGAGCTTCTCGGCGGAGGATAGCATAAGTTCCCCCACGCCCTGCCAATCGCCTCGATAGATGCATTTCATGTACGTGGCGAGGGAGTGCGTGTGCATCGAAACTTCAGGATGATCGTGAGGCCCAAGAAGCTGCGCGCCTTCCACGCAGATCGTCCGGTAGCAAAGAGACGCTCCCTCGGCGGAGCAGGCAACGATTCCGATGTGGCTGGGCATAAGTTGATTCTATATAGAATTCTTAATCGAGCCGCGTCAAAAATGCCTCGCCCTCGGCGGGGTGCAGTTGGCGGGCGATGCGCTCGGCCTGCTTGCGGTCGTCTCCCTCGGGACGAATGCGCACCCAGTAGCTGTCTTCGCCGGAGAATTCAATCACGCTGGCGCCGGGGTACTTGCGCTCCAGGTGCGCCTTAAACTTGTTGGCCTTGCGCTTGTTGGTGAAGGCGCCGATCTGCACGCACCAACGGCCGCCGGTGTTGATGGGCTTGGGCGTGCGGTACACATCCACCCGGACGCGCGCTGTGCCCGCCACATACACCCCCGTGGCCTTGGCCGAGGCGATGGAGAGATCGATTATCCTGCCCTTCACAAACGGGCCGCGATCGGTAATGCGCAGGTCGGCGGACTGGCCCGTATTGAGATTGGTCACGACGATGAGCGAACCCATGGGCAGGGTGCGATGCGCGGCCGTCATCGCATGGTCGTTGAAGACCTCGCCATTGGCGGCTCTGCGGCCCTTGTAAGGCGCGGTATACCAACTCGCCACGCCTTCCTCGGTCAGGATGGGTTTGTGCGTCCTGATATATTTCCGGTCTTCGGCGCTGGCCCCTCCCGAAGGCGCCGGCGCGGGCGCAATGCGTGCGTACGGCGCGGGTTCAGCTTCCTCAGCCGCCGGCGGTGCGGCCTGCGGCGCGGGTAGTGAGGCTTCGGTTTGCTGATGCCCGCAGCCGCACATAATCAGCAGGAACGAGGCCGCAATCGCAAAAAATAGCCGGGTGCCCCAGATCCGGATTTTCGGACCTGGGAAACCACGAACTCCAACCGGCGTCTTCATCAGCGGCCCGGGCTCCCCTTCTGCTCAAAGCGGTCGGCCAGATCGCGAAGTTTGCCGGCCACGGTGCGCAGGGCCGTGATCGATTCCTTGCGAACCTGCGGAACCACCGCGTCGTTTACGTAGGCGACAGCGTGGCGCAACTCCATCTCGATCAGCTCAATTGCCTCATCGATGCGGGCGCCGACGCGGGCGCCGACTCCGCCGGGGCCGGGCGGTGGCGGTGGCGGTGGCGGATAAGAACTCATAGTATGCACCTCGTTCAAACAGATTTAGTCAATCTGTCTCTTCTCAGTCTGCGATGCGCGCCGCCTTGCGTCAATCGCCTTGAGGCCGAGGGTGCCGCAATGGTCAATACGGGAATCGGATTCCTGTTGGTTAAACCGCTGGCTCATTCTTGCTTTGCGTGTGACTTTTCACAGAAAAATTGCGTCAGATTCATTAGACTTTCAGGAATGGCGATTTTGCGGTTGCGCGTTGCCGCCCATAATCAGAATTGGCAGCAATCCGTTTTTTGCTGCTGGAACAGCCTGCGATTTCGCCAGTGAAGGATAATATCTTGAAAAGCGGCTCGAGAGCGAACGCCGGAAATCGGTGCGCCCGCCCATGGCAGTTGGGCAGGCCGTGGATGATGAGCCGCGCCCTTCTGGCGTTCCTTGCGCCGGTTTTGCTCTTCGCGGCAATTCCGGTGTGGGCCGGTCCGTCAGAGAGCCCCGAGCTGTCAATGCCGGATGCCCCACAGCCGCAAAATTCCACCCACCCCGTGGCGCCTGCGACCGCGCCCTGTCCGGCTGCTAACGTCGCCAAACCCGCGGCCCCCGCGGCCGGAACACTGCCTGCAAGCCCCAGCGCCCAATCCGGAACGCAACTACCGCCCTGCCCTCCACATAAAGAGATTAACTGGTTTATGCGCTTCACCAATGGGCCGCAGGTGAAGCCCATGACGCCCAGCGAAAAAGCTTGGCTGGCGGCGCGCAACGTGATGGACCCCTTCAATGCCATCACCATTCTCAGCCTCTCGGCTATCAACGTGGGCATCAACGCGCACTCTCCCGTTGGTCCCGGCATCGCGGGCTGGAGCCGCGACGTGGGCCTCGGCTATACACAGGACATGACAGGCGAGTTTTTTGGCACCTTCCTGATTCCCTCCATCGTTCACCAGGACCCGCACTATCACCGTATGCCCAAGGCCACCATCAAGCGCCGCGTGGGCCATGCCATCGAGCAGGTGGTCTGGACCCAGGGCGACAACGGCAAGCCGATGGTGAACTACGCCGACATCGTGGGCTTCGCCATCGACGAAGAGTTCGGCAACTTCTACATACCCGGCCGGCGGACCAATCTGCCCTCCAGCGCCGAGCGTTACGGCATCGATCTGGCCACAGCGCCCATCGATAACATCATCACCGAATTCATGCCCGACGTGGCCCGCCGCATTCACGTCCACGATGTCCTCATCCAGCGCATTATCAACCAGGTCGCCAAAACCAGCGGTCCCTGATCGCCATTAGCAGGGCACGCCAGCGCCCGTTTTTCACCCCTCCGCCTGACCATTCGACATCTCCAAATTGCCATTCAGAACAAACTTTCGCCATTCCATGCATCCCCTTTGTCTTGACCGCACCCCCCGGTTACCCTAAAACTGCATTTTCAGACCCTTGGCGACACTCACCAAACGGCGCCCAGGGTCTAGCCGGGCGAGAAACCGCCGCAGGCGACTAAATTCTTCGAGGAGACCGCATCTATATGTCCAAAGCAGTCAAGTACGCCGAGAAAGCCGTCGTCTACGCGGCCAAGGGCGCGTGGGTAGTTTTTGAGCGGCTGAACCGCATCAGCCCCAACCCAGGGTTCACTCCCAAGTGGTCCGACAAGCCGCTGCAAAAATCCTACGAGAAGGAGAAGCCCCCGCTGGGCTGGCCCCGCGCCACTGACTCGCTCTGTCCCAAGTGCGTCCCCGAGATTCGCAAACAGATTCTCGACGGCAAGCTGCCCTACGAAGTCCTGCTTAATGAAAAAGTCGGCGAGATCAAGGCGCAGATCATCGAACGCAACGGCGAAATCTGGATGGTTAAGGACTGCCCCAAGCACGGCCACTTTGAGGACATCATGTCCATGGACGCGGCCTTCTTCAAGCATCTCGAGGAGAGCTTCCCCGGCCGCGATATGCGTTCCCACAACGACAAGCGCCTGCACAACCATGGCACCTCGACCGTAACCCATGGCCGCGGCGCGGTGCTGACCATCGACCTCACCAACCGCTGCAACATGATGTGCGACCCCTGCTTCATGGACGCCAATCAGGTTGGCTTCGTCCACGAACTAAGCTGGGAAGAAATCAAGACCATGCTGGACAACGCCATCACCCTCAAGCCCAAGCGCCAGATGAGCGTGCAGTTCAGCGGTGGCGAGCCGACCCTTTCGCCTCACTTCCTCGACGCGGTCGCTTACTGCCGCAAGGTCGGATACAACAGCGTGCAGGCCGCATCCAACGGCATCGAGTTTGCCAAGAGCAAGGAGTTTTGCCGCAAGGCCGCGCTGGCCGGCCTGCGCTATGTCTACCTCCAGTTTGACGGCATCGGCAACGCCGCCAACTCCCATCGCAAGGTGGGCAATCTCTTCGATGTCAAGCTGCAAGCCATCAACAACCTGCACGACGCCGGCGTCGAGATCGTTCCCGTCACCACCATCATCAACGGCATCAACAACGAGCAGGTGGGCCGCATCATCCAGTTCGCCCTCGACAACCCCAAGACCATCAGCTTCCTCAGCTTCCAGCCGGTCAGCTTCACCGGACGCGACGAGGAGATCACCGACGAGCGCCGTTTTGCCCAGCGCTACACCCTCTCCCACATGGCCCACGACATCAAAAATCAGATGGGCTTCGGCGAGCCGGAGCGCGACTGGTTCCCCATCAGCTTCATGAGCACATTCAGCGATTGGGCCGACCTCATTCACGGACCGCAAGCCGATTGGGGACAGCTCTCCTGTGGCTGTCACCCCAACTGCGGCATCGGCATGGCGCTGATGATCGACAAGGAAACCAAGGAAGCCGCTCCCGTCACCGCCTTCCTCAATATGGATAAAGTGGCCAAGGATGTCGCCAAGATCAACGATGCGGCGCGCGGAAAGTTCCTCTCCGTCTTCGGCATCGCGCTCTCGCTCTTGCGCAACTACGATCCCTTCAAGTCGCCCACCCATTTCAAGATCACCGACATGATGAAGAAGATGGATAAGACCTTCAACGCCACCGGCAAGAACTACGGCAGCGTCAAGGGCGACCGCACCCTGGAGGACATCCAGAAGCGACGCCAGGACCGCTGGAACTTCCTCTTCATCGCCGGCATGTGGTTCCAGGATCTATTCAACTACGACTTCCGCCGCACCGAGCAGTGCATCATCCCCTACGCCACGCAGGAGGGCGAGATCAGCTTCTGCGCCTACAACACCGGCGTCGGCTGGCGCAACATCATCGAGAAGATGCACATGACCGCCACGCTCACCAAGTGGTATGAGGAGCATGGGCGCCACGAGATCTTCGTCGGCGGCAAGAAAGTCAACATGCCCGAAGTCGGCCACAAGTTGCTTCTGAAGGCGGAGCACGTCAACGCCGACCGCAATCACACGCTCGACGATCTGGGCATCGCCAAGACCGCACGCGAAGAGCAAATCCGCGCCCGCGACGAAAAGATGAAGCAGGATGCAGAAAACGCCCGCATGGCCAAGCTCTACCGCGAACACGTCCTCGGCGAAAAGCCCGTCGAGGGACTGGTCCCGCTAGGCTCCATCGCCCCCGCCAAGCCCGCTGAACAGAAGGAACGCGAGCTAGTCGCCGGAGACTAGGGACGTCTAGGCAATCGCGCCTTCAGCGCAAAATCACAAAGGCCGTTCCCATCGGGAGCGGCCTTTGTGCGTTCGAGCGTGAACAAGAAGAAACGGTCCCTGAGTTAGTAAATAATTTTGAAGAGTGCGAGCCTACCACGCACATAAACTCGGTAAATCTGACGTAGGTGTCAGCCCTCCCGAAGGAATCACAAAATTGTTACAGAGGCTCTCACGCTATTGGCAGAAACTGAAATGGTACGAGTCGATCTCTTCGATCCTAGAATTCATCTCGGAATTGCCGAGTCTTGCATTTTCCCGCAATACACCGTCTTGAGGATTCAAATGTATGTTAACCTTCTACAAACAAGCGTTTTAGATTTGGAGGCGTCCCCGTGGTCAAAAAACGTGTACCAACTAAGAAGAACGCGATCGTACAGGAAGCTCCGCGAACGCGTATCTCCCAAACCGACGTGCCCAGTATATCCCTTGAGAAGGCGTTGCGAATTGCAAACGCAATAGCTGAAAACTACGGATACAAGCCTGCAACACCTCTTCAGGTGGCCGCAGCAATCAATGTGCAGCCATCGTCTGGGCCGTTCAGAATGCTAACGGGTGCTTCTATTGCGTACGATTTGACTTCGGGCGGGTATAACGCTGAAACAATCTCTTTAAGTCCATTAGGCCTCCGCATAGTTCGACGCACTGTTGAGGGAGACGACCTTATCGCAAGGCGCGAGGCTGTTCTGAAGCCGCGTATCATTCGTGAATTTCTTCAACGATATGCAGGGGCACCGCTACCTAAGTCGGAAATTGCTCACAACGTTTTGATCGAAATGGGAGTGCCGCTGGAGCGCGCGGATGATGTACAGGCATTGATCCTTGAAAATGCGAGTGCCGTTGGCTTTCTTCGGGAAATAAATGGCAGGAAATACGTAGAACTAAGTGGCGTCCCCACCGTCCCAATAACAAAGCCAGGAGATGAAGCTGCGTCGTTGGAAGACGAGGCCGTTCAAGCCGACTTTATGGCTAGAACTTCACCCACCCGATTGGAGTCGCCGGAAAAAGTTGCGCTACCGATTGCCGACGAACGCTTAAAGAAAGTCTTTATAACTCACGGCAAGAATCAAAAGTTAATAGAACCGATAAAGAAATTACTGGTTTTTGGTGAGCTCTATCCGGTCGTCTCAGTTCAGAGCCAGACAGTGTCCCAGCCTGTACCTACTAAGGTTCTCGCGGAGATGCGGTCATGCGGAGCGGCGATAATCCACGTCGAAGAAGAACGAAGTCTTGCCGACAACGAGGGAAAATTGCATGCAGTTCTCAATGACAATGTTCTTATCGAAATTGGTGCAGCAATGGCCTTGTATGGCGATAGATTCATCTTAGTGGTCAAAGATGGAGTTAAGCTTCCGACGAACCTGCAGGGACTCTTAGAGCTTAGATATAAGGGAGATACTCTCGACATGGAGGAAACGGTGAAGCTCTTGGAGGCAATTCAGGACATGAAGAAAAGATCACTGCCGAAATAGAATCCTGCGGCTGCCCCAACTCCCGCTTTGCGGCCCTGGGAATACAGCCCCGGCAATCTCTCCTGACCTCACTCCTTCTCCAGAAACTCCACCCGATTCATCCAGTCATCGTCCCGGAATGCTACGTAGAGTTTCGCAATCTGCTTGACCAGCCGTCCTACCGCATATTGCGGAATCGTTCTCGCATCGCAAAAGATAACACCGCAGTGATCCCGTCCCTCCAGGCCCCACTCTTTTAGCAGCATTGGAATTGTCCGCAGATCGTAGGTCACCAGCGTGAGTCCGCCGGCAATTGCCGCCTTTAAAACCTCCACATCGGGCTTGCCCCGCAGCCGGCCTTTCTCCCAATCCGGAATTGCATACACTGCGATCTCCGGAAACCGTCGCCGCAATCCAACTGCAACGGCGCGCGGCATATGCTCATCGAGCAGCAGTTTCATCCTTCAGCCGGCTTCCCGGTTTTTTCACGTGGGAATCGCTGTAGATTCGGCAGCATCCGTTTCAGCGCCGCAAAATCAATCGCGTCATAATCCGCCAACTGCTCGGCTATCTCCTCCGGAAAGGCCTCGATATAATTCACCGCCGCCTGCACCTTTTCGAGTGGCCATTCCAGGTGCTTTGCCACGGTCTCCGCGTTCTGCTTGTAGCCGCGCAGCAGCTCCGCCACCTGCCATACCGCCAGACGACTGCCCTGCATATAGGCCTGACGCCCCGCCGCAGAGTCACGGAAGTCGATATACGCAAACTCAGAGCGGCGCAGACCCTCCTCCACCAGCCGGGCGCTGGCGTCACTCGCGGTCCATCCATGCCGTCTGGCCATGCGCTTGAGGCGTTTTCCGCTCTCCGCGGGAAGGCGCATGCTAATCACCATTGAAGAAGTTGTACTCATAGCAGAATCCTTACATCGTCACTCATGTAAGCATTGTAGCTCATATCCACCAGAAATAGAACCTAATAATTCCCTGCCTCGGGTGCCCCTGGTCCCTCGCATTTGGGGACCAGGGAAACCACAAACCCCATGGCGCGCAAGCGCGTCTGCCTGGACAGCCTGTCCTGAGCCTGTCGAAGGGGCCAGTCCTGCAGATTAATTCCCTTCTTCGTCGCACAATGATCCCAGAAGTTTTCCTTCAAATCATCGTCCCGGCACGTCTTTTCGCGCCGCCTGTCATCCGCAAGCTGCCGGCAGGGGCCGAAACGTCACGTAACTCCTTATCCTGGACGATTTTGCAGGGAACTCCTTTGTTTTGACGATTTTACAGCGCAACCCTGCCTGTAAACTCATGAAAACAAGGATTTTGTGTCCAAAATAGGGGTGGGGGTATCCGATGTACCAGCTTTGCCGGCCTATCAAGACCAACGAAAAACTTGGCGCTCTATCGCTCTGGTTTATGATGAATCCACACAGGGCTTCCCCCTGAGTGGAGGTCACATGAGCAAAAATCTACCGGCTGCGGCAGTCAAGCAGGGCCGCCGCGATTTCCTGAAGGCGGGCGGCGCACTCACCGCCGCGCTGCTGGCGCCCGCGGCGCTGGCCGACACGCCCAAGGCCCTCACCGGCCTTCCCTCCAACCCCAAAACCCCAGCCGCCATGCCCACCCGCAACCTGGGCAAGACAGGCTATCGCGTAGGAATCTTCTCGCTGGGTGGCCAGGCGGCCATCGAGCATCCCAACAATTTCGACGTCGCCGTGCCCATCATCGAGCGCGCTCTCGACCTGGGCGTCAACTACATCGACACCTCGTCCATCTACGGCGGCCCGGAGCGCTGGAGCGAGCAGTACGTGGGCAGGGTGATGGCCCATCGCCGCAACGAGGCTTTCCTGGCCACAAAAACCCGCGAGCGCACGCGCGACGACTCCATGCGCATGATCGAAAAATCCCTGCAACTCCTCCAGACCGATCACGTGGACCTGTGGCAGTTGCATGATGTCGGCACCATGGCGAATGTTGAGGCTATCTTCGCCAAGGGCGGCGCGATGGAGGCCCTCCTCGAGATGCAGCAGCAGAACGTTGTGCGCTTCCTCGGCATCACCGGCCACTATCGCCCCGACGCCTTGATGGAATGCATCCGGCGCCATCCCTTCGACACGATTCTGATGGCCATGAACGCCGCCGACCCGCACCACTACAGCTTCAACGAAGAGTTGCTCCCTCTCGCGGTCGAGCGCCAGATGGGCATCATCGGCATGAAGATTCCGGCCCGCGGACGTCTGCTCTCCACCTGGACGCCGCCGCCCATCGAGCAGCAGAAGCACTCCTGGGAAGGCATGTCGGTGCAGGCCACCACGCCGGGCGCGCTCACCATGCGCGAGGCCATGTACTACACGCTCTCGCGCCCGGTCAGCACCGTCATCATTGGTTGTGATTCAATTGCGCAACTCGAAGAAAACGTGCAGCTGGCGCGGGAGTTTACGCCGCTGAGCGATCATCAGGCGGCGGAGTTGGTCAAGCGAGCCGAACCCGTCTCCAAGCCATCGCTCTTCTTCCGCTTCTACGATCACACGTAACCACCCGCGGTGGGACAGATGCCGCTTACGCGGCAACAGTGAGTTTGCGAAGTAGTCCACACCCTTGCATCGACTTTTTCTTTTGGAAGCCGGCGCGGTGATCGAGTTGCCTCCTACTTGGCAACCGCGCTGGTTACCCCAGCCGGCTCACCTTCACCTGCAGCTTCTCGAACTCCACCGTGCCCAGGCCCCGCGCGGCGGCCATCTCCAGGTAGGGCATCTGCGCTACGTCCAGATTCCAAAACGCTTTGGCGACATAAGCGTCGAGAGCCACCGGATCGGTTCCGGCGACGATAGTTTTCTTCAGCGCCACATCTTCCAGGTTGCCGCCCGTCGGCCCGTTGCGCAGCAGCACGCGGTAGCAATCGATCATGGTAAGAGTCGGCAACATGAAGTAGGCTAGGTCTGCCAGGCTCTGGTGAATCTGCTGGTGAAGCCGGTTGCGCTCTCCGCCCAGAATGCCGTACCAGTTCTTCATGCCCAGCGTTGCGCCGGTGAGTACATGGTGCTTGGCGATGGGCAGGTTGAAGATTTTGTCGGCCTCCAAAAACGGCGTGAAGACCGGCCACGTTTTCAATACCACGCCGCCTATATCCACCTCGCGGTAGAGTTCGGGATCGGGCAGAATCACTTCAGCGTGCTCCGCAAGTGCAGCGGCTTGAATGCCCGAGCGATGGAAGCAGCGTCGCGGCTCGTTGCAACTCACGTCAGTGACAATGACCCGCTTCGCTCCGGCCTGCCAGCATTGGCGCACAACCTCGGCCACGACATCGGGATTGGTATTGGCGGCCTGCTCCGGTGTGCGGTCCCAGGCAATGTTGGGCTTGATCACCACCACGTCTTGTCGGCTGACGAAACGGCCGATGCCGCCCAGATTTTCGAGAGCCTTCTCGACCAGCGCGCGCGGCTCTCCGTTTTGCACGACTGTCATATGCGGCCATTGCGGATCGGCTGCGGTGCGATGATCGCGCCGCGCCTGCTCAGCGCTGGCCGGAACCGGGCGGAAGCTGTGCTCGTTTAGCCACTTGGCCGCGCCCGCCACGCCCGCGGCTGCTCCGCCAAGACCAAGCAATTGCAGCAGCGCCGCGCGTCGCGTCATGCCCTGTGCGTCACCTTTTTTCTCCTCAGGCTTCCGTTCGGTTTTCCCGGCCATCTTGTTTCTCCCACTCAAACTTCCATGAGATGAATGCGCGTTGGATCGTTCGTGCCCAATCTGTGAGACTGGTCTGCGGCAGTGGCAATGTAATGTGGCGGGCGGCCCGCGGCCTCGAGCGTCGGCATGCCCGCCTCGGCGCGTTTGCGCGCAATCATCTGCCAGGCAGTGTGATCGACAGCCACGCGATCCTCGCCCACGATCAGCGCGTTGGGTTGCCAGAGACGCTCCGGATGAAATCCCGGACCGCCGTCGTAAACCGAAGTCATGGCATCGCCGATAGTGAAGCGAACCTTGTCGCGTATCGCTGGAATGCAATTTAGATCCGCCACGGCTGGATTGCATCCGCCAGCGTGCAGTTGGTCCGGCCGCGCAACCACGCCGTACATATTCTTCATGGAAAATGTGATGCCAGCCATCTCGTGGTCCTTGAGAATCGGCAAGTTGATCACCATATCGCACTCGCGGGTTAGAATTTTTGCGAGCTTCACCTTGACCGAACCGAATGTAACCGGCTGGTCCTCATAGCCGCCAACATCGTTGCCGTAGCAGCGAACGCGGCTGGAATCAGTGTTAATCGTCAGGCTGCAAGCCTGTAAGCTGCGCGCGTCCCGCTCCCACACTACGATCTCTCCCGGCTTTACCCCGGCCTGTTGCAGCCGCTCGCAGACGGCCAGCGTAAGCGCAAGATGTGTTGAAATGCCCTTTCCTCCCAGCCCGTTCACCTTGAGGCCGATCACCTTGCCCACGGGCACGATGCGCTTCCATGCTTCGACCGGCTTGTCGTGGCCTGTGTAGGCAGCGATAGCGCGATCCAGCAAATCGGCCACGCGCTTTTCGTCGAGCTGGCCGCCAGGCCCATGAAGGGCTGCATCGCGAGCGACCACCACCTTGGATTTGTGCTGGTCTAGCAACTCAGCCATCCCCATCTTGCTCTGCGCGCCCAGCAGCACGGCTCCCGTCGCTGCGGTCTTCAAAAAATCTCTGCGGCTCTTCATAACAATCCTCGCTTCGTTGCCTGACCGGCTCGGCGGTCAGATTAATCGTCAAATCTCGAAATAATTTCTTCGATCGATCTAAATCTCCATCAGGTGAATGCGCCGCGGATCATTGGTGCCCAGGTTGTGCGTTGCATCGGCGGCGGTGGCGATATAGCGTGGAAGACGGCCCGCTGCTTCAAGCGTGGGCATACCGGCTTCTGCGCGCTTGCGATCAATCATTTGCCATGCGGTGTAATCGAGAGCGACGCGATCCTCGCCCACGATCAGCGCGTTGGGATACCAAAGATGCTCAGGATGAAATTCCGGGCTACCCTCATAAATTGAGGCCATGGCATCGCCAATGGTGAAGCGCGCCTTCTCACGGATGGCGGGAATGCAATTCAGGTCGGCCACGCCGGGATTGCATCCGCCGGCATGCAGGTCCTGCGGTCGCTTAATCGCTCCGTACATGTTCTTCATTGCGAAGGTGGCGCCGCACCAGATGTGGTCCTTGAGAATGGGCAGGCCTATCACCATGGCGCATTCGCGGGTGAGAATCTTGGAGAGCTTGATCTGCGCGACTCCCCACGATTCCGCCTGATCCTCGAATCCGGAGACATCGGATCCGTAGACGCGGATGCGGCTGGGATCGGTGTTAATGGTCAGGCCGCAGGCCTCGAGATCGCGGGCATTGCGATCCCACACCACAATCTCACCGGGCTTGACGCCAGCCTGCTGTAGCCGCTCGCAGATGGCCATCACCAAAGCAAAGTGCGTCGAGATCCCCTTGCCGCTCGCGCCGTTCACCTTGAGGCCGATCACCTTGCCCACGGGCACGATGCGCTTCCACGCTTCGACTGGCTTGTCGTGGCCTGTGTAGGCGGCGATGGCGCGGTCCAGTAAATCGGCCATGCGCTTTTCGTCGAGCTGGCCGCCTGGTCCATGAAGGGCTGCATCGCGAGCGACCACCACCTTGGATTTGTGCTGGTTTAGCAACTCAGCCATCCCCATCTTGCTCTGCGAACCGAGCAGCACAGCTCCAGTCGCTGCGGTCTTCAAAAAATCTCTGCGGCTCTTCATGCTTATCCCGCCTTTTCTACACGGCCAACTCCAGGCCAGGGGCTTTACAGTTTCGCTTCCACGCCTCGCGCCAGCGCAAGCAGAGCCTGCGGTGTATCCGGCGTGGACTCGTAGGCAACAATGCGCACCAACGCAGTGCCTTTGCGGAAGATGATGCTTTGCGCATAGGCAACGCCCGCGTCTCCCAGTTGGATCGGCTTGGCGTCTTTGGTTCCCGTCTCCAGAATCTTGCGCGCGCCCTCCGCGCTGCTCATAGTGTGCACGTCTACTGTCGCCTCCAACTGACCCTGATATTTGTAGTCGGAGGTTGAAGTGGAAACAACGCCTGCCGATATGTATTGCTCGGCGTCGCCGTCGATGTACTGATAGAGGTCTTTAGCCGCAAAGACTCGCGTCTCGCTGGACTTTTCCCATCCCGCAACCGCGCCCGACGCCGGGAACGAGTCAGCAACTTTCTTCTTGCATCCTGTACCGAACGCGGTGACGGCTAAAATAATTGCCGCAAAGGCCAACAACGTTTTCATTGAACTAGTTTTCACTGCAACAATCTCCTTATTTTCGGTTAAGCAAAATCTGGCTGCTTGGCGAGCGGCTTTCGCCGATGCTGGTGACGTAGACAGCCGGACGATCCTGCAATGGGCAGGCGTACTCGCACGCTCCGCAGCCCACGCACCGGCTGGGATCGACGCGCGGCTGCTTCACCGTCTTGGTGTTGCCCGCCGAATCGATCACCTGCGCCTCCTCGACATAAATCGCCTTGGGCGAAACAGGGCACCACTCCTCGCACACAATGCAATCGATGGCCATGGCCCAAGGCAAACAGCGCCCGCGGTCGTAGAATGCCGTTCCCAGGCGAATCGGCTGGCTTTGCCCGCCCACGCCGACCACCCAGCCTTTTTCCTTCGGCGTAATCTGCCAGATGGCTCCGGTGGGGCAGACCTCCGAGCACATCACGCAACTCGGCTCGCAGTAGCCAATGCGCGGCACCAGCGTCGGCGTCCACAACCCTTCCAGCCCGGCCTGATCGAGCGTGGGATGCAGCGCAATGTTGGGGCAGACCTTCATGCATTCGCCGCAGCGGATACAGCGGGAGAGAAAATCGCTTTCGTCCAGCGAGCCCGGTGGCCGCAGCAGCCGCTCGTTGCGGCTCTTGCCCAGGCCGGTGTTCGCGCGCATCAGCGGAACAATCGCCGCACCCGCCGCGAGTCCAGTGATCGTCCTGCGCCGTCCCAGGTCGGGCGACGCAATCTCTTTCTCCTTGCGGAAGAACTTGAATTGAAGGCCGTCGTGCGGGCAACTCCCCACGCAGTTCATGCACATCAGGCACTCTGCCTTGTGCCACGGAACGCCGCCGACAGGATCGTCCCCGCCCTGGCAGTGCAGCAGGCAGCGGTTGCAGTTGTCGCAGTTCGCCTCGTCTTTGTGCAGCCCCAGTACGCTCCAGCGCGAAACCGCGCCCAGCAGCGCACCCAACGGGCAAATCGCCCTGCACCACAGCCGCGTCACGCGCAAGCTGGCCGCCAGAATCGCAATGAACAGAATCCCCAGCACCAGGCCTTGGTGGTAGTGCGCCTGGCGGAGATCAACCACTGTGTGGATCAGAATCGAATGCAGCGTCGTGCCGGTCGCTTTGATCGCCGCCACGTGGCTGTGTTCCAGCGGCGTCAGTGCGGCGCGCGCGGCAGTGTTGATCGCCGGCAAAATCGAAAGCCCAAAAGACCGCACCAGCAAACTGAAGGGATCAATCCATCCGATAACCGCCGAGCCGAAGCAGGCAGCCACCAGCCCGGCAATCAGCACAACATATTTAACCGTCTGCCAGCGCTTATATCTGTTCGACTCAATGCGCTGCTTGCCTCTCTTCGCCTCCGAGGGCATATTGCCCACGAAGTGTTGCAGCGTGCCCATGGGGCAAATCCATCCGCAGAAAAACCGTCCCAGAAAGAGCGTGGGCAGCAAAATCACCAGGCTCCAGATCAGCCCGCGATAGAGTGCATGCCCCGCCAGCGCGTTGACCACAGCCACCAGAGGATCCCACTCGAAGTAGAGGCGCACCGGCGCGCTCAGATGGATCTCCGTTGCGCCGCCGGGAAAGACGCTCAACGAGGTGAAGAGCAGCAGTACAAAAAAAAGCAGCAGGAAAATTACCTGCGATATCCTGCGCAACCGCGGCAATCTGGACCGGTTCACGAATCGCCTCCACGCGCGGACAGCTACTTCTACAAGATAAATTCTTAGACTATCGTCAGACTGTGATCTGCATCACCGATTGGCGGATTTGGGATGCCAGGTTCACAGAGGTCGCGCACCTTGGTGTCCTGATTTTGATATTCACTCAATAAGAGTTTTCAGTTGGGGCGCTCTTTGCGCACATCGGAGTCGAAGGATCTACAAATTCACAGAAATTTAACAATCATTCTTCAACTGCTTGCTCCCTGAGATATGAAACTGGTTCTATCCGGCAAAACTCGCGTGAACCATGTAACGGCCCTAGAATAACCCGAATATCGAGAAATTCCGCCGACTATGAAGTGGCCCTAACGCGCATTCCCGAATGTCTCAGCTCTCGACTTTCGGGCCAGGGAACCCAAGCTATATCCCGGTAGTAGTATTCTGGGACGTTCCAGAAAAGCTCAGCAAAGGGATGACAGGAATCCTAAGACAATAAACGGAGGGGAGAGAAGGTATGGATGCAGCAGGGGGAGAAGGTATGGACAACGATTCCGATGTCCGTCGCCAAAAAATGGCAACGGCGCTGAAGTGGGGGGCCGGATTGGTCGGCGCGATAGTCGTCGCGCCATTCATATTTCTTGCGGTCAAGGGCATTGTGGGTTTGGCAATAGCGGCAGCCATCGGACTGGTGATTACTCAACTGGCGCCGGTATTCGCGCAAAAACTTGCAAATTGGCGAATGAAGCTCGTTGTCGATGAGGTCGAAAAGAACCCCATCGAGACCATGCAAAACCTGTTTATTGATAAGACACGGGAGCTTGAGCGCGCCGACAATAATATCGCGGACTTCGAAACGGAGATCCGCAACTTCGACGATCAGGTAGAAGGCTTCAAGCAGCAATACCCGGCGGAAGCGGATAGTTATGAGACGCTTTCGCAGAGAATGCATGAGGCTCTGGCGGGAATGAAAACCGAGCAATCGGCCGCGCGAGCGCAGCTCAGCGACTTCGAGAAAAAGATCGCCAAGGCCAAGGCCATCTACAAGATGTCCGTCGCCGCGCAAAATGTGGTCAAGCTGTCGAGATCCGCTGAAGCCGAGGTCTTCGCCAAGATCAAGGAGCAGGTTGCCTTTGATGCGGTGCGCTCGCAGCTCAATCGCTCCTTCGCAAATCTGAACCTCGCGCTCGAACGGCGAACAGACGCGCAAAGCATGGGCGCTTTGTCAGCGGGAAGCCCACACACCATCAACATGCCAGCTCTCCCGGATCGCGTCCCCGTTTCGCGGAAAGCAAACAAATAGGAGGAGACCGATGAAGTTTCGCATCGTGATGGTCATTTTGCTGGGCGTCATTCTGGCGCTCTGCTATCTCCTCTTTGAAAACGGGGGAAATACGCAATCATCGCCTTCCAACACAGACAACCAGGGAATCAAACTGCAGTAGCTACAAACTTGAAGAAAAAGGAGGAGAAATGAAACTCAGGTTTCTTGCAATCATACTCGGATTGGCGGTGATGCCCTCACTGTCTGCACAAAGCACCTTTGTCATAGCCGACGACAGTTCAAGCGGCACTTACAAGAAGATGCTCGGCGAGATCATCGGCGTTTGCTCCACCGATGATTTCAATATCCAGGAGGCGCCCGGCGTAACCGGAGGGGCCGTGGGCAATCTGGAAGCCCTGGTCAATAATCGCGCGAATGCTGCATTTCTGCACTCTGATGTATTCTTCGCAAATGCCCAGGCCGACCCAACCTATAAGCGTTTCCAGACGCTGGTCGCGCTATACCCTGAGCCTATTCATGTTCTTGCTCTAAAAACATCTAAGACAAAGAAGCCCGGAACCTTTAGCTGGGGCACGCAGGACTTCAACAGCCTGGCCGATATGCGCGGCTTCAAAATAGGCGCGGCCGGCGGCGGTGTCTTCACGGCACGAATCCTGGAAGGTCAAGGTGAAGGCGGCTTCACCGTCCAGGCCTACGACACCGGCGCTGATGTCATCAACGCTCTGAACAATGGCGACATCGCGGGTGCCATATTTGTCGGCGCCGCCCCGCTTCCCAATATCGAGAAGCTGGATAAGAACACCTACAAGCTGCTCCCCATCGGCGAGTCCATCGCCAGCAGGGTGCAAGGGGTATACCGTCCTGCCAATATCAACTATCGCGGCTTGACCAATGGTCCCGTAAAAACGCTGGCTCCTCTCGCAACACTATTGACTCGCAAGTACACCACTCCTGAAAGGATTGCGCTGCAACGCAAGTTCCGCCAGTGCTTCTATAAGCACCTGGGCGATCTCCAGGATACAGGATCGCCTAATTGGCAGTCCGTCGATCCAAGCGATCACGGAGTCCTCGATTGGTATGAGATTCCAGGCGATACGCCCGTAAAAGTAAAAAAACCATAGAAGCGCAGGTAACCACAACTTCGGCAGGGAATATGTCGGGTGCCCCATCCTTCGCGTGCGTTGCGAAGGATGGGAATCCACGAATCCCATGGCGCGCAAGCGCCGCCTGCCTGGACGGCAAGTCCCCGGGTGCCCCATCCTTCGCGTGCGTTGCGAAGGGTGGGAATCCACGAATCCCATGCCGCGCGAGCGTGCCCGCTTGGACAGCCTGACCTGAGCCTGCCGAAGGCGTCTGCCTGGACGGCAAGTCCTTGCAGATAATTACCCTCCTCACGCGCACAATAAAGAAAAGCGGCTGAAACCAGGCAGCCGAGGGAGAAACCCGGCATGATCGAAGCCACCCAATCCACCCCCGCCACGAGCGTGGCGGACGAACCCGCCGCCAGCCAGGAAAATCCTGCCGTCGCCCGCTGCATCAGCGCTTGGGCACTCGCCTACAATGCGGAAAAAGCAATAAGCAAAAGTGACTACGGTGCCACCGTAGAGGCTAAAAAAGCATACCGCAATGCTATGCCTCGGCTCTTCGGTTACGAGAATATCTGCAATTTCATCGCCTGTGTCGCCCACGGCATTCTGATCGGCGCAATAGAAAGAGAGAACAGCACCAAGCTCCTCTATGCCGCCCAGGTCGCGCTCAGCTCAGTCCACCGGCCAGTGCCGCCCAAACCCGCCGCCGCGTGACACCCCCCTACCCCCCCTCCTATATTTTCAAAACCTTGCAGATTATATTAATCCTCATGGAATCAATGAGTTCCAAAATATACCAGGCGGATATTTACCGCATTATGAGACAGTCAGATGCTACAAGTTCCGCATTTTGGATATGAGAATCCACGTTCCAATTGGCGCGCGGGTGCGCGGGGTGCCCCAGGTCCCTCGCATTTGGGGTCATGGGAAACCGTGAATCCCATGGCGCGCAAGCGCCGTATGGACGCACCGCAGGTGGCTTATAGCCGATTGATGAGCGAGGCAATGCACGCCGCTCCGAAGCCGTTGTCGATGTTGACCACCGAAACATTCGGCGAGCAGGTGTTCAACATGCCCAGCAGCGCGGCGATGCCGCTAAACGATGCGCCGTAACCGACGCTGGTGGGCACGGCGATGACCGGCGCGTTTACCAGTCCTCCGACCACGGTGGGCAGCGCGCCTTCCATGCCGGCGCATACGATCAGCACGCGCGCCGATTGTAACGAAGACTTTTGCGCCAGCAAACGATGAATGCCGGCCACGCCAACATCGGCAATCAATTCAACAGTATTGCCCATGAGCCTCGCGGTGACCACGGCTTCTTCGGCCACCGGTAAATCGCTGGTGCCGGCGCAGACCACGGCGATGCTTCCTTTGCCGGGTGTGGCCGAGGATTGCGTGAGCGTGATGGCGCGCGCGGTCTCGTGGAACTCGGCGCGCGGTTCGACAGCATGAACGGCTTCAAACATTTCACGGGTCGCGCGCGTGGCCAGTACGTTGCCACCCGCCTTGGCCATGCGGGCAAAGATCGTAGCCACCTGCGCGGCGGTTTTTCCGGAGGCAAAAATCGCCTCCGGCATTCCGGTGCGCAGCGCGCGGTGATGGTCGAGCTTGGCAAAACCGATGTCCTCGAAGGGAAGATCCTTTAAACGATCAACCGCGTCGTTGACTGTCATGCGGCCTTCGCGTACTTCGTTAAGCAGCGACTCAATGCGTGCGCGATCCATCAGAGACCTTCCTTCCTGAGAGCGAGGATAAGTTGATGCGGCCCGGAGCAATCATCAGTTACAGAGCTGACTTACTTCGGTGCCTCGCCCTGGCTGCATTTCAGAGAATCTTTGCGCGCCCAATCGGTCACCTTCACGGCGGTGCCCTGCATGCAATAAGTGACTCCGTCGAAGGGCACACCAGTGAATTCGATGCCGTCACCGATGTTAGGCCGCGGTTCCTTGACCAGAAGGTTATAGAGCTTGCCGCTCTTTACGTCCTTCAGCACCAGGCAGTGCATTTCGACGCCCGCTTCCACGCATCCTTCCGCGCGTACTTGTTTGGGTTCCGGCGTGGGGCCGGCGCCGGATGCGGCCACGGTTGCAACAAGCAACATTGCCGCTGACAACAGAATTCTTTTCATGCGCGTTCTCCTTTGTGGATTTTCGCGTAGGCTTGCATGGCTTCTTCCATCACCTGCTTGAGTGGAAGCGAATGTTCCGCGGCAATCTTGCGGCAATCCTCATACTCCGGCGCGGCGTTGGCAATCTTTCCGGAGTTAAAGCGGGCAACCTTGATGCGGACTTTACCCAAACTTGTCTTGACTTCAACAAACTCACGCGCCAATGCAACTTTGTGCTCCAGCCTCCAGCGCAGGCCAATGGTCGTAGTCTCGCGGAAGAGCAGCTCTTGCAGCGCAGGCACAAGATCGGGCCGGCAAAGTACGGTCACCTGCACGCCCGCGCGTCCCTTCTTCATCTGAACAGTAGCTCGATATACATCCCACGCGCCGGCAGCCAGCAATAACTCGCTCACGTAACTCAAGACCTGGGGGTTGCAGTCGTCGATGACTGTCTCGATCACTGCAATTGGTTCAGCAGCGGTAAACTCTGCGGCCTCTTCTTCGCCCACCAGCAATCGCAACAGATTCGGCTGACCCTGTGTCTCGCGTCCTCCTGCGCCATAACCCGTTTTCAGGATGCGCATCGCCGGCAGCGTCTCGTACTGCACATCGAGCATTCGCAGCAGCGCGGCGCCGGTCGGGGTCACGCGCTCCATCGGCTCGCCTGCCGCGTAGACTGGAGCATCGCCCAGCAAAGCCAGCGTGGCCGGCGCGGGAACGGGAAGCGTTCCGTGCTGGCAGACGACGGTTCCGCTGCCTATGTTGAGTGGCGACGAAAGCCAGCGGTCAACTCCGAGTGCTTCCGCGCCCGCGGCGGCGCAGACGATATCGACTATGGTGTCCACCGCGCCCACCTCGTGGAAGTGCACCTGTTCGACGGGGATGGAATGTATGGACGCTTCTGCCTCGCCCAGCAGTTGGAAGGCTCGAGTGGCGCACTGCTTCACGCTCTCCGTCAGCGTCGCTGCGTGAATGATATCCACAATCGCCGACAAGGAGCGGTGCTGCGTATGGTGTTGGTGCTTTTCGTGCGTATGCTCGCGTCCTGAATGATCGTGGTGTGAGTGTGCCTGTCCTGCCGCCGGAGTGTCAGGCGTGATTACGTCCACCTTGATTGCTGCAAGGCCGCCGCGGCTCACCTTGCGCATCTCCAGGCGCGCGCCCACGTTCAGCGCGTCCGTCGTCTCCTCAAGGCAGGCAAAGGGAACGCCTGCATCCACCAGGGCACCGAGCAGCATGTCGCCGCTGATGCCGGAAAAGCATTCAAGGTAACCAATACGCATCGCAAGATGATTCTAAACCGCCGGCTATGCTCCGCGCCGCGTCAGCGCTTCCACGGGCAAAACGGCATTCATTGACCCCGACCGAAATCCCGCGCAATCAAGTGTGATGTATTGGAATCCGGCCAGCTTAAGTGCGGCCGTGATGGCGTCCAGCATCTCCATCGTGAGGGCGCGCGGCATCTCGGCGCGGGCCAGCTCCACGCGGGCCACTTCGCCGTGATGGCGAACGCGCAACTCGCGAAAACCCAACTGTCGCAGGCTCTCCTCGGCTTTCTCTACCTGTTCGAGCACCTCGCGGGTTACGATGCGGCCATACTCGACGCGCGAGGAGAGGCAGGGCGACGCCGGGCGGTCCCACAGCGCGTACCCGGCAGCTCTAGCCAGTGCGCGTATTTCAGATTTAGTCAATCCCGCCACAGCCAGTGGCGCCAGCACGGCGTGCTCCTCGGCCGCCCGTTGCCCGGGACGAAAATCTCTGGTGTCATCGGCGTTCATGCCATAGGCGATGTGCGCAAATCCCAGCTTGGGGCCTAGCGCTTCCATGGCCTGAAAGAGTTCGTTCTTGCAGTGGAAACAACGATCCGCGTAGTTGCGTTGATACTCCGGACGGCTCAATTCCTCGGTCGCAATGATGTGCAGCGGAATCCCTTGCGCGCGCGCAAAATCGCAAGCCTGCTCGAAGTCGCGGCGAGCCAGGCTGGGTGAGTCGGCCAACACGGCGATCATGCGGCTGCCGAGGACCCGATGCGCCGTGGCTGCCAGAAACGCGGAATCAACGCCGCCGGAGTAGGCCACCATCAGGCTGCCCAACTGTCCCAGGCGCTCTTCCAGCGCGCGCAGCTTCAGCGCGGTTGCATTGTTACTGCTGGGCGTGGGTTCCGGTTCGATCTCCGCGTGACCTGCCCGCGTTAAAATCGCTTGTGCGTGTGCCGCCATGAGACCGATTATACTCTGCTACGCTCTTATCTAGAATTGGCTCACTGGCCCCGCACACACGCAGCAAACGCACGATCATCCGTAGCCTTGGAATCTTCCCGTCTCAGGTGGCTTTAGTTACTGCCGGACGAGTATCCTCTCTGAGTGAGACACGCTGCCCGGATTCCTGACAAAGGGGATTACATTCAACTCAGAATGACTGATACGGTTCTATTTTTTTGGGCCAAATCGAAGTTCAAAAGGAACCAGCACCAGTGAGCGTTTGCGAGAGTTTTGCCCACGAAATGTTGCGCGAAATCTATGAACAGCCGGCAGCCCTGCGCCGCACCCTGGCCTTGTATCTGGACGGCAACTACCTGCGCGACGACGTGGCTGACCGGCTGGCGGTGTGGGCAAACCCGGCCGGCGAAGTGCTGATTGCAGCCTCCGGCTCCAGCCGCCACTCAGGCCTGGCCGGCGAGATACTGCTCGAGGATTTGTGTGGGCTAGCTGTAGATGTGGAGTACGCGAGCGAGTACAGTTGCCGGGGCAACCTCGATCTGCGCCGACCGGCGGTCATCGTCATCTCGCAATCCGGAGAGACATCGGACACGCTGGCGGCGCTGCGCGAGGTGAGTCAGCGCGGCGAAAAGACCCTGGCCATCACCAACGCGGACCTGTCCACCATGGCGCTTGAGGCCGGCGTCTCCATGCCCCTGGCCGCAGGCGTGGAAAAGGCGATTCCAGCTACCAAGAGCTTCACCTGCCAGTTGGCCGTGCTGTTTCTGCTGGCCCTCTATGAGGCGCGGCGGCTGGGCCGGATGAATGACACGGAACTGGCAGCCAACATCGCCCGGTTGCAAGATCTGCCTACTGCCATTGAAGCGCAACTCGACGGCTGGCGTGAGCAGATGGCCACACTAGCCCACAAGTACAACTCCGCCCAGGCCTTCCTCTTCCTGGGCCGCGGCATTCACTACGCAATTGCGCGCGAGGGAGCTTTGAAGCTCAAGGAGGCCTCATACGTTCATGCTGAGGGCTATCCGGCGGGCGAGCTGAAGCATGGGCCGAATGCGCTGGTCAGCGACCAAGTACCGTTGGTGGTGCTGGCCACCGTGGACCGCGCCAACGAAGCTTCAGTCGTGCGCTATGAGAAGACTCTGCAACTGCTCGCTGATATGAAGGCGCAAGGCGCAAAAGTGATTGCCCTGGCCAATGCAGGCGACCACGCAGTGGCGGAACTGGTCAGCGATTGCGTCCCCGTGCAGCCCACCACCGAGTACCTGGTGCCCCTCGCCGAGGTTATTCCCCTGCAACTGTTTGCCTACTTCATGGCCATTGAGCGCGGCGTGGACGTAGACCGGCCAAGAAATCTCTCCAAGGCAGTCGTCGAGAAGTAGAGCAAGGCGCAAAGAGGACCTGATTTCCATGGCGCCGACCTCCCTGTTGATCATCTCGGCCTTACTTCGAGATGGCAAATTGTGATAGCCTTCTTGAGTTTGCAAACCACAATTGCTTCGCGCTTGAAACTGACGCGCTGAGCTCTTGATGGAGAAAGCTGTATGGTATCTGCCTTGATGAAAAAGCATTTTGCCTTCCTGCTCAGTCTTCTGGTTTTCGTGCTTGTCCCGGCGCTCGCCCAACATGCCAGCTATCCGTTCAACGACCCGGCACTGCCGATGGAGAAGAGGATCGACAACCTGCTCTCCCTGATGACGGTTGAAGAGAAGGTTGCCTGTCTGGGCACGCGCACTGGTGTGCCCCGGCTGGGCGTGGCCAACATTGGCAGCTCCGAGGGTATTCATGGAGTCGTGCAGCGTGAAGCCAGAGACAAGCATCAGCCGATTACGACGACGCAGTTTCCGCAGCCTCCGGGCATGGGCGAGTCGTGGGATCCAGAGCTGGTTCGCCAGGCGGGGGCCGTGGAGGGCTATGAAGCGCGCTTCATTACTCAGACCGCCAAATATGATCGCCAGATTCTGATGCTCTGGGGACCGCAGTCCGATTTGGCGCGCGATCCCCGCTGGGGACGCAGCGAAGAGGTCTACGGAGAGGATCCATTCTTCAACGGCACCATGGCTGTTGCCTTCATCAAAGGCCTGCAGGGCGATGACCCCAAGTACTGGCAGGCGGCCGCCCTGCTGAAGCATTTTCTAGCCAACAGCAACGAGAACCTCCGCGAGAGATCGTCCTCTGATTTCGATCAGCGTCTGTTTTGGGAGTACTATTCCGTGCCCTTCCGCATGGGCTTTCAGGAGGGCGGCGCGAAGGCCGTGATGGCTTCGTACAACGCATGGAATGGAACCACGATGGCGGTGAATCCGATTCTGAAGAGTATTGTCCGCGAGCAGTGGGGCGTGGATGTGATTTCGAGCGATGGCGGAGCGGTGCATCTGCTGGTCGAACCGCGCCATTTGTTTCCTGATCAGAAGGCTGCAGTGGTTGCGTGCTTGAAAGCCGGCATCAACCAATTCCTCGACAGGTACGAGGATGAAACCAAGGCAGCTCTAAAGGAAGGTTTGATCACCCAAGCAGAGATCGATGCACTGTTGCGCCCCAAGTTCCGGATTGCGATCCGCCTGGGGCTGCTGGACCCGCTGGAGATGGTTCCTTACGCAAAGATCAAAGACGCTCCCGAGCCCTGGAATACAGATAAGGATCGTGCAGTTTCAAAGCAGATGGCCCTCGAATCGGTGGTGCTGCTCAAGAACCAGGACGGCTTTTTGCCGCTCAAAAAGGAGGTCATCAAGTCCATTGCCGTCATCGGGCCGCTGGCTGACTCGGTTCACTGGGATTGGTACGGCGGAACTCCTCCTTATACGGTGACGCCGCTCCAGGGAATCAAGGATGAAGTGGGACCGGGCGTTATGGTGAACTATGCTGAAAGCGAGCTGGGCAACGCGGCCGTGAATGCGGCAATGAACTCCGATGTGGCGGTGGTTGTGATCGGCAACGACCCCACCTGCGGTCCGGACATGGGGCATGATTGGCACAGCACCATCGACGGCGGGGGAACGCTGCCCTGCACTGTGCCCAGCGACGGGCGCGAAGGCCGCGACCGCGAAAGCATCACGCTGGAACAGGAGCAACTGGTAAAGCAGGTTTACGCCGTCAATCCGAAGACGGTTGTTATTCTGATTTCCAGCTTTCCCTATGCGATCAATTGGAGCCAGGCTCATGTTCCCGCGATTCTGCACATGACTCACTCGTCGCAGGATGAGGGTACGGCCCTGGCGCAGGTTCTCTTAGGGGATTACAACCCCGGCGGGCGCCTGGTGGAAACATGGCCGAGCTCCCTCGAACAGTTGCCGCCAATGATGGATTACAACATACGCCATGGCCGCACCTATATGTACTTCAAAGGTGAACCACTGTATCCATTCGGTTATGGCCTGAGCTACACAACCTTCAAATACTCAAACTTCCGCACCAGCTCCTCGCAACTGGCCAGCGATGGCGCGATCACCGTCAGCGTCGACGTCACTAATACAGGCAGCCGGGCGGGCGATGAGGTTGTTCAACTTTACGTCAGCCACCCGCAGTCCAAGGTGGAGCGCCCGCGCGAAGAGTTGAAAGGATTCCAGCGCGTCACTGTCAAGCCCGGCGAAACCAGAACCGCAGAGATTTCGCTCAAGGCTTCCACGCTTGCCTGGTGGGACGAGAAACTCCCAGGATTTCGGGTTGAAGCCGAGCCCGTGAGCTTGATGATCGGCAATTCGTCCGCCGGAATCCAGCTCACCACCATAGTGCGCGTTCAATAGCGCAGCTTGCCACTTCATCTTCCTGCCGGTGAAGTAAGTCTATAGGTGGAGTGGCAATGCTCCGGGGAATCTCCAGTAAAGTGACACCCTTCCAGGCAGGTGGTCCAACCGGAACAACAGAAACTAGAATTGTTACTTGACAAATAGGCCATAACCGACGATTATTATCCTGCAATTCTTGTCAAAGAATCAAAGACTTCAAACTGGGTCCATCATCATCCAGTTTCAGTTTGCCTGGGAGACTCGGGTCCATTTAGTGTGTGTGCTTTCCCATTTTCCACGCTCCCCTCTCCTGCAATCAATTCAACAGTTTTAACTGGGCTACGCCGGGCTATTGTGCTTAGGTTCTGCTTCAATGGAGTCGATACAACAGGCCCATCCAAGCCAATTGAGCTCTCCGTTGAGGTTTTTAGGAGAGAAACAGAAATGACGTCAAAAGGAGTTTACACAAATGAATACCATGCTTCTTAAGCTCTATGTGAAGTTCCAGGATTTGATGAGCCGCGAAGAAGGTCAGGACCTGGTTGAATACGCTCTTGTTGTTGCCTTGATCGCCCTTGGTGCTACGGCCAGTATGCAAAGCTTGGCTACTGCTATCAGCAGTGCATTCGCGAGCATCAGCACGACATTTGCCAACGCCCTGTAACCTTATGTCGAGGCATCGACAGAATTGTCAAGACAACAAGGCACACGCCTTCTTTAGAGGATGTGTGCTTCAAGGCAAACACTGAAACTCAAATCAAGGAGAGAACGTCGATGAACACCATAATTCTCAGGGGGTATATGAAGCTCCAGAACCTATTTAACCGTGAAGAAGGTCAGGATCTGGTTGAATACGCTCTGGTTGTTGCTATCATCGCCCTTGGATCTACTGCGGCAATGCAGTCTTTGGCTGCCGCCATCAGTACCGCGTTCGCAAATATCAGCACGATGTTTGGCAACGCGCTGTAGCTCATTTTCCATGCAATGCCAAGGCAACCAGTCTGGTGCCCTGGGGGGTCTGTACTCCAGGTAGTAAAGCTGAAGGTTATATCAGGTCCCCTATCCTTTTCGCAGATTCATCGCAAATAGGGCACGATAGCGCGCTCTTGGAGTAGCTGAGTACAGAGGCAGTCCAGCCGGGCCGATTCAGCTATCGCTGTACTTCCCGCTGCTTATATCCTGGGCGGCCTGGAGGAGATCCTCCGGGCGGCCGAGATCGCGCCAATAGTATTCATCCGCGCGAAAGGCGACGATCTTTTCTCCCTGAGACGCCAGATGCAGGTAGGCATCGATGATGGAGAATGCGCCTTGCTCTTCCATCTTCTCGAAGATCAGAGGAGAGAGGACTTGTATGCCGGCAAAGGCCCGCGCCTGCATGCCAAGTCCGGGCCGCGCACATTGAATCTCCGGTGATTCCGCTTTGGCGGCGCGCACAATGCGACGGCCGCAGAGTTGGCCTTGCTCGTCGAAGAGCAATTGCCGCGATGACTCCCGCTCCTGAACTGCCAAGGTGGCGAGAGCGCGCTGTTTGGTGTGATAACTCACCATGTATCCGAGGTCGATGGTGCTGAGGACATCGACATTATGCAGGATGAGAGGCTCTGGGACACTCCCGGCGGATTCCATGAAAAAATGCGCGGCATGTTTCAGGCCACCGCCGGTATCAAGTAGGTTTTCTTCGAGAGAGACTTCTATCCTCATGCCGAAGTTGTCGTGGGCTTTGAGGTAATCGACAATCATCTGCGCATGATGATGCGCGTTGACAATCACCTCGCTGACGCCGAAGGAGCGCAGGCGGGAGAGCGTGATCTCCAGCAGCGTACGGCCGGCAACGGTGACCAGCGCCTTGGGCCGGTCGTTGGTGAGCGGCCGAAGGCGCGTGCCGAGGCCAGCGGCAAGAATCATGGCCTTCATCGGCCCATCTTCTCCAGTTCGATATGCCGGACGGCGACGTCCACTCCGCCGCCATCGCGCAGATGCTGCGCTAACTGCTCCACTAGATACACGGAACGGTGCTGTCCGCCGGTGCAGCCGAATGAGACCATGAGATTTTTGAAGCCGCGTCGCTGATAACTGTTTACGCTGGAATCCACCAACGACTGCACGTTGGCCAGATACTGGTGAACACTTGCCTGCTGGTTGAGATAGTCGATCACTGGCGCGTCCTTGCCAGTCAAGGCGCGGAACTGTTCTTCGCGCCCCGGATTGGGAAGGCTGCGGGCATCGAAGATATATCCGCCGCCGTTTCCGGAGTCATCGGCGGGAATCTCGCGGTGGAATGAAAAACTAAAGATACGCACCTTCAAACGCTCTGCTAAAGAAGCCAGGCTTTGCAGCTTCTCAGAGGCCAACATGCCTTGCAGAGCTTCCAACAGCGCGGGCAAGGCGATGGGCAGCTTGACGTTATGAGCCAGCCAGCGCAGATTTTTCAGCGCATAGGGCACGCTCTGCAGAAAATGCGCCTTGCGCTCATAGAACCCTCGGAAGCCATACGTGCCCATAGCCTGCAGGATGCGCACGTAAACGTACGCGTAATAGTGCTCCATGAAGGCATCACGCTGTAAGTCGATGTAACCAGCGAGGCAGTCGAGATAGTAATCGAGCAGCTCCTGGCGCAACTCCGGCGGCAGATCAGCCTTGCCATCGTAGAGCAGGGACGCGATGTCGTATTGCAGCGCGCCTTTGCGCCCTCCCTGGTAGTCCAGAAAAGACGGCTGCCCGCCGCGCAACATCACATTGCGCGATTGAAAGTCGCGATAAAGAAAATAATCGGCCTTGGCGGCCAGCAGAAACTTCGTCAGGCGGCTGAAATCATGCTCCAGCGCCTGTTCATTGAAAGGGATGCCGGCCAGGCGCAGAAAATAATACTTGAAATAGTTCAGATCCCAAGCGATGGACTGGCGGTCGAAACGCTCGCGCGGATAGCATACCTTGTAATTCAGATTCCGGCCGCCCTCCACCTGAAAACGCGGCAGCACGGCCACCACTTTGCGATAGGCTTCAATCGCCTGCGAAGCGATAGCCGTTCCGGATCGATTTGCAACAAGATAATCGAAGAGCGTCGTATCGCCCAGGTCTTCTTCGAGGTACGCGCCCTGGCTCAAATCCTCTTCATAAATCTCCGGCACCGGCAATCCGCAGCGGCGAAAATGCCTGGAGAATTCCAGGAAAGCGACGTTCTCTTCCCGCACCGAATACAGAACGCCGATGGCGCTGAACTTCCCGCCGGTGAGGCGTACGATGGTCCGTCCCGAGGAGCCGAGTTGCCCCTGAAGCGGCTGAAATTTCTCTGCCGGCAACCGGTAATGCCGCTCGAAAAGCTGTTTTAGAACGTCCATGACTCTCTTTCCAGCACCGCTCAAGCTGCACAACAAAGATACCCACCCCGGCCAACCGCGCGCAAGCCATAAGGCTATTTCACGGAAATTCGCCCGCGCAGGAACACACGAATTATCAGCCTGCGAAACTTGTTACTTCCCTTCGAAATGCGCTTCGATCTCTTCCAGGGTTTTACCCTTGGTCTCCGGCAGGAAGAAGGCCGCCACAATAAAGTAGACCACCGTGAAACCGGCGAAGAGGAAGAAGATCGACGAGTAGCCGTGCTTGCTGACGAAGGGCAGAAAGATGCCGGCCAGCGTGGTGGAGGCCAATAGGTTCAGGACCAGCGCTATGCTCATGCCGTTGGAGCGGATGCGGGTGGGCATCAGCTCAGAGAGGGCCAGCCACACGCAAACGCCCGGACCCACCGCGAAGAATCCCATAAACAAGAAGAGGCCCACGGCCACCCACCAGCCGTGACTCTCGCTGGGCACCTGACCGACCAGAGCCTTCTCGATCTTCAACGGTGCGGTTCGCGCGGCCTCAAGATTGCCCAGGGGATTCTTGAAGAAAGCCAGAACGTTATTGGCGGGAACGCAACTCGAGCGGGTGATTTCAAGGGGCCGGGCGGCGGGGTCGTCAGAGCGCACAAAGCTGGTAGCGGCGGTGAAATCGCCATAGGAATAAATGATGGCCAGCGATGCGCGCCCGGCATCAATCTGCTTGCCTGCGTCGCTATGCGCAGCCAGCAGTCGACCGGCCTGATCGTGATCAAAGCGCAGCATCAATTCCTGACTCGGAGCGATCATTTCCTGTACCTGGGAGCGTGCGTCCAGGCTGACCTTCTCGGTGCGCAGAAAGAGGATGCCCACGCCCAGCAGCGAGAGAATGATGCCACTGGTGCCCAGCGTGAGCAGAAACTTGCGCCCCTTGCGATCCACCAACACCATGCCCACCATGGTTAACAGGAAGTTCATGAACATGAAAATGACCAAGCCCCAATGCGCATGCAGATCGGAGAGGCCGCTTTGCAGCAGAATGGGACCGTTATACGCAATGATGGAGTTGATGCCGGTGGTCTGGTTGCAGAAGAGGACGAGGCAGGCGAGGACGAACGGCGCCACATATTTACGGCGCAAGAGCGAGTCCTGAATTATTTTCCCGGTGGCGCTGATGGTGGAGGCGTTGCGCGCTGCATCTTCCATTTCCTGCAATTCGAGCTTGGCCTGCATCTCAGATCGGGAACGCAAGAGGGCCGCGAAGGCCTGTTCCTTCTTGCCGCGTTTGAAAAGCCAGCGCGGTGATTCGGAGACCATCAGGCTGCCCAGCAAAAAAAGGATGCCGGGAGGCAGAGCAACCCAGAAGAGGTTGCGCCATGCGTGATCTTTGTAGGCAAACAGCGCGGCGGCGGCGCCGGTTTGGGACACCGCCATTACGCGATAACTGAAGTAAATGCCAATCAGTGCAGCAAAGACCATCGACGAGACGGGCAGCCACTGAAAGACTGCCGTTCCCTTGCCGCGCTCCGAAGCCGCCAGACACTCGGCCAGATATAACGGAACCACTACGCCGATCAATCCTCCACTGATGCCTTCCAACAGCCGGCCGAAAAACAACAACGCATAGCCTTGCGAGAGAGCAATCATGGGAATAGCGACGATAAAAGCGATGCCGCAGAGGATCATCAGAGGCTTGCGTCCCATCCAGTCGGCCAGCATCCCCGCAAATAGCGTTGAAAAAACGCCGCCCAACATCATGGCCGCGACAATGACGGAAAGCTCCGCAGGAGTTCCCTTGAAAGTGGCTACCAAATAGGGCAGCGCGCCACCAACGAGGCCGATGTCCATGCCGAAGAGCAGGCCGCCCAGCCCCGCAACCGCCAGAAGAAACAGGTTATAGCCGTGCTTGGCGGGAAGGTTGGCTGGTAGGTTCAGGGCGCCTTGTGCTGTCTTTGTCACGGAAAGTGTCCTCTTGCGCAGTTTATCCTTCCGCTTAGCTTGTGCGATACAATAAGGCCGGAGCCAAGGTGGATTGGGGTTATCATCTGCCCTATGGTGCCGGCCATCACTGCAAAAAATCATAGATTTACGGTAAGCGTTAATATAGGTCATGCGACCCGCAAGATTAGCGGAGAACGCAAATGAGTACAACGCACAACGGCCGCAGAGATTTCCTCAAGCAATCAATTGGCGGAGCTGCATTCCTGTGCGTGGGCGGGACGAGAGAACTGCTGGCTGCCGCGGAACCTGTTGCGGCTGGCGCGGAGTCCAAGGTCGTTGTTGCGCGCGATGAGCAGTTGCGCAGCACAGGCTCTACGGTGGATTCACAGCGGCTGCAGGCGTTGCTGGATCGCGCCATGCAGGCTCTCTGCGGCTGCGAGCATCCAGCCGACGCGTGGCGCAAGCTGGTCCGTCCTGGCGATACGGTAAGCCTGAAGGTGAATACGCTGGGAGGCCGCGGTATCTCCACGAACGTACAACTAGTCGCGGCCATCTGCGAGCGATTGCAGGAGGCCGGAGTCAAGGCCGGCGACATCGTTGTTTGGGACCGCGACAGCGAGGAGCTGGAGCGCGCGGGTTTTCGCATTGAGACCGGCAATGACCGCGTGCGCTGCTTCGGCACGGACCGCGTTGGCTATGAGCAGGAGCTTTCGGCATGGGGCATCGTGGGCAGTTGCCTGTCGAAGATTCTCACACAATACTGCAACGTGCTGATTAACGTGCCCGTGCTGAAAGACCACGACGGCGCAGGCGTCACTATCGCCCTCAAGAATATGTACGGCGTTATTCACAACCCCAACAAGTATCATCCCAACGGATGCAATCCCTACGTCGCCGACCTGAATATGCTGCCGGAGATTCGCTCGAGAATGCGATTGACGATCTGCGATGCCACCACCGCGATGTATGAAGGCGGTCCGGGATACAAGCCGGAGCATAGCTGGAATGCCAATGCCTTGCTTGTATCCACCGATCCGGTCGCGCTCGACCATACGGGCTGGCAGATCATCGAGCGCAAGCGCGCTGAAAAAAGATGGAAAACACTGGAGGCCGAGAACCGCGCACCACGCTACATTGCGACCGCGGCTGACGCCGAACACCGGCTGGGCACAAATGATCCGAAAAAGATTTCGCTTGTCGAGGTGTAAGAGTAGAAGTTGAAACTGAAAAGCTGCAAAGGGGCGCAATATGTTCTGTAAGCTGGATGTCGAGGATGCCGTGAATAACACTGTTGGCCGACCGCTTGATCGCCGCTCGTTCATGAGGTGCGCCCTGGCGTCAGGCGCGGCGCTGGGAATGGCCGTCGTTGTCGAACCCGCCGCTGCTGTACCATCCGGCACGGCTGCAGAGACTGAAGATGAAGCGCATTTCATCGTTGAAGCAAAGTTTTACCAGAAGCTGCCGAATCGCAAGATCAAGTGCAAGCTGTGTCCGCGCGAATGTGCGGTGGGAGACAAGGAGCGCGGTTATTGCGGCGTGCGCGAGAATCGCGGCGGCGTTTATTATTCGCTGGTGCACTCGCGGGTCTGCGCGGCGCACGTCGATCCCATCGAGAAAAAGCCACTCTTCCACTATCTGCCGGGGACGATCGCCTTCTCGATTGCCACGGCGGGCTGCAACGTCAACTGCAAATTCTGCCAGAACTGGGACATCTCCCAATCGCGCCCCGAGCAGGTTCCCTCGCACTTCATGCCGCCGCAAAGCGTCGCCGAACTGGCCCGGCAATATAACTGTCCCACCATCGCCTACACCTATAGCGAGCCGGTGGTCTTCGCCGAATACATCATGGACGCCGCTGATGCGGGCCACGCCGCCGGCATCCGCAGCATCGTCGTCTCGAACGGCTATATGCAAGAGGATGCGTTGAAGCAGGCGTATGGAAAGATGGACGCCGTCAAGATCGATCTGAAATCCTTCACCGAGTCGTACTACAGCAAGGTTGTTACTGGCCAATTGAAGCCGGTGCTGGACTCGCTGGTCACTCTGCGCAAGATGGGCAAGTGGACGGAGATCGTCTACCTGGTGTTGCCTACGCTCAATGACAGCGATGAGGAGTTTCGCGGGCTGGCGCAATGGGTCAAGGCAAACCTGGGCGCGGATGTGCCTCTGCACTTCACACAGTTTCATCCCGAATATCTGTTGAAGAACCTGCCCATCACGCCGGTGCCTACTCTGGAACGCGCCAAGGCGATTGCCGACGCCGAGGGACTGAACTACGTTTACATTGGTAATGTACCGGGACATCCGTCGCAGAACACTTACTGCCCCAAGTGCCGCAAAATGCTGGTGGAGCGCGTGGGGTTTACCGCGAGCCAGGTGCTGATCCGCAAGAATAGTTGCCCGTTCTGCCATCAGCCGATTCCTGGCGTATGGCACGCATGAGAAATCAGAGGAGGTTTCGCACATGAACTTCGCCCTAGGTCCAAGCGCCATTTGGCTGGCGGCGCCACTTCTGGCCTTGCTGGTGTTTACGCCGATCAAGCATGACGGCGCGGGAGATCAACAAAAGGTGCGGCAAGCAGCCGTTGCCGGAAGTTTTTATCCGGCCGACCCTAAGGTACTTTCTGCAATGATCGACGGTCTGCTGGCTAAGGTATCTGAGCCGCAGGTTACCGATCCGATTCTTGCCGTGGTCGCGCCACACGCCGGCTATGAATACTCCGGACCCGTGGCAGCCTACACTTACGCCCAATTGAAGGGGCACAAGTACGCGCGGGTCGTGGTGATTGCGCCAACCCACTACGTAGCCTTCGACTTCACCTCCGTCTATGACGGCGACGCCTACGCTACGCCGCTGGGTAACGTGCCGGTGGACAAGGCCTTCGCGCGCGAGCTTGTGAAGATGAGCTCGACCATAAAGTTTTCCAGCCAGGGACACGATCCCACATCGGCAGGCGGCGAGCACGCAGTCGAGGTTCAGCTGCCCTGGCTGCAAAAGGTGCTGGGCAATTTTGAAGTTGTGCCCATCGTCATGGGAGATCAGAGTTATGAGAGCAGCCGCGCTCTGGGAGTGGCTCTGGCAAAGCTGATCAAGAAAGAGGGCGGCGAAACGCTCGTTCTGGCCAGCTCTGATCTGTCTCATTACCACACCTACGATGAAGCGGAGAAGATCGATCATAAGACGCTCAATGCGCTGCAGGCGTGGGACTACTTCAGCATGTCACGCAATTTTCAGTCGCGGATATGGGAAGCCTGCGGCGGCGCGCCCATCGTAGCCGCAATGATTTACGCCGAGCGCATGGGAGCCAACCAGGCGCATGTGCTCAAGTACGAGAATTCAGGCGATGTTACGGGCGACCATTCACGCGTGGTTGGATACAGCGCGGACGTATTTATAAAAGCTGATGCTGGAAAGGTGGCAGAAACTCCTTTTACTCTGAGCGATGCGGAGAAAAGCGAGTTGCTCGCCTTGGCGCGCAAGTCAGTGGAATATGTGGTTCAGGAAAAGAATCCGTATGAACCGCCCGCAAGCACAAGTAACACTCTGAACCAGGAGCGTGGCGCCTTCACAACTCTGAAAGAATCGGGCGAGTTGCGCGGGTGCATTGGCTACACTTCAGCCGCCAAGCCTCTCTATATCACGGTGCGCGACACGGCTACGCTGGCCGCTATGCGTGATCCGCGTTTTCCGCCGGTATCAACATCGGAGCTGCCCAAACTTGAGTATGAAATTTCCGTACTCTCGCCTCTGCGACGCGTAACAGATGTTCAACAGATCAAGGTTGGCGAGCATGGACTGCTGATGAAAAACGGAGACAGCGAGGGCCTTCTGCTTCCGCAGGTGCCGGTGGAACAACGATGGGACCGGCATACGTTCCTTGAACAGACCTGCCGCAAGGCGGGCATGCCTTCCACCTGCTGGATGGATGAGGATACAGATATCTTCAGCTTCACCGCGGTGGTCTTTGGTGAGCACAAGCCGTGAACGCTTGAAGATTTTCAGCTTTACTGAAATATGGACTATACGCCCTTCATGTTTTTTGCGAGGGGTGGGAAGCAAGCTCTCGCGGCCAGAAGGGCCGGCGCCAGGTTCACCGCCGCCGTAAGCCATGCGGTCTTCCAGAATCCAAAGACGGGGATAAGATAGCCACTTAACACTAATGCGCCTAAGCTCCCGCCCAGTAAGTCGATGGCATAGAGTATGCCAAGTCCGCGGCGTCTGCTGGCGTCGTGAAGATAAACCTCCGTTGCCAAGGGGAACTGGTACCCACCCAGCATTCCGCAAAACGCGGCCAACGCCGGAAAGACACACTGCGCGGCCAGCCAGTTTGCCGTCATCCCGGTAAGTTTCGCAAGCAGGCTAATCAGTAACATCAACACAGGAACAGACAAGGCGAGAAGAAACTGCGTACTCGCTACGGCGCGACAAGAGGAACTGCGATCGCGTCGAATGTGGCGCATGCCCAGCCAGCTTCCAAAAGCAATTCCGGCCATGCACAGAGCAATCAGAATGGCGAGCTGGTGGTAGACGTAGCCGTAGATGGATTGGAAGGCAAGCAATATAAATATTTGCAGCGTCATCAGCGTAAACCCCGTCGCAGCCATGGAGCAGGCGGCCGCCGCACGGGTGCGTTGCTCGCGAGCAGGAACAAACGCGAAAAGCGCCGCTATCGACAACAGGACGATGAGAGTAGCGCTGAAAACAATCATATAATCCACATGTTGCACAGCCTGCAACCAGCCGGCATAGGCCGGGTTGAACTGCGCGCTCCACAGCACTACATCGAAGTAGTACGCTATGGGAGAGAAATCGCGATTAACTTGTGTCGTGGCCTGCGACTGCAACTGATCACGCACCTGCGCCATGCGATCGGGCATCATGCGGTAAGGGATAAAGTATTCGCGAACGTACCGCGTATTCAGGTTGCGCTCGAGCAACCTTGAAATCAGCACATGCGGGTCGTCCGTGAGAACGTCCGGGCGACTCGCTGCAAAAAAGTGGATCGTCTCGCCTGGAATGGCCACAATGTTAGGAAAGACTTCTGCGAGTGTGTGATGAATGCAGCGCAGAAATTCCGCCAGGTTGGGGCTGATTGTCTCCTCTGACGAGCGCAGTTCAAGGGCCAGCAAGCCACCCGGCGCCAGATGATCGCGCGCGGAACGAAAGAACTCGGCGGTATAGAACCTATTCAACTGCGCTGTCTGTGGGTCGGGCACATTCACGATAATTACGTCATATGTGTTTTGATCCGACTTGAGATAGGCCCGGCCATCCGAGTAATGCAGATGCACCCTGGGATCGGAGAAGAGAGAAGTAGACTCAGAGGGATAGAATTGTCGCGCCATACCAATGAGCGCGGGATCCAACTCAACCAGGTCGATGCGCTCAACAGTGGGATGCCGAAGAGCTTGCGCGATGGCATCGCTGGCTCCGCCGCCTATAAGAAGAATTTTCCGCGGCGCAGAATGCTCCAACAGTGCGTAGTGAACCGCTTCTTCCGCGGCGCTCTCATCCGGGGAGTTGGAAAGTATAAGGCCGTTCTCATACAGGCTGCGGATGTTGCCTGTTTCCACGACCGCCAGATTTCCGTAAATTGAGTCTCGCGATGCGAGCAGATGCAAGCCGCGCCACTCAAGCGCCAATGCGTCGTTTTTCAGCCATGGCGCAACGCGAACGAGAAGAATGAATGCCAGCAGCGTTGCAACTGTCACAGTGAAACTAATCTGCTTGCGACTCATCCGCAACAACAGAATAATTGCCATTGACAGGTTCAGGACCAGTACGACACACGCAATCTGGATGGGCTCGAGGGAGCACAGCAACATAAAGCTGGCGACGATTCCACCTAAGCCGGAGCCGGCCGCCTCTAATAGATATGCCGCGCTGGTTGCAGTACGCGCGTCAACCGCGCACTCTTGGCAGTACATGCGCGTCGAGGCTACAAACAGCGCACCGGCAATAACGCAAAACACGCTCAGGCAAAGCAGCGACGCCAGCAGCATTTGGACCGGCCCAACAAGCTCGCCTGGCACCGTTTGAAAAAGACTCTTGCTTGCACACAATGCCCAGGCTGTAAGCGGCAGGATGACACCAAGCAGGCATTCGAGCACAGCCACCATTCGCCGCGCACGGTTTTCACGCAGGGCAAGACTGCTGCATAGAATACTGCCTGCCGCTGTCCAGAAGAGCCATATAGCAAGCATGATGCCCAGCGAAATTTCATTGCCGCAGAATACGACCATCAGTTCGCGCATGAGCACGATCTGGCCGATGACTGCGCTGAATCCGGACAGCATCAGAGCTGCCTTGACCGCAGGCATAGAGCTTTGCGTCTCGTGGGTTGCGGCGAATTGGATGCGCTTGTTCATCCGAGAAAATTAGAATCCAGTTTTCTTAGGAAAGCAAGAGCGACAAGAATGTTTTCATTGATGAAACCATTTATGAGTATGTAAATGCAGGTTGAAAAGAAAGCGCATTCTACTTATGCGTCCGATAACACACCAATTATTCTCGATGTGAATCTGCCTACCTCGGGTTATAACAATATATTGCGTTTTTATATCTTCGAATACCGGATTATCCGTCTATATGTTGCGGTTGCCTGAGACATACATATGCAACCCAACAATCTAAAGTTACATATCATCGTATCGCATTGATTCTATATGTGTTATATGTATATATATTTCTTATGTACTTTTGCCGGTTTACCGTTGCTTCACTTATGCAGATTTAGTGGCACTTATAGTTAATACTCTTATTATTTAAGCAATAATACTTAACATTCGGAAAGCCTCATAATTCCAGTTATATTTCTATCTAGCACTCATGAGTAGAGTGACACGCGTCACAGCCGCGCACCTTGGCGAAGCTCAGAATGATTTGGGTTTTGTGGAAATATATTCCCGAAATCCCGCATAATTTATTTGTGTGCGAATGCAAGTTGGAGCAATAATCGGCCGTGATGGGCATGGACAATGAATCGCAAATGTGCGGCCGATGCGGGCGCGAATACGGAGGCGAGCGGGAATGAACTGGCGCGAAGAGTACAAGAAAAAGCGCATGGATGCCGCTCAGGCGCTGGAAACAGTTCGCTCCGGCGACCGTGTATGGATCCAGTCCGGGTGCGGCACACCGTCGCCCTTGGTGGACGCGCTGGTGGCGCGAGCTCCGGAGCTGCGCAATGTCGAAATCGTTCATATGAAGACTCTGGGAGACGCGGACTACACCAAAGAGGAGTACAACGGTGTGTTTCGCCATCGCGGATTGTTTTTGGGCGAAAATGTACGCGAAGCAGTCGTCGCTGGACGCGCCGACTATACGCCCATCTTCCTCGGTGAAATTGAAGGATTGTTTACGAGCGGTGCTATGCCTTTGGATGTAGTGCTGATGCAGGTTTCGCCGCCGGATGATCACGGATATGTAACCCTGGGAACAACCGTAGACTGCACCTTGAACGCTACCCGCTGCGCGCGGACGACAATTGCCGAAGTGAATGAGCGGATGCCGCGCACCCACGGGGAAACGGCCATTCACGTGAGCCGCATCTCCGCAATTGTGGAAACATCGCGGCCGCTGCTGGAGCTGCATCCGGAGCCGTTCACCGCCATGCACCGCAGAATAGCGGAAAATGTCGCCTCGCTGATCCCCGATGGAGCAACGCTGCAAACCGGGATTGGCGGAATCCCCGACGCCGTGCTGGCCTGTCTGGGAGACAAACGCGATCTGGGAATACACAGCGAACTGGTTGGGGATGGCGTGATCGATCTGATGGAATCAGGCGTGCTGAACGGAGAGCGCAAGTCTCTGCATCGCGGCAAAGCAGTGATCGCCTTCATCCTAGGATCGCAGCGGCTCATCGATTACATCGATGATAACCCAGCCTTTGAGTTTCGTCCCATTTGCTACACTAACGATCCATATGTGGTGGCACAGAACGACAGGATGGTTGCCATCAACGCGGCGTTGCAGATAGACCTCACGGGGCAGGTGTGCTCGGATTCTCTGGGAATCAAGCCTTACAGCGGATTCGGCGGACAAGTGGATTTCATTCGCGGGGCGGCGCGCTCCAAGGGTGGAGTGCCGATCATCGCGTTGCCTTCGACGGCAAAGAACGGAACGGTTTCGCGGATTGCGACGGTGCTGGAGCCAGGCGCGGGCGTTGTGACTTCGCGCGCAGATGTGCATTACGTGGTAACCGAGCACGGCATTGCGTACCTGCATGGGAAGACCTTGCGTGAGCGCGCTGAGGCGCTGATCGCCATTGCCGAGCCGCATTTCAGGGGTGAATTGGAAGATTTCGCGGTGCGCTCGCATTACATGGAGCGCAAGACAGCAGCCGTGCTTGCGTGAAAGATCATGGCTTGCCGGAGAGGAGCTGAAATGGCGGATGTGAACAAGAAGGACCGTGGCGTGCTGCGGGTAGATGTGGATGAGTGCAAGGGCTGCGGGCTATGCGTGGAAGCGTGCCCGCCAAAAGTGATCACCCTCAGTGAGCAGTTGAATCACTACGGCTATCACACGGCAACGTATGCGGGCTCGGGCTGCACGGGATGCGGCATTTGTTTTATGGTGTGCCCTGAGCCGGGAGCGATTACGGTCTTGCGAATGGTGAACAAAGAGCGCGACGTGGAAACATGCGTTGCGGGAGCGAGCGAATGCGCAAGCAGCTGATGAAGGGAAACGAAGCGATTGTAAAGAGCGCGATCCTTGCCGGATGCCGGGCGTTCTATGGTTATCCCATTACACCTGCCAGTGAGATTACCGAGGCTGCGGCGCTCTATATGCCGCAGGCTGGCGGAGTGTTTCTGCAGGCGGAGAGCGAGGTCGCGGCGATGAATATGCTCTATGGCGCGTCGTCCGCGGGGGTGCGCGCGATGACGGCATCAAGCGGTCCGGGGATCAGCCTGATGCAGGAAGGCATAAGCTACATGGCCGGTGCGGAGTTGCCCTGCGTGATCGCGGACATCACGCGCGGCGGGCCGGGCTTGGGCAGCATTAACGCAGAGCAGGGCGACTATCACCAGGTTGTGAAGGGTGGCGGCCACGGCAACTACCGGACCATCGTGCTGGCGCCGCATTGCGTGCAGGAGATGGCGGATTTGACCGCGTTGGCCTTTGAACTGGCAGACCGCTATCGCAACCCGGTGGTTCTGCTGGCCGATGGATTTATCGGACAGATGATGGAGCCGGTCGAGTTTCCGCAGACGGCCCTCGAACCGCAACAGCCGCAGTGGGCCGTTGCAGGAACGGAGGCGACACGCGGCAATCTGATTACCTCGCTGTTTCTGGACAGCGATGCGCTGGAGGCGCACCAGAACCATTTGGAGTCGAAGTATCGCCGCGCGCAGGAGAGCGAAGCGCGCGCCGAGGAGTGGCGGACCGAGGACGCGGAGATTGTGCTGTCAGGCTACGGGATCGTAGCGCGGATTTTAAAGGCCGTTGCTGCCGAGGCTCGCGATCTCGGCCTCAAGGTTGGCGTACTGCGGCCGATTACGCTGTTTCCATTTCCTACCGCACATTTTCAACGGCTGGCCAACAGCGCGCGGGTCTTCGTGGTGGTGGAAATGAGCAACGGACAAATGGTGGAAGATGTGCGGCTGGCGCTGAATGGGGCGCGGCCGGTGGAGTTTTTCAGCCGCGTTGGTGGAAATGTACCGTCGCACGAAGAGGTGCTGAAAATTGTGAAAAATCAGGCGAGGCAAATTCTATCTGCAATGCAGATTTAAGAAGAGCGGAGGTCCTAATGTCTAACGAGATGGTTTCTGAATACGAAGTGTCGCACTCCAGGCCTAAAGCATTCTTCGAGCGCTTCACGCGCAAAGAGGAGCTGCAACACCAGACTCATTTTTGTCCCGGATGCGGACACGGCCAGGTGCATAAGATGCTGGCGCGGGCTATCGACGAGTTAGGCATCCAGGACAGAACGATTCTGATCGGTCCGGTAGGCTGTGGCGTTTTCACTTACAACTACTTCGACGTAGGCAATATCTCGGCCGCGCACGGGCGCACGCCCGCGGTAGCCACAGCGGTGAGGCGGAGCAGGCCGGAGAGCATCGTTATCGGCTATCAGGGCGATGGCGATTTGGCGGCGATCGGGACCTCGGAGATACTTCATGCGGCCAATCGCGGCGAGAATATCACCATCATCTTCGTGAACAACGCAATCTACAGCATGACCGGCGGACAGTTGGCGCCGACATCCCTGCTGGGACAGAAGAGCGCGACCTCTCCGTTTGGACGAAAAGCGGAGAACGAGGGATATCCGCTACACATGAGCGAACTGCTGGCGACTCTGGAGGCTCCAGTCTACATTGAGCGCGTGGCCCTGGGAGATAACAAGCAGATTGCGCTGGCAACGCGCGCTATCAAGCGCGCCGTGGAAAACCAGGTGCGCGGTCTGGGCTTCTCGCTGATCGAGGTGCTGGCGCCCTGCCCGACGATCTTCAAGATGACTCCGGTCGATGCGCAGCACTGGGTGCGAGATGTTTTAGCCAAAACGTTTCCGGTCAAGGTGATTCTAGATCGCACCAAAGAGTCGAAGCCGCGTCCGTTGCCTGAGCCCGCGCCGGCGCTTGATCGGATTCCGCAGATTCTTGGCGTCGATAACGAGAGTCTGCCGAAAGGCAATCCGGTTGTGCGCGATGAAACGGCGACCGACCTGGATCTTCGCGTGCGGGTTGCCGGCTTTGGCGGGCAAGGCGTGTTGCTGCTGGGCGAAGTTCTTGCTGAGGCCGGGCTGGATGCGGGCCTGGAGGTTTCCTGGCTGCCGTCGTATGGGCCGGAGATGCGCTCCGGCACCTCCAACTGTCATGTGCGCCTGTGCAGGCACGTAATCGATTCGCCGCTGGTGACGAATCCCAATGTGCTGGTGGCGATGAACGAACCTTCGCTCAGGAAGTTTTACAAGAGCGTGCAGCCGGGAGGATGGATCCTCTACAACGGGGAGTCCTTTCCGGAGGATTGCGAGCAGAACGGCGTTCATGTGCTGGCGTGTCCCTTCACGCGCGTGGCCGACGAACTGGGCGATTCACGAGCCGGCAATATGGTGATGCTGGGAGCGCTATTGGAGATCTCCGCAGTAGTACAGGAGGCAAATATCGACGCTGCACTACGGCGTCTGGTAAAGAATCCGCGCTGGACGGAGTTGAATAAGCGCGCGCTGGCGCGTGGCCGGAAGCTTTACAACGAATCAAGTCAGGAGTTGTGCCATGCAAAGTAATGTAGATCCAAAGACGATTGTGTATTTCAACGGGAAGTACATGCCCCTCGGTGATGCGCGCGTGGGAATTCTGACGCATGCCCTGAATTACGGTACAGGCGTCTTTGAAGGGATTCGCGCGCATTGGGACGAGGCGCAGCAGGAGCTGTTTGTGATGCGCCCCGTGGAACACTACCAGCGCTGGAAGCAGAACTGCGGCTTCCTGCGAATTGTCGTTCCACCGTCGCCCGAGGAGTTGAGCGAGATCACCCTCGAGCTGATGCGCAGAAACGTGTTTCGTACGAATGTCTACGTCCGGCCGCTGGCCTACAAGAGCGCGGAACGGATCGGCGTGAGCTACGACGATCAGGATTCCTTCGCGGTGGTCGCGCTTCCCTTTGGCGATTACCTGCCCACTGATCGAGGGCTGCATGCGGGCGTGAGTTCGTGGCGGCGCATCGACGACAACGCAATTCCGGCGCGCGGCAAGATCTGCGGGGCATATGTGAATAGCGCTCTAGCCAGCGACGAGGCCCACCGTTGCGGTTTCGACGACGCCATCTTTCTGAACGAGAGCGGTCATGTCGCAGAGGGCGCGGCCTGCAACATCTTTATGGTGCGCAAGGGAAAACTGATTACGCCGCCGGTAACCGAAAACATATTGGAGGGCATTACGCGCGACGCAGTGATGGAACTGGCTCACCGGGAACTCGGCCTTGAAGTTGTGGAACGCCCCATCGACCGCAGCGAACTGTATGTTTGCGATGAGTTGTTTTTCACCGGGACGGCGGTCGGTATTGCGCCCGTTACGCAGGTCGATCATCATCCAGTGAAAGATGGAAATATCGGAATGATCTCCCGCGAGCTGCAGAAGGTGTACTTCGATGCGACACGCGGGCATTTGCAAGCTTATTGGAATTGGCTGGCGCCGGTTTACAACCGCGCGATGAAAAACATGCAGGGCCAAGATGCACCGGCAGAATTGGTTGCTGGCTGATCCGTTGATCCTGTCGAGAAAAGTTTTGTGGATGAGTGCGGTTCAAGGAGGAAGAAGAGAAAATGACGACAACAAGAGTTGCAGATAACGCCTACACCGTGGCGCTGGAGAACTTCGATACAGCAGCGAACGCGCTGGGGCTCAACAACGATATTCGGGAAGTGATCAAGTATCCCGAACGTATTCTGACGGTCAGCATACCGGTGCGCATGGAAGACGGGCGCATCCACCGCTTTGAGGGACATCGTGTGCAGCACAGCACGGCGCGCGGGCCCGCCAAGGGCGGCATTCGCTATCACCCTCAAGTGACACTGGATGAAGTGAAGGCGCTGGCTACCTGGATGACATGGAAGTGCGCGGTGATGAACATCCCGTTCGGCGGCGGCAAGGGTGGAATCACATGCGATCCAAAACACATGACGCAAGGCGAACTGGAGCGCATGACGCGGCGTTACACCGCCGGAATTCTTCCTATCATCGGACCGGAGCAAGACATTCCCGCGCCGGACGTGTACACCAATTCGCAAACCATGTCGTGGATCATGGACACCTACAGCATGACCAAGGGATATACGATTCCGGGCGTAGTAACCGGAAAGCCGATCGCTCTGGGCGGATCGCTGGGGCGCAACGATGCAACCGCGCGCGGTGCTTTTTACACCATTGAGCATGCCTGTGCGCATCTGAAGATCCAGCTAAAGGGCTCTACGGTTGTGATTCAGGGCTTTGGGAATGCCGGCTCGTTTGCCGCGGACCTGCTGCATAATGCCGGAGCAAAGGTGCTGGCAGTGAACGATTCGACCGGCGGCGTCTACAACAAGAACGGATTGGACATTCCTGCCCTATTCCTGCACAAGGAAAAGACTGGACGGGTCGCCGGCTTCAAGAACGCCGAGGCCATCACTTCCGACCAATTGCTGGCCCTGAAGTGCGACATCCTGGTTCCTGCGGCGCTGGAAAACGCTATCCACGCCGACAATGCAGCCGCGGTGAAGACCAAAATTATCGCTGAAGCAGCCAACGGGCCGATCACTCCTGAGGCTGACAGAATTATGGAAGCCAAGGGCATCTTCGTGATTCCCGACATTCTGTGCAACGCCGGCGGCGTTACCGTTTCCTACTTCGAGTGGGTGCAGGATGAGCAGCATCTGTTCTGGGACGCGCAGGATGTCTACACCAAGCTGGAACGCATCATGAAGACCTCGTTCGCCGATACCCTGAAGATCCATCTGGATCACAAGGTATCGATGCGCATTGCGGCCAACATGCTGGGCATTGGGCGCGTGGCAGAGGCTGTGAGGATTCGCGGCGTCTATCCATAACCGGCAACGGAAATACGGCCGACGTTCTCCCAGGCCTTAATCTTTCTATGCGGCGCGCTCAAGATGCAATTGCGCGCCGCTTTTTTTACGCCTAAACGCGTAACGCGCAAACGGCGGAATACCAAACGCCGAAGCGCTACTTTTGCGCGGGGGCTTCGCCGAACTTGTTGTGGAAGATGTGGCGGTTAATGTCAGGCCAGAACTCCCTGAAACAAAAGGTACCTGCGTCGATTGCGACGTCCAGACCCCATTCGGTTCCAGTGTTTGCAAGGGACCGCGAGGCAGAAGGGTAATAGAGATTCGAAATGCCCGCGGAGGCGCCAGCGCCGATGATCTCGCTGATGTTCAAGACTGCAGCTCCGGAGTTTGAGCGGGTAATGACGGCGCGGCTGAGGGCATAGCCTGTGCGTTTGAAGAATCCGCCGCGGCCGAGGGTATAGTAGCGCGCGTCTTCGTGGGTGAAGGTGGGAAAAATAAACTCGACCATGTAGTTTTCGCTGGTTTGGTCGACGGCCGAATGCCAAAAGTAGCGGGCGTAGCCGGCTGCTCCCTGATGAAATTCGGGAGTTGTGCGCACGCCCATGTTGTAGGCCGCGATGACCGCCGGGGTGAAGATGGCGGAGTAATCGAACGAATCCTCGGTGGCGTCCATGAACTTTTCTTTGATGGTCTCGGGCGGAAGTTTTACGTCGACGCTGATAGCGCGAAAGTTGGGTATGATGCCGAGGATGCGCTTGGTTTGCTGGCCGATTGCATCACCCTGCGAATTTTGCTCCGGTTGATGCTGCGGCGAAGACCCGCTGGCGCTTGAGGATTGCGGCGGAGCGGCAGTATCCTGGGCCGGCGGAGGAGCAGGCTGGCCGGGAGCAGACGGGGCCTGCCCTGCAACCAAGCCGGCCGCTGCAAGCTCGAACTGCGGCTGCGGAGCCTGAGGAAGCTCAGCGGCGGCAATTGCCTGGTCGGGGCGCGGTTCCTGCGAAAAAAGATGGGAGCGCAATGCCAGTAGGGCAATGCACATAACGAATATTGCCGGAATACGTCGATAACCTGAATGCATCGATTCACCAATTGTGGAGCCGTTCCCGGACGGTCCGCTGGAAATACTTGCCTACCCAGTCTATTGTCAGTTGAAGGGGTAGTGTCGCGCAACCAGCATTTTCACACGGGCTGATGGTGATGCACGAGAATCTTAGCCCGGCATGTAGACAACTCCTTGCAGAGAATCGTCGTAGGGCAGAGAATCGTCGTAGGCGAGTGAAACCCGCCGATAGTTAGTGAGCGGAATCAGCGCTCCGCGCGGCCTTCCGGGCTGCTTTCTCGGCCTGTTTGCGCCTGTGATGGCGCACCAGATCCGGCCAGAACTCAATGACTTCAGGCCCTATGATCCCTTCGTAGGTTACGGTCATCCCGTCTCTGATGGTGTCACCGACAGTACGTTCTGAAGCAGGGTAATATGACCTGGCGATGGAGGAGCCAATCAGGTTGCCGATAATATTGCCGTAGCTCGGCCCCCATCCGCCTTTGTCGCGCTTGCACCATACACCGCTCGCCGCCGCCCATAGAACGCGGGTGACGACAGGACCGCTGCCCTTCTGATAGTAACGCGGATCTTCATGCAAAAGAGACGGCAACAATGCATTGCCGAAGAAATTGCCCATAGAGTAATCGGTATATCCGGCGCCGAATTTCTTCGCGTAGCCCTGCATCCCCTGTCCCCATTCTGGCTCGGAGCCGTGGGCCTGGGCGATACCTGCCACAGTTGCTGACAGGGTAAAAGCCCACGGATCGATGATGCTCCTGAAGGAGAGCTGGAATTTCTGCCCCGGAGAGAGAGGAAGCGCGTCCTTGATTCGGGTAGTGTTGAAGGTCGCCATGACACCCCATACCCGCTGCTTCTCCTCTGCCTTCAACTGTTCTCCTGCCTGGTCATGCAGACTTTGTTCCGTGCCTGGTTGTTGCGGGGGCGCTTGCGAGCTGGAACCGCCCTGCGTGGCTCCAGTTGGCGCCGGTGCGGCCTGCGGAGCCGTAGGCGGCGTGGCCTGGCTTTGCCCGGCGGCGGGAGTTTGCTGTGCCTGTGGGGCTTCGGGAAGCTCCGCAACGTCTGTCATCCCGGAACTCGTTTCCTGCGCTAGCGCACAGTAAGGCAATACCGGCACGCCTACTCCAGCGAAAAGTAAAGCTGCAATCCAAAAGAAACTTGCGCGCATTCAATCCCCTTTTGTGGAGCCGGCATCCGTTTGGGCGGCTCACGCAAAAAGCGAGTCGAACCGGAGGACCACTTCTTAGAATAAATCACTCTTCTCCGTGCGCGGCACTCTACACGCATCCTGGGCAACAAATCTTTGTTCGCAGAGACTGCTATTCACTTAGACGGAATTTCGCGGCCAAAGGAGGCAATATCTTGCCTGTGTAATGAGCCTATACGGAGCGGAAGCTGAGAAATAATCTCATTCATCGTTTATTTACATTAGATTAATTTCATCAAGAACGTGTAGAGTGACATTTATATCTATTTGCGAGGAGGCCGCACTAAATGCCCCATCCGGTCGCGCACTTTGAGATTCTTGGTCGTGACCAGAAGCTGCTGGAGGAGTTCTACACGAGCGTCTTCAACTGGGAGATCACCCCAGTTGAAGACTGGTATTCGCTCGTCAAGCCGGGCTCTGGCATCAACGGAGGCATTGGCGCGCGTGAACAGCACACCGGGCATGTCACGTTTTATGTCGCGGTTCCGGATATCGTCGCCGCGCTGGCCCTTATCGAGAGCAAAGGAGGCACGAAGGCTTTCGGTCCTCACCCCCTCCCCGACGGCGGCATCATCGCCGGCTTTACCGACCCTGAAGACCACTTGATCGGGTTGGTGCAAGGGCCAGCGGGAATGTAGGCGGCCCATAAGCTCGAAGCACGCCTCGTTTCCTCACACCGCAAAATCAATAAAGCCGCGCTGCGGATCGGTGGAGACCAGCTTCACGGTCACCTTATCGCCCACATCCAGCCCCTTGCCGCCGCTGACAACCATGCCATCCACGTGCGGGTCGAGGGTGCGGACAAAAACGCCGTAGTTGTTCACGCCGGTAACGATGGCCGGGAAACTTTGCCCGATGCGCTTCTGCAGCACCACGGCGGCGATGCGCTTCTCCATCTCGCGCTCCACCTTGCGGGCGTTGTCTTCCATCAGCGTGCAGTGAACCGCGATGGCGTTGAGGTCGCCTTCGGAGTAGGGCTGTGGCGTCTTGGCCAGCAAGGCCTTCATCAGCCGCTGCGTTACCATATCCGGGAAGCGGCGATTGGGTGCGGTCGAATGAGTGTAGTCCTGCACGGCCAGGCCAAAGTGGCCGGGCGAGACCTCGTTGGGCTTCACCAGCACGTACTCGCCGGGGCCCATCAGTTTGATCACGGTTAGCGAGAGGTCCGGAAAGTGGTCGGGGTCCTTCTTCTTTTGCGCCAGAAGAAAGTCGTTGAGAGCCTTGGAGTCGGGTTCGGCGGGCAGCTTTGTGCCCAGTCCCGCGGCTACCTCGACGATGCGGTCCCAGCGCTTGGGTGTGCGCACGATGCGGCGGATGGAGGCTACGCCAGCGTCTTCAAAGGTGCGGGCAATGACGCCGTTAGCCGCCACCATGAACTCTTCAATCAGCGAGGTGGCGCGGTTCTTTTCCAGTTTCGCAATCTCCACCGCCTCTTGGTCCAGCATCACCGGGCGGGTCTCGATGGTCTCCAGGTCCAGCGCTCCGTGCTGAAAGCGCCCGCCAACCATGCGCTGGGCAGCCGTGTCTTGCAGTTTCAACTGCGCAGCCAGATCGGCGCTGGCTGCCACCTTGGCCGGCGCCGGACCTCGTCCCTCCAGCCACGCACCCACGCTGTTATAGGCCAGTTGCGCATGATTCCGAACCAGCGCGCGATAAGTCTTCCCATCCGACGTCGTTCCCGCCTGGTCCACCGAGAACTCGATCACTCCCGCCACGCGGTCTTCATTTTCGTTCAGTGAGGTAATGCCCTCTGAAAGCTCTGAGGGCAGCATGGGAAAAACCTTGACGCCGGTATAGACCGAGGTGGTCTCACTCTTGGCATGGCCGTCGATGATCGAGCCGATGTGAACGCGCGCATCCACATCGGCCACGCCAACTAGAACGCGAATACGACCATCGGGCAACTGCTCGGTCCACTCGATCTGGTCCAAATCCTTGGAGGTATCGTTGTCAATCGAGGACCAGAGCAGATTGCGAAGGTCCTGAGCGCCCGGGGCGGCGGGCAATTCTGGATGAGCCTGAAGAGCGGCCAGTTCTTTGTCGGTTCCGGCGGGATAATCCGGCTGAAAACCATGCTCGATCATAGCGGCGTGGGCCGCGGCAACAAGATTGAAGTGAATGGGCTGGCCGGATTGCATGAGGTGAACTCCTTCGAACTGAAAGGCCAGCCTACCACGTCATGGCGGTTGCCTGCGCGGAAAAACGGGCAGCCATCAAAGCCGCCCGTTATCTTCCTGCTTTTTTGTGGGCATTCTACTGTATACCGAGATCAGCGAGCACCTTGGGCTTGGCCTCATCCACCACCAGCAGGTTGTGGCATGCCGAACAGTCCTGGGTAATGCTGGCGCCGCCCTTGGCCGCGTGCTCGCCATCGTGGCAGCGGAAGCAGCCTGGATAGCTCATGTGGCCGATGTGGTTGGGATGCGTTCCCCAGGTCACCTTCATAAACGGAAAGACATTCTGGCTATAGAGAATCACCAGTTGGTCGCCCGCCAACTTGACCAGCGCAGCCTTGGCGGCCAGAACCTCGGGATGCTCGGTGCGATAGAAGGTTTCAAGCTGCACGGGAATCTGGGCACGCGCCTCGGCTTCGCTCGAGTAATTCGCCTTGAGCAGCTCCAGGCCCTTCTTGTGCACCCAGGGCAGATCAGGACTTACCGCGCCCTCGGCCATGGCCCGGTTGAGCGCGTCTTCCGCAGTCACAAAGGTGTGCGCCGCGCGGTTGTGGCAGTCGATACAGTCCATCACCCGCCGTTCGCCCTGCGGCACTCCGTTTCCCGCCGCGGCAGTGGCATACACGGTCTCCGTCCCGTCGTCGTTCCGCCTCTGCACCCACGGGATCGATGTCCGGGTTGGGTCGGTGGCGACATACTCGATGTGCCCCAGGTGAACCCCGTGTATCCCCGTCAGATGAGAGAGCGAATCCCTCCCGCCCAGGTGCAGCACCACCACCGACTGGGTCTCGGTGTTCTGTTCGTCGTCGGCAAAGCTGGACTTGACTAAAAGTTTTTCACCGATAAACCGGGCCGGGGTGTGGCAGCCCTCGCAGGTATAGCGCGCCGGGCGCAGGCTTTCGACCGGCGATGGAATCGGCGTGGGGTAGCGATCAAACGTTACCTCAAGTAGCTGTTTGGTCCCGTTCACCTTGGCGGAAAAGTACGCTGCCACGCCCGTACCGATGTGGCAGGCTACGCAATCCACATGAGAATGCGCGGATATCTTGTAGGCCGTGTACTCCGGGTGCATCACGTGACAGCTCTGGCCGCAGAATTGCGGCGAGTCCATGTATGCCGAGCCGCGATAGCTGGCCACTAAAACCACCAGAAGGTTCACGATGGTGGCCGCCATCACGATGTCCACGCCGCGGCGAAAGATCCGGTCGTTGAAATCTATTTTGGGAAATTCGGCCGGAATCTGTCCGGCCTGCTGCAGTTTTCTGCGTCGCAGAAACAGGCCCAATGGAATCAGAATCAATCCAGCGATAAACAGAGCGGGCAGAAGCAGAAAGAAAATAATTCCGAGGTAGGGGTTGTCATTAGGCCGGCCGTAGAGTTCAACCAGCCAATAACCGATCATGGTCACGCCGGCGGCAGTGGTGATCGCCCCCCCGGCCAGGCTGATGGGATTGTTGCCGAAAAAGAGCGCTGGACGCACCCAGCCTTCACGGAATTTTTGCAACACTGGCACTTTATCACCCCACACTATAAAAACGGCCCGCCGCCGAGCGCGAAACGCGAATACGGCGCCCTGAAAAGCATTGTACAGGGGGATTATTTTCCGGGGTAATCATCCCTGGAGAGTCGTTGCTTTGGGCACACTTATCGTATTTCGCTCCAGGGCGGGCCTGTCGCGTTCGGTTGCGGCCCTTACTGGCCGGGCGGCAATGGCTGCGGGTTCAGCTTACGCAAGCCGCTATAGAATGTCACCACGTCCTTGATCTGCGCTTCGCTGAGTCCCGCGACCGGCTTCATCTTGCCCTTGCCGTTCTTGACGGCGGCAATCATCTCGGCAGCAGAGAGCGCCTTGATGCTGGAATCGGAGGCGGCTTTGATGCCCATCGACTTCGCCATTCCGGCGCTGGGCGTGCCAGTGGCTCCGTGGCACATTGCACACTTGGCTTTGTAGGTCGCTTCGCCGCCTGACTGGGCAAAGCTCACCGCGCCGGCCAGAGACGTCACAACGGCTAACACCATCATGGTTCGAATCATCTTTATCATTTGCAGCCTCCTTGAGTTTTTGCCGGCCAGATTGCGCGAGAGAAGCAATTGCCGGGAGTTTTCTTCCTTATACTACAACCCTTCCGGTAGAAAAGAGTCGCTCTGGTTGCAGCCGGGATGCAATATCGAACATCTTACATGAAACGGCGCAGTCCCTTGCATTCGGGAACTGCGCCGTTGATTAGAGCCCTGCCTTGTCAGAATGCGTAATGCATTGAAAAAGTAACGTTATTCGCATGGAAGGTCCGCGGCGCGGTCAGCCCGGATGTCGGTTCGGTTACACCGGTCGGATAGGTTGGAGCGAAAGTGTTGCAAAGAACAGGTGCTGATGTCGCAGTGGTTGAAGTGCTGCAGTACTGCGAGCCGGAGGAACCGCCCTCGCCGTAGCCGTAGTAATTGTACTCAGCCTTCCAAATCAATCCGGGATGGATCGTCCATGCAAGATTCACGAATGGCGTCTGATACTTAGAGACCAGCGAGCCGTTGACGTCGCGGGCATCGTTGAAGAACCTCGTGCCGTTCACATCGCTGATGCGATAGCCGATGCTGGAGTGAAATTTGTCAATCGGAGAGAGACGCAGAGCCGCCGACACAAATTGCGTAGGAGCATCCATGAAGTCGCGACCAAACCAGTCCCCCAAAACAGGCGGGCCGGAGTGCCCCACATTATAGTTGCAGACGCCATTTGCGTAGACATTACCCGTCTGAGTGACGGAGGTGGGGATGGAGCCTGGAGCCGGGGCAGCGCCGGGCAAGGTGGCCGTGCCGCCGCTTAGATAACAGATGTTGGTGGACGCATACACATCGCTATAGGCGTAATTGAAGTCCAGCCCATAGTGCTCATTCGGCGCCAGTACCGTTCCAAAGCTCACTACCCGGCTGTGATCGACATGATTGAGCGGACCGTAGTACGAGGTAGATGCCTCGTTCACGAGCTGGTTGTTGGTGTTGTTATGCCGCTCCAGGTCGTTATAGGCGCCCGAGAATGTCGCCCAGGGCCTGGGCTTGTAAATGGTATGCACTCTGTAGTGCTTGGTTTGACGCGGACCAACCGGGGTGAATGCGTTGTCGTCGTAGAGCACCTCGACCGTGCCATTGAGGTCCCAATGGTTAGCTGGGCGCAGGGCGGCATTGAAGATTCCACCGTTTTCGTTGATGGATACGGTTCCGCCTGTACAAGTTACGCCTGTTGCGCTTCCAGAGCAATCCGGGCCGCCAACAGCCGCGGGAATGGGAGCGTTATTGGGAAAGCCCTGGGCGATGGTGTGTGTGCGGTAGCGATAGGTGAGCGAGAGTTTGGCCCGCGACGTAGCATCCCAGCTTCCGGTCAGGTTGTTGGTCAGGAACTTCTGGCCAAAAAAGGACGGCAGGGGCTGATTGACGTAGGAAGCTCCCGATATTGTCGCTGTGTTATTGGCCGCGGTGGTCGTGGTCAGTGCGCCTGGGTAGTTGATGGTTTGATTCGGTGCCGCGGGTGTCGAGAGGGTGGTAAGACCCGTGAAGGTGGCCGTTCCGGGCTGGTGCACATCGGAGTAATTAAGCTGATAGGAGAGGCTGACCGTCCTGGTCGCCTGCCAGACGATGCCATAGTCTCCGGCGACAACCGCACGATTTCCGCTGGCGTTGGCGGTGTACGTCATCGAGCGAGCTGCCCCATCAAGGCCCTGGAAGTTCTCGTAGTAGTTGGGCAGGTTCATGTTGGCCTTGGTGTAATTCAAATCGCCGTTCATGGTGACGTTCTTGATGCTTGAGCTTTGCAAGCGGAAGGTCTCCGTGGGCGTCAGAATGCGCGTGGGCTCCGAGCGCATGTAGCTGGTCACTACATCGCATGCCGGATTGATGATCGGCAGGCCGCCGTTTTGCGCCGGAGAGAGGATGGTGTAAGTGGTTCCGTTGGTGTATGCGGGAGGGCCGCCCATGCTTGCCGTATTGCAGCCAGCGATGCCGTAGGCGGTCTGGCTGTCCCAGTTGCCCAGGTAGGCCTTTGTTCCGTCCGCCTCCTGCACCAGGAACCCGTTCGGGTCCAGCGTAATGTAGGAGCCTGTCTTGAAGTGGGTGATCTCCTCATCAAAGCTCAGCTTAGTGCCCTGCACGGGCTTCCAATCGACCCCTGCCGTGAATTCGTCGGTGCTGTTGCGTTGATACTCTTGGAGCAGCGCGTTGTACTTGGCGATGGTATAGCTGGGGCTCAGGCTCGGGCCCTGGAAGATATTCTGCGAGTACCCCGCGCGGAAGGTCACCTTGGAGAGCGGATAGATGGTGAGATTGGTGTCCGTCATGCGGCGCACCGTGTTGAACATCACCGCCGAATGATTAACCTGTGGCCAGACCAGCGTGTTGGATGGCGCGGTGGAGAGCCCGATGGGAATCGTCTGCCCGGTGGTGATATTCGGGTTGCCCAACAGGTCGTAGTCGGAGTACTGACGGTCGCGGCGGAAGGTCCCCGAGAACTCGTAGATCTTGCCCTTGGAAAAGTCCAGCTTGGCGAAGTTGTACGGATCGCCGCCGAAACCGCTGGCCATGGCATGGAGTAAATCGATCTGAGTGTGCTTGTTGGTCGGCAGCGCGCGTAATTCAAAGGTCCCGCCCATCAGGCGCGGCCCGGACTGCTGATTGATCAGCGTGTCGTACATGGCTCCGCTGCCCTTGATGTCGGCAATGTGCCCGCCGATGTCCACGGTCTGATGGGACGTATATCCCTGCGGGATGGCCATCGGCTCACTGGGTGCAGGAATCTGGGCGGCAACGATACCCGTCATCATCAGGATAATGGCAGCTCCTAAGCCCCCGGCGATGCGCCGCATCCTTACGGAAGAGGTCTGTTGATTGGACAGCCGTGAAAACCAGCCTACCTTCGTCATATGAAGCCTCACTTCGAAAAACATTGTTGCTGAAATCAAAAATCTTGAACTCGTGAACCGAACTTGCACGAAATATGCGCCGCGCCATCCAGTGCTTCCGGAGGGCGCGGCGCAACTCCTTTACCTCTTGAAATACGGGTCGATATTGGAGCCATGAATCATGGTGTGGCAGTCAATGCAGGGCTGCAACTCGGCTGATCCTGCGTTCACACCGTGAACCGTGCCGGCCGCGACCGGGCTATGGCACTGGTTGCACAGCGTGTTGATCGTGGGCATATTCAACAGCCGGGCGTTCTGAGATCCGTGCGGAGTGTGGCAAGCCAGGCAGCCTTCCGCCTTGACCGCGGGATGCTCATATACGAACGGTCCGCGATTCTCCATGTGGCACTTGGTGCAGATCGCATTCTGATCGGCCGTGGATTTCACGTTGTTGTTCCCGAAGGTGCCGTGCGCATCATGACAGTCGCCGCACTTGACCAGGCCTTCATTCACCTTGTGATGGAAGGGCATGTCGAAAAACGGCTTCACGTCGTTGTGGCACTGGAAGCACAGCGTGGGCTGCGAGGCTTTCAGCAGCGGCTCTTCCTTACCGGCGTGAATGTCGTGGCAACTGATGCAACTGACGCCGGCCTTGGCATGAGGAGAGCGGTCGAAGTTGGGATGCGCTCCCGCGTGGCAGCCCAGACAATTGGCGGACGCCTCTTTGGGCGTGGCCTTGGCAGGGTCGAAGATCTTGGTGATGTCGCCGCCGCCTTCAACGTGCGCCTTGCCCGCGCCGTGGCAACTCTCGCAGGTTGCCCCGGTTTTGCCATGTTGCAAGGCTATCTTGTTGTGAGGATTCTCGGCGAACTTCTTGGACACCTCGTCGTGGCAAGTGGCGCAGGTTTCGCTGCCCACATAATTCGCGGGATTGGTATCCTTGACCTGCGCTGTGGCCGTCTTATCGGCGGGCGCCGGAGCCGCCAGCACAGGGACGCATAACATGCCTGCGCCCATCATCAACATCAAACAAGCTTGCAGTCCCGGCATCTTGCCCGGAGCCGCACCAATTGGCAATTGCGTGACAGGCCCATGTCTATGCATCGATTTCCGCCTCGTGTGCTCTCTAAGCCACTTCTGCAGCCGATCATACCGGCGTTCGGCCACTCAAAACGGCGAATTCCACTCGGAAATGCCGCTCCGGCGCTAGCGGTGTCGGTAACACTGCTGCTGAAGGTGCTCTTTGTGCGGAGCATCACTTCATTGCCGGAAGATTACGTCAACATAATAATGGCTAGCGGTGACATACGTCACATGTGTGAGAGGAGGAAATCCCGGCTTAGATTTCCTTTCCCAAAGTGACGTGGATTCCAATTTGCGCTTATTTACCCTACTCAGATGAGCAAATCCAACCGTCTCGGCAGCCACACGTCCCACCCCCGAAACCAGCAATACCGGGATGAAAGGGTCTACCCTCTCGGCAGAAGAACAAAACGAGGGCTTGGCGACTGTTCAAAACAGTACACCTACGCCTTCGCAGATTGATTTTGTGGCTAGTTGAGCAAATCTTTGCCGTTCAAATTCTTACCGGCTTCTGTTCTTGCTCAATCGTTGACATACACACCCTCTAGAAACGGTGGAAACGTATGCATCAAAGGAAGCATATAGGAAAGAATCCCCGGCGATTGGGATCTTGCATAGACGTGAGGCCCATCACATCCATAGCGGCTGCGGCTCCGGCAAACTTATTTTAGGTAAGTGTCTCTTCCCCAGGAGGCCAGGGCATCTTCATCTCGGATCAGCCCTTGCAGAGTGTGCTGGGTGCGAGTCAACAAACGGGATGGAGAGATTGGACCGGCGGCGGACCGGACAAGACCATGGCGCACACAGAGAACTCGGCAGCAGCGCAAACGAAACAGAAGCACATCGCACGGCAGGTTCCGGTGGGATGCGCGGCCTGCTCCAATCGCCGCCCCGGCTGGTTCTGCTCCCTGGGCAGCGCTGTACTGGCCGATCTTGAGCTAGCCACCAGCACCGTCTCCCTTCCCGCGCAATCTTCCCTCTTCACCCAGGGCGAGGATGCGCGCTGCCTTTACCTGATCTGCGGCGGCTATCTCAAACTGACCGCCGGGCATCTTCAGGATCGCCAGATGATCGTCCGTGTAGCCGGACCGGGCTCCATGCTGGGCCTGTACGCAGTTCTCTCCCACGGCGTCTACGAGGTTTCGGCTGAAACGCTCACCGCCGCCCAGCTCCGTCCAGTCGAGCGCGAGCGATTCCAAACCTTCCTGCGCTCCCATAAAGAAGCGCAGATGCGTGCCGTCCAGTGCATCTGCCAGGAGTACCGCTTCGCCCTGCAGGACGCCTGCCGTATCGCCCTGGCCGAGACCGTCGCCGCCCGCCTGGGACGCCTGCTCCTTGAGCTGGCCCACCAAATCGGCGAACACCTCGATGGAGGCGTATTCCGCTTTCCGCTCCTGCTCACACACGAAGAAATGGCCTCCATGGCCTGCACCACTCGAGAAACCGTCACTCGTACCCTGGGCCAGTTCCGCAAGGAGGGATGGATCTCCATAGAAGACTCCCTGGTCACCCTTCACGATCCCGAACACTTGCAGTCACTGAACTAGAAGCCATCTCATAAGCAGGTTTTGAAAGGGCACGACTTTAGTCGTGCTGCAAATTGCCATTAAATGTGCAGGCTTTAGCCCCTGAGGGTCTTTTTACATGGACTAATTGGGATTTATGAGATGGCTTTTAGGCATTCTGTTGCTTTTTTTACGCTCTCCACATCCGGCCTGCCAAGTCTAAGAGCTATTATCAGTAGATAGGGAACAGGGGATAAGAAATCGGGAACAGGCTCCTCCCCCAAGAGCAGCCGCAACTACGGCAATTAACCCCTGATCCCCGAACCCTGATCCCTGAAGTGGAGTTCATGGTGCGTATGACCCGTCTTGTGGCCGGCTTTTTTGTTTTCCTGCTCTCGTTCTGCTCTGTCGTAGCTCAGAATCCGGCGCCGGCTCCGGTAGCGCCTCTGCCCCCCGTCACTTCGGCGGAAAGCCCGGCGATTCGCGATTTCCAGAAGATCGAAGACGCCTGGTCCAACGCCATCAACGTGCGCGACCAGTACGCCCTCGAACTGGTGCTCTCCCCCCTGTTCGTGGACGTTTCCGCCGGCGGTGACATCACCACACGCAACCAGCAATTGGCTCAATTGATTACAGGAGAGGACAAGACCCTCCATCTCGAGCAGAAGGTGATCACCGTGCGCATGCTGGGCGACATTGCGGTGGCCAACGGCACTTACGTGATGCACCACAAGGCCGGCTCCGCCCAGGTGGACGAAAAGGGCGTCTTCACTCACGTCTTCGAGCGCGCCCGCGGCGGCTGGATGTGCATCAACTCCCAGCGCACCAGGCTCCCCGAGAACACCAGTCCCAAGTCCAAAAAGCAGTCCAACGCCGAAATGCCCTTCCACATTCCGTTTATCGGCAAAAGTGATAAAGGCACTCAGTAGAGCGCTTTCCGCACACCCCTCAAATCAGCCGGCCTTTCCCGCGTGCGAGCTTACGACCTGCTCTTACCTCCAGCTGACTTCAAGTGTCCCCCTTCCCCGCCGATAACCTTCCTGGGACTGTAATCTGCTCCTGCTGCTCCGTTTTGTAGCCGGAAGCGAGGGAAGGAAGTTCTTTCTCTTATGAAACACATGTCACTTGCGACGCGTCTGGTCGTTTCCACCCTTGCTGTGGTGGGCATCACCTGTACGCTCTGCGCTGGAGTAGCCGTGGTCATCGCTTCCCGGTGGATTAATCGCGAGGCAGCGCAGACCGCAGCCGCACAATCGACCGAAGCCATCGAGCGCATCGCCACCATTGACCAACTCTCGCGGGCGCAAGTCGACAGCTCCATGCTGATTCTTGAGGACCAGGGAAGACTCAAGGGAATGCCATCGCTCAAGGAATCTGTCACCATCGCGGGTAAAACCGTTCCCGATCTGCACCTGGGGGCTGAATCCCAGGTGCTGAACTTTGCCATGGTGGACCATGTGAAGGCGCTGGCAGGAGGCACGGCGACTCTGTTTGCATGGGACGGCAGCAACTTTATCCGCGTCTCCACAAACGTGCTCAAGCCGGATGGCTCGCGTGCCGTGGGTACCCCGCTCGATCCTCAGGGCAAGGCCTATGCTGCGCTCAGCCAGGGCCATCCCTTCAGTGGCGTAGTAGACATTCTGGGCGTGCCCTATACCACCAGCTATGTGCCCATGCTGGATAGCACAGGAAAATTGGTAGGCGCCTGGTATACCGGCTTCCGGCTTGATTCGATCAGCGCGCTCAGCAGGAATATCGAAAAAGCAAGGATTATGGACCACGGCTTTGTGGCCCTGCTCAAGCCATCCGGTGCGGTCCTGGTTCATGGCAAGCAGATCTCCGACGAAGAACTGGCGCGGCTGCTCACTCACCCGCAGGGTTGGACAATACACCGGGAAGCCTACCCGGCCTGGGGATATACCATGCTGACCGCCTATCCCACATCTGATGTATTGAAGCAGGAATTAACCATCATGAGCCTGCCAGCCGCGGGAACGTTGCTGATGGTCACTCTGATCATTGTGATCCAGATATTTCTTCTCAACCGGCTGGTGCTGCGCCCGGTCGGCAAACTGTCCGAGCGGCTTGTCGCGGCCGACCTGAATATGCTTCTGGAGACGGAACATAACGACGAAATCGGCGCCCTTGCCGCGAGCTTCAATCAGTTTGTGCTGCGGCTGCGCCATGCTCTGCTCGAGGTACGCGACAGTTCCGCAGCCACCACCGCCAAATCCGGCGAAATTCGCGGTATTGCCAAGGGCTCGGTCACCAGCCTGGTTGAGCAGCACAAGTGCGCAGAGGATGCATCTGCCGCCGTGGCCCAGCTCTCCCGCGACATCGCCAATACTTCCACCCACACCACCGAAGCATCGGAACATGCGCGCGCTGCCGCCGATGCCGCCCTGCAGGGAAACGATCAGGTTGCCTCCGCAGTTACCTTGATTCGGGAACTCTCCCAGGATACCCAGCAGAGCGCCAGTCGCGTGGCCACGCTGAGTGAGCGAACCAGACAGATTGGTTCCATCGTTGGTGTCATCAACGAAATAGCCGCTGGAACCAACCTGCTGGCTCTCAATGCCTCCATTGAAGCCGCCCGCGCCGGAGAGCATGGACGTGGCTTTGCAGTGGTCGCCGGAGAAGTGCGCCGCCTGGCCGAACGCACCGCGCAGGCAACCAAGCAGGTGGCCGCGCTGGTCAGCGGCATCACCGAGGAGACCGGGCAGGCAGCTAACGGCATTCAAGCCGCTTGTGCCAGTGCCACCAAGGGAGCCGAAGCCATCTCCGGCCTCAGCAACACCTTCGACCGCATCGCCGCGCTGGTGGTTGAAGTGAAGGGGCGGGTGAACGAAATTGCCCAGGCAGCACGCGATGAATCAGCCGCGGCCGATGCCGTGAGCAACACCATGTGCAAGGTTGCAAACAGCGCCCAGCAAAGCGCCAATAGTGCCGAGTTCGTAGTAGCGGCGTCCTGCGAACTACTGAGCACTGCCGGAAATCTGGAGAGTCTGGTGCAGCAGTTCCAACTCAGCGATCTGCCCCAGGATTATGAGGCCTGAGCAACTTCCCCGCTTGCTACCCTGCCACTTGCTTCGCCCCTTGCAGCCGGATCGATACATGCACCAGTCCCAGCGCCGCCGGCGTCACACCCGGAATGCGGCTGGCCTGCCCGATGGTCACTGGGCGCACCCGCTCCAGTTTCTCGCGCATCTCCCGCGATAGCCCGCTGATGACGCCATAATCCAGCCACTCCGGAATCGCAACCCCCTCGGCGGCCTTCAGCTTGGCAATGGATTTTTTCTGCTGCTCCAGGTAGCCGGCAAACTTGATCTCCGTCTCCACGGCCCGAGCCTCGTTGCGCAGCGCCGCTCGCGATTCGGGAGCTTGATCGGGTTGAGCAATCATCTCCGCCAGCAGCGGCTCGGCAGCCAGCTCCTCCCGCATCATTCCCAAAACCGCCTCGATGCCTACCTCCGGCCGCTTCAGCAGTTGCGCCCACGTGAGGCCAGCCGTACCAGTCAGCTCGTCCATCCCTGCCGCACGCAGCCTATCGCCATCCACCTTGTGGCTAACCAGCAGCCGTTCCAGAGCAGCCATTCGCGCCTGTTTTCGCTCGTACTCCGCCCACGCAGCGTCGTCGATCAGCCCCAGCCTCCGTCCGTGCGGGGTCAGCCGCCGATCAGCGTTGTCAATGCGCAGGTGCAGCCGGAACTCCGCCCGCGAGGTGAACATTCTGTACGGCTCATTCGTCCCTATCGAGATCAAATCGTCGATCAGCACGCCGGTGTAGCCCTCGCTGCGGTCCAGCGTAAACGGCGGCTCGCCCTTGAGCCACAACGCCGCGTTAATCCCAGCCATAATTCCCTGGCAGGCCGCCTCTTCATAGCCACTTGTTCCATTGATTTGTCCCGCAAGGTAAAGGCCCGAGAAGAGCTTCACGCGCAGCGTGCGGTCCAACTCCGTCGCGTCCACACTGTCGTATTCAATGGCGTAACCCGGCCTGAGCATCTCCGCATCTTCCAGCCCCGGAATCGAATGCACAATCTCCCACTGCACCTCCATCGGAAGCGAGGTGGACATTCCGTTCACGTAAACCTCGTGCGTGTGCAGCCCCTCCGGCTCCAGAAAAAACTGGTGCTGCGTCTTGTCGGGGAACTTGACGATCTTGTCCTCTATCGATGGGCAATAGCGCGGCCCCACCCCCGCGATCTGCCCCGAATACATTGCCGAGCGATGCACATTCGCGCGAATAATGCGCAACGTCTCTGGTGTCGTAAAGGCGATGTGGCAACTGATCTGCGGCTGCACAATTTTTTTAGTCCGGAAGCTGAAGGGCGTCGGCTCCGCGTCTCCCGCCTGTTCCTCAAAAGCCTCCCAGCGAATCGTCCGCCCGTCAAGCCGTGGCGGCGTGCCTGTCTTCAATCGGCACGTCCGCAGCCCCAGCGCCCGTAGCGCCTCGCCCAACAAAACCGAGGCCGGCTCACCGCTCCGCCCCGCTGGATACTGCTCCTCGCCAATGTGAATCAGACCATTCAGAAACGTGCCGGTAGTGATAATCGTGGCCCCGGCCATCAGCCGCCGCCCGTCGCGCAACTTCAGCCCCAGAACCCGTCTGCGCGGTGTGAATATGGGTGCCCCAGGTCCCGAATTTGGGACCTGGGATGATGACCCCTGACTAGAATCCTCCTCCACAATCAGCCCCACAACCTCCGCCTGCCGAATATGCAACCCCGCCTGCCCTTCCAGCGCCTCGCGCATCCTTACTCGATATAACTGCTTGTCGCACTGCGCTCGCGGACTCCACACCGCCGGCCCGCGCGATGCATTCAGCAGCCGGAACTGAATCCCCACCGCGTCGGCCACCTCGCCCATCACCCCGCCCAGCGCGTCCACCTCGCGCACCAGGTGTCCCTTTGCCACGCCGCCCACCGCCGGATTGCAGCTCATCTGCGCAATCAGGTCCAGGTTCATGGTGATGAGCGCGACTTTGAGCCCCATGCGCGCCGCCGCCATCGCCGCCTCGCACCCCGCGTGTCCCGCGCCCACCACCGCCACATCGTATTGTTCTGTAAATGCCATCTAAGGCTATTTTACGGATTGTGCGCAGCAACCGGCTGCAATCTGCCGGCATCTTATCTTATGAATAGGAGAAACCATGCTCAATCGATGGTCTTTGGCATTGCTGCTGGCTGCCGGATGCGCCTTGACCGCAGTGGCGCAGAACAAGGACAGCTTTACTCCCATGCCGCTCGACGCCGTCTTTGGCCAAATGGACATCAGCGCGCCGGCCATCGCCCCGGAAGAGATCATCCGCCAATTTGCCGCCAAAGAGAGCGAGTTCCAAACGGCGCTGGACCACTATAACTGGCGCCGTGCCGCCCGCGTGCAGACTATCGACGACGACAATAAGGTAGACGGCGAGTACTACGAAGTGGACGACGTCATCTTCGACCCCACCGGCAAACGATATGAGAAAGCTGTCTACGCTCCAGAGAGCACCCTGCAGCGGGTGCAGATGTCGCCCTCCGACCTCGAGGACATCCAGAGCATCTATCCCTTTGTCCTCACCACCGAGGAGATCGGCAAATACAATGTGAAGTACGTGGGCCGGCAAAAGGTGGATGAGGTGAACTGCTACGTCTTCGATGTGGCTCCCAAAGTTATCGAAAAGAATCATCGCTATTTCGATGGCCGCATCGAGGTTGACGCGACCGGCCTGCAAATTGTGGTGACCAACGGCCGCATGGTTCCTAACGGCACGCGCAAGCACAAACATGACCTGCATCCGCCCTTCATGACCTGGCGGCAGCAGGTCGATGGCCGCTACTGGTTTCCCGTCTATATCAAAGCCGAGGGCGTACTGCACTTCAGCGCCGGCTCCGCCCACATGGCACAGAATGTGCACATCCGCGACACCATCAAGTACACCGACTACAATCAGCTCCCTCAATAAAAAAGATATTTCCGCCAACGGTCGTCGGCGCGGCCCAGCATGCGCATAATCTGCCGGCTGGTATGCAGCGAGAATGGCCGCGGGTCGCGCAGCAGAATCATGTCGTCGATCTCGCTCAACATGCGGTTGCCTTTGTGACGGTTGCAGGGGTGGCAGCAGGCCACCAGATTCTCCCACGTCGAGCTGCCGCCGCGCGAGCGGGGAACCACGTGATCCAGCGTTAAATCGGCGGGCGACATGGTCTCGCCGCAGTACTGGCAGGTGTTGCGGTCGCGCAGCAGAATATTTTTGCGCGAGAGAGCGCGCGTCTGGTAAGGGATGCGCCGGTACTCCAGCAGCCGTATCACCGAGGGCATGGGAATGCGGCTTCTCTGCGCATGAAGAATCAGCCCATGCTCCTCCTCGGTGCGCGCAACTCCCTTGAGCACCAGCACCAACGCGCGCCGTGCGCCGCAGATGTTGATCGGCTCATAGGAGGCGTTCAGCACCAGCACCGGCATCTGCAGGATGTGCGCGGAATGGACCGTCGTCTTCTCGCCTGCCAGCGCCGCGGCCCTGGCGATGGATTTCTGCTTGCGTGCGTGAATCATGGCTTTTCCCAGCGACATCCTTTTACCCTCGTCAAAAAGATGATTGCTCGTGCGATGAATCAATGCTGTCCCGTACTAAAGCTTCTTCCGGCGATGTGCCGGCTGAACTAAAATTCTCCTCCGCATCGCCGAACCCTGCGGAAGAACCTCGGCGGCTTGCGTATAAGCGGCTCGCCCTGGCCAGCGTAGCAACCCACACAGAGGCCGCGCCGGCTCGAGTGAGCGCGAGGGCCGCGGCGCGAGCCGTCGCGCCTGTAGTCATAATGTCGTCGATGATCAAAATGTGCTTCAGTGTGACCGCGGCCGGATCGGAGACCTCGAACGCTCCGCGCACATTCAGTCGCCGCTGGCGCGGCGTCAGGCCTGCCTGGCTTTCGGTCGCACGCTGCCGCATCAATGTTCTCGAGGCCAGCGTCAGCTGCCATTCCGGATGCGACTTGCCAAGCGCCGCTAGTGCGGCTACAGCCAGTGAGCGAGCCTGGTTGAAGCCGCGCTCGGCATACTTCGATCGGTGCAGCGGCACAGGAACCACCAGCATTTCCGCCGGCGCCTCATCCGCCAGTTTGGCAATCGCTTCGGCGAGCATCCCGCCTAGCCCGCGAGCCGCTGCGTGCAGCCGGTCATATTTGAGCGCATGGATGGCCGCCTTCATGCGGTCCTGATACGGCCCATAAGCCACCGCCCGCACAAAGGTCGGCGGCGCCATTCGGCAGGCCCGGCACTGCCCGGAGCTCGACGGCCCCGCCATCACCGGCGCGTCTAGAGAGTCGCCGCAGCGCGCGCACAGTTCTCCGCTCTGCACGGGAAACTCCGTCCAGCAAACATCACAGATAGGCGCGTGACTGAGATGCGGCAGAAGGGAGCCGCAGAGGGCACAGGAGGCAGGAATGAGGGCGCAACTCATCGAATCCATGGGACTTCGCAGCACACGAACCACCGCGCGCCAACGGGAAGTCCCCGAGGCTGGAACCTCGTATGTCAGTGAATCATAGTCACTGCGGAAGACGCACCTCACTTGTGGCCGGTCAGGCTCTACGCCCGCCGCCTTGCTGTCAGTATACTCCGGGCAGGGCCGGCGATTCCATCGCTTTTCATCTGGGTGTGCATTATCATCTTTCATATGTTCACCCTGACCAGTGAACGACAGGCATTCAGAAAGAGTATTGCGTGAGCTTCTCTCCTGCTTCTGTGCCGCTTTTGCCCCAGAAGAAATTCACCAGTTCCGGCCATTTGCCCTCTCTCGATGGGCTGCGCGCCTTTTCAATTGCTCTTGTTCTGCTGGGCCATCTCAATGGAACGCGCGGCTTTTGGAAACTGGATTTGGGCATTGGGGACTACGCCCACCTTGGGGTTGTGGTCTTTTTCGTCATCTCTGGCTATCTGATTACGCGCCTGCTGCTTTTGGAATATGAAAAACGGGCGCGTGTTTCCCTTTGGCTCTTCTACGCGCGCAGGGCATTGCGGCTGTTTCCGGCCGCATATGCATTCATCGCCTGCGTTTGCCTGCTGTCGTGGGCTGGTGTTACTCATGTACAAGCTGCGGATATCTGGCACGCCGCTACCTACACAATGAACTATCTCCCCAACAGGTCATGGCCGGTGGGCCATCTGTGGTCGCTCTCCGTCGAAGAGCAGTTTTACCTGATTTGGCCGTGTACCTTTGTACTGTTGCTGCCCCGGCGGGCAGGTTGGATCGTAGCTGGAGTTATTCTTTTCGGTCCCGTCGCGCGCCTGGCCGGCTGGCTGTTCCTGAGGGGAACTCCCTATTACGGCCTGGAATTATTCCCCATGGTCGCCGACTGTTTAGCAACGGGTTGCCTGTTGGCGATGGTTGGCGGCTGGCTTGAAGAAAAAAAATGGTATATGCGGCTCTTTCAGCCTGCTTATTCACTAGGATTGGTGGCGCTAATCCTATTAATCAATCGCTACATGGGCTACACGTTGGTCTCGGTTTTCGGCACCTCAGTTGTGAATGTGAGTCTTGCAATCCTCATCCACCGCAGCGTTTATTGTTCTCGTGATTGGATGGGACGAGTCTTTAACTGGAAGCCGATTGCATTCATCGGTGTTCTCAGCTATTCGCTCTATCTGTGGCAACAGTTATTTCTTAACCGGAATTCCGGCGCTTGGTTCAATGCGTTTCCGCAGAACCTGTTGTTTGTAGCCGCGGCCGCACTGGGATCCTATTTCCTGCTGGAAAAGCCTTTTCTGAGGTTGCGCCATCGCTTGCGCGTAAAGACGGAATAGATGAATCTTCCGCCTCCGCCACGCAACTTCTAAAATACCCCCGCCAGAAAGACTTCGTCTGAGTGGACCATCGCGATCTTTGCGCCGCTGGCTGCCAGCACCACCGGCGAGAGCGTCATCACAGGACAGCACGCGTGGGCCAGCACCTTGTACACCACACCGAGACGGGCCACGGCGGCAAAGGCCGATGCGCCCTGCGCGCCCAACACGATCAGGTCAGCCGGCTGCGCACAGCTTTGGTTGAGTAGTTCCTCAGTCGGGTCGCCCAGCGCCACCATCGGCTGCACCGCGATTCTGCGCCGAAGTGCTACCGGAACCAGCGAGACCAGCCGATTCTCGATCTGATAGATTTCTCGGCCAGCCAGAACATCATGCCGTTCCTGAGGCCGGATTACATGCTGTAAAACCAGGCGCGCGTTGTGTCCCGCGGCCAGTTCAGCCGCAAAACCTGCAACCATGGAACTGGTTTCGTGCAGGCTGACCCCGCACAGGATGGTCCTGATGGCAAAATTGTTGTCCGCGCAATTCACAACCTCCGGACCGACGATAAAGACCGGCACTGAGGCCTTGCGCAGCACAGCCTCCGCCACCGAGCCGATCAGCAGCTTGCCGATAGGCCCGGGCGAGTGGGTGCCCATGACGATGCGATCAATCTTCCGCTCGCGCTGGTATGTCAGAATCTGGTCGGCGGCCAGCCCCGGCCGCACCACCGTCTCGCATTCCACGCCCTCATCACGGGCGCGTTCAGCCATCGGCTCCAGATACTCCATCTCGTCGCGTGCCGCGGCGGCGGCATCATAGTAAAGAACGCTAGAACTCTCCAACGCCGACACCACCAGCGTATCGTAGGCATGAAAAAGAATCAGCTCAGCGCCAAACTCAATGGCTTGCGCCAAAGCAAAGGAAAATGCCTTTTCGTTGGCGGGAATCTCAGCGGCAAAAAGAATGGTGGAGGGTTTGCTCCAACCTGGCTTGAGGACTGTAGCCATAGGAATCTCCTGGAAGTGCGGCAAATGATGAGTAGACTCTCATCGGCTCGCGGCGCTTGATCGTGCAACGCAACGCAAGATAAATCACGATTGGGCCACATAAACTCTAGCTCCCGGTACGCCGGAAACCAATGTGTTTATGAAAAAAGCGCCGACTCCAGGAAAATCAATCAATAGAGTGGGAATTGTGCGCCTTTTTCGGGAATTTGTCCAGCAGTAAATTGTGAATCCCTCCATTGACTCAAATAATGTGTTCCAAATCACATCCAGATAGGCCCCACAACTGCTCTTCTGGTGTCGAATCGTTGGGCTTCAGAGCGGTTTCGCTGTCAGGAGGTTCTGCTGTAGCCTTACAACACGGTCTCCTTTCCGAGTTAAATCATCTAATCGGCAGAGTCTTGGTTTACTTTAATGACGTAAGTCAGCTCGATTCCCCGGCGCAGGCCAAGCTTCCCGGCCTCGACGCACCGATTCCGCTGGAGGTTTCATGCAACCGATGCACAACATCCCCGCCCGTGGCGGACTCAACTTTGACGAAACCCCTTTCCTGGCCATCTGGGAGGTCACCCAGTCCTGCGACCTGGCCTGCAAGCACTGCCGCGCCGCCGCCCAGCCCATCGCCCACCCCGACGAGCTCACCAACGCCGAAGGCAAGGCTCTGATTGACCAAATTGCCGCCATGGGCGTGCCAATTTTCGTCTTCACCGGCGGAGACCCTTTGAAGCGCGCCGATGTCTTTGAACTGATCCGCTACGCCGCCGACAAAGGCGTCCAGGTGGCGCTGACCCCCTCGGCCACCCCCCTGCTCACCCGCGAGGCGATTTTCAAGTTAAAGGAAGCCGGTTTGGTGCGGCTCGGCATCTCGCTGGACGGCTCTAACCCGCAGATTCACGACACTTTCCGCGGACTTCCCGGTGCTTATGCGCGCACTATCCAGGCCATTGAATGGGCCAACGAGGCGGGCATCCCCATCCAGGTGCACACTACCATCAGCCGCCACAACGCCCACGATTTGGATGGTTTATGCGCCCTTTTCGAGAAAATGGCCATCGTGATGTGGAATGTTTTCTTCCTGGTTCCGGTGGGACGCGGGCAATTAGATGACCTACTCGACGCACACCAATTTGAGCGTATTTTTGGGCAAATCTACGAACTATCGCAGCGGGTCAACTTCCAGATCAAGACCACCGAGGCCATGCACTACCGCCGCTACCTGCTGCAACACAACCTGGAAGAGCGCAAAATCGGTCACGGCCATCCGGGCATCGCCAAGCACGCCGCCATGGTCTATGAGCCCGGCGCTCCCACCCGCGACGCCAAAACCCGCACCGCCAGTTGGGCCACGCGCCGCGTCAACGACGGCAAGGGCTTCCTGTTCGTCTCCCACGTGGGCAACGTCTACCCCAGCGGCTTTCTGCCCATCCACGCGGGCAACATCCGCGAGACCCCGCTGAGCGAGATCTACCGCAACGCGCCTATTTTCAAGTCTTTGCGCGACACCAGCAAGCTGGAGGGCAAATGCGGCGCCTGCGAGTACAAGGAGATCTGCGGCGGCTCCCGGGCTCGCGCCTACGCCGTCACCGGCGACCCCCTGGCCCAGGAGCCCTGCTGCATCTATCAGCCCAAGCACTGGGACCCGGAGTTGGAAAGCCACGCCGCAGCCTTTGCGAAGAGCTAACTGCTAAATCCTGGTTCGAATCCCAGATCCTAAAAGCGGGACCCGAGGCACCTAGATTTTGGTTGGTCAGACATGGACCACCCTCCCGCTCATCGCGATAAAGCCGCGATGAACGGGGCACAGCTTCACATGGTTCATGGTGATTCTTCGGGGCTGATGACCGGGCCACCTGCCGCCCGGCGTTACACGTTCCGGTGTTATAGCTGGCCCGGCGGAATGTGGAATGATGATAACCATGCGGACGGCAATCATTGGCGGCGGGATTGCGGGGCTGGCGGCGGCTTATGAGCTGGAGCAGGCGCGCGGGGCCGGCAACAAAGTCGAGTACACGCTCTTTGAGTCGCGCAACAGGCTGGGCGGGTCTTTATCTTCGCAGATCGTGGACGGAGCGGTGCTGGAGCGCGGCCCGGATTCTTTTTTGACTGAGAAGCCGGCGGCCGCCGAACTTTGCCGCGAGTTGGGCCTGGGCGCCGAGCTGATGCCCTCAAACGATGCTGACCGCAAAACGTACATTGTGGTGCGTAACCGGCTGGTTCCACTGCCTGACGGGCTAATGTTCCTGGTGCCCACGAAGCTGATTCCCACGGTGCTCACCCGCCTCTTCAGCCTGCCGACCAAGATTCGCATGGGGTTGGAACTGCTGATTCCGCCACGACCCACCGGGCAACCGGACGAATCTATTGCCGCGCTTGTGGAGCGGCACTTTGGCCGCGAGGCTGTCGACCGGCTGGCCGATCCGTTGCTGAGCGGAATTTTTGGCGGCGACTCCGCGCAACTGAGCGCCCGCACCGTACTGCCGCGCCTGGTGGAGATGGAAGAAGAATACGGCTCGCTCACCCGCGGCATGCTGGCCGCACACCGCAAGATGCGCGCCCGGATCAAGGATGCGGCAAAGAAGACTGCGCGTTCAGCGAGGGCTTCGTGCCCAGCGAATGTAACTGGCGTTGTGCCGGCCAGACGCTCTATCTTCACCGCGATGCGCGGCGGCATGAACCAGATGGTCGACGCCCTGGCCGCGCGGCTTGATCCGGCCTCGGTGCGCCTCTCCACGCCGGTCAGCGGCCTGGAAAAATCAGCCGATGGCTGGAAGATTGTAGCCAGCGGTGAAACTGAAATCTACGACGCGGTTATCATGGCCGTGCCCGCATGGGCAGCCGCTGAGCTGCTGGGCCGGATTGACCCGCAGTTGGCCGAGGAGCTGAGGGCGATTCCTTACTCTTCGTCGATTACCGTCAATTTAATTTACGACGAGACTCAGCTGGGCCGTCTGCCCGACGGATTCGGTTTTCTGGTTCCGGTCGTGGAAGGCCGATCGATGCTGGCCTGCACCTTTGTTCATCGCAAATTTCTGGGGCGCACACCGACAGGCAAAGTAGTGTTGCGCGCTTTTCTGGGAGGGATGAAAAACGAGACACTGATCGCCACTCCGGACGAGGTTCTTCTGGCCACTGTACGCCGCGAACTGAGCGAGATTCTCGGCGAAAAGATTCTGCCTCTGGACGCAACACCGGAGTACGCCCAGGTCTCGCGCTGGCCACGGGCCATGGCCCAGTACGCCGTCGGTCACCAGGAACGCATGCAGCGCATTGCCGCTCGCGTCGCCGCACTGCCCGGACTGAAGCTAGCCGGCAACGCTTACGACGGCATCGGGATTCCGGACTGCATTCGCCTGGGGCGAAAAGCGGCAAAAGAGCTTTTAGCGAGTTAGCAGGTCAGCTAATCAACGAGATACCCGTTAGTAGCTCTTGTGGCTTCCCGCCCATTCCGCAGAAAAACGCGGAATGGATGGGGCACGGAGCTTATCACTCACTCTGACTTAAGACTTTCTGCTGCTATCTTGGCACCACAGGCAAAATTAATGCGGAGGGATGCGCGGGGTCGTGAAGGATGGTGTTGGTCGCCTTCACAAAGGTTGCGCTCGTGCTGGCGGACTTGCCGGTATTCAGGTTGCGGTCAAAGCGCGGAAAATTGCTGCTGCTCACTTCCAGGCGGATGCGGTGACCTTTTAGAAAAACATTGCTCGTGGACCATAGATCAATCTTGTATTCGTAGACCTTTCCGGGAACGATGGGCTTGGCCTCCAAAGTCGATTCGCGATAACTGGCGCGAAGGATACCCTCAGTTAGATTCTGCGCAAATCCATTGGGCCACACATCGACTAACTTGGCGGTAAAGTCCGTGTCCGCGGCCGAAGAGATGGCATATAAGTCAAGAGTTACAGGGCCTGTAACTTCTAAATCCTGCTCCAGAGGCGCAGTGGAATAAACGAGTACATCTGGACGGCTCTCAACTTCCTTCTGATCGCGCGGGCCGGGAGCAAGGTGGATTGCGTCGCAGCAGAGAGGTCCGCCGACGGTGGGCACGGGATTGGCCGGATCGTAAACAAACGTATCGCTTGACGCTTCATGATCAATGAAGAGCGGGCCAAGCCATCCTGTGCCGAATGCGGAGTTCGCTTTGCCAACCGAAGAGCTGGCATCACCTTTTGAATGAAGTGGTAGCCGCGTCTGCTTTGCCCGTTCCAGCGGCCAGGCGTCTTCATCGCGCCACTTGTTTTCGCCCATCACGAAGATTTTCACCGGCTTGCCGTTGGCGAACTGATTCTGCTTGCCCAGGAAGAGGTAGTCGTACCAATCGAGCGTAATCTCGTTCTCGTCAAAGGGAGCGTCGGGGCCGAAATCAACCTCGCCCATGGTGCGGCCCCAGCCGGAGTGGCCGCCGATGGCGACCATAAGTTGCTGGCCATTGCGCGCCGCTTCCGTGCCGGCGTGGGCCTTCATGCCCATGTAATTGCGCAGCGAGCCGTCTTGAAAAATGTCGTACCAGGCAGCGACGGTCAGTGCGGGAACCTGAATCTTGTCGTAGTTCTCTTCAATCGACCACTGTTTCCAGTAGCTGTCGTAAGTGGGATGATCGAGCCAATCGATATAGTAGGGCGCCAGGGAGTGAGTCAAGCCGGGGCCATCCAGAGCAAGCATGATGTTGATGAGCGGGTAGTGACTCAAGGGCAAAACCGTGCTGCCGATCAATGCATTCGTGTGTTGCCGGACGCTGCGGTTGAAGGAATCCTGCGCCAGTGACGAGGCCCACGATTCGTTGAACCACTGTTCGAATGCGCCGCCCTGATAAGTCCAGTTTTCGTGGTAGTTACTGGCAGTAACAACTGGGCAGATTCCGGCCAGGTGGGGCGGATGACTAATGGCCGCCAGCAACTGCGTCGCGCCTACATAGGAGCCGCTGAACATGCCCACCTTGCCGTTGGAGCGAGGCAGCGCGGCCGCCCACTCCACGGCGTCATAGCCATCGTCGATTTCGTGCTTGAAGGGGTACCACTCGCCCTCGGAGGCAAACCTCCCGCGCGCATCCTGCGCAACCACCATGTAGCCGCGCGCAACAGCCATGCGGGCAAAGACGGCGGTGTTGTCTTTGTTGTAGGGCGTCCGTTGTAGCAGCACGAAAAACGGTCCGTTGACGGCTGGCCGGTAAATGTCGGCGCGCAGCGTCACGCCATCGCGCGTCTGCATCGCCACATTGCGCTCAATAACGATGTCGGCAGCGGTTTGACTCGTGACAGGGATGCTGGGAAGCAGAGTTACAGCGAAAGCAAGCAGGCAAATATTCTTTTTCAGCACGGAGTAGTCCATCTCCTGGAGGCGAAAGTAACTCTCATTCTATAGGAACCGCGGCGCGTGCAGGCAGACAGCTTTTCAGTGCGGAAAATGTTTGAAAAGTACGATTGCGCAGAACATCGCGCAACTGAGAAAGATGATACCCATAGTTCCGTTGGCGAGGCGGAAGAAGAGTGCTCCAACGCGGTGGGGAATGGAGCGAACGGCGATAATGAGCGCGGTAAACCAGGCAATCAGTCCGGCGCCGACCATCAATAGTCCCCATGCAGGCGCCATGGGGCCCAGGACTGAGTAGGCAAACGGAAGCCAACTGGAGGTAACGCCAGCCCAGTAAAAGATGGATATGGGATTGAAGATGGTCAGCGCAAATGCTTTTGCGGCTTCGACGATTAGATGCGCAGGGATGGAACCGCGCCAGCGCCGGATAGCGTTGCGGTAACTCCGGCGAGGATCCCCAACGGCGAGCTTGACAAAGTGAATCCCCATTGGAAGCAGGACGATTGCGCCGATGGCCTCCAGAATAGCCTGAATTTTCGGGTTGGACAAACCGGGAAGGAGGTAATGCCCGCCGAGGAGAGCCAGAGAGAAGAGAGTCATATCGGCGAGGACCGCGCCGATAGCGCAGGCAAGGGAATGCCGCCAGCCGCCAGCCACGCCACGGCGGATTGCCATCATGTTGACAGGGCCAATCGGCGCGGCCGCCGCAAATCCTATCAAGAAGGCGGTAAAAAGCACGCGGAAGTAGGAAAGGTACACCATCTTGCAGTCGACAGGCAGAATCACTCAGAATTTCCACACGGGCGTTCTCGTCAAGTAGAAACTACCCCATGGCCCCAACTGAGGCGCATATGCACACCTTTTCTCATTGGAAAATGTGCTTGCACCCGTTGAGTAGAACAAACATATTGTATAAGGCATTTGGCGGCTGAGTTCCTAAATTCCTCCCTTGCCAAGCAGAATGCCGATGCCGTAAGTGACCGCTCCTTCCAGTGCGCCAACTGCGGTCATCTCTAAGCCGGAGGACCACCAACTGCGGACGGTGATAAGCGACTTGGCGGCGCCGACGGCGAAGTGGGCGGCCAGAGAGATCACGGCAGCGGCGATAACCGCTTTGATTCCATTCATGAAGAAGAAGGGAATGATGGGAATGGCCGCGCCGACGGCCGTCGAGAGCGCGCCCGATGCGGCGGAGACCAGCGGATTGGCCAGCGCCTCCTCGCTGGCGCCCAGCCGCTCCGAGGCCAGCGCGCGGAGCAACTGCTCGGGGTCGTTGGCAATGTGGTTGACCATGTTAAGGGCGTCTTCTTCGGGCAAGCCCTTCACCTGGTAATAGAGCGAGAGCAGTTCGCGGGCCTCGGGGCCGTTCATCTGGATAGCCTCGCGCTCGCGGGCGATCTCGGCGTCGTAGATTTCGCGTTCGCTCTTGGCGGCAAGATACGCGCCGGATCCCATGGAGAGGGCCGAGGCGATCATGCCGGAGAGGCCGGCCAGCAGCACATAGGTGTGCTGGGCGGCGGGATTGCCCGCCGTGGCTCCGGCTACGCCGCTGACAATGCCGAAGATGGCGCCCAGGCCGTCGTTGACGCCGTAGATGGCGTCGCCGATCCAGCTTCCCGGCTGCTTGCGCCCCTGGCTGCGCTTGGCCAGCAGCTCCTCCAGAACTCCCTTGGGATCGATCCTGGGCGCGCCCGGAGGAGCATGGTAGTGGCCACGTATGAGCGAACCCAGTTCGCGGTGGTGGTCTTTTTCGTCCTCGATGACGTGCTCGAGTATGGCGATGGATTCCTGGTCGCCCAATTCCTTCAACTGGGTTCCGTACCTGGCGATGTCGCGGCTTTCCTCGATCTCCAGGCGCCGCAAGGCCATGCGCACGCCGCCGGCGCGGTTGGCCAGCGAGTTGGCTTCGCCCGCGGGACTGCCATGGTAGACCGGCTCCGCTCCGCCCAACTCCTCGATGCGCCCCTTCCACAACGCGGCGTGTTCCAGCTCGGCCTGAGCCAGGTGGCGCAACACTTGAGAGCGTACCGGCTCCGGGTCCCGGTCGGCCAGCGTCAGGTAGGTATGGTAGCCCTCCATCTCCGCATGCCAGTTGCCTTCCAGCGCCTCCAGAACTCTCTTCAGTTTGGCGCCGCTCAATGTTTCTTTGGCCATATACTGCTTCTCCTCGCTTTGCATTGAGAATAAGGCATTTTCGCCGTGCGGGATAGACGCTTCGGACGGTTTTTCCAGATTTCCAAAAATGTCTGCCTTCTGCACAGCCTGCTCTCGGCCTACACTCTTCTG
>JBKQPC010000026.1:0-33143 GCA_052145195.1 Occallatibacter sp. | reverse complement strand
GCTGTCCTTAGTACGAGAGGACCGGGATGGACGAACCTCTTGTGTTCCAGTTGTCCTGCCAAGGGCACGGCTGGGTAGCGAAGTTCGGTTGTGATAACCGCTGAATGCATATAAGCGGGAAGCACGCTCCAAGATGAGATCTCCCTGAAGGGCCCAGAAAGACCATCTGGTTGATAGGCTGGGCGTGAAAGCGCAGTAATGCGTGAAGCTTACCAGTACTAATCGCCCGTTCGGCTTGTCCATAGAATTAACTCCGCGCAGTAAGGCGGATGCTCTTCTTTGCAAGCCTTGTAACTCCAATCAATTTCGTACCTGGCGCGTGCTTCAAAAACAAGCACGCGCGGGCAAGTTTTTGGCGCCAGATTGCAATTCGCGTTCCTACTCGGCCCGGGAGAAACCATCCGGGACAAACTAGACGTCGCGGAGAGGCTGCGGGCAACCACCCGCCAAGCGCCATCAAGTTTGCCGGTGACCATACTGCGAGGGATCACCCGTTCCCATCCCGAACACGGAAGTTAAGCCTCGCTGGGCCGATGGTACTGCACGGGTGACTGTGTGGGAGATTAGGTGATCGCCGGCAATTAATTCCAAGCAGAAAAGCCATGCCATCACGGCATGGCTTTTTTGCGTTTGGGGCAGTTAAATAAATCGTTACTTATTTGTAACTCTTCATTCAGAAGCAGAACTGTTTCGCGCCAGCTGGTTATAATGATAATAAGGGATACAGTTTCATGAATAGAAACGAAATAGCCGTTGAAGCTCCGCAACGCGTGCATATATACGCAGACTCAAGGCCTCCATCCCCCAACGTCAATGGACCTGGCCTGACGATCTGCTCGGAGATACAGGCGTTTCTTGACCTTGGCTGCAGGGTTGAGTATATTAATATTCGGAAAAGTGATAACCTTTTGTCTTTGCCTCGCGGGAATTTCAAGCAACTCCAGTATGCAGAGATTGATGCCCGCGACGTGAAGACTCCGCGCTATGCCCGTCCTGCATACTGGGCCGGATGGCCGCGGGGACTTACTTTACAGCAGCTTTTTCCGGCTCGCAATCTGTTACTGCGCGAAGTTGAGGCAAGAATGCAACAAGATGCCTCGGCTATCCATGTATTTCACCACCTGAATACGGCGAATGTCGTCCCTAGTCTACCCACGGCGCGAACCATCTGGGCTTTTCATGATATTGAGTCAGAGTATCATGCGCGATGTTTCGCTATAGATCAAGAACTTGAACAGCGTCAGCCCTACGGCTGGGAGGACCGCATTCTGCGGCGAGTGTCCAAGTTGGAGCAGGAGATAGCACGCAAGAGCGGACTCGTCCTATGTGTGTCGCTTGCGGACGCAAAGCGGATTACCAAAGAGTGGAAAGCGCCTCATGCCGCATATCTTCCGATCAGCATTATCGACGGCGATATTCCAATAGTTTCGAATGATCGCAGAAAAGATGGCAAGCTGCGCCTGATGCACGTTGGCTTTTGGTCTAATCCCGCCACCTATACCTCTTTAGAATTTCTTTTCACCAAGGTTTTTCCATTGCTTAATCATGATACGCTCTCTCGAATGACGCTTGAAGTTACGAACAGCTCGACTCCGGACAGCGCAATGACCAAAGCAATTCACGAGATGGCCCGACCCTATCCGATGGTGCGATTCTCAGGTATTGTCGACGATATTCGAACTGCATACAGCAGGAATGATCTACATGTAGTGGCCTCGACCAGGGCCACCGGCAGACGCGCGCGAGTTATCGAATCCTGGGCCTTCGGAATGCCTGTTCTTTGCACCACGATTGGCGCCGGCGGTGTAGAGCATCTTACACCGGGAGAGAATATTCTTATTGCTGATAATCCTCACGAATTTGCGCTATATCTTCAGGAGTTGCTTCACGCGCCCAAACGACTGGATGAGATTGCGGCTGCCGCCCGTCATACCTATGAGATGTATTTTCGCCGTCGAGATGTAGCATCTGTTTTGAGGAAACTGTTGAATCTTCATTTCGGCCTAAAGTTACCGTCGATGACCGTTGCGAATTAAGTACACCAGTATCGCATGTAAAATTATTATCTCAGGCTCGTTCATCCTATATGGATGATACTCTCAGGCCCAAACTCTACCTACTTTGACCTATGCAGATATTCTCAGGTGGATCAAGTTTTGCCAATGGTCCTCAGGTATGCCCTTTGCAGCTATTTCCTATGAATGTCGACGCGCGCCGATTCGATGCGAATGTGCTGGAGGCAGGAGCGGGCCTTGCGTGGCGAGTAAAATCGATTTATTGGAGTTTGCCCACAACTTTCGAGGTGCAGAATGAATTTCAAGGTACTATCAGCCACTTTTCTCGTAGCCTTTACCGCCGTGGCCGCCGCGCAAATGCCGGACCCGCCGATCACACGGCCGAAGATCACAGGCATCTCTCATTTGGCTGTCTACACTTCGGACCCCGCGGCTACCGACCACTACTATCGCGAGATTATCGGCGCGGCTAAATTGCCTGACCCCGAAGACCCGCGGGGCGTGCGCTATGCCTTCAACGCCACGCAGTTTGTGGAGGTGCTGCCGCTGCCGCCCGGCGCGGGCATCAACCGGCTGGACCACACTGCTTATAACACCAGCGACGCCGAAGGGATGCGCAAGTATCTGTACGCGAAGGCATGGAAGACCCCGGCAAAGGTGGAGAAGGGCGCCGACGGCAGCAGCTGGTTCACGGTGCTCGACCCGGAAGGCAACAAGGTGGAGTTTGTCGAGCCTCCCGACACGCCCCAGGAGATTGCCGCCCCCAACGTCATCGGCCGCCACGTCATCCATATGGGAATCATGGTGCATAGCCGGGCCGTGGAGGACACCTTCTATCGCGACCTGCTCGGGTTCCGTCCATATTGGTTCGGCGGCATGATCGAGGATCGGCTCGACTGGGTCAGCCAGCAGACCCCGGACAGCCACGACTGGCTGGAATATATGCTGGTTCACGACACCGCGAGTTCAGGCATTCCGGCTACCATGTCGCTGCATGACCTGGGGGTGCTCGACCATCTCTCCATTGGCGTCAACTCCGTGGAAGCGGCCCACAAGACGCTGGAAGCCGGCAACCGGCTGAATGGCGTGCACGATGCGCATACCCAGATTGGCAGGGACGGCAAGGGCCAATTCAACCTCTACGACCCGGATGGGATACGCCTGGAATTGATGAACTTCCACGCCACGGAAAAGCCCTGCTGCTCGCCGTTTACGGCGGACGATCCGGCGGAGTAAGAGTGTGCGGAAGCCAATGATCGCCGAGCCGCGCCAATTCGATGTGATTGTGCTGGGGGCGGGGGCGGCTGGGCTGATGTGCGCCGCTGTCGCGGGCCAGCGCGGGCGGCGGGTGGTGGTGCTCGAACACAATGGACAGCCGGGACGAAAGATTCTTATCTCCGGCGGCGGGCGATGCAATTTCACGAATCTGCACTGCGGGCCGGAGAATTTTCTTTCGGAAAATCCGCATTTTGCCAAGTCGGCGCTGGCGCATTATGAGCCGCGGCATTTTCTCGAGCTGGTCGAGCGATACGGGATTCGGTGGCATGAGAAGACGCTGGGGCAGTTGTTCTGCGACTCGTCGGCGCGGGCGATTGTGGAGATGCTGCTCGAGGAAGCTGCGCGGGGCGGCGTGGAGATTGTGCTGAACGCGCACGGGATTGAGATTGAGAGTGGTGAAGTTGGTGGCTCATCGGGAGGGTTTCGCGTAACAACTTTGGCAGGGGAGTTTCAATCGGAGTCGCTGGTGGTGGCAACGGGAGGACTGTCGATTCCCAAGCTGGGGGCGACGGGGCTGGGCTATGAGTTGGCGCGGCAGTTTGGGTTGAAGATTGTAGAGACGAGGCCGGCGCTGGTTCCGCTGGTGCTGGGCGGCGATGAGGCAGGTTGGACGAAGCTGGCAGGGGTGTCGGCGGAGGTGATGGCATCAGTTGGCAAGGCTCGATTCAGGGAGAAGATGTTGGTGACGCATCGCGGATTGAGCGGGCCGGCGATACTGCAGGTGTCGTTATATTGGCGGCCGGGAGCGGAGTTGGTGGTGAACTTTGCTGAAACCCACCCTAGCCACAAAAACAAAAACGTGGCGAGTGCGGGGCACCCAGAGTTGTTGGAAACATTGAAGCTGCCGGGGGCGCGGCGGGATTTGGATGCGCTACGGCAGGCTTTGCGCGAGGCGCTTCCGCGGAGGCTGGCGGATTATCTGGTCGAAATTGGCGGGCCAACGAGTTGGTCGAATGCAGCGTTGGAGGAATGTGAGCGACGGCTGCGCAGGTGGGAGTTTCATCCTATGGGGACAGAGGGGTTTGAAAAGGCCGAGGTGACGGCCGGGGGTGTGGATACGGCTGGGTTGCAGGCGCGGACCATGGAGGCGCGGGCGGCGCCGGGGCTGTATTTCATTGGTGAAGTGGTGGACGTGACGGGGCAACTGGGAGGATTCAACTTGCAGTGGGCGTGGGCCTCGGGAGTGGCGGCGGGACGGGCGGTATGATGAGAACAGGGAATAGGGAATAGGGAATAGGGAATAGTTATAAGGACTATAGATAGCCGAAGTTATAAGAGCCATAACATATGAGTACAAAAACTATAGATATCCCACCTTAACCAATTCGCAAAAAATGCGAACCAACACCCCACGGACCAAGACCTGTCCCTTCACCCCAGCGAGCAACAATCACTCTCTGGGGACCCCGAATCCGTGGGGACCCCGGCGAATCGGCGAAGGTGCGGCATCCTGATACTTGCGATTTCAGCGAGTCAGCTTGGCTGTTGTGGAGTCTTATCGGTCGAAGGCGCGGGCGGTTGCTGAGTTGGAGGTGCGGGAGTCTGTTGAGCCGGAGGTGCGGGATTCTGCTCAGTTGGAGGAGCGGGGTTCGGCACGGGAGGAAATGCGGGATTTGGCTCAGCTGGCGGTGCGGGATTCAGATCGGCTGGCGGGGCGCCGGGTTTGGCGGGCGGGGTGAGGACGAAACCTTTGCGGATCAGAGCGAAGCCCAACTGCGGGAACTCGGCCTGAAGGAGCTGATTTTCAGGGCCGGAGAAGAGGTCGGTTTCTTTGCCGGCGATGGTGGCTACGAGGTGGTGGACGACGACGGGATTGCCGTCAAGTGCGCCCTGCTCATCAGCATAGGTGGCCAACTGGATGGGCTCGATGGAGCCTTCTTTTTTGGGGATGATGGCCCAAAGGTCGCGATTGTTGCGGGCCACGGCAAGAACCAGAAGGGTTTCCAGTGCGCCGGGATCGAAGTCGGGGAGAAAGACAGCCGCGGAATGCATGGGCAGGCGCGTGGTGGAGGTGTGGCCGTTGGCGGAGGTGTTGAGAAGAAGGATCGGAGCCTGGCCTGATTTCATTTCACGAGAGGCGGTGACGTTGACGGCCGAGCCGTTAACAGCGGCGCTCAACTGCGCTTGGCGCAGGAAGTTGGCCTGAGAGAGGCTCTCGGTTTTGGAGAGAGAATAATCGAGGCCCTTCATATTGATGATGACCAGCGCGGTGGAGTCGTATCCAGAGGGGCTGGCGGTGAAGTTGAAGCTGGCCGTGCCGACGGATTTGCCGTGTTGCGAGATGACGAAGCTGGCGGACTGGGCAGAGGCGGCCGGGGCGAGTGCCAGGAACGCTGCGAGCGGAACGAGGACAAAATTGCGCATAATATTCTCCATCAAATCTATTCTATGGACTTAGACACGGAGTTGGAAAAAAGGTTGCGGAAGGCAGGGATACGTGGTTTACGGCTGAAGAGCAGCAAGTTAGCGCCGCATTCGCGGCGTTAGCGAGTTAGCAAGTTAGCGAGTCCGAGGTGCGTTGGGTTTTGAGGTTTTCCACCCTTGCGACAGAAAAAGTCGCAAGGATGGGGCGCGGGGCATGGTGTTCAAAGTGGTTGGGGGCGTAGACCGGGTTTAATGACCATTGATCACTGTTTGCAGTCCGCTGCCATTCAGCCTTTAGCGACGGCGAAGCGCTTGTTGACTTCGTGCCAGTTGACGACGTTCCACCATGCGGCGAGGTAGTCGGGGCGGCGGTTCTGGTACTTGAGGTAGTAGGCATGCTCCCAGATGTCGTTGAACAGGATGGGATAAAGGCCCTGGGTGAGGGGCGAATCCTGGTTGGGAGTGGTGATGACCTTGAGCTTGCCTGCCTGGAAGACCAGCCAGCCCCAGCCGGAGCCGAATTGCTTGGCGGTGGTCTCATTGAAAATCTTTTTGAAGGCCTCGAAGTCGCCGAAGTCGGCTGTGATCTGGGCGGCGATGGGGCCTGTGGGCGCGCCGCCGATGCCGGTGGAGCCGACCTTACCCATGAGGGGCCAGAAGGCGGTGTGATTGGCGTAGCCGCCGCCGTTGTTGCGGACCGCGGTGCGGATATCCTCGGGAATTTGATTGAGGCCGCGGATGAGGTCGTCAACTGATTTCGCGGCCAGATCGGGGTGGTTGATGAGGGCGGCATTCAGGTTGTTGACGTAGGCCTGGTGATGCTTGTCGTGGTGGATCTTCATGGTCTCGGTGTCGATGAACGGCTCCAGAGCGGCGTAGTCGTAGGGGAGCGGGGCGAGTTCGTATGCCATAAGAGAATCTCCTTCGTACAGATCGTACTTAATGGATGCGGGAGGGCGGCGCGAGGGTGCGGGAAAGTTGGGGCCTGGCCGTCCAGGCGGGCGGCGCTTGCGCGCCGGGAAGTTCGTGGATTCCCAGGTCAAAAATGCGGGACCTGGGCCACCCGCACCCGCGATGCGCCGCTGGCTTGGATACAATAATGGCATGACTTTCACACCCTCTGACCCCGCCCTCGACCAACTGTCCATCAACACCCTGCGACTGCTGGCCGTAGATGCCGTACAAAAGGCGAACAGCGGCCATCCCGGCGCTCCGCTGGGCTGCGCGCCTATGGCTTATCTGCTGTTTCACAAGCTGATGAAGCACAATCCGGCGAACTCCAAATGGGCGGACCGGGACCGCTTCGTGCTGTCGAACGGGCACGCTTCGGCGCTGCTTTATGGGACGCTGTTTCTGTCTGGCTACGACGTGACGCTGGAGGATCTGAAGAGCTTCAGGCAGTGGGAGTCGCGCACGCCGGGGCACCCGGAGCGCGGCGACACGGATGGGGTGGAGGTGACGACCGGGCCGCTGGGCCAGGGAATCGCGATGTCCGTGGGTATGGCCATGGCGGAGAAGCACCTGGCCGCGGTGTACAACCGGCCGGGCTTTGCGGTGGTGGACCACCATACCTATGCAATGCTGGGGGACGGCGACCTGATGGAAGGCGTGTCGCATGAGGCTTGCTCGCTGGCGGGAACGCTGGGGCTGGGCAAGCTGATCGCGCTCTACGACGATAATTTGATTTCGCTGGATGGGCCTGCGAGCCTGAGTTATACCGAGGACGCGCTGAAGCGCTTTGAGGCTTACCACTGGCATGTGCAGCGGGTGGCGGATGGCAACGACCTGGCGGCGATTGAAGCGGCGATTGCGGCGGCGCAGGCGGAGACCGCCAGGCCGTCGATCATCGCAGTGCGGACGGTGATTGGCTACGGCAGCCCCAAGGCGGGCTCGAACAAGTCGCATGGCGAGCCACTGGGCGCGGAGGCAGTGGCGGCGACGAAAAAGTTTTTTGGTTTCCCGGAGGACCAGAGCTTTGTGGTGCCGGATGCGGCGCTCAAGAATTGGCGCAAGGCCGTGGAGCGCGGGTCGGGTTTTGAGGCTGCGTGGAAGAAGTTGTTTGCCGGCTACGCGGCGGCGTTTCCGGAGCAGGCGGCGGAGTTTGAACGCACGCAGAAGGGCGAGCTGAAGGCGGGATGGGAGAAGGCGATTCCCAGCTTCCCGGTGGACAAAGCAGTGGCCACGCGCAACGCAGGCGGCGTGATTTTGAACGCGATTGCCGAGCAGGCGCCGGAGCTGTTTGGCGGAGCTGCGGATTTGACTTCCTCGACCAAGACGATCTTCAAGCCGGGGGCGAACTTTCATGAAGACCCGGCTGGGCGGAATGTGTTTTTCGGGGTGCGCGAGTTCGGGATGTGCGCGGCGGTGAACGGGATTGCGGCGCATGGAGGCCTGATCCCCTTTGGATCGACCTTCTTTATCTTTTCCGATTATGCAAAGCCGGCGATACGGCTGGCGGCGTTGATGAAGGTTCATGCGCTGTTCATCTTTACTCACGACACAATCGCGCTGGGCGAGGATGGGCCGACGCATCAGCCGGTAGAACAGCTGATGGGCTTCCGGGCGGTTCCGGGGCTGACGGATTTTCGCCCCGCGGACGCCAACGAGACGGCGGCGGCGTGGCGGCTGGCTTTGGAGCGCAAGGGGCCGTGCTTCTTTGCACTGACGCGGCAGGATGTGCCGGTCATTGATAAGGCGAAGCATGACGCGTACGCTGGGGTGAGCAAGGGCGCATATGTGCTGCTGGAGGCGGAGAAGCCGCAAATTGTGCTGATCGGCGCGGGCAGTGAGGTTTGGCTGTGCCTGGAAGCGGCCAAGCTGCTCGCCGGCGAGGGGATCCGGGCGCAGGTGGTGAGCTTCCCGAGTTGGAGGATCTTCGAGGAGCAATCGGCGGAGTATAAGGCCAGCGTGTTGCCGGCTGGAGTGCCCAAGCTAGCTGTGGAAGCCGGCTCGACGCTGGGCTGGTGGAAGTATGTGGGCCTGGACGGCGACGTGATTGGGCTGGACAGGTTTGGGGCCTCGGCTCCGGGGAAGAAAGTCATGGCGGAGTTGGGCTTCAGCGCGGAGAATGTGGTAAAGCGGGCGAAAGCGTTGGTGAAGAAACAGTAGTCAGTTATCAGTTGTCAGTTTTCATCCCTGGAGTTATCAGTTACCTGGATTGTCGATATAGCTCGATTATTCGACGGTAACTGATCACTGATAACTAATAACTGACAAATGCTCCGAAAGGAACTTATTGTGAAACTTGTTATCGCTTCCGACCATGCGGGATTTTCTCTGAAGGAGGAGGTATGCGCTTATCTCTCCAAGGCCGGCCACGAGGTGGTGGACCTGGGAGCTTATAACATCGACTTACTCGACGACTATCCCGACTTTGCTGAGAAAGTTGGAGAAGCGTTGAAACGGGGCGATGCGCCGCGAGGGATTCTGATTTGCGGCTCGGGAGTAGGGGTGTGCGTGGCGGCCAATAAGATACCGGGGATTCGCGCGGGGATGTGCCACGACACTTACTCCGCGCACCAGGGCGTGGAGCACGACGATATGAACGTCTGCGTGCTGGGCGCGCGCATCATCGGGCCAGCACTAGCCTTTGAGGTGGTGGACAGGTTTATTGCGGCAAAGTTTATTGCAACTGAAGAGCGGTTTGTAAGGCGTTATAAGAAGGTGCTGGCTATCGAGGCCAAGTACCAGCGCGGATGAGAGGCGCCGATGTTCCCCTTCGACGTGATTCTCTTTGATGTGGGCGGGGTTCTGCTGACCAACGGCTGGGACTACAGCGAGCGCACCGCGGCCCTCTCACACTTCCATCTTGATCTTGCGGCCTTCGAGGCCAGGCATCTGGCGTATTACGATGCGTGGGAGCGGGATGTGATTTCGCTGCAAGCCTACCTGGACGCGACCATCTTCTATGAGCCGCGCGGATTTTCCCGCGACGAGTTTTTCGCTATGATGCTCGCCCAATCGAAGCCTCAACCGGATGGCGCTCTGGGAATCCTACGGGAAATTGCAGCATCAGATATGTGTCTGCTGGGCGCCTTGAACAACGAGGCGCGGGAGACGAACGAATACAGGTTCAAGCACTTCGGGCTTCGCGAGCTCTTCAAATTGTCGCTGAGTTCGTGCTACCTGGGATTGCGCAAGCCGGAGCCGGCGATCTACAGGCGGGCGCTGGATATTCTTGGCCGGCCGGCAGAGCGGGTTTTGTTTATCGACAACCGGGAGGAAAATGTGGATGGGGCGATAACTGCCGGGATGAAGGCCATCCGGTTTGAAGGCGCGGAGGCATTGCGGCGAAGACTGGAGAGTTATGGGGTATTGTAGAAGGAGTTAGCCGCGCTTCGCGCATGTTAGCGAGCTAGCACGCTTGCTGCCACAAGCTATTTAGCAAGTTAGCGTGGATTGATAGCGCAAAGCAAGCGAAGAGACGAGGTTGAGATGGCGACGTTACAGATGAGCGTAAGCCTGGAGGATCTTTCCCAGGTTCCGCGAGGCAGCGAAAGAATTCCCGAGGCGGGGATTCTGGTGATCTTCGGGGCTTCTGGCGACCTGACCCGGCGTAAGCTGCTTCCTGCGCTCTTTCACCTGGAGCAGCAGGGGCTGTTGCCGGAAAAGTTTGCTATTGTAGGCGTGGCGCGGCGGGAACTGGGCAGTCAGTTTGCGGAAGATATGCGCGGCGGCATCGTCGAGTATGGCGGCGTGGAGGCAAGCGATCCTAAGCTGAATAACTTCGTCGAGCGCATAAGTTACTTACCGCTGCGCTTCGACCACTCGGGAGACTATATAGGACTGAAGGCGGAGTTAGAGCGCATCTCTCAAGAAAAAGGCATCGGCGGCAGGCGGCTGTTCTATCTGGCTACAGCGCCGGAGTATTTTGCTTCGATCGTTGAAAATCTTGGCGCAGAGGGAATGGCGCAGCCGGAGCAGGGCAAGGTGGCAGTGGTGATCGAAAAGCCTTTTGGCCACGACCTTGAATCTGCGCGCGAGCTTAACCGCCAGGTAAACGCCTTCTTTAACGAGGAGCAGGTCTTCCGCATCGATCACTACCTGGGCAAGGAGACGGTACAGAATATTCTAGTGTTCCGGTTTGCCAACGGGATATTTGAGCCGATCTGGAACCGCAATTACGTTGATCATGTGCAGATTACGGTGGCTGAAACGCTGGGCGTGGAGGGACGCGGGCCGTTCTACGAGAAGGCTGGCGCGCTGCGCGACGTGATGCAGAATCACGTGATGGAGTTACTCAGCCTGGTGGCGCTGGAGCCGCCGTCGAGCTTTGAGGCAGAGAGTGTGCGGCGGGAAAAGCTGAAGGTGTGGAGGGCGATTCCTTCGATTCCGATTTTGAATGTGGTGCGCGGCCAATACGGGGCGGGAGTTGTGGAAGGCAACCCCGTGGCGGGTTACAGGGAAGAGGAGCGAGTTAGTCCACAGTCAGGAACGGAGACTTATGCGGCGGTGAAGCTGAGCGTCGAAAACTGGCGCTGGGCGGGGGTTCCGTTTTATCTGCGCTCGGGCAAGCGAATGCAGAAGCGAGTGACAGAGATCGACATCCAGTTCAAGCAGCCGCCGCTTTTAATCTTCGACCGGCTGGCGCATAGCCAGGCCTGCCAGGCGATCAAGCCGAACCTGCTGACGCTTCGCATCCAACCGGATGAGGGGATAGCGCTGCGTTTTGGGGCCAAGGTGCCGACGACACTGGAGATGGACGTTTGCCCGGTGAATATGGACTTCGACTACGCGGCGGCCTTTGGCAAATCGAGCGCCAACGGCTATGAGCGGCTGCTGCTGGACGCGATGCTGGGCGACCAGACCTTGTTCGCGCATCGCGACGGCGTGGAGACGACCTGGGCACTGTATACGCCGATTCTGGAGGCGTGGGCGGCCAAGAAGCCGGAGAAATTTCCTAACTACGCGGCGGGTTCGTGGGGGCCGGAGTGCGGAGACCATTTGATTGCGAGCGGTGGACATGCGTGGAGGAATGATTTGGGCAGAAAAGCGTAAAGGCAGGGACTAGGGAATAGGGACTAGCTGGCACCTGCGGTGCGGCTAACTGCACATTCCGCCTTAGGTTCGTCGATTTCCAGATGTCTACCCCCCATATTTTGGATGCAAAATCCTTGTTTTCTTGAGGTTACAGACAGGGCTGCGCTGTAAAATCGTCAAAACAAAGGAGTTATTTGCAAAATCCTCCAGGATAAGGAGTTACGTGACGTTTTGATCTCTTTTGTCCGCTTCTGGATGAAAAACGGCAAGGACGATTGGAGAAAATCTCTGAAATTCATTATGCGACGAAGCCGCGAAATTATCTGCAAAGCAAGAATCAAGGATCAGAAAAAGACGACGGGTTGAAGTTCGTGGTTCCCAGGTCCCAAAGGCGAAACCGGAGGCATCCGGCTCCATGCAAAAAGATGACGATTTTGATTGACAGGATTATAACCGATAGGTTATAAGCATCATAATTATGATTCGCGAATTTGTCCCTTTCCATGAGGACACTATCCGAAGAGAACTAGACGAACTGCCGCCGAAGGACGCGGCAAAACTTGCATCGCTCATGAGACATTATGAGCAATGCGGATTGGGAAATCCATCTCCTGCTCAGGTAGATGATTACGGCAATGGGCTTTACCGGCTGAGACACATCAAACCTGCTTATCAGGGGCGATTGTTATTTTTTGCAACGGATTGTTCGGCAGGTTTTGAGCGTTTGGTGATGTTGGTGGTCTACAAAAAGCAAGGGCAAAAGGCACCCCAGCATATTCTGGAAACCGCGAAAAAACGGAAGAAACAATGGGAAGACAAAAGGAGGAAGACATGACATGGATCAAGCAATACGCTGAGAAACGTTCAGCCAAAGACCCAAAATTCAAGGCCGCATACGAAGAAGAAGCGGCCCTGCTAGGGCTTATTCGCGCGCGTCAAATGGCAAATCTGACGCAGCAAAATCTCGCAAAAACGCTTCGTGTCTCCCAACCCTACATCGCTCAGATTGAACGTGGCAGCAAACCGATTAGTCTGTCATTCATGGTGCGTTACGCCAACGCGGTTGGCGCAACCATTCAAATTACACCGCAACATGAGAACGCAGTCACCGCCTAGCCGCACCAACTGGGAGACCCGCGAGGCTGTGGCCAACCGCCCGCTCATCGCGAAAAAACCGCGATGAGCGGGGCAAAGCTTGTCATGGCTTCTCATGATTCTTCGGGACTGATGAGTGGGCCATCTGCTGCCGAGCACCGCAACAGTCTACAAATTTCTACCAAACGTCGCCTTTACCCGTTTGGATTTCGTGAAATACCAAAACCAAATCGCAACCCAAATCAAAATCTGAATCATAGCGGCAGTGTCGGCTTTTGCACTTTCGGCAGATTCATCCGTAATGTGCAACGGCCAAGGGGATTTCAGGATCAATAGGGCCGTGCAGCCCAGCACAATGAAGTATGCCCTCAGTAAACCCAGCGCATTCGAGCGTACACGCCAGAGAGAGACACCTGTAGAGATGGCGAATATCGCCAGGGAAGTATAGATCAGAACGGCCACAAGATTCGCTGAATTTACCACGTCCACAATATAGAGAATTGGATGAACGATCGTTATTAAGAAACAGAAGAGCAATAGCCAGCCCCGTACTCCCCGTAGGTTGGTCTTCTCGCCCTCAGTGCACTCTTCAGGCGTTTTGCGAACCTCCGGCTCTGCACTAAGCACCAATTGTTGCGCAGGATTGTCTGCTGCGAGTGCAGGACTGCCAGCGGTCCCATGAGAGACGGGTGGAGGCTGCAAGTTGTGAAGAGGGAAACCGCAGGCTGAACAAAACGAATAGTCGTTCGGATTTTGAAGCCCACATTTTCCGCAAAACATAGCAAGCCTTCCTTTCCGCACCCATCATTGTGGCTTCGACTGATGCGCCTTGAACCACTGCCGTGCCCATTCCTGTTCGCGGGATAGATCGGCAGGCGTCAGGTGTGACGCGATTCCGTCTCGGAGGAATTTCGCATCCTCTTTCGCGGACGAGGTCTTGCCAGAAGCCGCCAGATCATACCAGAAATAGGCTTCTGCGTAATCTTGAGGTACACCCTGTCCCTGTTCGTACGAAGCACCAAGGGCGATCTGTGCGGGGGCAAGGCCCTGCTCAGCGGCCTTGCGATACCACACTGCCGCTTGGGTGTAGTCCTGGGGCATTCCTTCGCCCTTGTTGTACAAAATTCCAAGGTTGTATTGCGCCTCTGCGTCACCACTGGTAGCTTGCCGTTCTAAGGTAGTGATGCTCTTTTGATCGGATGCTGGCGGCGCTTTACATGCGCCGGACGCTGTAATGATTAGGGCCGAAAAAATCAGCCAACGACAGGATCGAGAGTTCATGATGTCCCTCTTTCCGCGCTCTCCTACCGCGCGGCATTTGTAGCAGTCGAATGTATCTGCTACAAATGGTACGCTATTGCACAAATGCAGTCACCTACCCGCCGTATGTTATAGCGGTAAAATTTGTAGTGTCGGATAGCTGCTGGCCGATCACCAGCGACGATAAGGCGGGAAGCCTTCCCTTCCTGCTTTCCTGCAATTTCAAATGGGAAGGTCATGGAAGGGTGATATGGTTTCCAACAAGGACCAGGCGAAGAAAATATCTCAAGTTTTGCGCCGGGGTTGTAAAGAGTTCTTTGAAGACTTCTATGCTAAAGCAGAGAAAGCCGGCCGCCACCCGCATCCACTTGAAGCGGCGCTTGCGTTTGGGCGAATTCTCAAGGGGGCGACAGAAGGGGAGTGGCCGCCACAGCCGCCGGACCGCCCCGGCATCTCCGCAGAGGTGTTCGATCTGGTAAATTCCAAGTTTCCCCAAGAGGGATACCATGAGGCCGTCGAAGCGTGGTACAGGCATACACCGGGACTTGAGATTAAAAAATGGGACCCCGGACGAAAGCCGAACGTGGAACTGGCCGAGCGTATATGGGCTCTCTCCGATGCAGGCAAAACGAGCAGGATGATTCAAGCGGCACTGAAGAAAGACGGGATAAATCTCACTATAGAGGGCATCGAATATTACAGGAAAACGCGGAGACGGAGGCGCAAACAGTAGTCCCTTTTGAGGCGTGGGAAATACTCTGCCTGAATTTCCCACGTGTGGAGAATTGCGAAAGATATTAACCACGTTGAAACTTCACATGAGAGTAATAGACTTATATTGTGAGGGGGATACCGAAATGAACTGGATTGATGATTTCACAAACACGGTGAAGGACAAAAAACTCAGCGAAGCAAAAAGAGACGAAATCAGACTCCATAAGCATGAGCTACTTAAGGAGAGATTTCCTATGTTTTGGGAAGAACTGACTAAACAAGTCGATAAGGATTGTTCACAATTTAAAGTGAAACTTCCGGATGACATCAGCTATCATATTCGCAAAGATGACCTTTCTATGGGAGGGTTGCTTCCTTGTGGAGGATTTAAATTAACTCGTGAGGCGGCTCCGCCATATCGTCAGTTGATTATCCAACCTACTATTGAAGCAGAATGTATCGATATTTCGGGAGGGCACATGAATCAAAGTATAGAAATGTCAATTACTGATGATAATGGTCTTGTGTTTACCTGGGAAGGCAAAAATTACACTACGCAGGAAGAATTGTCGGCAGCGTTAATCAAATACTGCTTATCTAGTAAATGAGGAAAACGACGGGTGCCTCAGGTTTCGTCTTTGAGGCCTAGGAGACTTCGCTATTCGCGAATGATTTTTACGAAGATGCCATCGCAGACACCCGGCATGAGCGCCGTCCCTCCGGGACTCCGGATGATTTGTTGGTTATATTAACCCCACCCCACGCTGAAGCGCGGGGCTAATAACCATTGCGCCTACGGCGCGTAACGATTCACCTTCTAACGGTAGACTGCGCCATTCTTCCCATGCCGTTGACTACGCCATCCTTCCCATGCCTTTGTCCATGGCTTCGTTGGCCAGGCGGTCGGCTTGCTTGTTTCCGCCGCGGAGGGTGTGGCGGATTTCGAAGCTGGCAATGTTGCGAGTGAGGCGGCGGGCTTCGTCGAAGAGCGGGCGAAGGATGGGGCTGGCGACCTTGTACTTGCCCTGCATCTGCTTGACCATCAACTCGGAGTCGGAGACTACGCGCAGGCGCTTCACTTTGTTCTCCACGGCCCAGCCGAGGACTGCCAGGAGGCCGGAGTACTCGGCGTAGTTGTTGGTCTGGATGCCGAGGTACTCGCTCAGTTCGGCTACGACGCGGCCGTTGGCGTCCTCGATGACGGCGCCGAAGCCGGAGGGGCCGGGATTGCCTCGGGAGCCGCCGTCGCAGTGGGCGATGAAGGCTCTGCCAGGGGCTTCGGGCGAGGGATCGGGAAAGAGGGTGTCGGTCATTGAACTTTAGTGTATCGGGCGAGGGCGGGTGTTTTTGACAAGTGTCGCAAGTTGGCCTCCGCTTCGCGAAGTTCGCGAGTTAGCAAGTTGGCGGGCTGCGGTGTCCGATTGAGATTCGTGGTTTCCCACCCATTCGCCCGACCACCCCAGCGACGAAGACCTGTCGCCGGGGAGCCCGGTAAGGCGAATGGATGGGGCACGGGGCTTTTGTGACTCCTACCCTAGCCGCAAAAACAAAGACGCGGCGAGGGTGGGGTACCCGGAATTCTTGGAATCCCACCTATTTCGGGAAGTACGCGAAAGGATGGGGCACGGGGCGACCTACACAGGGCGACATGCTCACAAACAGAGGCCCTCTTCGTCTATCGGAGTGCGGAGACTCCCTATCCCCGGAGCAGGTTCGATGGCAGAGGATGCGGTGATATACCCTACTTCTTCGGTTCCTGGATCGGCGGGCTTGGGATCGACGGGTTTGGGTCCGGCTGGTTTGGCCTGGCCGGAAGCTGGGAGGATACAATCCTCCCTAGGCATGGAAGCGACCAGGTCAAAGAACGGAGAGAAGAGCGCCGAGGAGCGGATGCAAGCTCGCATGATGGAGATGGAGCTGATTCGCGAGGCGCAGGCGGGGTCGCGGGCGGCCTTTGACACTCTGGTGCGGCAGTACGAGCCGCAGGTTTTGCGGCTGGCGCTGCACCTGACGGGAAGCGAGCACGACGCCGAGGACATTTACCAGGAGGCGTTTTTGAAGGCCTACCGGTATCTGGGAAATTTCCGGTTTGAATGTTCGTTTTATACGTGGATTTACCGGATTGTGACCAATCTTTGCCTGGACCAACTGCGGCGGCGCAAGACACGCCGCGAGGACCGCTCGGTAGTTGTGGATTACTCCGGCGGGGAGATTGACCTGCTGGCCTCGGTTTCAGACGACAGGTCGTTTTCGAATCCGGCCAAGGAGCTGGACCGCAAGCTGCTGGGAGAGCAGATTCAAGCTGCGTTGGAGAAGCTGACGCCGAGGGAACGGATGGTATTTGAACTGAAGCACTACCAGGGTCTGCGGTTGCGCGCGATTGGAGAAATGCTGAGCACTACGGAAGAGACCGCCAAGAATACGCTCTTCAGGGCGACCAAGAAGTTGAGAACACAGTTGGCGGGATTGCGATAAATGCCCTTTGGGCGGCGGAGTTTTGGATCAACATTGAGGCACTTTTTCGAGGCTGGAAGGACGTAATTATGAAATGCAAAATTGCACAGGAACGGATTGTGGCGGTGGCGTATGGGGAGCTGGCTGACGCGCAGGCGCGCGAATTGGAGCAGCACCTGGCCGATTGCCCGGAGTGCGTCAAAGAGCGAGAGCAACTGCTGGCGCTGAAGGCGCTGGCTGGGATTCATCCGGTTGTGGAGCCGGAGGCGAACCTTGTGGCGCGCTCGCGGCAGAGGCTCGAGGAGGCTCTGGACGCATTGCCGCCGCGTCGCTGGTATGAACGGCTGGGCCAGCGGATGAGGAATAATTTCGCCAGCTTGCAGGCGGCGCCGGTGGCGGCTGGGTTGTTGCTGTTGGTTGGCGTCGGCGCGGGAGTGCTGGGCGGCACCGAGCTGGCCATGAATCGCGCGGCTCACGCGGCGGCAGCCCAGGCAATGCGGGTGCAGACCCAGCCTGTCTCGACTACAGTGGGCGCTCCTGCGGAGATTGCCAACGTCTCCAGCATTGTGCGGGAGCCTAACAGCCACATGGTGGAGGTGCGTTACAACCAGCTGGTGCCGCAGCGGATGGAGGGATCGCTGGACGATCCGGCGATTCGTCAGTTGCTGATGCTGGCTAGTCAGAACTCGGCTTCGACAGGAGTGCGAGACGACTCGGTAGGGCTGATGGCGGCGGAGTGCAAGGCGGGGCACGGATGCCAGAAGGCTGCGGGGATTCGCGACGCTCTGATGGTGGCGCTGCGCTACGACAAGAACGCGGGCGTGCGCGAGAAGGCGCTGGAGGGGCTTGAGCCTTACGTGGCCGAGGATGTGCGGGTGCGGGATGCGGTGTTGGAGGCGCTGCTGAACGACGGCGACCCGCGGATTCGCACCGCGGCCATCAATATTCTGTCGCCGGTGGAAGCCGACACCAGTGTGCGGCAGGTTCTGTATACGGTCTCCAATTCCGACAGCAATCCACAAATCAGGAATGTATCGCGACAGGTGCTGAACAGCGTGCCGGAGATTCAGTAGGAGCGTGACCTTTCGGCGACCGCGTCGTCACAGAAGAGTGCGGGGCAGAGGTTAATGCACCGGCAGGAGAAAACGAGATGAAAGACTTTTTGAGGCCGTACCGGAGTTTTGGATTTGTGATGTTGCTGGGAGCGTGGGCCGCGATGGCGACGCCGGGGGCTGCGGCGCAGGGGCGGAGCATCAATCAACAGCTGGAGGAGCGCAATCCGTTGCTGCTGCTGCACTCCAGCTCGCAGGGCTACCTGGGAGTGGACCTGGCGGACGTGGACCAGGAGAAGGCACAGGCGCTGAAGCTCAAGGAGGTTCGCGGGGCCATCATCACGCTGATCGATCACGATGCCCCGGCGGGGAAGATTGGGCTGAAGGTCAACGACGTGGTGCTCGAACTGAACGGGCAGACCGTGGAGGGCGCGGAGCAGTTGCGGCGGATGCTGCGGGAGATTCCGGCGGGGCGCAAGGTGAGCCTGGAAATCAGCCGCGAGGGCAACGTGCAGACGCTGGCCGTGGAGCTGGCCAACCGCAAGGTTATGGAGCACGAGGTCTGGAACAACATCGGCACGGGCGGCGACGTCTTTGGGACAGGGCCTGGAATGGCGATGATGGGCGACGGCGACTCGCCGCTGCTGGGCGGATTCCATATGCCGTTCTTCGGCAGCAGCCTGAACGTGGGCGCGCTGGTGGAGCCGCTGACCTCGCAGATGGCCGAGTACCTGGGCGTGGGCGGCGGAGTGCTGGTCAGGCAGGTCGCGCACAAGAGCGAGGCCGACACGGCGGGGCTGAAGGCCTTCGACGTGATACTCAAGGTTGGTTCGGACGCCGTCACCACGATGGCGGACTGGGAGCGCGCGCTGCATTCCAACCAGGGCAAGCCGGTGCAGGTGACGATTTTGCGCGACAAGAAGCAGCAAACACTGACCCTGCAAGTGGATTCGAAGCGCCACGGCTTGCTGGAGCTTGAAGAGCTTTTCCCGGGCGGCGATGGAATGGTGCTGGCGGAGATTGATCCGGAGTATGCGCAGAATGCGGCGGATCAGGCGCTGGCGATGAGTGAGCAGGCCCAGGTGTTGAAGGATCAAGCCAAAGAGCTAAGCTCGAAGATCAGCTCGCAACAGGCTGAGGAGATGCGCAAGCAGGCCGAGGAGCTACGCAAGCAGGCCGAAAAGCTGCGCGAGAACCTCAAGCAGGAGAATTTCAAACTCGATCAGAAGCAGATGGATCAACTGAAGCAGCAGATGGAAGAGTTGCGCAAGAATTTCACGCCGGAAGAGTTCAAGATTGATCCCAAGCGGATGGACGAGCAACGGCAACAGATGAAGCAGCAAATGGAGCAGTTGAAGCGGCAGATGGAAGAGTTGAAGGCGCTGGGCTTCGATAACAGCGTGTGAAGATTTGAGAGACAGCAATGCTAAGGGCGCCGCCGGGTTCCGGTTGGCGCCCTTGCTGCGTTTGGGGCTCCTCGTTCACTTACGACGTGCATGGCCAGAAATGGAATTGCCGTGGCACGGTGTGATTCAATGGAAGAGATGGCGATTGCGCGGAAAAAGACGGTACATGGGCTATGGATCAGGGCGCAGCGGAAGGCGCGCGAGTATGCGATGGTGGTTCGGGCGCTGGCGGATACTGCACATCCGGTGCTGGCGCAGATTGTGCCGGCGCGGTTTTGCAATTTGAGTTGCGGCTACTGCAACGAGTACGACAAGGTGAGCGAGCCGGTGGCGCTGGAGGAGATGTTCCGGCGGATCGACCACCTGGGACGGCTGGGGACGGCGATGATCGGCATCAGCGGCGGAGAGCCGCTGACGCATCCCGAGCTGGACGAGATTATCAGGAGAATCCGGCGGACGGGGGCGATTGCCGGAATGATTACCAACGGATACCTACTCAATGTGGACAGGATTGAGCGGCTGAACCGGGCTGGGTTGGACCACATGCAGATCTCTATTGATAATCTGGTTCCGGACGATGTGTCGAAAAAAAGTCTCAAGGTGCTGGACAAGAAGCTGGAGATGCTCGCCCGACACGCCACGTTTCATATAAACATCAACTCGGTGGTGGGCGGGGGCTTCAAGAATCCCAACGACGCGCTGGTGATTGGACGGCGCGCGCTGGAGCTGGGCTTTGAATCGACGATTGGGATTATCCACGACGACAGCGGGCAACTGAAGCCGCTGAAGGAGGACGAGGCCAAGGTCTACTTCGAGATGACGCACAGGAAGAAGACTAATTATTCTCGATTTGATTTGTTTCAGGAGGCGATTGTGCAGGGGCAGCCGAATGATTGGCGCTGCCGTGCGGGGTCGCGGTACCTGTATATCTGCGAGGACGGGCTGGTGCATTATTGCTCGCAGCAGAGAGGGTATCCGGGTGTGCCGCTGGCTGGGTACACCACGGCGGATGTGAAGCGGGAGTTTTTGACGGCGAAAAGTTGCGCGCCGAATTGCACGATTGGATGCGTGCACCGCATCAGCTACATCGACCACTGGCGGGCGCCGCAGACGCGGATGGTTTCGCCGGGGGTGGTTGGGGCGGAGGGGCTGGTGAAGATACAGGGCGGGAAGTGAATTGCTATAGATACAGAACAAGAGCTGATAAAGAGCTATGAATATCCCACCCTAGCGGCAAAAACAAAAACGCCGCGATGGTGGGGCACCCATCTGGTGCAGATATAGAGCGGGAAGTGACGTCCGCAGAGAAGGCCGAAAAGCTATAAATCCTTCGTTATCAATCTCTGGATGCAGATGATTCGTTAGTTCCTGCCGGCGCGAAATTCCTTAAGAAGTGTCGTAAATGCCTGGAGAGGTCCTACCACTTTAAACTACCGTATCTTGCGAAAAAACCATTTTTCCATTGAAATTCACAGATAATCTAGATTTTATGAAAAATGTGTATCTTTTTATACATACACATTTTTATTAGCCGAAATATTTTTACGGCTGGAGTGGTCTGACCAGTTCGGATCACTTTAATACCCAAATATCCTCCAAGGAGATCCAAGCATGATAAACACCCGTATGACCCATTTCGCCTCAACAGCCGCCGGCGTACTGCTCTTTGCAGCATTCGCCGGCGCTCAAACCTATGCCACCGGCGACAGCCGCAGCGTAGGCCAACCCGGTTATCCCACCGTCTGCCAGACGCTGACTGCTCAGTTCACCACTGCGCAGCGCTCCTCGCCGCCGAGTTCCGACGATACCAGCCGCGTTCAAGCGGCGTTGAACACCTGCGCCGGAACCGGCCATAGCGTGGTGCTCGCGGCCTCGGGTTCGAACAACGCTTTCTATACCGGCATGATCACGGTGAACGGCGAAGGCCTGGTCATCAACTCCGGCGTCACGCTGGAAGGCAGTAACAGCTACACGAGCCAGTCGGAGCTGGTATACGTCGAGGGCAGCAACTCGTTTATCGGCGGACCGGGCACGATTGACGGCCGCGGAGACATTGTCAGCGGCACGCCGAGGCTGGTACAGACCAGCAAGACAACCAACTTTATCATGTACAACGTCAACCTGAATCAAGCCAGGCACCCCAGCCTCTACATGGAGGGTGGCAGCGGCGCCACGGTGTGGGGTGTCACCTTCCGCACTCCCGCAACCCGCACCAATGCCGACGGCATCGACATCGATAGCATCACCAACGTCACTGTGAACAACTGCTCGGTGGAAGCGGGCGACGACGGCATCGCGGTGAAGACAAACTCAGGCGCGGCGTCGAACATCACGGTGGAAAATTCCCAATTTTTTGGCACGCACGGCATGTCGGTGGGAAGCCAGACCATGTATGGCGTGACCAACGTGCTTTTCAAAAACAACTATGTGTATGGGAAGGACTTGTCGGGAAACACGTCGGGGAGCAACAACGGCGCGCGCATCAAGACGGATGAAACCTGCGGCGGCCTGACCAAGCAGGTGACATATCAAAACAACTGCCTGTATAACGTGGAGCACCTGATCGAGATCAACGCCTACTACGGCAGTTGCAGCGGCAACCCGGGCACACCGCAATTCGAGGACATCATCATCAATGGGCTTCTGTCGAAGAGCTCATTGAGCGGTTCGTCAACGTTCTACGGCTACAACTCCAGCAATCGGGCGCAGGTTTATCTGGCGTATATTAGCCTGGACTCCACCAAGCAGTCGAGCGACGAATATGCGACGGTGTATCTGGACGACTCGAACATCACGCCCAGCGGCACGGACGTGACCACCTCCACCTGGAGTACGAGCGGCAGCGTGCCGACTTGCAACTTCAATACCAGCGACTAAAGGCGAATTACGGCTGAAATGCCGCAACGAAAAACGGCGCACCCCTGAGCGGGATGCGCCGTTTTGCTTTGGGAGTTGAGGAGGCTATTTGGCGGCGGGCTTCTTCACAGGCGGTTTGGCGGCGGGTTTAGCAGAGCCGGTGTCGGCGAAGGCCTGGTCGATGAGCTGGTAGAGCTTGCTGCGGTCGACTACTTCGACGAAGGGCGCGCCCTTGGAGTTGGCGGTGACCACCCAGATGGTGGGGGTGTGCTCGATGCCAATGCGCTGGCCGAGGGCGTAGTCGGCCTTGACCAGCTCGGCCAGCTTGCCCTGCGGGTCGATGGCGAAGGGCAGGGTGAGGCCGTGGCCGGCGGCAAAATTCTGAGTGAACTGGAGCAGGACATCCGGACTGACGATGGAGGCCTGGTTGGCGAAGACCTGGTCGCGATATTCGTCGCCCAAAGCCTTGCTTTTGGTGTCGAACCAGCGGGCGTTGACGGCGGCGTTAAAGCTCCAGGCATGCATGGCCAGCGGGAAATCGTGACGCACCAGGGGAATCTTATACTTGGCCGCGGCTTCCTTGAGCAAAGGATTGGCGCGGCCGCAATCGGGGCACTCCATGTCTTCAAACTCAACCAGGGCTACGCGTGCGCCGGCGGGCGGCTTGAGGGCGGAGGAGTCATGCACCTGCGTTGTGGGCGATGGCGCGCCAAACTGGGCATGGGCCACGGCAGTGGCGGCGAACAGCGCGGCGGCAAGGATGAGCAAACGGCTGGCTCGCATGTTGCGAGCGGGAAGGCGATGGGAAAAAACGAAAGAAAGAGTCATAGTAGTTGGACGGCTCCCTATTGGTTATTGTAACCACCCGCGGGCACTTGCAGTGCGGCGGACGCCGCTTACGCGGCACGGGCTTTTTGGAAGAGGGCACCTGCGGTGCGGCAGACGCCGCTTACGCGGCAAATGATTATTGGCGGTCGCGGCGGCGGGCGGCCATCCATTGACGCCATTTGTAGTCGGCAAAAAGCAAGGCGGCGATAATGAGAATGGCAAGAATACCGAGGATGATTTTCATGGCATCTTCAGGATCGCATGAATTGGAGTACGGCGTGAAGTGTTGAATATACTAAACTGATAGGGCAAATCAGCCCCGGGAGGCCGTTTGTGAGCAGCAGACAGAGTCAACGCGCAGTGGAACTTTTTTCACAGGACTACAACTGCGCCCAGTCGGTTTTTGCGGGCAGCGCTGCCGGAGAAGGCCTGAGCGAGGCGCAGCGGCTGGCTCTGGCCGCGCCCTTCGGCGGCGGAATAGCGCGGCAGGGAGAGGTCTGCGGAGCGCTCACCGGAGCGTTAATGGCTCTTGGAGAGGCCGAGGGAAAAGCCATGGCCGCCGATCCCGTAGTCGGCCGGAACGCGCTCTATGAGCGGGCGCGACAACTGACAGAGGCCTTCCGCAAAGAGCACGGGGCGATTCTGTGCCGTGAATTGACCGGCTGCGCGCTCGACACCGAAGCAGGCCAGCGCGCCTTCAAGGAGCGCGGGCTGCACCAGAATCTTTGCACCAAGCTGGTGGCTTTCGCCGCCGAGCAGGTGGTGAGCATGACTGCTGAATCGCCGCGGAAGTGATGGTAGTATCTGAGGTCCCAAAATCTGGATCTCCACCCCACGGACAAAGACCTGTCCGGGGGACCCCGGATCTGTGGCACCCGCAAAGCTGGCTCGGGAGCGCCTACAATGAACTCGCCTGCCGCGAACCACGTATAGGATAGGGGCGCAACGTAGAATGGCCCGCACGGAGGCGGAATCGCAATGATGACAAGAAAGCCAGACCCCTTCACACCGCGGATTGATAACACCGCAACACGCACCGTCGTCTCCACGCTGGGCGTTCTCGTCGGCATCGGCTCCATTGACCATGGCTTGCTGGAAACTGTGCAAGGATACAGGCCAACTCCAGGCCTGATCGTGAATGCCCTCGGCCCCGGTTATCGCTGGACTGTATGGAAGCAGGGTGGCGAGGGCGCATTTACGTTGATCCCCAACTTTCTTGTAACCGGCATCATCGCCACATTGCTGGGCGTGGTGATGATTTTCTGGGCGCTCCGTTTTATCCATATGAAACACGGTCCGGCTGTCTTTCTTTTGCTCGGCATCACTTCATTTTTAACTGGCGGCGGCGTTGCGCAGGTTGTCCTCTTCACGATCGTCTGGGGTATGGCCACGCGCATCCGGTCGTCGCTGGCATTCTGGCGTTGGCTGATTCCTCCGCCGGCGCGGCCGGTCATGGGCTGCCTATGGCCGTGGACCCTGACGGCGGCTACTGTACTCTTCCTTGCGGCGCTCGAGATTGCAATCTTTGGATACGTCCCCGGCATCACCAGCCAGATGCAGCTTCTTCACATCTGCTGGAGTATTCTCGGAATCGCGCTGTTGTTCTATATCTTGTCGATTCTTTCAGGATTTGCACATGACGTCCAGGCTCAAACGCGGCCACATCCTGACTGAACTTTTTATTTCTGCGCCGTCTGAATCGGTTTTTGCGGCGGATTGACCTGGGCGTTGAGGAAGTCGGTGAGGTCGTCGATGTCCTGTTTGGTGCCTACCATGGGCGGCATGTAGCGGCGATAGGGCGAGTCGGGCTTGTATTCGTGGAGCATGGTGATGAAGCTGGTGATGTTGGCGCGGTCGCGTCCGGCGAGGAGCTTTGCGAGCGGGCGGTAGCCGTTGAGCGTGTGGCATGAGCCGCACTCTCCGCGGAAGATGGCTTCGCCGCGGGAGTAGCTCGAACTCGAGTCAATCGCGAGCCACATGGAGTGGGCGAGATAACCTTCCTGATTGATGCGGCTGACGTAGGGAACACGGACGCCGTTGGAGTACATCCAACTGCCGATGACGTAAGGCTTGCGCAGCATCTCGCGGGAGTACTCGCCTGCACCAGTGGCGATTAACGCCAACAGCAATATGGCCATGGCGTGGGAGAGATTGAAGTCGATGGGATTACGATAGGCGAGGAAGTAGGCGACGCCAACGATGGTGGCCGAGGTGACGATGATGAGCAGTGCGATGCGGGTGATGATGGAGAAGGTTCCCGAGCCGATGGTGTCGATGCCCAGAGTGAGCAAGGCCTGCTGGGATGCGGGAACCATCCAGAGGTACCAGATGAGGAGGAAGGGCGTGGCGACGAAAGATGGCACCAGCCATTTGACGCTCCACTGAACCATGGTGGTTTTGAGCTCAGGGTGCTTGACGCCGTCGATGCGGCTGGCGGTGATGAGCGCCCAGATGCCGGCCAGCGCGCAGCAGACGCAGGTACGCAGGAAGAGGCTGGGCCAGTAAGTGGGATTGAAGAAGGCGTACCAGAACTTGCTGGCTTCATGGCCGGATCCGGCGACAGCCAGCCAGGCATTGCCGGGAGTGAGCATGAAGGTGAGAATGCCGTTGATGATGATGAGCGTGAAGGCTGACGCGCCGGCATAGACCCAACCCACGGCTAAGTGCAGCTTGGGATCGATGCGATCCCAGGTGGAGTAATAGACGGCGATGGTGGTTAGCTCGACGATGAAGAAGACCCACTCCATGGCCCAGCCGAAGACGAAGTTATGAATCAGAGTGCTGGTGGCTTCAGGATGCGTGAGGCCGATGGCGAACCAGATGCCCACGCCGCTGACGGTGCCGAAGACGGCGGTGACGACGAGGAAAAACTTCGAGAAGCCGGCCAGTTGATTGAGCCAGTCGGTGCGGAGCTGGCCGTCGGCCATGCGCAGGGCCTTGCGCTCGGCCATGGGCAGATAGAGTCCGCCGCCCACGGCGAACTGCGAGATCATGACGTGGAAGATGGCGATGATGCCGATCACCCAGCCCGAGCCGAGATACGGAATGTCCCAAAACGGATAATTCATGTTAACTCTCGCTTCTTATCGAATCGTCCAATAGCCGATGATGGTGGTGGCCAGCAGGGCGAAGACTGCCAGCAGGCCGAAGTAGTGCGCAACGCGGGCGCGGTGGCCGGATTCCTTGCTGTTGTCGTAGAAGGGAATCAGCAGCCAGAGCACAATGCCGAGCGTGAAGAGCAGAATGCCGGCGATCTCGCCGATACCGGCATACTTGCCGGAAAAAACGAAACCAAGCAGCTTGAGCATCTCGAAGGGACTCATGAAGTACCACTCGGGATGAATGCCCATGGGCGCGGGAGCGAGCGGATCGAATGGTTTGCCGAGCGACCAGGGAAAGACGGAGGCCAGCAGCGCGAGAATGTTCAGCGAGATGAGCCACATGGCCAGGTCTTTGCGCATGAAGTTGGGAAAAAAGGGCATGGACTTGCGCTGCTCCGGCGGCAGGGCCTCGACGCAAGGAGGAACGGCGTTGCCGTGGCGCTGGACCAGCCAGAGATGAAAGGCGAGCAAGGGCAAAAAGATGGCCGGAAGCACCACGACGTGCAGAGCAAAGAAACGCTGGACTGTAAATTCACTCACATCGGGGCCGCCGCGCAACATATTGGCGATGGCGGGACCGATCCACGGAATCGCCGCCGGAATTTGCAGGCCGACTTTGGTGGCGAAGTAACTCAGCTCATCCATGGGCAGCAGGTAGCCGGAGAAGCCGAAGACTGAAGCGATGCCCAGCAGCGCCATGCCGCTGAGCCAGCCGAACTCGCGCGGCTTGCGGTAAGCCCTCATGAAATAGACGGAGAACATGTGCACCAGGATGGAGAAGATCATCAGGCTGGCGGACCAGGCGTGCGCCGAGCGGATGAGCCAGCCGAAGTGCATCACGAAGGTGATCTGGCGAACCGACTCGTAGGCATTTGCGCCGGGCTGGTAGTAGACCAGCAAGAGCACGCCCGTGAAACACTGGACCAGAAAGAGAAAGAGCGAGATGCCGCCCCAGTAGTACCAGAAAGACTGGGAGTGAACGGGGACGGTTTTGTGGCGCGCAAAGGCGGCCAGCTCGCTAAGGCCCAGCCGCTCATCGACCCAATCGTAAAGTGCCTTGGAAGTCATGGTTCTACTCTTTCCGTGGTTTCAGGGGAACCGCTTCATTCCCTCAGGGGCTAAAGCCCGCATTGATTTTGCCGCATATGCGGCACGACTAAAGTCGTGCCCTGACACAAAGCCGGTTTTGAAAAACTCTCCAAGAACGGTATTAGCGGCAAAGCCATCCTCCATCGACGACCAGGATGTGGCCATTGACATAGTTGCTTGCATCCGAGGCAAGAAAGACCGCGGCGCCGGCGAGGTCCGATGGCAAACCCCAGCGTCCCATGGGAATCCTGTCGAGAATGGCCTTGGAACGCACGGGGTCTGCCCGCAAAGCCGCGGTATTGTCGGTTGCCATGTATCCGGGAGCGATGGCATTGACGTTGATGCCCTTGTCGCCCCATTCATTGGCCAGCGCCTTAGTCAGTTGCGCAACAGCACCCTTGGCAGCGGCATAACCGGGGACGAGAATGCCGCCCTGAAAGGCGAGCAAAGAGGCAGTGTTGATGATTTTTCCGTGGCCTTGCGCCAGCATCAACCTGCCCGCGTACTGGCTGAGGAACCATACCGAGTTGAGATTGGTGTTGATGACGGTGTTCCAGAACTCTTCAGAGTGCTCGGCGGCGGGAGCGCGGCGGATGGTGCCGGCGTTATTGACGAGAATGTCGATGGAGCCGAAGCTCTTGACGGTGTCATCGACGAGCATGTGGGCGATCTTTTGGTCGCAGACATCGCCGGAGCGGCAGATGAACTTGACGCCAGTCTTCTTGACTTCGTCTATAGTCGCATCCAAGACTTTGTCATAGTTATGCAGAGTGACATTTGCGCCAGCCTGCGCAAACGCGATGGCCATGCCGGCTCCGAGACCCTGTCCGGATCCGGTAACCAGCGCGTTTTTACCTTTGAGGCTGAATAGATCGAGAACTGCCATGAAATAACTCCTTTTTCTTTCTCTGTTGTAAAAAACTTATGCGCGTGAAATCTCCACGCCGGTTTCGTTGACGGCAACTTTGAAAAGCTTGAGCGGCTTGGGCGGCGGTCCGCTGACGTTGGCGCCGGTGTAGGGGTCATAGACGCCGCCGTGGCAGGCGCAGTGAATGCGGTCGGCCTGCGGCTCATATTGCACGGTGCAGCCCAGATGGGTGCAGACGGCGGTCATGGAGATCCAGCGGCCGTCCTGATGGTGAATGAGCATGGCCGGCGAGGGACCGAACTTGAACATCAGCACAGAGCCTGCTGGCAGTTTTTGCGCATCCTTGAGCGTGACCTCGGTGACGGCCGCGGCGCTGAGCGCCATCTCCGCGGGCGAGGCCAGGTAGCGGTAGATGGGATAGGCCAGGGCCGCGATATACGCAAGGCCGGCCACTCCGGCAGCGGCCAGAAAGGCGCGGCGAGTATTCTTATCGCCCGGTTCCTCGACGATGTTTGCGGGGAGACTTGTCTCTTGGCTCATAGCAGTTTCTTCGCGGAGTTATGCCGCGCCCTCCATCACTTTTCTGGATCTCGCTACGACGGATACGAGCCAGCCGATCACGCCCAGTCCGGCGACAAAGAGGACCAGGAAGAGGCCCACGACCCACCAGTTGGTGACCACTGCGCGGTTCCAGACATCGTAGCCTTTGCTGAACAGGGTCAGGTCGCGGATGCCATCGCGATAGACGACGAGCATGATCTCGATGAGCACGGCGAGATGAACGACCGCGATGCTCATCCAGCGCGCAGTGAGTTTGGCGAATCCGGAGATGGCGGCGAGCAGCACGGCAACCACCACCAGGGCCAGCCAGCCGTAACCGGCAAAGCCGAAGTACTTGTAGAATTCATAGCCTGACGGAGGCGTTGCCAGCATCGACTTGACTACAGCCGGCTGCACACTGGCGGCCCACACACCGGCGGCCAGATAGACGAGGCCGAAGAGCGCGGCCACTTTGCCGCCGAAACCGGCGAGAAAGCGCTTCTCGTCGGTGGTGAAGGTGGAGCGGCTGGCGAGATATACCATCCACAATCCGCCGATGAACAGACCGCCAGCCATCATCAGAAGCCAGCGCGGTTCGAGGGTGGGATCGCCGGTGGGCAGATACGCGCCCATGGCGGAGGCGGAGTACATCTTGTGCCAGACCTCGGGGCGCAGCATCAAGGTCATATTGGTAGAGAGCAGGCGGGCAATGGAGCCGGCCAGCAGCCACGCGATCAGGCCGACCCACCAGGCAGATTTGCCCGCCTCAAGGCGCGCGGTAAAGCGATAGAGCAGCCAGTAGGCCAGCATGAGAAGGCCGATGACGGCGATCCAGTAGAGGCCGATCAGCACGCTGCTGGTGTAAAGCGCCCGGCCATAGAGCACCTGGGAAAAAAGGAGCGGAGGCACGGCGAGGTTGATCACATACGTCATTACAACGGTGAGCCGGCGCGCCAGCGCCCGGGCGGTGACTAGGGAGGCCGGCGACGAGCGGAAGAGGCTGAGCAGAACCGCCAGCAGCAGCCCGCCCAGCAGCATTTCCACGGCGACAAAGTGCAAGGCCAGCGTAACGATATGCAGCAGTTTCAACAGCCATATCGGCGCAGGCAAGGGAATCGGATCGACAGCGGGAAAGGATTGCATCATGCCTTTTGAGACCCCCCGGGGGCCGCTTTTCAGACTAACACGGTCCAAAATGACGTAAGTGACGGCAGTCACAACAGGGAAATAGGGCACAAAAACTGCCATTGCACACTACGCAATAATCTTAAACCCGCGCCTTGGCCGATCAAAGACTGTGGGAATGAATGCCTGATTTTCATGGGTTGCAAAACCGGGCCGGAAGTGTTTAAATCAGGATATTGAAACAGGGGTGCTCCACGAAGTGGGGCTGAGAAATACCCTCGAACCCGATCCGGATAATACCGGCGTGGGAAGCTTTCGAAGCCGAACGGCATACTTCCTCGATTCGCAGCTGAGTTCTCTTGTTTCAAGGAATTTGAAACAAGGGGAATCTATGTTCAGAGCCGCTGGCGCCGATCTGGCCCATTTTATATTCCAACCATACACGCGCAAGTTTTCAGGCCCTATTCCTTGCCAGGCGGCTGCTTGGCGTCGAGTTAGCGCGCTTCGGGCGGCAGGATTGCTGCTTTGCTGGTTGGCCGTTTCGTTCGGCGTCTTGGCGCAGAGCCCTACGCCGGCGCAAGACAAGCCGGCCCCGTCTACCGAGACGTCCAAGCCAGCTCCGGCCACGCAGAATATTCCGCGAGTGACTACCACGGTGGTGGTGCATGGTGAAATGCCGGGCGAGTATCTTCCCGAGGCTGTCACGGTGGGCAATCTGGATGGCGTGCCGCTGAAGCAGACACCGCTTTCGGCTACGGTGGTGACTCGCGAACTGCTCACAGACCAGGGCGCGCGCCTGCTCTCCGACGTGGTGAAGAACGACGCTTCAGTCGGCGACGATTACGTTCCGGTGGGCTACTACGGCGTCTACGAAATTCGAGGCTTCGCGCTCGATTTGGCCACCGGCCTCCAGATCAACGGCATGACTATCGCCGGCGAGCAGGATGTGCCGCTGGAAAACAAGGAGCGCGTCGAATTCCTCAAGGGCATCGCCGGAGTGGAGAGCGGCGTGGCCTCGGCGGGCGGGCTCATCGACTACGTGACCAAGCGGCCGGCGATGGTCAAGGCCGTCGATCTTGCCACCGATCAGCGCGGCACGGCCTACGGAGCGGTTGATCTTGGACGGCTCTTCGGCAGCCGCAAGCAGGTGGGAGCGCGCGTGAATCTGGCTGGCGAAAGAATCGCGAGCTATATGAACGACACCAACGGCTGGCGCGCCATGGGCGCGGGAGCGGCTGACTGGAAGATCAGCCCGAAAGCGCTTTTGAAGGGCGACTTCGAATACCAGCATAAGGTGGAGCGCGACGGCAGCGGTTATCAGTTACTGGGCGGCATAACGGTGCCGGACATAAACCGCATCTACCGATCGACGATGCTTGGCGACCAACCCTGGGGCCCTCCCGACACTTACGACACCTTCAATACCGGCGCGCGCTTCGATTACGATCTGCCACATGAGTGGAAGGTTTTCGCCGCGGCGAGTTACAGCCGCTCGCTCATACAAGATAATGTGATTTACGCCTATGGCTGCTCCTATGAGGCTATGTGCCAGGGGAATGGCGGCACTGCACCGGATTATTTTTTCGCGCCCGACGGCGGCTACGATATCTACGACTACCGCGACCCCGGAGAACTGCGCATCGACGCGCTGACCGAGGCGATGTTGACCGGCCACATCAAGACAGGAGCCATCACGCACGACCTGACCGGCGGCGGGACGCTCTTTCTGCGCAGCGTGCAGCAGCCGGGATTTTATACATTTGCAAATCTAACTTCGCCTGATGGCATTATTCAGGACGGCGCGGTCTACGACTATGTCGGCTCCGAAAACATCTATCAACCCATCGCTCCAATTCCTATCGAGAGTCCACTCGAATCCGCCGGCCCGCGCCGGCTATGGGAAGACAGCCATCAATCATCTGCCGTTGTGCAGGATCGCATTCATCTGCCGGGACACGTTCAATTGCTCGCCAGTGGCCGGGAAGATTGGTTGCGCGATCATAATTACTCGCTGGCCGCCACCACTCCCTGCACGGCCACCAATCCCAATCTATCGGGCCCGGCGACTGATCCGTGCCCGACTACCTACGACGCGTTGGGCGATCCGATCTACTCTGTTCCCACTTTGCCCAATCTCACCAATAAGTCCATCTGGCTGCCGCAATATGCGGTTACCTTCAATCCGGTGAAGGACCTTACGCTCTATAGTAACTACGGCGTGATGCTTTCATTGGGTCCGCAAGCGCCGTGGTGGGTTGATAATGCGAACCAGTTTCTAAATCCCTCCTTTACTCGCCAAGCCGAGATAGGCGCAAAATATGAGCCGGGCCAGCGCATTTTGCTGACCACCGCGCTCTTTCATATGCGCGCGCCGTTCTTTTATCCCAAAACGCTCACTGGTCCCGACAGCTTTTGTCTCACCGGGAATTCCGGCGATCAATGCTTTGAGTCTGATGGACGCGAGACGCACGACGGCATCGAGCTGAACGCGCAGGGCAAGGCTGCAAACTGGTTGAGGCTGACGGCCTCGGCGGCGGGCATACGGGCAATTTCAAGCGATTCGAGCACGCAGGCATATAACAACAAACAAGTCATCAACGTGCCGCACCTGCACACTACTGTCTTTGCCGATCTCACGCTGCCACACGCGCGCGGATTGCACCTGATGCCGGGTTGGAGTTACACCGGCCGCAAGGAAGCTACGCGCGACGATGCAGTTAGTGTGCCGAGTTATAACCTATTTAACCTGGGCGCGCGCTACACGCCGGGCGGCGAGCAGGGTCATCTAACTCTGCGTCTCTATGCCGATAACATCACTGACAAACGTTACTGGAGCGACACCGGCGCAAGTTATGGCGATACTTTCATCTGGCTAGGCGCGCCAACGACGGTGCGGTTTTCCGCGCACTACACTTTCTAGGTTCGCAGACGCGGCAAAGGACGCACCGGCGATGAACACGACGGCAAAGGCGCATGGATTGGACGGCAGGCTGGTTGAGCCCGACTGGCTGCCGCTCACGCTGGACGAGGTGCGTGAGCTGCTCTCGATGTTTCCCGGCTGCGACGAGCCAATCGAAATTCTATCGGTGAGTCCGCGGCCATTTTCGGCGGCCAGCGTG
>JBKQPC010000025.1:0-17930 GCA_052145195.1 Occallatibacter sp. | reverse complement strand
ACTCCATCCTCCTGCCACAGGTTTCGTCAGCCTGCCGAAGGTCTTTTACCCCTACGGCCCTCTCCATCCTCCTGCCACAGGTTTCGTCAGCCTGCCGGAGTTTTCTTACCCCTACGGCCTACTCCATCCTCCTGCCACAGGTTTCGTCAGCCTGCCGGAGGTTCGTCAGCCTGCCGGAGGTTCGTCAGCCTGCCGGAGGTTATGCCCACTTGCCGGAGGTCAGAGGGAGCGGATGGGCAACTCGATCTTGAAGCAGGCTCCGGCCGGGATGCGGTTGGCGGCATGAATTCTGCCGCCGGTGGACTCGAGGATGGACCGGGTGATGGACAGCCCCAGCCCGCGATGAGAGGCCGGCCGGTTGCCGGGGCTGCCCGAACGCGAAGCGCCCGAAGCGGACGCGTCGCGGCCGGATACGAATCTGGGGCGGGTGGTGAAGCCAGAGTCGAAGATCGTCTCCAGCGCCTCGCAGGGGATTCCTGGCCCGTTATCTTCCACGGTCAGCACCAGCCAGGGAGAGTGTTTCGCTCCAGCATGAAACTCATGCAGACGGATCGCGATTTGCCCCGCGGCGGGCATGGCTTCGGCGGCATTTTTGACCAGGTTGACCAAAATCCGGGTCAGGTCTTCGCCGGTCAGCCGCACCGGCTGCGCGCCGCCCTGCGCATCCACGGTGAGGGTGATGGAGGGCCCGGCCAGGGCGGAGAGCAGATTGCGGTTGGCCGCGAGCTCCGCGGCCAGGTTGTCGATGGGCTCGGGGGGCATCAGATCCCAGCGGCGCTGAGGCTCCAGCCGGCCGTCGCCGCTGTCTTGGGCATCCGTCCAGTTTGCGCCGATGGCGCTGAAAAGGCCAGCCTCCGGGACCGAGCGGGCATCAACGCGGGCATCGAGCGCCAGCATCTTCTCCACCAGGCGGCGGCTGGCCATAGCCACCAGCCTCAGTTCGCCGGCATAGTGATGGAACCCAGGGTTAAGTACCCCCGGTTCCTCCAGCAGGTCGCAGTAGAGCCCCAGCGCCGTGACCATGTTGCGCGCGTCGTGCGCCACCTCGGCCAGGCTCTCGCCCTTGACGCGCAGGTTGGCCAGGGTTTCGACCATCGCCTCCACTCGCTTGCGTGTGGTCATGGAGTGGCCTGACACCCCGGTTGCCACCAGCTCTGACTGAACCAGTTCAGCTGCCACCGGCCCCTGTTTCAATTCCGCTGCCTGTGCTGTCTGCCGCATTCCCCGCTCCTTCTTCCTCAGTGATCAGTGGACAGTGGTCAGTATCAAATTCCCCACAACGTCTACTCCCTACTCCTACTCCCTACTCCTACTCCCTAGTCCCTAGTCCCTAGTCTTCCCATTCCTGCTTTCCAAGCTGAGGAACTGTCCTCTTCTAATACACGCGGCGTGCCAAACTAGAACACTCCCATTAAGTTCCTGATAAGGGAAGGGGTTAGCCTCCAATTCCCGGAACGCCACAGCAGGGCCGGAAGGGGCATGCTCTCCCAAAATGGAACAGCAGAGAGGAGCGTATTCTGAGCAAGATTATGTGTTTCAACAGATTACGGAGAGATTCCTGTTCCGGGTCGGGAAATCGGCCTTTTCCCATCCCGGAACAACGGCTTTCTCCATATCTTCCCGCCTCTCTCCCCGGAGCTTTCTCGTACAATCTCTCCATGCAAAGCACTTCCTCCTTACGTACCGGCGGCCGCACCCCGCTGGAGCTTCGCCCCCTCACCCTCGCGCCGGGCTATGTCCAGACCGCCGAGGGTTCCGTTCTGGTCACTCTGGGCAACACGCGGGTGCTGACCAATGCCACCATCGAGCAGGGCGTCCCCGGCTGGCTGCGCAATACGGGCCGCGGCTGGGTGACGGCGGAGTACGCCATGCTGCCGCGCTCCACGGTCACCCGCACACCCAGAGAAAGTGAGCGGGGCAAGATCGGCGGCCGGACACATGAAATCCAGCGGCTCATCGGTCGCAGCCTGCGCTCGGTGGTGGACATGAAGGCGCTGGGCGAGCGGACCGTGATTCTCGACTGCGACGTGATCCAGGCCGACGGCGGCACGCGCACTGCCGCCATTACCGGAGCGGCGGTCGCGCTCGGCCTCGCGCTCAATGCGCTGGTCAAGGCCGGTACGCTCAAGCAATCGCCTCTGACTCAACTGGTCGCCGCCACCTCGGTGGGCATAGTCAACGGCGCGGCGCTGCTGGACCTCTGCTATGAAGAGGACTCGCAGGCCGAGGTGGACATGAACGTGGTGATGCGCGCCGATGGCGGCCTCATCGAGACCCAGGCCACGGCGGAGAAGGGCAGCTTCACGCGCGCGCAGCTCAACGGCCTCATCGATCTGGCCGAAACTGGCCTCAAAGAGATCTTCGCCGCGCAGCGAGCGGTGCTGGGGATGTAGGGAACTATTGCTCTGCGGTTAACAGATTACTTCCGAATTGCCGACGATATACCAGCAACTCATTCTCGATAAGCTTCAGCGTGGGTGCCGTAAGAGAATATGGTCGTAATTCGGAGAGTGAATATTCTTGACGATATTTTTAGCTTTAGAATACAGATTTTTCTTCACAACCTGAATGTGTGCGGTACATATTTTCACCCACTTGTTGTTCGATAAACAATTATATGCAACATTTTGCCGCATACAGTGTTTATAGGATAAACAGGTGACAATCAGATGCCGATAATAAAACACAACACCAGAAAAACCCTCGTTCTTCTCTGCATCGTTGCATGCGGCGCTCAATTCTCGCTCGCTGAGACTGTCACCCCTCCCAAAACATGGTGGCCCGATCCAAAGACAGGACTGATGTGGACCGGTCAGACGCCGCAGAAAAGAGGCATCGGTAATCCCACTATGAACTGGGAGGATGCGAACGGGTATTGCGCTTCTCTAAAAATCGGAGATGTTTCCGGCTGGAGGCTCCCGACGCTCAACGAATTGATGGCGATCACCGAGTACCGTCAGGTTAGCGGAATACCCGAGCCATATATTACTCTTAAATGCTGCCATGACAATCTTTCTTATACAGAATGGGAATCCACTATGGAAGCAAACGCCCGGCCCGCGCACAAAACACTGGCATTCAAAGGCGGAATTTCAGTTACTTTCCCGCTTTCTATTTGGTCTTCGACTCGCGTTGGAGATAAGCAGGCATATGTAGTAACTCCGTCCGGCAATTGGGGGGACAAGTACGACTACTTTGCACGAGGCGGCAAAGTATTACCCGTCAATATGGCGCAAGACCACGCGAATTTATTGGGATTGCACGCCTCGCCTACCTATGTTTCCGCACTCTGCACACGCCCCATGGAGGCCGAGATTCTTCAAATCGCCAGGGATGCCCAGGCGAACCGTCCAGTTCCGGATCTTTTAACGCTAAAAGCCTATATTCCGCTCGCCAAAGCGCGTTTAAAATATCGAACACGCCGATATCGGGAGAGCATCAAGCAGGCGAGGAATGCCCTCTTAATCAAGCCAGACTTCGCGCCTGCCTTTTGGGCTATTGGTATCTCCTACGGCAGATTGGGCCAGTGGAATTTAGCAATTACCAATCTTGAAACGGCCCTCAAAATTGACAAAGGCTTCGATGATGCGAAGGACAGCCTGAAGTGGGCGAAGAAAGGCCAGAAGGCCGCAAAATCAGGGGACATCCTAAGTGCGCAAAGCCCTCAGTGGAATTGATACTTGAATGACCATTGTGCAAGAATGGCAACCTAAGATATGGGATTGTCAGAACTGAGGTTTGTATGCCGCGAGGCTCTGTCAAGCAGCGCCTCATGACTCCAAACCGTGAAACCAGAATGACAGGGAAATGCATACCCTCATTGCATGACTGAATTGCAGCAACTCCTGAGTGAACGGCAACTCGGAAGCTATTCACTGAACACACCCGTCGCTTGATCCATCGGACCGCCGCCATTTCCCCTACCGCAGCACCGCCGCCAGCGCCATTCCGGAACGCCCACTCCTGAATCGGGCTGTCGGAACGGTGTTGGCCGCCTGTGTCGAAGAGCACACTTTCCCCTTGCGCGTCTTTGCTACCATAAGGATGATTGCGGTTCCTGCCGCCGGACGGGCTGATCGTATGCTTTGAAGCACGCGAACGCACAGGCGGCTGAACCCAAAACCAACTTGCCGGATTGACCGGCGAACAGGAGAAACTCAATGCCTCTAGTCTCCATGCGGCAACTGCTCGACGAGGCCGCCAAGGGCGGTTACGGCGTCGGCGCATTCAACGTCAACGATATGGAACAGATTCAGGCCATCATGGGCGCGGCCAAGGAAACCAACGCACCGGTCATCATCCAGGCCAGCCGCGGCGCGCGCCAGTTCGCCCAGGACAAATATCTCTTTCACCTCATCCTCGCCGCCGCCGAGTTGAATCCCGAAATTCCCATCGCCATGCACCAGGACCACGGCAACAGCTTCGAGACCTGCAAGAGCGCCATCGATCTGGGCTACACCTCTGTCATGATGGACGGCTCGCTCAAAGAGGACGGCAAGACCCCGGCCAGCTTTGAAGAGAACGTCGCGGTCACCAAGCGCGTGGTCGATTTCGCGCATGAGCGCGGCGTCACCGTGGAGGGCGAGATCGGCGTGCTGGGCGGCGTGGAAGACGGCCACGGCGCGGGCGGCACGGGCCTGGAACACGTCACCGATCCCGACCAGGCCGTCGAGTTTGCCGAGCTGACCGGCGTCGACGCGCTGGCCATCGCCATCGGCACCAGCCACGGCGCTTACAAATTCAGCAAGAAGCCCGATGGCTCGGTCCTCAAGATGGACGTGTTGATCGCCATTCACAAGCGCCTGCCCAACACCCATCTGGTCATGCACGGCAGTTCCTCGGTGCCCAAGGATTTGCAGGACATCATCAACAAGTACGGCGGCAAGCTCAAGGAGACCTGGGGCGTGCCTGTCGAGGAGATTCAGCTAGGCATCCGCAACGGCGTGCGCAAGATCAACGTGGACACCGACAACCGCCTGGCCATGACCGGCGCGATTCGAAAAGTATTGTGGGAACAGCCCGAGAAGTTCGATCCCCGCGACTACATGAAGCCGGCCCGCGAGGCCATGCAGAAGGTGGTAGCGCAGCGCATGACGCAGTTCGGCCAAGCCGGCCACGCCGGTGACTACAAGGCCGTCTCCATCGTCGAGATCGCCAAGGGCTACAAGGACGGCTCGCTCAAGACCAAGCCGCTGGTCGCCGCCAAGTAACGTCGGCAGGCTTCACAACGAAGGGCCACTCCGCATCCGTGGGGTGGTCCTTTTCTTCGCCTGCGATTCACGAGCCAATCCGTGCAGGATGCTTGCGAAATGGCAGCGAGTCATTCCCCCGCCGGTGCAAATAAAATTGCCAGCAAGATTCGGGTAGATTTCGGTTGCCGGAGCCGATAGGCTGGAACCATGTCGAGCACAAATCAGCAACATCACCAGGTACTCCATTCCGCATGTCAGGCAGCAGTCTCTTATCTCGACAATCTCGATCGCTCTTCCGTAGCAGCCACCGTCGATCTCGAAACGCTCCGCGGCAGGCTGGCGCGGGAATTGCCTCAACAGGGTCTTCCTCCCGAGCAGGTCATCGATGAGCTTATCGCGGATGTTGAAGGCGGAATCCTGGGCTCTGCCGGTGGCCGCTTTTTCGGCTGGGTGATCGGCGGAGCGCTTCCCGCGGCTCTGGCCGCAGATTGGCTCACCGCGGCATGGGATCAAAATGCATCCATCTACGCAACCGGCCCGGCAGCATCGGTGGTGGAGGAGGTCGCCGGCGGCTGGCTCAAGCAGATTCTTGGCCTTCCCTTCGCCGCCAGCTTCGCGCTGGTGAGCGGCTGCCAGATGGCGCACGTCACCTGCCTCGCCGCAGCTCGCCATGCGATGTTGGCAAAGCACGGCTGGGATGTCGAAGAATCGGGTCTCTCGGGCGCGCCGCCCCTGCGCATTCTTGCCAATCGCCAGCGTCACGGCTCCATCGAGCGCGCCGTCCGCATGCTGGGCATGGGGCGCGGGAATATCGTCAATCTTCCGGAGGATGAGTTGGGCCGCGTGCGCCCCGATGGGTTGGAAGAAGAGTTGCAACGCCATCCCGCGTCTCCGGTCATCGTCGTTCTGCAGGCTGGCGAGATCAACACCGGCGCTTGCGATCCCTTCGAGCTTCTGATTCCCATCGCAAAAAATCATGGAGCCTGGGTCCATGTGGACGGCGCATTCGGATTGTGGGCCGCCGCCAGCCCCAGGTTGAGACATTTCGTCAATGGCGTCGAAGAGGCCGATTCCTGGGCTACGGACGGCCACAAATGGCTGAACGTCCCCTTCGATTGCGGCTACGCTTTTGTCGCGCATCCGGACGCGCATCAGGCGGCCATGTCTCACCGCGCATCGTACTTGACCTTCGATGCCGAAGCGCGCGATCAAATCGACTGGAATCCCGAGTGGTCGCGGCGCGCGCGTGGTTTCCCCACCTATGCGGCGCTGCGCCAGCTTGGCCGCGAAGGAGTCGCCTCGCTGGTCGAACGCTGCTGCGCCCATGCCCATGCCCTGGTCACGCGCATCGGTCAATTGCCGGGAGCAGAGCTTCTCTTCGAGCCGGCCATCAATCAGGGCGTGGTCCGTTTTCCCCATCCCCGTCCCGGCGCCACCGATTCCGATCATGCCCTGCGCACCGACGAGATCATTGCGGCGATTCAAGCCTCGGGAGAGGCGTTTTTCACCGGCAGCAACTGGAAGGGCCATCGTGTCATGCGGGTAAGCGTTTGCAACTGGCAAACCAGTGACGCCGACGTGGAGCGCGCCGTGCGGGCCGTGGAAAAAATTCTGGCGCAGAGGTCGAACATCGAGGCGCGGTGAGGACTCAACTCGACACAGCGACTCTAGAGCGCCGCGGCCCCAGTTATGAATCGGCGCTCGTCAGACGGGCGTCGCGGCTCTAACGCGTAGACAGGCCAGCCTGCTCCCAGGGTATAAACTCTTTCCCATGGATGATTCCCTCGATAAAATTGTCAAAACCTCCGATCCCAACTGGCTGCGGTCGCTGGCGCTCCTGTATAAGGCCCGAGCTTCTGCCGTGCTCGTTGATGATGCTCACCTCGGCATCAATCCTGAAGACCAGACGCTGTTGCAGATGGCGCGCATCTCCGGCCTATCCCGGCGCGAAATCGCCGGTGTCTCCGTGGCCCTCGGCATGAGCGGCGTTGGCGTCACCATGGTGATCCTGGCATTCCTCGATCCCGAACCGACCAGCAAGCTCGGCCTGATGGTGGGCGGCGGAGCGGTGTGCGTGCTCGGCGGAGGCTTCTCCGCCATCAGGATTCTGACCAACCACAAGCCGCCCAGCATCCGCGCCACCGCCAAAGGCATAGAAATCTTCTGGACGTAGTGCGAACGATCAGTTCAGCTTTGGTTTTGTATCAGGACACGACTTCACAGCTTGCGGAACAATATATTTGGAGTTGTGAGAAGCGTCAGGGCATGACTTCAGTCGTGCCGAAAATGCAACAAAATAAGTTGGGCTTTAGCCCCTGAGGGATGTTTCCTTGTCCTGTCCTCCGGCCCGGTTTTGCCTGATCTCGACTCGCTCGTTACGTCTCCGGCAGGGAGATAACCTAACCCGGACTGCCGTCCTTTTCTTTAGCTGCTACCAATTCGCGTCGGAACGCTTCATCAAATTTAGCCTGCTCCCAACCCAGCGCATGCTTAAACTGCTCCACGGTTAGACCAATCGCACCCGCAAAATTCGCTTCTTCAACATGCGCCCCATCGAAATTCGCTCCTTCCATATGCGCCCCGTCGAAATACGCTCCTTCCACATCCGCCAAGAGGAAACTTGATTCTTCCAGGTGTGCATCATAGAAGCGTGTTCTTCTTGTGTTCGCTCTATAGAAATCCGCTCCTTTCACATCGGCCGCGTAGAAAATCGCTTCTTCCACCTGCGCCCCGTAGAAAATCGCTCCTTCCACGTGCGCCCTGTCGAAACGCGTTTTTTCCATATGCGCTAACTGGAATTTTGCGCCGCGCAAATCGCAATCCCTCAAATCGAGTCGCTGCCATATATGTTCACGTCTGCGGTCACGCCGCCGACGTCCTAGCACGGTCAGGATGGCCTGAATCTCCATAGCCGGTCCTTTTTTAATCGCCATTTTATTATCTTCCTCTGCCAGCTTACCAACAGGTGCAGGAGCATTCTGTTGCACATATTCCGTGAGTACTTCCATAATCGGCCAGTGGTCGCGGACCGAGTCTTGGTCGATCCGCTCCAGCGCATAGATCGCGCCCAGCCTCACCTCCACATTCGGCTTGTTCTCCGCCTTTGTTGCCCCCAGTTGTTCGATAGCCTTGGTATATCGGTCCGTTATATGTCCCTGCTCAGCTACTACTACCCGGCGAAAGGTGAGATATAGTGCGAAGAGCGCGAAGGCGCCGCCCACCACCTGGAGAAAAGTCCTCCGCATCTCATTCTGTAAGTTGGCAACTTCTACTGGAGTCGCCCTCGCTTCGGGGTTCACCACTGTGTAGCGGGCAATCGCTCTCTGGACCTGCCATTCCGGAACGGTTTGTACCGCCACCACGAGGCCAGCAAACAATGCCAGAAAGAGGACGACGACCGCCGGTCTCCAAAGGACTCTCCAAAGGAAGAGGCAGGAGACCGTCACCGCCGACTGTACATACCGGTCGATTTGCGCGAGGAAACGCGATAGCCTGTTCATTGTGCAACAGTGTATCAGCATTCTTAACCACGCGGTCATTTTTTGATCTCTGATCTCAGACCTCTGATCCCCGATCCCTGATCCTGATCCCTGACCACTACTCCCTATTCCCTATTCCCTATTCCATACTCCCTAGTCCCTAGCTTTTTTCCCCACTTCCGCCACTCCGCCATCTCCTCCAGCGTCTCCTTCCCCTGCGGCACAATCGCGTAAACCAGTTGGAAGCCCATGGCCACCGCCACCCGGTTCAGCGCGTTCAGCGAAATCGTGCCCCGTTCCTCGCTCTGCTCCAGACGGAAGAGCACCGAGCGGTTCACCTTCAGCTCCCGCGCGATCTCCGCCGCCGGAATCCCCATCGCCTGCCGCACCAGTCGCAGAAACTCCGGGGCAGGGTTCTTTTGCTTCGCCGCCAGCCGGAAATTCCGCAGTTCCTTGTCCAGATTCCTTCGCGCTAACGCCCGCTCACTGGCTCGCATCGTCTCATTTCCTCCCCGCGCGCTTCCCAAATCGCCCAATTTTACGCGTTTTTCCTTCATCTATAACCATAGGAAAAAGGGAGCAAATTATCTGCAAATGCATGTGATTTTCGAGATCTTTTGCTGAACTCCAAAGACTTCCAGGTCGACTTTCAGGGCTTATCCACCCACACATAAGGCCACTTTTCCTAAAATTGAAGAGCATTCCGGCTATTTGTCGGCTTCCAGGCCGACCGTATTAAGCTATCCACCCGATCTTGGAAATCAACACCCACGATGAAGTCACGCTCAAGCTCGCCGCCACACAAGCGCGGCTGCCTCCCTCGGCTCTTCGTTGTTTTTTTGCCTTGCAATAAACTCCGTGTAGATTTCTGCACCACAACTGGTGAAATCCACAAATTAATCCCTTTTTTGCACTTGCCTCCACAGATTCGACCATCCTAAGCTCCTCCTCAGTTGGTGACCTCCAGGGAATTGGAAACGCAGTTCCTTGCTGGCAGGACGATGCAGAATCGAATCGCGCGTGCTTCAGGCTGGCAACGGCAGGGAGTTTGAGTTTCAATCGAGATTGCATCCAGAGCCAGCTGGGAATGTGCAGGAGCCGGCAGTTAGCAAAGATTCATTCTCGGCCACGCCGGGGATGCAAGGTTTGATTTCAGCCGGGGAGTCACATCGGCCCAGCCGTAGCTGCAGGATGTGAGACGAGCTGCGGGGCAACCCGCAGAGTGGTTCGCAGACGCAGCGAGGGCGCCGCGGGAGGGCGAGCTGTGCGAGGAAACTCGCGGAGCAAGCCGCCAGCGGCAGCCGGGGGAGAGGGAGTGCGGGGCAACCCGCAGACTCACCGTCGGCAATACCGGAAGATGCGCTGTGCGGGCAACCGCGCGTGCATTAGAAGGCGTCGCAGAAGAGAGAAGATGCGGGGAAACCCGGAGATTCATAGGCTGCGCGCGCCGAAGGATGGGAGATTTCGAGGCGCATCGAAGCTCCATCGCCGGTACAGCGGAAAGATGCAGGACGCGGGGAAACTCGCGGACGCATTGGGAAACTGAACGGGACGATGTTTGATCCAAGCAACCTGAGTTCATCGCGAATGAGGCGTCAGAGATTCCGGAGTCTCTGGCGCCTTCGTTTTTTTGGCTGTCATCCTGAGCGAAGTCTTAGAGCATTTTGCCTGTTGGTATAGTGGATCTCCTGCTTGGCTCAAGGTTGCCAGTCGCTGAAACAACAGGTAGCGCCGGCCTCCTGGCCGGCTGTCGCGTGGACCTCCCGGTCCACGCCGCATTCTATAAATATGTGGAAAATGTTCTAATTTGCCGTCGCTATAGAGGCCTCGCGCACCGGACCGGCAGTTTCCTGTTCCCTGTTCCCTATTCCCTGTTCCCTGTCTTCCTGGTCCTTGTACTGCAACTGGTAGAGCTTCCAGTAGAGGCCTCGCTGGGCCAGCAGCTCCTGGTGTGTTCCCATCTCGCGCAACTGTCCCTTGTGCATCACCAGGATTGTCTCCGCCCGCTGCACGGTCGAGAGGCGGTGGGCGATGAGCACGCTGGTCCGGCCCTCGACCATGCGCTCCAGCGCGCCGCGGATGCGCAGCTCGGTGTCGGTGTCCACGCTGGAGGTGGCCTCATCCAGAATTAAGATGCGCGGGTTGAAGGCCAGCGCGCGGGCAAAATTGATGAGCTGTTTCTGGCCGGTGGAGAGCGAGTTGCCGCGCTCCTGCACCGGCTCGTCGAATTGATGCGGCAGGCTCTCGATGAAGTCCAGCACATTGACGTCGCGCGCGGCGCGGCGAAGATCGTCGTCGGTGATGGCTTCGTTGCCGAAGCGGATGTTCTCGGCCAGCGTGCCGGTGAAGAGGAACGGATCCTGCAACACGACGGCGAAGTGCTGGCGGAGCTCGGCCAGATCGTGCTGGCGCAGGTCGATGCCGTCGAGGAGAATCTGACCGGCGGTCACCTCGTAGAAGCGCATCATCAGGCTGGTGAGGGTGGTCTTTCCGGCTCCGGTGTGGCCCACGATGGCCACTGTTTCGCCGGGCTCGACGGTGAAGGAGACGTCTTTGAGAATCCACTCGATGCCATCGATGCTGGGCAGCAGGGCAGCAGTAGATTCGCTGGCGACAGCCCGCTCCACCGCGGCTTTCTGCTCTTCCGTGAGCTTCTGATAAGTAAACCAAACGTGGCGGAACTCGATGCGATTGCTTCCGTCTCCGATGAGCGGCGCGGCGGGGCTGACAATCTCCGGCTTGGTGTCGAGCAGGCGAAAAATGCGCTCGCCGGCGGCCATCGCCGATTGCAGGATGTTGTACTTGTCGCTCATGTCCTGGATGGGCCGCCAGAAGCGCAGCGAGTATTGAATGAACATGTTCAGCACGCCGATGGTGACCACGGGGGGAATGCTCAACACGCCGAAGCCGCCCCGCCAAACAACCAGGGCAATCGCCACCATGGAGAGCAAATCAACCGCCGGATAGAAGAGCGCATAGGCGAAGATGGTGTCTTTGAAGGCGACCATATGCTGGCGATTGACGTCTTCGAAGTCGTCGAAAGCGCGCTGTTCGCGGTTGAAAAGCTGCACCACGCTCATCCCCGAGATGTGCTCCTGGGTGAAGCTGTTGATGCGCCCGATGGCAGTGCGCACCCGCCGATAGCTCTCGCGAACATGATCGCGGAAGAGGCGCGTGACGATCAGGATGAGCGGCAGCACGGAGAAGGCGAGCAGCGCCAGCCGCCAATTGATCTTGAGCATGAGGGCGGCCATGATAGTGAGATTAAGAAAGTCGTCGAGGATGGCCAGCACGCCGGCGGTGAACATCTCGTTGATGGCGTCTACGTCGGAGGTGATGCGGGTGACCAGGCGGCCCACGGGGTGGGTGTCGAAGAAGCCGATGTGCATGAGCTGCATATGGCGAAAAATATCGCGGCGCAGGTCGAACATGAGCTTCTGACCCGTCCACTGCATCAGGTAGATCTGGATGAATTCGAAGAGGTAAGCGGCAATCTGGGCGACGAGGTAGATGAGGGCCAGGCGGGTGATGCCCTGGTAAGGATCGGCGGGAAGGCGGCGGGCGAGCCAGTTGGCTGAACCTAGGACGTTGGCGAGAAGATTGGTGGCGGGCGAGGAACCGGGCTCAGCGGGGAAGTAGCGGTCGATGCCCACCATGATGAGGTAGGGGCCGGTGACGTCGCAGAGGGATTTGAGCGAGACGGCAAGTGCAGAGACGGCAGCCTGCCACCAGTAGGGGCGCAGATAGTGCCCGAGACGGCGGATAAGGCGGGAATCGTAGACCTTGCCGGCCGGCTCTTCATCGGGTTTTTGAGGCTTATTTTGCTCTTCGTCGGCCATGGGTTGGGAGAGTCAGGCTTCCGTTTCCATTGTACGGGGCGGGAATGGGGGGCAAATCTCACCTAAGGGTGGGAAAAGGTACCCTATCGTGGGTCTAATTGACGGAATATAGCTCATGGAATCAAAGACATTTGCCGATTCCAACAGATAGTGGACCGCAAGACCAACACGTGTGTTCTCGTCCTGCTGCTGGTGACGGCCTGTGCAGGGTTATGCGCACAGGAGTACAGTTTTCGTACATTTGGCAACGCGGAAGGGCTTGAAAATCTGGCGGTGCGGCGCATCTTCCAGGACCGTGTGGGCTTTCTTTGGGTGAGCACGGAAAACGGGATCTTCCGCTATGACGGGGAACGCTTTGAAGCTTTTGGACCGGCGCAGGGGATGCCGCCCAACTCCGGCGTAGCCCTGGGCGACGCGCCGGATGGATCTTTGCTGGTGGGAGGAAGCTTCGGACTCTATCACCAGCGCGGCAACCGCTTCGAAAAAGTTGCATCCACTTTTAAAACCATCAATTGGGCTCAGGGCATCCAGGCGGACGGGAAAGGGCACACTTATCTCGGCACCGATGCAGGCTTGGTGGAGCTGTCTCCGCAGCCAGGGCAGGATGGATTCTCGATGCGCAACATTGCCCCGCCCCCTGGCGTATCGGGGCCGGAGGCCTATGGCATTTTCTTCGAAGGCGAGGTCCTGTGGTATGGATGCGGGCTGGAACTGTGCCGCATGGACCACGGCCAGACCGAGGTTCTGGGACGCGACCGAGGGCTTCCTCCCCGCCAGGTGACGACCATCCGGAAGGACAGTATAGGCAATCTCTGGGTGCGGGTCCGGAATGAAGGCGTTTTTGTGATGCCGGCGGGTCAGGCGCAGTTTCGCAGGCCGGATCTGCCGGTTCCAGGCAAAGTGATGGTCGGAGTTCCGGCCATGGATACGGCTGGACGGATACTGCTGCCGTCCGCGGATGGGTTGCTGATTCACGACGAGAAGGGCTGGCGCAAGATCGGCCTCTCCAGCGGCCTGCGCGGTGATGTGTACGCGGCGCTGGAGGACCGGCAGCATTCTCTGTGGATCGGAATGGCGGGCCGGGGACTGGTGCAGTGGCGGGGATACGAAGAGTGGGAGAGCTACTCGACGGCAAGCGGGCTGGCCAGCGATGTGGTGTACGAGATTCTTCTTCAGCCCGGCGGAGTAGTGTGGGCGGGCACCGAGGGAGGGCTGATGCGCGGGGAGCGCCTGCTCTCCGGCATGAAATGGAACAAGGTTGCGGGCATGGAAGGGCTGGCGGTGCATGCCGTTCGCGCGGCTCCCAATGGGGATTTGTGGGTAGGCACAGAAACGCAGGGCGTGGGGCGCATCGATCCGCGAAGCGGAAGCGTGCACTGGTTAGGCGAGGCGCAAGGGTTGGCGGGCAAAGCGGCGTACGTGGTGCGCTTCGATCATCAGCAGCGGCTGTGGGCGGCAAACGAAACCGGGCTGTATGCGGCCACGGCTCCGTATAAGCGCTTTTCCCGCGTGCGCGAAGTGCCGTCTACGCGTATTTGGGCGATTGCCGAAGGAAGCGATGGCACGCTTTGGGCTGGAGGCGCGAACGGGCTTTTCGCATTTGCCGGCGGGCGCTGGAGCAATTTCAAGCAGGCAGATGGGTTGAGCAATCTGGAAGTGCTCTCGCTGGGCGCTGGAGCGGACGGAACCATGTGGGTGGGTTATCGCTACGGGGGAGGGATCGACCACGTCCACTTGAAGCCGGGCGGGTTGGCAGTCGAAAAAGGCATACAGAGGCCGGGCACGGAGGGGCTTGTCTATTTTCTGGCGTACGACGCCTCGGGGAAGTTATGGGCTGGCACTGAACATGGGGTGGACGTGCGGGACGGCGCACACTGGAGCCACTACGATTTGGGCGACGGGCTGGCCTGGAACGACTGCAACCTGAACGGCTTTGCCGCGGAGCCGGATGGCACGGTTTGGATCGGAACCAGCGGCGGGTTATCGCGCTTCAAGCCGCATCCGCTCAATGGGTCGGGCGTGCCGCTCGAGGTCGTTTTTACCCGGCTCATCATGGGCCAGAGAGATGTTTCCGGCCAGAGCAATCCATCGTCGGGCATTCATGAAAGCTCTCTGGTCGCGCACTACTCCGCGCTGAATGCCTCCCGCGAGAACGGGGTTCTGTTCCGCTATCGTCTGGAGGGCGCCAATTCCACCTGGACGGAGACGGCTCACAGAGAACTCCAGTTTGCCCAACTCGCGCCGGGAAGCTACCGGTTGGAAATCGAGGCGCAAGATGGCGGTGGCGTATGGAGCGGGCGCAGGGCGGAGTTTGCCTTCAAAATCCTCACGCCGTGGTACCGGTCATGGTGGTTTTACCTGATCTGCGGGCTGATCCCCTTGCTGGTGGTCGCGGCGGTGGTCCGCTCCCGGATGGAGGAGTTAAAACGAAGGGAGCGCGAACTACGGCTGCTGATGCAGGCGCAAAATGAGATCAGGAATCTTGCCTTCTACGATCCGCTGACAGGGCTTCCTAACCGCCGGCTGTTGCTGGACAGGCTGCGCAAGACCCTGGCCGCCAGCGCTCGCAGCGGCCGGCTGAGGGCGCTGCTGTTTGCCGATCTGGACAATTTCAAGACCTTAAATGACACACTGGGCCATCAGACCGGCGACCTTCTGCTTCAGGAAGTAGCCCGGCGCCTATCCTGCTGCGTTCGCGAAACAGATACCGTGTCGCGCCTGGGCGGAGATGAGTTTGTGGTGATGCTGGAAGAGTTGAGCGAAGTTCCGGAGGCGGCGGCGGCGCAGGCGGAGATCATCGCCGAAAAGCTTCTAGCCGTAATCAGTGAGCCGTACCAGCTGGATGGGCGGGAATGCCTGAGCACGGCGAGTATCGGAATCACAGTCTTCGGAAGCGGCGAGCAAGGCACGAATGAGGTGTTGCAGCAGGCCGATATTGCCATGTATCAAGCCAAGGGCGCGGGACGCAACACGGCGCGTTTTTTCGCGCCCGCCTTGCAGGATGCGGTGAACGCCCGCGCGGCCCTAGAAGAAGACATGCGCCTGGCCATTAAGACCGGCCAGTTTCTGCTCTACTATCAGCCGCAAGTGGATCGGGGCGTGCCGGTCGGCGCCGAGGCGCTGGTCCGCTGGATGCATCCCCAGAGAGGTCTTCTGCAGCCGGGGGAGTTCATTCCCCTGGCCGAGGAAACGGGGCTGATTCTTTCCCTGGGAGACTGGGTTATGGGCGCGGCGTGTAGGCAAATTGCGGACTGGGCACGCGGCGAGGAGACGGCCAGCCTCACGGTTGCCGTCAATATCAGCGCGCGCCAATTCCGCCAGACGGATTTCGTGGAGCGGGTGCTGATGGCGCTCGAATGCGCCGGGGCCAATCCTGAAAACCTCATGCTGGAACTTACCGAGAGCATTTTGGTGGACAATATCGATGAGGTCATTATCAAGATGACGGAACTCAAGAGGCATGGCTTGAAATTTTCCCTGGACGACTTCGGCACAGGCTACTCTTCGCTCTCCTATCTGAAGCGCCTGCCCCTCGACGAGTTGAAGATCGACCGTTCGTTCGTACAGGACGCTCTGAAGGATTCGAGCGGTGGCGCCATTGTGCGAGCCATCATTTCCCTGGGCCGGGCCATGAGTTTGCCGGTGGTGGCTGAGGGGGTGGAGACCGAAGAGCAGAGGGAGTTTCTGGCTGATCTTGGCTGCTATGCCTTCCAGGGTTACCTGTTCAGCCGGCCGCTGCCGGTAGAAGAGTTTGAAGCGCTGCTGGCGGGTTCGCAGGTTGCAATATTGGCGGAAGTTAGGCAGTTTTCAGTTAGATGAGCGGTGTGCGGGAATCCAGCCGAGGCTTGTGGATATGGAACCGGCGCGGAAGATGAGCCTTCAGCGCCGGTTGACACGAGCCTCGAAGAACTTCGCTTAATCGGTGCCGCCTACGATGGAAACCAGCCCCTGCCAGAGGACGCTTACCCAACTCGCGCTGGTGGCGTCGGTGCCGCCGACGATGCTGCTGTCGGTGCCGCCTACAATGTTGGCGTCGGTGCCGCCAACGATGTTGGAGGCGTGAGCGAGAGTGGCATATGGGAGAACAAGTGCTAATGAAAGAACGAGCAGCATCTTCTTCATGTGAATATCTCCTTAATCTACGGTTAGAGGTGGCGTTGAACGCGATATCAACGTCGCGCGCCAGCGGACAGTGCGCCCGCCAGCAAGAGTAACGTGACCCCTAACGTAACATGACCAATGGATGAGATGCCACGGGTTTATGACAATCGCATGAATGTTATTTGCAAGTAGAGCTGCGAGCTCAGGCGGTTTCATGAGAATGTTTTGAAGGTATATACGAGTTATCTGGAGTACTTAGGCCATCTGACCGGTTATGAAGGGGAATGGTAGCCTATGGGAACTATCAAACCTCGTTTACCCTATCAAACTGATTATCCTGCGAGTGTCCTGGGATGAGACACAACCGCGGCGAGGATTTCCCGTTCTGGCCTGAGTTTTTCTAACTCAAGAGAATGTCAGCGATGATTCAATACCGGCAGCGGCGGGAATGGCTTCTGATCGCGGAAGAGGCGCATGACAACCAGAAGGCGGCGAAGCAAGGGCATGTAGCCGTCAACTCCGTTCATACCCTCGCCATTTACACTGGTAAGCGGAGATTCCTGTGTTTTTCGATAAATTTCTGACCAAGATTTTTGGCACGGCGAACGAGCGCCTGATCAAGCGGTTGATGCCCAGGGTGGCAGTGATCAGCGCCCTGGAAGCGGACATGAAGCAACTGTCCGATGAGCAGTTGCGCGCCAAAACAGCGGAGTTCCGGGCGCGGATTGCGGAGCGGGTGACGGAGCGCCTGAAGGGGTTTGAGAGCCCCGAAGAGTTGAAGGCGGAGGGGCGCGAGGCGGAAGCACGGGAGGTTGCCGAGCGGCGTGCCGCGGAGCAGGATGCGGCCGAGCGGGAGATGCTGGACGAGATTCTGCCCGAAGCCTTTGCGGTGGTGCGCGAGGCGGGCTGGCGGGCGGTGCAGATGCGCCACTTCGACGTGCAGTTGATCGGCGGCATGGTGCTGCACCAGGGCAAGATCGCCGAGATGAAAACCGGCGAAGGCAAGACGCTGGTGGCCACGCTCTCCTGCTATCTGAATGCGCTGGCCGGACACGGCGTGCACGTGGTCACGGTGAACGACTACCTGGCCAAGCGCGACGCCGAGTGGATGGGCAAGATCTACGGCTTCCTCGGCATGGCCACGGGCACCGTGGTGAACCAGCAGAACGACGAGGACAAGAAGGCCGCCTACCGCGCCGACATCACCTACGGCCAGAACAACGAGTTCGGCTTCGACTACCTCCGCGACAACATGAAGTTCTCGGCGCTCGACTACGCCCAGCGCCCGCTCCACTACGCCATCGTCGACGAGGTCGACT
>JBKQPC010000024.1:0-96973 GCA_052145195.1 Occallatibacter sp. | reverse complement strand
TTCGAGCCCAGGTAAGGTTCTTCGCGTTGCGTCGAATTGAACCACATGCTCCACCGCTTGTGCGGGCCCCCGTCAATTCCTTTGAGTTTCAGCCTTGCGACCGTACTCCCCAGGCGGATTGCTTATCGCGTTAGCTGCGGCACAATCGGATTGGGTACCGATCACACCAAGCAATCATCGTTTAGGGCCGGGACTACCAGGGTATCTAATCCTGTTTGCTCCCCCGGCTTTCGCGCCTCAGCGTCAGTAGTGGTCCAGTGCGCCGCTTTCGCCACAGGTGTTCCTCCCGATATCTACGCATTTCACCGCTACACCGGGAATTCCACGCACCTCTCCCACCCTCCAGCACGGCAGTTTCGCCTGCAGGCTCTGAGTTAAGCCCAGAGGTTTCACAGGTGACTTACCGCACCGCCTACGCGCCCTTTACGCCCAATAATTCCGAACAACGCTCGCACCCTCTGTATTACCGCGGCTGCTGGCACAGAGTTAGCCGGTGCTTCTTCCACTGGTACCGTCATAATCTTCCCAGTCGAAAGGAGTTTACGCCCCAAGGGGCTTCATCCTCCACGCGGCGTTGCTGCGTCAGGGTTTCCCCCATTGCGCAAAATTCCCCACTGCTGCCTCCCGTAGGAGTCTGGACCGTGTTTCAGTTCCAGTGTGGCCGTGCGCCCTCTCAGGCCGGCTACCGATCTTCGCCTTGGTGGGCCGTTACCCCGCCAACTAGCTAATCAGCCGCGACCCCCTCCTCAAGCGGATTGCTCCTTTGATCTTGCGATGTTATGCGGTATTAGCATCGGTTTCCCGATGTTATTCCACACTCGAGGGTAGGTTAGTCACGTGTTACTCACCCGGTCGCCACTTTACTCAGGGATTGCTCCCCTTTCTCGTTCGACTTGCATGTGTTAGGCACGCCGCCAGCGTTGATTCTGAGCCAGGATCAAACTCTCGTTTGAAACTGTTGCTTCCGCCTTCTGACGGAGGTCAGACGGCTTCGGCTGCGTCGCGCGCTCGAAAACTCGCGACGCCTACTTTGTGAGAATGATCAAGCCAAACCTGATCTCTTCTCATAACTGGCATGTTCAACCTAATTGTCAAAGATCCTTGAGGCACTCCGCCTGAGCGGCGCCTTTTGGGATCGAGGCCCGGCCTTGCAGCCGGCTTGTCCTCGAACTTGTTGCGCTCTCCCTCGGACGCGTTCGTTTGCGTCCTCCGGCGTTTTTACGCGAACCTTTCAAATATAACAAAAATCAGCCCTCCGGTCAAACCCGATCCCCTCCGCTCAAGGCCGCTCCAACCATCGTTGGCGCTCCTCGCTCGCGAATCCGATCAACCTGCCGGGGCGACTCCGCTCTAAAGCTCGCGCAGCGCAAAATATCAAACACCATCCGGCGCAAACCGCGCCTGAGCCACTAGGGCTCACAGGAGATTCCTCCTGGGTTTTGCAATAGCTTGTTCTGTCTTGTCCTCTGAGGGATTCCCTACAGTGCTGCAGGGGCTTTTGCCTCACTTGAGACCCAACGAACCAGCATCACAACTTGCTTCCCACTTCCCTCTATGGGGCAGGCCCATCGGCCACCGGGAGGCTCTACCATTCATTTGCAACTAAACAAGAGTAGCACACACTGCCACTGAACGCAAGCGACACACCACTACTGCCGTTGCCGCCTTGTTGCAACTCATCAAGAATAGCAACCCGCCCGCAAAATTGCAATCCCGCCCACCCTGTGGGAAACCCCCGCTTTTGTGGGAAACCCGCCCCTCAAGACCTCTCAATCAGCCCCAAACCCTTCAATCCATTGACGATAAACTGCCGGGTGCCCCACCCGCGCCGCGTCTCTGTTTTTGCGGCTAGGGTGGGATACCACAAAACTCATTAGCATTTGTCATCCTGAGCGAACGGAGTGCAGCGAAGGGAGTCGAGGGACCTACTTTTGTTTATTTCGTTGCTTTGAAAGGGCACGACTTTAGTCGTGCCACAACCCCATCCAATGGTGAGCGAGATCGTCTTGCTGGCTACATCAATGCAGTAGTTCATCAGTTACACGAGCGGCGCCGGGATTTTGAACAGTATGTCCCCTCCGAGTTCCGCCATATGGTTGAACCAGCAGAAAGGAGGCAAGCTTATCTCGGTATGGCGGCACCGCTGAATTCACTCCCTATGTCTAATAAGGCGTGGCTGGGCAGACGTATTGAGAGCTGCATTATGACAGTTCGACAAAATGGCAAATGCAGTTGCTTCCACTATAAGCAGTTGCTGGGTGAAGTCGTGTTCGCCTTTGCCGTGTTCACTGGGTGGAGTCGTACCGAAAAGCTGTGTGCACTCGCTAAGATTCTTCCGGCTGCGCAACATGACACAAAAATGATTGAGGCATTAGGCGTGGCATACGATGCCGATGATGAACGCATGGGCTTCGACCTCCTCTGGCTGCGTGGTCCAGTGGTCGATATTGAGTCAGCCGCCGCGTTCGCTGCGATCCTATTTCCCGGTCCGCTGGAAATGCAATGCCCGACTCCGTTTGGGGATTCAAGGCCATATGTGCAGAAAGGTACATCAGAGAAGTCGCTGACAGGACGATAAAGATTGTGCAGGTCGCCAACATCCCGTCGCGCTCACCTAGACCGCTGGGGACCGGATATCCCAGTTCTCGTTTTCGAGAACTGGGATATCCATCGGTCAGGTTTTTCTATTCCCTATTCCCTAGTCCCTAGTCCCTGCCGGGGTCCCCAACGAGCGATTTTTGCTCGCTGGGGTGGCTACTCCCTCTTCCCTATCCCTTCCTCCTCCATCTTCTCCCGAAGCGCCTCCACTAGCTTGCGAATCCGCTGTTTTCCCGCATCGCTTCCGACTTGTCCATGTTCCATGGTCTTGCTGACCGCCGCCATCGCCAGCGGCAGCTTCCGTTTCTTTTTCCGCTCCGCCTTCTGACGCGACACCATCCGTTTCACGTTCTCTGCCGCACGAGCCTCGAAGCTCCCCTGGTAGGGAACAATGGCGTACACCAATTTGCACGACATCGCCCGCGCCGCCTTGTCAAGCCCACGCAGTGAAATCTTTTCCTTTCGCTCCGACCGCTCCATCTGAAAAATCGCCGAAGGATTCACCCGCAAATCCTTGGCCATCTCTCTCGCTGTAACTCCCAGCGCCTTGCGCACCGCGCGCAGCCATCCCTCGTATGGCCGGTGCACCCGCCGTCCCGCCAGAAACGGCTTCAGCTTCCCGTCCAGCTCTCTCTGCGCGATCATCCGCATCTTCCACTCCATATTCCCTACCGCCTCCGTCGTCTCTAGTCCCTAGTCCCTAGTCCCTAATCCCTGCCGGGGTCCCCGGCGAGCGATTTTTGCTCGCTGGTGTGGCTATTCCCTGTTCTTCTCTCATTCTCCCCTTTCACTACGAAATGATCTGCAACCATTTCCCAATAAATGGTGAGCTAGACCTGCACAGTGTTCGGAAAACCGGACAGCTACAGCACGCCATTTTGCAACTCCGAAGGCCGTCGCGCTCTACAATCGTTTCGTGCTCCCTGAAGCCCAACGCGACTCACTCGAAGTAGTCCTGGTCTCCCCGCGTAACCCCTTGAATATAGGAGCGGTAGCGCGAGCCATGGCCAACTTCGGCCTGCGGCGTCTCTCGGTGGTCGCGCCATTTGAGCCAAACTGGCGCGAGGCCCGCTCCGCCATCGGCGCTCCGGATCTACTGGTAAACGCTGTAGAATCAGCGACTCTGCCCGAGGCCGTCGCCGACTGCACTATGGTCGTCGGCACCGGAACCCTCACCCGGCGCAAACCAGAGCAACCCGTCGTCCTACTGCCCGATCTGGCTACGCTGGTCAGCCGGGAATTGGCCCGTGGCGGCCCCGTCGCCTTGGTCTTCGGCTCTGAAAAACATGGACTTACGCGCGAAGACCTCTCCTGTTGCCACCTCCTCGTCGAGATCCCCACTGACCCCCTCCAGCCCTCGATGAACCTGGGCCAGGCCGTCGCGGTCTGCCTCTACGAGCTCACCCGCCGCGCCGAATCCACACCCGCAACCCAAGTCCCATCAGTCACTTCCGCAGCAACCTCCGGCCGTCTCGATCTGCTGGCCGGAGTCATCGAAGAGACCATGCAGGCGGCCGGCTACTCCCCACGCGCCATGCAGCCGGCCAACCGCCACGCCCTGCGCCTGCTGCTGCGCCGGCTCTCGCTCTCCGCGCACGATAACCGCCGCATTCTAGGCATCTTCCGCCGCATCCTGTGGCGTCTCAAATTGGGACAGGACAACGACGGGAATTCCCGCTGAGCAGGGCGGCGTATTTCAATTCGACGGCGAGACAAAATCGTGCTAAAGTGTCTGCCATAGGTCCCTTTTATGTTCACGCCACTCGTTCGGTTTTTTTTAACCGTTCCTGCGGTAAGGGCTCGACTTGGCATCGTGGCTTTCTGCGCCGCCTTGGCGATGACTTTTTCCGCGTCAGCGCAGCAGCACGACGCAATTCAACAGCCGGCGGCCACCGCATCCCAGTCAGGCGACACACAGCAGCCCGCGCAGCCCGAATCAACTCAGCCGTCTGCCACACCAGCCCAGCCGCAGGAGGCAGGCGGCATTACGGAAGCAGAACTGAAGCAGTTGCTGGTGGGCAAGGCGCTCTATCTGCGCGGCGGCTACCTGGACAACTCTCTCAGCTTCAACGAATACGGCCGCCTCATCGGGCACTCCCCGCAGGGCTCCTATACGCTCAGCGCCATCCAGATCGACAAGGTGCATGTCACCAAACATAAAGTCACGCTGGAAGGCACTCGTTACGGCCTGCACTTTCTGGGACTGCTAGCTTCCGAGGACTCTTCGGGCGCTTTTGACCGGGTGCGCATCACTCCCAATAAAAAAATGGTGAAAATCACCATCGACCGCGAGATGGTGGTGAAGCCTAAGAAGATCAAGGGAGAGAAAGAAAAGTCTGCCGGCAAGGAACCCACGGCGGGCAAGGAAATGAGCGAAAAAGAGAGAAAATTACGGCGCCCCAAGCAAGCCGCCTCTCCCGCCCCCGAGCAGGCGCAGGCAGCCCCGCCGCAAGCGGCGGACGAGATGAGCGAAGCGGATCAGCTGAAGGCCTCGATCGCCGCCACGCCCGTGGAAGAGCGCCCGGCCGACCCCAAAAGCGTGACCACCACCACCTCGCCGGCTCATGCCGCGCGGGTGTTCCAGGACGCATTGGAGAATGTCTTTGCCCAAGGTCTCGACGAGCGCATGAAGGCCGGTCTACCCGACTTCTGGAAGCTCTACTATCAGGCCATGGCCGCCAAAACCGACTACCGGCCCAAAGACCCGGCCATCCTGCGCCAGAACAGTGTGGACCAAAAGGCGCGCCTGCTGACGCAATTTGCGCCGGATTCGAATGAATTTGCCCAGGCTAAGGGGGTGGCCGGCATGGCGCAATATCACGCGGTGATCGGGCCGGACGGCACGGTGGGCGAGGTAGTCGTAAGCCGTCCTATCGGCTTCGGGCTGGACGAGAGCGCGGTGGAGGCCATCAAAAAGGCAAAATTTACGCCGGCGATCAAGGACGGCATGCCCGTTCCGGTGATGCTCGACCTGAACGTTTCCTTCCGCATCTTCTCGAAGATGACCAACGTGCATGCCCCGCCGGAGCCGGCGGACAAACCAGCCGAAGCGGTGCTGCCCGGACCTTACAGCGTGCCTCGATCATAATGCTGGAATCGACTGGATTAAGACAGCCGTAAGACGAATTTTCGGAGTCTGTCTTACGGCTTAATACATAATCCGACGCAGAACCAGATAAGCCTTAACCTGCCGTCAGTGGCTGCCACAGCTCGACGCGGTTGCCCTCGGGATCCCAAATCCAGGCAAAGCGTCCGTAGTCGTATTCTTCGCGATGAGGATCGATGCGCACGCCCGCCGCAGCTAGATCGGTCAGCAAACCGTCCAGATCGTCCACGCGGAAGTTGACCATGAAACTCTGCGGCCCGTCGCCGAAATAGGCTGTGTCGAGCGGGAAATGACAAAAAACGGTCATTCCTGTGGACTCCGGACCGTCGAAGGCCATCGAACCGTCATCCAAGACGGGTACGCCCAGATGGGTTGCATACCAAGTGGCCAGGGACTTGTGGTCCCGCGCTTTGAGAAAGACTCCTCCAAAACCTACGACTTTAGCCATCGCTATTCCTCCCGTTGAATGATCTCTTCGAGCTTGGGCTTGTGCTTAGTGGCGCGGCCTGTGCGCGGCTCGGTATTGATTACATGCACTGGTTTGGGCTGTCCCACGCGTTCGCGGGCGTTGGCCTTGACTGCCTTAGTGGCGGAAAATTTCCCCGGCTTGCGTTTCGTCATGGCAAGTATGAGTATGAAGTAAGTCCTGCCGGAATGGAAGACCCTCCAGGCTTTCAAGTCTGGCCGCTGGGGAAGAAGAGAGCTGGGGTTACTAGAATAGTTTTTTCGCTGGGATGGAGAGCTGGGAAATTATGGAAGAGCGCGATTTTTTCAATGAAACGACCGAGCAGCGCACCCACACGCTTACCTGTCCCAAGTGCGGCCAGCCGGGCGAGTACAAGGTAACCTGGGTGGTGCGGCGCAAGCGGGCGCAACTGCCTCGCGGAGCAGACGAGCGGGACCGCGCCAAGTTCGCCAAGGCGCAATCTTACATGGTAAGAAGCGACGAAAAGCTGGCCTGCGCCAACATCCGCTGCCGCAAGGCTTTCGAGATCAGTACGCTGCAGTCGGTGGCGTTTTTGGCGGATTGAGGCTCGATCAACGCTTGCGAGCCGCCGCCACGAGTTCTCTACGATGCGGATCGATCATTGATCCGGCCGGTAGCGGTTTACGATATAGCTATGCCTTGTAATCAACCCACCCTTGAAGAGCAAGTCTCGGCGCAGATTGACCGGCTCAAGAACAAGAAGCTAAAGATCATCGAGGCCGAAGTGACTGCCAAACGGACTGCTTGGTTTGACAGCCTTCCCGCCGGGGAAAGACCGTCAGCCGAAGCCCGGCCAAGTCCCAGGCTTGCTTATGAGATGTTGTTCTTTCGGTACATGGGATTACGCCCGGAAGATTTGCCTGTACTCCGAGAAAATGATGAAGAGATCGTTTGGTCATCTCTAAATCCGTGCCCCACGCTGGAGGCTTGCAAGCAACTGGGGCTCGACACCCGCATTGTCTGCCGGGCGGCATATGAGAAATCTACTCAGGCCTTTGTATCGCGCATTGATCCGCAGCTCCGATTTCTCCGCGACTACGACGAGATTCGGCCCTTCTCGCATCACTGCCGGGAACGAATTGTGCGCGTTTCTTTCGAGGATATGATGCGACTCGCGCTTGAAGAGGCGCTACAATCCAGGCGTGAAGGGAATAAAGGCTACGGAGCCGTGACTGTTCTGGGTACGAGAGTTCTGGCTCGGGCTCACGATACCGCAGCATATTGCAAGGATCCATCTCTTCATGCCGAGGTCAATGCAATCCGGCAGGCCGCGCAGGTTCTCGGTGATGACAATCTGTCTGGAGTGATTCTATTTTCCACATGCGAACCCTGTCCAATGTGTTCTTCTCTTGCTGTCTGGGCAAACGTAAGCACTATGGTCTTCGGAACTTCCATCGAACAAACAGCGGCGAAGGGAAAAGCACGCATCCTTATTCCAGCGCGGGATATTGTGAATAAGTCTCCGGTAGCGATTGAGATTGTCCCAGGTGTGCTTGAGCAAGATTGCTTCAACTTGTACTGAATTTCTTGGATGAACAGGAATCGCCGCAGTCCCTCCCCCTGTTCCGCATATCTCTGGAGTCAGCACGTTGCAGTCGGTAGCCTTTTTGTCCGAGTAAAGTTTCGAGATGACTTGAAGACAGGCAGTGGGGCGTCTGTTTCCGGCTTGCCTGGAATCCAGCCGGCATCTAGAAAATATCGTTAAAAAAGCGGCTTTATCAATAGCTAGCTTGGCCGACTCCTTCGATCATGGCTTAAACTGGTGCTAAAATGCGTGGCCGCCTCTTGAGGCGCGGGTGACCCCAATGAAACTTGCCCCCACGGTAAGAAATCTGCGATCTATTGAGCGCCGCTTTCGTCAGGCGCGAATGATCGCCCGCGTGATTCAAAGGCGCCGTTACCCGATCCTCGCCCACATCATTCCTATCCGGCGCTGCAATCTTTCCTGCGCGTATTGCAACGAATATGACAAGGTTTCGAAGCCCGTGCCAAGCGCGGAAATGCTGCGTCGCATCGATCTCCTGGCAGCCCTGGGCACGGGAATCATTACCTTCAGCGGCGGCGAACCGCTGCTGCATCCGGACTTGGACGAGATGATTCGAGCCATCCGCTCGAATGGTATCATCGCCACCCTCATCACCAATGGATATTTGCTGAACAGAGAGCGGATCAAGCAGCTGAACCGCGCCGGGCTTGAGCAGTTGCAGATCAGCATCGACAACGTGCTGCCCGACGAGATTTCCCAAAAAAGCCTGAAGGTTTTGGACAAGAAACTTCAGTGGCTGGCCGATTACGCGGAGTTCGAGGTAAACATCAACACTGTTATTGGAGCCGGCGTCGAAAATCCCGAGGATGCGCATACCATCGCGCGCCGTGCGCTGGAGCTTGGATTCGATACAACTGTCGGCATCGTTCATGACCACGGCGGCCATGTGCGGCCTTTGCGGGACGAGGAGAGAATCGTTTACGAACAGATCCAGGCGGAGAAAAAACCGGGATTCATGGCCTTCGCCTACGACAACCTTTTTCATAAGAACCTGGCGCTCGGCATGCCCAACGACTGGCATTGCCGCGCGGGAAGCCGCTATCTCTACATTTGCGAAGACGGGCTCGTCCACTATTGCTCACAACAACGCGGACACCCCGCTATTCCGCTGGAGCAATACGGGAGCGAGGATCTTGAGCGCGAGTATTGGACCCAGAAATCCTGTGCCCCCTATTGCACCATCTCCTGTGTACACCGGGTTGCGATGATCGATCTGGTCAAGGAAAATCCCCGCGAGGCATTAACGAAATTCTTTCCGCCCACGACTCCGGACGCGCCTGCCAGGCTTCCTCTGGGAGTGCGTTTTCTCTCCCGGATTTTCCTTCCCCCGGAGAGCGGCAAGCCTCAAAACGCCGTAGTGAAGGCCATGGCGGCCGGCGTGAGCAGGCTGCTTGGAATCAAGTGAGCGCCCCAGGATGCAAGCACGAGCAATGCCACCGCCGCTCCCAGCCACACATCGATAGCATAGTGGTATCCGCCCACGATGGCCGCAACCCCGATCCAAATTGCGATGCCAAGAAAGATTGCGCCGGCAACCGGAAGATAATGCAGCAATACAAAGGAGATGGACAGCGCGCAGGCAACGTGGGCGCTGGGGAATGAAATCGCGTGTATGCTTGCGTACTGCTGGATCCAGAGATTGAAGACGCGGCTCTTGGTTCGTGCTCCCGCGGCGCTCGCCTTTCCGGTAATGTCCCGCGGCGGCAGAGCGGGCACAAACGGCGTGATGGCATAGCAGAGATAGGTCGGCAGCAGAACGATGGGCCAGTAGGTAAGTGCGTAGCGGCTCATCCCCGCCGCGTAAAGGACCGCAAGTCCGGCCGGGGGCAGCACGTAGCAAAGGGAATAGGCCCACTCCATCGAGAGGCGTGTGTAGCGGCCGAAAGCCAGAACCCCGGGGTGCAGGAGCTTCGTGAGGCGACGGTCGGATTCCACCAGCCAGCTTTGGATCTTCTGGTTCGGCCCGGTGAAAAACTGGCCTGTCTGCCAATAAGGCACCAGCATCAGAGCCACGGGCAGCCAGTCGCGGAGTATGGAGGCCTGACGCGGCGCGAGAACGTAAACCGAAAAGCGGCCTAGGAGAACAACAATTACCGCGAACGCCGCGAGCATGGTGACAACTGCCCGGCGTCTGGCTGTGAGCGGACTAATCCACGCCGCCACCACAAGAATGATGGCGAAACCCGCCTGAATCCATTCAGAAGTTCGCATCGACACTCCTGTGTTCAACCCGGATCGAGTCTAAAAGCACATGAGGCCCGATATTTACTTTAGAAGATAAAGATTACGATTATGGAAACGGAATATGTAAAAAAACGAAGAATAGAATGTCAATAGGCAGGCGGGCATCATACTAATCGCGGAGGAACCATGAATACTTTCTCAGTTTTCACTTTCAGGCGGACATCAGCCCTGCTTGCTCTGGTCGCCTTGCTATGGACCGTTCCCGCCTTAAGGGCACAGGAACTCAAGCCCATCGAGTTGCCCAAGCCGCAAGTAGCCGGCGGAATGCCGCTGATGCAGGCTCTGGCGCAGCGTCAAACCACCCGCGCCTTCCAGGACAATCCGCTCCCGCTGCAAACCCTCTCCAACCTGCTATGGGCGGCTTTTGGAGTGAACCGGCCGCGCGAAGTGAAGCCGGGATTGGGCCGCACGGCGCCCTCGGCCATGAACAAGCAGGAGGTTGAGATTTATGTTGTCCTTGCCCAGGGCGCCTATGTTTATGACGCCGAAGCTAACCTTCTGCACCCCGTGGTGGCTGGCGATCTGCGCGCCAAAATGGGCGCTCCTCCCGCCGGTCAGGCGGCCGTCACTCTGGTCTACTTGGCCAATGCCAAGATGGACTATGCGCAGGTGGACACGGGCTTCATCGGCCAGAACGTTTACCTGTTTGCGGCCTCCGAGGGGCTAAACGCTTGGTTCTACGCGCTGCACGGGCAACAGGATGCAACGGCCGTGTCCGCGGCCCTGAAGCTGCCCGCCGAGAAACTACCACTCTATGCGCAGTCCGTCGGTTACCCGCCAAAGTAGGGTAGCGATTCAAAGGGTTACTGGGCAGACGACCTGCTGCCGGGGGGCCGTCGAGGCCTGCCACTGGCACGGCCGCAGCAACCTGTGTTTGAATCGAGAGAGTGAGCAGCCGGGCGCGGAGGCCGTCAAGAATCACCCGGCTCGCCAGGAAATACAAAACAGGAGTAGCGCATGGCAAATCCTCTGCTTCCCCCCGAAGAACGCCACCTGACCCCCGATCAGGTCGAGGCGCTGGACAAACGGCGCGAACTGGGCCACACTCTGCTGGTGATTGCCGGCATGTTTGCGGCCATCGCCGCCATTCTGCTGTTGTGGGTGGGCCAGGATCTGACCTGGTCGCCGGGCTGGGCGCATCCCATGGCCTTCTACTTCGCCGTCGTTCTGATTATCATCGCGGTCTGCGGCGGCATCGGTTTTTATCTCCGCCGGGGAACACCCCGGATCGACTGAGCCCGAGCCTGAGCTGCTCTCCGGACCTGATGCCCGTTTCATAGCCTGCGCGCCGTCGCCGGCAATGGGAACTGGACGCATCTAGTTTCCGTACAATACAGGGCAAGGAGAAATGGCCTTGCAACGGCTAGACGGAACTACTGCGCCCTCCCGCCTCACGGCAGGTATTGGCGCGGCTGAGGTGTTCTTATAGAGACCGAGAATGTTACCCCTCCCCCGCGAAGATGTGACCGGCGTACTGCGCGCTTGACGGCATTTTTCCGCCGCCTGAAAACCACCGCGTGTAAGAATTGCGAAAACACTCCTGACACTGGGCCCCAGAATGACTAAAAAGACGGCAAGCCGCATCCCCCTCGACGATCTTCTCGTATTCCACCAGGTAGCGCGCTCGCTCACTTCGAGCTTCGACCTGGACATGATTCTGCGCACCATCATGGAGCACATGGAGCGGTTCGTCGAGGCGGAGCTGTGGGCGCTGCTGATGCTGGACGAAGCGCGCCAGGATCTCTACTATGCGATTGCCGCGGGCCGGGAAGAGGCGTCGCTGCGCGGCCTGCGCGTGAAGGTGGGCGAGGGCGTGGCCGGCTGGGTGGTGGAGCACGGAGAAACGCTGCTGGTTCCCGAAGCCCAGAACGATCCGCGGGTCCTGAAGGAGCACGGCGCCAAGCCGAATACGGTCCGCTCGGTGATCGCTCTTCCCTTGCGCGGGCGTAAGGGGACGCACGGCGTCATCGAGATATTCAACCCGCGCGCCGAGCAGCTCACCGACTACACCATCGCCTTTCTGCACATCCTGGCCGACCACGCGGCCATCGCCATCGAGAACGCGCACGACGTAGCCCGCATCCAGCAGTTGACCATCACCGACGACTGCACCAAGCTTTACAATGTCCGCCATCTCTACGAAGTGCTGGGCCGGGAGTTGGAGCGATGCGGACGACTGAAGCTGCCGGTGAGCCTGGTCTTCCTCGATCTGGATTATTTCAAGCTGGTGAACGATAAGCACGGCCACCTGGTGGGCAGCGAGCTGCTGGCGCGTGTTGGCGAGCGGCTGCAGGAGCTGAGCGGCAAGCACGATTGGTGCTTCCGTTACGGCGGCGACGAGTTCGTGATCCTGATGCCGCAGATAGAAGCAGCAGCCGCTCTGACGCAAGCCACTGCGCTGCTCAAAGCGTTGATGGAGACAGAATTCCAGTTGAAGAACGGCTTGAAGTTGCGGGTTAACGCCAGCGTGGGCGTGGCCACCGCACCCCACGACGGCTCAACGGTTCACGCAGTCATCGGCGCCGCCGACACGCGCATGTACTGGGTAAAAGCCAATGGGCGTGGAGCGATAAAGGGAGCCTAGCGTTCTTCGACGGAAATTCTGGCGTTATCCAGAACATTACTCTCAAGGTGAATGTTCTTCAGCTCTCCTGGCCCCGTGGAAAGGAAAACATCGGTTCCGGGAAAGGCGCGGCTGTTGCGGAGCACCGCTCCGGCACTCTGTGTCAAGCGGAGCACGGGCGACCCGGCAATCGGCGTTCTGGTGGCAATGCCGTCCAGTTCCAGGTTTGCGGAAGCATCGATGTCGAAGACAGGGCCGCGCGCCACATTCAGTTGCACATTGCGCAACTCCAGGCCATCAGTCTTGCGCGCGGTAAGGCCTGCTTTTCCGGAGGCGATGATATCCGTCAGGCGGAGTCCGGTGATGGGCATCTCCGGTAGGCCTTCGATTTCGATCGCGGCCTTTGCGCCTTTGATGGTGATGTGGCTGATGGCGATGTTGCGAAACACGGGCGTGCGCTCGGAGAAAGGCTCATCCCGGGGCGCGGCTTCGCCCTCCATCATGTAATAACTTGTGACAACGATGCCTTCGCCTACATTTTCCATGGTCCAGTTATCGAAGCGGAGGTCCTCGATCACGCCGCCACGGCTACTACGGCTCTTGATGCGAATGCCGTTTTCCGTATCGAGAGCGGTGATATTGCTGGCCACGATGTTGCGCACGCCGCCCGCGGTCTCGCTGCCAACGGTGACGGCTCCATGCGCATGATGTACCGTACAGTTCGTAATAGTTACGTTTTCGGTGGGACGGTTGACGCGCCGTCCGTCGGCATCCTTGCCGGACTTTAGGACGATGCCGTCGTCACCGGTGTCGATATAGACATCGGAGATATGAACGAACCGGCTTGAATCCACCACAATGCCGTCGGTGTGAACCCCGGGATATGTTTCGATGATCACGTTGCGGACAGTCGCGTTTTCCGAGTAGAGCAGGTGGATGGTCCACATCGGCGAGCCGATGAAACGCACGCCTTCCACCAGAATGTTCTTCGCGTTCATGAAGCGGACAAAGGATGGGCGCATCTCTGCCGCGGCTGCGCGGTACTCTTCATCGGAGATGGGCTTGCCGGTTTCAAGCTCCTGTAGGAGATGCTCCCATTGCGGCCCGTTTGCGCTGCCCAGCTCTTCGGCGGCCAAGGGAAGAGGCTTACCTTGCGCCTTGAGCCAGTTGGCATAGTCGCTGCTCATCTCTCCCTGCCCGGAATGAAATGGCACCATGCGGCCGTGCAGTTTCATCCAATCGGCATTGTTGCTGGTGAGAATGCCGCGACCGGTGATGGTGACATTCTCGATGTCATGGCCTCCAATGAGCGGAACCGGAGTCAGCGTTTCAACGCCTTGCTGGCGGCCCTTGGTAAACGGCAAAAAAGTAGCTGGAAATGCCACTGTAGCCCCAGCCTCGATCTCCAGAGTCATGTTGCTGAATAACTCGATAGGGCCGGATGTGTAGCTGCCCGGAGGCACATCGATTGTGCCACCTCCATTGGCTCGAGCCGCCTGAATAGCTTTTTGGAATGCCTCTGTCGCGGGCGCGGAAGCATCGTTCTTTGCGCCGTAGTCGAGAATATTGAAGACCATTCGTCCTGCGCCCGCTGCCTGCGCGCTCTGAGGAATCAACAAGATCAAAGCAGCCAGTACTAGAACGAGCAACGCAACCTTACCGCTGCCAAAACTAATCAACGAGGAACTTGGTTTATGAATCATGGGATCTCCAAAGTTTTCGTTCGGAAAGGGCATTGAACCTTCCGGCTTATTCGATTTTGTCCGGCAACTTTTCCGTGATCTGTTCCTCGGCCAGCCGCTCAAGTTGGTTGCGCCAGTTGAGCGACTCGACAAAGCTACGCGATTCGCGCCAGCCGGATTCGACAATGACATGTAGCTCCAGATAAACGCGCGTACTGAGCAGGGATTCGATCTGGCGGCGGGCGCTGGAGCCGATCTCTTTGAGTTTGGAGCCGCCTTTGCCAATCAGAATGGCTTTTTGTCCTTCGCGCTCACAATAAATTGCCGCCGCGATGCGGGTGAGCGGCAGGCGTGCCGGCGCTTGATTTTTTTTACGCGGCGGAGCGGGCGGCTCGGCCTCTTCGAATCGCTCGATCACCACAGCCGAGGCGTATGGAACTTCTTCGCCGGTCTCCGCCAGGATGCTCTCGCGAATCAGCTCGGCCACCATGAAACGCTGCGGCTGGTCGGTGTACTGATCTTTGGGGTAGAAGCGCTCACCCACAGGCAGGACCTCGACGATCTTGCGGACCAATAGATCGAGCCCATCGCGCTTGCGGGCGCTGACCGGAATGACCTGCACGAAGCCGAAGTGGCGGGTAAGCGAGTCGATCAGCGGCAGAAGCTTGTCCTTGGCGACGAGATCAATCTTGGTAAGCACCAGGAAGACCGGACAGTCGAGCTTGCGGATGAGGCCGAAGAGGAACTCGTCCTCGCTGGCCCAGTTGGCGCGCTCGTGTTTGTTTTCCGCTGCCGGCTCCACGGCAGCTTCTAACTGCACGCGGCGCGTCGAGTCCATCAGAACCAGCACCAGGTCGCGGGTTTCGAGGGCTTCGTAGATCTCCTGCAACATGCGGCGGTCGAGATGCGAGCCGGGCTTGTGGACGCCTGGAGTATCGACAAAGACGATCTGCGCAGCGGGATTGACTCCCTTCCGCGCCGGAACCTCGACTACGCCAACGATGCGATTGCGCGTGGTCTGCGGCTTGGCGGAAACAATGGCCACCTTTTCGCCAGTGAGGGCGTTGAGCAAAGTGCTTTTGCCGACGTTGGGCCTGCCGAGAATGGCGACAAATCCGGATTTCAAAGGGGAATGCTCCTGACTGAGTTTACGGCATTCCCCGCTGGCCGGACGGCTCAGGCAGGCAGTTGCGGAGCCGATTCTCCCGCCGGCGGGAAGACGCGGAGGCGCTCGACGCGGCGGTCGGTGGAGGCGACGACCTCGATGCGGAGACCGGCGGATTCGAGCTGCACGATTTCGCCGGGCAGCGGAATACGGCCCTCGATCTCGCTGACCAGGCCGCCGAGCGTGGTGGCCTCGTAGGACTCGCCCAGATCGCTCAGGCCGGCCTGCTCGCCGAATAGGTCCGGCAACTGAGCGACAGGAAAGTTGCCTGGAACCAGCCAGACTCCGCCGGGCTCGCGCTGCGGCTCCTCGATGGTCACGTCCTCCTCGTGTTCATCCTTGATTTCGCCGACGATCTCTTCGAGCAGGTCCTCGATGGTAACCAGGCCGCTGACGCCGCCGTATTCATCAATGACGATGCGCATGTGCTGCTTTTCGCGCTGCATCTCGCGTAGCAACTCGTAGACGCGCTTGGTCTCGGGGACGAAAACCGCCGGTCGCTGGATGCTGGCCACGGTGCGGGTGCGGGCTTCCTCGTCGGTGATTTGCAGCAGGTCGTGGGCAAAGGCAATACCGGTGATGTTGTCGATGGAGCCGGAATAAACCGGGACGCGAGAGAAGATATGCTCGCGCAACAGTTCGAGGAAGGCTTTGAGGGTGAGGCTTGCGGGCACGGCGAAGACTTCAGGGCGCGGGGTCATCACATCGCGCACCAGCTTGTCGCCAAACTCGACGGCGGAGCGGACCAGTTCGCGGTCGCTCTCTTCGAGGATGCCTTCCTCTTCTCCGGCTTCGAGCAGCGCATCGACATCGGCTTCAGTCTCCTCCTCGGCGGTGACCGGCTCTTCGGCCAGCGAAGCCACGGAAAAGAAGAAGCGGACAAAGACGGTGATGGGCGTCATGAACCAGAGCAGAAAACGGATGGGCCAGACCATCCGCTTGACCCAGCGGCCGCGGGTGCGGTTGAAGAGCATGGTGGGCAAAAGCTGGTTGCAGAAGACGACGACTAAAACCAGAGCGAGAACGGCCTGGGCGATTTCGGCGTTTGTGGGCCGGGCGAGAAGCGGGGCGCGATCGAAGAGGAAGGCGCCGAGGCCGAGGGCGATGAGGCCCAGGGCGAGTTGCTGCAGGACGGTTGCGCAGAGGCCGGCGTGCTCGCGACTGAGGCCCAGCTGCGGCTCGACGAGTTCCTCCCAGGCGTCGAGGTTTTCCTGCTCCTCGCGGGAGAGAATCTTGCCGAACTCGGAGTAAACACGGCTGATGTAGGAGGCCAGCGTCTCGATCAAGAGCAGCAAGACGATGAGGAGGATGAAGAGCGGGGTCATGATTTCTTCACCTTTGCGACACGCTCGATGAGCCCTTGCGGGAGGCCTAGTTTTGCGCGGAGCAGGCGCTCGCGGCGGGCCATTTGGCCGGCGTCGAATTCGTGATCGTGGCCGGCGAGATGAAGCAGGCCGTGGAGGATGAGTATTTTGATTTCGGCCGATAGCGAATGGTCTTGCTCAATGGCTTGGCGAAGCGCGGTAGGCACGCTGATGGCCAGGTCACCAGCGATTTTTTCGGCGCCGATGCCTTCGGCGGGAAAGGAAAGCACGTCGGTGGGCTTGTCTTTGCCGCGGAACTGGCGGTTTAGCTTGCGAATCGCCGCATCGGTGGTGAGCAGGACGGTGACTTGGCCGCGAAGGCGGACGGCCTTTTGCGCCAGAGCGAGAAACTGGGCCAAGGTGCGGGCTGAGGGCAGGCGGAGATTCTTGCCGGAAACGGCCGCCCGCTTCGCTGAAGCTGATTTCAGCGCGGAGTCGGGTTCCAGGTCTGTATCGAGGAGGATCATCGTGCGCGGAGGCGCAAAGCGCGGCTCCGGTTAATTCTCATTCTACGCGAGTTCTAAGGATGACAGGCGAGGACGGTACACCCGGCTTCTCGTTCTTTTCTTCGGGTTCGTAGTCGTCGCATGTATCGCGTCGATTGCAGCCTGCGCAATCGCTGGGTTCGCAGATTTCCTTTTCCGGGGCCATTTCGTCGCCCTCATCGGTGACGGTCATGGAATGCACAATTTCGGAATTCTCACGGTCGGAATGGCGATCGATATTCTGCGAGGCGATCTGGACGGCGTAGAGGAGCAGGCCGGTGCGGCGCGCATCGATGCGGGAGCAGAGAAAGGCAGCTGTGATCTTGGAGATGGCTACCTGGATGGAGGCGGAATCCTCCAGCAGGGGGAGCTTGAGGTCATCAAATTTGATGTAATTTGGTGAGGCCATGGCATGCGTACGGGCGTGGTAATAACAATAAGCCGTCCCGTTGAGAGCCGGAGACTGGCAACGCTTACCGTTGGTTTTGATGTGACGACATAGCTGAAGCATCGGGTACCCCCACCCATACTTTGGGCGCAAAGTCCTTGTTTTCTTGAGGTTACAAGGGTAATAATATACTTGGCTGACCGTGTGAGATAATTAATTGCTTGGGGCTAAACACGGAACGGCTCGTGATGGTATTATTGGGCGCAAGGAATGTTTCGCCTTTTCTTTTCTATGCTTCTTGATTTCAATATCGACAAGGCAATTGCGGCTGCCGGATTCCTTCTTGAGCAGGATGGCGGCTCTGACAATATGTTTCCGTTCATCAAGAAGCTGTACTACGCAGATCGTTCTGCGCTAATTGGCTGGGGTCAGTCAATTACAGGTGACAGATTGGCATCTTTAGAGAAAGGGCCGGTCGTGAGCAGAATCTATGATCTGCTGAAAGGAAAAGGAACGGAAGAGAATTTAATCAAATGGAACAATTTCATTCAGCGCGAACATCCTTATACTATCGTGGTCCGAAAATCTCCGAATAAAGGACTTCTCTCGAAAAGAGAGAGGGATATATTGGAAGAATCTCGGAAGACGATTAGCGCGATTCGCGGAAGCATTCCCATTTGGCTGCATAAGCACTGCCCTGAATGGAGCGATCCTGGCAAAAGTTCTTCTCCTATCGATCCGAGCAACATTCTTCGCATAGCTAAGAAAAGTGAAGAAGAAATTAGGCAACTGGAGGAAGCAAATCAAGAAATTCACTTCCTAAAATATCTAATGGCGACATATTGAAAGATAAATCTTATGCAGATAGGTGATACATTCTACGGGAGAGATGGTGGTCATCTTTGGGTGGTGATCTCCGATCCTGAGTGCCATGATGGGGAATGCGTTGCCGTGAATATGACTAGGGATGTCTTCAGGGCCGGGAAAGAGTGCGAGTTGAACATTGACGATCATCGTTGGATCAAAGAAAAGACATATATCAGCTTTGGAGACGCTCTTAAAATCAGCTCCAAAGAGATGTTAAACCTAGAGAAAGGCATTAAATCTGGCGCTATTCGCACACATTATCCTATGAAACCTGCCGTATTACAGAGAATCATCACTGCCGCAAAACACTCAATATCCCTGCGGCCAGAACTTGTCGATTTACTGTAGCCATAGTGGTTTCATCCAATTTCTCTGATGGACTTTGATGCATTGGCGTAGAACAGTTCCTCTGCTGAAATGCGCCCGACTTTAGGGTACATAAAGCTGCGACCGATAGACATATTCGAGAGGGATGCGATCCACCCGGCCATACGCTCCTCCTCCTCTTTATATCTTGCAGGGACTAGGCTCTCTTTGATCTCCGCGTAGCGACGCAAGAAATAGGCTAAGAAATCAGCCACCTGGATAAGACTTACATCTTGAGAATCGCCAAAGTACGGAACATCGATAATCTGATCTAACGGTTCTTGTTTCTTTTTTTTCTCGTAATATTCAGCACTCCAAGCTGGAGGTCGAAGAATAATGTCAGTGAAACGCATCTCCTCACGATCTTCATTATCGAAAATCAAAAGAGTATTACCCTTGTTTGCATCGAACTTCTGACAATACTTCTGGAGAGAGAGAACTAGGTGAAATCCAAGGAAACGCCATAGTGTATTCAATTCATCGGGAATCAATTGAAGACCAAAGCGACGCTGGTATTCGGCGCGGCATACAGAAGCGTAGACAATTTTATGTTTCCGATCTGTAAGCCATTCAAATACCGCAGAGATAATCTCAGCTCTTTTTGGCCCATCAACATTACGCCATACGCCATTCCCGGCATAGAAATTGCGTGTGTGAAGTTCGGTAACCTGCGCTCCCACCAAAGTCGAAAGATGGTCCAGAAGGCCGCACCAATCATGTTTTGTGATGTGCATTCTGTGAGAGTCTACGAGTATGCCGACCATCACCGCAATTGGTTCATTGCCTGTACCGCTTTCATCGCAATAGAATAATTTCATAGGAACCTTCAGTTGACCCTGAGCACACATCAGCGTTACACTCCTGTCTAGGAGCGTGTATGCCGAATCTGCCCACCGCCTCTGCCAAGATTGTGACGGGCGACTCTGACACCTTCACCGATTTCATGCGTCGGCTTGTAGCCGTTCCGCACGCTGAAATCAAAGCCAAACTCGAAACTGAAAGGGAAGCGAAGCTAACATCTAAATCAGCTTCCCACGTCTCTGGCGTCCCAACCAAGCAAGCCTAGAACACCGTTTCCCCCACCTTGCCGGTCAGTTCTGCATAAGTCAGTCTCTTTCCTGAAATCTGCGATACAGCCAGCGCAAAGCGGTCCGCATCATTCAGCGGATTGCTTTTGGTTGCACGATTATTGTAGCGGAAAACTTGCTCAGTGACGTAGCGGTCAAGATGGAATGGTTCGACCGCGACATAGGTTCCGTGCAAGCCCCTCTTGAGCAAAGCCCAGAAATTCTCAATTCCCTGAGTATGGACCTGCCCGCGTACAAACTCTTCCATGTGATTCACAGTCTCGTGAACGAAACTAGCTGCCTTGAGTCCCTCATACCCTGTAGCCGCGTCAGTATAGACCTTCCCGACCGGAACCACGTTCTTGAGTATCTCGGCCTGTAGAGTGGCGCGTGTGACGTTCGGGATAACCTTTGCGCGAACCTGGCGGGTATAACGGTCCAATAGGCCCATAACCGGAATCTTATTGTCGCCGCGCAAGGCCAGATTTAGCTTCGCTCTCTTGCTGGTGTGCATATTCTTTAGCTTTCCTCCGATAAAGGTTTCATCCACTTCGACCGGCTTCCCAGAGAATCCCATCTTCTTATAAGAACCGCTCTCCATTGCCAGCCGAATCCGATGCAGCATGAACCACGCTGTCTTTTGTGTCACGCCGATACTGCGATGTAGTTCATAACTGGAAATGCCATTCTTCGCATTGCACAGCAGCCACACAGCCGGTAGCCACTTGTCTAGGCCGATAGGCGAATCCTCAAAGACGGTTCCGACTTTGAGCGAGAACTTCTTTTTGGGGTGATCGCCGTAGCAGCGATACACGTTCGCCTTTGCCAGCCAAGTGAGCTTTGTTGCGCCGCAATAAGGGCAGCGCGGAGTTCCATCGGGCCAGCGTACGAAAACCATGAACTTCCGGCAATTTTCTTTGTCGGTAAAATGTTGAATCGCTTGCTGTAAGGTCTTGATTGGCTGTTCCATGATTCAAATATAGAACAAATAGCGTAGTCTGTCAAGTATATTATTACCGTTACAAGGAGGGTTGCGCTGCAAAATATAGAAAACAATGAAGTTCCCTGCAAAATATTCCAGGCAAAGGAGTTACGGGCCGATTCGGCCTCTGCCGGCCGCTTCCGGCTGATAGACGGCATGAAGAGGAGGTGCCGGGACGATTGGAGGGAAAGCTTCTGGAATGATTGTGCGACAAAGAAGCGAATTAATCTGCAAGGGCTTGCCCCTTCGACAGGCTCAGGGCAGGCTGTCTAGGCGGGCGGCGCTTCGAGCCATGAGGTTCGTGGTTTCCCAGGTCCCCAAATGCGAGGGACTTGGGGCACCTGGCGCCCGGCTAAGTGTCAAAACAGCAAAGTCTGTTGAGGCGCAGCCGTCTTCTTCGGATAGAACACACCGATGATAACCCACGTCTTCGGATGAGCCAGTATTGTGCCGACATAAAAATGTGTATTACGGTCAGAAGCGAATAGCTGTTCAAAAAACTTCTGTTTCACCTTCTGACAGGCTTCGGCTGGGCTTGCGCCGCCGTCGATACAACGCCAATAAAGAGCACCAATTTCCCAATCTTCAATCATCATTTGATGAGCCCTCTTACAGCGAGGGTCGTCGCAGGAAAACTTGTATTGAAATTTCCACGGCACCTTGCGGGGAGGCTCTTTGCTGGCCTTGCGATTTTCCCATAGTCTCTGCTGGTTCAGTTCAGCTTTGAACGATGGCTTCCAGTCAGCATCTGATGGCACCCAAATAAAGTCGCGAACTTCTTTGGGTTTGAAGATTCCGAGCGAAGTCCTATAGGCGTTTTGCTTGGCGTAAAGCTCTTCCATTGATTGGGAACACTTTGCCAAGGCATATCGACTGCGTTCCGCCCAGTTATTGTCAGTTGACAGCGGTTCCCCGATGAGGCGGATGCTGTCGCACAGGGGGCGGTAGCTTTCTTTTCGGGAGTCACGCCCGGTATGCTTCGTGGCATCAGCTTCGAGCCACTGATACTTTTTATATTGCTGGCTAAACGGCAGGTCGCGAAAATTGATTGGGTACAGCCGAACAAAATCCCCTTCCTCGGTCACTCCAGCCGTGCAAACAAGCTCGTCGTACTTGGAGGAGGGAATCGGGAGAGTCTTTACCGTGATGAGAACATTCAGGTGTTCTAGCATCTCACAGGTGTACAACATCGAGCTTGTTAAGGGACGAGATGCGGTTGGCAAGACGACCACGGTGACAGTTCACTGCCTCCCTTTCCATGCAGAGGAGTACCGAGGGCATAGCTTTCATCAACTCCGCCACTTTTCCAGCATCGTCTTCCTGGGCAGGCAGAATCTGGCTCTCATAGTAATTGAAGAGCTTCAGGAAGTTTGTAGCGGTCTGAGCTTGTTTGCGTCGATTCGAAGGAATACCCAGTTCTGGACAGTGGACATATCCAATACCGAGTTTAGCGGCAAGGCCAGAGAGAGAACTCTTTGCAAATCCGTACTTCATCGATACTGGGTTTGCACGAACGTCGACGATACGACGGATGCCTGAATGGAGCAGCTTGTCCAAAAAACCATCCACGGAACGCCCTTCGTATCCGATGGTGTAAACCGCGACTGGAACCTTCTTGGGTTCCTTGGCTCCATTGGGAACAAGTTCCTGAAGCTCACTGTTCCGGGCATACCAAGGGTATCTGGCATAGACATCCTTCAACAGCGGCTGAAGCCCTATCTTCCCGTACTTGGACACGATTGTAAGCACAGCACGTGTTGTATCGATGTCCACATTTACTGTCTCTCGCACTCCAAGTGGGGTCAAGGCCAGAGATAAACCAGATGGTGCAAGGTAGCCGTAGGCTGTAAGGGCTTCGACTTCGCGTTGGGCTGCGAAAGAATACGGGCCGTATTTGTAGGGTAGGAAATCGTAGAAAGTAGAATCCCGCCTGAGAAAGGTTTCCTGACGAAGCAAGAACACGTACTTCTGTAGCTTGGTTGCCGGAACGGGGCAGTCCGTCGTGCTGAAGAGCTTCAGGATTGTGCGCTGCCTTCGAAGCACAGATAGACCCTCATGGCAAGCATATCAAGTTTGGAGGCATCGTGGAGTAAGTAGATATGTTCACACCTATCATTTTTGTTTTAAAACGGGATTCGTCCTGCACCGCAACATTTACTGAGCGGCTCGGCTAATCCACGACGCGTCCTGCATTTCTTTCGGCACTATAGGCTGCCAAATGCCCGAGGTCCTGAATTTCGGACATATCATACCCGTGAATGATACCAACCGTTTTATTGCGGCTTGGCTGGATGCGATGGCTGCGTCTGCGTGCGGTCTTCGCGGCTCTCAACGCCGACCTCAATGGCATCGCCGAGGGCCAGCGGCAGTTCCTGTTGTTGCGGCTTGGAGGACTCGTAGGCTCTCACGATGCGCTGGACGAGGGCGTGGCGGACGACGTCGCACTCCTCGAAGTGGCAGAAGTGGATTCCCTCGACGCCGTCGAGGATGTTGATGGCGTCCAAGAGGCCGGACTTGCGCGGGTTGGGCAGGTCGATCTGGGTGATGTCGCCTGTGATGACCGACCTGGAGTTGTTGCCCATGCGGGTGAGGAACATCTTCATCTGCTCGATGGTGGTGTTCTGGGCCTCGTCCATGATGATGAAGGCGTCGTTGAGGGTGCGTCCGCGCATGAAGGCCAAGGGGGCGACCTCGATGACGTTGCGCTCGAAGAGCTTTTCGACCTTTTCGGGATCGAGCAGGTCGTAGAGGGCATCGTAGAGGGGACGGAGGTAGGGGTCGACCTTTTCCTGGAGGGTTCCGGGAAGGAAGCCGAGGCGCTCGCCGGCCTCGACCGCGGGACGGACGAGAACGATGCGGCTGACTTTTTTGGCGTTGAGGGCGGAGACGGCCATGGCGACGGCGAGATAGGTTTTGCCGGTGCCGGCGGGGCCGACGCCGAAGACCATGTCGTGCTGCTCGATGGCCTCGACGTACTTGCGCTGGTTGATGGAGCGGGGCTGGACGGTCTTTTTGACGCCCGCGGAGCGTTGCTTGCCGGAGTCGGAGAGCGAGCGCAGGGTGACGGAGGGGTCGGCGACGACCAGACGCAGGAGGGCGTTCAGTTCGCCGTTGTGGGGATTGATGCCCTGGCGGCGCAGGGCCTCGAAGTCCGCGAAGATTTTCCGGACGCGCTCGACGGCGGGTTCGGGGCCCTTCACATGGACGGCGTCGGAGCGCAGATCGATGCGCACGCCGAGCGAGTCTTCGATGAGGTGAAGGTTTTCATCGCGAGTCCCGAAGAGGGGCTCGAGGTTGGGCGTGATCTCCAGGGCGATCTTCAAGGGGTTCAATGGCCTCCACGGGGGTTAGACAGGGCGCGGTGCAGGCCGGCAGCAGCGGGCTGCGGGCAAGCGTATGCATGAGGGGAAAACAGCGGAACACGGCACAGGAGAGGGCCGAAGCTCTGGGCTGTGGGTGGAAATCGCGGGATGGAGTAGGCTACCAAATGCGGAGTCAGTATTCGGTATCTGGGGTAGAGAGTAGCGCCGATGGGGCCGGGAGTCAATGAGGTAGTGAAGGTATTTTGGTGAAAAGGGTGCCCAGGCAGGTACCTGGCCTCACGCCTTGAAGCGCGGCTGCCGCGTGAAACGCGAATTCGCGGTTGCGATCGCTGATACTTTCCGCTGCCATTCATATTCCCGACATAAAATGAGTTTACGGTCCCTGTAGCAATCTGGAGGTTAAATGATCATTGTAAAGCTAATGCAAAAATGCCTGCGATCATTGGGCTGTGAGGTGGTTCCCTATCCACCGCGCGATCGGGTTCGTACACGGGACTCGTTGCGCAGAGCGCTTAAATTGCTATCGATTGATTGCGTACTGGATGTGGGGGCGAATCACGGCCGATATGGCGATCAGCTTCGCGACATCGGATACAAGGGGTGGATCGTATCGTTTGAGCCGGCTCATGGTCCTTTCAAGGAACTCTCCATCCGCGCCAAAGCACGGCCTCCGTGGAGAGTGTTTCAATATGCGCTAGGCTCGAAAGACGGCCAGGCTGAGATTATGGTCAACGCAAACGACGAACTGAACTCATTCCTCAACCCGATCGACTCCACGAAGACGATTCCGCGAAATAGAGTAATCGGCAAGGAGACAGTTGAAGTCAGGCGGCTGGATTCTATCTTCGATGAGTGCATGGCGGGGATCAATGCGCGCAACATCTATCTCAAGATCGACACGCAGGGATACGACATGGAGGTTCTTCGTGGCGCGGAGGGAGTGCTGGCGCGGCTCAAAGGAGCGCAGACCGAGATCTCCTTTATCCCTATCTACGACGGGATGCCTCATTACCTTGAGTCCATTCAGGAGTTTGAGGCGCGCGGCTTCAGGGTGGTGGACATTATGCCGGTCTCTCGCGACGACGGCGAGCTGCTCATGGTGGAGATGGACTGCATCCTGGCGCGGGTGCCGGAGAAGGCGTGAGGCGCGGTTGTTGAATCGTCCAGAAGCCATCTTATCAATGCCATTCAGTCCGTGCAAAGCGTCCCTCAGGGGCTAAAGCCCCCAGTTTTATTGAGCAGTTTGCGGCCTTTCCCCTCGCGCCAGAGATAGCGCGAGGGGAAGAAGCCGCATTTTCATACGATTGGATTAGTATTTGGTTCCGCCGTTGTAGTCGGAAACGATGTCGGCATCCATCGCCGTCATGCTGGCCGCGTCGCTGAAGATCAGCCCCAATTCCCGGTTATCGTCCAGAGAATTTGTGGAGAAGTTCTCCGAACCGACAAACATTTTGGCGTTCGATGTTCCGTAGTCCGCCAGAATGACCTTGGCGTGGATGTAATAGCCGGTCGAGGAAGTGTAGACGGCGATATTGGCTCCGTCATTCTTCAGGGTTGTGAGGATGGTGTTATAGTCGCTGCTCTCGTTCTCCTGCACGAGCGTGATAGCCACGCCGCGCGCCAGAGCCGATTCCAGAGCGGACTCGATGCCGGTGTCGGCCATCTCCTCCTGTTCGATCAGCAAAGAGGTGGTTGCCCCATTGATGAGGGCGAGCAGGGCGCTGCGGGAGTTGGTCGGACTCCAAACCAGGTTGTCGCCGTCGGGAGGCGTGATGGTTCCGTTGACGAAATCGGCGGCGAAGGTGGTCTCGATGGCCGCGACGTCAGCCGGATCGTTGGTGATAACGGCGTAATCGCGGGAGGTGGAGTAGTAGTTCGGCGTGAGGTTGAGCGTCATGATGGCAGACGTGGTCTGATCCACCGTGATGGTCTTCTGGTGGGTGTAAGTGTAGGTCGGGTTGGCCCAGTGGACCGAGACATTGTTCGCGCTCAGGTAGTTGTAGGCGGTGGTGTTGCTGCTCTTCTCGTTGTTCTGGTCGAGGATGACGCGAACCGTCACGCCGTTGGATGCCGCCGTAGCCAGCAACGAAGTGACCGTGGTGTCGGTCAGTTCATACATGGTCATGTCGATGGTCTTCGTGGCGGAGGAGATCAGGTTGTAGATCGACGTAAGACCCGCCGTCGGCTCTGCGATCATGGTGTAAGTGGTCAAGGAGCCTGTCGCGCTGACGGTCAGCGTGAGGGTGGCCGTCTCGGCAGTGCCGCTGGCCGGGGTTCCGGTCACGGTGATGGAGTAAGTTCCCGGCGTGGCCGTGGAGGATGCGGTGAAGGTCAACGTCGAGGATCCGGCGCCGGTGATCGAGGCTGGGTTGAAGACAGCGGTGACGCCCGTGGGCAGGCCGCTGGCGCTCAGGGTTACTGCGGAGTTAAAGCCGTTGGTGACGGCCTCGGTCACAGTGGATGTGCCGGTGCTGCCATCCGTAACGGAGGCGGCCGTGGCGCTCAACGAGAAGCTCGGTGTCCCGGCACCTTGCACCGCGAAGATCAGATCGTCGTGATCGTCGTATGCGCCCGTGGTGCATGCGGCGGCTGATCCCTCATAGCGGAAGTTTGCCCGCACCGCCTGCAAACTGCCGGTGGGCAGGGTGTAAGTGGTGGACAAGGTCTGCGCTCCGCTGGCCGTGGGCGTGATGGTCTTGACGAACACCCACGAGGGGCTGTTGGCGTTGGCCGTGTAGTAAATGTCCAGTTGGTCACTGGTGTTATAGGCCCAGACCGTAGCGGTGACCGTAACCGTCTGTCCTTGGGTCAGCGCTCCGCCGTTGGTGGAAGCCACCACGATGCGGTCGTTGGACTCGGCCGAGTGGAAGGTTCCCGACGTACCATCGGCGCAGGAGTTGTTGATGGTGTTGGGTTGATGGGGTTCCGCGCCGCCCGACATGCTGTCGCGACCCAGCAACAAGCTGGGGCCGGAGTCGCACGACGAACCGACGGTTGCGCATCCCGGAGCCAGCAGCGTGGTGTTGTAGACCGCGGTCTGTGCTCCGGCGCCTCCCGAGGTAGTCACCGTCAATGCGAGGTTTGTGCTGTTCACCAGCGAGCCGGAGGTTCCGGTCACGGTCACCGTGGCGGTTCCGACAGTCGCAGAGGAGGAAGCGGTGAGCGTCAGGGTCGAGGTTGCCGAGCCGTTGGCCGCCGGAGTCACCGAACTCGGCGAGAACACCGCGGTCACGCCCGTGGGCAATCCGGTTGCGGTCAGCGAGGTTGCGGCGTTGAAGCTGTTCTTGCTGGTGATGGTGATGGTGCTGGTTCCATTGCTTCCCTGAGCGATGCTCAGAGACGCGGGCGAGTCCGCAACCGTGAAGTTCGGAGAGGCGGCCGCGCTGACGGTCAGCGTGAGGGTGGCCGTCTCGGCAGTGCCGCTGGCCGGGGTTCCGGTCACGGTGATGGAGTAAGTTCCCGGCGTGGCCGTGGAGGATGCGGTGAAGGTCAGCGCCGAGGTTCCGGCGCCGGTGATCGAGGCTGGGTTGAAGACAGCGGTGACGCCCGTGGGCAGGCCGCTGGCGCTCAGGGTCACTGCGGAGTTAAAGCCGTTGGTGACGGCCTCGGTCACAGTGGATGTGCCGGTGCTGCCATCCGTAACGGAGGCGGCCGTGGCGCTCAACGAGAAGCTGGCAGTGCCGGTTGAACCAGCCAGTGCGTTGATCAGGTTGGCGCCATTCGGTGTTCCCCAGCCTGTGACCAGATCGAAGCCGGTTACCGCCGAGTAACTGCCGGAGGTGCCGCTGGTGATGTCGTGGAAGTCAGTGTCATATGAGGAACTCAAAGCGATGGGGTAGATGATTGGATTGATGAAACCAACGCTCTTGACGGCGGCGTTGGGATTGTTGGCCGCATACTGCTGATTGACCAGCGCGACGTAGCCGGCCCACATGGGAGCAGCAAAACTGGTTCCGCCATACACGTTGGCCTGGCAGGTGGTCTGGTCGGCGCAGGTGTAGAAGGTAAAGTTGGCGTTGGCTGAGACATCCGGGCCGTTACGCAGTGTCGTCGAACCCTTGTTGCTGGAGTTGATGACGCCCGCGGCCGCCTGCCACGAGGGGATGGCGATCGAGTCTGGCGAGATGCCGCCGCCGGAGTCGGTCCACGCAGTCTCCGAAGACCATGGTCCGGCCGCGGCCGAGGTAACCAGGTCCGTGCCGCCCACCGAGACGACATACGCATCGTCGGCTGGCCAAGCTTCGTTGCTCGACGACCAGGTGGAGCTGTCGCCGGAGGCCGCGAAGAAGTTTTGGCCCTGAGCGGCCATGGTCTCGAAGTAGCCATCCAGTGTGCTCGGATCGGCAGGCGTCCAGCCCCACGAGCAGCCGATGGTGTTAGGCAGCGGGCCGTCTTCGTTCGAGGTCATGGCGCTGATGATTGCCGAGTCGGTGCCGCCGACATACATCGTCAGTCCGGCCAGACCGGGAGCCATGCCCATCGCCTGGGTCATGTCCAGGGTCTGTTCGCCGTCGTCGCAGCTAGTGGTTGTAGTGCCATTTTCGCAGGTTGTCATGTTCTTCGAGGAACATGTGCATGTGAGGCTGGTGCCATCCACGGAAACCAGCTTGGGCGTAAAGGGTTCGGTCTGGCCAACGTTATTGTAGTAGGTGGTGAGGTCGGCGAGATCAGTGCCAAGATATTCAAACAAGCCAACCGTCTGGCCGGTGCCGGTTAGAGCCGTTCCGCCATAGTAGGCCGCGCGCATGTCGCTGCCCAGGAAGGAAGCCGAGGGGCCGCTACCGGTGGTGGCGTGAGAAACGACGGCGTCGGGCGAGATGCCATGAGCAGCGGCGTAGTCGCCGCGCTTCACCATCATGCGATGCGGGAGCGAGTAGTTGTCCAGACCGGAGATGTGCTCAAGCTGGAAGGGCAGATTCACGCTGGGCTCGCTGTCCAGCGAGTAGAAGATGCGGTTCACTGTGGGATGCTGATAGGTGCGCATGGTCACATGGAACGCGGACTCAATAGCGGATACGGTTCCGGTGATAACCAAATCCCTCTTCTTGAGGCTGCCGTTTTCGACTTTGAAGCCGTTCGCCTGGACAAAGCTGACCAGAGCGTCCCAGGTCTGCTGGGTGGGGCCGAACATGGCCGAGGTCTGTTCCGGGGTCAGGAAGTGGCGGTAGTTGGGGCTGGACGGATCATAGACATCCGCGACAAAGGCATCCAGGCCGGCCTTGTCGCGCAGCGGCAGAACGATATCCACCTGCATGGTTTGGGTTTCGGGAAGGCGCCCGACCAGCTGAGCTTGCCCGCTGAGCACCACGTCGCGCACATGGCGCGTCGTGAACGTTTGCGCGTGGGAGTTCATGGCAACGACCGTAAGTACAGCAACGATCGAGAACATAAAGAGGCTAATTCTGCGAAGCATGATTTTCTCCTTTGATTGGGGGTTGTCGAAAGAGACAGGGTATCCGGTTCGCATTCGAAAGACGGACAGCCCTATAACTGATTACTGACTACGGAGCGTAGACCGCAATCATGAACACGCGGGAAATTTGACGTTAATTTTCAGCTCTTTTAGCCATGGCCGGCTCGTCTACATATCGGCTGACGAAGGCAGGGCTTGCCAAGAACTCTAGCCCTCAATTTCGGATTGTTGCAACCCGGAAATCGAGCGAGTGCCCGGGAGCGGCCGGTGCGCATTGACCCGCTTTCCTATTTCCAGTAGACTAAGTAATTACGAGGGATGCGGCTTGAGTTGCATTCTAAAACCGCAATATTCAGTCTAAATTCAGGCCCCTGAAAACAGGGCTCAAGATCAAGGAAGAAGAATGGCAAACCATGCATCGTCTCTGAAGCGCGCCCGGCAGACCGAAACCCGCAGCGCGGTAAACCGCGCCAGCCGCAGCCGCGTGCGCACCAGCTTGAGAGCCTTGCGCGAGGCGCTGGTCAAGGGCGATGTGAAGGCCGCCCAGGCGCAGTATCGCGAGACCGTCTCCACCCTGGACAAGAGCGTGCAGAAGGGCATTTTGCACGACAACACCGTCTCCCGCTACAAGAGCCGCCTGAACGCGCGACTGAAGGCTTTGGCCACTGCCAAGGCGTAGCGCGGCATGAGTCTTTCAGGCTCCATTTACATACAGAAGCAGCCGGATTATCCGGCTGCTTTTTGTTGATTGGACGTCGAGTTTCAGGGGCAATCTCTTGCACAGGGTGTTTGCGAGACGGGAATGGGCAGTAGTACCTTAAAGCGCATGATGAAATTCTCGATTCTGACCTGTTTCAGATATTTTCGACTGGCAGGCATGGGCAGAGACTTCCGGCCTTTACCGCTTATCGTCCTTGCCGCCTGCGCGGCTCTGAGCCTGCCCCTTTGCGCATCTGCCAGGGGAACAAAGGATTATTCGGCGGCGACGCTGGTGGAGGCGGCGGAATACCAGCCCTGCCGCAATGGATGTTCGGAAAAGGCCGAGCCGGTCAGCGCCTTCTGCTTCCGGCAAGGCAATCAGGTTGTGGTGGGGGACGGCAGCAGCATCCTTCACGTGAAGAAATTCTCCGGCCTTGAGGAGCTTGCGGGAAAGCCGGTTCAAATTCGATTCAGCCGGCGATTTGTGTGGGTGATACCGCCCGACGGCCCGACGATGAAGCTGAAACGCGGATCGACTTATGAGAACTTCAGGGATGTGGGCTGCATCCGCGAGGCGCGCAAGCCGATTATTGACGTCGCCTACGCGCATAAGCGGCCGGGCAAGGTTCCCACTTACGCCTTTGCGCTGGCCGGCACAGGCAAGGGCGATCTGTATCTGTGGTTCCAGTGCGATCTGAGTCCGGATAAGTCGGTCATCGCCTGCCAACGGTGGTATCGCGACGGCACACCCTACGGCAAGGATTGGTATTGCGCGCGCACGCTGGATGGAGCGCCGGTAGCAGCGGACTTTGAAATCGATGAGTTGCTCAGCCAGGAAGGCAGGCTGGTGCTGAAGTCGGGAGCCGTGGTGCAGCAGGATCACCGGGCAAGAACTAACGACCTGCTCGATCGGCCCAGCGAGGCTTGCCGGTAGGGGTGGTTTGCAATTCTGGCGGCCAGGAGGCCGGCGCTACAGTTTGCGGACCGGCTGTAATGCAGTATCCTTTCAAGACTTCGACTTAATCAGAAATATCCAAGGCAAGGTATGATGAAGATAAGGAAGCCTGCTTGCAGGACACTCCCTGTCAAGAACACATTCCCAATCAACAGCAGGAGCCTATGAGGGAAGCTGTAACCAGAAGAGTCGAGCTGTTTGACACAAGCCTTCGGGACGGAATGCAACAGCCCAACATTGAAATATCCGTGCCGAATGCGGTCAACCTGCTTCATCACATGGCGGATTTTGGCGTGCAGTATGCCGAGATCGGCTTTGCGGGCGCAAACCGGTTTGTGGGAGATTTGGCAAGCGCTCTCGATTCGGTTGATACCAAGGCCATGAAACTGGCCTTGTTCGGCAGAACACGCGGCCGCGGCGCCAAGATTCAGGAATGGCCCGACGCGCAATTCATGATCGCCCATAAAAAGCGCGTTCCCGCAGGTGTCATCGTGGTCAAATCCAGGCTGCTGGATGTAATAAGGTCTCTGGAGGCAACTCAGGAAGAAAGCCTGCTGATGGCGTATGAAACCATTGAGTTCCTTCACGAGCACGGCCTGGAAGTGATCGTAGACCTTGAACACGCCATGGACGCGGCTTGCGGCCGCGATGAATACGGCAAGGAATGCGACGCCGATTCGAGAAAGCGCACTCTGGAGTACTTTAACCAGTTGACGGAGCAGTGCGTTCGCCAGAAGGTCAGCCGATTGGTGGTTTGCGACACCACCGGAGGCGCCAGCCCTGAAGAAGTCGCTCAGGTCATTGGCGGCCTCACGCGGAGTTACCCCGGCGCAAAAATCGGGTTTCACGGCCACACGGATCGCGGTCTCGGAGTTGCCAATACCCGAGCCGCCATTCTTGCCGGCGCTGTTCAAATCCAGGGCACCCTTCTTGGAACCGGTGAACGCTGCGGCAACGTGAACCTGACAACCGTTGTCGGCGGCATGCAACTCAGAGGCGAAGCTGAATTCGTCACGCCCGAATCGCTACGGAAACTTACCAGCCTGGCACATGCGGCGTACGCGGACTTCGGACTTGAGCCGCCGCATGGCACTCCGATTGTCGGCCCCGGCGCTTTTGGCACATGGGCCGGCATGCATGGCAGCAGCGAGGGGAAAAACCCGGGAGCTTACCTGTGGTGCGATCCTGAAAAAGTGGGAGCTAAACCGTTTATTGGAGTCAACGCTCAATCGGGAAGAGCCAACATCGTGCTGTTGTCCAAGTCGCTCGGAATCCCTCTTACCTCCCATCAGTCACAGGCTTTGATGGACGCCAACCAGTCGATGATCGAGGGCGGCGGCTTCACGGCAAGCGAGGTTTCGTTCCGGCTGGCCTGCATGAGGGTGCTCAATACTCTGCGCAGTCGCTTCAGCATCAAGAGCTGGAGAGTCCTGGACGAATCCGACGAAACAAAAAACAGATACGTACAGGCCTCGATGTTATTGTCCATTGGCGACTCGACGGTGACGGTGACGCGCGCGGAGGGCGCCGGCCCGGTGGACGCGCTGACAAAAGCCATGCGGGGCGAATTGGAAAAGTGGTACCCGGCCATCGCGCAAATGCGCTTGGGCACGTTCAGCGTCGAAGCCCTTGACGTATCCGCCAATGACACGGCGGCTTATGTTCGCGTCACGGTCAGCTTCCACGCGGACGGCCGCGAACCATGGAAAACTGCGGGAGTGAGCAGCGATTTGAACCAGGCGGCGCTGATGGCCATTGTGGATGGCTTCAATTATTGGCTGCTGGAGAGCCCCGAGTAGCATCAGGAGGCAAAATGTGGAGCAAAGTAAGCTCAATCTATCTGATTGTCTGCGCCTGCGTCTTGTCTTTGCTCTCGATGCCTCCTGCCGGTCACGAAGGCTGGGAGCAGCTTGTTATTCTTACCGCTTCGCTCTCTTATCCACTTGTTCTCGTGTGGATGAGGCCGAAGACCGGGTTCTGGAAGAGTGCGCTACAGCTTCTGCTTATCATAGTCGTCGCGTTGCTTTGTTCATTTGTCACTTATCTTCTATGGTATGCCTATTATCAATACAAACGGCTTGGGAGTGAATTCCACCTGCTAGAAGCTCTGGGTTGGACTTTCGACGAAAGTCTTGCTTGGTTCGTGGCTCTCGACGTTATTCCGGTAGCTATCATCGCCGGTGTTTGTTACCCGATTGGTTATATGGCATCCCGGTTGCTGATTCGGAGACTATTAAAGGTCGAGGATAATTGAGGAACTATAAAAAGCTATAGATAGGTGGAACTATCCCACCTTAGGCGCAAAAAACAAAGACGCGCCGAAGGTGGGGCACCCACTTTCTTTATACTCTCGCTCAGTTACTTGCCGATCATCCCGCGCGCGATGGCGTCCAACATTCCGTTGAGGAAGTTGATGGACTCGGGAGCGGAGTAGCGGCGGCCGATCTCCAGGGCTTCGTTGATGACGATGGGAAAAGGCGTGCCCTTGAAGCCCAGCATCTCGCCGACGGCCATGCGCATCAGGTTTCGATCCACGGCGGGCATGCGCTCCAGCCGCCAGTGCTTGGAGTTGGCGACGAGCAACTCGTCGATCTGAACTTGGTGTTCGATGGCTGCGCGAAAGAGTTCTTCGGCAAAGCCGCGGACTTCTGGTTCAACATCGTCGGCGGCCTTCCAGAAGTTGGCGCGGACCTGGTCGGGGGTCTGCTTGCCGATCTCCGCCTGATAGAGCATCTGCATAGCCAGCTCGCGCGATTTTCGACGCCCTGACCCATGATGTTGTCCGGCGGTCACGCTGGACCGCCTTTTACCCCACGGCCTTCTTGCAGCTTGCGGGTAAGGCTGACCATTTCGATGGCGGCAATGGCAGCTTCGAAGCCCTTGTTGCCGGCTTTAATGCCGGCGCGATTGAGAGCCTGCTCCAGCGACTCGCAGGTAAGCACGCCAAAGCTGTGGGGAATGCCGGTCTGCTGCTGCGACTCTCCAAGGCCGCGCGCCACTTCGTTGTAGATGGCCTCGTAATGGGCGGTCTCGCCGCGCAATAAACAACCCAGAGGAATGATGGCGTCTACCCGTCCTGTGTTGGCCCCCCGGTTGGCGATGGCGCGAGCGGCGGCAGGAATCTCCCACGTGCCGGGAACGCGAACTATCTCGATGTCGGCCCGCTTTGCTCCGCTGCGCAGCAGGGCGTCGAGCGCGCCTTCCAGCAGCCGTTCGGTGATGACCGCATTCCAACGGGCGACGACGATAGCGAACTTCATACCGGAGGCGGAGAGATCGCCCTCGACGGCCACCGGCTTGCCGCGCTGCGGATCGGTCCAGGCCCAGAAAGAAAAAGAGAAACCGGGCTCGGGCTCGACGGTGAAGAGGCGCGACTTCCAGTGGGTTTCCGTGATGGCGGAGAGGCGCGCGACGGCCTGTTCGCCACCTTGAGCGAGCAACCAGGCAGCGGCGGCTTGATGCACGGCGTCCAGAGCGGTCACCTCCACCATCACATCGGCTGTGGATGGGAACTTGCCGTCGACTAATTCCAGATTTCCGAGCGGCGCCAGGAAGGCTGCGCCGCGGCTGTTTTCTTCATCCCACCCTTTGCCGGAAGCAAACCCCAGCGCGGAAAAGAAGCCCGCCAGCCGGTCATAGGCTGCCCGGCTGCCGGTGGAACGAAGAAAGGAAATCCCCTTGATCATTTCTTGATTCTATCGTGCGCCACCTGCGGGGACTGGCCCCTTCGACAGGCTCAGGGCAGGCAGTCCAGGCGGACTGCGCTTGCGCGCCAATGGGGTTCGAGGTATCCCACCCATGCGCCCGACCACCCCAGCGACGAAGACCTGTCGCCGGGGACCCCGGTAAAGCGCATGGATGGGGCACGGGGCATTTGTGGGAACGATCGACAAAAAAGGCCGGCGCGGGGACGGCCTTTTTTGCTTGCATCTGGATGCGCTGCTCTCTATGTGGTGGAGCGCGGCCTAACTGCGATAGCCGTGGCCGGAACGATGGCGGTGGCGGGGCTTGGACCCGAATAGGCGCAGCCGAGGTCGGTGCCACCAGAGGAGATGGGTGTGCAGGCCGGCAGGTTGGGACTTATCTGCTGGGTGTCCGCATTGGCCGTGTTGGTGGTGACCAGGGGAACGCTGATGTAGTGAATCATGTTGTCGCCCGCAGTGGAGACAAAGAAGAGCTTGTTGTCTGGAGTGAAGGCGCCAGCCAGGGGTGCAGTGATGCTGGCTGCCAAGCTTCCCCTAAACGGAACGTATTTCACTGGAGTAGCGGTGTAGGTGTTGCCAGGGGTGTAGGTTTGGGGCACATAGAAAGGCAGTGATGCACCCGTTGTGGCGCCGGTGGCGGGCGGGAAATATGTGATAAAGGCTAGATTGGAGACCGGAGACGGCACTACCTGATTAACGAAGGCTGCGTTGGCGCTGACGCTGAGCGGCGACGTCGTGAGCAGCATGCCGTTAGTGGAGAGCGGTGCGGTTAAGGAACATTCGGCAGGCGAAATATCGAGGCCAATGTCGTTAAGCGTCACTCCGCTGTTGGTGAGAGCCGCGCCCAGGATGTGCTGGCCATCTGTGGTGGCGGTCAGCACGTCGGTTTGCACGGCAACGGAATCGCTCTGTGGATAGAAGATCATGCTGGCATAGTTGCCCACCGTGCCTGTGGGACACCAGGTGTGAGCGACGGTCGGGCTGCCGCTGAGATAGGCACCCACGCTGGGAACGGTAATAGCCAGACTTTTGGCGCCCGTGGAAGGGGATGGGCAGCTTGGTCCGGCGACGGAGCAGGGCAACGCGTAGGTGGCCCAGCCGGTGCTCTGGCTATATACGTATAACGTGTCGGTGTGAGGGGCGCCCTGGTTTGCGCTGTCAACGATATAGAGGGTGTGTGAGTCGGGAGTCCAAGCCGCGGCCGTGCCCATGCCGCCGAAAGATGTGTAGCTTTGAGTGGCGTTGTTGTAGAGATAGAAGAGCTGGCGCACCTGGTCATTGATAATCAACGTCGAGTTGTCAGGCGATACGGCCAGCACCACGCCAGGAACGGCGGTGGACGACGCGGTGATGGAGTTGTTCGCGGTGCTTATAGCCATCAGCTCGTGGATGGAGCCGAAGTAGATATTGTTGCCCAGCCTGTCCATCACCATGGAGTTGGGCACATAAGGCAGGCGAATGGTTGAGCCGACAGAGCCGGTCGTGCCGGTGAGCAACTCGACGGGGACGACGTACTGCGACTGGCCGGGAGCCGCGAACCAGATGTAGTCGCCGGCCGTGCCTGGAGTGGTGACGGTGACCGGGTTGGAGGAAACGGGCAGGCCTGTGCCGAAGACGCCGATCTCGTTGATAGGACCAGAATTGCAACTGGGCGGCTGGCAGACAGCATAAACCGAAGCCACGCCAGGGAAGGCTGTGGTGATTGCTCCTAAGCTGCTCGCCGAGATGTCGATGGGGTCAGTGGACTGGTAGGTGAGGGAGAGGCCGGTGATGGGGTTCCCCTGGGTGTCGGTGATAGTAGTAGTAAGATTCTGCGTCACGCCCTGGGTAATTGTGCCCGCCGTGCTGCCGTTAGCCAGAGTCACCGAGATCGATTTCGGCGGGCAGGTAGAGAAGTATCCAGCCGACGAGCCCGAACCCGCCACTGAAGCGGTAATGGCAGTGGTGCCTGGCTGCTGGGCCGTAATGGTCACCTGGTTTGTGGCAGTGTTAGTGGTAGTAGTGGCTATGAGGGGGTTGCCCACTATGTAACTGAGCACGCCGATGGCGGCCGTGCAGTCAGGCACCGAGGTCACGCCGGGAGGCAGTCCCCCCGGACAGGCATAGTTGCTGGTCACTGAAGAGGGAGCGCAGAACTCATACTGCGTGCCGTTTCTCACAAAGCAAGCCTGCGCATCGATTATGGCCTGGGCCCCCTGAGAGAAGCACGTCTGCGCGGATGCGGACGAGGAGGACGAGGGGGTAGTGACCAGACTGACGGAGGTCACCATGGCATGCACATAGATCTCCACCGGATTGGAGGTCACCGATTGTGCGGAGGCCGTGATGTAGGCAATGCCGTAAGGCAGACCGCCGGTTGAGGGCAAGGGATTCGGGGGGTTGCAGATAGTGTAGTCCGCGATGCCGCCGCCCGAGTTCCGGTTCCAGGTTCCGGCGCAGATGTTGCCAGTCGGCGAAATGTCCACCAACTGGTTATTGGTAGTGCCGTATGTATACGTGGCGGCGCTGGCCGCGGTGCCCTTGCAAGTCACGCCTGTAGGCGTACTCACCTGGCGCGTCTGCCCGTAGGCCAGGGAGATGCCCGTGGTCACGGGCGGCAGCGTGAGCGAGGCCAAATCTGTGATCTTCATCCCGTAACCCAGGCCATTGCAATAGTTAGCGCCCGGGTTGCGAGAGCAGCCGGAGATCGAAATCCCGGCTGGAATGGCCAGGCACAACAAACAAACAAGCGTCAAGAACCGCCGCATGAATCCTCCCCGCCCCGCTTTGTCGAGCCGCGGAACGGTCACTCCCGAAATCAGTGGAAAAATCAGGAAAACTCTCTGTGGAGCGGTCCGTCAACACGCCGAGTCTGTCTTGCCGCCGGTGAAATCCAATCAGATGACCGATTCCCGGCGACCCACTCAACCAAGCATCCGGTTGACGAGACGCGCCCACGAAACTCCAAGGAAAAGTGTATCAGGGCAGGGTGGTCTCCGGCTGGCAGCCGGGCGAAGCGATTCCCTCTTCCTGCTTTTTCATAGACTTCGGCGGACCCAAATGGAGAGCAGGCCTCGGGGCATGGCCAGGCGCTATGGCGCGGGCGGCAGGTAGCGGGCGAACCACTCGGCAGCCCTCTCCATCAGATCCTGCCGATGGGCTGGGTCGGAAATACCATGCCCTTCATTCGGATACACCACAAGTTGCGTAGGCACATGCCGAGCTCGCAAGGCGTGCCAGAACTCGTAGGACTGAGGCGCCGGGCACTCGCCATCCCGGTCGCCCACCAATACCAGCGTCGGCGTCGTCACGTTCTTGATGAAGTTGATGGCTGAACTCTTGGCGTAGATTGCGGGATCATCGTAGACAGGAGCGCCAAAGTAAGGGGTCATCCACTGGTCGATGGAGTTCTCGCCATAGTAGCTCAGCCAGTTGGAGATGCCCGCTCCGGCTACTGCCGCCTTGAAGCGCTGCGACTGGGTCACGGCGAACATAGCCATGAAACCGCCGTAGCTCCAGCCGGTAATTCCTACGCGGCCGGGGTCCACCGGGTAGGCGGCCTCGACTGCGTCCACCCCGGCCAGAATGTCGCGCAGGTCGCCGTAGCCAAAGTCCTTGCGGTTGGCCTGGGTAAACTCCTCGCCTTGGCCGAAGCTGCCTCGGGGGTTGGGCATCAGCACAAAGTAACCCAAGGCCGAGAAGGCCGCCGCGCTCAGGGGGCCGGTATTCCAGCGCGCAACAACCGCCGCGGCAGGTCCGCCGTGCACCTCGACGATCAGCGGATACCTTTTGGACGAATCATAGTCTTTGGGGAGCATCAGCCAGCCTTGCACATTGAATTTGTCGCTTTTCCAGGTCAGAGAAACGGCTTTTCCCCAGGCTGGCGTTATGCCGACGTTAAAGCGCGAAAGCTGGCCGTAGGGAGCGCGATCAGCTGAATGGATGGTGGGGGGTTGAATGGCCTCGGCGATGTAAATCTCCGGCGCGGTGTCGAAGCTGCTGACCCTGAAAACGAAGTTAGAATGGCCGGCGGTGGAGGAAAGGCTCATCTCCATCCGCCCGTCACCGATACTGGCGGGAATATGGAAGACGGTGTTCTGGGAATTCACGGAAAGATTAGGTCCAGTCTGCAGTAGGAGACGAATGAGACAGCTGTTGGAACCATCCAGTTCACTGACATAGAGGCTTCGATTGCCATCCCACTCGATCCACGCCGGCGAGGTGTGTCGCCGCGGGGTCAGATCGACCGGCTGGCCACCAGTCGACTGAATGATCCACACATCGCCGCCGGTAACTCCCTGATCGCTCATCAGTCCGCTGATGAAAGCGATTTGTTTGCCGTCGGGCGACCAGCGCGGCACGGCAATCTGCAGGCCGTGGAGCGGGCCGGGAATCTCGGCTGGAGCCAGAATGGCTTTGGGCTCACCGTTCAATTCTTGTGTATAGAGCTTGGCCACCCACCAGTTGTTTTCTCCGGGCGGATCGGCGGCAATGTAGGCGAGCCCCTGACCGTCCGGGCGCCAATCGAACTCGTAGACGTGCAAATTGTCGGGCGTAGCTATGATGAGCGCGGGATGGGGCGCATCTGCCTTCACCATGGCGACGCGCTGGATTTCGATGCCTTCGCCAATCACTCCCGATGGCGGCTTCATGGCCGCCAACGATCCGGAGGGGCGTGTAGCTCCCTCGACAAAGAGAAAGGCGATGGCTTTCCCGTCCGGAGAAAAAGCCGGCGCCTCGACATAGCCTTTCAGCTCGGTCAGCCGCCGCGCTTGGCTGCCTTGCCGCGCGAGATAAAGATCGGATTGACCCGGGTTGGCGCAATCGGAGAAGAAAGCCAGCGATAGCGCATCCTGGGACCACGCGATCTGGCCCTCGTGGCAATGCTGGTCCGGCTTGGCAGCTGCCGTTACCCGTTCACTCTGGGACAATTCACCGAGCGGCGCCACGCGTATCTCTGTGTCTTCAATCCACGCCAGCCGCTTGCCGTCCGGGGAGATCGCCACTTGGCCGATAGAATGGCCGCGGTTGAGCCCCTTCAGCACCTCTTCAATGTGCGCACGGTCTAAAGTAACAGTGGCTTGAGCCTGCGTCGGCGTGACTGCCTGCGCTTGCGTGGTGGATAGCGAGTAAGCCGTGCCCAGAAACAGGGCTGCGCCGGCTAGCAGCACGGCGCGGAGAGAGATTCGAATTGGCTTGAAAGACATAGGGAAATGCTATCAGGAGGTTGCTGGTGAACGACAAATTCGACAGCAAGTGTAACGGGTTGGTTAGAGTGTAACTGTTCCCAGCTTTACTCCCCGTTTGCCGCCCGGTGAATTGCCAGCAGCTTTTCCAGCAGCGGCTTGAGGAGCTTCAAATCCAGGGCATTGGCGCCGTCGGATTTGGCGTTTAGCGGGTCGTCGTGGACTTCGAGAAAGAGGCCGTCGATGCCGGCTGCGACCGCGGCGCGCGACAGCAGAGGAATGAACTCCGGCTGGCCGCCGCTCACCCCATTCGCCGCCGAGGGCTGCTGAACCGAATGCGTAGCGTCAAAAACCACCGGAGCCAGGTTGCGCATCATCGCCAGGGAGCGGAAATCGACCACCAGAGTGTTGTAGCCGAAGCTCGATCCACGCTCAGTGAGGAAGACACGCTCATTGCCGGTGGAACGAACCTTCTCAAGCGGGTGGGTCATATCCCACGGGGCGACGAACTGGCCCTTCTTAATATTCACAGCCCGGCCCGTCTTGCCCGCAGCCACCAGCAGGTCGGTTTGGCGGCAGAGGAAGGCGGGAATCTGCAGCACGTCCACGGCCTCGGCGGCCACGGCGCAGTGGGACGGCTCGTGCACATCGGTCAGCACCGGAAGGCCGGTATCCTTGGCCAGGCGGGCGAGGATACGCGTGCCCTCCACCAGGCCGGGGCCGCGAAAGCTCTTCACGCTGGTGCGGTTGGCCTTGTCGTAGCTGGCCTTGAAGATGTAGGGAAGGCCAAGGTCGGCGGCGATGCGCTGGATGGCCTCGGCCATGCGGCGCGCGTGGGCCTCGGACTCGATGACGCAGGGGCCGGCGATGAGGAAAAGCTGGCCCTCGCCCACATGGACCGGGCCGATTTCAAAGGAGTGGCTCACGGGTATGATTGTAAAGCGTGCGTAAGCTTGCCGCCGTTCGGCACAGCTGGACTTGATGTAAAATTCGATGGGAGTTGAAGGGAAACGGCTATGGAAGTGAATGTAAAGCTCAAGGGAGATGTGAAGTTTCACGCCGCGGCGCGAAAGCACTCTCTGGTGTGCGATCAGCCCGCCGAAAGCGGCGGCAGCGATGAGGGCATGACGCCGCCGGAACTCTTGCTGGCGTCTCTGGGCACGTGCGCGGCTTTTTACGCCTCGGCCTACCTGCGGAAGAAGGGATTGGCGCGCGAGGGAGTCGAGGTGCGCGTGACGGCGGAGAAGGCCGGGCCTCCAGCGCGGCTGGACAACTTCAGGATTGAGGTCAGGATTCCGATGGCGCTGAGCGAGGCGGATCGCGCGGGCGTGGACGTGGCCGTCCACCACTGCCTGATTCACAATACGCTGCTCCATTCGCCGGCAATTCAGATCGAATTACAAGCGCCGGCGGCGTAAGGCTGGCGAGAAGATTTACTGAAGGAACCGGCAGAGAGGGTTGCCGAGCGGAACCTTATGGGGCATAGCTTTACCGAAGGCGAGCGCAACGGTACAATCTCAATAGAAGGCCGAAGTAGCTCAGTAGGTAGAGCAGCTGATTCGTAATCAGCAGGTCATCGGTTCAAGTCCGATCTTCGGCTCCATACAATCAAAACTTAGGCGTGGTTATTAGAAACACCTCAAGTTCCTAGGACAGAATCCCCTTGATCGACACTTTCTTTCGTCCGTCCGCGGGCGGAGGCACGATATTACCCTTGATTGGCACGCCGTCCACGGTAAGGGCGATCTTGTTGCCATCGCCTTTTCGCTCGATGGAGATCGAGTAAACCACCCCGCGGAAGATTCGTGAGGCGGTAAATCCCGGCCAGCTCTTGGGAATGACCGGGGCGATCTCCAGGCCGTCGAGCGAGGCGCGCACGCCCAGAATCCATTGCACGATGGCATAGTAGTTCCAGGCTGCCGTGCCGGTGAGCCAGGAGTTCTTGGCCTCGCCGAAGGTGGGCGCGTCCTTGCCGGCGATCATCTGCGCGTAGACGTATGGCTCGCAGCGGTGCAGGTCGCTGATCTCCTCGCGCGCCGAAGGGTTGATGCGGCTGTAGTAATCGTGCGCCAAATCGCCGTGGCCCAGGCGCGTCTCCCCAATCATCACCCAGGGATTGACGTGGCAGAAGACGCCCGCATTCTCCTTGTATCCCGGCGGGTAGGAGGAGATTTCGCCCAGGTTCAGGTAGTACTTGGAGTAAGCCGGCTGCTGCACTACGATGCCGTGCCTGGTGGCCAGATGCTCTCCCACGGCGGCCATGGCCTTGGCGGCCTTGCCGTCGTCTAGACCGATGCCGGCCAGCGTGCAGAAGCCGTTGGACTCGATGAAGATTTTGCCTTCCGCGCACTCCCTGGAGCCGATCTTTGCGCCAAAGTCGTCGTAGGCTCTCAAGAACCACTCGCCGTCCCAGCCGTGCTTGTGGATCACCTGCTCCATCTTGGCTGCTTCGTCGAGATACGTGGCGGCTTCGCCGTCGAGCTTGCGGTGCTTGGCAATTGCCGCCAGTTCGCGACCGGCGTAGACAAACAAGCCGGCGATGAAGACCGACTCGGCCACCTTGCCTTCCTTGTTGGTGGTGGTCTGGAAGCTCTGACCGGGCGTATCGGAGAAGCAGTTCAGGTTGAGGCAGTCGTTCCAGTCGGCGCGTCCGATCAAGGGCAGCCCATGCGGTCCAAGGCGGGCCAGGGTGTAATTGAAGCTGCGCTGCAAGTGGTCGTAGAGCGGCTTCTCGGAGCCGGGCTGGTTATCGTACTGGACGGGTTCGTCCAAAATGCTCCAATCGCCGGTCTCTTTGAGATAGGCGCTGACGCCGACGATGAGCCAGTGCGGATCGTCGTTGAAGCCGCTGCCCACGTCGTTGTTGCCGCGCTTGGTGAGCGGCTGGTACTGGTGATAGGCGCCGCCGGTGGGCAATTGCGTGGCGGCCAAGTCGAGGATGCGCTCCCGGGCGCGCTTGGGCGCCATGTGGACAAAGCCCAGCAGGTCCTGATTGGAGTCGCGGAAGCCGAGGCCGCGGCCGATGCCGGACTCAAAAAACGATGCCGAGCGCGACATGTTGAAGGTTGCCATGCATTGGTAGGCGTTCCAGATATTCACCATGCGATTGGTATGAATGTCGGGCGTATTCACCTGAAAGATGTCGAGCAGGCAAGCCCAATACTGACGCAGCCGTTCGAAGGCGGCATCGGCCTGCTTGGGGTCCAGGTACTTGGCGATGACCGGCTTGACGGTCTTCTTATTGATGGTCTGCGAAGCGGGCGGATCGAACTTTTGGTCGACGGGATTTTCATGATAGCCGAGCACGAATACGATCTGCCGCGTCTCTCCGGGGGCCAGGTCGAGCTTTACCTGATGCGCGCCGATGGGCGACCAGCCGTGGGCAATGGAGTTGGTGAGCTGGCCGGCTTCTACGGCGGCGGGTGAGTTCCAGCCGCGATAGCGGCCCAGAAAGGCCTCACGCTGCGTGTCGAAGCCAGCGCCCTTATCGGAGCAGGCAAAGTATGCGAAGTGGTTGCGGCGTTCGCGATACTCGGTCTTGTGATAGATGACGCCGTCTTCCACTTCCACCTGGCCGATGGATAAGTTGCGCTGGAAGTTGGTGGCGTCGTCCTGTGCATCCCACAGGCAAAACTCGATGCTGGCGAAGGCGGAGATGCGCGCTCGGGTTGCCCGCCGATTGGTGACCGTGAGCTGCCAGATTTCGAGATTCTCGTCGAGCGGGACGAAGTAGCGGGTGTGCGCCTCGATGCCGCCGTGGGAGGATCCGATCACCGTGTAGCCCATGCCGTGGCGGCAGGAGTAGTCCTTCAGCTCAGTGCGCGTCGGCTGCCAGGACGGGGACCAGAACTCTCGCGATTCGTCGTCCCGCAGATACACGTAGCGCCCGCCGAAGTCCATGGGGACGTTGTTGTAGCGGTAGCGGGTGAGCCGGCGCAGGCGGGCGTCGCGATAAAATGAATAACCCCCGGCGGTATTGGAAATGATTCCGAAATAAGCCTGGCAACCCAGGTAGTTAATCCACGGCAGGGGCGTATCCGGTTGCGTAATCACGTACTCGCGGTTTTGATCGTCAAAATGCCCGTACTTCATATCGCATGAACCTCGAAGATAGCGTGCCGCCAGTATAGCCTTCGGCACAAAACCTCACCAAACGTTTTTCCAGAACGCTCATAATCGTTTTGGGAGAGGCGAGGCGGATTTGCGTGACGTGGCGCGAATGTGAAAAAGTATTTAAGCGAGAAAAATAAGGCAAGCGGCCGCGTGCATGTCCGGGATCGATGCCGGGATTCAGGTAATAGTGAAAGTTTTTTTCGTTTTGCGCTTATCTTTCCCGTGGCGAGAATGCAATCATGGCGAATCCATTGTTCCTGCCCTTCATGAGTTCACGATCCATTCGGGAATTGCTCACGTCTGTCCTCCTTGCCAGCCTTCTCCTTTGCCCCGCGGCGCTGGCTCATGGCACAGAGAACCGAAGCCTGGCCATTCAAGTGGACCAGGTCGGCTATCCGCTGAAGGGCCCCAAGATCGCGCTGGTCAGCTCACAGGCCACAACCTTTGAAGTTCGGCGCAGCAGCGATAATAGGGTGGTTTTTCGTGGCAAGCTGGGGTCTGCCTTAGCTGACAAGGACACAGGTGATCAGGTGCAGACCGCGGATTTTTCCGGATTTCGGCGGGCGGGGAGCTACTACCTGGTAATTCCCGGCGTGGGGCGTAGCTGGGACTTCACGATGGGCAAGAATGTCTTCGCGCACACCTACTACCTGGCCATGCGCGCCTTCTACGGGCAGCGCTGCGGGACGGCGGTGGATCTGGGCCCTGAGTTCCCTGGGTACTCGCACGCCATCTGCCATCAGCATGGCGAATTCCACCCCAGTTCGGGCGCCAGTGGGCCGCGCGACAACATTGGCGGCTGGCACGATGCGGGCGATTATGGCCGCTACATGGTCAACTCCGGCATCTCCACCGGCACATTGCTGTGGGCCTGGGAGATTTACGGGCGAAAACTCAGAAACATTTCGCTCCGGATTCCAGAGTCGGGCAACGGCACGCCGGACGTTCTGAACGAGGCGCGCTGGAACCTGGAGTGGATGCTGAAGATGCAGGACGGCGACGGCGGCGCATGGCACAAGCAGGCCAGCGAGCACTTTCCGGGCTTTATTGCTCCGGAGGACGACAAGCTGCCCAGCGAGGTAATCGGAACAGGGGCAGCGCCCTACAAGAGCACCTGCGCCACCGCGGATCTGGCGGCCGTGGGCGCAATCGCCGCACGGGTCTACAAGCCTTATGACGCGATGTTTGCCGCACGGGCGCTGGAAGCGGCGCGGCGAGCCTGGGCATGGACGGAAAAGAATCCGGATGTCATCTTCAGGAATCCGGCTGGCGTCAGCACCGGCGAGTACGGCGATGCAAATTGCAAGGACGAGCGCCTGTGGGCCGCGGCGGAACTGGGCCGCACCACCGGCGATGCTGCGTACAACGACTTCTTCCTGAAAAATTACGCCGAGTTTCTTCCCAGTCTGGATTCGCCCCCGGCGGAGAACTGGGCTTTGGTTGCGCCGATGGGACTATGGACCTATGGCCTGGGCAAGCGCCACGGTTCCGACAAGAAGGCCATCGAGGCGATTCGCGCGCGCACGGTCTCCGCCGCCCGCGCGGTCGTTGAGCGAACCCGAGCCAATCCCTACCTGACCAGCATGCAAGCCAGTGACTATGTATGGGGTTCAAACGGCGTTGCGGCGGAGTATGGCATGTATCTGCTGGTTGCCAACAAGTTTGAGCCGGACAGCAGCTTTGTGGATGCGGCGCGAGACAATCTGCACTATCTGCTGGGGCGGAATACGTTTTCGCTCTCCTGGGTCACGCAGGTAGGCGAGCATTCTTTCCAGCACCCGCATCATCGGCCCAGCGGCGACGGCAAGCAGCCTGGTCCCTGGCCGGGGCTATTGTCTGGCGGCCCGAATGCGCACCGGCAGGATGCGGTGCTGGCGGCGTTGCCCCAGGATTTGCCGCCGGCAAAGGTCTATGCTGATCAGTTGGCCTCATACGCAAGCAACGAGATTTGCATCAACTGGCAGGCATCGCTGGTATTTTTGTTGGCGGGAGAATTGAAGTAGTAAGTTTTTTCAAGCCGGTGGCGAAAGTCGAGGGATTCCAAATGCAACTGCACGTTCTGGATATCGTCATAATCGTGGCCTATCTGTTGAGCACGGTGTTCATAGGCTACTGGGTTTCGCACCGCGCTTCGCAAAACATGCAGGCCTATTTTCTGGGCGGTAACAAGATGCCCTGGTATGTGCTGGGCATCTCCAACGCATCAGGCATGTTCGACATCAGCGGCACCATGCTGCTGGTTTACTGGATGTTCATCTACGGCCTGAAAAGCGTGTGGATTCCCTGGCTCTGGCCGACATTCAACCAGATCTTTCTCATGGTCTACCTTTCCGCATGGCTGCGCCGCTCCAATGTGATGACCGGCGCGGAGTGGATCAAGACGCGCTTCGGCGCCGGGCGGGGCGCGCAGTTGTCGCACCTGATCGTGGTGATTTACGCTTTCGTCAGCATCATCGGATTCTTCACATACGGCTTCAAGGGCATCGGCAAGTTTGCCGCCACGTTTCTTCCCTTTCATCTCTCGCCCAACCAGTACGCGCTGATCCTGGTCGCCATTACTGCGATTTATGTCATCAAGGGCGGCATGATCAGCGTGGTGATTACTGAAGTCGTCCAGTTCTTCATCCTGGCTATCGCTAGCTTTGCCGTGGGCATCATTGCCATGATGAAGGTGGCGCCGGATACGCTGCACAGGGTGGTTCCCGCCGGGTGGGACAATATTTTCTTCGGCTGGCATTTGAATCTGGATTGGTCGACGCTGCTGCCCGCGGCCACCGCCAAGATAGCCGAGGACAAATATGAACTCTTCGGTTTCTTTGTCATCATGCTGCTCTTCAAAGGCATCCTGATCTCGGCCGCCGGACCCGCGCCCAACTACGATATGCAGCGCGTGCTCTCCAGCAAGAATCCGCGCGAGGCCTCGATGATGAGCGCCTGGGTCAACATTGTGCTTACCCCGCCCCGCTACTTCCTCATCATTGGCCTGACCGTGCTGGCCGCGGCCTTCTTCGGTCCCGACCTGCGCGCCATGGGCACGAATCTGGACTTTGAAACTGTGCTGCCGATGGCCTTGGGCCGCTTTGTACCCGCCGGTTTGCTGGGTTTCCTGATCGCCGGCCTGCTGGCCGCCTTCATGTCCAACTTTGCCGCTACGGTCAACGCCGCGCCGCCCTACTTCGTCAATGACATCTACAAGCGCTACATCAATCCGAATGCCTCGCCCAAGACCTACGTTCGCCTCGCCTATCTCAGCTCCTTTGCCGTCGTCCTGCTCGGTGTCCTGATCGGATGGTATGTCACCAGCGTGAACTCGGTGGTGCTGTGGATCGTCTCTGGGCTATGGGGCGGCTACACCGCCTCGAACGTCCTCAAGTGGTACTGGTGGCGCTTCAACGGCTTCGGCTACTTCTGGGGCATGATCACCGGCATCGGTTCCGCGTTAGTGCTGGCCTTCCCCGGCTTGCTGGATAAGCTGCCCATGGTGCAGAGCTTAGAGGCTAAGTACCCCGTCAATCTCGAAGTTGCGATCATCTTCCCGCTGGTGCTGGTGATTTCGCTGATCGGTTGCCTGCTCGGCACGCTGCTCACCAAGCCGGAGTCCGACGAAGTGCTGATGGACTTCTATCGCCGCGTGCGGCCATGGGGCTTTTGGGGGCCGGTGCTGAAAAAGGTTCTGGCTGAAGACCCCGGCTTCAAGCGCAACAAGGACTTCCCGCGCGATATGTTCAATATCGTCGTCGGCATTGTGTGGCAGGTAGCCCTGGTGGCGCTGCCCTTGTACATTGTGATAAAGGAATTCGACCGCGCCGCGATCACCCTGGCGGTGGTTCTGGCTACTTCGGCGATTCTCAAGTTCACCTGGTACGACCATCTGGCTGAACGCGAGGTTGAGACCGACCTGGCCGCTGCCGGAGACAGGTAACTGAGCTTGGATCGCCACTCCGGAATCCCGAATATACAGCTCTCACCAGCCGCTCGGCGGACAGGGGTTTCAGCCGAGCGCGTCTCCTGGCATGGCTGGCCGGATTGCTATCTCATCGCCAACAGCCTGGTGGAAGCCGTGATTGTTCCCGCCATCGGCCGCGTGATGCAGTTGCGGCTCAAAGGCGAGGCGGACGGAGCATTCTGGGAGAATCGGGCGCTGGATGGCCAACTGCACGACGCGGCCTCGAACGACTGGATGAACTTCGGCGGAGATAAGTGCTGGCCCGCTCCGCAGTCCGCATGGACCCTGCATCAAGGCCGCGACTGGCCGCCTCCGGCCACGTTCGACTCGTGTCCCGTTGAAGCCGTTGCCGTCGAGCGCGGTGTCGAACTCACCTCGCCCATCGATCCGGGTTACGGCATCCAGGTTGTGCGCCATGTTGAACTGGATGCCGGAAAGCCCATCATGCGAATTGCAACCGAGTTTCGCAAACTCCTTGGCGCGCCCACCACGGTGGGAATATGGACTGTTACTCAGATGCAAGAACCGGAGCGCGTTTGCATCCAACTTCATGCCCAATCGAAGTTCGCGGCGGGATACGTCCGCTTGCTGGAGGCGGAACCGGCAGACTTGAAGGTCGACGGACGCCTGCTCTCGCTCACGCGCCATACGCGGCAGCAGGTCAAGGTCGGCTCCGACGGAAGCAGCATGGCATGGCTGGGACAAAACTGCGTGGTACGCATAGACACCGACATTCGACCCGGAGAATATCCCGATGGCGGCTGCGTCACCGAGATCTATACCAACCCCGGCACTTTGCAGTATGTCGAACTGGAAACTCTGGGGCCCTTGACCACAATGAACGCCGGCGACCGGATCGAACAGACCACGGTGTACACGGTGATGCCCCGCTCCACACCAGACTTTGAAACCGAAACAGAGAATGCGTTTCGGCGCGTACAAGTAATCTAGCTAAGTCTCAGAAGTTGCTCTCTTGCATGGCATCACCCAATCGTATATAGACTCTACAAGTTTGTCTTCCAGAGGGTAAAGTACAACTATGCTGCTTATTTTGACCTACCATCGCATTGTTGAGAATCCAGGCGAGATAAAAGGATTCTTCGATGTGTGTGCCGGCGAACTTGAGACTCACGTGCAGGCAGCGCTGCAAATCTGGGGCAGAGCCGCGACTCCGGCTGACCTTCAAAATGAACAGCGCAAAAATGACAGTACGCGCACGGGGTTCCTGGTTACCTTCGACGACGGCACGGAGGATCACTACTTCATAGCTGCGCCGCTTCTGGAGCGTCACGGGCTGCGTGGAGTCTTTTTTGTGAACACAGCTCATTGGGGCGCGGACGGTTATCTCACTCTGGCGCAGTGCCGGGAACTCCAGGCCCGCGGTCACGCAATAGAGAGCCATGCGCATCAACATAAGACATTAGTTGGCTTGCCTGAGGATCAATTGCGGAGTCAGCTGACTGAATCGCGCCAGCGCCTGTGCGAGAACGGGTTGGGACAATGGAGCTTGTTTGCGCCGCCAGGAGGATTCTACGATGCCGCAGTTGTCGAGGCCGCCAGAACGTGCGGCTATCGCTCGCTGCGCACAGTGAATTGGGGCTATAACAAGAGACTGAATCCCTTCGCCGTGGAGAGCATCATCATCAACCGGCGCACTGCTGGAGGGTGGTTCAGGCTGTTGGCTTCGCCCAACGCAGAGGCAGCCAAGAAGGCGGTTTTCCGGGTCAAGGAGACGGTCAAGCATGGCCTGCCTTCCGCTTATTCATTCTTCCGCTGAGTTGAAGAACCCAAAACAAGCTCGTGCCATTGCGCAGTCCTACTGCCATAAATATGCTGCATAAAGGCATATTTATGCTATACTCTTCTTATGCGGACCACCATAGACATTCCGGATGAGACTTACAAGAACATCAAGCGGATGGCAGTTGAAGAGAACACTACGGTCAGGCAGATCGTGTTGGATGCACTCGAAACAGCAGCCCAGAAGCGGATGGCGCAGTCCCCTCCCCGGCGCATGAGGTTTCCGATTATTCGGTCCACCCGGCCGGGAACGCTGGACCTCGACAACGAGAAGATCTATGACATCATCGGTTTTCCCTGATATCAATGTCTGGATTGCGTTGGTATTCGACCAGCACCGGCATCACGAAGAGGCGGTGCGATGGTACAGCGCTCTCGATTCGTTTACTATCTTCGCGTTCTGCCGCCATACACAACTGGGACTCTTCCGGCTGCTTAGCACAGATACGGTGATGGGCCAGAACGCGATGAGCCTGCGCGACTGCTGGCAGGTCTATGATGACTGGATCGATACGGGTCAGGCTGTTTTGCTCCCGGAACCCTCCATGATCGAAGCCGAACTCCGCAGACGCACGTCGCAAGCGATGGTTGCCCCAAAGTTGTGGGCCGACGCCTATCTGGCTGCATTTGCCGAAGCGGCGGAGTTGACGCTGGTGACCTTTGACCGGGTGCTGGCCGGGAAGGTGAAGGGAGCTGTGCTGCTTAGTTAGAGCGTGCTGGTTAGGCTTGGAATCTCGCCAGAATCGTGAGCAAGCCGCGCTAGCCGGTTTTTATAACTGGCAGTTATAAACTCGCGGAAGAGCGGGTGCGGCTCCAGCGGCTTGGATTTAAACTCCGGGTGGAATTGGCAGCCCAAAAAGAATGGATGGTTGGGCAGTTCGACAATCTCGACATAAGTGGAGTCGGGAGTGGCGCCCGAGATGCGCAGGCCGGCGCCGGACAAGAGAGCTTCATATTCGCGGTTGAACTCGTAGCGATGGCGGTGGCGCTCGCTGATCTCTGTTACGCCATAAGCGCGGGCGGCGAGCGAACCCGGTTGCAGGACGCAGTCCCATGCGCCCAGCCGCATGGTCCCGCCCATCTCTTCGACGCCCAGCAACTCGCGTAGCTTGTAGATGATGCGGTATGGCGTTGCGGGGTCGAACTCGGTGGAGTTAGCGCCCGTGAGACGGCAAACATTGCGGGCATATTCGACGCAGGCTGTTTGCATGCCGAGACAGATGCCGAAGTAAGGAACCTGATTTTCGCGGGCATAGCGGATGGCGTTCAACATGCCCTCGATGCCGCGCTTGCCGAAGCCTCCGGGGACCAGAATGCCGTCAAATCCGGCTAACAGCGACTCATAACTCCTATCCCCACTCGGGCCTGGGAGAGTTATCGACTCCAGGTCCTCGCCGTTAATCCATGTTACTTCGAGTTTAAGGTTTTGCGAAATTGCTCCGTGAGTTAAAGCCTCCTTGAGCGACTTATAACTGTCTTCATACTTGACATATTTGCCGACGATGCCGATGTGGACTTCATCCCTTGGGTGGTAGCAGCGGTCGACCAGCTCCTTCCACTTGGTCAAGTCGGCCTGGGGAGCTTCCTTGCGCAGATAATTGAGGATGAGCGAGTCCACGCCTTCCTGCGCAAAGCAGAGCGGCACCTCGTAGATGGAGGGTACGTCGATAGCTCCGATGACGGCGCGCTCCTCGACGTTGCAGAAGGCGGCAATCTTCTGCTTCATCTCGGGCTCCAGGACGTGGTCCGAGCGGCAGAGCAGGATATCCGCCTGAATGCCGATGGAGAGCAGCTCTTTGACGGAGTGCTGCGTGGGCTTGGTTTTCAGCTCCCCGGCGGCGGCAATCCACGGCACCAGCGTGACGTGAACAAAGACCGTATTCTCACGGCCCAACTCCTGGCGCATCTGGCGGATGGCCTCCAGAAACGGCAGCGATTCGATGTCGCCCACCGTTCCGCCGATTTCGACGATGGTCACGTCCGCGCCATTGGCAGAGACCTTGCGCATGGCATTTTTTATTTCATTGGTCACGTGGGGGATGACCTGGACGGTTTTGCCGAGGTAGTCGCCGCGCCGCTCCTTCATAATGATCTGCTCGTAGATGCGCCCGGTGGTGTGGTTGTTGTCGCGGGAAAGCGGAGCGTGGGTGAAACGCTCGTAGTGGCCCAGGTCGAGGTCGGTCTCGGCGCCGTCGTCAGTGACAAAGACCTCGCCGTGCTGGAAGGGAGACATGGTGCCCGGATCGACATTGAGGTAGGGATCGAACTTCATCAGGTTGACGCGCAGGCCGCGGCTTTCGAGCAGGCAACCGATGGACGCCGCCGCCAAGCCCTTACCTAAACTGGACACAACTCCGCCCGTCACAAAGACGTACTTTGCCGACATGGGTGCAACCTCATTTTTTGACTGTTGGGATGGACCGTACAGGGTGGACACTATCGAGTATGACAGAGACGGGGCGCGAAGGAAAGAGAAAAAGCGAGAGGCAGCGTATTGCGACGCGCAATGGCCGAGAGCATGCCTGAATTCAAGAATTTACGCTGAAATGACAGAAGCCGCCAAAGCCTCGACCCGGCTGGCCCTTGCCTGATTGAGACCAGCATCCTACGATGCAGGATAGAAGGGAACAAATGATGACCACAGCCACGCAGCGACGCAAACTGGGGTCGACCGGCCCCGAGGTCTTTCCCATTGCCCTGGGTTGCATGGGGATGAGCGGGATGTACGGCCCGACGGACGAGGCGGAGAGCCTGGCGACCATCCATGCGGCCCTCGACGCAGGCGTCAACCTGTTGGATACAGGCGACTTCTACGGCATGGGGCATAACGAGATGCTGCTCGGCCGAGCCTTGCGATTACAGCGCGAACAGGTGGTGCTCTCGGTGAAGTTTGGCGCGCAGAGGGCGCCCCATGGCGCGTGGCTGGGTTTTGACGCGCGGCCCGCGGCGGTGAAGACGGCGCTGGCCTACTCGCTGAAGCGGCTGGGCGTGGACCACATCGACATCTACCGGCCATCGCGGCTGGACCCCACAGTGCCCATCGAAGAGACCATCGGGGCCATCGCGGAGATGGTGAAGGCCGGCTATGTGCGCCACATCGGCCTTTCCGAGGTCGGCCCGGAGACCATCCGGCGAGCGGCGACGGTGCATCCCATTGTGGACCTGCAGATTGAGTACGCGCTGGTGAGCCGCGGGCCGGAGGCTAAGATTTTCCCCGTACTTAAGGAGTTGGGCATCGGGGCAACGACCTACGGCGCGCTGTCGCGGGGACTGCTTTCGGGCTCGCAACCGGCTCCAGCAGGCGATTTCCGCGCCCATCTACCGCGCTTCACGGGCGACAATCTGGAACAGAACCTGCGCCTGGTTGCCAAACTCAAGGAGATCGCCGCAAGCAAGGGGATTACGCCTGTGCAGTTGGCGATTGCCTGGGTGCTGGCCAAGGGCAGCTTCATTGTTCCAGTGGTGGGCGCGCGCACGCGGGCGCAACTGGCCGAGAGCCTGGGCGCGCTCGAAGTGAAGCTCGACGCCGAGGAGCTTGCGGCTCTCGAGGCCGCGGTTCCGGCCGGGGCCGTGGCGGGAACCCGCTACGATGCCGCCCAAATGCGGGTGCTGGACAGCGAGAAGTAAGGGAGCGGCAGTGAACGACACCATACTGGTCACGGGCGGAGCCGGTTTTATCGGCTCGAACTTTATTCTGGATTGGATCAAAGAAACACGCTCGTCCGTGATCAATCTCGATCTGCTGACGTATGCCGGAAATCCGGCCAACTTATCCTCGCTTCAGAGCGACGCGCGCTATCAGCTGGCTGTCGGCGACATCTGCGATGTGCAGCGCGTGACCTCGCTGTTGCTCGAGCATCAGCCCAGGGCCATTGTTCACTTTGCGGCGGAAAGCCACGTAGACCGTTCCATCGCTTCGCCCGAGCCGTTCATTCGCACCAATGTGCTGGGAACCTTCGTGCTGCTTGAGCAGGCATTGCTCTATTGGTCGAGGCTCAGGGACGAGGACAGATCAGCGTTCCGCTTTCTGCACGTCTCCACCGACGAGGTTTACGGCTCGCTTGCGGCCGATGAGCCGCCCTTTGCTGAAACCGCGGCTTATGCGCCCAACAGCCCCTATGCAGCGTCAAAGGCCGCTTCCGACCACCTGGCGCGGGCCTATCATCGAACCTGGGGACTGCCCGTTCTCACCACGAACTGCTCCAATAACTACGGGCCCTTTCAGTTTCCAGAGAAGCTGATTCCGCTGATGATCCTGAATGCTCTTGAGGGCAAGCCGTTGCCTGTCTATGGCGATGGCGGCCAAGTGCGCGACTGGCTCCATGTGGAAGATCACTGCGCGGCCATTCGCACGGTGCTGGAAAAAGGCCGCGTGGGCGAAACCTATAACATCGGCGGCAACAGCGAGCGCAAGAATCTTGATGTAGTGAATGCCATCTGCGATCTTGTGGACGAAATGAGTCCCAAGGCCGGCCTCGTCCCGCGCAAAAATCTTGTCACCTTCGTTGAGGACCGTCCTGGGCATGACCGGCGCTATGCCATCGACGCCTCGAAGATCGAGCGCGAACTTGGATGGCGTCCCACGGAGCAATTTGAAAGCGGGTTACGCAAGGCGGTTCGTTGGTACCTCGACCATCCGGAGTGGGTTGAAAGCGTGCGCACCGGCGCGTACCTTGACTGGATCAGGCAAAACTATACGGAGCGTGTGACGCCATGAAGGGAATCATTCTTGCAGGGGGTTGGGGCACGCGCCTGTATCCCGTCACCCACGTGGTATCCAAGCAGTTGCTGCCTGTCTATGACAAGCCGATGATCTATTATCCGCTCAGTGTGCTGATGCTGGCCGGATTACGCGACATCCTCATCATCACAACGCCCCGGGATAAAGACCGTTTAACCGAACTGCTTGGCGACGGCAGCCAGTGGGGCATTCATCTCCGTCATGCCGTGCAGCCCAACCCGGACGGCATTGCTCAGGCCTTTCTCATCGGCCGCGAATTCATTGGAGGCGACGCATGTTCGCTGATTCTTGGCGATAACATCTTCTATGGCCAGGGATTCTCCCAGCAGTTGCACCAGGCCGCCAGACTGGAAGATGGCGCCACCGTGTTCGCCTATCCCGTTGAAAATCCCGAGCGCTATGGCGTGGTGGAGTTCGATAGCGCGGGTCGCGCCATCAGCCTTGAGGAAAAGCCGAAGATTCCCAAGTCTCGCTATGCCGTCACCGGCCTTTACTTCTACGACAACAGGGTTGTCGAAATCGCTTCCTCACTGAAGCCGTCGCCCCGCGGAGAGTTGGAGATTACCGACGTGAATCGGCGCTATTTGGACCAGGGCCATTTGAATGTGCAAATCATGAGCCGCGGCATGGCCTGGCTCGACACCGGCACAGAGGAATCGCTGCTCGAAGCAGCGCTCTTTGTTCGTACCATTGAGCGGCGGCAAGGTCTCAGTATCGCCTGCCCGGAAGAGATTGCTTATCGTCAAGGGTTCATCTCCGCAGCCGAGTTGCAATCGCTTGCCGAGAAGGTGAGCGAGAGCAGATATGGACAATATCTGCTCAGCTTGCTTCGCGAGCCACATTTAGCGGCGGGGGCCGTGCAGCCATGAAGATTACGGAAACATCACTGCCTGGAGTTATACTCATCACTCCAACGATCTATCGGGACAGCCGCGGTGGACTCCATGAGACCTTCAACCAGCGCGAAATGACGGAGGCGGGCTTGCCTGCCGAATGGCCTCAGGATAATTTTTCACATTCGCGCAAGAACGTGCTGCGCGGCATTCACTATCAGGTCATTCAACCGCAAGGCAAGCTTGTCTCGGTGACAAAGGGTGCGGTGTTCGATGTTGCCGTGGATCTGCGACGCTCTTCGCCTGCGTTTGGCCGCCATTTCGCCGTTCAGCTCGACAGTGAAAAGGGCGAGATGCTATGGATTCCGCCGGGCTTCGGCCATGCATTTCTTGCCCTGACCGAGGATGCCGGCTTTGCTTACAAGATGACGGATTACTACTCTCCAGCCGGGCAAAAAACCATCGTGTGGAACGATCCCGACCTCGCGATTCCCTGGCCGATCGACGCCAGCATTGTCATCCTCTCTGACAGAGATCGCCAAGGCGCAGCGTTGCGGGATGCGGAGCTGTTCCCATGAGCGGCCCGCCGCGTGTGCTCATTATCGGCAATGCCGGGCAGGTGGGCTTTGAGCTTCAGCACAGCTTTCAGGGTTGCGGCGAAATCATTGGCGTAGATCGCGAGAGCCTCGATCTGGCTCAGGCGGATCAGGTGCGCGAGCTGGCGCGCCGCGTCGAGCCGGAGATTATTCTCAACGCCGCCGCATACACTGCCGTGGACCGCGCGGAATCGGAGCCGGAGCTGGCAATGGCCATCAACGCCGAGGCGCCGCGCATCCTTGCCGAAGAGGCGCTCCGCACCAATGCGCTGCTGGTGCATTATTCCACGGATTATGTCTTTGACGGCGCCAAGCAGGACCCGTGGACAGAGCAGGACACGCCCGCTCCGCTGAATGTTTATGGCGCGAGCAAGCTGGCCGGCGAAGAGGCCATCCGGCAGGTGGGCGGCAGGGTTCTCATCTTTCGCACCAGCTGGGTCTACAGCCCCCATGGCTCAAATTTTCTGCTGACCATGCTGCGACTGGCCCGCCAGCGCGATTCCATCTCTGTTGTAGACGATCAGATTGGCTCTCCGACGACATCCATCGAGCTGGCCCGCGCCACGCACGCAATTGTAGATGGAGTGATCGCCGGCCAGTTCGGCGCAATGGAAGACTGGGCCGGCCTCTATCACATGACCTGTTCCGGCTCGACCTCCTGGTACGGCTTTGCGCAGGCCATATTTGCGCGCGCGGAAAAAGTGCTCGACGTCAAAATTCCGCAAGTGACTCAGATCTCTTCCCAGGACTATCCCACGCCGGCCAAGCGTCCGTGCAACTCGGTCCTGTCGAATGCCAAACTGGAGCAGCGCTTTGGAGTTCGGCTCGCGCCGTGGGAGGCCGCGCTTGATGTGGTCCTCAATGCCCTGAAGTAGAACCGGCCTCATCAACCATCGGCTTCGATTTGCATCGGCTTCGAATTGCCGACTTGAGCCCGCTGGGATTGATGAGACCGGTTGTACTTTTGAGGGAGCAATCATTACATCGCCGCGCGGCTCGCCGGGGGAACAATCCCGTTCATGCGCAGATACACGACCAACTGGCCGTAGTGGTCCATGACGTGCGCGATTCCAAAAGATGCCATACCCGCGCGCGTGCCATGCTCCGTCTGCACAAAGGCATTCTCCGGGGTGATGGCGTCCACGTAGGCGTGGGCTTTGGCGAAGGAATCCTTCAGGGCCTTCACGATATCGGCCTTGGTGGTGAGCTTCTCAATCGAATCCGACATTGCCTTGGCTTGGGCTTCTGTGAAATCCGAGCCGCCGAAGAAGTAGTAGTTGGACTCGGCCACGTGCTTGATCTGCTGGGCGAAGGTGCGTACGCCTTTGAACTCGCCCAGACTGGCTGGGGGCGCAAAGTTGAATTTGTCTTCCGGCATGGCCTCGGCGGCCGAGACGAACTGCTGCTCCATGATGCTGAGCACTTTTCCGTAGATCTGGGCTGGCGGAATGGGCGTGCCCACGGCAGGCTTGGCTGGCACGGCTGCCTGGGCAAGAACGAGTGAGGATATTGTGGACAGCAGGCAACAAGCGAGAATGCAGCTTGCAATGCGGGGAATTTTGAACATAAAATCTCCTCCTGCGGCTTTAGCCGCGTATAGGAAATTTATCAGATGAGGGCCGGTTCTTGATAGCCGTGGTCCGTTTTCGTCCATTGCGCGCAAGCCGACGCGCGAAATACCTCTTCCAGTACAATCAATAAGAAGGAGATTTTTCGATGACGCGAGTTTATATGGACGCCAACGCCACCACCCCCTTGTTGCCGGAGGTGATGGAGGCCATGCGCCCATATTGGATGGAGCGCTTCGGTAATGCTTCCTCGATTCATCTCGACGGCCAGCAAGCGCATGCCGCAGTGGATCACTCTCGCGCGACGATGGCCGAGTTTTTCAACTGCCACGATGCCGAGGTTGTCTTCAACTCCGGCGGCACCGAGGGAGACAACACCGCCATTTTCGGCCTACTGCACCCCGGCGATCACTTCATTACCACTGCGATTGAACACTCGGCGGTTCTCAGGGCGGCGGATCGCGTGGCGCAGCACGGCGTGAAAACGACCTTTGTCGCGCCCCAGGCGAGCGGTCTGATCAATCCGGCGGATATTCTGCGCGCTATCCGGCCTGAGACGCGGCTAATCAGCGTGATGCTGGCCAACAATGAGACCGGAGTTCTGCAACCCGTGGAAGAGATCGGCAAGATCGCCGCCGATACCGGCGTCTTCTTTCACATCGACGCTGTGCAGGGCGCGGGCAAAGTCAAATTCGATGTGCGACGCTTCGGCTGCCATCTCTGCTCAATCAGCGCGCACAAAATGCACGGCCCCAAGGGCACAGGCGCAATGTTCGTGCGCCGCGGAACTCCGATTGAGCCGCTGCTGGTGGGCGGCAGCCACGAGCGACGCCAGCGCGCCGGAACCGAAAACGTGCCGGGCATCGTGGGCCTGGCCAAGGCCGCCGAGCTGGCCATGCACTCGCTCGAAGACGGAACGATTGACCGGCTAGCCAAGCTGCGCGACAGACTGGAGGATGGCGTTTTGCGGATTCCCGGCAGCGGCGTGAATGGAGCTTCTGACAGCGGCAAACCAGTTCCCCGCGCGGCTAACACCACCAACATCTGGTTCGACCAGGTGGAAGGCGAGGCGCTGGTTATCTCCATGGACCTGAAGGGCGTGGCCGTTAGCGGAGGCTCGGCCTGCCACTCCGGCGCAACCGAGCCCAGCCACGTGCTGATGGCCATGGGACTGGACAAGGCACGAGCCCGCGCCAGCCTGCGCTTCAGCCTGCTCAAGACCGCGACCGAGGCCGACGTGGACTATGTGCTGAAAGTGGTTCCCGAAGCCGTCGAGCATTTGCGCGCGATTTCGCCGGTGGCGGCGGGAACGGCGGGGTAAGATCTGTACATCGACCGGCTGACTTGCGAATTTTATGACCGAGCGCACCACCATTGCCATAGCTATGTCCGGAGGGGTTGACTCCTCGACGGTGGCGGCGATGCTCGCGCACGAGGGCGACGCGGTTGTCGGGTTGACGCTCCAGTTATGGGACCAGACGCGGCTGGCTGGGCGGCACGGCATTCCTGATGCGCCCAAGGCGGGCCGCTGCTGCTCTCTGGATGATGTGTATGATGCGCGCCGCGTTGCCGAGCATCTGAAGATTCCCTATTACGTCGTCAGCCAGCAGCAGCGCTTCGAAGACGACGTGGTCCGTCCCTTTGTCGCCGAGTACCTCGCCGGGCGCACGCCGATTCCCTGCTCGCTGTGCAATAACCACCTGAAGTTCGATCAACTTTTGAAGACGGCGCAAAGCATTGGGGCCAGCCGCATCGCCACCGGCCACTATGCGATCAACGAATTCGACGAGCAGCGCGGGCGTTGGATTCTCAAGCGGGCTAAGGATTCCGGGAAGGACCAGACCTACTTTCTCTTTGGACTGACGCAGGAGCAGTTAGCCCACACGCTCTTCCCACTGGGGCGGATGACCAAGACAGAGGTACGCGAGGCAGCGCGGCAACACGGCCTGGCGCTGGCCGAGAAGCCTGACTCGCAGGAGATCTGCTTCATCCCCGGCGGCGACTACAAGCAATTTCTGACAGCCTATCTCGAAGAGCAGGGCCAGCGGTTGCCGGAGACGGCGGGTGAGTTAATCGCTTCCGACGGCGAAGTGCTGGGCAGGCATGAGGGAATTTTTAACTTTACCGTGGGCCAGCGTAAGGGACTGGGCGTCAGCTCACCCTCGCCGTTGTACGTCCTGCAAATCGACCCGGTCACGAACCGTGTTACTTTGGGCGCGGACGAGGAACTGGTTACTCGCACGCTGCGCGCCCGCGGCTTGAACTGGATTTCCATTCCGGAGTTGACCAGTCCCATGCGCGTGCGCGTGAAGATTCGCCACCGCCATGAACCCGCATGGGCAACGCTGGAGCCAGCCGGCGCCGATGAAGTCGTCGCCACCTTCGACGAACCGCAACGCGCCGTCACGCCGGGCCAGTCGGCGGTTTTTTATGACGGTGATGAGGTGATGGGCGGGGGATGGATTGTGTGCAGTATTTCTGCCGCCGTGTCCGGCCATTAGGGATCGCGCGTCCCGCAAATCGGCGCTATTTGGCCAGCCGGTCTTTCCCTGACAGAGCGTGATTAGCTCTGTTGCGCTCCGTGCCCGCGCAGCGATTCTATGACCGCTTTGGCCGCCGCTAAGATGCTTGATATCTGCCGCACCGGCCGAGTGACGACATCGTTCACATAACCCCCGGCGCGGTCAGCGGTGTCCAGGACGCCGGAGACCATGTTATCCACGCGATTGCTTTGCTTCCGCACCCGTTCCACAATTTCCTGCACGGAGGATTGCACATGCGCGGTTTGCTCACGCAGCCCTTTGGTAATCTCCACCAGGTCGCCGGCCGCCGCTTCAACCTTGGGCGAAACACGGTTCAGGAACCCCTGCGCATTGGCGACTAATGCCTGCGTGCTTACAAGGGTATTCCGCGAACTGGCAAAAATTTCCTGCGTGTCGAAGATAACGGGCATGAGCGCGGAACGCAGGCTCCCGATCTCTTTCTGCATGGAGCTGGCCGCCTTGCGCATGGCAACAAAGATTCCCAGCAGGATGAATACCTGTAGAAACATGGCCAGCCCGGTTATAACAGCAAGGGCGAGCAGAATGGTTTGATTGTCCAGTTTAGCAATTTGCATTGAAGTGATCTCGCTCAGTGAATCTAAAGACTCTGGTTTTGTTCTCTTGCATACGCCACAAACCAGGCCGCTATGTTATATCCGGAGCCTGCGCTGCAACCTGTCACGCACGCAGTGCTCCGGACGGATGGACTGATGCTTTCCAGGGCGCCATCAGGCCTGACCGGAAAGGCGTGGGGAAACCGCCGGCTCAAAGTTCCTTGGGCTCGCCGGGAACGGGGGGCGTCTTGTAGGCCTGGCGTCCGGCTTCGACGGCTGCGGTCACCCGGCCGGTTTGTTCTGAAACCAGGTTCTTGCCGCGCTCCACAAACTCTTCCCACTGCGCCCGTCCGCGATCCACAACCTCACGGCCGCGCTCCACGTATTCGCCTAAATGCTCTTTGCCCTGATCCACCAGGTTGCCCATTTGATCGGCAACTTGACGGGTGCGGGCGCGCAGGTACTCGGTTCCCTCCCGGGCGCCAGAAATCAGTTCTTCCCGGGTTTCGCGGCCGCTCTTGGGGGCGTATAGAATCCCCGCCAGCGCGCCGACGCCCAATCCTGCTAAAAACCACGCCAGACCGTTAATCTTGTTTTCCTCTGCCATGATGAAAACTCTCCTTTCGCTCAGCTTGAAGATGGCCTGAGCCTATCAAATTCCCCGGAATGGGGCAAACTGCAATCCGGATGCCGTTCTTGCATAAACATCGGCGCTCATCCACCAGTATAAGGAGTGTAAACGCCCAATGTAAAACAAAGGTAACTTTTCGCCTGGACGGAAAAGGGGTCAAAATTGCTCATCCTGCCTGGTGGCCGCCAAGAAAGAGAGGTGCAGGCCCATCTGATCCTGGGCCTGCACGCTGTGGGAGGAATTTGCCTGGATTAATTTGCTTGGATTGAGGTTGATACGACCGAAGCCAACAGGTTTATTCCGTGTAAAGAGCTGCTCCCGCAATCGCGGCAACAACGATCTCGACAAGACCGCCGAGGGTTGTGTACGCCGTGAGGCGACGGCCAAAAAGGCCGCTAACCCACATGAATCCGAGGTTGGGAAGCAGCACACCCACAACCCAAAAGGCCAGGCCGGCGTAGATTGCGGTCTTCACTCCGGCGCCAAAACGAGGCCGGATAGCGGCATAGATCCAGATCAGCGCGATGCCGCTGACCAGCCCGAGCAGGTTGAACAATATTATCTGGTTTGTCGACAAATCGCCTTGCCCGAGCCTCTTCATCTGCTCAGCCCACGTAGATGCCAGCAATACGTTATCTACAAGATAACCCAGGAGATCTGCAACGATCCCGGCGATGATGCCCCCGAGGATTACGCGTCCCAAGTTGATTTTTCCCATACAACCTCCTTGTTTTTTCGTAAAGGTGGAAACTGCTGAAATCAGTTGCATTTATAGCAACTACCGAGGAACCTCGAAAGTATAAGCACTTCCTTTGACGGCGGGCAAGAATATTTTTTGCACTTCTGGGCGGCAGGGTGATGTTGAGTGGAGAGAAGCAAGGCAGGACGCGGAAACCCGAGCGCAAAAACGACTGCATTCTATTGATAAAAAACATTTTATTGAAGACGCCGGCGAGAATCGGATTCGACACCCGCGTTGAAAACTAACAAGTTGCAGACTTCTAGGAGAGAAGATACTTCAGCAATGCCATGCGAATATACAAGCCATTCTTCGCCTGCCGGAAGTATGCGGCCCTGGCATTTGCGTCCACATCCGGAGAGATCTCGTTAACGCGCGGCAAGGCGTGCATGATGATGGCCTGCGGTTTCATCCGGTTTGCCAGCTCCGCATTAACCACATACGCATCTTTGACCGCGTCATAATCCTGCTGCGAGGCAAATCGCTCTCTTTGCACGCGAGTGATATAGGCGACATCCGCCTGCTCAATGATTCCTTCGAGCTTCTCGCTCTCGTGGAAGGGAATTTCTTTCTTGGTCAGATAATCGCGGTACTGCTGGGGCAGGCGCAACGACAACGGCGAGATCAAATCGATTGTCACCCCGCTATACAGGCATAGCAATGGCAGCAATGAGTGAATCGTCCTCCCGTACAGCAGGTCGCCAACCAGCACGACACGCAATCCGCTCAGCCAGCCAAGCTCTTTCTTGATGGTATACATATCCGCCAGTGCCTGTGTGGGATGCTCTCCAGCGCCATCCCCCGCATTGATGATGGGCACCGGAGAGTTTTTAGCCGCAGCCTCGGCCGTCCCCTCCTCGTAGTGCCGAATGGCGATGACGTCGGCATACCCGCTGACCACGCGAACGGTATCGCCGATGCTCTCGCCTTTGGTTGCCGAAGAATTGTCGCGGGCGTCTTCAGCGGAGAGCACGCCGCCGCCTAGCTTCTGCATCGCCGCCTCGAAGGAAAACCGCGTGCGCGTGCTCGGCTCGAAAAACAGCGTGGCGAGAATACGGCCGCGCAAGGGGCCCGTCAATGCGCGAAAAACGTCGTCGCGCTCCATTCGATTGGCCGACTCGAAGAGCCCTAACAAAAACTCCGAATCGTCGAACTGCCGCGTGCTGATCACGTGCTTGAGCTTTTCCATAAGAGGCATCCCTCCCTCAGCTTGCCGGGTACACTACGCCTTTCAGTATGGTATAAGTCACGCGGCCAGGCAACGTATATCCCTCAAACGGCGACCAGCCGCACTTCGTTTTCAACTCTTCGCGCCGAATCACAGTCGGAGCATCCGGGTTGAGAATGGTGAGCGAACCAGCATATCCCGGCGCGATCACGCCAAATCCTTTACCGAATTCCGCAGGCAGAAACTCCTTCACAAATGTGCCCGGATTGTAGGCGCATACGCGCGCAATATCCATGGCGGAGAATCCATGTTCTGCCATCAACCACGTTGCAAACGCGCCATAAGTGTCGAGATGAGGCACGCCGCTCCTGCCTGCCATCTTTTCTTCGGGAGTATGGGGAGCGTGGTCCGTGGCAAGATAGTCCACCAGGCCATCGCGCAGCGCCGCGATCAGCGCCAGCCTGTCTTCTCTGCCACGCAGCGGAGGATTCATTTGCAACCACAGACGATTATCATCCGTCAGCATGGTGTCGTCGAAGAACAAATGGTGCGGCGCAGCCTCGGCCGTAACGCGAACGCCCCGCGCCTTGGCCGCGGCGATTTTCTCCAGTCCGCCCTTCGTCGAATAATGACATAGCTTGCCGATTAGTCCGTATATTTCAATCAGATAAAGCGCAAACTCCGTCGCAGTGATTTCAGCACTGGCCGGGCGCCGCTGTTCATGAGTGGCCGCGCCCTTGCTCTCTCGCAAAATCTCTGGGTCTTCGCAGTGGAAGCTGACATTCTTACCGCGATACCTAGCGAGCGCGCCTTCAAGCTGCTCCCGCGAAGTAAAAAATAAATCTCCCACCGACGGTCCCATGAACGCCTTATAAGGCACATGGCGCGTCAGCGGGCTGGTCTGCGGCCCAATTCCCGCATACAACGTCACATGCACGGCCGACTTCGCCGTCAATTTTTCCTTCTCCGCATACCTCGCATCGTCCACCGGCGCGATTGGATTGTTCGGCATCTCCGCAACATGCGTCACCCCGCCGTGGATGGACGCCACGGAGACGGTTGCAAAGTCCTCCTGATAAACCTGCGACTGGCTCGCATCCTCCCGCGCATGAATATGCAGATCGCCAAATCCGGGAAAAATTATCTGGCCGTCAAGATCAAGATCGCTTTTACCTGTTCTCGGTCCCACCTGCTCAATCAGCCCGGTCTCAGTGTTGATTTCTATCGCGCCCTCAAACTCGTGATCATGATTGGCGATCCTTCCCTCAACGCGCAGCATGGGCAGCCTTTCTTGCGGCGTTGATTTCATCGCGAAGGTCGCGCGCCGCCGCCGCGGGATCATCGCTGAAAAGAATCGCCCGCGCGCTGCTGATTAAAAGCCCCTTGCCCTGCGCGTCCATGCCCGCGGAAACTACCGCCGCCACATCACCGCCCTGCGCGCCCACCCCCGGCACAAGAAAAGGAATCGCCGGCGCAATCGCTCGAATTCTTCTCATCTCCTCCGGATAGGTCGCCCCCACAACCAGCATGCAGTTACCCGCAACATTCCACTCCGCGTTTACGCGCATGGCAACCGTCTCCCACAACGGCCTGCCGCCAGACTGGAGGTCCTGAAACTCGCCTGCCCCCGGATTCGACGTCCGGCACAAGATGATGCACGCCTTGTCGCGCCTCTCCAAAAACGGCGCAAGCGCTTCTTTGCCAAGATACGGGTGCAAGGTGACCGCATCAAAACCCATCGCATCGAAGATGGAAGCCGCATACCCGCGATTTGAATTTCCAATATCGCCGCGTTTGGCATCGCAGATCGTCAGGATCTCAGGATGCTCGCCGCGCAGATACTTCATCGTCAACTCGAGTTCCGCAATTCCCAGCGATCCTTGAAACTCGTAAAACGCCATATTGGGCTTGTACGCGGCAGCATAAGAATGAGTCTGCTCAATGATCCATCGATTGAAGGCAAATAGAGGATGCTCTGAGCCCTTGAAGCGCGCGGGAATGAGGTCGAGTTCGGGATCCAACCCAATACACAGCAGCGATCCCGCCGCCTCCACTCGCCGATCGAACTTTTCCATCGCAGCGTTCACAAATCCTCTATTCGAAACCATGGCGCTTGGCCCACGAACGCGGTTCATTGAGCCAGTCGCGCACCGCCGCTGCGCCAGCCTCGTCGATCAACTTGCGCTCCAGCGCGCTCTCCAGCACCGCCTGAAACGTAGTCGCCGCATGAAGCCGCACGCCCGCTTTTTCGAAAAGCGCCACAGACTCCGGGAAGCCATAGCTGATGATGGCCAGACAATCGTGAACAACAGCGCCCTCGGCGCGCAGTGCCTCGACGGCCGCGATGCTGCTGCCACCGGTCGTCACCAAATCCTCGACCAATACAACCAGTCTATCCGTCACATCGCCGCCCTCGACGCGCTTCCTGGTGCCATGCTCCTTCAGAGTTTTTCGAATGAAGACCGACGGCAAGCGCATGGAAAAACCCAGCGCCGCGCTATGCGGGATTCCGGCAGCCTCAACGCCCGCAACGACGTCTACTGGAATCTCTCGCTCGGCAATCAGAGCTTCAAAGCCGCAAATCACCTTCGCCCACTCTTCCGGCCAAAATGGGAACCGCCGATTGTCGCAGTAAACCGGCGACTTGATCCCTGACTTGAAGGTGATCGGCGCCGCGGGCAGAAAGGCCACACCCTCGATCGCAATCAACGCGTCGGCTATCTCGCGGCACCTGGCCTCATAGCTCATGCGCTTGCTCCTCGTTCATGTTTTGGGAAGCAGGAGTCATGCCGGCGAAGGGGCCGAGCGGGCCGTGCTCAAAGTAACCCAGATAAGACTGGGCCGGATCGTAAAAGGGCTCCGTGGACATTCGCCAGACTCCCTATAAGTTGAGTATATCGTATTGATTTCTGTGCGATGCCAGGTCGATTTTGGCCTCGACGGCTACAAAATACCAACGATATTAGGCCTTTGCCGCGATTCTGTCACAGGCTTGACTTTTTACGCCAAGGAAGTACTCTGGTGGTGTCAGAGCGGATTTTATTCGCAAATCTTCTTCTGCATAGAATTTGTACGATTTTTCCTCATCCGGATGAGAGATGATGGAAGAGGGCGATTGTTTTCTACTGGCGATGGATTGTATGGCCCGGTCAAATTTGCTCCTTGCCACTCTTTACGCTGGACCGGAATCTGAATGAACGGAATGAAACCGGTAACTTCAGCTTTTTTCCCGCCGGCGGAGTTCGTGGCAGACACGAATGAACTCCGGCATTAGCCAGGCAGTGAGGCACCATGTGCGGTATTGTCGGCGTATTCGGGCATAGTGCGGTTAGCTTAGTCCTTTATGAAAGCCTTTCCATGCTTCAGCATCGCGGACAGGATGCCGCGGGCATCGCAACATGCTTTGAAGACCGGTTTTATCTCGAGAAGGGGAATGGCCTGCTCACGGATGTTTTCAAAGCAGACAATATGGCGCGGCTGCTGGGCGATATGGGCGTCGGGCATGTGCGCTACCCAACTGCCGGCTGCTCGTCGGTGGCTGAGGCGCAGCCGTTCTACGTCAACTCGCCGTATGGGATTATCTTCGCGCACAATGGCAACCTCACGAACGTCTCGGAGATCGTGGATAGCTTGTTCCAGACGGACAAGCGGCACTTGAACACCAGCTCCGACTCCGAGGTGATGCTGAACGTATTTGCGCATGCGTTAGCTAAGCGAGGCGTAGTCAAGCCCACTGAGTTAGACGTGTTCGCGGCGGTGGAAGAGGTCCACCAACGATGCAAAGGAGGGTACGCGGCTATTGCGATGGTAGCCGGTGTGGGCATGATTGGATTCCGCGATCTGCATGGCATTCGTCCATTGGTGTATGGCATTCGAGGCCAGGGCAAAGACGCTGAGTATATGTTTGCTTCGGAGAGCGTAGCGCTGCAAGGGGGCGGATTTGATTTGGACCACGACCTTGCGCCGGGCGAGGTGATCTTCATCGATATGGAGGGCAATGTCCACCAGCATGTGAGCCCGCAGGCCTATGAGAAATCTCCTTGCATCTTCGAGTTCGTCTATCTGGCGCGGCCTGATTCGGTGCTGGATGGCGCGTCAGTGTATCAGTGCCGCATCAACATGGGGACGAAGCTGGCGGAGAAGATCAAGCGGGAGTGGGCGCATCTGCCCATCGACGTTGTGATTCCGATTCCCTCCACCAGCCGGGTGGCGGCGCAGGAGATTGCGACACAGTTAAACCTTCCCTATCGAGATGCGCTGGTGAGGAACCGTTACGTGGGCAGGACGTTTATCATGCCCGGGCAGGCGCAGCGCAAACGGTCGGTTCGCCGCAAGCTGAACCCGATTCCCAAATTCTTTCAGGGAAAGAATGTGCTGCTGGTCGATGATTCAATCGTGCGCGGAACGACCATTCGAGAAATTATCGCCATGGTGCGGGAGCAGGGAGCGAAGAAAGTTTACGTCTGCTCGGCGGCGCCTCCGGTGCGTTTTCCAAATGTGTATGGGATCGATATGCCGGCGCGATCGGAGTTGATTGCCAGCGGACGGAGCGTGCAGGAACTCGCCAAAGATATTGGCGCCGACGAGCTGATCTTCCAGGACCTTGATGATTTGAAACAGGCAATTACCGAGGCCGCACCCGGGCTCACTCACTTCGACACGGCTATCTTCGATGGGAAGTACGTCACCGGAGACATCACGGAAGAGTATCTCAACAAGCTGGAACAACAACGGAACGACACTGCCAAACACACAGAAGATGTCGCAAGCCATATCACAAGAAATCTCTGGGCTCACCTCTAACGTCATGACGGTTCAGGTGCTGCCCGGGCCATCGGCGCTGACGGAGTTCGAGGGCGCGCGATTGGCCGCGCGGCTGCGCGCTATCGATGCCGGCGTGGCCGCGGTCGATGCGTCGTATCTGTATTTGCTGCTGCTGCACAAAAATTCTGAGCACAAGATCGATTACCAGAGGCTGGCCGAGTTGCTGGGCGCCGGCATGGAGCGCGCAGCGGGCCAATGCGTGTGGATTGCGCCGCGTGTGGGCACGCAGTCGCCGTGGTCGAGCAAGGCGACAGATATTCTGCACAATACGGGCTTTGGCGCGATTGAGCGGATCGAGCGAGCGCGCGTGGTACGCATCGTTTCTTCCCGCGCAGTCGATCTCCATGCGCTGGCCGGGGTGTTGCACGACCGCATGACCGAGAGTGTATTTTTCTCAGGCTCAGACGAGTTGCAGGCTTTGTTTGCGCCACGTGAGCAGAAGAAGCTTGGGCATATCGACGTGCTCGGCCAGGGAGCGGCAGCGATTGTTGCGGCGGATCGCGAGCTGGGACTGTCGCTTGCCTCAGACGAGATCGAATACCTGTTCGCGGAGTTCAAGCGGCTCAAGCGCAATCCCACCGACGTCGAGTTGTATATGTTCGCCCAGGCCAACAGCGAACACTGCCGCCACAAAATCTTCAATGCAAGCTGGACAATCGACGGCGTGAAGCAGCCGCGCTCGCTCTTCCAGATGATTCGCAATACCAATGAGGTGTCGGGCGAGGATGTGCTCTCGGCTTATCGCGACAATGCGGCGGTGATTCGCGGCGGACATGGCGGAAGGTTCTTTCCTGAGCCGTCTGACGCAAGGTACGCCTATCACGACGAAGATATTCATATTTTGCTGAAGGTGGAGACGCACAATCATCCCACGGCAATCTCGCCATGGCCGGGGGCGGCGACGGGATCGGGTGGGGAGATTCGCGATGAAGGAGCGACCGGGCGCGGAGCGAAACCCAAGGCCGGGTTGTGCGGCTTTACAGTTTCAAATCTGAATCTGCCGCAGGCGCCGCAGCCGTGGGAGCGTGCGTATGGGCGGCCTGCGCATATTGCTTCGCCGCTGGACATCATGATCGAAGGGCCGTTGGGCGCGGCTGCCTACAACAACGAATATGGCAGACCGGCGATCTTCGGATACTTCCGCACCTATGAGCAGTCGAGCATAAATTCTGAAAGCGCGGTCTTCGGGTATCACAAGCCGATCATGCTGGCGGGCGGGCTGGGAAATATTCGCGCGGAGCATATCGAGAAGGGCGCCATCAAGGCCGGTTATGCACTGGTTGCATTGGGCGGCCCGGCGATGCTGATTGGACTTGGCGGAGGGGCGGCTTCGAGCAGCGCGGGCAGCGGAAATACGGACCTGGATTTTGCTTCGGTGCAGCGCGATAACGCGGAGATGGAACGTCGCGCGCAGGAAGTCATCGACCGCTGTTGGCAGCGCGGTGAGGCGAATCCAATTGCGTTTATTCACGATGTGGGCGCGGGCGGATTATCGAATGCGTTTCCGGAGTTGATCAAGGACGGCGGCTGCGGCGGAAGTTTTGACCTGAATGCGATTCCGCGCGGCGAGGCCGGGATGAGTCCGCTGGAGGCGTGGTGCAATGAGGCGCAGGAGCGCTATGTGCTGGCGATTGCGCCGGAGAACCTGCATCTGTTTGAGGCCATCTGCGAGCGTGAGCGGTGTCCGTTCGCGGTGATTGGTACGGCGGAGCAGAAACCCCATCTCACACTCAGCGACAGCGCATCATCCGGAAAAGTTATCGACCTGCCGCTGCACGTGCTCTTCGGAAAGCCGCCGAAGATGGAGCGCGAGTTTGCGCGGACAAAGATTGCCGTCACGCCGCTCAATCTCGCAGGCGTAACCATTGCGGATGCAGTGGTGCGGTTGCTGCGGCTGCCAACGATTGCGTCTAAATCATTTTTAATAACGATTGGCGACCGCAGCATTACCGGAATTGTGGCGCAAGATCAGATGGTGGGGCCGTGGCAGGTTCCAGTGGCCGACTGCGCGGTCACGCTGGGCGCATACGACTCGTTGTGGGGCGAGGCCATGGCCATCGGCGAGAGAACGCCGCTGGCGGTGATCGATGCGGCAGCATCGGCGCGCATGGCCGTCGGCGAGGTCATCACTAATCTTGCGGGCACGGCGATTGGGCTCGAGCAGGTTGGAAAGCTTGGCGACATCAAGCTCTCGGCAAACTGGATGGCTGCGGCGGGCGAAGAACAGGAGGATCAGAAGCTCTACGACGCCGTTCATGCGGTGGGAATGGAGTTTTGCCCGGCGCTGGGAATAACGATTCCGGTGGGCAAAGACTCAATGTCCATGAAGACTCGGTGGGTCAGTGAAAGCAATGAAAATAAATCTGTAATATCGCCGTTGTCGCTCATCGTTTCAGGATTCGCGCCGGTCAGCGATGTGCGCCGCACGTTGACGCCGCAGTTGTGCGAAGGCGATGCGTCGCTCATCCTGATCGATCTTGGCCAGGGGAAAAACCGCCTGGGCGGATCATGTTTGGCGCAGGTGTACGAACAGGTTGGAGATGAAACACCGGACGCGCCCGCTGCCGAGGTGATGAAGGCGTTCTTCGCAGCGATGCAGCAGCTCAACAGCGAGGGAAAGCTGCTGTCCTATCACGACCGCAGCGATGGCGGGTTGTTCGTGACGCTGGTGGAGATGGCCTTTGCAGGGCGGATGGGGCTGGAGATTGATTTGCCGGTTGCGGGCCTCAAAGAGCTATTCAGCGAAGAGCTAGGCGCGGTGGTGCAGGTTGCGGCGCAAGACGTTGCCGAGGTGCTTGCACGGCTAAGCGCAGCTGGCATTGCGGCGCAAGTGATTGGACGAGGCGCGCCAGGCAACGAGATCGTGATTCGTGGCGGCGGCCAGGTTGCGTATCGCAACACGCGCACTGCGCTGCACAAAATGTGGGCGGAGACTAGCTTTCATATCCAGTCGCTGCGCGACAACCCGGAGAGCGCGCGGCAGGAGTTCTCGCTGCTGGAGGATGCGGAGCGCCCCGGACTTTTTGTGAGCGTGCCCTTCGACAGGTCGGAACGTGTGAATGCGCCGTTTGTGCATTCGGCACGGCCGCGGGTTGCCATTCTGCGCGAACAGGGCGTCAATGGACATGTGGAGATGGCCGCGGTGTTTGATCGCGCGGGCTTCGCTGCTGTCGATGTGCATATGAGCGACCTGCTTGCCGGGAGTGTAGACCTTGCTAACTTCAAAGGGCTGGCGGCGTGCGGCGGATTTTCCTATGGCGACGTGTTGGGCGGAGGCAGCGGGTGGGCAAAGACCATCCTCTTCAACGACAGGCTGAAGGAGATGTTCACGGAGTTCTTCGCGCGCACGGACAGCTTCGCGCTGGGCGTTTGCAATGGCTGTCAGATGATGGCTCAGTTATGCGAGATCATTCCGGGAGCAGCGAGTTGGCCGCGTTTTGGGCGCAATCTGTCTGCGCGGTTTGAGGCGCGGCTGTGCATGGTGGAGATTCAGGAGTCTCCGTCGCTGTTTTTCGCGGGCATGGCAGGCGCGCGCGTTCCGATAGTGACTGCGCACGGCGAGGGCCACGTGAGCAGCATCGAGGCGGACTCTCGAGTCGCGCTACGCTACATTGATACGTATGGCAAAGTCACCGAGCATTATCCGCTGAACCCCAGCGGCTCCGTGCAGGGTGTCGCGGGATTGAGCAGCGCGGATGGGCGAGTGCTGATTGTGATGCCGCATCCGGAGCGCGTCTTTCTGGGTGTGCAGCACGCCTGGGTGCGGGACAAGATGCGCGAGCCGAAGGACAGCCCGTGGCAGCGCATGTTTGATAATGCGCGCAAGTGGGTGGGGTAGGAGAGAGCGTGAGTTCAAAGGTGGATTACAAATCCGCGGGAGTAGACATCGAGGCCGGCAACGAGGCAGTGCGGCGCATCAAGTCGCATGTGGCCGAAACCCACAAGCAGCATGCCTCGGCGGTGCTCACCGGGCTGGGCTCATTCGGAGCGCTCTTCGCTCTCGGTGATGCGCTCAAGGGCCTGAAGGACCCAGTGATGGTGCAGAGCACGGATGGCGTCGGCACCAAAAGCAAGGTGACGGTGATGGCTGGCCGTTATGAAGAGCTGGGCCGCGACCTGGTGGCTGCCGTCGCGGGCGACATCGTAGTGATGGGTGCTACGCCGCTTACGTTTCTGGATTACCTGGGCTTCCACAAGACGGAGCCGGAGATTGTCGAGGCGCTGATACGCGGAATGAGCGCCGCGTGCATTGAGGCCGGCATCGCGCTGGTGGGCGGTGAGACGGCTGAGATGCCAGCGGTGTATGCAGAAGGCGACATGGATGTGGTTGGCTTTGTAACCGGCGTGGTAGATCGCGAGCGTTTGCTTACGGGAGCGAATATTGTTGCGGGCGATGTGCTGTACGCGATCAACTCCAGCGGCCTGCATACCAATGGATTCTCGCTGGCGCGCAAGCTGATCTTCGAGATCGGCGGCTATGCGATTGATGCGCGGCCACAGGAGCTTGCCGGAAAATCGATCGCGGATGTGCTGCTCGCGCCCCATACAAACTATGTTGCGCCGGTAAAGAACATTCTCAGTGCCGGGATTCCGGTCAAGGGCATGGCGCATATCACCGGCGGCGGGCTGGTGGAGAATGTGCCACGCATTTTGCCGGAGGGACTGGGTGTTGTGATCGATCGCGCTACTTGGACTCCGCAGCCGATCTTTGCGCTCATGCAGCGGCTGGGAAATATCGACGATCTCGAGATGCATCGCACCTTTAACATGGGCGTGGGATTGGTGCTGATTGGGCCGCCGGGGTTGCAGAGCAAGTTGGCGTCTGCGATTGCGAGCTACCCTGCGCTGCGTGTCTGGGAGCTGGGGCGCGTGGAAGCAAATGCATCCGGTGTGCGTTTTTGCGGGGTGAATTGAGATGGAGCGACAAGCATTACTCAACGCAATTCCAAATTGCCTGACGGCGACTGATCTGCCGCTGAAGGCGAAGTACGCTGGCAAAGTGCGCGACACATATGAGACGGGCGATGGACGCCTGCTGCTGGTGACCACCGACCGGCAGAGCGGCTTCGACCGCCTGCTGGGCGCGATTCCCTTCAAAGGCCAAGTGCTCAATCGCACGTCTCTGTATTGGTTTGAGCAGACGCGCGGCATTGTCGGCAATCATGTGATCTCGAGTCCCCATGCCAATGCGCTGATCGCGCGCAAATGCAAGGTGCTGCCCATCGAGTTTGTGGTGCGCGGCTATATGACGGGATCGACCGATACTTCGATCTGGACACAGTACCAGAAGGGCGTGCGGAATTATTGCGGCCATGCGTTGCCCGAGGGCATGAAGAAGAACGAGCCTCTGCCAAAGAACATCGTCACGCCAACGACAAAGGAGACAACTCACGATAGGCCGGTTACGCCAACAGAGATTGTCTCCGAGGGCTGGCTGACGGCAGCGCAATGGGAGTTTACTTCGGCCAAGACACTCGAGCTGTTTGCATTCGGACAGAAAATTGCCGCCAGCCGCGGGCTGATCCTGGTGGATACAAAATATGAATTCGGTGTGGCGGACGACGGCGAGATTCTATTGATTGATGAGATCCACACTCCGGACTCGAGCCGCTACTGGCTGGCCGACAGCTATGCGGAACGGCTGGCTGCGGGACAGGAACCCAACATGATCGACAAGGAGTTTTTCCGGCTGTGGTTCCGCGAGCGATGTGACCCGTACAAGGACGCTATGCTGCCGACGCCGCCAGACGACCTGATCGCCGAGCTTGCGGCCAGATACATTCAGTTGTTTGAGAAAATTACGGGATCGGCATTTGAGCCTGACCTGCGGCCGCTGGAAGTTACCGTGTTGGCGAGCCTGGCAAAATGAGCGAGACAATTCTCATCGTTGGTTCAGGGGCGCGCGAGCATGCGGTTGCGGCAGCGCTCGAGCGCTCGTCGCCGCGGCCGAAGCTGGTATGCTTCAGCGGCGCGCGCAATCCTGGCATCGCGAGCCTGTCTTCCGCTTATGGCATTGGAAGTATTACGACCCCGGCGGAAGTGGTCGCGTTCGCTCGCGAGCAGCACGCGACCATGGCTGTGATTGGCCCGGAGGCTCCGCTGGCGGCGGGAGTTGCGGATGCGTTGTGGGCGGCGAAGGTACCTGTCGTCGGTCCGACGCAGAGCCTGGCGCGCATCGAATCGAGTAAAGGTTTTGCGCGCGAGTTGTTGGCCAAGTATAAGATTCCCGGCAATCCGTACTTTCAGCGTTTCTCGTCTCTCGACGGGCTCGAAGACGTCTTCGCGCGTTATGCGAATCGCCATGTAATCAAAGACGATGGGCTGGCTGGTGGAAAGGGAGTCAAGGTCTGTGGCGATCATCTGCTCTCGCTCGAAGACAGCTTTGCGTTTTGCCGCGAGCTAGTTGTTCGCGGGCATTCGTTTGTCGTCGAAGAGAAGGTCGAGGGCGAAGAGTTTTCCCTGATGAGTTTCAGCGACGGCAAGACCTTGCGGCACATGCCCGCGGTGCAGGACCACAAGCGCGCATACGAAGGCGACAAAGGGCCGAACACGGGAGGAATGGGAACCTACACCGATGCGGATCACAAATTGCCATTTCTGCAGGATGCTGACATAGCGTCGGCGCAGGAGATCAATCAGCGAGTCGCCGCGGCGCTGGCCGAGGAGTGCGGCGCGCCCTACCAGGGTATTCTCTACGGCGGATTCATGGCCACGCGCGATGGTATAAAGTTGATCGAATACAACGCCCGCTTCGGCGATCCTGAATCGCTCAATCTGTTGCCGTTGCTGGAAACGGACATCATAGAAATATGTCGCGCCATTGTGGATATGACACTGGCTGACTGCGTTGTTCGTTTCTCGCCGAAGGCCAGTGTCTGCAAATACGTCGTGCCGGAGGGCTATCCGCACAATCCGCGCAAGGGCGATGAGTTGACACTGCCGGCGGAGTTGCCCCAGGGAGTCACCATGTATCTGAGCGCCGTTGATGTGAAGGATGGGAAGTTGATTGCGACCGGCTCACGCACGCTTGCAGTTGTCGGAACCGCCGCGACCATTGCCGAGGCAGAAGCGCTCTGCGAGCAAGTTGTACGCCAGATTCCGGGGCCGTTCTTCCATCGCGCGGATATTGGGACAGGGCCGTCCATTGCCCGGCGCGTTGAGCACATGAAGGCGGTGCGATCGGCATGAGCTTGAAGGTCGGCGTTCTTGGTTCAACTCGCGGAACGGCGCTGCAAGGGGTTCTCGATGCGGTCGCTACGGGTAAGCTCGATGTTGAGATTGTGCTGGTGATTTCGGACAAGCAGACCGCGCCGATCCTTGAACGGGTTGCGAAGTATGGCGTTCGCGCGCTGTTTCTCGATCCTGCCGGATTGAAGCGCGAGGCCTATGACCAGCGGGTAAGCGAAGCCTTGCGCGAGGCAGGAGCGGAGTTGGTGCTGCTGATTGGCTACATGCGCATCGTCTCTGAAGAGTTTGTTAATACATGGCGGGGAAAGCTGTTGAATGTTCATCCCTCGCTGCTGCCTGCCTTTGGCGGGCTGATGAATATGAAGGTGCATGAGGCAGTGTTGGCCGCGGGCGTCAGCGAAACCGGGTGCACGATTCATCAGGTGACTGAAGAAATCGATGGCGGTCCGATTGTCTTGCAGAAGCGTTGCCCGGTGCTGCCCGATGATACCGCCGAGATGTTGCAGAGCCGCGTACAGGCGCTGGAGCAGGCTGCGTTCGTAGAGGTGTTGCAGGGTTGGAGGAGATGATGACGGAAGCGACTAAAAAAATCGACGTTGGAATCATTATGGGATCGAAGTCCGATTGGCCGGCAATGGAAGCGGCGGCCAAAGTGCTCGACGAGCTCGGCATCGCGTATGAAGCGCAGGTTATCTCCGCGCACCGCACTCCAGACAAGACGTTGCAGTATGCGGAGAGCGCAAAGTCGCGCGGACTGCGCGTGATAATTGCGGGAGCGGGCGGCGCGGCGCATCTGGCGGGATTTGTGGCGGCCAAAACGACTCTGCCGGTGCTGGGCGTTCCCATGAAGAGCAGCGCTCTGAACGGTCTTGACTCGCTGCTGTCGATGGTGCAGATGCCGGCGGGAATCCCGGTGGCGACCTTTGCCATTGGAGAGGCGGGAGCAAAGAATGCCGGCCTTTTTGCCGCGGCGATTCTGGCGCTGGAGGACAAGGCGGTCGCGCAACGGCTGGATAAGTTTCGCAGCGTGCAGACAGAGACGGTCTTGAAAAACTCCGACCCGCGTAAGTGACGGCATCATTGCTGCGGATGATCGGGGAAGACGACCTCCAGGACTGTTTTAGGTTCCGGTAAATGTAGAGTCATCGTGTCCAATTATAACAGTGTGTCCTCCACGATTGCCGAAGACGACTGGAGCAGATGCAAGGATGGAGAGGCTAGACGCGTGAGTCGTCCCTAAAAGCCGTTCCGCGGCATCGGCATCGACTGGTCTTGAGAACAGGTAACCCTGAAGATAACCGCAGCCTAACGCTCGCAGGACGCTGAGTTGCTCCTCCGTCTCTACGCCTTCGGCGATGACCTCCAGATGGAACGAGTGGGCCAGTTGCAGGATCGCCTTGACGATGTCCAGGCTGCCTTTTCCTGCGCTTATCTCACGCACAAAGGAGCGGTCGATCTTGAGGACGTCGAAGGGAAGCCGTTGCAGATAACTCAGCGAGGAATAGCCGGTTCCAAAGTCGTCGATCTCCAGCCGGATATTCATCTTCTTCAGGCGGTCAAGCGTAGCCAGCGTCTGCTCCGCATCTCCCATAATCGAGCTTTCCGTCATCTCCAGCGCCAGCGATTCGTGTTTCAATCCGCTTTCGGCCAGCGCCAACTCCACATCCTCTATCAGACGGGAATCGCTCAACTGCCGCGCGGAAACATTGACGCTGATGGTGAGGGGTGGATCGAGAGCGAAGCGCTTCTGCCATGCCGCCATCTGCCGGCATGACTCGCGAAGTACCCAGCGCCCCAGGTGGTGGATAAGGTCGCTTTCCTCGGCGATGGGAATGAACTCACTTGGGGGAACAAGCCCGCGTTCGGGGTGATTCCAGCGCACCAGCGCCTCGAAGCCGCGAATGTGGCGATCGAACAGCGAGACAATCGGCTGGTAATACACCACCAGTTGTCCTTCGTCGATGGCTTTGCGCAATCCGGTTTCCATCTCGAAGCGGGTGATGGCCTGCTTCCGCAATCCCTCGTTGAAGTATTCAAAGCGCGACTTGCCGTTGGTCTTGGCGTGATACATGGCGGTATCCGCGTTGCGCAACAGGTCTTCGGGGGTGAAGCCGGTATTGCTGAGGGCGATTCCGATGCTGGCGGTGACAAACATGCGGCGCCCCTCCAGGTGAAACGGATCACTGAGTCGCTCCAGGATGCGCCCTGCCACGATCGCTGGATCATCCTCGTGCTGAATATGGCCGAGCAGAATAGCGAACTCATCGCCGCCGATGCGCGCCACCACCGATTGCGTGGGGCCGCCTTGGCGGGTGCTGGTGCGGATGCTGGCGCGCAGCCGTCCCGCCACGTCGATGAGCAACTCATCGCCGGCGGCGTGTCCCAGGCTGTCGTTCACCAGCTTGAAACTGTCAAGATCGATGAACAGTACGGCAAATATCGTCTCGTGTTGACGCGCGGTCTCAATGGCCGACTCCAGGCGGTCAAGAAAGTAGAGGCGGTTGGGTATGCCGGTCAGCGGGTCGGCGGTCTTGCCTTCCGTAATGTCCGTCTGCGAACCGGCCATGCGGATCGCCTCGCCGGATTTCTTGCGAATCGCGATGCCCCGGCTCAGCGTCCAGATATAGCCGCCTGATTTGTGGCGCATGCGATATTCACTCGCAAACTCCGGGGTTTTGTTTTCCAGATGCGCGGCAATTTCCGCGCGCACCCGCTCCCGGTCGTCGGCATGAATATGGCTGAACCACTCTTCGGGTCCGGACCAATGTTCGCTCTCCGCGTAGCCCAGCATATGATCCCAGCGCGGGGAGAAGTAGATTTTGTCGGTAGCCAGATTCCAGTCCCACAGGCCGTCGTTCGCGCCGCGAGCGGCCAGCGCATAGCGCTCCTCGCTCTCCTCAAAGGAACTGAGCGCGGTCTTGAGCGCTCCTTCGCGCGATTCGATCTGCGAGAGCATCTCGTTGAAGGAATCCACCAGAAGACCGGTTTCGCCACCCGAACTGATTTGCGCACGAACCGAGTAGTCCTTGTCGATCGAAATACGCCGCGCCACGGCCGCCAGTTGCGCCAGCGGATCTCCAATGAAGCGCGCCAGTCGCAAGGAGACCAGAAAGCTGGCCAGAACAGAGAGTAGAAGCACCAGAACTGCGATCTTCGCGTATTCGAAAATCCGTGCGCGGAAAGCGTGCAAGTTGAAAACCAGCGCAATCGAGCCGGTGCGTTCACCGTTGAGAAGAACGCCCCGGAAAAGTGTAAGGTAATCACCATCAAAATAGGCTCCATCCTCACGCCGCACGGGCAGTATCAGATTGCGCTGTGTGCCGAAACTGCGGTACTCGGCAAAGATGCCTCCCTGGTTGTCGTACAGACAGGCGGCCAGGAGATTTGGTTCGGTGGCCAGGGCGCCCAGCATCGCTTTGGCCGTTCCCTGATCGTTGAATGCCAGCGACGCTGCGCTGTTTGCGCCTAGCGTGTCGGCCAGTGCGGTCAGTTCGCGCACCGCGCTCGCGCGATAGCTCTGGCGCTCATAGATGGCGAAGCCCAGAGAAGCCAGCAGGACGGAAAGCATACTGGCGGTAAGAATCAGCAAGGCCAGATTGAAGCGGATGGAAAAGTCTCGGATGCGCATAGACTCACCTCCTCGCTTCCATCCCGTTGCCGCGATTCACCGAGGTGGCCAGCAGCAGCAGACGGGAGCTGATTTTCAGATGAGACAAATCGGCGGCTCTGAGGTTGATGTCGAAGCGAATTTTATTGTCTCCCAGGTGGAAGCGGATCATCCCGCCGTCGGTGAGAAAGTTGGCGGTCTCGCCCACCGTCAAAACCGGCAGGCCGCGCAGGCTTCTAAGGGTTTCGGGTTGGCGCCAGGCTTCGTCACGGCTTAGGAAGAGGATGTTGCAGCCCTGGATTTGAGACGTTTTACCGAGTAGGCGGAGATGGAGTACGCGAGCGTCGACGATCTTTCCCTCAATAGCGCTTTGCAGTTCATGGCGGCGCGGTTCGTCCTCGAAAATGCACAGATTGATGGAATGATCTCCGGCGTTGAGCGCGCCGCCAGGCCAGTCCACAAGCTGCGCGAAGTGAAAAAGAAACGCGGCTTTAATCTGGTACTCGTCGGCAGTGGTTTGTGCGCGGGCAGGCTTCAGCGCTCCGGATAAGAACGGAATCAGACAGAGAAATACGAATATCCGGGCTGAAACACGAGCTCGCTCGGATGGTCTATCCTTTGCCGCATTGTGGCCTGCTCGATTCAGAATCTGTCTCCCCTCAGAATGACCACATTATCTTGGCGTAGGCGGATCGGCGCATCAACCCAGGCAGTTCGGTGGAATCAGGGCCGGAATATTCCATGTGACGGTCGCTGAACAGGTTTTGCCCCGCCGCGCTGATGGAGATACGCTCGCCCGCTCGCCAGGTCAATCCAGTGTCAACCCGCGTATAAGAGGGAACAGCCAGCGAGGGGAGGCGGTTAACAAAATAGGCCGACGCATTCCACTGAAGATTTTTCGGCAGGCTGACGCTGGAACGCAACTGCGCCTGGTGGTCCGGCGTGTATCCTTCGGTTGCCTGGGCACTTGTCGTGTCCAGGCTGCCCGCAAATTTGTGCAGGTGCATGGAGAAAAACGCATAGCCGGGGCTTAGAGTCCAATGGCTCGCCGCCTTCCAGTTCGCAAAGACTTCTATGCCATGCGTCTCGCCATATAACCCGTTGCCGTACGTGGTGGGAATAAGCAGGTGCGGCGGCGCGGGAGTCATCTCCACGCCAGTGGCTCCCGGTTCCAATGATTCGAGATCCCGATAGCGGTTGTAAAAGGCCGTCAAATCCACCGAGAATCTGCTGCTCACAGTATTCCGGTAGCCCGCCTCGAAGGCCGTGAGACGCTCGTCCTTCCCGTTCGGATTCCCGAAGAAGCTGACCAGTATTGGCAGGTAGCCGGTCTGAATGTTCCCCGGGAGGGCATAGTAATTCACGCGGATATCGCGATCGCTGCGGGCTGGCGTGCGCACCGCGCCGGAGACCGCGCTCCAGACCATATTCTTGTTGTTCAAGCTCCAGGCCAGGCGCGCCGAGGGTTCCAGGTCGAATCCGGTATATCCGTTGTGCTCCAGCCGCGCCCCCACGCTTAGCCGCAGGCGGTCGGGGAGAATTGTGATCTCATCCTGCGCATAGATGCTGAACAAATGGGTAAGCCGGTTCTGTGGCGTGAAAACAATGCGCAGGGTCGGGCTGGTGCCATTCGCGCTCATCCTGTAACCAAGCCCCCAGACAATGTCCTGCCGCTCGCCCCAAGATACATGGTGCTGAAAGTCGATGTCGAAGGTGTTCAGCCCGATGCCGTAAGTGGGATCCTCGCGTGTGGTGCGGTCAAAGTAGATCTGGAGCGAGGTCGCCGAGCGCGGAGAGATCGTTCGATTCCACCGTGCAAGCAGGTTCCAGTCCCAGTATCGATTGCGCATTGCCAGGGTTGCGGTTATCGGAGGCTCGAGGGAGACAGGCACGGTTGCCAACTCTCCCGCATTGCCCTGGGCGACGTCTCCCTCGGTGGTCAGGGAATCCTTCGCGGAGAGACTGCTATCGGTGCGGAAGCCGCCATGAACCAGCCGCCAATCGTCCTGGCCGTCCAGCCCCGCGGGCGTGGGCAGGCTGCCAGTATGGAAGCCTGCCGCGTACACCCGATAAGCTCCCAAGCCGCGAGCCTTGCCGCCGTAGCGAATCGCCTCCGGCCCAGTGATGGCATTGCCCGCGCCGGCGTCAACAGTGCCGCCCTGCATTTCCCCTGCGCTCTTGGTGATGATGTTGATTACGCCGTTCACGGCGTTCGATCCCCACACCGCCGCGCCCGGGCCGCGAATCACCTCGATGCGCTCGATGATCTCCAGTGGAACGTTCTGGCTATCCCAGAACACGCCGACAAATGCCGGTGTGTAGACCGTGCGGCCATCGATCAGCACTAGCAGCTTGTCGGAGTATTGACCGTTGAAGCCGCGCGCGCTGATCGCCCATTGACTGACGTCGATCTGAGCCACGTCAAGGCCGGGAACCATGCGCAAAAGATCGGGGATATTCTGCGCCCCCGAGCGGCGAATCTCCTCCGCCGAGATGACGAAGACCGCCGTGGCTGTCTCCGAGGTCTTCTGCGCCTTTTTGGAGACTGAGGTCACATCGATATTCATCAGGTCTTCCAGGCTCTTTTGCGTAAGGTCAGGGGTCTGCGCGGAGCCAGTAGGAAGCCCGAGACAGGCAAATAGAGCGATGCAGGCGCACATCAGGACTCGCCGGTCGACTCGCTGAGAACCCATGGCGAGGCGCCAGAGGCCGGGCAGTTTTTGGATAACAATGCGCGCAAAGTGATGAACTTGCATAATGATCAATCTCCTCGGATTGTCTGCACTTCTACCCGGACCAAAAAGAACGGTAAGATGGTCCTCCAGTTTCCCCCTCTATGTCACATCCGTGACCAAGGTAATCAGCGGGAGACGCGTTGGCCGTCTCACTTACAGTCTTCGGGATTGCGCACACGAAGCCTCTTCGCACCTCCGGTCACGCGACCCGCGTTTAAGAACCATATCGGCAACGATATGCAATGAAGAGAGAGTTGTATTTCTCTAAGATTTCATCTCGGGGCGGCAAGAATACGAGTGTTTTAAGTCGGGACAGTTGGGCACAGTTCTATGTTGCTGGAACGCTTCGTTGGGACATGAAAAGGTTTTGAAAACCTTCCTGAATGATGCTTCCGTGGCGTATGACCGCCAGGGTGAGAGTATCCCGGGAAAGTGGCTCCACGGCAGGCTGTTCAATCGGATGTTGTTGGATTTTATTGAATGATGAAATGGTGGAGGCGGCGGGAGTCGGATTCTCAAGGCGTGTTGATTCTATGTAAGTTATTGTGTTTTCAACGCCGCTACATACTCAAGAAACGCTCAATACACCCCACCTGAGTACGCCACAAATACACGTGTTTCAGGTTCTGTCTCGGTTTGACTTCCAGCTCGCAATCAGCCTCTGTGATGCGAAGGCCCCGATAAATATCAGCGCGAAGGCCAAGCCGCATTTCCAGCACGTTGCGATATTGGCGCTATGTGCGTCTGGATACGGATAGGGATAAGCTCTATGCGGCCCAAAGTAGAAGTTGTTGAAGGATTCCATTGCCAATTGAAGCCATTCAGCAACGGCAGCCAAAAGCCCCAGTATCAGAGCTATGATCGATTGCGTTACTTTTGAGCGTGGCCATTTCATAGCCCTATTGTCCGTTCTCTCCTGGGGATAAGTGTACTTGCAATACCTCGTGGATGTGCTTTGATTATGGCATAGATAAATTAAACAACCGCACGAATGGAGGTCGAACGAAGTAATAAAGAAAAGATCATTTTGCATTTGTGCGCCTCGGAGTTTGGTAGCGATTCCAAGCCCTATCGGGATGCCGGATACGACGTCAGGTGCATCACCAAGGAAATCGGTGTCGAGAACTATCATCCGCCGAAGAACGTCTACGGCATCATCGCCAATCCGCCCTGCACTAAATTCAGCCGCGCCGCATGGCAAATCAAGAAAGCAGACCGGGATTCCAAGGAGGGGATGAGGCTCGTGAAGGAATGCCTACGGGTTATTTGGGAGGTACAGGAGAACGGCGCACCGTTAAAATTCTGGGTGCTAGAGAATCCAGACGGCTACCTCACGCAGTTCCTCGGCTATCCGCATTTCTCGTATCAGCCTTGGCAGTTCGGGGAGACCGACTTCCGCGCGACGAAACGAACAATGCTGTGGGGTTACTTCAATCCCCCGACGAAGACTGTCCGAGGACGGACATTACCTCTCGTATCCCCTCACTCGCGACCCGCTGGCGATGGAAGTGTTGATCCGGATAGAGAAAACAAAGAATGGTCCAGACATAGTTCGGACGAACGATCGAATGCCTCCTCGTATTTTACGGAAGCCTTTTTCAAAGCGAACCAATAACTCCTGTAATCACTATGGCTTGACGGTTAGTCAAGTACGCTACAAGTACAGACGAACTTTAAGTGTCGTATAACATAAATAGAATCAGCGAGTTAGAGTTGGTGGAGGCGGCGGGAGTCGAACCCGCGTCCGAAATCGCTGTCAGCCAGAAGTGTTCATGCTTTGCCCGGTTCCTTTGGGTTCGCTTCCGGCGCTCAGAACGGGCAAGATGCGCCGAAAACTAGTCCGATGATCTCGCGGTTACAACACGGACCGAGCTGTAAACCGCCAGCCTACTGTATGACGTCCGCTCACAGCCCATAGGCAAAGCCGTGGAAGACGGCAGCTTATTTAATTAAGCTGCAAGTGGCAGACTGTAGTCGGCAACTTTGTTTTTGCAGGCGATTACGGGTGCCCACACCCCGGCATGACTCCTTTGCCGCAATCGATCCCGTCGAAACCGTGACGCCCCCGACTTAGGGAAGTACCGGGCCAACTGGCTCGTGCTGCTACATTCCATTTTACGCCAATTTCGGTTTTGCCGCCCGCCTACTGCTTCTCCAGATCGATGCTCTCGTATTCGTGCCGCGCGATGGCCGCGCGAATCTCCGCCGGGGTCTTGCCCAGCTTGGTCTGCTGGTAGGCGAAAAATCCCTCCTTGGCGCAGATGTCGCACTCGGTCGAGTGCGTGGTCTCATAGCAACTGCGCAGGCTGGTGTGGCCCAGCGCGCGATCGCACCGGCAGTTGCAGGGAAGCTGATAGATCACGCTGCTGATCTTGATCGCCTGCTGATAGCAGTGCACCTGCCACGGGTAGCGAAAGTGTTCGCCGGTCAACTGGGCGCCGGAGAGAATCGGTGGCAGAGCGCTCACCTTGAGCGGCGCGGAGGGATGGTAGGCGGGAATATCGTCGGCCGGGTTCGACCACTGCGCATAGCTGGCTATGGTTACGGCGCAAACAGCCAAAGCGAGAACCCAACGGCGCTGCATCCAGTTGTTCGTCACAAGACCCTCCTGGCGACTATTTTAGTCCAGAGTAAGCATGAATTAAAAACCGGTGCCGCGACAGGATGCACAAGAGCTATTCAAACATTGTTTTTGTCACAAAAAAAGGCGGCACGAACGGTCTTGCTGTTCGTGCCGGGAGGCCAGTGACGCAAACTACTTCCAGTAGGGAGGAATCTCCTCCTTCACTGGAATATATACAGCATAGCATAGGTTCAGGAGATGTCAAATACTAAAATCAAAATTATTTTAGGCCGCCAGGCAACGATTCTCTGAGTTTGCTAAGTGTCCCATTTCGAGACACTTTTTGAGGTAAACATTACGATTGTCAATCATCAAACCTTCTAATAATGTAGTAAGTTATTTAATATCATGTACTTCCTTAATAGCATGGATTTTTCCCCAACATGTCTTACACGGTTTCAAGGCATGGTTATTGCTGTCGTTTAGGCGTTTTCGCATCTATGCCAGCTCCCAAATGGTGTTGAAAGACTGCTAGGCCTGTTAACCAATCGAATTCAGGCTATAAATCCATATTTCGGGATTCACCGGACTTTTCCACAGACTGAGAAGCCGGACGAGCTGTCTTGGGCGCAGTCAGACCAGCCCGTCGACAACAGCCGCAAGATCGAAATCCTTTGCCGTCAGGCCTCCGGCATCGTGCGTAACCAGCCCCAGTCGCACCCGGTTATAGCGAATGTCGATATCCGGATGGTGGCCGGCAGCTTCAGCCTTCTCACCAACCCGGTTGACAAAGGCCAAGGCAGCAACAAAATCCTTGAAATTATAGGTGCGCGTCAGCTCGCCCTTTTCGATCCGCCACTCTGGCAGAGCACCGAGATGGGATGCAATTTCTTGATCGGATAATTTGCGCATAGAATCTACTCCTTCCGTGTAATCAATTGACTTCCGCCGTCACCCTATGCTGGCCGCATCACTACTGTTTTTGACGCATTGCGCGCCGGGCCGCTGCCCAGCCTTCCTTGACGATCTGGCGAGCACGGCTCACCGCCAGCGAGTCTGCGGGCACATCCTTAGTGATGCAGGAGCCGGCCCCGACGTAGGCTCCATCCCCCACGCTTACCGGCGCCACAAGCGTCGAATCGCTGCCTATAAAGGCGTCCTTGCCGATGATCGTCTTGTGCTTGCGAACCCCGTCGTAGTTGCAGGTGATGGTCCCTGCGCCGATGTTGGATCTCTCCCCCACCTCGACGTCGCCCAGGTAAGTGAGGTGGTTGGCCTTCGCGCCCTTGCCCAGCTTGGCCTTCTTGGTTTCGACAAAGTTTCCTACGTGCGCGTCCTCGCCAAGCTCGCTGCCTGGACGCAGGTGCGCGAAGGGACCGATCCTGGCTCCATTCGCGATGATGCTCTCGGCCAGCACGCAGTTCTGACGAACCAGAACGCCGCTGCCCAGGGTGCAGTTCTCGATCACCGTGTAAGAGCGAATCAGGCAGTCGCCGCCAATGCGTGTCGCGCCCAGCAGTTGCACAAACGGCTCGATCACCGTATCCGCGGCAACCTCGACCTCTGCGTCTATCACGCAAGTCTCAGGCCGGAAGATGGTCACTCCGGCAGCCATCAGCCGGTTGGCCGTGCTCCAGCGCAGCGTCGCGTCCAGCGCCACCAACTCGGCGATGGTGTTTGCGCCAAGAACTTCTAGAGCATCAGCTGCCTGAATGGCGACAACGCGCTCGCCGGCCGAGCGCAGTAGCGCCGCCATGTCAGTCAGATAAAACTCTCCGTGCGCGTTGTTGGTGGTGAGCTTATCCAGATGAGCCAGCAGCGACTCAGTCTTGAAGGCGTAAATTCCGGAGTTGATCTCGCGAATCTTCTGCTGCTCGGCAGTCAACGCCTTCTGCTCGACGATGGCCTTCACCTCGGGTGATGCGGGTGATTTACGCAGGATTCGTCCATAGCCTGATGGGTCACCGGGCGCGGCTGTCAGGATGCTCATGGCCGCCTTCTGGTCCTGATGAAATTTCCAGAGTTGTGCAATCGTCTCCGGCCTGATCAGCGGCACGTCGCCGGAAAGCACAAGAATATTTTCGTAGCCCTTGATGGCCTCGCGTGCGCACTGGATGGCGTGACCGGTTCCCAGTTGCTCTGCCTGTTCAATAAAATCAACGCCAGTTGCGGCCACGGCTGAGCGCACCTTTTCGGCTTGGTGTCCGATGACAACGTAAATGCCCCCCGGCGCAACAATCCGGCTGGCCGCGGCGATTACGTGCGTAAGCAGCGGCTTGCCGCCGATCTCGTGCAGCACCTTGGCGCGCCGCGATTTCAGCCGCGTCCCCTTGCCCGCCGCCATGATGACCACCGCCAGATTGTCGCCCTCTTGCGGTGCGATTGCTTTTGATTCGCTCACTGCTTCTTCTCCGCCGCCGCCGGATTGCCTGGCATCGGGATAGTGATATCCACCTTCTGAGCCGGTCCCTGCTTCAGTTCTTCAAGCCCCGGCTTGATCTCCGGCCCGTTGCCCACTACCAGAATAGCCAGCTTGCCAGGATGAATGTACTTGTTTGACACCCGGTTCAAATCGGCCACTGTTACTTTTTCCAGTGCGGCCCGGTAGGTTTCCAGGTAATCTGCCGGATAGCCGTAGAACTCCAGGCGCACTCTCTCGGCCAGCACCTTCTCCCGCGTGTCGTAGCGGAAGAGAAATGAGTTGAGGATGTTGTCCTTGGCCCGCGCCAATTCCTCCTCGGTAAAGGGCCGGCTGGTCAGGCCGTCGATCTCAGCCAGCGCGGCCTTGGTCGCATCCACCGTCGAGGCGCTCTTGGTGAGCACCATGGCGCGGAACTCACCCTGATGATCCCAGTCGTAGCCATAGCTGCCGCCCACGGCATAGGCCAATCCCAACTCGGTGCGGACTTTTTGAAAGAGCCGGCTGGCAAAGCTGCCGCCCAGAATCTCGTTCATCACCGCCAGCGCAGGCACGTCGGGATTGCGGCGGACCGTGCCCAGGCCCACAATCTCGATGTTCGACTGGTTCACATCTTCCTTGTCGATGAAATAGACGCCCAGCTTGGGACCGGCAAAATCATCGTGCCGCGCAGGCGCAACCCTCACAGCCGGCAACCCCTCGAAGGCCGCGCGCAGTTTGGCTTCCATCGCTGCCGGCTCGAAGTCGCCGCTGATGGAGACAATCAGCTTTCCAACGATGGTCTGCTCGTGCCACGTCTTTAAATCCTCCAGACCAACCGCGCCGATAGTGGCCAGCTCCGGCTGCCGGGTGTACGGACTGTTGGCCCCATAGACCAGTTTCGCCGACTCCCGGCGGGCAATCTCGTCTTCGTCATCGTTGCGCCGGACAATCTGAGCGGCCATCTGCTGCTGAGCCAGTTGCAATTTCTCCGCGCTGAAGTTGGGATGGAAAAGCAAATCCAGCGCCAGAGAAAGAACCTGATCGGAGTCGCCCTTCAGAGAATCCCAGGAAACGGCTGTGGAATCCACGTCGCCGCCGGTCTCGATGTGCGCGGCCTTGGACTCCAACAGGTCATCCAGCGCGTCGCCACTAATTTTTGCCCCGCTGGTCCTCCACGCCTGCCCGTAGAGACCCACCAAACCGGCTTTGGTGGGGTCTTCATCGCGTGATCCACCGGGAATCAGCACCGATCCCGACACAAACGGCAGCTCGTGATCCTCTTGCAAAAAAAGAACAATGCCGTTCTTGAGTTCAATGCGTTGCGGCTGGTGGGGCTTGAACTCGTGCAGCTTCGGCGTGGGAATCTGCTCCCAGGGCTTGGAAGGTTTGACTTGCTGGGCGGAGAGTTGAGTTGCAGGTGAGGTATTGGCAACAGATGGAGGAGTGGCAGCAGGCGCGAGAGTTTGCTGCGCCGTATGATTGCAGCCAGCGAGAATAGTTACGATTAACCCAAAAAGAGCAATTCTTATTAGTATCTTCATTGCGCGCCTCCATCTTTCTTAGCTGCCGCCGTAGGTGCTTCCGTTTCAATCCACGCCTCGGTGCGGTTGCTCGGCACAAAAATCTCATTGGCCACGCGGCGAATGTCCGCCTTGGTTACCTTGTCCACCTTGTCGAGTTGCAGAAAGAGCTCGCGCCAATCGCCGTAGCGGGTCTGGTACTCGGCCAGCGAGTTTGCCAGGCCCTGGTTGTTGGCCAATCCGCGCAGCAGGTCGGCGCGCGTGCGAGTCTTGAACATGGCCAGCTCCTCGTCCGTCACGTCCGCCGTCTTCAGCTTGTCAATTTCACGATGGATGGCGTCGCGCATCTGCTCAGGCGTATGCCCCGGCAGCGGAATTGCATAGAACGCAAAGAGGCTGGGATATTTTTCGCCGGGAAAGGGGCTGAAGCCGGCAGCCTCGGCGGCAATCTGTTGGTCGCGCACTAAACTGCGATAGAGCCGCGAGACCCGTCCATTCGACAGAATGTCCTGGATGGCGTCGTAAACGGCATCGTCCGGGTCGCGGTAGTCGCCCCGGTGGTAGCCTTCGATGTAAAACGGCTGCGTCTGCTCGCGAATGGCCACCGTCTTCTCGGCAAATTGCTTGGGCTCGACGGTGGTCATCTCCTCCGGCTTGGCTCCGCCGGGAATCTTGCTGAAGTATTTTTCCAGTACCGGCAGGGCTTCTGAAGCCTTCACGTCGCCCACCACGGCGATAACAATGTTCGCTCCCACGTAATACTTCTTGTGGAACTCCATGGCCTCGGTAGTGTTAATCTGGCTCACCTCGCTGGGCCAGCCGATGTCGGCGCGCCGGTAGTTGTGTGCCACGTATGCAGTGGCCACAAACTGCTCGAGGAGCCTGCCGATGGGATTGGAGTCGGTGCGCATGCGCCGCTCTTCAATCACTACGTCGCGTTCCTTGTAGAACTCGCGCGGCGCCACGTCGGCCAGTCGCCCGCTCTCCAGCCACGCCCACAACTCCAGGCGATTTTCCGGCATCGACCAGAAGAACATCGTGTCGTCAAGCGCGGTTTCGGCGTTTAGGCCCTCGGCCCCGTTACGCTCGGCCACGTCGGTGAACTGGTTGGGGATCACGTATTTGTGCGCATCGGCCTGAGCGTCTATGAATTTTTGTTTCAACTCGGCCAGCTTCTTCTCGTCGCGGCCTACGGTCTTCAGGTACTCGGCCTCGTAGGCGTTGTTGGCCGCCTCCACTCTGGCCAGCGCAATCTTCTCGGCGGAGTAATCCGTGGTGCCGATCTCGCTGGTTCCCTTGAAGGCCAGGTGCTCAAACATATGCGCCAGGCCGCTCTCGCCCGAGGGATCGTTCACGGCGCCCGCATCAATAAAGGTGGAGTAGCTGAAGACCGGCGCCTCCGGCCGCTCGCAGATAATCAGCGTCAGCCCGTTAGGCAGGACTTTGGTTGTAATTCGTTGCTCGAAACTCTTCAGGTCTTGCGCCCGCGCGCCCGCGACGGCCATCGCCATCAGCATGAGCGCCCAAACGCCCTTCCAAAACCAGGAGTATCTTCTGCTTTGCATCCAGTCTCCTTGTCCAACTTGTCATAGGGGCGAAAATCGCACCCCGCACTCTTCCAAGCTAGTGCCCGATGCCGGTGAGGGTCAAACCGGCGGCATCAGCGTACTTCAGTCAAGCTCGGTTTATACCTTCTTACCTCACCCTGCGATTCCAGTACTGCGGCACATGGAAACAGGTCTTGTCATCCAGATTCCTGCTATGGCCCTGCCGTGCATATTTAGGAACATCATCCCGGAACTAGAGAGGAAAATGTGCGCCAGCAGAGGCAGCTGGGGTATTCTGTTTCTTGCCTAAATGGCAAACGAAGATACCCCTTACGACATGTGAAGGGTTCTCCATCAATGGAGCATTGTGGAAATAGCAAATTACTACGAGTTCCTCCAAATCAGCCCTAATGCGGACCAGGACACAGTACACCGCGTTTATCGATTTCTGGCGGCCCGCTTTCACCCCGACAACCCTGAGACAGGGGATGCCGACACGTTCCACCAGTTGAAACAAGCTTATGACGTATTGTCCGATCCCGCGCGACGCGCACAATACGATGCAGGTAAAGAAAAAGAAACACCCCCCCCGGACCCTTTATCTAAATCGATCGATTTTATGGATCAAATCGACGGCGAGTTGAACCGGCGGCTGGCGGTGCTGGCACAGCTCTATATTCGTCGCCGCACAAATCCAGGTTACCCCGAAGTTTCGCTTGCGGAAGTTGAGGAGCGCATGGGGTTTCCCCGCGATTATCTGGAATTCACCATGTGGTATTTGCAAAAGAAAGCATACATCGCGCGTGCGGACAACGCCTGTTTCACACTAACTGCCGAGGGCGTGGACTTTGTGGAAACGCAACGCGAGAGTACTCCCACGCTCAATTTATTGCTGACCAGCGGCACGGAATCCTCCGCCGCAAATCCACGGAAGGCGCACGACGCCTACATTCCACCCCGCAAGCCTGTCATTGTGCCTCCGGTAACGGCGCATCCGGCGGATCGGCGCATCAATAGGACGGATCGGCGAACAAATAGGAGGGATCGGCGCTCAAGCTGACTTGGCTGCCAGCACGCCTGATATTCAATAAATCCTGGCTGGTTGATCCTCATCTATAGACATAGCGATCAACAGGTTTACGGCCAGTTAGAATCCACCTGGGAAAGCCACGAAGAACGCTTTAGCCCTCGTCAATCGAAGCAATTTTACAAGCAGGATGTCGCGCAACTGCTAACCCGCCGGCCAGACGCGCGCCCTGAAGACGGCCCGCCGTTTATTCGTATCCGCTGATGCGAAACTGGCGAATGATTCCGTCCAGGTCAGTGGCCAGTGCGGCGAGATTCTTGCAGGCCTCGGCTGCCTCCTCGGCAGCTTGCGAATTCTCCACGCTCAAAGCCGAGATATGGTTGGCGGACTCGGAAATCTCGCCCGATGCGGAGGTCTGTTCGGTGGATGCCGATGCGATCAGATGAATCTGGCTCATGACTTCATTCGATGACGCGATGATCGCCTCCAGGCTGGCGCGCGCGTGCGCCGTTTCTTTCAGTCCGGCTTCCACCGTAACGCGGCTTTGCGACATCACCTTCAGTGTCTCCTGCGTTTCCTCCTGGATGCTGCGGATGGTGCCCGCGATCTCCTCGGTAGCGCCCTTGGTGCGCTCGGCCAAGCGGCGCACCTCGCCGGCTACCACCGCAAAGCCACGGCCCTGCTCTCCTGCGCGGGCCGCTTCGATGGCCGCATTCAGGGCCAACAGGTTGGTCTGCTCGCTGATCTCCTGAATCACATTGACCACCTTGCCGATCTCCTCCGAGCGCTTGGCCAGCGAGGTCATCTTCACTTCCACAGAACCGCTGGTCGTGGCAATCTGTTCCATCGTCGCGGCTGCCGCTTTCATCACCGCTCCGCCCTGATTGGCTGCTTCGGCTGACTCTTGGCTGGCGCTTGAGGCGGTTTCGGCGTTGTGGCTGATCTCGGCGATGGTAGCCGTCATCTGCTGTGAGGCCGCCGCAATCTGGTTGATCTTGCCGGTCTGTGCCTTTGCGTTGCCGCTGGTCTGCGCAGACCGCACGCTGAGTTCCTCGGCCGCGGCTGAAAGCGTATCTGCTCCCTGCGCCACCGCCTGTAGCACCTCGCGCATCGAAGCCACCGTGGCGTTCAAGGCCGTCGAGAGCCGTCCGATCTCGTCTCCGCTGCACACCTCGACGGATACCGTAAGATTCTTACCCGCCACTTCTTCGAGAGCCGTCGTGACTCTGAGGACGGGCAGAACAATCAGGCGCGTCAGAACCAGGCCCACGCTGAAGCACAGAACCGTAATCAGCAGCACGATGCCCATCACCAGACTCCGCAGCATCGTGTTGGCGGAGTTCACCTGATCGCCATCTCGGTTGCTCTGCTGGGTGTAAGAGACGGCGGTCGCGTTCGCCGCATTGAGCGATTGATTGAAACTGTCCAGCAATTGCTGCTCACGCCGGCCCAGAGTAGCCATATCCTTTTGTCCGCTGGCGGAAAAATCCTTCGTGATGGCGTCGCTCTTGCCGAGATACTCGTCGAAGTTTCCGACCATGCCCTGAAACTGCTCTTTCTCTTGCGGATCGGCAATCAGGGCTTCGAACTGCGCTTTGGCGGCTTGATATTTTTCCAGTGCGGAGACTCGCATCGCGACATATTTAGGCAGGCAGGCAGCGTCGACACACAGCAGCGACGCAAGTTCCACACGGCGAACGTATTGCATATTGCTGCTCATCTCCGTGATAGCCTGTGCGGCAGGAATTGTGCGCTTGGTCAGGTCTCTGGTCAGCCGATCCACACGGTAGAGACCCCACAGCGCGGTAACTCCCTGTAGCAGGCACAATAGGCAGATCGCCCCAAATGCCGTGTTAAACTTGCGCGACAGTGGTAAATCTCTTAGCATCGACATAAGACCGTCTTCCTCTGATTAGCGCGTCCAAATACTCCGTAAAGAAAGATAGAATGCGGACTCAGATACTTTTTATCGGCAATAATGATAACTACATGAGTTAGTTATGGAACTGAATTCGCGCATATAGCCATATAGGAACATCCTGCTCATCATCATTAGCTATCTCACATCTGGCTTGGTGAGCAGAGACAGAATTTCAGAACGCCTTGACCATGTGCCGCATCGTTCCGTATGCTGCGATAGTTTCCGCGTGATGGATTGCGCCAAATCCATTCCACGCAGGAGAGACTAAATGAGTACCCATTCCCCCGCCGCCGCTCCGCTCACCGCGGTTGCTTTACCGTATTTGGTCCGCCGCGCCGCAGTGTTGGGCGCAGGAACCATGGGTTCCCGCATCGCCGCCCACCTGGCCAACGCCGGAATTCCCACGCTGCTGCTCGATCTCGTTCCTGCTGGCGACGGCGACCGCGGCCGCCTTGCAAAGGCCGCGATTGCTGCCCTGGCCAAGGCCAAACCAGCCGCCCTCTACGAGCCCGCGCTGGCCGCGCTCATCACCCCCGGCAACTTTGACGACGACTTGCCCAGGCTGGCTGAATGCAATTGGGTCATTGAGGCTGTGGCCGAAAATCTTGCCATCAAAACCGATCTGCTCAATCGCGTTGTGCCCCATCTGGCCCCTCAAGCCCTGCTCACCACCAACACCTCCGGCCTGCCCATCAAGCAGATCGCCGCCAGCCTCGCTTCCCACCGCGACCGCTTCTTCGGAACGCATTTTTTCAATCCGCCGCGCTACATGCGCCTGCTGGAGGTCATCCCCGCGCCTGAAACCGACCCGGCCGTCGTAGCCTCCTTCACCGCCTTCGCCGACCGCAACCTGGGCAAGCTCGTCGTCTTTGCTAACGACACCCCTAACTTCATCGCCAACCGCATCGGCATCTCGGTGATGTTTACAGCAGCCGCGCTGATGCTGGAACAAGGGCTCACCATCGAAGAGGTGGACGCGCTCACCGGGCAGGCGCTCGGCTGGCCCCGCACCGGCACCTTCCGCCTCGCCGACATTGTGGGCATCGACATTCTCGCCCATATAGCCGTCAACTTCCCCCAGGGCGTGACGCCAAGCGGCTTTTCCCGCATTTTGGAGGAGATGCTCCGGCGCGGCTGGCTAGGCGACAAATCAGGCCAGGGCTTTTACAAAAAAATCAGCGGTCCCGAAGGTTCCAATCAGAACGGGAAAGATCAGCGCATGGTGCTCGATCTCGCCACCTACGAGTACCGCCCGGCAACCAAGCCCGCCCTGCCCGCTCTGGAGATGGCCAAAAACGCCGACTCGCTGCCCGAGCGCTTGCGCCTGCTGCTGGCAAACGATCCGGCAAAAGACAAAGCCGCCGCCTTCCTCTGGCCCTTCCTTGCCGCTCTGTGGAACTATGCCGCCGACCGCATCGGCGAAGTGACCGGTGACGCAGCCTCCATCGACCGCGCCATGCGCGCCGGCTTCAATTGGGAGCTGGGGCCATTCCAGATGTGGGACGCGGCCGGTGTTGCCTCCACCGTCAGCCGCATGAAGGCCCTCAACTTGCCCGTAAGCCCGCGCGTCGAGGCTCTGCTCGCCGCTGGCCACTCATCCTGGTACTCGAGCGGCGCTCGCCAATGTTTTCAGCCGGAGCGGAACCAGCTCCAGCCGGTCGCCACCTTCCCCGGCCACGCCCGCATTGCCGATTTCCGTCGCTCGAACGGCGTCGTCCGCTCCAATTCCGGAGCCTCGCTCGTCGATCTCGGCGACGGTATCGGCTGCATCGAGTTGCATTCGCTCAAGAACGCCATCGGAGGCGATGTGCTGGCGATGGTCTCCGCGGTGCTCCATCCAGACTCCGATGCGGTGCGCGACTTTGCCGGCTTTGTCATTGCCAGCGACCGTGAAAATTTCTCCGTCGGCGCCAACCTCATGCAACTGCTGATGGCCGCCCAGGAGAGCGAGTGGGAGGAGATAACCGCGGTCATCCACGGCTTCCAACAGATGACGGCAGCCATCAAATTCTGCCCTCGCCCGGTGATCCTTGCGCCCTTCGGCATGACCTTAGGAGGCGGTGCGGAGATCTGTCTGCACGCCACACGACGCCAGGCTCATGCGGAAACCTACATCGGCCTGGTCGAGGCCGGCGTCGGCCTCATCCCCGGAGGCGGAGGAACCAAGGAAATGTTGTTGCGAGCCATCGACGCAGCAGCGTCAGCAGCGCCTTTAGACCCCCGCGACCCGCATTCGCGTTTTGCCCAGTCAGCCGAGCTAGCCACGGCGCTCCGCCGTTCCTTTGAAACCATCGCCCTGGCCAAGGTCTCCACTTCGGCTGCCGAGGCGCGCACGCTCGGCCTGCTCGCCCCCTCTGACCGCATCACCCTAAACCGCGAGCGGCTGCTCCTCGATGCCAAAGCCCAGGCCGCAACGCTGGCCGGGGCGGGCTACACGCCTCCGCAGCCCCGCACGCATATTCCCGCGCCCGGCACGGCGGCCCTGGCAACCCTCCAAACCGGCGTCTTTCTCATGGGCGAGGCCGGTTACGCCTCCGAGCACGACCAGAAGGTCGCTCGCTGGGTAGCCTACATTCTCTCCGGCGGCCGCATCACGCCGGGTACTCTGGTCAGCGAACAGTACATTCTGGATCTCGAGCGCGAAGCCTTCCTCTCTCTCTGCGGCGAACAGAAGACCCAGGAGCGCATCGCCTTCACCCTGAAAACCGGCAAGCCGCTGCGAAATTGATTTTGCATCCAAAACAAAGTGGGACGATGATGAGAAGTGGGAGAAGCTCCATGGATCGCGATACCGATACGCATGAGTCAAGCCAGGCAAAAGAAGCTGCCTTGGTTGAGGACTATCGGCAGATGGCAGCCGACCGGGAATGGGAGGCGGAAGCAGAGGGATGGGTGGAGGCATTAATCGGCGATATCGCCTCGGATGAAGGGTAAGGGCTTTACAGGTTGCGGAAAAATATATCCCGAGCTGCTTGAAGTGTCAGGGCACGACTTTACATGTTGTGAAAAATGGCAAATGGATAGCACAAAGCGTCAGGGCACGACTTTAGTCGTGCCGCAAATGCACCTAAAGAACGCGAGGGCTTTAGCCCCTGGGGGAAGAATGGTTCGAGCCGGTTTCAGATATATCGCTTGCTTGCCAGGCGTTCTGCTCTGCGCCAGCTCCCTGCTTCCTGCCCAGCAGCCACAGCCATCCCCCGCGCAACTCAACGTCTCCGGCCAGATCGTTGTCGCCGGCCACTCCATTCCTTACATCATTCGCCATCTGCCCATCAGCTCATTTCCCGGCCTGCCCGATGAGCTCGCAACCCTGCTCAACCGCCGCGGATGCCTGATTCCGCAGACCTACGAGGCGCATCAACCGGAAAACGTCATCCACTCGAGCTTTGAACGCCCCGGCTCCTCCGATTGGGCTGTCCTTTGTTCGGAGCGTGGGACAGTCTCTTTGCTGGTCTTCTTTTCCAGCGCCCCGGCCAGCCTCTACGTGCTCTCCGCCGCGCCGGAAACCGAGCGCCTGCAAGCTCACGATCCATCCGGCGTTCTGGGCTTCAACTGGGGCATCGATCCGGCCACGCCCGCGCAGGTTCGCGAGGCCCAGGCTGGCCTGCTGCACCGTCCGGCTCCTGTGGACCACGACGCCCTGGCCGATTCGCTCGTCGACCGCCACACCATCTACCACTACTATCTGAACAGCGCCTGGATTGTCCTGGAAATGCCGGAGTAAATATCGAATGGGTGCTCTACGCTCGCCGCGTTTTTGTTTTTGCGGCTTCGGGGTCCCCGGCGCGCGATTTTTGCTTGCTGGGGTGATCTAGGGTGGGAGTGCAAATTTCCGTCAGCCGTTCCCAGCTCGCAGACAATGTGCTTTCCGGTGCGATGAACCGCCAGAATCGCGCGCCCTTCCAGCCCCCTGGCCTGGCGCGCCGCGGGTGTTTTGAAAGGCTCCCGATGACGGCTGAACCAGGCCTCGATGATGCGGTCTCCGCGCACACGCTCGTTCACTCCGCGGGCGATCGTCTCCACCTCAGGCAGCTCAGGCATCGCTCAATTGTAAGGGAATCTATCGTCCAGTGAGTAGATTGAGTTCCCCTGCGGCTACTTGCGCACGCGGGTTTGGCGAATCTTGCTGGCCTCAGAGCTCACCATCTTCCACTGGCCCTGCGCATTACGCACGTAGACGTGGGTGTAGCGAAAGTTCCCGACGGTCTCACCTGTGGCGTTGGTGCCTGTCACATGGGC
>JBKQPC010000023.1:0-142644 GCA_052145195.1 Occallatibacter sp. | reverse complement strand
CGGGGCATGGCTACCGGCGGGTTGCGCTTCTGGAAAGACGGCCGCGATGTGCCCGACGTGATGCTGGGCCTGTTCGATTACAGGGAGGGCTTCAACCTGAGCCTGCATGTGAACTTTGTAGACGGAGGCGAAGAAAGCGAAGGGCTGCTCTTTACCGGTTCTGAAGGCACGATGGATATCAACGGAAGTTCGGTAAGCGTAAACCGCGTTCCGCTCGAAAAGGAACCGGGGATGATGATCGACACGTTTACCGATGCGATGCAGAAACAGATTCTCAAAGACTACCGGGAAAAGTATCCGCGGGTGAATCCCGAGGGAGAGCCGCCGCTGGGGTACGAGAAATTTGTAGCGCCGGCGGGATATAGCGACAGCTACGACCACTTCAAGAATTTCTTTGCGGCGGTTCGGTCGCGCCAGCCCGTGGTGGAAGATGCGGTCTTCGGATTCCGCGCGGCTGGAGCGGCGCTGCTGAGCAATCTCAGCATTGAGCGCGGAGCTGTCATCGGCTGGGATCCCGATGCGATGAAATTGGTATAAAGCGGAACTCGGTTCACTCCCAGATCTAGAAAGCTGGGTGCCCCATCCTTGCCACGTCTTTGTTCTTGTGGCAAGGGTGGGATACCACGAACCTCAACTATCTATATTTTGAAAAAGCACTGCTTACATGCCGCCCTTCCCCAGCAAAATTCCAATTCCGTAGGTCACAGCGCCTTCCACCGCCCCAACCACCGTCATCTCAAATCCCGACGACCACCAGGACCGAACGGTGATGAGGCTCTTGGCGGCGCCGACGGCGAAGTGCGCGGCCAACGAGATGACGGCGGCGGCGATGACTGCCTCAATGCCGCTCATGAAGAAAAAGGGAATGATCGGAATGGCGGCGCCGATGGCGGTGGAAAGCGCGCCGGAGCTGGCCGAGACCAGTGGGTTCGAGAGCGCTTCCTCTGAGGAGCCGAGCCGCTCGCTGGAGAGGGCGCGGAGCAACTGCTCGGGGTCGCTGGCGATGTGGTTGACCATGTGCAGGGCGTCGGCCTCGGGCAAGCCTTTCACTTGGTAATAAAGCGAGAGGAGTTCGCGCGCCTCGGGGCCGTTCATCTGGATGGCTTCGCGCTCGCGGTCTATCTCGGCGTGGTAGATTTCGCGCTCGCTCTTGGCGGCCAGATAAGCGCCTGAACCCATGGAGAGCGCAGAGGCGATCATGCCGGAGAGGCCGGCCAGCAGCACGTATTTGCTATCGCCCGCAGTAGCGCCGCTGACGCCGCTGACGATGCCGAAGATGGCTCCCAGGCCGTCGTTGACCCCGTAGATGGCGTCGCCGATCCAACTGCCCGGCTGCTTGCGTCCCTGAGTGCGCTTGGCCAGCATCTCATTGAGCACCTCCTGGGCGTTGATCTTGTGCGCGCCCGCAGGAGCCTGGTAGTGGCCGCGAAGAAGCGAGCCGAGTTCCTTGTAGTGGTCCTTCTCATCCTCGATGACGTGTTCGAGGATGGCGATGGACTCCGCGTCGCCCAGGCCTTTGAGTTGCTCGCCGTAGTTGGCGATGGCGCGGCTCTCCTCGATCTCCAGGCGCCTGAGGGCCATGCGGACGCCGCCGGCGCGGCTGGCCAGCGAATCGGCATCGCCGCCGGGCTTGCCGTGGTAAACCGGCTCGGCTCCTCCCAGTTCCATGATGCGCCCGTGCCACAGTTCAGCGTGCTCCCACTCGGCGCCGGCCAGGTGGCGCAGGACTTGAGAGCGTACTGGCTCCGTGTCCCGGTCGGCCAGCGTCGTGTAGCTGTGGTAACCCTCCATCTCCGCCTGCCAGTTGCCTTCCAGCGCCGCCAGAACCTTCTTCAGTTTTGCGCCGCTTAGTGTATCCTTGGCCATGAATTTATTCTCCTTGCTTTGCATTGAGAATAAGGCATTTCCGCTGCGATCCACAGCCATTTTTGCCGCCGTTTTCCAGATTTCCAAAAACGACTGCCTTCTGCACAGCCCTCCCTCGTCCTACACTCTTCTGATATGGCCACTGTTCCCAACCTGGCTTTCGACTCCGGACTGCCGGCTAATGTGGATGCCGAGAAGACCATCCTCGGCGCCATCCTGCTGGACAACGCCGCCCACGCCGAGGCCGCCGAAAAGCTCATAGATGAGGATTTTTCCCTCGACTCGCACCGCCGCATCTTCCAGCGCATGACGGAGTTGATCAACGCCCAGAAGGCGGTGGACATCGTCACCCTGGCCAACGAGCTGGCCCGCTACAAGGAGATCGAATCCATCGGCGGGGTGGCCTACCTGGCCTCGCTCACCGAGGGATTGCCGCGCCGCCCGGTTATAGAAGAGTACATCCGCATCGTCAAGGACAAGAGCCTGCTGCGCAAGCTGATGCTCATCTGCTCGAACGCCATCGCGCGCGCCGCCGACCAGGGCGAAGCGGCTCTTGATGTTTTAAGCGCCGCCGAGTCGCAACTGATGGAGGTGAGCGAAAAAGGCCTCACCGAGGGCTTTGAATCGCTTGCGCAGATCGTCGACGGCTCCTTTGGAAGCATCGACAACCTCTACAAGCAGAGCCGCGAAATCACCGGATTGGCTACAGGCTTCACGCAATTTGACATCATGACCAGCGGCCTGCAAAAGGGCGAACTGATCATCATTGCCGCCCGTCCCTCCATGGGCAAAACCGCCCTGGCTATCAATATTGCCGAGCATGCGGCCATCAACGAAAAGGCCATCGTAGCCGTCTTCAGCCTGGAGATGAGCAAGGAGTCGCTGCTGCGCCGCATCTTGTCCTCGCAGGCCTGGGTAGATCAGCAAAAAATCCGGAAAGGTTTCATCATAGATGAAGATCGTCAAAAGCTCACCACAGCCCTTAATCAACTGGTGGAGACGCGCCTTTTCATCGACGACACGGCCGCCATCTCGCTGGGTGAGATGCGCTCCAGGGCGCGGCGGCTCAAGCACATTCATCATGGCCTGGACCTGGTGGTGGTGGATTATTTGCAGTTAATGTCAGCCACCGTGCCTTCGTCCGGCAAAAGGAACTATGAAAACCGCACCCAGGAGGTCTCGGCTATTTCCCGCGGCTTGAAAGCCCTGGCCAAAGAGCTGGATGTGCCGGTGGTGGCGTTGTCGCAGCTCTCCCGCGCCGGCGTGCAGCGCAAGGACGACCATCGCCCCCTGCTCAGCGACCTGCGCGAGTCCGGCTCCATCGAGCAGGACGCCGACGTGGTGGCCTTTATTCACCGCGAGGCTTATTACAAACACAACGAGGAGTTGAGCGAGGCCGACAAGGCCAGGTCTGAAATCATCATTGAAAAGCAGCGCAACGGCCCCACCGGCACCGTCCACCTGAACTGGCTTGCACCCTACACGCGCTTTGAAAACCCGGACACGGCGCACGGGGTTTGAGCACGGTCAGGAAAGGCTCTAAATGGGATGCGGAGCGGTGTTGGTGGCGCTGGTGACGTTATCGGGCGTATCCGTGAACGATTTGCCCTCTCCATAGGCATACTTCTGGTAGTTGGAGCCGACCTTGCGGATCGCATCCTTCCAGCCATCATCCCAAGTAACCTGCGCCTCGCCATCTACGTAGGCCCACTTACCGTGTTCGTGGTGGAGCGACCGCCAGGCATCGCCATTCTCCTCAAGCGTGATATAGAAGTTGAATCCGTTGCCATCGCCAACCTCCCATTTACCAAGAAAACGGCCACGCGAAGGCGACAGAGAGTTGACGGGAGCGGTTTCTCCGGCCGCGGCTGCGGCCACGGGAAACTCGAGCCGATCGATATCGCAGAGATTGAAGCTCAGCCGGCGGGCATCCTTGAAGACGATCACGATCGTGCCCGAGCCGCATTTGGGGGCCGGGGGCGTCTTGGCAAAACCACCGGGAACGGCGAGACAGAGCATTGTAGCCAAGCTGGCAATCCCAACGATCAAACGCATAAGATTCTCCTTTGCAATCACCGGCGCGCCGGTGCACCAACTCAGTCGCGCCAATCTCATCTACGCGGCCCGCATCTCAATTGTTCCAGAAATTCAGCTGTCTCGCGAAAAAATGAGAAAAACCTGCACTCTCAAGCTGTTTTCAGGCGGTTCGTTCCTCCGGCAGCCGAGTTTCTGCTGAAGGGAGTAGCCTCCCGTGAAATACCGGTTCGGGAGGCGCAAATTCGTGCTTGGCAGCTTGATATAGCCATAAATTATGGCTATAATTGCAAGCATGAACGTCAGCACCGCGGAAGCCAAAAATCGTTTCACCGAGCTGATACGCTTCGTCGAGGACGGCGAGCAGGTGGTCATCACCCGTCATGGCCGCCCCGTCGCCCAGATCACTCCTCCGCCCACGGCGCCTCGCAAGGCGCGTTTGGGCGGCATGAAGGGCCGCATCCGCTTGCTGCCCGGCTGGGATGATCCCATCACTGAAGAAGAGCTTCTGGGTTAGGATATTTGAGCAATGAAGATCCAGCTCGCGGGTACTTGCTTGACACCCACACGGCGATCTGGGCGCTTGACACGCCAGAAGCGCTCTCAGCATCGGCGCGTATGGCAGTTTTGTCCGGACCGAATGTGCTGAGCGTGATCTCTTATTGGGAGGTTATGCTCAAGAGCATGAAGGGCAGGCTCGATGTGGGCGATCCGCACGCCTGGTGGCTCGATGCGCTGGATCAACTGGCCGCCACTCCCTTGCTTCTGCGCCCCCAGCACATCGCTGGGCTCTTCGCTCTGCCGCCGATTCATAAAGACCCCTTCGACAGAATGTTGATCGCGCAGGCCAATGCGGAAGGGCTGTCGCTGGTGAGCACCGACAAAAAGATTGCGCGCTACGCAACGAAAACTCTGCGCGTGGTTGGGTGAGGCTAAAGCCCCGACCTACCATCCTGCGGCCAACCCGATTCCCGCCTCACGGCTCGTTCAGAATCAACGCGATGCGCCCCACAATCAACTCGCTGGGCGCCTCGCCGGGGTTCACTTCGAGCAGGTCCACCGGAAAGGCGATGTTGCGCGGCCTGAGTACCAGCCGATTGGCCACATAATCTACATAGCGCAGCATCAACTGGGAGCCGTGCCGCACGGCATATAAATTAGGCCGGTTAGGCCGGTAGGGCATCAACGAGTTGTAATGACGGTCGATCAGCGTGATGGCCTCGGGCAGCACCAGCGGCTCCATGGGCAGCGCGTCGGCCCCGGAAATGCGCACTGCCACAAATCTCTGCCAGGCGCGGCGCTGGTTCGAGACGCGCGTCCTGAGCGACTGCAGCAGCCCGGAGGGCAGGTGCAGCATGGACTGCGCGGCAGAGGGCCGGATGAACGGTTCAAACAGGGCCGCCGCATGGCTGACGACCGGAACCGCGCTGCCCTCTTCGTCTGCCGTCAAGACATCGCGCTGATAGACCGCGGGCAACAGATCGCCGGCCGTCATGTGCTGCGCCGCCAGAATTCGGTCAATCGCCTCCAACGAGAGCTGCCGCCGATTGTGCAGAAAATTCGACAGATGCGATTGCCCGAACCCGGTCTGGCGCGCCAGCAGCGAGACGCTTACCGACCCCCGCTGTATCCTGCGCAGCAGTTCCAGGCGGAGCCGCTCGTGCATCTGAGTAAAATTCATCTGTGGAAAATCCGCCACCAGCAATAGAGGGGGACATCCTTCATTTTCTGCTGGAAAAGCTGAAAGACTGATTGGCCTTCATTTTCCGCGCTTTAAGAAGGAATGAAAAGCGCGCACGAGTAAGTATGCTGGAGAAGATTGACGTATAAGAATCAATTATCTAGATTGGCTTTACTTAATACGGTGCTGGCTTGTGGGAATCTCAGGAGAAACGCTTCGTTGCCGACAGGCTGAAATAGGCGATTATTGCCCCTTCCAGCGGTTAATGAACAATTTCCGGGCGATGAAAATCTTTTCCGGCTATCTCCTCCACACCCCAAAACGCTTTGCAGAGGCGTCCTGGGACAGCCAGCCATCAAAATTCCAGATTCTGCGCGCCATGAGCATGACAAACAACGAGAGAATTCCGGAGGCAATCCCTCATCAGGGCGCAAGAACCCTGAGTAGCCGTAACCGGTTCTTTCTGACCCGCGGAAATAAGACCTTCGTACAAATCCGCCGGGAGAAAACAAGAACATGGAGATTTCGTCATGGAGTTGCGCGTGCATTTGAAAATTTGCGAGGGGTGCGGCTGTCTTTGGTACCGCGCCCAAACCCAAGGGAGTGTGTATTGCAAGGAATGTGAAACTAAACTGAAGGACTTTCCAACTCCGGAAAGCCGCAAACGGCGCGGACGACCGTCGCGCAAGACACTGGTCAGGGTCTGGGCAGTGGCTGAAGTATCCGGAGGTGCCCAATGAGCGCCGCCCTTCAGTTGCCGGCGGTTTGGGAAGAATGCAGTCCACAAACCGGAGAATACAAAGAGCCAAGAACGTGGAAACCAAGGCCGGCGGTGGCGCCAGCTGTAAAGCCGGTCGTAAAAGCGCCGGCCGCGGAGCCGGTCGTCAGCCTGGGCTTCTACCGCAAACACACCGAGAGCCTGTTACGGCGTTACCTCTACGCATCCATGCAGGTGGGCAGAGCGCCCAACATCCTGGGTGACCCGATCGCCAGAGGCTGGTGCTCCAGCCGTCCCGTCCGCACCTTCGAGGATGCGGTCATCTTCGTCCTCGACGTAGAAAGATGCCTCAGCCAGCTTGGTTCTCTTGACCGCATGATGCTTAGCCGCATTGTGCTCCAGGAGTACACCCAGGCCGAAGCAGCCTGCCTGCTGGGGATGGGCGTTCGCACCATCTCCTACAAGTTTCCCGAGGCCTTGGACAAACTGACGGAAAAACTGCTGGAAACCGGGCTGCTGGTGCTGCCGGTCTAATGTGTAAATAACCAGCCAGTGAAGGGGAGATGCGTTCGATCACTCCCCTTCGTTGGTTGCAAGATGCAGAAAACATAGATGTTCCCGGTCGTCCCGCTTTCCTGATAATCAAGCCTAAAAAAGGATCAAAAATAGTTCTTGACAGTTGAAACTCTATGTAATAGAGTACTCCATATCAAGGATTTCTCTGAAATCTAACAGAGATTCCCCAGGAGAATTGATATGACAGCAAACACTGAAGAGTTGGAATTGAAAGACAGGCTCAGCCTGATCGAAACCATGATCGCCGAGGGCCGGCGCACCACCGGAAGCTACGGAAGGACCTTTGTCCTGTGGGGCGTTGCCTATTTTGTCGCCATCCTCTGGGCCGGACTTGGCCACAACTACATTGCCTGGCCGGTCACCATGGCAGCCGCTGCCGTGCTGACATGGATCCTCCACATCCGCAAGGGGCATAAGCGTCCGGAGACTACCATAGGCCGCGCCATCGGATCTATCTGGTATGCAATGGGGATTACACTGCTCATCCTTCTGATGTCATTCGGCTTCAGCGGGAGGGCTGACCAGCATACCTTCATTGCGATCACGGCGGCTATGCTGGCTACCGCCAACGCGGCCTCCGGCTTGATTCTCAAATGGAAGCTGCAACTTGCCTGCGCGCTGGTGTGGTGGGCATTGACTGTCTATGCCTGCTTTGGCAAGGGCAATCCGCTCACCATTGCCTTCCTGGCGGCCATCTTCTTCTGCCAGATTGTCTTCGGCGTACACGGAATGATCGCTGAAGCCCGCCAGTGCAGGAAGGCGGCCAGCCATGCCTGAGCTGCCGGAGCTGAATCCTGTGATCCACGGGAAGCTGCGTCTGGCCCTGCTCTCGCTGCTGGCTGGCGTGGAAGAGGCGGAGTTTACCTGGCTGCGCGCGAAGACCGGCGCGACCGACGGCAACCTCGGCGCGCAGCTGGCCAAGCTGGAAGAAGCCGGTTACGTCGCGGTTGAAAAGAAGTTTGTCCAGCGCAAGCCGCAGAGCCTCTACCGCATGACCGAAGCCGGCCGCCAGGCCTTCCTCGAATACGTTCAGGCGCTGAAGCAAATGCTCGGCGAAGCTATCGGCTAACTCCGCTAGCCAGCCGAGAGGTTCTCCCGCACGCGCTCCATGATCCCTAAATAGTAGGCCAGATTGTGGATGGTGTTCAGCGTTCCTGACAGAGCCTCGCCGGCCTGTATCAGGTGGCGCAGATAGGCCCGTGTGTAGCGACGGCAGACCATGCAATCGCAGGCCGGGTCGGGCGGGCCTTGATCTTCGGCGTAGCGCGCGCCTTTGATATTCAGCCGCCCTTCGCTGGTAAACAGAAGCCCATGGCGCGCGGCGCGGGTGGGCAACACGCAATCCATCATATCCACGCCCATGCGCGCATATAGCTCGATCTCGTCCGGATAGCCGACGCCCATCACATAGCGGGGCTTATCGGCGGGCAACAGCGGCAACACCTCGGCGATCATCTCCAGGGTCAGCTCGCGCGGCTCCCCAACGCTCAGGCCGCCAATGGCGTAGCCGTCAAAGTTCATCTCGACGAGCCGCTCGGCGCTCTCGCGGCGCAAATCGCGATACATCCCTCCCTGAACAATACCGAAAAGGCTTTGCGTCCGTCCGCCCAACTCGCCGCGCCACACCACCTCGTCGCGATGCGCGCGAAAGTGATCGAGTGACCGCCGTGCCCAGGCCACCGTTAGCCGCAGGCTTTCTTGTGCTCTGGTCCGGTCAGCAGGATACTCGGTGCACTCGTCGAAGGCCATCGAGATGTCCGCGCCCAGCGCGATCTGCACCTCCATGGAGTGTTCCGGAGTGAAGAAATGGCAACTCCCGTCCAGGTGCGAGCGGAAACGCACGCCCTCGTCGCTCACCTTGCGCAACTGGCTCAGGCTGAAAACCTGAAATCCGCCCGAGTCGGTCAGTAACGCTCGCGGCCAACTCATAAAGCGATGCAGCCCGCCCATGCGTTGGATGGCCTCGTGGCCGGGGCGCAGATAAAGATGATAAGTATTGCCCAGAATAATCTCCGCGCCCAGCTCCTCGAGCACCTCCTGCGAGACAGCCTTCACCGTCCCTTGCGTTCCCACCGGCATGAAGACCGGCGTCTCGACGGCGCGATGAGGCAGATGCATCCTCCCCCGCCGTCCGCCAGCTTGGGTTGTCGCCAATACGTTGAACTCAAGGCTCACCAGACGATTCTACCGGGCGTCCCACGCATCGTAGGGGAGACGGACCACCGCGCCGAAAACGTCTTTCGAACCACTGAGCAAGCCGGCCAGCAATTCCGTCACGCTCATTCCGCTACCGGGCACAAGAACCTCCGCTGCAATTTCGCAGAGCGGAACCAGAACAAACGCGCGCTCGGCCAGCCGGGGATGGGGAATCCTGAGGTTCGGTTCACTGACTTCAAGGTCGCCGAAAAGCAGAATGTCCAGGTCCAGCGTACGCGGTCCATTCACGACTTCCGCCGTTCGGTCGCGGCCAAATTCCAGCTCGATGACCAGCAAACTTGCGAGCAACTCACGCGGGGCCAGATTTGTTTCCAGCGCCACTACCGCGTTCACGAATCGCGGCTGCGCGGCAAATCCGACTGGTTCCGTGTTATAAAGCGACGACCGGCGTGCCACACGCCCCAGCGATTCGAGGCGCAGCGCCGCCGCTGCCAGAGTCGCCTCCGGCGCGCCCGCCCTGCTGGCCAGGTTCCCGCCCATGCCTATGTAGGCCGTCCGCATACACTTCAGGGTAACGCAAAAACCAATCCATATGATGGTGTCCAGAAGCGAGATGAGGTACAAACCCTCAATCTGCTAGCATCCTTTATGGAGAAATATCAACATGGATGCTCAACCCAGCATGAGCCTTGGCGCGCGGCGCAATGAAGACATCGCCCTCGATCTGCTCAAGTTTGTTTCCGTTACGGCGGGCGTAGGCCGGCCCGCGGCGCCTTCTACCGGCTTCAGCGGAGCCGCCGGTCCCAAGCCCGAGGAGCACGTGAATCAGTTGCTTTCGCTCTATAGCCGCTGCCTGAAGGCCGTCGAAGGCCATGGGCCGGAGCAGAATCAGGCAGGCAAAGATCCGGAGCAGGTAGGCAAAGCGCCGGAGCAGACCATGAGAGCGCCGCAAGGATGGACGGAGCAACGGTGAGCGAAGCCCCTCTGCGCGTTGCCGTTGCCGGGGCCGGAGCCTTCGGCAAGAATCACCTGCGCGTCTACCGCGAGCTGGAGACAGCTGGCCCTGCCTCGGCAAGTCCGTCCGTCGCGCTGATTGCGGCCGTCGAGCCAAATGCGGCCCGCGCCGCCGACGCCGCGGCGAAATACGCGATTCCCGTCTTTGCCGCCGTGGACGAGCTGCTGGCCGCCGATCTTCATCTCGACGCCGCCACCGTTGCTGTCCCCACCGTGCATCATCATGCGGTGGCCTCGTCCCTGCTCGATGCAGGTATCGATCTGCTTGTCGAAAAGCCTCTGGCTGCCTCGCTAGCCGAAGCCGACGACCTGCTCCAGAGAGCCGCCAAAGGCAATCGCATCCTGCAACCCGGCCACCTGGAGCGATTCAACCCGGCGGTGCTGGCCGTTCAGCCGCAACTGCGCCGGCCCATGTTCTTCGAAGCGCATCGGCTCTCCATCTTCACGCCGCGCGCGCTGGATGTGGACGTGGTGCTGGACCTGATGATTCACGATCTGGACATCGTGCTCACCTTTGCCGCCTCGTCAGTGCGCGAGGTGCGCGCCGTGGGCCTGCCCATCCTCTCGCCCAAGGTGGACATCGCCAACGTCCGCGTTGAGTTCGAGTCAGGATGCGTGGCCAACTTCACCGCCTCCAGAGTCTCGACCGAACGGGTGCGCAAGCTGAGGTTCTTCGAGCCGCGTCAATACGTCTCGATTGACTATGCAAGGCAGGATCTGCTGATCATTAAAATGGATGAGGGCGCGGGCAAGACTTCCCCTGCTGAATTGATCGCGTCGCTCCCGCCGCAAGTTGCCAGCCTGCTCCCGCCGGGCATCGCCGAGGGAATCGCAACCGGCAAGATCGACCTTGCAAAAATCGACCCTGCCTTGATTGCCCAGTTTGCTGCCATGGCTAAGATCGATCCGGCCCGGATCACGCAACTGCTCGCGCAGTTGACGAGCCCCGAGATATCGAAGAGAGGGCTGAGTTTTGCCAAGCCCCCGGTCACTCCCGGCGAGCCGCTGCGCCTGGAAATTCTCTCTTTTCTGGAATCGGTGCGAACGCGCCGCTCACCGCAGGTGACCGCGCGACAAGGCCGCGAGGCGCTGGCATTGGCCCTGGAGATTCAAGCCACCATGGCCGCCCACGCAAAGCGCGCCGGACTGGAAGACTTCTTCAAGCCCGGCGCGTAATTGTTGATAGGCGTCAGGCGGCCAGCCTATCGTTCAAACTCTCGGCTTTCTCGGAAACAGCATCGGCGTTCTGGATTTGTACTCCAGATACGATGCCCCAAAGCGCAACTCCAGTTCCCGCTCTTCATATACCTTCACGAAGAAAAGCAACGCCGGCGCAAAAAGGAATAGTGCCCAGAGCACAAACAGCACCGACTGATACCAGATCCCCAACGACACCAGAAACGCCAGTACCGCAAACACCATGGGATTGCGCGTCCAGGCATACATCCAATCCGCTGCAAGTTTCCGGCTGAGCACAATGAAAAAGGGAGCGCCGAAGCCCTTCAACGCAAGATTTACCACTGTCAGCAAAGTTACCGCGCCGGTAACAATGACTAACACATGGCTGATTTTGGTTGGCACCGGGAGCGCCCAATCGGACCAATCACCATGAGTGATTGCCGCTCGGACAGCGCCCAGGCCCAATAGACTTCCCACCGCAAATTGGACAAACGTCGTGATCCAAACCACGCCGCTTTTTGTCGGATGCCGGTCGAGTATCTTCCTCCCCAGCCAGACAACAGGAAATACCAGCAACACCCCTCCCAGAATGATCGATAGATTCATTTCATCTGATAGAGATGTATCAATTGCCCACTGCACGAGAAACAGGGCGAACGCGAAGAGGGCAATTTTGAAAAGCAATTCAACGGCATATTTCATGGTTGCCTCCTGTTACATTTACACCCTCTCCACAGGTGGTTGTTCTCCGAGGAAAAGCTAGAAGCTATCAGCTGGCATCTGAAAGTTGATAGCTTCTAGCTGATAGCTGGTTTCACGCAATTCCCACCACCCGGTTCAAGAAGCCCACGATGTACTTCCACACCAGGTAGTAACCGGCCAGAGCTCCCAAAAAACACGGCGCGATGAGGACGTAGGGCACATGTGCCACCTGAAACCAGGTGACGCCATGGGAGCCCAGCACCAGCACTCCAAGGCATGTGGCCAGCGTTGCTCCCATGGGCATCAAAATCAGCGGCAACAAAGCACCATGCGCGCCAATAGACAGATGAGGGCACCTGGGCTCATGCGTGCATGTGTGCGACTTGAGCCAGAGCATGTTCCACAGGCCCCAGAGCAGCGGCACGACGGCCATGGGAAAGATAAGCACTTGTTCGACTGGTATGGGCACCTGATGCACCAGCCGGATCACGACAAAGGTCAGCAGCAGCGGCAGAACCAGCGTGGGCACAAAAATCCCCGCCAGATAAGCGCGAAGATAGGGATGGGTATTCATAGCTTCCTCCTTGTGTGCGAGTTTGTTGGCGAACGCATCGTCCGCGGGTTACAGGTAGTAGAGAAACACCGGAATGGAGGCTGGAAAAAGGACGCCAAGTCCCACCAGACCGGCCAGCAATGCCCCGTCGAACCAGGAACTGTTGAGCCAGGTCCAGCCGGGTATGGTTCGCGCGGCAGTCTCCGTGTCTAGCCGCCGCAACATCTCGGGCCACAAATCCCGTCCCGGCCCCGCCTCGCCTTTCACCGGCGGCAGAGACTGCCGCAAGAGCGTTTTCATCTGCTTCTCATCGTGTTCATTCATGGCGTAATTCCTTGCCTTTCCAGGTCTGTTCTCAGCAACCGCAGCGCGCGAAAAACGCGCAGTTTGACAGCCACAACCGAAATTCCCAGCGCCGCGGCTACATCTTTCCGCGGCAGCTCCTCGATAACCGCCAGCGTGGCCGCAATGCGCAACTTTGGCGGCAGCCGCCCAAAAGCCAGCGCGGTCTTCATGCGAATCTCCGCGGTCACGGCAGGGTCGGCAGCAGACGGAGCCGGAAGTTCGGCGCAGACTTCCATGGACACCTCGCTCTTCGCCCGGCTTGTCCGCAGCCAGTCGAACGCCACGCGGGTGGCGATGCGCCGCGCCCAGCCCTCGAAGCCCCGCGCGGGATCAAAACGGACGCGAGCCCGATGAATGCGCCAGAAGCTCTCCACCGTCAACTCTTCGGCAGTCGCCGGGTTGCGGACAATGCGCAGAATCCAGCCGTAGACGGCGCGCTGATGCTGGCGAAAGAGCGCTTCGAATGCGTCCATATCCCCTTGCCGAAACTGGTTAAGGACGTCGCTCGCTCCGTTCTTCATCCATCCCTCCCCAGCCCGGAATTCCTTGCGCTGCTCCGAGGCTAAAAAAATTCGTGATCCACTTTCCCAATTGACGTGCCCATGGCCGGCAATTCATGCGCCTTCTTTCCATGGGGTCAGCCGCGGGATCCAGCGCGGCACATTGGCGCGAAAGACTGCATAATCTTCGGGAAACTTCCTTCGCAACGTTGGCTCCTCATAGAACACCACAAAAAGGTGGAAGAAGAACCAGGCGCAAAGCCCGTAGAGCAGAACGCCGCGATTCCCAAATAGCAATCCCTGGCCGAGAATCAACGCCACGATCGCGCAATACATCGGGTTGCGAACATGACGGTAAGACCCCGTAATCACCAGGTGCTTGGGGGGAAGGATCGGTGCGGGCGTGCCAAACCCCTGGAGCGCGAAGCGAAGAAACGCATCCAAAAGAATCACTCCGCCAACCGCTATCAGCAGACCGCCGATTCCGCGAAGTGCCGCAAAACCGAAAAAGTTCGGATGAGCATGCCACCTGCAAATTCGCCAGGGGATGTAACCCGCAACTGTTCCCGGAACAATGAAAAGGAAGACCCCGGAACCCAGAACAGCGAGCATGCGCGCTTTGGCGTCAACCGAGTTCATCTTTGCCTATCTCCTCATTCGGGCTCTTACTTTACCTTACGTTCCCGGCCCGGATCAGGTTACATAATTCCGGACACAGACTTCGCGCTAAACAAGTTATCAGCCGGATAGTTACTCCCCCGGAGAACCGGAATGAGGCCCCTGCACATATAATGACTACGGATAAATGAACACTGGTCACTGACCATTGAAAGAGGATTATCATGAAGTCTTCCGGATTGCGAAGCATGATGGCGGTTTTGTTATTGTGCGCGGTGGCGTATCTGGCCGCGGCGCAGGACTCCAAGCCTGCGTATCTTGACACCACCCTGCCCACCGAGCAGCGAGCCGCCGACTTGGTCCATCGCATGACGCTCGAAGAAAAGACCACCCAGCTGGTCAACCAGGCGCGCCCCATTCCCCGCCTCAACGTGCCGCTTTACGACTGGTGGAGCGAGGCGCTGCATGGCGTGCTGCACAACGGCGCCACCGAGTTTCCCGAGCCCATCGGCCTGGCTGCCACCTTCGACACTCCGGCCATCCATAAGATGGCCATCGTCATCGGCACCGAAGGCCGCATCATGCACGTGCAGGCGGTGCGCAATCAGGAAAACACCTTCATGACGGGCCTCGACTTCTGGGCCCCCAACGTCAACATCTTCCGCGATCCCCGCTGGGGCCGCGGCCAGGAAACCTACGGCGAGGACCCCTTCCTGACAGCGCGCATGGCCGTAGCCTATGTCACCGGCATGCAGGGCGACGACCCTCGATATTACCGCGTCATCTCCACCCCCAAGCACTATGCCGTGCACAGCGGACCGGAGCCCACTCGCCACTCCGCCGATGTGAAGGTGAGCAAGCACGACGAGCTTGACACCTATCTGCCCGCCTTCCGCGCTGCCGTCACAGAGGGCCACGCCGGCTCCGTGATGTGCGCCTACAACAGCATCAACGGCGAGCCCGCCTGCGCCAATCACTTTCTGCTCGAAGACCAGTTGCGTGGCAAGTGGGGCTTCCAGGGCTACGTGGTCTCCGATTGCGATGCCGTGCGCAACATTTTCAACGGCCATCACTTCAAGCCCACTCAGCCAGAGGCCTCGGCCATTGCGGTGCAGCGCGGCATGGACAACGAATGCATCGACGCCAACCTGAAGGTCAACGACGACCACGACTACCGGCCCTATCTCGACGCCGTCCACCAGGGCTTCCTCAAGGAGAGCGAGATCGACGTGGCCCTCACCCGCCTCTTCACCGCGCGCATCAAGCTGGGCATGTTCGATCCGCCGGAGATGGTGCCTTACTCCAAAATCGACGAAAAGCTGCTGGACAGCGCCGAACATCGCGCCATGGCCCGCAAACTGGCCAATGAATCCATGGTGCTGTTGAAGAATGACGGTGTACTTCCGCTGCGCGCCTCCGGCATCAAGATCGCTGTCGTCGGCCCTCTGGCCGATCAGACCAACGTCCTGCTGGGCAACTACAACGGCATGCCCTCCCACACTGTCTCCGTGCTGGAAGGCCTGCGCAACGAGTTCCCCGGCGCCACTATCAATTACGTGCCCGGCACGCAGTTTCTGAGCCTCGACGCCGCGCCCGTGCCGGCCTCCGCGCTCGCCTTCGACGGCAAGCCCGGCGTCAAGGCCAGCTACTCGAAACGGGGTTCGGGAATGGCCTATTCGAACTCCCAGTCCGCGCCGCTGGCCACGCGCGTTGAGCCTGTCATCGACACCGCCGCCGCTCCTCGGCCCATCGAAGTGGCCGGCGTCAGGCCGCTTTCCATCCGCTGGCAGACAACCCTCACCGCGCCGGAGAGCGGAGATTACAACCTCGGCCTCCAGGCCGTAGGATTCTTCTTCGTCCGGCTCGATGGCAAGGGTGTCGTCTTCTCCTGGGGCAGCGACTCCGTGCAAACCAAACTCAGCCGCGTCCACCTCGAGGCTGGCAAGCCGGCTAAGTTGGAGGTCGTATACGAACCCGCCGAAGGGGCCTCCCCTGTGGCTCGCCTGATCTGGGCCAAAGTTGACCTCAAGCCCAGTCCCGCCGCCGTGGCCGCCGCCCGCGACGCCGATGTGGTCGTGGCCGTCGTCGGCATCACCAGCGAGTTGGAAGGCGAAGAGATGGATGTAAACGAGGAGGGCTTCAAGGGCGGTGACCGCACCAGCCTGGATCTGCCCAAACTCGAGCAGGCGCTTCTTGAAGCCGTGGCCTCCACAGGCAAGCCGCTGGTCGTGGTGCTCACCAACGGCAGCGCCCTCGGCGTGAACTGGGCTCAGGCTCACGCCAACGCCATCCTCGAAGCATGGTATCCCGGCGAAGAGGGCGGCGCGGCTGTAGCGGAAACACTCTCTGGCAAGAACAATCCCGCCGGGCGCCTGCCCGTCACCTTCTATAAGGATGTAACACAGTTGCCGCCCTTCGACGATTACGCCATGAAGGGCCGCACCTATCGTTACTTTGAGGGCGCGCCGCTCTATCCCTTCGGTTACGGCTTGAGTTACTCGACCTTCACTTACAGCGGACTTACCGTCCCGGCCAGCCCCGTAACTGCGGGTAACTCTGTGATCGCCGAAGTTACCGTCACCAACACCGGCCAGCGCGCGGGCGACGAAGTAGCTCAACTCTATCTCACCTTTCCTAAGATACCCGGCGCGCCGCTCAGAGCATTGCGCGGTTTTCAGCGCGTTCACTTGGAAGCCGGCGCATCGCAGAAGCTGCGCTTTGAGCTGCAACCGCGCGACCTGAGCATGGTCACTGAAGACGGCGTTCCCATTGTCGCCGGGGGCCAGTACACAATCTCGATCGGTGGCGGCCAGCCGAACACCGGCGTGCAGGTACTAACCCAGCCCTTCAATGTAACAGGCAAACTTGTATTGCCGGAGTAACTAAAGCAGGCTGCAACAGTCATGGGGCGCATCCGTTACCGTGGATGCGCCCCTTTTCTTTTTATAGAGTCTCTTTCCGATTGCGTGTACAGTGCCGATGGGTCGTGAACCTGTAGCGCCGGCCTCCAGGCCGGCTGTTGCGCGGACCTCCTGGTCCACGCCGCACTCTACGCCATTTATAAAATGCTTTAGCCCCTGAGGGAATGTTTACTCGTAATAAAGACTGAATCAGAACTTTCCTATGTTAGTCCGGGAACACTTTGCCTGACTCCGGTGTCTACCTAAGTACAGTGGTTCCGATTGGGATATGCGGAGTGCCAAAAGCCCCGCTCCCCGCGCCCAACTAACGCGCCGAGCGGCGAGCCCGCTCGTGTCTAAACATGGCCTCCAAACTCTCTCAGCCGGAATGGCTGAATTCGTTCTCGAGGGAGGCAGGCCATGTTTGAAGACTCAACCTTCGAATCCGCATGCAGAATCCACACCCGCAGCCGCCAATGGATGGTCGCGGCATTCGGCTTCAACGCCTCCATCCTGATGGCGTTCGTCCTGATTCCGTTGATTTGTCCCCCGATGCTGCCACGCCTGGTCAACTCCTTCCTGATGGAAGCGTTTGTGCCGCCCAAGCCCCAGCCGCCGCAACAACCCGCGCAGACAGCCAGGCCCGCAACCGAGGTGCAGACCAATCCATTTCAGGCGCCGCGCACGATTCCACTGATCATCGTCATCCCTGCTGTGCCTGATCCGCCGATCATTCCCAACTCTTCTAGCTGGGCGAACTCCCCGGATCTCAATCGAGACCTGTTTAGCAGATCCGCCAGTGGGCCCGCCGTCCATCCGAGCGTTACTGGCCCTCTGCGCATCTCCACCTCAGTCGAGGAAGGGCTGCTGATCCAGAAGACGATGCCGGTCTATCCTGCCTTTGCCAGGACTACGGGAACCAGCGGAACGGTGACGCTGGCGGCTATCATCTCCAAAAACGGAACCATCGAAAACCTGCGCGTCATCAGCGGACCGATGATGTTGCAGCAGGCCGCGCTGGATGCCGTGCGGACCTGGCGCTACCGCCCCTATCTGCTCGACGGCCAGCCCGTCGAAGTGGAGACCACGGTGAGCGTGATCTTCACCCTGCAGCGGTAAGGAACCAGGCCGGGGCGCTCACTCGCAAAAATCCTTCTGTGAGAATGGGCGCTCCGGCTCTCAATGCCCGAAGCGCCCACTTGGTGGATTAAACTGCTTTCACTGCTCACTTCTTCAGCGGCTTCCTCGCAAAGTAATACAGCGCCCCCGCCAGCATCGCAAAGGCCAGAACGGAGAAGGCGGGGTTGTCGGTGAGATGAAAGTGGATCGGGCTCACCGGATTGTCCGGATGAACCGTCGTCGCGTAGCCCTTGAGCGCCACGCCGATCAAGCCGGCAATGCCGCCGGCGGCGATTAGTCCCGATGCAAACAGCGAACCCGGCGAGACGTCGCCTTCCGCATCCGCGTCGCGTCCCGCCTTCTTCACCGCCGCGTCGACCATCCAGCGCATGATGCCGCCCACAAAAATGGCCAGCGTGGTGCCGATGCTCAGATACGCTCCCACGGCGAAGGCCAGCGAGCGAATGCCCAGCAACTCTACGGTGAAGACGATGGAGACTCCCAGCAGCACCAGTCCCCAGGGCAGCTTTCGGCTAAGAATTCCGTTGATGACCGTGGCCATCAGCCGGGCCTGCGGGGCCGGGGCCTTTTCGCCGCCGATGCCGGGAATCCATTGCACCTCGATCTGCTTCGTGGCGGGCGAGTAGAGGTACTTGCCGTCGGCCAGCTCGCTGGAGCCGAGCGCATTCAGCACAACGTATTCGCTCTTGGCGTGCATCGTGATCTTCTTGTCCGCGCCGCTAACGGGAATCCGGTCATTCAGCCCTTCGGGGTTCGACTGCACCACGACCCCGGAGTGCGGAACGGAAATATCCCAGGCCTGCGGCACCGCGTGGAACTCCTGCAGCACCTTGTTCATCGCTATGAGAGTACCGCCGACGGCGAAGGTCGAGACCAAAATGCCGATGAGGAAGGCATAGCGCTGCTTACGCGGCGTGGCCCCGATGAGAAAGCCGGTCTTCAGGTCCTGAGAGGTGTCGCCAGCCTCGCACGAGGCGATGCAGACCACGCCGCCGATGGTAATCGCCAGCGCCCCGAAGGCCGGGGCGGTCCAGCCCGCGACCAGAAAAATCGCTGACGTGGCCATCAGCGTGGCGATGGTCATGCCGGAGACGGGGTTGGCCGAGGAGCCGATCAGCCCCACGATGCGCGAGCTGACGGTGACAAAGAGGAATCCGAAAAAGACGATGAGCAAGGATGCGGCCAGGTTTTCAATGACTCCTAGCTGCGCTCCCGGCACTGGCTTGAAGTAGAGGAAAAAGAACATCAGCGCCACCAGCAGCCCGGAGCCGATCACTGCCGTGCCCATGGAAAAATCATCCTCTGTGCGAAGCGGCTTGGCGGCTGTTGCCTCCGCGCCCTTGCGCATATTCTTGAAGCCGGCGCTGAGCGCGGCATAGATGGTGGGCATGGTCTTGATGAGAGTAATCAGGCCGGCCGCGGCCACTGCGCCTGCCCCCATGGGCCGGATATAGGTGATCCAGAGATCGCTGGGGCCCATCTGCGCGATGGGGACGGTGCCGGGATAAACAGGCCCGGGCAGCGCCTTGCCGAAGAAGTAGATCAAGGGCATCAGCACCAGCCATGAGAGCACGCCGCCGGCAAACATAACCCCTGCCGTGCGCGGCCCGATGATGTAACCCACGCCCAGGTACTCGCTGGTCGCATCGGCCTTGATGGAGGAGCCTTTCAGCACGTCCTGCGGGCCGAAGTCGGGCCGGTATTCAGGCGTGCCCGGCCATGCGCCGAAGAGGTTTTCATTCTGGAAGAAGGCGTACAGCGCACCCAGGCCAAGGCCAAAGAAGACGCGGCTGGCAAACGAGCCCCCCTTCTCGCCGGCAATCAGAACATCGGCGCAGGCCGTGCCCTCGGGAAAGGCCAGCTTGCCGTGCTCATCGACGATAAGCTGTTTGCGCAGCGGCACCATGAACAGCACGCCCAGAAAGCCGCCGATCAGAGCCAGCATGAAGATGCGGAAATATTCCAGGTCGAAGCCCAGAAAAATCAGCGCCGGCAGAGTGAAAATAACCCCCGCGGCAATCGACTGCCCCGCGTTGCCCGTGGTCTGGACGATCACGTTCTCCAGAATCGAGCTGCGGCCAAAGGCGCGCAGAATGCTGATCGACAGCACCGCAATAGGAATCGACGCGGCCACCGTGAGCCCGGCCCTCAAGCCGACATAAACAGTGACAGCGCCAAAGATGATGCCGAAGAACGAGCCCAGCAGGACGGCGCGGAGAGTAAACTCCGGACGGTTCTCGCTGGCGGGAACAAAAGGTTGAAAAGCGGGGGGTTGAACGTCGGCCACGGTGCTCCTCCAAAATTCCGCAAGCAGGATTGCTGGAATTCTCTGCCAAGGAAGTGTACCAGCCCAGGGGATGCAAGCGGCAACGCCCCGCCTCACACCCATGCTTGTCATCCTGTGCGACCCTGAACGTAGTGAAGGGGAGTCGAAGGACCTGCTTTTCAAAGTTTGTCATCCTGAGCGAAGTCGAAGGACCTGCTTTTGCTTTTCGTCCCTCCCTCAATCACAAATGACCGGGTGCCCTTGGTCCCTCGCATCTGGGGACCAGGGAATCACAAACCCCAACCGGTGCATCGGAGGGAGCTATGGATTCGAATCGATCGGAGGGAGCAGTGGGCTTTAGCCCACTGAATGAGCATGTCACGATATATCGGGCTTTAGCCCCGGAGGAACACTTTTCGGCACTGTATCAGGACATGGCTGGTAGGTCAGGGCTTCAGCCCTGACACAACCCCATCCACCCGTTTTTAGAAAATCAATCCACGCGGCGAAGCCGCGTTCAAGACTATGTACTACTCCGACATTTTTTGTCGCTTTTCTACGCCTAAATGGTGTAGTGTATTGCCATTGCCTGGAGGCGGGGGGTTCCAGTGTGTGACAGACCATGTGGATCGTAAGCTACGTTCCTTTATCATGGCATCGGTTCATTCAAAGAATACAAAGCCGGAAATAGCTGTGCGAAAAATCGTCCATGCATTGGGATACAGATACCGAATTCACGAACGGAAGTTGCCGGGAAAACCCGATTTGGTCTTTCCCTCTCGGCGTAAGGTGATATTTGTGCATGGGTGTTTCTGGCACCGGCATACAGGTTGTAGGTACACGACCACTCCAAAGACCCGCAGAGCCTTTTGGGAAGCGAAATTCTCAGCCAATATGGACCGTGATCGACGCATTCGACGCGAACTGAGACAAATGGACTGGGAAGTTTTAACCGTATGGCAGTGCGAGTTGAAGAAGTCGGAGAAATTGACGGAGCGTCTCGATGAATTCCTTGCGTACTAAGAATGCAATCGGCAAGCGCCGCCCAGTCGGGATAGATCTCTTTTGTGGCGCCGGAGGTCTGACTCGCGGACTTATGGACGCAGGCGTAAATGTAGTTGCTGGCTACGACATCGACAAGACGTGCAAATTTCCTTACGAACACAATAATCGGGGCGCCCAATTTCACCAGGAAAGCATAACCACACTCAAAGGTAGTGATCTGATCCGTTATTACCCTAAGGGACATGCCCGCATTTTAGTCGGTTGCGCACCCTGCCAGACGTTTTCTAAATATACGCAAGGACTTGAAAACGATAGCGATCCGAAGTGGACACTTCTCAAGGACTTTGGACGTCTCGTTCGAGAGTTGAAGCCCGATATCGTAAGCATGGAAAATGTCCCCGAACTTCAGGATTACAAAGTCTTTTCAGATTTCCTGGCCGTCCTCGCCGACGAGGGCTTCCATTTTGCTACTGACACAAATAAATGGGTAGTCCATTGCGCCGATTATGGGATTCCCCAAAGTCGTCGTAGGCTTGTGGTAATCGCATCGCGCCTTGGGCCAATCGAATTGATTCCACCTACACATTGTCCAAATAAATATCGTAAAGTCGCCGATGTTTTACAAAGCCTTCCGCCCCTCCGTGCCGGTGAGGTATGCAAATCCGATCCCCTTCATCGGGCAAGCACATTATCAGAACGAAATATGAAACGTATTCGTGCCTCAAGGCCAGGCGGCACGTGGCGAGATTGGCCATGTCAACTTCGTGCTGATTGTCACAAAGTAAAGAGTGGTAAAACATACCCAAGCGTTTACGGGCGAATGGAGTGGGATAAGCCTTCACCTACTATAACGACGCAATTCTACGGCTTCGGCAATGGTCGATTCGGGCATCCAGAACAAGACCGGGGTATCTCGCTGCGGGAGGGTGCGATCCTTCAATCGTTTCCGAAGTGGTACCAGTTTGTAGAACCAGCCGGCGAGTATAGTTTCAAGGGGGTAGGCAGAATGATTGGAAATGCAGTTCCCGTGAGACTTGGAGCGGCAATCGGCAAAACGATCACAACGCATTTAGGCGATTATGAAAAATGAGAAGCCATTTACGTTTGAGATTTCCTTGAGTGTTTTGAACCATTTGGGAAGAAGTCTATACCGCAGCTTTGCTACAGTCCTTGGAGAAGCTATTTCGAATTCGTGGGATGCCGATGCGACGAATGTTCATATTTATGTAGACCGCGATAAAAACAGTTTCATTATAAAAGACGACGGTAACGGCATGACCGCAGAAGACTTTCAGAATAAATTCCTGAAAATCGGTTATTCCAAAAGGAAAGACGGAACGAATACGTCGCCCGCCGGTAGACCTTTTATAGGCAGGAAAGGAATCGGGAAATTAGCCCTACTTTCGTGTGCTGAGAGAATAACAGTCGTCACAAAAGTCGAGGGTGGAGAATATATTGGCGGCGTTATCGATAATCCGGCACTTGATGATGCTATAAAAGAGGATCTGACCCCACAAGAGTACCCGTTAGAATCGTGGAATGCGAAAGATCTCTCCCCATACACAGCGGGCCATAGAAAGGGGACGATTATCTATTTTGAGAAGATTAAAGACGGCATAAGGTCAAGTTTTCCTTTCCTGGCGAAAACCATTGCGCTTTATTTTCGATTTTCGTTGCTAGATAAGAAGTTCAATATATTTCTTGATGGTGAACAAATTACGTACAAGCATCTAAGTGATTTGATCGAAAAAACAGAATTCTTGTGGAGAATAGGTGATTACGATGATCCATACCTAGATGCTATTGAATCGATGTTCTCGGACAATCCAGGCAAACATGAGATAGGACGATTCAAAGTTGAAACCGTCAAGGGTTTTGTCGCTTCAGTCAAGATGCCGAGAGATCTAAAAATCATGAAAACAGATGAACGAATCGGCATCGACCTTTTTGTAAATGGCCGTCTACGCGAAAGAGACATCGTTAAGCACATCCCTACCGCAAGGATTCCCGAGAGCTATCTGTACGGCCAAATTCATTTCGACTCTTTGGATGATGCGACTGATAGGTTTACGAGTAGCCGTGAGGGAATTATTGCTGATGATCCTATATACAAAATATTCTTGGAGGCATTTCGGAATACAATTCTGAAAATCGTTGAGGATTGGGATAGGTGGAGAATCAAGCATCGTAAAGATGGCGATCCAGAAAACGAAAGACTGTCCAAGAAGGAAAGGGCATCGCGTGGTTTGTATGTAGCCGTTTCGGATGAGTATGAACTCCCAAAGAGCTCAAAGAATAAGGATGAAGTCACTGGCTGGGTTGACGATTTAGCTGAAGATGCATGGTTTAACTTTGAGTCGTACGCAGACTGCTTCGTTTCGGAGAATTTAATCCGGAGACATATTGAGGAAGGAAAACTGCCACTGTCCACGGAGGCTAAGAAAGTGGCCGACGAATGGAGATTGCGTGAGAAACAAAGCAAGGGCAAGGGCAATATCAGCATAGAAATCCGGAGGCAACCTACCGATTTAAGCTATTTGTCGATGGATGACCTTGCAAACCTGGTTGACAAGAGCAAAGATCCCCAGAAGGAAGCATGTTTAGCAAGGGACGCGAATGAATACAAGCCGATTAGGGATGCTGTGGCACATACGGCCCTTTTAACGGATAGTGCGAAGACTAAACTGTCAACAGTGCGCGAGAATATAAAGGAAAGAGTCAAAGCGATCTTATCGAAGGCAAAACCATAAGAAACCGAAACAGCGAGCTTAAGCCTGCCTTGCCGCTCTGCCGACAGCCTGCTCTGAGCCTGCCGATGGCTGACTCGCTGACCCGTCGTCTTTCTATTCCATGTCTTTTCATTCTCCCGACACGCGCTCTGCATTTGAGCGGCGTCTCCTGTTGACGCTCAACATATACTCCCTAGTCCCTATTTCCTGTCTTTTCTCATCCATAAACACGCATAAACTCGCTGTCCCTTCCTCCATAACCACGCATATATCTCCTGCAATTTACGCATAAACACGCATATATCCTCCCAAAACCACATCCATATCCACGCATAAACGGTCGAATCTGAATTGGACTCTATCCATCCACATAAGGTTTTCGGAGGAAATCTAGCTGTTCCCCAGTTTCTATTCCCGACTTCACTATTTCACTATTTCACTATTTCACTGTTTCACTGTTCTTCCACACAGCCACAAATTGAGCATCGCAAACAGCAGCCCGCCCACGGTGAACTTGAACCAGACGGGAGCCTGTGACGGAGAGAAGAAGCCCTCCAGCAAGCCAGCGATCACCAGCAGGGGAATGATGCCGCTGACCAGCCTCGTGGCTTCGATGCCGCCTCTGGCCACCGACTCGCGCCAGCGCAGAGCGCCGGGAAAAAGCATGGCGTGGCCCAGCCTGAATCCCGCCCCGCCGGCAATCAGAATCGAAGGCAGCTCCAGCGACCCGTGCGGAGCCACAAAACTCCATAGTTTCAGCGACATATCGTAGTGGTGGCAGGCCGCGCCGATTACCCCCAGCAGCATCCCGTTCTCATAGAGCGCCATGAAGGTTCCCAGCCCAAAGACGATGCCCCCGGCAAAGGTGATAAAGCTGACTGAAAGGTTGTTGGTCATGATGGCGCTGGAAGCCATCGGCGCCACGCTCACCACCGATTTGGTCCACATTTCGTGGCGCTCCATGGTGGCGATCATCTCCGGGCCTAAGACATGACGCATGAACTCCGGCCGCGCGCTGGTCAGTGCCGCCCCCAGCAGGCCAAAAAACAAGAAGACCAGCGCCGAAGCCGCCACATAGCCGATCTGGCGTTGAAAAATGACCGGATACTCATCCCTCAGAAAGCGAAAAAGCGTGAGAAAATTAGTCTTCCGTCCCGAATAGATGATATGGTGAGCGCGAGCCAGCAATTGATTCAAGTGCAGCGCGTAAGTCCGCGACGTCGCGTCCTGGCGCAGCACGGAGAGGTCTGCCGCAGCCTGCCGGTAAAGCAGGGCCAGCTCCTGTAACTCCGCGCGGGAGAGCTGGCCCAGGCCGCTCGCGTCTGATTGGGCCAGAAGAGCAGCCAGCCGGTCCCAGTGAGGCCGCCGCTTGAGAATCCACTGGTTGGAGAGGATTTGCGCCATGGAGTTGAGTCCAGATCAGATTAACCCAGATGAGCTTAGCATTGACACTCCGGAGCTGGTGGACATCCAGATGCCCCTGGCCGGCATCGGCAGCCGTTTTATCGCTCTGCTGGTCGATTCCCTGATTTGGTTGGCCGGTATTATCTTGCTTGTGGTGTTGATCGTTCTCTTTTCGACGAACAACGCGGCGACTTCAGAGGCCTCGGAAAAGTCAAAGGAATGGGCCGTCGCGATTGTCATAGTTATCATCTTTCTGCTCAACTGGGGATATTTCACGCTGTTTGAGGCTTTCTGGAATGGCCGCACTCCGGGCAAGCGCGTGGCGCGGATTCGTGTCATCCAACGCTCCGGCCGCGCCATTGGCCTTATCGAGTCCATGACCCGCAACCTGGTCCGCTATATCGATATGCAACCCTTCGCGCTCTACGCCGTGGGAGTGATCGCGATCTTCTCGACCCGCCAGCACCAGCGGCTGGGCGACCTAGCTGCGGGAACCCTGGTGGTGCGGGACAGTGTGCAGGAGGCGCCCTTGTGGGGAGAATCGGGGGCGCGAACCTTCACCGCGCAGATCTTTGCGCCCGGCGCCACGGCTCCAGAGCCGCACACCGCCTATTCTCTGCCGGCAGACGGCATTGCCCGGCTCTCGCCCACCGATCTCGAGGTTCTGGAGGGGTTTTTTGCGCGCAAACTGGACATGAGCCTGCCCACGCGCTACGCCCTGGCCGAGCGCATCGCCGCCGCCATCCAGGCAAAATCGGGACTCGAGCCGCCCGCCGGCGCCAGCGTGGAAACCTTTCTGGAGGCTACAGCCCGCCAGCTGCGTGATCAGGCGCGCATGCAATAGACTGATCCGTCCGGGCTGCTTCCTGAGATTGGCTAGTTTGGAAGACTGCGGGATTCGACCGTCTTTTCCTGCTGCAGCAACGCCGCCAGCGCTCGCTCCGGACAGATGTGCCGGGCCTCTATATTATCCAGTTCCTTGTCCTTTTCCACAGACGAGGCAATGGTCATGAAACAGTAGAGGCAGCGGGTGTTGTAGGTCCCGTTTTCGTTTTGGGTGCGGCTGTACATCGTTCCTCGGGAGAAGCCGAAAGATTGAACGATGTTAGACAACCTTCGTTTTCATTGACGTGACCTGTGTCACTGGAGTATGTTTGCTAGCCTCCGGCAGAGTACATCGATCCATCTACTGAAGGATTCCCTGGTTGGGGTTGCGGCGCAGTTGCCAACAGGGGGCTTGCCCAGTTTGCGGAAACAAAGAAACCGAGCAGGGCATGTCCATTGAGCCGAGGTAGTCGAACTCCTGCTTGCCGCCCTTGAGCGGGATGGTGACGTAGCGGTTAACGGTGACCCTGGACCGGGGAGATCCGCGCAGCCTGTAGACAGCCCAGTCGCCGGCGTAAATCACCACAAACGCCGCTGCCAGCACAATCAGCACCCGCCCCAACCAAATCATCAACAAACGCATCATGCGGATTCTGCCCTCTGATCAGGTTTCTTCTCCTAGGGTACCGTCGCCGGGCAGGCGCGGTTCAGCTTGCTGCGGTCAGCGCGCATCTGTATGTCATTGCCCAGCGCGGCCAGTGCGGCTCTGAGAATAGCGTTGGCCGCCGCATCGGCGGGTACGCAAATGCTGTAGTGCATCCACTTGCCTTCGCGGCGCGCGGCTACGATGCCGGCCTGGCGCAGGTAGGCCAGGTGCCGCGAGATTTTGGGCTGGCTCTGGCCGAGAATCTCGACAAAATGGCAGACGCAGACCTCGCGGACGGCCATCAGGTTCAACAGGCGCAGGCGGGTGGTGTCGGCCAGGGCAGCAAAAACTCTGGGCAGGCTGACGGATTTGGAGCCGCGTTTCATACGCTAATTATATACGTCTTGACAAATATGATGGTTGATAATATATTCGCTTAAGCGAATGTGAGGCGCTTGGTATGGACACGAAAACTTTGGTGCAAGAGAAATATGGCGCAGCTGCGCGCGAGGTGGGGAAGAGCAGCTCGGTGGCCTGCTGCGATCCGGCTTTGCGCTGTTGCGACCCCATCACGACCAACTTGTACGACGAGGCAGAAAAGAGTGGGCTGCCTCCGAACGCCGTATTGGCCTCGCTGGGCTGCGGCAATCCCACGGCGCTGATTGAGCTGAAGCCCGGCGAGACGGTTCTGGACCTGGGCTCCGGCGGCGGCATCGACGTGCTGCTCTCCGCCAAGCGTGTTGGCCCAACCGGCAAGGCCTACGGCCTGGATATGACCGACGACATGCTCGCCCTGGCCCGTGAAAACCAGCGGCAGGCGGGCGTGGAAAACGTCGAGTTCCTCAAGGGCGAGATTGAGAAGATTCCTTTGCCCGATAACTCGGTGGACGTGGTGATCTCCAACTGCGTTATCAACCTCTCCGCAGACAAGGACCGCGTGCTGCGCGAGGCCTTCCGCGTGTTGAAGCCGGGCGGGCGCTTCGCCGTTTCCGACATCGTTGTGCGTGGCGAGATTCCCGACGTGGTGCGCAAGAATATGCTGCTCTGGGCAGGCTGCGTCTCCGGCGCGCTCGAAGAGCAAGAGTACACGTCCAAGCTGGCCGCCGCGGGATTCGCCGGCATCTCTGTCGAGCCGACACGCGTGCACTCGGTCGAGGATGCGCGGCATTTCCTGGTCGAGGCGGGCATCGATGCGGACGCCGTCGCTCCGCTGGTCGCGGGCAAGTTCATCAGCGCATTTGTCAGAGCTACAAAACCGGGGGCGACAAAACCGGGAGCAACTAATCCGAGCAGCAGGTGCAGTGCGCCCGGCTGCTGCAATTGAACCCGACTCAGGAGGAGAACATGCACAAGCCTTACAACATACTCGTTCTGTGTACCGGCAACTCGGCGCGCAGCATCATCGGCGAGGCGCTCTTCAACACGATGGGCGCGGGGCGCTTCAAAGCTTACAGCGCGGGCAGTCATCCCACGGGCAAGGTGAATCCCTTCGCCATCGAGCAGGTGCAGCGGCTCGGTTATCCAGTGGAGGGCCTGCGCAGCAAGAGTTGGGATGAGTTTGCCGCCCCCGGCGCGCCGGAACTCGATTTCGTCATCACTGTCTGCGACAAAGCCGCGGGCGAAGTCTGCCCATTTTGGCCCGGCCAGCCAGTAACGGCGCATTGGGGATTTCCCGATCCAGCGGCGGTCGTTGGCACGGACGAAGAGAAACGCGCCGCGTTCACGCAAATCTTTCATCAGATGCGCAATCGCGTGCAACTCTTACTCAGCCTTCCTCTGGAAACGCTGGACCGCATGGCAATCGAAAAACAAGTACGCGACATCGGAAAAATACCACTATAACTGCGTGCCTTGCCGCAGAGGAGAGAATGAATGCGGACTAACTCAGACCCTTGCTGCCCTGTGCCAGGCAGCGCTTCGAAGTTGTCGTTCATCGACCGCTTTCTGACGCTATGGATTTTTCTGGCCATGGCTGCCGGCGTCGCTTTGGGGCGCTTTGTGCCGGATGTGCCAGCGCTTCTGCAACGGTATCAGGCGGGCACAACGAACATCCCTATCGCCGTGGGCCTGATTCTGATGATGTATCCGCCGCTGGCCAAGGTGCAGTATGAGCGGCTGGGCGAGGTCTTTCGCAACCGCAAGGTGCTGGGCCTCTCGCTGATCCAGAATTGGTTGATCGGGCCGGTGCTGATGTTTGTGCTCGCGGTGATCTTCCTGCGCGACTATCCAGAATACAGAACAGGGTTGATTCTGATCGGCCTCGCTCGCTGCATCGCCATGGTGATTGTGTGGAACGAACTGGCCAAAGGCGACACCGATTACGCCGCTGGACTGGTGGCCTTTAACAGCGTCTTTCAAGTGCTTTTTTACAGCGTCTACGCATGGTTCTTTCTGGCCGTGCTGCCGCCGCTCGTCGGACTGAAAAGTGTTGTGGTCGATATTCGCATGAGCCAGATCGCGCAGAGCGTCTTCATCTATCTCGGCATTCCGTTTCTGGCAGGAATGTTGACCCGCTTTGTATTGGTTCGCTCTAAAGGCCGCGATTGGTATCAGACGCGCTTTGTACCCGCCATCAGCCCGCTAACTCTGACCGCCCTGCTCTTCACCATCGTAGTGATGTTCAGCTTGAAAGGGAATTTGATTGTGCAGCTTCCGCTTGATGTGTTGCGCATCGCCGTGCCGTTGCTCATCTATTTTGTGGTTATGTTTTTTGTCAGCTTTTGGATGGGCCGCAAAGCGGGCGCCGATTACTCCAAGACAGCTACACTCTCCTTCACTGCTGCCAGCAATAACTTTGAGTTGGCCATTGCGGTTGCGGTGGCCGTTTTCGGCCTTAACTCTGGCGCGGCCTTTGCCGCGGTGATCGGCCCTCTGGTCGAAGTGCCAGCCCTGATTCTGCTGGTGCAGGTCTCGCTATGGCTTCAGAGAAGGTGGTTTGGAGAAAACAATCTCATCCGGGCATGAGATATATCATCATTCTCTCAGTATCTAAAGCCAGGACTGCAACCCGGGAGGGATCTGCTGCGAAAACTGCGGTAATCTGAAGGCGAGGACGGTTTCCGATGCCGCGCCTTTTCAAAGAACAGAGCCGGATTCCGCAGGAATTTGGTTATTTGTTCCGGGCGGGAGCCATCTCAGAAGAAAAGACCTGGTAGCAATTCCGGCCATGCGCCTTGGCCTGGTAGAGCGCAGCGTCCGCATTCCTCAACAGGAAATCCACATCCAGATCCGCCGCGAATGCGGTGCAGACGCCGACACTAACGGATACCGGCACCTCGCTGCCTGCAAATATAACCGCCCCGTCCAGAGTTTCAACAATGTTGGCGGCAATCTCCTCGGCCATTCGAGGTTTGCGCAGGTCGGATAGAAGCACGACAAACTCGTCGCCGCCCATTCGGGCGACGGTATCGCTCTTGCGCACGGCCTGCAATAAGCGTTGGGCAACCACGCGCAAGACTTCGTCGCCCGCCTGGTGTCCATACGTGTCGTTGGTCTGCTTGAACCTGTCGATATCCACCATGAGCAGGGCCAGGCCTGTCTTATGACGTTTGGCGGCTTCCACTCCGATATCCAACCTATCCTGCAGCAGCATGCGGGTTGCCAGTCCCGTCAAGGCATCGTGCAGGGCCAGATGGCGGAATCGGCTTTCACTTTCGCGCAGCAGGACGGTCTGTTCCTCGACGCGCTTTCTCAGCACCATCACCCAGCCGAGCACGCAAAGCGTGGCGATCAGCACCAAAGAGAGGAGTACGAGTATATGACCCGGCGTCCACCATGAGGGGCGTTCTAGAACCACCACGTCGGCGGGAGAACGCATCAGAACCCGGAAGGACTTGTTTACGGCCACTCCCGCGCGCACATTGTTCTGGATATCGACGATATGGACCAGGCAGATGCCGGTGAGACGCAGCCTGCTCCCGATCTTCCAAGCGCTCACTTCGGTCCCCGCGAGGCTCTTGGGCAGAATCGCGGGGAAGACGGTATCGCCGGAGGAGAGCTGAAGAGTGACCTCGGACGAAGTCAAATCGTAGCCAATTAACTGGCCGTCGATCTGGATCAGTTCGGAGCCTGACCCGCCTTGCAGAATATCCTCGACGGTTGCCGGTTTCGCTGCGACGGGGTGATTGTTACCGACGCCTCGGAAGACCGCATCGGTGATGACGGGAGCATTGTTGTCGGTTTCCACGAATCCGGATATGTCAACCATGTCGCCCACGGCAACGGGGGTAGCCTGAATAGTCTGCGCGCAGATGCCGCGTGTGGCGTCGCGAATGCAGAGCAAGGAACCGGGCCATTGCAGCGTTACGGTTCCGCGCAGATGGACGCGATGCATAGGAGTGGTGTAATGCCCCCACTGCAATAACTGGTTCACCGGGATAAATGGGCCCGCAAAGGGATCGCTGGGAGCAGGTTCGAGCACTTGCAGGGCGGAGAGATTCGGCGCTTGTAAGTGGACGCCGATCATCTGACCGTCGGCATTCATGGTGGGAGCGGCGTTGGCATCAATTCTGATTTGTGCGCCTACCAGGTTGGAATACGTTGTGTGCGGGCTGTTGATCATGATGATGGCGATAGGTCCATCCATCATCTCGATGTTCAGCACCACGGCATGGGCATATTCTATGAGTTGATGGACGGAGCCCTCGACTTCAACCCACTGGGCGTCATAGGCGCCGGTCTTGAGGATGGCAAGGCTGACGCGTGGCGGGTGCGGGGGAAGAGGAGCGCGACCGAGGACGCGTATCCGCGGGTTCTTAACGATGGGACCGAAGCCTCCAGGTGCGCTGACGCCCCGCACGTCCACCAACGCTCCGACGAAGAGCTGCCTCGCCAGCTCGGAAGTCTGACTGACAAAGATGCTGCCGGTGGCATCGTGAATAAAGGTGGCCGCTAAGCCGGTTCCGAAATCCGGATCATAGTAGGTCACTACCCCCTGGAGATGAACAGGGTAGGCGCGAGCGGCCTCGACCTCCGATAGGCTATGCGCCTGGCGCGCGGTGGTGAGCGTGGGCAATCCACCCTTTGGCTCTTTGGCTGATGGAGCCGCAACCTGCCCTGCATGCGCGGCGTGCGCAAAGAAAAGAACCGCAAGCGCGATCGACAACAACTCATTACTAAAGCGCGGGCGAGCACACGCATGGCAAAGATTCCCTTGCTCTTCCCGGCGCAGCCGTGTCGCGACCTCCATTGAACAGTACCGTCCTCTGCTCATTCCTGCCACATCTGAGATTATTCAAATCTCAACTTGCAGGGCCTTCCTGCGGATGAGTCTATGCACGGAACTCCCGGCATAGTAGGTTTATCGGCTGGCCTCTAGTCGGGCGTTATGCTCTTTGCACTCATATTCCCTGGAGAAGCTGCCGGCTTTAGCGATCAGGCCAGGCACGGCCCAGTTTAACCCGGTCAGCGTCTTGACCAGAGCTACGAAACCTGGGGCGACAAAAGCGGGCGGCAGCGGCTGTGCACCCGGCTATGGCAACTAAGGTAATCTGAAGGCGAGGATGGGATTCGATGCCGCGCTCTTCGCTCATTCTGGAGTTTCTGCTGCTGTTTGTGGCTCTGCCGCTGGCTTACCGGTATTCTCCGGTGCGGATTCCGGCGCTGCCGCTGCTGTGGGCAGTTGCGGGATATGCTTTGTGGCGGCTGCTTAGCGACCCGCAATTTAACCGCGCTCAGCTCTGGAACGCGGGACAATTGCCCGGCAGATTGGGCGTGATCCTGACTATCTTCGTGGTGATCGCTCTCGGGCTTTGGCTGGGAGTGCGCCGATTTGCGCCTAATCTGGAATGGAGCTTTGTTCGCCAGCATCCTGCTTTCTGGGCAGTGGTGATGGTGGCTTACCCGGTTTTGTCGGTCTATCCCCAGGGACTGCTCTACCGTGCCTTCTTCTTCGAGCGGTACGCGACGTTGTTTCCCGGCAAATGGGCGATGGTCGTGGCCAGCGCGGCGGCCTTCGCGTTTCTGCACATCATCTTCCGCAACCCTCTGGCCGTGACGATGACTTTTTGCGGCGGACTGCTGTTCGCCGCACGCTATGCCGAGACCGGCTCACTGGCAACTTCGAGCTTTGAGCACGCGCTCTACGGCTGCTGGCTCTTCACGATAGGACTGGGACAGTATTTCTACCATGGGACGATTGCGTCGGTAGGCACGGTGATGCGGCGATAGGGACCTGCGGTGCGGCGGGCGGCGCTGGCGCGCCATGGGGCGGTTTCACATTGTGGAACGGCCTCATTTTTAACTTGTTGATATTAAGCTAGTTATAATTATCTGCAAGGTTTGAAAATATTGGAGGGGGGGTGGGGGGTACCCCTTACAGTGGGCAGTGAGCAGTGGACAGTGGTCAGTAAAACCCGCAGCTCAGGTCCTTGTTCATGCTTTGATTGTGCGCCGGAGGAGGGTAATTATATGCATATAGTGGAGGGAAAGTTTGTGGTTTTCCAAGTCCCAAAAGCGGGACCTAAGACACCCGTTGAATGCTGTAACATCCGCCTCTAAAGATACATCGGATTGAATAGAGCCTGTTCAGCTCGATCTACCCTTGAGACAGAACTGCTGTCTACCTCGTTACCCCAGGACGCCCATCCTGGCCTGCTGTGGCGCGCGAACAACTCAAGGTACGGCGCGTAGCTACATGCTTCGATGATGGGATAGATTTCATCTGGTTTTCGAGAATGCTCACGTTTGCGTGTGGCAAGAAAATTCACTTGACGTCTTCCTGGCGCAGCTGTACGCAGGTTTCCACGTATGCCAAAAAGAACGAGCTCTGTCACATTCCTGAAGTAAAATCCAACACCACGCCCGTCAGGACCTCCATCCTTGCGGACTTTGTGCCAAATGATATTCGTTTTGTACGTGAAACCCCACCTCTTCATCACCTCTAATCCTTCTAGGATCAAGGCGTTCGGAACCCAAAGATAGAGATGAGATTGAGACGTCGTAGTTGACGAATAGCGACTGAAGGCCGACCATGGAGATGTTCGATTCCAGACGCAGCCCGGCGGAGCGCGCCACCGCCCGTCGGACAATAGGAAGGTGCCCCAATGAGCATGTATCACTCATCCATTTCGCTCGCGGTTCCGGAAGCAGACCCCGCAGATTACACGCAGATTGAGCTGATCATGCGAGAGGGCATTCTGCATTCGGAGTTAGATTGGGTGCCCACCGAGCTTTTCCGCAAAACGGCTAGTCTTGCTTATGACGTACTGCTCGAGATGCGGGCACAATCAGCAGGACGCGACGGGATGCCAGGGCAGTGGCCCGACGGAATGGGAACTTGACCCTGCTAGGGACAATGTCTGCTTTCTAAGCGTTTAAATTAGGGTACGGTATGCTCCGTTTCCCAGGAACCCTAGGTAGCCAAGATCGCGCAGAACTTGTAGCTGTTGTCGGATTTTAGGGCGGATATTCCTATTGCCTGGGTACACCCTGGCGAAATCGTCTTCTTTGTCGTATAGTTCTTTGAGCGTAAATGAGGGTGTTTGCAGGCTCCGAATGACCCCGAGGGTCAGCGTCGTCCAACCCCTATTTGTAGGCGAGAGATTCTTGAGGTTTTCGAACCTTTGGTACGTGCCGCGCACAATTCTTGGGTCCTGAGCTTTGCCGTCGGCGACAATGGAAATCTTCGCATCGGTGGCGATCCGATCAAGTCGGATATTACAGCCAGTCCATCCTGCTCGGCGAACTGTGTCGGACAGCGGTTTGCGTTTCTCGACTACCTCCGGCGTCAAGAATAGGTGATGGATTGCTGTGAAGTTTCGGATTTCCCAACATGCATTTCGCTCGAGCATCATCAGAGTGGGCGCAGCCCCACTCAGAATCCGCCCCATCAGGGCGCTGTATGCCCCGTCCACCAATGATTTTCGTGGTTGTATGCGGAACGCTTTCAGCTCGTAGCCTTGGTCACATCGCGGACAAAGGAAATCCGTCGCACGTGTGTTGGCGCGGGTGCGGCGAAGAACCGTACTGTTGCACGATAGACAGTACCCGTTCGATTCGAGCCACAGTTCCGAGAGTACGCGGGATTTTTGGGGGCCGCTGGCGTATGAGTCAGCAATAGACGTGTCACATCGCAGCAGCATTTTGTCGCTCCAGCCTCGTGGATCGGAAGTTAATATCTGAGCCGGCAGCATCATAACACGCTGATATCGGATTTCGTATTGCCTTGTATGCCTTCTCGAAGCCGCCGAGATTTCGAGTGAAGCTCAACGGACGCATAGGATTCCCCATTCGGCTTTGAATTGAACTTCTGGACGCAAAAAATCATATCATGGAACAGTGATAAGAATTCAGGGCATCAGGCGAGATACGGGAGACGGTGATAGCAACTGAATGTTAGGAAGTGCATGTCGTCGGATTGTTGGTAACGAACTAACCTCTCCGTCATGAAAGTGAGGATACACCGACGGTCCCTCCCAGGTCCGAAAATCCGGACCTGGGGCACCCAGTTTCAGTTTTCGGTCACCCCGGAAAGTCAGCCGCCCGCCATTTGCGGCTTGACAGGGGCATTTTGCGCGTGGGATTATCTGACGGTCCAGGAATCTGTTCTTTCGCTGCTTCCCCGGTTCCCCTTGTTACAGGCGAAAGACAGACGGGCGAATCTAAAAATCAAAAAGTTGCACACAGAATGGAGGAGAGTCATGCCTGATGCAGCGAAATCCGCGCTTGCCAATCCAGCGCCTCTGGGATTGATTGGCTTCGGACTAACGACCGTGATTTTGAGCCTGATTAACGCAGGCGTATTGCCCAAGGGCGGCGAGCCGGTGGTGTTGCCGCTGGCCTTCGCCTTTGGCGGCCTAATCCAGATGCTTGCCGGGTTGCTGGAGTTCCGCACGGGAAACACCTTCGGCATGGTGGCGTTTCTGAGCTATGGGGCCTTCTGGTGGTGGTTCACGTTTCTTGTGCTGCTGGGCGGGCACGGGGTGCTGGAGCTGAGCGGAGCGGGGAGCACCATCGCCGTTACGCTGATCGGATGGGGAGTCTTCACGCTGTATATGTGGATCGCGACTTTCCGTCTGGCGAAGGCGCTGTGGTGGGTCTTTCTGACCTTGTGGATCACCTTCTTCCTGCTTGGCTTTGGCGGGCTGCTGGGCGCGCCTGTGGTGCACCAGGCGGGGGGCTGGATGGGGCTGGTCTGCGGGCTGCTGGCGATGTATACCAGCTTTGCATTGGTCGCCAATGCAACCTTCGGCAAGACGGTGCTGCCGATCGGCGCGCGGTAGGGGGCATTGAAACCGCGGGGTGGTTTCCCAGGTCCGAGAATCCGGATCTCCACTCCACGGACTAAGAGCTATCCCTTCACCCCAACGAGCAACAATCGCTCGTTGGGGACCCCGAGTCCGTGGGGTCCCCGGACCTGGGGAACCCGACATTCCCTTCAGGGGCTAAAGCCCAACACTTATTTTGTTACGCATACGGCACGACTGAAGTCATGCCCTGACGCTTCTCGCAACTCCAAATGAATATTTCCGCAAGCCGTGAAGTCGAGCTCTTTCAAAACATCGTCTTCATCAAAGCTCTTTCAGGGGTCAAAAGCCCCCTGCTCCCTCCACTAGAACTTGACGGAGGCGGCGCGGGGGGAGATGCCGCTGATTTGGGCGGCGCGGGCTTCGGCGTAGGCGGCTGCGCCGAGCAGGGCTGCGCGAGGCTCGAGAATGATGCGCACCGGCATATTAACCAGCAACTGGCTGAGGCGGCCTTTGCCGGTGAAGGCCTTCATGAAGGTTCCGTCCTTGAGCTTGTCGAGGATGCGGGGAGCGATGCCTCCGCCGACGTAGACGCCGCCCACGGAGAGCAGCTTGAGGGCCAGGTTGCCGGCCTCGGCGCCATAGGCGGAGACGAACATGTCCAGAGCCTTCTCGCAGATCTCGCTTTTGGCGGCCATGGCCAGTTCGGTAATGACGGCGTTGGGGTCTTCGGCGGCCATGCGCTGGGCGAGCCTGGCCGGCTCGTCGATGCCGCGCACCTCGCGCAGAAACTCGTAGACGTTGGTCAGGCCGGGGCCGCTGACCACGCGCTCCTCGCTGATGCGCCCGTTGTACTTCTGCTTGAGAAAGCGGAGCAGGTCGATCTCGTCCTCATTGCGCGGGGCGTAGTCGGCGTGGCCGCCCTCGGAGGGGTAGGGGACATGGCTGCGGCCATTCCAGATGAGAAGGGCCTCGCCCAGGCCGGTTCCGGCGGCGATCAAGGCGCGATTGCCGATCTGGCTGGGGTCGCCCTCGCTGAGGGTGTAAATCTGGTCGGCGGAGAGCTCGGCGACGCCGTAGCCGTTGGCCTCGAGATCGTTGATGAGAAAGACGTGCGTGATGCCGAGCGTGACGGATAGCTCGTGGCTGTCGAGGGTCCAGGGAAGGTTGGTGAGGCGCAGGCGTCCGTCGCGCACCGGGCCGGGCACGCCGAAGCATGCAGCGGTTACCTTGGCGGCTCCGAGAAACTCTTTGACGATCTCTTCAAGGCCGGAGTAATTTTTGGCCGCATACAGCTCGTCGCGGGAGGGTTCCGGTTTTCCATCGATAAAGTCATACAGCGCCAAGTGAACCTTGGTGCCGCCTACGTCACCCGCCAAAATCATTGTTCCCTCTCTAACACTCCACAGCCCTCCGCGTTTGTTGCGGGTAAAAGCGCGGCCGCGGCCTTATCCAGTATGAAGGTAAGTATACCGCTGGAGGGCCATATCAATTGGCTGGGCAGCCGTTCCGGATCGCGCGGCCCGGAGAGTACTTGTTGCACGATGGAGGCCTTGTCGTCGCCAGAGACGAGGAAGAAGACGGAACGGGCGTGGTTGATGACGGGCCAGGTGAGGGTGACGCGCCAGGCATCCAGCTGCGGCACGTGGTTGGCGACGGCCAGGCGGGTCAACTCGTGGATCGCTTCGGTGTGCGGAAAGAGCGATGCGGTGTGACCGTCGCTGCCGAGGCCGAGGGCTACCAGATCGAAGCGGGGGCTCTCGGCGCCCTCCAGACGGAAGCTCGAACGCAACTCCGACTCGTAGCGGGCCGCGGCTGCTTCGGGGTCGAGTTCGCCCTCGATGCGATGAATCTGCTGGGGTCGCAGCGGGACGCGGTCGAGCAGCGCCTCACGGGTCATGCGGTAGTTGCTGTCGGCGTGATCGGGCGGCACACAGCGCTCATCCACCCAATAGAGGTCGAGCTTCTCCCATGGCATGCGCGCGCGCCAGGGCTGATTAGGGTCGGCAAGCAACTCGAAGGCAGCTTTGGGCGTGGACCCGCCGCTGATGGCGATACTGGCGCTTCCAAGCGCATCCGCGGCTTCGCCGGCCATCTCGACAAAGTACTGCGCGGCATGGCGCGCGAGGGCCACTGGGTCCGGTTCCACGTAGTATTTGATCGTGAGCTGCCTGGACATGCGCGTTGGCGGCCTCTGCACTTTACCTTATACTCCTCATGGCGCGAATGATTTGTGAAGAGGAGTGGGTCGAGGGACGTAATTCGATTTTGAGCGCATCCGCGCCTATCTGCCCAGATAGGCGCGATATTGCGATTCGATGATGCCGGCGGCGCGGGCCAGCGCCAGCTTCGACAGGTTGTAGCGGTAGAGGCTTTCGACCAGGTTGCTCTCAGCAGAGGCCAGGGTGGCTTGGGCTGTGACCAGAGGCAGGTTGTCGTCCACGCCGGCGTTGACGCGGTCGGTTTCGTCGGCAAGTGCGCGGGTGGCGAGATCAACATTGGAGCGGGCGACTTCAACGAGCCTGGCCGATGCGCCAACGTCGAGCAAAGCCGAGCGGACTTGCTGGTCGATCTTGCCGCGCAGGTCGGCAAGCTGGGCGTGGACGGCGTCCAACTGGGCCTGAGCCACTTCAGTGTCGCCGCGCAGTTTGGCCTCGCGAAAGAGCGGAAAGCTGAGGTTGCCCTGAGCAACGAAGTTACCGTGCGAGCCGGCGCCGTTCACCTGGCTGACGCCGTAGTAGCCGCCAAAGCTGAGGGTGGGCAGCCGCTGGCTGCGATAAGCCGAGTGGATGGCCATGACTTCGACTACCTGATTTAGCAGGGCCTGATAGTCCTGGCGATTCTTGTAGGCGATGGCGCAAACTTCTGCCGGGGACTGGGAGGCCAGATCGCTGTAGGGAGCCGGATCAATGAGCGCGATCTTCTGGCCGGGATCGATGCCGATCTCGCGCTTGAGCAGGATGAGGTCTTTTTCCAGGGCGTTCTGGGCGGCGATGAGCGCCTGCTGCTCGGCCTGAAGCTGGACACGGGCCCGCAGCTCGTCCAGATTGGCAACGACGCCGGTTTCGTGAGCTTCATGGGCGTGACGCACCAGCACCTGGCCTACCGCTTCCTGTGCGCGGGCGTTGACTACTTCGTTCTCGACGGCGATGGCGTGCAGGTAAGCCGTAGCCACCTGCTGAACCACTTCGCCACGCGCTGACATTTTGGAGAAGTGGGCTGCGCGCTCGGCCGCTCCGGCTGCCTTGAAGGCCGAGATGACCGGGCCGGAGAAGAGCATCTGGCCAAATTGAATTTTGCCCTCGGTCAGGTCGTCGCGGGTGATGAAGGAAAAATTTGAAGGAATCGGGACGAGTTTTGAGAATTCTTTGACAGTACCCGGGCCGAAGCCCATGGCAACCAGGTTTTGCTGGTGAACGCCGAGGTCGCCGGTGAGCGTAATGGTCGGCAAAAAGTACTGCAGCACTTCGTTCTTCTGACCCTGGAGGGATTTTTCGCTGTACTCGGCTTCCTTCAGGCCCAGATTGTTCTTGAGGCCAAGGGCGATGGCGTCGTCCAGCGAGAGCTTGAGGGTCTCATCGCTGACCGGCCGCGCGGTCACGCTGCCGAAGAAAGAGTTGGCGGCGGATGTGGGGTTCGGTCCCTGCGCAGGCAGGGCTGGCGCGCCTGTCAGAGTGAAGGCAGCAAAAATTGACGCCATCGCCGCGTGCCGGAGGCCAGATTGTTGCGCTCGAATCACACTTCTATTCTCTCAGATGAATGAGGCGGCGCAGGCCGCGGCGCAATCCGCATGCCTTGGTGTCCAGAGTAGACAAAGAAGGCCACATGCGGGCACGGAAGCCGCGCCAGTCGAGTCATTCACTTGTTGAGTCGTTCCCTAGTTGAAATAGGCTTTGTTCCTGGCGGCAAATTGCGCTTTATCCGCGGGCAGATCGTCGATGGGAAAGATGGCATTCTGCGCGCAGATGGATGCGCAGTTGCCGCAGTCGATGCACTCATCGGGATTGATGAACAACTGGGAGACGCCAGCGGCGGCCGGATCGGCGGCTGATGCGGGCATGATGGCGGCAGTGGCGCATTCGGCCGCGCAAACAAAATCCTTAATGCAGGCATCGGTAATTACGTAAGCCATGATAAAACTCCTTGGGTGTATGGGCGCGATTGGCACCTGCGCCGTCTATTCCAAGGTTATCGGGTGCGGGGACGCCGGCTCCGTGATTCGGATCACACTGCGGAAGGATTTATTACACTTTCGGAACGCGGCCAGAAGCATTTTCCGCTTGCTGGCCGCGCTGAGATCACTGTCCGACCAACCCTTGTTTAGGGAACCTTGAACAAGTCTTTATTACTGTCCAACATTCCCTCAGGGGCTAAAGCCCACATCGATGATGCTGCCTTTGCGGCAGTCAGGGTTAAAACCCTGACCTACCAGTCGTGCCCTTTCAAAACATCAATTAAGCAGAGATTTCTTAGAACCCAGCTTGCGCAGCGCACAGTTCCACTTGCGCTACCTGGATGCGCGCCAGTTCGACCGGCTCGCCATAGTGACCAGCCACCATCGCGACAGCCTTGCCATCGTTGATGTAGGGCCGCACATCGGCCAGCTTGATGGTGGATTGCGAAGCCATCTGAGCGACGGCGGCTTTGCTGGAGATCGACGAAACCAAAGCCAGCATCGCAGTAACTACCGTTGCCACGGCGTTAATCGCGTTCAGGACGTGCTGCTGGCTGTTGGGGTTGGAGATTTTGGCCGCCTGAAGCAGCGATGCGTTCACCTGCTGCTGAAAGGTCACGACGGCGGCTTGCAGTTGCGCCAGCACAGTTGCATTGGGATTGGCCAGGTACGCCTTGGCCTGGGTTACGAGCAGGTTGGAGGCGGCATCGAAACCGGCCGTCGCCGCAAGAAAGATCGGCGCGTCTTCAGGCGCCAGCAAGGCAGCGGTGGAATCAATGGTCGCCACCGCGCTCTCGAGCGCCGGAGTCCAGTTCACGATGTCCTGCGCGACGGTTGTTCCCGAGCAGCCGCTCACGAACGGCAGTTGCAGCAGCAGAGCGATGAGCGCCCACGCGCCCAGCTTGGCCGTGATGTTGCCTGTAGATGGGGCGGAGGTGACAGGATCGCGAGCCAGAAGGCCCAGGAGAGCGGTAGCCAGGCCGCACACCAGCGTAATCACGCTGCCGGTTCCTATCGTGCCCAGCGTGATGCCCTGCTGCGAAAGCACGCTGGAGATGGTGACGACCGCAATCAACACACCGGCGGCCGAGGTCTTGGGGTTTTTCCAGATATTCGAAATGGGATTCATGCAAAAGCTCCTAACAAAGAAAAAGGCGGCAGTGGCCGCCTTGGTTACCGAGGGATTTAACAGTTGCGGAAGCAAATCAACCAGCTTCCGCGCAATAAAAAATCGAGAGCAGCGGCGAGCGCCCTTCCGGGCCAGCCGCTGGTCTCGATTTGTCGCATCTCCCCGAATTCGAGCGCTACCGTGGTTGCGGCTCAAGCCCGCGGCGGAGAGCCGCTGTGTCGCAGACCAGAGACGGCCCCGCGCCCCGGAACCCATCCGCTGAGGGAGGGCGTACACATTCGCCGGGCTCGGCGCTTCCGTCTCTTGTCTGGCTACCTAATAGACTAGGCACTCTTAGCTATATCTTCGGCAAAGACCGGAAGAACTTCAATTACTTAAGGAACAAAGGCTTACGAGGCAAGAATAACTTTTGACGCTTGACAAGCTACAGCGGAACCAGAGTCGATGTATTCCGAAACCACAGAGTTCAAGTCGACTTGACCATCAGGGAGCGGCGACCCAGCACGAGACTGAACAGGACAAAGGTACTCTGGTTCCGCTCGAATAGCCTGCAAAGCATTTCGTCGCCCAGTCACGATGTCAGGACAGCAAAGCCCTGGTTACCTCGCGGCAATGATCCACTAAAGAATGACCTGGTATTACCGATACCGTCATTATCAGGCGCGACAGACGATGAGGAGGATACTTCTCGATGATTCCGCCAATCGATCACCCGGTCTGGGTGCAGCTCGTTACAGGGAAAAAGACGATAACGTCCAGCAAGGCAACTATTAACCTACTTGTGCAGAACACCAAAATGGGCTACGAGAGAGATGCATCGCCAGCCAACACCAAGGAACTCATCAATCGGGTGCACAAATTCTTTACGCAATTCGAATCTGTTTTCCCCAATGAAGTCGCCCAGATCACCGGTTAAGGCGTTAGGAGAATCCATGTCTATAATCGTTCAAGCCGAATTAAGCACCATCCCGGAGGTGCAAGCAGCAATTGCCGCCGGGGAGACCTTGTTCCTAGCCGGAAGCCGGGAGGCTCTGAGCCAGCTTCCGCTGGGCAACTGGGTAGGCGGAACCATCTGCTACTTTATGACGGAAGAAGGCTGTGTTCAGGAGGAAGACCGAATCTTCGTAACCAAAGTCCCGGAGTTCGCCCTTGAGGTCAAAGCTTTGGACTACGGAGCGGAGAACCTGGCCCAGCTTCACCGCGACGCACCGGTCAATGGATTTACCTTCGTGGTGCTGCCGGCATCCAGCGAGGTTCTCAAGACCTTTGCCGAACAAGCCGCCAACTTCGACGGCTTCCTGTTGCATCCTATCGTGGGCTGGGTTTCCGGCGTACGGGTGGACCGCATCGGCATCGATAAGCCCGCGGTATTCAACGGCCAATCGGGAGCTGTGCTGGAAGGCAGGTGCGTGGCGCTTCACGTCTCGCTGCCCATCGGCAAAATGGCCGATCTGGAGATCGTCAACATCTTCGAGAGCGGTGGCGGGGATGTGATCCGCTTTGAAAAATCCGGCTTCCACGCGAGCCAATGCCTGATCAACGGAAAACCGGCCAACCTCGCCGAATACATTGTCAGCAAGGGAATCCCCACGGAGTTTCCGCTGGTTGGCGACTACAACGGCAGCTCTATCAACGTCTCCTTCCAGGCAATAGACGCCGCCACGGGCACGGTCGAACTGTATGCGCCAGTCTTTGCCGGCGTGGACTATCGTTTTGCCAAGCCGGTCGCTGATTACTCAGGCGCCTTTGCAAAAGCCGTAACCGGCGAGGAGCATGAACCGGCATTTGCCTGCAACTGCATCCTCAACTACCTGTATGGCAAGCTGGAAGGCAAAAAAGCCGGTCACCTCACTGGACCCATCACCTTTGGCGAAATTGCACATCAGTTGCTGAACCAGACGGTGGTGCGCCTGCAAATTCTCGACTTGGGATGAGATAGCGAAAACGGAGCAATTCCCTCTCCGCCCGGCGCGTAGTCCGGCGCCATGAACTCTGCGCCTACAATCGTCAATTCATTTTCAGGGTTTAGGTGTACTGCACCCGGCGCTCGCCTTTGACCACGCGGCCGACGACGTAGAACTTCTCTTCAGCCCGGTCCAGCAGGTTTTTCGCGCGCGTGAATTTGGCCGCCGGAATGGCCACAATCAGCCCGAGGCCCATGTTGAAGGTGCGCATCATCTCCTCTTGCGAAACCTTGCCCAGATCGCGCAGATGCTCAAAAATCGGCATCACCGGCCAGGAGCCGATCTCAATCTGCGCTGCCGTGTTTTTGGGCAGGATGCGAGAGAGGTTTTCCGTGATGCCGCCCGCGGTGATGTGGGCCATGCCCGTGGTCAGCCCCGCCGTCACCAGCTTGTGAATCACAGAGAGGTAGCTGCGGTGGGTCTTCATCAGCGCCGCGCCTGCCTTTTCCTTGATGGCCGTCACGTATTGCGCCGGTTTGTAGCCGGCCACCTCGAACAACAGCTTGCGGGCCAGCGTATAGCCGTTGGTGTGGAGACCCGTGGAGGGCAGGCCTATAAGCACGTCGCCTGCCTTGATCCCAGCGCCGGTTACCAACTTGTCCCGGTCCACCGCGCCCACAATAAAGCCCGCCAGATCATACTCTCCGTCGGCATGAAAGCCCGGCACCTGCGCCGTTTCGCCGCCGATCAGGACGCAACCGCAGGCCTTGCAGGCATCGGCCAGCCCGCTCACTACGCTTTCGGCCACCTCCGGAAGCAGCTTGCTGCCGGCCAGATAGTGCTGAAAAAACAGGGGCGAGGCGCCCTGCACGGCGATGTCATTGACGCAGTGGTTCACCAGGTCCGCGCCTATGGTGCGGTGCATCCCCAGCTCGAAGGCCACCTTCAGCTTGGCGCCCACTCCATTGGCCGCACTCACCAGGATGGGGTTCTTCCAGCGCTGCAGGTCCAGCCGGAAGAGCGAACCAAAGCCGCCGGTCACGCTTAACACGTTGCGATTGAAGGTTTTCTGCGCCAGGTACGCGATGCGTTCCTTGACGTGATTGTCACTGAGGATGTCAACTCCTGGGTCGGCGTAGGTTGCGGATTTGGGATTGAATTCGTCGGGCACGGTGAAGGCTTTCTGAGGATGGATTTATCGTACGGCGCTGCTGGCCGGGAATGTCAATTTTAGCAGCATTTACAGGATTTTGGCTGCGTCTTACAGGAATCTCGCGCGCTCTTCGGCCGTGGGCAGCGGACAGCTCTCCAGCCGCCCCCAGATGCGGTAGCGCCAACGAGCGACGAGCCGGTAGCCCAGGTCGCGCATGGGCCGTGGAATCCAGCGCAGCACGGCGGCAACCAGCGGCCAGGGGCGCGGCAATTCGGCTAACAGCGCCAATACCGCCTCCGAACGCACCAGAATTACCTCCGCCAAGTGACCGAAATCCCGCACAACCAGGATTGTGGCTGGGCTGGATTCCGTGTCCGGAGTGCCGATTCCCTGCCTCGCCAGTAGCCCGGCTACCTTTGCCGACTGCGGAGACTCGGAGGCAGCAAATCGCAGCCGGTCCTGAGAGTCGCGCCGCAGCAGCCAACGAACCGTTCGGTCGCACAGTCCGCAATGGCCGTCGAAGAGAACCAGCAGCCTGCCACCGAGCTCTGGAATGTTGTTCATCATCAACGAGATGCGGACGCAGAACGACAAGATTCAATTCTGCTGATGGTGGACAAGCTCTCACTCTATACTGAACCCACCATGAGTTCCCAATTGCCCACCCCTACTCGACTCCGCTCTCAGGCACTTCAACAGCGCGCAGAGCGCTTCTTTCCCGGCGGCGTGAACTCACCTGTGCGGGCCTTTCGCGCGGTAGGCGGCGCGCCGCCGTTTGTGGAGCGCGCAGAGGGCGCGTGGATCACCGACGTTGACGGCAATCGCTATATCGACTATTTCGGCTCCTGGGGGCCGATGATTCTGGGCCACGCCTTTCCGCCGGTGGTCGAAGCCATTGAGCGCGCCGCGCGTAATTCGGCCAGCTTCGGAGCTTCCACGGCCGCGGAGGCCGATTTGGCCGAGCGCATTGTCGCCTGCTTTCCGGCCATCGAAAAGCTGCGCTTCGTCAGCTCTGGCACCGAGGCCACCATGAGCGCCATCCGGCTGGCCCGCGCCGCCACCGGCCGCAAGATCATCGTCAAATTTGAGGGCTGCTACCACGGCCATGCCGACGGGCTGCTGGTGAAAGCCGGCTCGGGCATCGCGACCTTTGGAATTCCCGGCTCAGCCGGCGTGCCAGAGGAGATTGCCAGCCTGACCCTGGCTCTGCCCTACAACGACCTCGCCGCGGTTGAATCCGCCTTTGGCGCGCATCCCGGCCAAATCGCCGCGGTGATTCTGGAGCCGGTGGTGGGCAACGCCGGCTGCATCGCGCCCGCCGCTGGCTACCTGGCCGGCTTGCGCTCGCTCACCCAGCGCGAAGGTGCGCTGCTCATCGCCGACGAGGTGATGACCGGATTCCGTGTTGCTCTTGGCGGAGCGCTTCAGCTTTATGGCGTGGATGCGGATCTGGTGACATTGGGCAAGATTGTTGGCGGCGGCCTGCCCGTCGGCGTCTTCGGCGGCAAACACCGTTTCATGGACCTGCTCGCCCCGCTCGGTCCCGTCTATCAGGCCGGAACGCTCAGCGGCAATCCGCTGGCCATGGCCGCCGGAATTGCCACGGTCGGCTATTTGCAGACTCACGCAGCCGAGGTTTACCCGCAGCTCGAAGTCATGGCCAAAGCCGTCGCCGAGGGTGTGGCCGCGGAAGCAACGCGCGCTGGAATCCCGCTCACCCTCAACCGCGTGGGCTCCATGTGGACCTGGTTTTTTACTGGGCCTGTCACCAACTACGCCCAGGCCGCCGAGAGCGACACGGCCGCCTTCAGCCGCTTCCACCGGGCAATGCTGAATGGGAGGCTCGGAGGCGTCTGGCTGCCGCCTTCGCAATTTGAAGCGGCCTTTTTGAGTACTGCGCACGGCAAGGAAGAGGTTGCCGCAACGATTGTCGCAGCTAAGGAATATTTCTCGGCTTTGGAATGAAGCGGAGAGTGCATGGTGGGCGGTCAGGGACTCGAACCCCGGACTTCCTGCTTGTAAGGCAGGCGCTCTAACCAACTGAGCTAACCGCCCGCGCGGGTGGGAAAGACCATTGCGGCTTGTTCTCATCATAGCAGCGCGCTTGCGGTGCAGCCTGTGGCGTTTCCCCCCTGAGTACTAACCGCAGCGCCTTTACTGGAGCGACGCGCCGCAGCTATGTTGAATTGCGACCCCTTATTTTAGCCCAATTTTTTGCAAATAAAACTTTCGTTCAATGCACAGCTTTTTTTGCGCGCTTTAGTTGATAGACTCACCCCGTGGGCCGTCTCATCCTCAATGCCGACGACTTTGGAGTGACCTCCGGAGTTAACCGCGCCATCCTCGAGCTGCATCGGGCCGGAGTGCTGACCAGCGCCTCGCTGATGGCCAGAGCCTCGGCCACCGATGAAGCTATTAAGCTGGCTCGCGCCACGCCTTCGCTGGACGTCGGCTGCCACGTGGTTCTGGTGGATGGCGAGCCGGTGATTGGCGCGCAAAGCCTTCCCACACTTGCAGATCCGCAAACGGGCCGCTTCCATCCTAAGTTGAGAGTATTCCTCAAACTGTTGATTACCGGGCGCATCCGTTCTTCCGAGATTGAAGCCGAGACCGCCGCGCAGATCGCCCTGCTACAACAACGCGGCCTACAGATGACACACATCGACACGCACAAGCACGCGCATATGTTTCCTGCCGTGCTCAGGCCTGTGTTGCGCGCGGCGGAAAGAGCCGGAATACGCGCCATCCGCAATCCCTTCGAGCCGGCGTGGAGTTTGCACACCACGCCCGGAGCGCCGTGGCTGCGGCGGGCGGAGGTGCGGCTGCTGCGGCTGCTGGAACCTGCTTTTCGTCGCATTGTTGCGGAGGAGGGTTTTACGACTACAGACGGCGCCATCGGTGTGCTGGCGACGGGAACTCTTGATTCTAAAACAGTTAATTCCCTGCTTCGGAACCTGCTCGAGGGCACGTGGGAGCTGGTCACGCATCCCGGCTACAATGACTCAGACCTTGCCCAGGTCCACACACGGCTGCTGGCCTCGCGGGAGATCGAGCGGCAGGCACTTCTCGCTTTGGAGAACTTTCACTGCATTGAGCGAATATCCTTCGCGGATTTGCATTCTGCATCTTCCGCGCACTCAAGGGCGTCAAAGTCATAGCCTTGCAAAAAACTACTGAATAAGAAGGGTTTATGCGCATTGGCATTACGTGTTATCCCACCTACGGCGGCTCGGGCGTGGTGGCCACGGAGTTGGGTATCGAGTTGGCGGCGCGGGGCCACGAGGTGCATTTTATCTCGTATTCGCAGCCCTTTCGGCTGAGCGGACGGGACAACGGCATCCTTTATCACGAGGTTCCGGTCTCCAGTTATCCGCTTTTCGAGTTCCCACCCTACGACCTGGCGCTGGCTTCGCGGATGGCGGAAGTTGCTGAATACTATGAACTTGACCTGCTGCACGTGCATTACGCCATTCCCCACTCGGTGAGTGCGCTGCTGGCGCGGCAGATGCTGGCCGCGCGGGGGCGGCGGCTGCCCTTCGTGACCACGCTGCACGGCACGGACATCACGCTGGTTGGTCTGGACCGCAGCTACCTGCCGATCACCCGGTACGCCATTCAGGAGAGCGATGGAGTCACCTCTATCTCCAACTATCTAAAGGAGGAAACGATCACTCATTTCGGCATCACAAAGCCCATTGAAGTGATTTCGAACTTTGTGAATTGCGACGAGTATGTGCCCATCAAAGATGAGGCTGCGCGGGCGGAGGCGCGCAGGAAGCTGGCTGCGCCGGGCGAGGCGATTCTGATGCATCTCTCTAATTTCAGGGCGGTTAAGCGGGTGGTGGACGTGGTGAAGGTCTTTGCGCTGGTGGCGCGGGAGCTTCCGGCGCAACTGGTTCTGGTAGGCGACGGGCCGGAGCGGTCGGCGGCGGAGTGGCTGGCGCATGATCTGCATATCAATGAAAAGGTTCACTTTATGGGAAAACAGGAGCGGGTGAACGAGCTGCTGCCGCTGGCCGATTTGATGGTGATGCCGAGCGAGCTGGAGTCCTTTGGGCTAGCGGCTCTGGAGGCCATGGCATGCAAGGTTCCGTCGATTGCGACGCGTGTGGGCGGAGTGCCGGAGCTGATCGACGACGGGGTGACGGGGCTGCTGTATCCCGTTGGGAATGTGGAAGATATGGCCGCGGGAGCGGTGAGCCTGCTGAAGGATCGAGACCGGCTCAATGCTATGCGCGAGGCGGGGCGCAAGATGGCGCAGAAGCGGTTTTGCTCCTCGCTGGTGGTGCCGCACTACGTGCAATATTACGAGCAAGTGCTGAGCTCAAAATGACAGCTTCCAATAATCAATCAGATCCGAAAAGTGGTGCTCTGTAGCTAACCGGTTTTTGAAAAGTGGTTAGCTACAGCTATCCGGTTTTCTGACACTGGTGAGGTACACTCACCGGAATTGGTCGAACGACTGTAAATTACTTAGTTGTCATTTTTTAGAGAGGGATTGTTGGTTTCATCCTTGCGGGAGGTTTCTGTTGACAATCAACATGTCTCGACTCATTGTACATGTAGAAAGACAACAGGTGAAGGCAGACGGGCGAGTGCAGATAGAAGGCTATGTGAGTTGGTATGAGATTTGCGCTTGTCGATGACGAAATGGGATCGGAACATAGCTGATGCGCGAAATGAGGTTGGAGGTTTTGCAAGTTGATGAGTGGAAATCATGCGGACCTCCCTGATGAGCTCCGTCAAAAATGAGATAAGAGTCTTGTGGACAAAAGCAAATTGAAGACCATGTTTGTAGGCGCTGCAATTCAAGATGAGATTGAAGATTTGGAACGGGTTAGAGCGAATGGATAAGAGCAGATTGAAGCGTTGCAGATGGCCGAGCTAAGATTGGAGCGCTACAGATGGACACGATCAGGCCGGAGGTTTTGCAAGGGACGCTGGACCTGATGGTTCTGAAGACTATTGAGGCGATGGGGCCGATGCATGGCTACGGCATTGCTCGGCGGATTGAAGAGGTAAGCGGCGGCGAAGAGAGCGGCAGCGGGCTGCGGTTGAATCAGGGGACTATCCATCCGGCGCTCGAGCGCTTGCAGAAACGGGGATGGATCAGGGCGGAATGGGGAGTGTCGGCGAGCAGGCGGCGAGCAAGGTTTTATGCGCTGACCCCGATGGGGCGGAAAGAGATGGCGCGGGAGAGCGCGAACTGGGAACGGATATCGGGGATGATGGCGCGGTTTCTGGCCGGTGGAGATGAGGCACGGAATAGGGAATAGAAAGACGGCGGGTTGACCGGGCAGTCTCCGGGGATGGCGACGGGGTTGGGCGCGAGCGGGCGCTAGCGGCGCGCGATCAGGGCCTCGGCCACGTCCTGCGCGTTGGGCTTGGTGTTGAGCAGGTGCTCGGCGACGCGGGCGCGCTCCTCGGCGGTGAGGGTGGGGATGGTGGCCAGGATGCGACGCAGGGTTACGGCTACGTCGTCAATGTAGTTCATCAGGCGAATGGCTTCTCCGGAGAGCGGCATGGTTTTCCTCGTGGTGCTTCCTTACTTATTGTAGAGGACTGGCCGTCCAGGCCACCTGCGGTGGGGCTAGCGGCCTTCAGCTTAGGGAATTGGGAGTCGCGGTTTCCCATGTCACAAATTCATGACATAGAGTACCCAGCGACTTTGGCCATTTGACGTGTCTGGGCGACATTCTTCAGGGCTTTGAGGAAGGCTTCCGGAGAATCTTCGAGTGTGGCATTGAGATAGGCCATGGCCTCATCTGGGTCCAGCAGTGCAGCCAAAAGAGATTGGCGATAGGAGCTTGTCTTGATCGTCATGTGACTTCTCCTGTGAGCGGCATGGTTTTCCTCGATGGGGACTTCCGTCGTTATCGTAGGTGGTAGGGTTGGGACAGGCTAGGAGGTGACTAGTCGAAACTCGCGGATCAATCCAAGGACGCAGTCAATTCTGTCGGAGATTATGTAGTCGACGGCCGATTCAGTAGGTAAGCAATAACCGGTCCGTTACCTCGTGTTCTTCGAGACTACGGCCATTCATTTGGAATCGCTTGAGCATTGAACGTCCAAGTGCAAGAAATACCTCGTGTTGAAACAGGTTTTCCGGTATCGGCACGTCACAGAGTTTGCGGCCAGAGTACTTAGTACCGTCGATGCTTAACACAACATTCACTCCTCGCGCCTTGCAATCCGCGATGGCGTCGAAGAGGCGATTAACCGAAAAGCCCTGCGCCCCGTAAAGAATTGTTTGACTATCAACATACGGGGGATCACAGTAGACGAGATCTCCCTCTGCGGCGAGCGCCATAGATTCGGCAAAGTCAGCGCAAATAAAGCGGGTTCCTCTGGTACGTGTGTACCAAACATCGACCCGATGCGCGAAGCTCTCCGGTGAAATTGGAAAATGGATTCCAACCGGAGTACTCATATAACCGTCATTCTTGCGGAAACGAACGACACCTCCGTAACATGCTCGGCACAAAAACAGCAGATCAGGACCATTCGGCCTCGCGTTGTAGCTTGCGAGTATCCTGATGTAGCATTTTTCTTTCCCAATTGCTTCAAGCAGGGCGTATCGATCAGCATATTGACTCTTAAGTCCCTCTTTGTCTTCATGAAGCATTTGCCAAATCTCCATTAATGGAGAAAAACTATCGCTTGCAACCGCGTTCTCCGGCGCGAGAACCCCTAGAACTCCACCACTACCCAAGAACGGCTCGAAATAAGTTCCGTAGCGTCTTGGAAAATGCCGGATGATCGCATCTGCCTGCTTCTGCTTATTCCCGATCCATTTGAGAAGTTGAGCGCGGAATGGCTTATCCTGAAGAAAATACTCTTCGGGTGCGAAGAGCGACGCTTGTGATGCTGTTGCAGTTCTAGGCATTGTTGTGATCTTCCACCCTGGAGCAGTCATATTCGAACTTTGAATATTCTAAACCAGAATATATGGTTGTGTCCATGAAGAAACGTCGCTTGGCCGCGCTTCTACGTCAGGTCCGCGTTGAGGCCAAGCTCACGCAGGGACAGATTTCCGAGAGCATTGGCCAGACTCAGTCGTATGTTTCGAAATACGAAAACGGTGAGCAGCGCCTGGACCTGATTGAGTTGGAGGCCGTCTGCAAGGCGGTAGGAATTCCGCTGACGGAGTTCGTGAGGCGTTATCTTGAAGGCTGATCCGCGCTTTGTACGACAACCAAGAGAGTTCTGGGCGCACGTCCGAACTATCAGCCAGGAAGTAGGTTACACCGATCGGCGTACGAGCGCCATCCGTGTCCCTACATTAGATGAGACACGCGAACAGTTTCAGCGATTGGGGTTAGACACAGCTCACATCGCGGATACCGCTGGTAACCTCACTTCATTTGGTCAACTGCTTTTTGCGTATTTCAATTATCGCGCGAATATTCTGAACGACACCGTTCAAGGACAATTGATGGACAAGGCCGCCGCGCAAGCCGAATTCAAGCGACTTAAAGCAAAATTGAAACCCAAATGTCCATTACCCATGAACAAACAGAAAGGCAAAAAGAAAAATTACGCATTTCTGACTGGCATTGTGAACATGCTTTTCGAATCTAATATCGGAGATGCGCCCTGCGATTACGATCCGAGAAGTTTAACCACGATGACGAGGAATGCAATGCCGCAACGAACCTTGGCGCGGCGCGTTGATGGCGCATTCCCATCAGTTGTCAACCCTGTGGGGATATGGGAAATCAAGGAATACTATTACACAACGACATTTGGCAGCCGCGTCGCCGATGGCGTGTATGAAACGCTGCTGGATGGGATGGAGTTGGAAGAACTTGAAGCGGAGACAGGCCGCAAGGTCCACCATCTGCTGTTTCTTGACGACCACTTTACGTGGTGGCAATGCGGTCGTTCGTATCTTTGCCGCATGATCGACATCTTGCACATGGATTTTGTTGATGAAGTAATCTTCGGGCGTGAAGTCCTGACTCGGTTGCCCGAAGTGGCGCGTGAATGGAAGAATCTTTACGACAAGAGGGTTTGAGCGCTGACGGGCTGTTTCTCCCCTCTCAAATATGCATATATCTCTCGCCTGGAACCCCAAGTCCTGTGCTATTTTCATTGCCTCCCGCTGGGAGGCGCGCGGCATGGTTACAATACCGTCATGAGCGATTCGGCGGAAGTTGTGGCGCGGGCGTTTGCGGAGGCGATCAGCCGGCAGGATGTGGAGGATAACGACAGGGAGTAGGGAATAGGGAGTAGGGAATAGGGAGTAGTCACACCATCGACGAAGACCTGTCCCTTCACCCCAGCGAGCAAAGATCGCTCGATGGGGATCCCGAATCGATGGGATCCCAATGAAGTCGCGCCCTAAAAAGAAACAAGCGTGAACCGGGAGGTTCACACTACAGCCGGCCGGGAGGCCGGCGCTACATTTGGTCGGCGAAGCCTGTGAACGACTGATACAAAACATGCGGCGGACTGCACGCAGGATGACAATCTATAAACATCCCCGGTCCCTAAATGCTAGGGACCGGGGGCACCCAATATCAATTGAGAGTGCGGGCTAGTTGAGAGTACGAACTAGCTGGCGGAGGGGCCTTGGTCTTCGTGCTTTTCGCTGATGAGATTTTCTCCGGCGACGGAGATGCGTAACTGGCGCAGGAAGCTGAGATCGTTTTGCGAGAAGGGCTGGTCGAGGTTGCGGCCGGCGGGGACTTCGACCTGGGCGGCTTCTTTTTCAGAGAGGTCGTTGAGCGCGATGGAGGCTTCGAGCATGAGCAGCACATCGTAGCCGTGATGACGGATGTCTTGCACGACGCCGGCGATCTGCTCGTTCTCGGTGACCGCCTCATTGATGGCCTCGCCTAGTTGCTGAATGAGTTCGCGCAGACGTGTTGTCACAGGTCCCTCCAGGGGCTGCGGCTTACGCGGAGGATGCGGGGCAGCAGCATGGGATTAATCTACCTTACTTCGGCAGCGGCCCGCGAGCAAGTGGGCCTCTGAAAAAAAGCCTGCTACGTAGCGGCGAGGGGACCGCTGCTACCATCATAACGGAATGGAAGCTAAGAATATAGGGCGGGTTTTGGGAATTGGGCTGCGGGTTGCCGGGCGTATGGCCGGGCAGAAGCTGGCAGGCGGGACGCAGACGGCCGGCGCGGCTGCTGCTGGGCAAGTTGGACAGGCTGGACATGCTGGACAAGTTGCACAAAAAGAACAAAATGTCGCGGGTGAAGCTGCGCGCGGGCAGGCAGCTGGCGCGGCAGATGCGCGGGCGAAAGGGCAGGTGGCGGGACGGACGGCAAAGGGCGTGGCGCGCGGCATGGGGGGATTTTTGCGACCCTTTCGCCGGGTGGGCGGAATTTTGTGGCTGGAGGTGACGGGCAGCTTTTTCTTATTGTTTGTAGTGGCCGCTGCCCTGCCCCTGTGGCGCCACCGGCCAAGCCACCTGGGTGGCCCCTATGATAAGAATTTTTTGGCTGCCGCAGGGATTATGGCGGTTTTTTTCTATCTGGGCGTGAGCTCGTTTTGGCGGGCGCGGAGGCGGTGAGGAGCGGCGCCTGTTCTTATGCTGAAGGACGCTTGTTGACCCAACTGAAGATCCAGGCGAGCAAACAGACGATCACCAATCCAACCAACAGCCAGATGAAGCCGTTGCCCCGGCCGGCATGAAAAGTACGAAACATGCCGAAGCACGCCAAAGCGAATGCCGTTGCAAATGAGGTGGTCATCCGAGTACCTCGATCCCTCCACGGGCGGGGAGAGTGTTGCCCGGCCGCTGTAATTATTAGATACGATGATACCAAATAAGTTGCACTTGATGGCGCGTCAGGATCAGGGGTTTGACCCCTGAGCCGGTGCGTCACTATGGTTACAGGTGCGACAACACCGCCGAAAGGAAGAGTTATGAGTGAATCTGCATCGCCAATCGCCGTCCCGCAGAAGAAGACCGCACTGAACGCCGCGCATCGCGCGTTGAAGGCCAAGATGGTGGATTTTGGCGGGTGGGATATGCCGGTGGAGTATCCCTCGAATGGAGGGGGGCTGATTGCGGAACACATGGCGGTTCGCAGCGGCGTGGGATTGTTCGACGTGAGCCACATGGGCGAGATTCGCTTCCGCGGACCTGGAGCGCTGGCCGCGGTGCAGTACCTGACCATGAACGATGCGTCGCGGCTGAAGGATGGGCAGGCACAGTACTCCGCTCTGCTGACGCAGGAGGGCTGCTTTGTGGATGACGTGCTGGTTTATCGCATCGGCCAGTATGAGTTTTTGATGGTGGTGAACGCCGGAACCAGGGAAAAAGATTTTGCATGGATTCGCTGGCAGATTGATACGTGGCCGTCTAAGCCTCTGGTCCAGATCAGCGACGATTCGGCAAGCTATTCGCAACTGGCGGTGCAGGGGCCACGCGGGTTGGAGACACTGCAGAAGCTGACGAAGGTTGATCTGGCTACGATTAAGAATTATTGGTTCACCTTTGGAGAGGTGGCGGGCGTGACGAATGTGATGATCGCGCGCTCGGGCTACACGGGCGAGGACGGATTCGAGATTTATCTGCCGAGCGATGTGGCGACGACGGAAAAAGTTTGGAATGCACTGCTGGAGGCGGGTGCGGAGTTTGGGATTCGGCCATGCGGGCTGGGGGCGCGCAACACTCTGCGGCTGGAGGCGGGGATGCCGCTCTACGGGCACGAGATTTCGGACTCGATCAATGTGTTTGAGGGCGGGCTGGAGCGCTGGCTGAAGTTGGAGAAGGGCGAGTTTATCGGGCGCGAGGCGCTGCTCAAGGTGCAGGCGGCGGGCGGGCCGAAGCGCAAGCTGGTGGGGCTGGAGATGGTGGAGCGGGGGATTGCGCGCGATGGGCACTTCGTGCTGTCTTTGGACGGGGAGCAAGTTGGCACAATTACATCCGGATCGCCCGCGCCGTTTTTGAAGACCAACATTGCTTTTGCGCTGGTTCCGGCGAGTGTGGCTGCAAGCGGCGCGGATGTGCTGGTGCAGGTGAGGGCGAATCGGGTGCGGGCTAAGCAGGTGGCGGCGCCGTTTTATAAGCGGGTGAAGAAATAGGGTGGTGTTATCCCGCCCTTCCGCGACAAGAGTTCGGAAGAATTGGAATCCGGCTTTAGATAGCCAAGGGAATCCTGACTCACAAAGAGTAAAACCTTAGATGCAGCCCTGGACCTTGAAAGAACAGAGACTATCTCGACAACTACACGAGAATAGTGTACACTATATTCGTATGAAAAATATCACCTTGAGTGCCGATGAGGACCTGATCGAGCGGGCACGCTTGATCGCGCGGGGGCAGCGCAGAACAGTGAACGAGGCATTCCGTGAATGGCTGGCACAATTTGTTCAGAGCACGGGAGACGCACAGGGATACGAAGCGCTGATGAAGCGCCTTCAACATGTCGATGCGGGCCGGCACTTCAGCAGGGACGAATTGAATGAGCGATAGATTCTATCTGGATACGAATATCTTCGTTTATTCGTTCGATCAAAGTGCCGCCACGAAAGCCCAGAGAGCCAAGCAACTCATCCACGAGGCCCTGACAACGCAGAAGGGCGTCATCAGCTATCAAGTGGTGCAGGAATTTTTCAATGTGGCCTTGAGACGGTTCTCCCAACCGATGCAGGCCGCGGACGCCGAGCAATATCTGATCACGGTCTTCCGCCCGTTGCTCTCCGTACATTCGTCACAGGCACTGTATGTAGAGGCATTGCATCTCCAATCTCAAAGCAGGCTTTCGTGGTACGACGCCTTGATCGTCTCGGCTGCGATGCAGGCTCGGTGCGATCTGCTTTTTACGGAGGATCTCCAGCAGGGTCAGAGGTTCGGAACCCTGCAGGTTCGGAATCCCTTCCTCTGAATTCTCAAGACGCGTGGAGATATTGCCGCTGATAAAGACAAATAAGGCTTCGGCAGGGATACGGTCGAAGATGGCCGAAACAGGAAGCCAATATGTGCTGGTGCAGGTGCGGGCTAATCGGGTGCAGGCTAAGCAGGTGGCGACGCCGTTTTATAAGCGGGCGAAGAAGTAGATCGTTTCTTAGGCCTATTGTGCAGCGTGGCGTTACGCAGTACAATGCTTGCAGGATGATACGCAGTTTCCGGCATAAGGGGATCGAGAAGTTCTTTCTGACCGGCTCGAAGGCTGGAATTCAACCCAGTCATGCCGTGAAACTCTTTGACCAACTTGGCGCATTGAACGTCGCCACAAGGCCGGAGCATATGAAGTTTCCTGGATGGCAATTTCACGCATTAAGCGGTGATCTCACCGGCCACTGGGCGGTAAGCGTCAGTGGAAACTGGCGGCTTACGTTTACCTTCGAGGGAGAAGACGCCATCCTCGTCGATTATCAGGACTACCACTGACGAAAGGAGTTTGCGCCATGCAGATGTACAACCCACCACATCCCGGAAGGCTTCTCGCCTACTATCTTGAGGGTCGTTCTGTGACCGAAGTCGCGCGGCACATGGGCATCACTCGGCCCGCGCTTTCGCGGGTTTTGAATGGAAAGGCAGCCGTTTCATCAGAAATGGCCTTACGAATTGCGGAAACCTTTAACACCGATCCCGAACTCTGGCTCCGTCTTCAGTCCCAGCGTGATTTGTGGATCGCCTCCCAAAAGAAGCGCAAGAAAGTGAAGCCGCTTTCTGTCAGCGCGGCGGCGTAGCCACCTGCGGTGGGGGGACTAGCCGTCCAGGCGGGCGACGCTTGCGCGCCATGGGTTCGTGGTTTCCCAGGTCCAATAAGCCATAGTTGAAGCGCCAGCATAAGTCACACAATTCTAAATACCGGCATATTTCAGTCGATCCATTTCTCTGAGAATAGAGACTAGGGCGACGGCTAATCTATGGCACTGCTCCGCTTCAGCCTGACTGGTATTCACATATCCCCAATGCACAATGCGATTACGTAAATAGAAAAGTGTGTTCTGGAAATATTGTTTTACGGAAAGACTGGCCGCTTCGGGAAATCCAGCCATGATCTTGTTTGCGACCGGATTCTTCGCAATAAAGTCGTCAAACACCATTCCTGTTGTTGCCTTAGAAACAAAGTCTGCTGGAATGGTGAAACCGCCTTTCTTCGGGTACTCAACTTCCCATTCTTTTTCGTCCGCTTCTGTAGGCCAAGTGAAAGTTGCAGCGTAATTGTCCATGCCTTTGACCCTGAGAAAAAGTCGCGTCATAAAGGACTCAACTGCCATCGTGCCTATAACTATTGACAAACTGAAATCACCACATTTCAATTCAGCCTTACTCCGATTCAAGAGTCGCTCAGCTGTCACACTTACACTTAACGGATTTATTTGTCCTGCTGCTGCTCCGCACTTTGGACACACAACCGTAGGCCAAGGAGCGTCTCCATAAGTAACGAACGGAAAGCTACCTCCACAATCACAGGGCATCTCTTGGATGAACTTCATACTTGACACTCATTTCGCGCTCACACCTGCATGACTTCGGCTTCTTTTTTGTGGGAGAGTTCTTCCATGCGGCGGATCTCTTCATCGGTCATTTTCTGGACCTCTTCGAGGGCGCGCTTCTCCTCGTCCTCGCTGATCTTTTTTTCTTTGGCCATTTTTTTGAGGGCTTCGTTGCCGTCGCGGCGGACGTTGCGGACGGCGGTGCGATGCTCCTCGAGGTCGCGGTTGATGTGCTTGACCACCTCGCGGCGGCGCTCCTCGGTCATGGGGGGGACGGGGACGCGCAGCACCTTGCCGTCGGAGATGGGGTTGAAGCCGAGATCGGCGACGCGGATGGACTTCTCAATCTCCTTGAGAATGTTGGGGTCATAGGGAGAGATGACGATCAGTTGCGGCTCGGGGGCGGAGAGCTGGGCGAGCTGGTTGAGAGGGGTGCTGGTGCCGTAGTAGTCCACCTTGACCTGGTCGAGCATGTGGACGCTGGCGCGGCCGGAGCGGGTGGCGGCCAGGCTGGCCTGGAAGGTGGCCACGGATTGGTCCATGCGGTGGCGGAGGTCTGCGTTGAGATCCTTGAGCGCCGGAATACCGGCCATGATGGAGAGTGCCATAGGGAGTGTCCTCGCTTACATTCAACAGACTATATTAGCGAATCGGGGGCGGGGGAAAAGACTTGGGGCTGAATGAAGTACTGGAGGTGAGTGCTTGAACGGGGATTGCGGCCAATATGACAATCCATTATACTGTCATACAGGAGACAGCTATGCCCACAAACCGCCGCTCGCGCGCGTTTACCATCTCCATGCCGCCGGAGATGGCTGCGTCAGCCCAAGCCCTCGCCAAGCAGGAGAACCGCACCATGAGCGAGTTGATGCGTGAGGCCTTCCGAGCGTACAACGAGCACCAAGTAGCGCGGTTCATCGATGAGATGGGCGAGTACGCAAAGACCCGCAACCCGATGGGGTATACGGAGGAAGATATTCCACAGTTGATTAAAGAGGTTCGCGCTGAGATGAAGGCGGAGAGGGAAGCCAAGCAGGCTCTTGCCGCCAAGTGATCGTTGTCTTCGACACGAGCGTGTGGATTTCCGCGATGCACTATGAGCGTCGCCAGAGTCCACCCATTCTTGCACTCGAGCTTGCGCGCAACCGGTACATCGTAGCGACTTGCGATGAAATAAAACAAGAGATTATTCGGGTTCTCACAACAAAATTTGATTGGCAACCCACCTCGGTTCAGTACCGGCTTGACTTCTTTTTGGCCAAATCGGTTCACGTCGAGTTAGAAGGGAATATTCATGTCTGCCGCGATCCGAACGACGATATGGTTTTGGAGTGCGCGGCGTTGGCTGGAGCGCAGGTGATTGTTTCCGGCGATAAGGATTTGTTGACGCTGGGTTCCTATGAGGGAATCCGCATTGTGACTCCGGCGGAGTTTCTTGCAGAGAACGCGTAGCAGCTACGCCAGCGCAGTTAGCCCGGTTGCGGCGGCCTGGACCGAGACTGCTTGTTCGTGGGCGTGATAGCTGGAGCGGACCAGGGGGCCGGATTCTACGTGGCGGAAGCCCATGCGGAGGGCTTCGGATTTGAGCTCGGCAAACTCGCGCGGGGTGTAGAGGCGAGCCATGGGCAGGTGGTCTCGCGAGGGGCGCAGATACTGGCCGATGGTGAGGATGTCGCAGCCGGCGCGGGCTAGGTCGCGGAAGACTTGGAGCAGCTCTGAGGTCTCTTCACCGAGGCCGACCATGACGCCGGATTTGGTGAGGCCTTCGGGGCGCAGAGATTTGGAGTAGCGCAATAACTCAAGAGAGCGCTCGTATCGCGCGCCGGAGCGGACGGCGCGGTAGAGGCGGGGGACGGACTCGATGTTGTGGTTGAGTACGTCGGGGCGGGCATCGACGACGGTGCGGATGGCGTCGGGGTTGCCCTGAAAGTCGGGGATGAGAACTTCGACGCGGGCTGCGGGGGCCTGGCGGCGAATCTCCGCGATGACCAATGCGAAGGCGCGGGCACCGCCGAGGAGATCGTCGTCGCGATTGACGCTGGTGACCACTGCGTGGAGCAGCCCTAAAGCAGCAACTGCCTCCGCGACACGGCGCGGCTCGTCGAAGTCGATGGGCGCGGGGCGGCCTTTGGGCACGGCGCAGAATCCGCAGCGGCGAGTGCAGAGATTGCCCAGCATCATGAAGGTGGCGGTTTTGTGCTGCCAGCACTCGCCGATGTTGGGGCAGTGGGCGCTTTCGCAGACGGTGTGGAGTTGGAGGGAGCGGGCCAGTTGCTTGAGCGAGTGGTAGTTCTCGCCCACCGGGGCACGGGCCTTGAGCCAAGCGGGCTTGGGCGCGGGAGCGATACGGGCTGGGGTGATCTGGACCAGTTCTGTCACATTTTCATTGTAGCGGGAGGGATGATGGAGAACGCGCTACTCTCGCTATCGCAGCTTATTGCGGACATCAGTCCGGATTAAGTAAAGGAAGAAGACGAGGTTGAGCAGGCCCTGTACGAGAAAGGATGGCTCGTGCAGGCCGGCGAAAGACCAGAGGTTATAAACGGCCATCAGGAAGACCGCGCCGAGAGCCATGGCCCATGCCCAGCGGAAGAGCATCAGCAGGCCGGCGGCGGCGGCGATGAAGGCGGCGGTCAAGAGGAGAAAAAGCGGAGAATTCGTGTGGGTGACGACCACGCCAAAGATGATGCCGCCGGAGATCAGCAGCAGATAAAGGCTGATGGCGACGAGGCCGGGGAGCGGGAAGCGATTTTGGCGCGGCGGTTGGGCGGGGTTCATGTTGTTTTCGTTGTTCATAATTCGGGGTTACTCCGCGGCGGCGATGGCTTCGGCGATGCGGTCAATGGCCTGGAGTTCGGCGTTGCTGCCGGGGCGGTGTCCGTTGACGAGGATGGAGAAGGCGATGGTCCTGCCGCTCGAGGCGGTGAGGTATCCGGAGAGGGCATTGGCTTCGTTATGTGTGCCGGTTTTGGCCCACAGGCGGCCCTTGAGCGGCGAGTTATTGAAGCGGTCGGAGAGTGTGCCGTCCACGCCGGCGATGGGCAGGGTGTTGCGCAAGGCAGGGCCCCATGGCTGGCGCGCGGCGTAGGCCAGCAGTTGCGTCATGGCGCGAGGAGCGATGCGGTCGTCGGGGCTCATGCCGGAGCCGTCATAGAAGAAGAAATCGTTGTCGTCCACGCCGGCATCGACGAGGAACTGGCGTACGACGCGTGCGCCCTCGGCAAAACTGCCGCCGGTACCGTGGACCTTGCCCAACAGGCGCAGCAGCAGTTCGGCGTGGAGGTTTTGGCTGATCTTGTTGATGAGCGTGAGGTCCTGGCTGACGGGCACGGAGACGCGCGAGGCGAGCACTCTGCGGCCTTCAGTCGGCGCGGCGATGGTGGATAGAGTAGAGCGTGTGAGCTGGAGCGGCTGGGCGCGCTCATCGGCAAATTCGACGGTTGCATTGGAAAGCCGATGACGGGAGACTGCGGCGCCCCAGACTGTGATGTTTCGGTTGCGAAGCGCTTCCCTAAATGCAATGGCAGTGAATTCGGCGGGGTCGTTGACGGCCAGGTCGGGATGAAAGCCCGCGGGCGAAACGGTTCCCCAGGCGCGGACCATCGTGCTTCCGGGACGGAGGTCGAGGACGGGGTGCGCGGGCTCGCCGCTTTGCGCAAGCGTGGTTGAGTTGTTCAGCGTGTAGTAGTTCAGATTCGGGGTCCACGCGGCGAGCGTCGCTGCCGGGTTGTCGGGGTCGGCGGTCAGCGACAACTGCACGGTGTTCTCGTTGAAAGTGAGGGCGGAGATGGGCGCGCCGTAGTCCCATTGCAGATCGTCCCAGGCCCAGAACGCGCCGTAGGGCTCGTCAAGGAAGAAACTATCGTCGCCTATCACATTGCCTTGGACGACGTTCACGCCGGCGTGTTCCACCTGACGGGCTAACTGCTGAAGCGGCTCAGTGACATTGGGCGGCGGCGCTGGGTTGGCGGCTGTGGTTGCGGGCGCAGGCACGCGGTAAGGGTAATTGCGGGCGCTCAGAGTAGGATCGCCAGCGCCGAGCAAGATCAGGTCGCCGTGCAGGACACCGTCGCTGTCGATCTCGCCATCGGCCACCACGTTGGTGGTCCAGGTGAGGGTTTCGACGGGCAGCAGAGCAAAGGCGGCGGCGGTGGTGACGAGCTTGGCGTTCGAGGCTGGGGTGAAGAGGCGGCTCTCGTTCAGTCCATAGAGCGGCTGGCCGTCAAGGGTGGTGACGCTGATGCCGAATTGGGCGTGGCTCAAAGCTGGGTCGGCCAGAATGGCGTTGATGCGGCCGGCCAGAGGAGCGGTGGTTGGAAAGGCCTGCGCCGGGGAATTGCCGCTGGGTTGCGCCGGGGGCTGTGCTGCCAGGCCAGAGGAAGAGGAGAGTGCAAGAGCCAGCAGGAGCGCGGGGAAGGGACGAAGGTGCATCATGGAGGGAGTTTAGCAGGAGGGGAAGAGTCCGCGGCGTACCATCAAAAGGGAATGTTAATTCCAGGATCGCGACGATTTGATTATGAGCGCATTGCGCGACTCATCGAGGGTAGGCAAAGAGGAGTGACCATTTTCATGCGCAAAGTTACGCTCTGGCAACTGCGCAGCCGCACGCTGGAACTGGGGCGGCGGACGCTGGTGATGGGCATTGTGAACATCACGCCGGATTCGTTCAGCGATGGCGGGCAGTTTCTTGAGCCGGAAGCGGCGGTCGAGCATGGGCTGCGATTACTGGACGAGGGAGCGGAGATTCTGGACCTGGGCGCGGAGAGCACGCGGCCGGGCAGCTCCACTGTTTCAGCTTTTGGACAAGTGGGCAGCTCCGCTGTTTCTGCTTTTAGACCAGCTCTCCACCCCAACGACAAGGACCCGTCGTTGGGGGCCCCGGTAGTCAGCGCGGAGGAGGAGCAGGCGCGGCTATTGCCGGTGCTGGAAGGGATTCTGCGCGCGCGGCCCGATGCAATCGTTTCCGTGGACACTTACAAGGCGGCGACGGCGCGGGCGGCTTTGCAGTCGGGCGCGGAGATTGTGAACGACGTGAGCGGTTTCAAGTGGGATGTGGAGATGGCCGCGGCTTGCGCGGAGGCTGGATGCGGAGTGGTGCTGATGCACACGCGGGGCCGGCCCGAGGAGTGGAGCGCGCAACCGCCGCTGGGGCCGGATGAATTGTTGGCGACGGTGCGGGATGGGTTGACGGTGAGCATGGAAAAGGCCGTAGTGGCGGGGATTCCGTTGGAGCGCATTGTGCTTGACCCCGGCTACGGCTTCGGCAAACGCTTCGAGGAAAACTACACGCTGCTGGCGCGGCAGGCGGAGTTGCTGGCGCTGGGCAGGCCGCTGCTGGCAGGAGTCAGCCGCAAGTCGTTTTTGGGGCGGACGCTGGCGCCGCTGAACGGCGGCAACAATGCTCCGGTTGAGGCTCGGGAGACGGCCGGCGTGGCGGCAATGACAGCGGCCATCCTGCATGGGGCGTCGATTGTGCGGGTTCATGCGGTGCGGCAGGCGGTGGAGGCTGCGCGGATTGCGGACGCAGTGTTGGCGGGGGGATAGTGTTCAAAATAGAGCTTTGTGGATTCCCACCCTAGATCACCCCAGCGACGAAGACCAGTCGCCGGGGACCCCGATGCCGCAAAAACAAGAACGCGGCGAGAGTGGAGCATCCAAATTGATGCGGTACTAACGGGAGGTTAGGATAAGGATCGTCTGGGGGGTTAGAGGCAACTTAAGAAATCGGACTGTATAAAGCGGTACTTACACGGCGCATAATTAGGCATATATGGTAGTTAATGCTGATCGATCAGGATTGCACCAGGAAGAAATAACTGAGATAAGCGTGACCTGGGGGAAAGGATACACCTAAAACATGAAAAAGCTAGTGTTTGGACTTATGCTTGTCTTCTGCCTCGCGGCACCTATCGCGTCGCAGGCGCAGGTGGTGATTGCTGTAGGCCACGATCATCATCACCACCATCATCATGACCACCACCATCCCCGCTTTGTGCAGTAATGATCTGAATCGCGAATCGACGAGCGGTTGGAGCCCCCTGGAAAACGTATATGTTCCGAAGCGGAGGGCGCAAAAATATGCCCCAAATAGGCGCGAGATGAACTATCTCGCGCCTATTTCCGCTTCTCGGGCACTAATTATAGCTTTCAGCATATGATGGTCCAAATGAGACATACACCGGGCTCTTCACCCTGTTAGGCTCATGCAGCGAAGTTGAGAGACGGCATTGATAAAGGCCGATCCAGCTTTCTAAAGGAACGTAGAAAGCCGCGCAGTTTGCCAGCCTACGAAATTCTATTAGAAGCAAAAAAACTCCGCAAAGTCAGCGACAGCCTGAATGTGCTGGCGACGCAGCATGCACCACTGGCGGAAGCACTCTCTGTTCTCTCGGGAAACGTACGCAGCTCGGCCGCGCTGCTGGAGGTTCTGGTGGAGCTGAGGCTGGGACCGGAGCCGGGGTTAGAATCGGCAAGCAATTGAATAACTTATCACAGAAAGAGGGAAACCATGAAAACGAAGGGCTTATCCGAAAGAGATAGAGAGATTCTTTCCATCGTGAGGAAAGAGATGGACCAGCCGCGTCTGTCGACGTCGGTGCGCGAGGACCGGGAAACCGAGGCCGCGCAGGCAGCCAAAGTGCGCGCCGCATACGCCGCGAAAGCGTGAAGCGGCGGAGTCCCAGATTCCAGAAGCGAGATACCGGGATACCTGCCTGAGTTGTGCCTGGCGGCGCGCGGAGTTCTTCGTCTCGATAAATGCACTCAGGGTTTATCATCGTAGAGGGCGACGTTGCGAAGATTCCCACCCTAGATCACCCCAGCGAGCAACAATCGCTTGCCGGGAACGGCGAAGCCGCAACAACAAGAACGCGGCGAGGGTGGGGCACCCGATTGCATCTCACACAAAAGACGGACTCCAACGGCAGGCTTCAGAGAACGGAACAACATGCGAGCAAAGACAGCGGTAGTGTTGGGCGCCCAGTGGGGCGACGAGGGCAAGGGAAAGATCGTGGACGTGCTGAGCGAGCGGTTTACCGCGGTGGCGCGTTATGCCGGCGGACACAACGCGGGGCACACGGTCATCATCGGGGAGCAGAAATTCGTGCTGCAACTGATTCCCTGCGGAGTGCTCAGGCCGGGTTGCCGTGGAGTGATCGGCAACGGCGTGGTGCTGGACCCCATCGCTTTTTTGAAGGAGTCAGCCAAGCTGCGGGAACTGGGCGTGGCCGTGGACGAGCGGCTTTTTGTGTCGAACCGCGCGCAGGTGATTTTGCCCTATCACCGCATGATGGAGCTGGGAGCGGAAAGCGCGCCGGGGCGGAAGACGATCGGCACCACACGCCGGGGCATTGGGCCAGCCTATGAGGACAAGATGGCGCGCTGCGGGCTGCGGGTGGTGGACCTGTTGAGGCCGGAGCTGCTGAAGGCGCACATCGAGGCGGCCTGCGCGGAGAAAAACGCCATTGCCTGGGCACTCTACGGGAACGAGACCACAGCTCTGGACTCGGAGCAGATGTACGAGGAGTACGTGGCGGCGGCGGAGCTGGTGCGGCCGTTTGTGACCGACACCGGGCGGCTGCTGAACAAGATCCTGGCCGAGGGCGGCAGCGTGATGTTCGAGGGGGCTCAGGGAACGATGCTGGACATCGACCACGGAACGTATCCATTTGTAACTTCGTCTTCAGCGACGGCGGGCGGGGCGGCAACGGGAACGGGCGTGGGGCCGACGAACATCGGCACGGTGATCTCGGTGACCAAGGCCTACGCGACGCGGGTGGGCGAGGGGCCGTTCCCGACGGAAATTCGGGATGCGGTGGGCGACCAACTGCGAGCGCGCGGCATGGAGTATGGCGCGGTGACGGGGCGGCCCAGACGGTGCGGCTGGCTGGACATTCCGCTGCTTCGCTACTCCAACCAGGTGAACGGCGCCGAGTGGCAGGTGATCACCAAGATGGACGTGCTGGACGAGCTGGAAGAGATACCTATTTGCGTGGGCTACGAGATTAGAGGCAAGGTGACGGACGAGATACCCGCCGACGTTCTGGGGCTGGAGGAGCTCAAGCCGGTTTATACAACATTGAAGGGCTGGCGGAGTTCGACGGAGGGGATCAAGGAATTCGACAAACTGCCTGCGGAGGCGCGAGAGTATCTGCGTTTTCAGGAGCGGGAGAGTGGGGCGAGAATCGGAATGGTATCGACCGGCCCGGATCGGGACCAGACAATTTTACTGCCGGAGTTTGCCGCGGCTTTGGAAAAGATTCACGCATAATTCTATTGTCATGGAAGGGCAGCGGTAGGGCCTACTCGAACGGAATGTCTACCTCGGCAAAGCTGCCCGGCGTCGCCTCGTTCACATTGACTTATTCGCTTGAATATTTCAACCCTGCAATGAATACTCCACAATCAATCGTCTTAACCGTACCAGATTGCGCCTCGTCAAGGGCGACAGAGATGACATGTATGTGCGGCCTGATCACCGGCCAGTTAATCGCGGACATAATCAGCACGGCAAACGGACGGCCATCAAGCCGCTGCTGTTTGTCCATGTTCTTGTCACCGGTTAGAAAAATGTCGAAGCGCTCCTGCTCGATCAGCGTCAGCAACGCACCGTTTTTGATACCACCCCATTGCATATCGACCACGGTATGTATCTCATGCCGGGGCAAGGAACGCGCCAGCTTGGCCGGTACGTCCTCATCGAACAGAACCTTCAATTCTGCACCTGTAGTTCATGTTCGGCACGATAGTTGAGAATAGCTTCGATAGCGTCGCGTCCAGCTTCCGGGTAGCAATCCAGCGTTTCGGCAATGGCCTCCTCCGGCGATAATCCTTCCTCGCGGAAAGCGTCATAGTTGCCGGTGATGGCGTCCACCGGCAGGCGTGTGTTCTTGAGCAGCGGCGCGCCGCTGACTTTGCCAGGGATGATTTCGACCAAGGGGCACTGGGACCAATCAAGAGTGGATGACGCCATTATCGCCTCCTTTCCTTTATCGTAACCCCATTCCCGGTTTTGCTGCACGGCATCCCACAATAAAACCCTACCGTCCGGCGGAGCCAAATCTTTCGGACTGCGGCAAGAGCTTCACGATACAATTTTCCTATGATCAGCTTTGCCGTACGGTTGAAGTTTGCTACGGAAGACAGGGCCGAAGTTGCCGAATCGCTGCGCGTGCTGGCAACCGCCTCGCGCCAGGAGCCGGGATGCATCAGCTACATTCCGCACCATTTGGAGGACGACCCGGACACGGTTCTGATCTATGAGCAATACCGGGACGCGAAGGCTCTGGAGGCGCACCGCGCGTCGGAGCACTTCAAGAACCATGCCGTATGCGGGCTCTACCAGAAGATGCGGGAGCGCAGTATCGAGAACCTTGTAGCCCTGGTTTGAGGTTATGGCGCCGGCTCAACCGGGGAAAGAGAAGAATGCGACTAGATTTGCAGAGAATTGATTGAATAACCATGCGTTTAGAGCTGAAATCGATTGACCGGCGCGGCCTTTCGAGGATAGTATCCGTTTCGAGTATGCTCACCGCCGCGCTCAACCCCTCCATGCATCACCGCCGCCAGATGCTCTTTGCCTTTGTGATTCTGCTGGCGCTGGGCGCTTATGCAGCAGCGCTTTTTGCCGCACCTCAGCACGGCGGCGCGCCCCAGCACGGCGGTATGCCCCGTGGGGAAAAGCACGAGAGCCGGCGCGAGATCGACCAACTGGAAGAACAGTGGCGGAATGCGGTGCTGACGGGAAATGCCGCCGTCATGGACGGCCTGCTGGCAGACGATTTCGTCGCCATCACCGCCAGCGGAACGTTGCAAACCAAAGAGGATACTCTGGCCAGGCTGCGCGGGGGACGAAGGCACATCACGGCCATCGAGCTTTCCGACAGCAAGGTGCGCTTCTATGGAACCACGGCGCTGGTCACATCGTTTGCCCAATTGGCTGGCACCAACTCCGAAGGAGAGGCCCTGGGAGACTTTCGCTACACCCACGTCTATGTGCGCAATGCGCAGGGAAAGTGGAAGATGGTAAGCTCTGAGTCCAGCCGGATTCGCCAACCCGGCGAGCGCAAGTAAGTGTGAACGGGAAAGCCTTCTCCTCACCGCAAGAGAAATTCCCTTACAATTGAGCATGCCCGAGCTGCCTGAGGTGGAGACGATCGCCCGCGGAGTGAACAAGCGAGTGCGCGGAGATCGCATCGTCGAGGCTTGGTTCGGCCGTCACCGCGAGCCCTTCAAGACGCCGCCGGGGCGCCAGGGCAAAGGGCTTGAAGGGCGCGCGATTCTGGCGGTTCATCGCACCGGAAAACACATTGTCTGTGAGCTGGGCATTGCGGACGGCAATCTTTTGGATGAGAGCGCCAGCCAGCCATGCGCGCAATGGATTGTGCATCTGGGCATGACGGGGAGATTGCTGGTTACTACCCCGGACGCTCCCGTTGCTGCCCACACCCATGCGCGGCTGAGCTTGCTGAGCGGCCGGGAGCTTCGCTTCGTGGACCCGCGGCGATTTGGGCGTCTGGAGTATCGCGATCTGAGCCGCGGCGACGGCTTTCGCGCTCCGGGGATTGATCCCCTTAAGGTGACGGCGGCGGAGTTTGCCCGGCTTTTTCGCGGGCGCAAGCTGGCCATCAAGGCGGCGCTGCTCAACCAGAAGCTGCTCTCCGGGGTGGGCAACATCTACGCGGACGAGAGCCTGTTTCGCGCCGGCATACGACCGCGCCGGCAAAGCGGGCGGTTGAGCAAGGCTGAATTGGAAAAACTTCGGCTGGCTTTGCGCCAGGTACTGAAGCATGCAGTCCGGCTGGGGGGATCTTCGGTGAGTGATTACGTGGATGCCGACGGCGAGCGCGGCTTCTTCCAACTGGAGCACTCCGTCTACCAGCGCACGGGACTTCCCTGCCGCCTTTGCCAGACGCCAATCCTGCGCATTGAGGTGGCTGGACGGGGAACACATTACTGTCCACGCTGCCAGCGATGAGGGTGTTTCTATGGTATATGGAAGAAAGGCGCGCGAAATACTACCAGAATTAAGAATTATTACTAATTTTATGCATGTAAGTCATTGAAATTAAATAAATTTGAGAATGGAACCAGGATTGCATAAGGATAAGTGCCAGTGATACATAGGCGCTGGAAGAATTCTGACCAGCCTAAAGAAGAACAGGCACCCGGCAAGAGAATCCGCTAACGAAGCGGGCCTAATAAAAAGGCAAACCGGCCGGGGAAGTTTGAAGTAATTGTATGGCGAAGAGGCCAGCCGCCAGAGAATGATTTGGGAGGCCAGTGACAGCGCAATCATATGGAGCGCCACTCTTTAAGGAGTGGCGCTTCTTGCGTTTAAGGTACTATTGAGTGTCTGGATGGGTACGAGCGGCCATGAAGACTGCTTGCCAGAGGTAAGAGTTCTCTGTAGTATGAGAGTTGCCTATGAAGCGGCTGACGCGAGCCACCCGAAGGGGAAGAGCAAGCTCGCCGCGAGCAAGGGAATTTCGCTGGGCGAGAGATTTTTTGGCAATCTGCCGGCGGCGAAAGTTTCATAGGAAATGCAACACCCGAGAAGGGCGCTGGCTCACCGTCACGATTCTGACAACCATATGAGCAGTACTTTCATGCTCTAGTGTGCGCGGTGGGCAAACAGTATTTCACAGAGGTCACAAGAGAGTTTTCGGAGCCGCAGAAGCCGAACCGGCGCCTTCAATCGGGAGCGACAATGGGCAACGCTCACCCCGGTTGGAATTCTGTGAAAATGCTTGAGGCTCCTGAGCATTACGGTGGATTGCCCGAAGCGGCATAGAGCATTTTGAGAGAGCCAGGCGCGGTTTTCATTATTCACCGTGGTGTATCCCGCGCAGAATTGCGCAGCGATGGGCCAGGGGAACTCACACCGGACAGGAACCTGCCGGCAAGATAAGGCTGAAGCAGTAAACGGAAGACAGCAGCAAGCGAACCAACAGGACACTAACGCATGACGACAGAATTAACGCAGCCCCAAAATGACATGGGGCCTGTACCTGCCAACGGGCAGGGTCAGTCTCAGGGGCATCGGCGGCGGCGCCGCCGGCGCAAGAACAAGAGCAGCCAAGCAGCAGGCGCGGCCCCGGCACAGCAATTACAACAGCCCCAGGCAGAGCCTGCGGCGCAGCCTCAGCGGCCTGCGGCGAATCAGGTCAAGCGCCAGCATCAGGAACGGAAAAAGAAAAAGTTTTTCCAGAAGGGCGCGGCGGCTGCAGCACAGCCGGGCAACAGCATTTCATCTCCTCCGCAGGGCAAGCGCAAGATGCGGCAGAAGGGGCCCAGGGAGTTTGTGGGCCCGATGGATCACAGCTACCGGCTGGTGAACGGCAACATCGCCGACGGCCCGCCGTCGACCATCCCCACGGCAAGCAATGGCCGCAGTTATTACCAGGAGGCCTACGAGCCTCAGCCCACAGTGGCAGTGCGCGAAGACGCTCCCACGCGCATCTACTGCTTTATCGAGGATATGTTCTTTCTAGCCAAGACGCAGGAGACGGCGCGCAAGCTGGGGGTGAAGGTGGAGTTTGTGAAGAACGGCGACAAGGATGCTTTGGTGGCCAAACTGACCGAGTTGCCGGAAAACGAGCGTCCCAAGCTGCTGGTCTTTGACCTGAACAATCTGAACGCCAAGCCGTTGACGCTGATACCCAAGTTCAAGGCCAAGCTGAAGAAATCGACGTCGATTGTCGGGTTTCTCAACCACTTGCAGGGCGAACTGAAGGCCAAGGCGCTGGAGGCGGGGTGCGACACGGTGATGCCGCGGTCGGCATTTTCGCAGAGCCTGCCCAGCTTGTTGCGCCGCTATGGGATGGAAGAGGAAGAAGAATACGCGCAGCAACCGGCGTAAGAAAAACAGGGAATAGGGAATAGGGAATAGTGGCGTGAGGAAAAGGGCGATTCCTTCAAAGATCTCGTGGCATGGCAGCGAGCAACCGAGATGAGCCTTGCAATTTACAAGCTCACTTCTTCTTTTCCTGCTTCAGAACAATTTGGCCTGACCGGCCAGTTGCGGCGGGCCTCCGTCTCCGTACCGAGCAATATGCCGAGGGCTATGGCAAATCATCTAAAGGTGAGTATCTGTTCGTTCTCGGACACGCAAGAGGCTCAAACGGAGAGGTCCAGAGACAACTTATCATCGCGCGGGGTTTGGGCTTCGGTACGCCTGATTCCCTGCTCACAGCCGAATCCCTATCCAACGAAGTCGGCCGTATGCTGGTTGTGATGATGAACAGATTGAAGCGCTAAACACCGCTTTTCTATTCCCTATACCCTTCTCCCTATTCCCTGTCTTTATCCTGGCGGCCAGGTGAGGGGGCGTCCTCCGAGCAGGTGGACGTGGAGATGTTCGACGGTCTGACCGCCATCTTCACCGGTGTTGACCACCAGACGGTAGCCCTTGGTCAGGAACTTCTCGCGGGCGACCTCGGTGGCGGCCCAGAGCAGGTGTCCGAGCAGCTTGCCATCCGCCTTATCGATGTCGTCCAGCGAGGTGATGTGTTCGCGCGGCGCCACCAGCACATGGACGGGCGCCTGGGGGTGGAGATCGGCGAAGGCGTAGCAAAGCTCGTCCTCGTAGACCGCCTTGGAGGGTATGCTTCCGTCAATAATCTTGCAAAAGATGCAACTCATAGCGGGTCTAGTTTACATGAAGAAGAGAGCATTGGCGTGCCGCCGAAGAAAATCTTTCGCTAGAAGCGCCGGTGCGAGAACAGGCCAAACGCAGTAAGCTGGGAACTATGAACTGGACAACAATTTGCATCTTTGTGGCCGTTTTTGCGATTCTTTTTCTGCTTCAACGCACCGGCCAAATCTCCGCCAAAGAGGCGCTGGCTCACCTGAATCGCGGAGCCCTGGTGATCGACGTGCGGACACCTGCCGAATTCAACGCCGGCCACCTGCCGAGCGCCACCAACCTTCCTCTGGATCAGATTGAAACCGCGCTGCCCCGCCGCCTGAAAAATAAGAGCCAGGTACTGCTGCTGCACTGCCAGAGCGGAATGCGCAGCGGCGAGGCTAAGAAGAAGCTGAAGGCGCTGGGCTACTCGAATGTGTTTAACCTGGGTTCCTATGGCCGCGCGGAGAAGATAGTCGGCAACAGGTAAGCAGAGATACCGCGAGGGTGGGGCACCCAGAATGGGTGGAAAGGAAAAGCGATGAGGAAGCAGGTTGTTGTGGCGGGTTTGATATTGCTGGGAGGGCTGGCATGCGGGGCGCAAACGGCGAGCGTGGCGGGGGAGTGGCGCGGCATATGGACCAATCCGGCGGGGATGGTTTTCACGGCTGAGATGACGCTGGAGACAGGGCCCAGCTGCAAGACTTGCGCGGTGATCGGGGAGGGCGGCATACGGGGGAAAATTGCGTGGACGCTGCGCAAGGCGGGTTCGAACGCGACCGCGGAGTCTGCCGGCACGACGCTCACGGAACTGGTGAAGGGGGAGATAAAGGGCGAGGGGCTGCTGGTGCTGAATGGCTATGAAGCGGACGATCCGAGCCACCTGAAAGGCACGGATCAGTACCGGCTGGCTATCTCCGACAACGGCAAGGTGATGGGCGGGATCACGCTGAATGGCGGGTCTTGGACGGGCCAGTTCATCGCGGCGCGGGAGCAGCCGGCAGAGAGGCGCGCTCCGCAGTAAATGCTCCACGAGATGAGGACGGGGCATCCGCGTTGACGTGGAATGATGCGAACCCAGGTCCCCAAATGCGAGGGATCTCCACCCCACGAACGAAGACCTGTCCGTGGGGACCCCGGACCTGGGGCACCCGCAATAATCTCTCCACCGCTCATCGAGAGGTAAAACAGGCTGGGTGCTGTTCTCCAGCGGCCTTTACTGCTGATAGAATTTGGCATGGACACAATTCAATACAACCTTCCGCAAAGCCGCATTCCGCTTGCCTGGTACAACATTGCCGCCGATCTGCCCAAGCCGATGGCGCCGCCGCTGCATCCCGGAACGCTGAAACCGATTGGCCCGGGGGACCTGGGTCCGCTGTTTCCGATGGCCCTGATCCTGCAGGAGGTGAGCCAGGAGCGGGAGATCGAGATTCCCGTAGAAGTACGGCAACTGTACGCGCAGTGGCGGCCTTCGCCGCTGTTCAGGGCGCGGCGGCTTGAAAAGGCGCTGGATACGCCTGCGCATATTTACTACAAGTACGAGGGCGTGAGTCCGGCGGGTTCGCACAAGCTCAACACCGCCGTGGCGCAGGCTTACTACAACAAGAAGGAAGGCACCAAGCACCTTTCCACGGAGACGGGAGCGGGGCAATGGGGTTCTGCTTTGGCCATGGCCTGCGCGTTCTTCGGGCTGGATTGCAAGGTCTATATGGTGCGGGTGAGTTATGACCAGAAGCCGTATCGGCGCGCGCTGATGGAGGCTTTTGGAGCCTCAGTGACGGCCAGCCCGAGCAAGGAGACGGAGTCTGGGCGGGCGATTCTGAAGGCGCATCCGGATTCGAATGGCTCGCTGGGGATTGCGATATCAGAGGCCGTGGAGATAGCGGCGAAGGATCCGCACACCAAGTACGCGCTGGGCAGCGTGCTGAATCACGTGCTGCTGCACCAGACGGTGATTGGCCTGGAGGCAATCGAGCAGATGGCCCTGGCGGACGATGATCCCGATGTGGTGATCGCCTGCGCCGGTGGCGGATCGAACTTTGCCGGCCTGGCGATGCCGTATGTAGGCCGCAAGATCAAGGGGCACAGCAAGGCGCGCGTGGTTGCGGTGGAACCGGCAGCCTGCCCCAGCATGACCAAAGGAAAATTCGTTTATGACTTTGGAGACACCGGGCATCTGACGCCTCTGGTGAAGATGCACACCCTGGGCAGCACTTTTGTACCTCCGGGAATTCATGCGGGCGGGTTGCGTTACCACGGCATGGCGCCGCTGGTGTCGCACGTGCTGGAGCTGGGATTGGCCGAAGCCACCACGGTGCAGCAATTGGATGCATTTGCCGCCGGGATTCAGTTTGCCCGCTCCGAGGGAATCATACCCGCGCCGGAGGCTAACCATGCCGTCGCTGTGGCCATTGCCGAAGCCCTGCGCGCCAAGAAAGAAGGCAAGCAGCGGACGATTCTCTTCAATCTCAGCGGACATGGGCATTTCGACATGCAATCGTATATTGCTTACCAGGCGGGGAAGCTGGAGAACTACGAATATCCGGCGGAAGAGATTGCGATGGCGCTGGCGGGGCTGCCAGCGGTGGGTTAAAGCAGGGAATAGGGAATAGGGAATAGCCTGCGCGCGGTAGGTTAGGAGAAGACGTTTTACTAAGTAAACATCCCGTTTTCTCGCGCGCTTTTCCACTACGCAGCAGGCTCACACCCAGCCGCAGTTGGTAGACTAGTAGGTTTGCTGTTTCAGGAGGATTGCCGCGAATGTCTGCCACCATGCAAGCGGTTGTGAAAGCGCAAGCCGCGCCGGGAATTGAATTGCGAGAAGTGCCTGTGCCTGTGCCCGGTCCTGGAGAAGTTCTGGTTCGCGTTCTGGCAGCCAGCGTGTGCGGGACGGATCTGCACATCTTCAACTGGGATCCGTGGGCGCAGGGGCGCATCAAGCCTCCGCTGATTCCTGGCCATGAGTTCTCCGGCGTGGTGGCGGGCGTGGGGCGCGGCGTGACAACGGTCAAGGAAGGCGACCCGGTGAGCGCGGAGATGCACGTGGCGTGCGGCAAGTGCCTGCAATGCCGCATCGGCGAGGCGCACATCTGCCAGCACGTGAAGATACTGGGCGTGGACGCCAACGGGGCCTTCGCCGACTACGTAATTATTCCGGAGAGCAACATCTGGAAGCTGTCGCCAACGATTCCGCGGGATTGGTGTTCGCTGCTGGACCCGCTGGGCAACGCGGTGCACACGGTTCTGGCCGGGAATATCGCCGCGCAGACCGTTCTGGTGACCGGATGCGGGGCCATCGGGCTGTTTTCGATAGCCGTGGCCAAGGCCTGCGGAGCCGCCAGGATTTTTGCCGTGGAGGTGAACGCTCACCGCAGGGAAGTGGCCGCCACAATGGGCGCTGACCTGGTTCTGGACCCCGCGACCGACAACGCCGAGAAGAAAATTCTGGAGGCTACGGGCGGCACCGGCGTGGATGTGCTGCTGGAGATGAGCGGCCATCCAGAGGCCATCCGGCTGGGCTTTGCGCTGCTCAGGACCGGCGGCCGCGCCTCGCTGCTGGGGATTCCTTCGCGGCCCTTCGAGCTGGACTTTGCCCGCGACATCATCTTCAAGGGCGCCACGGTGCAGGGCATCAACGGACGCAAGATGTACGAGACGTGGTTCCAGATGGAGGCGCTGCTGGCCAGCGGCAAGCTCAACCTGGAGCCGGTGATTACCCATCGCCTGAAGCTGGCCGAGTTCACGAAAGCCATGGAATACCTGAAAACCGGCGAAGCGATCAAGGTGGTGTTCAAGCTGGAGTGATAAAGACAGGGAATAGGGAGCAGGGAATAGGGAATAGAAATTTGGTGAAGATGCCGTGTTCGTGGCGCGACCATCAAGACGGCTAATGCGAGGATCGGACACAACGATATGTTTGGCGAGAATAAACAGATATAAAGCAATAACCCATGAGCACGTCACTCAGGGGCTAAAGCCCAACGTATATTTTTTACATTTGCGGCACGACTAAAGTCATGCCCTGACGCTTCTCGCAACTCCATATTCTTTTTTCCGCAAGCTGCAAAATCATGCCCTGATACTTCTCGCAACTCCAAGAGAGTTTTTTCCGCAGCCTGAAAACCCCGAACTGCCTATCGTGCCCTGACACAATCCAAAGTTGAGCAGAGATTCGCTAATTCACAACCAGCACGATGCTGGTGGTTTGAGTAACGGCGGTGACGCCGTTGCTGGCTTGCGCGGTGACGAGCACGTTGTAGCTTCCAGGCGGGGTCGCGGGGTTGATGGGCGGGCCGTGATTCAGGTAGTAGTAGCGGGGGTTGCAGGCGGTAGTGCCCAGCAGGGTGACCAGACCGACGAGGGCCACGAGCGAGAGGCGAGCAAGCCATCTGCGCCGGCGCGCTCCAAATGCCAGGCCGCCCAGACCGAGAGCACCGGGCAGCAGAAAGGCCCAGGCGATGGGATTGGACTGGTTGCCCAGCGTGGTTGGGGGCGTGGCTTTGACGGTGGAAGCCGCGTAAGTCTGAATCACCATGGTGCTGGTGGGCGGGCAGGCGGAGGGGAGCGAACCGCTGGGACAAATTTCCGGGGTGGTGGAGAGAATTTCCAGATTTTCTGGAGTAGCGCTGCAGGCAGCCCCATCGGGCAGGCCGGAGCAGGAGAGGGTGACAAACATGGGGGCCGTCAACGTGGAGGTGAACTCCACCGATGGTGCGACGGTAATGGTGAACGATCCCGACTGGCCGGCGGTGAGGGTAAGGGTATTGGCGGTCGAGGCCGGAGAGAAATTGGAAATAGCAACCGTAAATTCGCACTCCGTGGTGACGCTGGGAGTTACCGCCGAAGAGGTGGAATTCTGGTAGATGCTGCCGGTGGTTGCAGTAAACTTCGCGGTGATGCTATGGCTGCCAGCAGCCAGGGCAACCGAGGGGCTGAGTGAACCTGAGGAACCGAGGGCCAGCGTGGCCACCAGGACTGCATTGCCATTGAATTGGTCATTGATGGCCACGGTGCCGGAGGTGACCGGGGATCCACCTGCGGTGACGGTGACCGTAAGAGGCTGCACGCATCCGCTCAGGGTGCCGGCGGTCAGCGCCGTAGTCGTTGGTACGCCTATAGAAGCCAGCGCGGGCGCGGCCAGCGCGATCACCAATCCTGCAATCAACACAAGCCGCGAATCGCGGCATTTTATGCCTCTCACTTGCACCTGCTCCCAAGAACAAAATCGAGTGCCGCCCGCCTGCCGCAGCCCAAACCCTATTGTATCCGGCGGAGGCGGACCGGGGCCAACCGGGGCACAGTGAAATGCGCCGATAAGCAAAAGATAAGCTGGGGCTATCCCTCGATTGTTTGGACGCAGAGCGTTGGGAATGGGGAGTGCTGAATGGGAATCAGCCGCCGATAACCGCAATAGGAGCGGCTATCGAGCCACGGAGAATGGGAACAGTGATATTCTTTCGCCATCGAATCTCCTCTCGGACGCAGGGCCCTGAGCCAGGCGAGAGTGCGGCATGAAAACCTGTCCTGTATGCGATACGCCGTTTCCGGACCAGCACGCCACCTGCCCCACGGACGGGGCTATGCTGATTGAGTTGCGGGAGCTGGAGCCGGGGCATATCGTTCGCGGCAAATACCGCATTGTGCGCAAGCTGGGCGCAGGCGGAATGGGCATTGTGTACCTGGGCGAGCACCTGATGCTGGGCGGTCAGGTGGCGCTCAAGTTCCTGGCCGCCGAGTTGAGCCGCAATCCCAAGTTCATCAAGCGCTTCCGCCGTGAGGCGAGGGCATCTTACCAGTTGCGCGATCCCAATATTGTTGAAGTGACCGACCTGGACCAGGACGAGGACGGCAGCCTGTTCATCGCCATGGAGTACGTGAACGGGCCGAGCCTGCGTTCCGTGCTCGATGAGGCGCGCCACGGGCTGCCCATCAAACGCGCCTTGCACATCGCCCGCGGGATAGCGGCCGGGCTGTCCGCGGCCCACGCCCGAGGCGCCATCCATCGCGACATCAAACCGGAGAACATTCTGCTGGGGACGCAGCCCGATGGCCGCGAGCAGCCCAAGGTTCTGGACTTCGGCATCGCCGCCATGACCGAGGGCCTCACCAACAAAAGCCATACAGGCGGGCTGCTGCTGACCCCGGAGTACGCCGCGCCGGAGCAGTGGCGAGGCACGCTGGCCGAAGAACTGGACGGCCGCACCGACCTCTACGCCCTGGGCTGCGTGCTCTATGAGATGCTCGCCGGGCGAACTCCCTACTATGCCGAGAATATGGAAGGCTGGATGTATCAGCACTTGCAGGGAACACCCCCGCCGCTAGAGCTGTTGCGGCCGGAGCTGTCCCGTGAGCATCCCGGCCTGCAAGCCATTGTGATGCGCCTGCTGGCCCGCGAACGCGAGCAGCGTTTTCCCGCGGCGGCAGCCGTTGTGGAGGCTCTGTCTGCTCCTCCGCCCTCGCCTCGCCCCAAAACCCTTGCAGAAGCGCCAGCGCCGCCTGTCCAGAAACCCGAGCCCGTACAGAAGCCCGCGCCTGTCCCGGAAGCCAAGCCCAAGCCGCGGCGCTCGGGAGGCCGGGTGTGGGTGATTGCGACGATTCTGATGGGAATCTGCGTAGGAAGCTGGGCTGGCCTACGGTATTTGCCGCCTTTGCTGGTGACCGGTGTCCCGATACTGACGCCGGGCGAAGGCACCTACGCAGAGTCGCTGCCGGTGACCATCACCGACGCAACCCCGTTCGCCGTCATTCACTACACCGTAGATGGCAGCACGCCCTCGGAGGCGTCGCCCGTGTACACACAGCCTATCGCGGGACTGCCCAGCGGCAGCAAGATCCGCGCCATAGCCACAGCCTTGGGACGCGCGCCCAGCTCCGAAGTCGGTGGGGTGTACACATGGGCCAGTGCAAAGCTACTCGCGGCCAAACCGCCGGAACCCAGCGCTTACGACCAAGGCAAAGCCGCCTACAAGAGCGAGCAATACGCCCAGGCGAGGTTATTCTTCAAGCAGGCCTGCGACGGCGGAGTGAATGATGCCTGCAACTACCTCGGCTACATTTACGCGCAGGGCCTCGGAGTCCCGCCGGATGCAAAAACGGCGCGCGAGATTTATCAGAAGGCCTGCGAGCAGGGGAACCTGCTCAGTTGCACCAGTCTCGGCACCATAGATCAGGACGACAAAAAGTTCGCTGAGGCGCGCACATACTTCAAGCAGGCTTGCGACGGCGGAGTGAAAGATGCATGCGAACTGCTACGCGGCTTGCAATAGGCCGGGGAGCGGAAGATTCCGTCTGACACAGTAGCGGCAGCCGGCCCCCTCAGGAATGAAGCCGAGGCGGATGAAAGATCGGAAATAAAGATGCGCGGAAGAACGATAGCAGTTTGGGCGATGGGAGCGGTGTTGATGGTGGGGGCCTTGCCGGCTCTGGCGCAACAGGATGAGGGGCCGATTCTGCGCCCGAAGCCGCAGCCCAAACCTGCGCCAAGCACTACGCTGCTGGTGATCTGCGACCTGGCCTGCGACTGGAAGCTGGACGGCGAGGCAAAAGGCCGCATCGAGGCCGGAGGCTCGGCCAAGGCGAAGGTCGAGGCCGGCCAGCACATGGTGGTTGCCGCAACTGAGGACGGCGCTGACCAGGTGCAGCAACTCAGCCAAGTCAAACCGGGCGAACAGACGGTGGTGAGCATCGAACTTATCCCGTTGCGCAATGCGCGGAACAAAACCGTGCAGCAGGCACAAGATAAAATTGCGCAGCAGGCGAGAGACAAGGCTATACAAGAGGCCAACGACAAAGCCGCGCTGGAGGCACGGAACAAAGCCGCGCGGGAGGATGCCGGCAAGATCTGGACAGACCCTGAAACCCGTTTGATGTGGACGAAGAAGGATAACGGCGGCGATGTGAACTGGCAGAAGGCGAGGACATATTGCCATCATTTGCGCCTGGCGGGTTACACCGACTGGCGCTTGCCAACGATCGACGAGCTGAGCGACATCTACGATCCAAAGGTCGATATAGCGGGACAACTGGGCAGCGGCAGCGATGCAACCTGGCACGTGAAGGGCAACCTGCAATTATCCGGCTGGCAATGGAGCAACACTCAGGGGAATACAGCGTGGGAGGCGTGGATTTTTCTCTTTGCCAACGGGAAGCAGTACTCCTCCCCACTGACCGGCAGCGGCCTTGACCGCGCACTATGCGTGCGCCGCGCCGATGAATGAGGCGAGAGCATTAGCCCTTCCGTCTTTTTCCCGCAACTTTTCTGATTGGGATGGGGTTTATAAGGAATACTGAAGCACTTTTTTGCGAATTAAGTCTGGAGGGTGGCATGATCGCAAAGAATCGGGCATCCATGACGTTGATGATCGCGGTGTTGACGCTGGGCGCGGGGATGGCATACGCACAACAAGCACAACCAGCTCAACAACCACAACAACAGGATGAGGGACCGATTCTGCGGCCAAAGACGCCACCGGCCAAGCCTGCCGCCCCCACGCTGCTGGTTACATGCGATCTGGCCTGCTTCTGGACGCTGGACGACACAGAGAAAGGCCACATCGAAGCCGGAGCCTCGGTGAAGGCGAAGGTGAAGGCCGGCCAGCATACCGTGACAGCCGAGACCGAGGATGCACTCGACAAGGCGGAAAACGAAGTTACAGTCAAGGCCGCCGGTCAGACCAGCCTGGCCATCGCGCTTCAACAGGTGCGCGACGCCCGTCTCAAGGCCGAGCAGGAGGCAAAGGATAAGGCCGCTGCAGATGCGAAGGCCAAGGCAGACCAGGAAGCAAAAGATAAGGCTGCTCAGGAGACGCGGGACAAGGCTGCTCAGGAAGCACGAATCAAGGCCGCGAAAGAGGCACAGGACAAGGCTGACCAGGAGGCGCGGGACAAAGTATTTATCGAGGCCAGAGACAAGGCCTCGCAAGCGGCACAGGCCAAGGCCGAGCAGGAGGCGCACGATAAAGCCGTGCGCGATGAATGGGACAGAGAACAAAGGGAGCGCGCGCGGGTTGCGCAAGAAAATGCCAACAGGGTCTGGACCGATCCGGCGACGGGGTTGATGTGGACGGGGAAGGACAATGGCTTCGCCCTGAGATGGAAGCCGGCGGCGGATTACTGCCACAGCCTGCAACTTGGGGGGTATTCAGACTGGCGGTTGCCAAGTATTGACGAGTTGAAGAAAATCTACAATCCCAACGCCGGAGTTGCTTGCGGCCCCAATGGAGGCATGTCTTGCCAAATCAAAGGCGGGATTCGACTCACTTCCGGCGTTGTATGGAGCAGCAGCGGAGGAGATGACCCTCAGACGGTGCGCGGTTTTATCTTCCGCGGCCAGGGCGAACCAAGAAAGCACGTGATGGAACTGGATAAGCGCGGGGCTGGTTACGATCGCGCATTGTGCGTGCGCACTTCCGGCCAATGATGCGGGCATCGGAACCGCTATCGATGAGCGACGAGAGGGCGCATGGCCAGCAGGACGAGGCTGGTGGGGATCAGCAGGAGATAGCACGCCGCGGCGATCAGCATGGTCACATTGATGCCAAACGACATGCTGAAGATCACGCCCAGCACAGAGGCCAGAACGCCGGTGGCGCCGTTGATGCCCCAGAACCACGGGGTTGGCTGCGCGTCTATCGCTGAGACCAATCGCATGCCGGTGGGGAAGGCGAAGCCGAGCAGGAAGCCCAGCGGCATGATTGCCATGAGCGAGATGGCGATACGCACCAGACGTTCACGATTCGTAGTGGACTGAAAGATCGACGGCAAAACGCGTTCCATGACCGCTAGATAGAGCACGGTCATAGCGCCCCACAGCAGCAGTTTTCCGCGCGTATTCAGCTTGAGCCAATCCGAAGCAAGGCTGCCCAGGCCGGAGGCCAGTATAAGGCTGAACAGGCACACGCTGAGAGAGTAAGTGGGATGCCCCAGATACACGCTGAAATACTGGAGCAGCGCAATCTCGCCCAACATAAAGCCCATTCCGATAAGAGAAAAGTACAGGCTTCCAGCAATAGCAAGGCGCAGCGAACACTCACGCGCCGCGCTACGCAGAGGCACCAGGATGACAGCGATGACCGCGATCAACGCGATGAACAAGATCAACACGAGCACGGCGGATGCCATCAGATTGCCCATCCAAACGCCGCCCTCCTCGTCATGATGCATATTTCGCAATACCGTGATGAGGCTGGAGATATCGAAGATACGCAGTTGGTTGAAGAAAAAGGGGCGCGCGTCGGTGGGCACGGTGAGATCGAGATAAGTGGAATCCAGCACGCGATTCAGGGAAGCGAGGTCGCGACTCTCGACGATCTGGCGCAGTAATGGAGAGTCTGACGGGCGGTCCGGCGAGAGTAGTTCGGAGTATCCGCCATCTCGCACCGCTTCATGCAGAATGCGCAACTGCTCCGCAGTGAAAGGCGCCTTGGAGAGCACGAGGGTAGCGAGCTTGCCGGTGTTTGCGACGAACAGATGCGGGCGCGCATCCTTGACTCCGGCATCCAGCAAAGCGGCCGTCGCCAAACCAACCAATCGCCCTGACTCGTTGACATTACCGGGAGCGTACCAGCGGCTAACCGTGAAGATGCCGTCTTTGTTCAGGGTCTTCAGAAAGGCGCGCCAACCTTCCAGGGTATAGAGTCCATTCTCGCTCAGGCTGAACGCGCCGGCGCCGGTTGCCGCGAAGGTATCGATCATGCTCATCTGCAGCAGATCGAATTTTTCGTTGGTGGCCGCAAACCAGCTTCGCGCGTCGTCCACGCGCAGCTTCAGATTGGGCAGGGCGGTCAGATTGGAAAAATTCTTATAACGAGGATTGCGCGTATGCAGATCGACAATGATGGGATTAATTTCCACGCCGGTTATGTCGGTTACCCCGAAGAGATGAGCCGTCAAAGCGTCCTGGCCGCCGCCAAGACCGATTACCGCGGATTTGTGAATGTTGGGAAGACGATATGCCAGGCCAACGATTTCGTATTGTAGAAAGTCAATCGAGTTCCGCGTGCCGTCATAGTGAAACAGGTTAGAGGAGTTATATAAGTCATCGACACTTATCACAGCTTTCATAACTCGCAGGTCTTCGGGCAACTTGGCAGAGGGGCCGAATAACTCAAGGGGCAACATACGGGGGCGAGTTACTCGAATGCGCGAATAAGTATTCCACTTCTCGTACTGGCTGAATCTACCGTGAAAATCGAGAACATCCTTGGCCATGATAGGGCTGAAACCGATAGGCGATAACGCATTGAGCGGAGCTAATGCCAGCAATGCGATGACCACTGTAGCCGGCTGTCTCCACCAGGGCTTTGACTTGAGACGCTGCCGGTCCTGGGCATTGGCGCTGGCGGCAAAGGCCATGGCGGACAAGCCGGAGATGGCTCCGGCAAAAATCACGGCAGAGGGACCGTCGAGAAGATTCAGCAGCGCAAGCACCGCCAGACATCCCAGCGCCGCGCCCAGAAGATCAACGCCGTAAACCTGTCCGGCAGGGAAGGGGCTGCGCGTCAGCGCGAGACTTACTACGACTCCGATGAAGATGTATGGCACAGCCATCAAGGTCAACAGCAAGACCCACGAAACCACCGTGGTGAGCGACATGGTTGGCGAGGTGATCAGGCAAAATTGCAAGATCATGGAGGCCGGCATGGCTAGCGCGGTAAGCAGCGCGAAGTTAGACAGAGTTACAGGCAGTTGCGCGGACTCAAAGCGCTCACGCCGAAGATAAACCCAGACAGCGCCAACGGTCATGCCCAGCATGGCTACGCAGATGGCAAGGAAGGCCATGGAGTACCACTGAACAACCGACATAATGCGAGTCTGCAGAATTTGAAAGATCAGCGAGGAGAAGGAAATTAGAAATACGCCGGAGAGAAACGGAATCTTGCACACGCCGCTGTTGGATGCCATGGAGCCGATGTCTCCTTGATTTCAAATTCTTTCACACTTTGAGCGGGCGGCCCAAATCCGAGGTAATGGAGATTGAAGTGTGGAACACCCGCGGCCGCATTGCGTTATGCTTGATTGTTTGAGGAGAACGCCATGAGCCAGTCCCCTACCCGCCCCCAGCTAGCCCACCTGACCGCCGCGCTGGACGAATTGCGCGCCAAGGGCACCTACTTCAAGCTGCGCGTCCTGGACGATCAGCAGGCGCCGGTGTGCCACTATGACGGGCGCAAAGTGATCAACCTGGCCAGCAACAACTACCTCGGGCTGGCCAACGATCCGCGGCTGATTGAGGCGGCGCTGGCCGCGACGCGGAAGTTTGGCGTGGGCTCGGGCGCGGTGCGGACGATTGCCGGAACCATGCGCATCCACTTGGATTTGGAAGAGAAGATTGCGCGCTTCAAGAACGTGGAGTCATGCGTGGTCTTCCAGAGCGGATTCACGGCCAACGCCGGGGCGGTCAGCTCGATTCTGGGAAAGGAAGACTTCATCCTATCCGACGAGTTGAACCACGCCAGCATCATCGACGGGGCGCGGCTGTCACGAGCGACGATCAAAGTTTTCCGGCACAAGGACACGGCCCATTGCGAGGAGTTATTGAAGGAAGTGGCCAACGAGCCGGGAAAAAAGCTGGTGATTACCGACGGCGTCTTCAGCATGGATGGCGATATTGGGCCTGTGGACAAGCTCGCCGCGCTGGCGGAAAAATACGGCGCGATCATGATGGTGGACGACGCTCACGCTTCGGGCGTGCTGGGTCGCAACGGGCGCGGGTCGGTGGATCATTTTGGGATGCACGGCAAGGTGGATGTGCAGGTGGGCACATTGTCCAAGGCCATCGGCGTTCTTGGCGGCTACGTCTGCGGGACGCGCGATCTGATTGACTACCTCTACCACCGGGCGCGGCCGTTTCTGTTTTCCACTTCGCATCCGCCGGCGGTGGCGGCGGCGTGCATCGCGGCCTTCGACATTCTGGAGCAGGAGCCGGAGCGCATCGAGCGGCTGTGGGCGAACACGCGATACTTCCAGGGCGAGCTGAAGCGCGCGGGCTTCAACGTCGGCGGAGTGACCACGCCGGCCAGCGAAACTCCAATTACGCCGATCATCATTGGCGACGGGCGCAAGACGATGGAGTTTTCGCGGGCGCTGTTTGACGAAGGCGTGATGGGAACGGGGATTGCGTTTCCGACGGTACCGGAGGGCAAAGCGCGAATCCGCTTGATTCTGACCAGCGAACATACCAAGGTGCAATTGGAGCAGGCACTGGAGACGCTGGAGAGAGTGGCCAAGCGGCTGGGGATATTGAAGTAGTTTGGCTGGACTTGTTCCAATATTATGTACTCGCGTCAAATTGGCGGTAGAATTGGAAAGGCAGACCCATGACGGAGGGCTCAGATGAAGAATGCAGCCTTTGACGAATTCGTTAAAAGCCAACAAGTACCAGAGCACCCTGAGATCGATTGGAATCAGATGCGGGATGAATGGCTCCAGCATCTGGATGAACTGTATGACCGAATTCACGGATTCTTGAAGGAGTACATCGACTCAGGCCAAATGCAGCTTGAATTCAACTCCATCGAGCTAAACGAAGATAATATCGGCAGATACACCGCGCGGCAAGTCACTCTCAAGATTGGTCGGAAACAGGTGAGATTTCAGCCGGTTGGCACGTTGTTGCTCGGAAGCAGGGGCCGCGTTGATGTGATTGGCGCAGGCATTACAGAAGCTCGTCTCGTGTTGGTCAACAAGAAATTTGTTAGCGCCTCAGATGTGATCCGAATCTCCATCAACTTCGAGGGAAAGCTTCCCAGCCCGCCAGAGAATGAGCCCAACAATATCGAACTAGCGTGGAAGATAGTCACCCGTCCTCCCGATAGACGATTCATCGAGCTGACGCAAGAAACACTCTTCAAAATGATTATGGAAGTTGCCAATGGATGATCGATCGACCGCTTTAGGCCAACCGTTATCGCTTGAGGAAATACAGAAGTATCACGAAGACGCTGTATCTTCGCTTCGGTATTACTTCACTGAAGCCCCCTCTTCCTTTGCACGATTCTTCGACTTAACACCGCAAGCGCTTACTGAAGAGTTGAAGCAGCGCATTGAGGAAACTGGCCTTCGCTCCATCTTGGTTACCCTGGCAGCTCTTGAGGCTAGTTTTCGTATTGATTATGAAATTCGGTGTAGCAAGAGGCTGAAGGATCCTTTATCCAGAGCTTTTCGGTCAATATACAAAGAGTACAAACAGCATGTTTCTTTAGATGAACATATTTTTGAAGCTTGGAAGTCACAGACCCCCACGTCGAAAAAGCTGATTAGCGACTTGCGAACTGCGTTCAAATTACGTCATTGGCTCGCCCATGGACGATTCGGTCAACTGCGGCTGGGGCGAGCTTATGACTTTGATTCCATTTATGATCTAGCAGTTACTGTAATCGAACAACTCTCTGAAACGGTTTCGTAAACCCATGATTGCTCATCTGCGCGGAAAGCTTATTTACAAACAGCCCGGCCAGGTCATCGTCGAGGCAGCCGGGGTGGGATACGACGTTACCATTTCTGTGCCGACATTTACGGCGCTGCCCTCGCTGGGCGCCGAGGCGGCGCTGCACATTCATACCCACGTCAGCGACGATCAGATTGCGCTGTTTGGCTTTCTTGACTCTCAGGAGAAGCGGCTGTTTGAGAGGCTGATTACGGTGAGCGGCGTCGGCCCCAAGCTGGCGATCAAAATGCTGAGCGGATTGTCGAGCGAGCGCACGGTGCAGGCCATTCGCGGGCAGGACCACGCGCAACTGACGCACATCCCCGGCGTGGGCAAGAAGCTGGCCGAGCGGCTGGTGGTGGAGCTCAAAGACAAGTTGGACGACTTTGCCGTTGCGCCCGCGCAGCCTTCTGTGCAGGGTCCGGCGGCTGAAGATGTCTTGTCGGCGCTGGTCAACCTGGGCTATCAGCGCGTTGCCGCCGAGAAGGCCATCGAACAGGCCGTGGCCAAGGATGCTGCGCTGGGGGCTGATTTTGACGGGCTGTTCAGAGGGGCGCTGAAGGTTATCCGGTAAACCGCTTCCATTCTGTGCGCTGTTACATGGAATCCGTCTTTCGCGGCCGTTCTAAATAAGCTATATAGCGATTCCTGACGGTCCGTGACGGTATCTGTCTTATCGGCCCTGCATGGAGACCTATACAAACAGATTGAGCTAACAATAAAGGAGCAAGCATCGAAATGAATCGCAGAAAGTTCATCCAAAACTCACTGATGGCTGGCGGCGCATTGGCTGTTGGCAAGGAACTGACAGCCGCCGAACCTTCCTCGCCAACGCAAGTTGCGGGCGCAGTCTCAGACGCGCAAATCGCAGCCGCGCGTTTTCCGAAGGACTTTCTGTGGGGAACGGCTACTTCCTGCTACCAGGTGGAAGGCGCATGGAACGCGGACGGCAAAGGCGAATCGATCTGGGACCGGGCCGCGCACACGCCGGGCAGGATTCGCGATGGCTCGAATGGCGATGTGGCCTGCGATCAATACCACCGCTACAAGGAAGACATCGCGATTATGAAGCAGATGAATATGAAGAGCTATCGCTTTTCGACTTCATGGCCGCGCGTCCTACCCGAAGGCACAGGCAAGGTGAATCAGAAGGGCCTCGATTACTACAGCCGCCTGGTTGATGCCTTGCTGGAGGCGAAGATTCGCCCCTTCTGCACCATCTATCACTGGGATTTGCCGCAGGCGCTGGAAGACCGCGGCGGCTGGCCGAATCGCGACCTGGCCGGCTACTTTGCGGATTTTGCGGCGATTCTGGCCAAGAATCTTGGTGACAGAATTACCATCTGGGCGCCCTTCAATATGCCTACCGATTTTACCCGCAACGGCTATGGAACCGGCGGGGCGCCTCCTTTCAAGACAAACATCGATCAGGCTCTCAAAGCGGCACACACCGTCAATCTGGCGCAGGGCATGGCCTTCCGCGCCATTAAGGCTGCGTCTTCAAAAGCTACTGTGGGCAGCGCCTACGGCTGGGAGCCGGTTTATCCCAAGACCACGAGCGAAGCGGATCGCGCCGCTGCCACGCGCTTTCATAACTACAACAACATCTACTGCCTGGAACCAATCTTCCATGGCACTTATCCCAAGGCATTTATCGGCGAGATTCCCTATGAGGCCATGGGATTCAAAGCGGGCGACGAGAAGATCATGAAGGTTCCTCTGGATTGGGTTGGAGTGCATTACTACTGCCGTCTCATTGCTTCGGACGCCAGCAACGGAGCGCCGCCGGATGTATCGAGTCACGATCCGCTGGCGCAAATCCGTATCGAGTTGGACAACGATGGCCCGAAGACCGATGGCGGGCTGGAAATGTGGCCGCATGGCCTCTACGACCTTCTGATGCAGCTTTCGCGCGACTATAACCATCCCATCATCGAGATCACGGAGACGGGCGGAGTCTTCATGGACGCTCCCGGCGCGGATGGACGCGTCTCCGACCTGCGCCGCATCGAGTTTTACCGTCAGCATCTGGCCGAGTTGGCGCGCGCCATGGCCGATGGCGCCAGAGTGCGCGCCTATCACGCCTGGAGTTTGCTGGATAACTTCGAGTGGGGCAGCGGCTATACGCAGCGGTACGGGCTGACCTATGTGGACTTCGCGACGCAGAAGCGCACCATCAAGGACTCGGGCTACTGGTATGGCCGCGTCGCCGCCGCTAATCGCTTGGATGTGTGATCCGGTAGACTGGTTTCATCATGACTCGCACAACAAAATCCGCACCCGCTGCTCCCGCCGCCCACCTTCGCCCTGAGGGGCTCACTTTTCTGCGCAATCTCAAGCGGCACAACGACCGCGAATGGTTTACGCCGCGCAAGGCTGTTTTTGAAGCGGAGCTGAAGGAGCCGATGCTGGCCATCATTCGCAAGGTCAGCGAGGCGATGGAGAGTTTTGCGCAGGCCTATGTGCGGCCCGCGGAGAAATGCCTGTTCAGGATCTATCGCGACACCCGCTTCAGCGCCGACAAGAAGCCTTACAAAACGCACGTGGCCGCCTGGTGGATGCTGGAAGGACTGAAGAAGACCTCCGGGGCGGGATTCTATTTTCACATTGACGACAAGGAAGTGATCATCGCCGCCGGGGCTTGGATGCCGGAGAAGGAGCAACTGGCCGCCATTCGCCACTGGCTGCTGGAGCACCACGCTGAGTTTCGCAAGGTCTTGCAGACGGCAGCCATTCGGAAGACGTTTGCGGAGTTTGAGGGCAATGCGCTGACGCGGCCGCCGAAGGGATTTCCCTGCGAGCATCCGGCGATGGACTTGATTCGATGCCGGCAGTGGGGACTGAGCACTTCTCTTCCCGCCAAGGCGGCGCTGAAGGCAGATTTTGCGACTGTGCTGGCGCGTCATTTCCGGCTGGCCGCGCCGGTGGTGGATGCGCTGAACAGGCCCATTACGGCAGCATCGACGCCGCGCAAAAAGGTGCTTTTCGGGCTGAAGTAGGGTGTTGCGCACAGCATCTTTTGGGACAGGTTTTTTAGATGCGAGGCCCGCAGAAATGGAAAATCCGGGCAAATATAGGCAAAAACGGAAGAAAATACCAAAAAAACCACAGAATAATGGGAAAAACACTACTTTTTGCCTTGACTTTGTCTATTCAAATGTTGCAAGGTAACGAACGACGGGTACTCCGACCCGCATGAATACAGGGGTTTTGCGCAATCGTTGCCTGACTCCCCCCATGCGGAACGCATTTCGCGATGGAATCCCAGGCAAGACCGGCGCGCCCAAGGGCATGCCCGAAAAGGAGAACACACACATGGCAACTGGATTGACGAAAACAGCATTGACCCGGCTTCTGGCAGAGAAATTGGATTTGACCAACAAGCAAGTAACAGCATTTCTGGAGACGCTGGCGGATACGGCCATCAAGGAAACCAAGAAGAGCGGAGTATTTGTGATACCCGGCATCGGCCGCCTGGTGAAGGCGGAGCGCAAGGCCCGCATCGGACGCAACCCGCAGACCGGCGAAGCCATCAAGATCAAGGCCAAGACGGTGGTCAAGTTCCGCGTAGCCAAGGCCGCCAAAGACGCGATCGCCCCGCCAAAGAAGTAGTATCCTTGAACCGAAGACAACAAAGGGGAGGAGCCCGAGGGTTACTCCCCATCGTTTTTTTATTTTGCGGATTCCCTCGACACCAGCGCCTTGACCACCATCGACAGGCCAAAGCTGATGAGGACCACTTTGATCATCAGCCAGTTGTTATAGCGCCAGGAGAAGACGGCCCACGCGAGGAAGATGCCGATGGGGTTGATCTCGGTAGTGAGCGCATGGATCCACTGCGGCTTGCGACCGGTGGGTTGGGGTGTGGCGCGCGAGAAAATCTTCCGCAGGCTGGGGAAGAAGCGCGGAACTGCGCGCAGGTAGTCCTGGCAGGGCTGGCCAAGCTGCGCGGCGAGAAAGGCTTCTTCGGCCAGAATCAGGCGCAGGAAAAAGACGCTCATCAGCGTCATGGTAATAAGCGCGCCAGAGGGCGGCATGAGCAGCGACATGGCTGCCATCATGCACCAGCTGCCAATATAGAGCGGATTGCGCACGTAGCGATAGGGTCCATCGGCCATTACAGAGCCGGCCTGCATCTGCTGGTGATGTACGGTGTCGTAGCCCAGACAGGCCGTGCCCCAGATGCGCAACACCACACCTTTGAGGGAGATCAGCGTGGCAACGACGATTACCAGCGGCGTGGCGACGGCGATGGAGACAAGGCCTGTGCGGTTCAGCGTAAATGCCAGCCAGGCCCACAGAGGAGTGCGGTACCCTTGGCCCCAGTTCCCTGTCCACGGCGCCCAGAAACCCAGAAAAACGATGAGCGTCATGATAATCATGCGCAGACGAAACTCGATTTTTGTTGCCCTCATACGCATCCCCATGGGCCGGAGTGTACCATCCTGCTTGAGGGCAAGTACGGCGCAGGGCGGGCGTGAGTTCAAGATTTATTTGTGCGGCGCGGCAGGAAGGTGAGGAGACAGCATGAAGAAGGTTCTGGGAGCAATCGTTCTTGCAGTCATGGTTTTGTCGTTGAGCCGGATGAGCGCAGGGCAGGCGGACGCGGCCAGCTCTCAAGACCAACCGAGCCTGGCGGACCAACTGCTGGATGCTGTCCACAAGGGGGATGTTGCGGCGGTGGAGCAATTTCTGGCCAAGGGCGTTGGCATCGACGCCCGGGGCAAAGACGACCTGACACCGCTGATCGTTGCCGCCGCCTCAGGCAAGCCTGGCATGGTGGAGTTGCTGCTTAACAAAGGCGCCAGCATTGATCTCAAAGATGCTCGCGGCGACACGGCGCTGAATTTTGCGGTGATGGTCAGTGACCTGGAGTCGGTGAAGCTGCTGCTCAACAAAGGCGCCAACGTCAACGTGCAGGAGGAGGGCGGGCTGACGCCGCTGATGCTGTCTACTGTCTCCGGCTCGACGGAGATTGTAAAGCTGCTGCTGGACCATGGAGCCAATGTCAACGCCAGGGACACCCACGGCTACACAGCGCTGATGGCGGCCTCCGGCGGCGGCCTGCTGGATTTGATGAAGCTGCTGCTGGACCATGGAGCCAATATCGACGCCAAGAGCAACGACGGCACCACGGCGCTCAAGCTGGCGGAGGGCAACAATAAGCCCGAGGCGGCGGCGCTGCTGCGTGAGAAAGGCGCGAAGTGAATCTTGCTTCTTGACTGGCGCGACGGACTAAAGATTCCGAGCGCAGTCCGGATGAAGCTGTGTGGTAGGCTGACGCTTGAGGCGGATTGCCGCCTCTCCCTGGAGGGTTTCTCATGTTTCTGCGTGTTGTTGTTCTTTCAGCCGTAACTGCCATGGCCGCTGCCGCAATGCCGCTGGCCGCGCAAAGCCGCGCTGCGCAAACGGATCTCGCCACGTCCGTTGAGCGGCAGTTGCCCGCCCTTACCGAGACCTACAAGCACCTGCACCGCAGCCCGGAGCTCTCGCGCCACGAGGAGCAGACCTCGGCTTTTGTGGCCGGCGAACTGCGCAAGCTGGGATATACGGTCACCGAGCACGTAGGCAAATACGAAGACGGCGCGCAGGCCTTCGGCGTGGTAGCCACACTCGAGAATGGTCCCGGCCCGCGCCTCTTGCTGCGCACCGAACTGGATGCCCTTCCGGTGGAGGAGAAGACCGGCCTGGAGTACGCCAGCACGGTGAAGACCACCAACGCGCAGGGGCAGCAGGTGGGCGTGATGCATGCCTGCGGACACGACCTGCACATGACTGTACTGCTGGGCACGGCGCGCGAAATGGCAGAGCGCAAGAGCCAATGGCACGGAACGCTGATGCTGGTGGGCCAGCCTGCCGAGGAGGTGACGCAGGGCGCAGCGGCGCTGCTGGCCGATCATATTTACGAGCGCTTTGGGCGGCCGGATTTTGTGATCTCGGAGCACGACTCAAACGACACAGCTGCCGGCTCGATTGAGTTGAAGGGCGGGCCGCTGTTGGCCAGCTCTACAGCCATCTATGTGACCATGCGCGGTATCGGCGGTCACGGCTCTGAGCCACAGGCAGGCAAGGATCCCATCGTTCTGGCCGCCGAGTTTGTGCTGGTGGCGCAGACCATTGTCAGCCGCCAGATCGATCCGCAGCAGCCGGCGGTGCTGACCGTGGGCACCATTCACGGCGGCACCAAGAACAACATCATTCCCGACGAGGTGACGATGGGCCTCACGCTGCGAACTTATTCGCCGGCGGTGCGCGACCAGATCATTGCCGCCGTGCGCCGCACGGCGAACGGGCTGGCGGAGGCCTACGGCATTCCGGCAGATCGGATGCCGATTGTGACGGTCAGCTATGGAGCGCCGGTGACCATCAACGACGCGACCCTGGCTGAGCGTTTGCGCGGGTTTGCCACGGCGGCGCTGGGCAAGGAGCATGTTCTGGAGGCCAGCGCCACCATGGCCAGCGAAGATGTAGGGCTGTTTTCGCTCGACGGCAAGATCCCTGCGGTGATGTATTGGCTGGGCGCGGCCGATGCGGGCAAGCTGGCGGAGAGCCGCAAAATCGGCGTGCCGCTTCCCGGCCTGCACTCGGCGCTGTTTGCGCCGGTCTACGCGCCGGCCATCAAAACCGGGGTGACGGCGATGACCGCGATGGCGCAGGGGCTGCTAGATTAAGCGGAGTGCATGGCGCGGCCAATCCGCAGTGGCAAAGCGCCAGTCGCCGTGCGTGCCGCTCAATAGATCAGCTTGAGCGAAAACTGAATCTGACGCGAATTACCGGCAGTCTTGCTGATCTCGCCAAAACCGGATCCGGTGAGGATATTCGCGGGCAGGCCCATGGTGACGATGTTGAAGAGGTTGAAAAACTCCGAGCGGAATTGCAGGTCCATGCGCTCGGCTCCGCTGCTGCGGCGTCCGAAGGGCGTGTCTTTAATGAGCGCGAAGTCGAAGTTATAAAAAGCCGGGCCGCGAAAAGTATTGCGCCCCTGCGTTCCGAATCGGCCCTGATTAGGACCCGTGCCTCCCGCTACATGAATGGGAATGCTGAAAAAGTCCGTGGCGTTGTTGGCGCCTTCGCCGAAGTAGTCCTGGCGGATTTTACGCGCGGTGGAAAGATGCGGCACGGCGATCTGGTCGGGACGATCCGCGCCGTTCGATCCGGCGCCGGTCTGTTGGATGCCGCTGAAGACGGTGAAAGGCAAGCCCGAACTGATGCTGGAAATACTCAGCAACTCCCAGCCGCCGGTTGCCTTCTTGCCCGCGGGGCGCAGATAGCTTACACGGTCCAGGTGCAAATCCTGGGCGGCGCTCAAGCCGAAACTGTGAGTCACATCGAACGACGACGGACTTTTTTCCGCGCGCATGTCATAGGGATTCTGCGGAGGGCTGCCGCTGATCACTCCGCTGGCGTCGTCGATTGACTTACCCCAGGTATAACTCGCCTGAATGCCCGGACCGCCATGTCGCACGGTTCCGGAGAGCGAGGTTTGCAGCGCGTGGTAAGCGGAGTGTGCATCGGCGACTACGACGTTTTCCACGCCGAAGCCGCCAATGACATTGCCTGAGCTATCGAACAGAGTGTGCGGCGCAAAAGCCGGTGTGGCTCCTGGATATGCGTTGGGGAAGCTAGAGCGCGGAAGTTTAACGCCGGCCGTGCCCACATAACTTGCATTGGCGGCGAGGTTGCCGAATTTGCGCTCCAGGCCGGCCGTCCAGGTGTACAGCGTTCCGTTGCTGAAGGAGCGGTCGATGCCGCTGAGATTCAGATCGCTGACGCCATGGCCGGGCGTGAGGGCGGCCACGTCTTGCTCATAGCGATTCACATCCATCACCGTGTTGGGCGCGACGGCGCGCGTGCTGCCGGAGGCGAAAATGTCGGCGCCGCCGGGCGTATAGGCTTTGGGAAGTTCGGCGGGGGTGATCTGAAAACCGTAATGAATGGGCGCGACGGCCGCAGAGAGCAGGCGCGGGTAGACGGCGAAGGGAGTAGCTCCAGTGAGGAAGTTATCCTGCCAGAGATTGGGCGGGATAACTGTGACTCCGCCGCCCGCGCGAGCCGATAACTTGCTAGTAACTTGCCACGCCGCCCGGACGCGCGGACCCCAGCCATTCCAGTTAGTACGGTAACCGGGCTGCGGGTTTACGACAAACTCCTGCACGCCGTTCACAGTAAGAAAGCTCGATGTGCGGCGGGCGCGCTCGGTGATGGGAGTATATAACTCCCAGCGCACGCCATAGTCCAGGGTGAAGCGGGGAGTTACTTTCCATGAGTCTTCGAGATAGACGCTGAAGTTATTGCGATTGATGGCCGCCGGGCCGATGTGCGCGCCGTTGGAAAAGTAAGGAGGTGCAATGGCCACGGTGTAGACGAAGGGACTGCCGGAGAGGAAGCTGGAGAGCGTATCCGGCAGGAGATCGCCGGGGTTGATATTGTGCAGGCCGCTCTGGGACGAAATGACCTCGCCGGCATAAGCCGCGCCGCCGCCAAAATCGTACTCGCCATTAGGGCTGATGCCGAAGTACGTGGTGTCGCGATTGAGCCGCGCCTCGAAACCGGCCTTGAAGGCGTGGTGCGCGGTGGTGAGGGTGACATTCTGGCGGCCCTGAAAAAGATTTCCGTAGGCCTGCATCACCGACCCGGCCGCGGAGTTGAATGCTTCAAACAAGCCATTGCTGAATTTTACGGCGGGGTCGGCGCGGTTGGGCGTGGGAAAGCCTGGCGTGGAACGAGTTATGCTCACGGAAGATTCCAGAGTCAGGCGAGGAGACACAGTGCGCGTGTAAGTTGCCACCACGTTGCGCTGATGGTCGATGTACTGGATGCCGAAGGAGGAATCGATGGCCGTCTGGTCGGGATTGGTGGTCGGGCCGATGAGATTGTCCCAACTGAAGCGCGCAAGTAATTGGCCCTTGCTGGAGAACTTGTGATCCAGACGCAGCGAGAACTGGTTTGCGTCTGTGGCCACCTTGGATGCGGTTGCATAAGTGTTCGCGCCGAACGGACCAGTAAGATCATTTGGCGAGGGATAACGCGCCAACACCGACGCAATGCCGGCATCGACAGGCACCGTCAATGTGTCGGTGGACCCGTCGGGGTAAGTGAGCGTGTCCTGTCCAGCGCGCTCCTGAGCCGTGGGCACGGGCATCACCTGCGTGGTGCCTAGCACCTGGCGGAAGCCCTGGTACTCAAAGAAGTAGAATGTGCGCTTGCGGCCGTCGTAGACTCGCGGAATATAAGCCGGGCCGCCGCTGGTGAAGCCGAACTCATTGCGTCGGAAGGGCGGAATGCGGCCGGGATAGACCGGGGTGGGATGGTCGAAGTAATTGCGCGCGTCAAAGGCGGAGTTGCGCACAAATTCGAAAAACGAGCCGTGAAAGCCACTGGCTCCGGAGCGGGTGCGAATGTTGGTGAAGCCCGCGGCGCCGCGCCCTATCTCGGCCGGCATCCAACCGGAGCTGGAATCGATGCCCTCGACCGCGTCCACATTGAAGTTGGTAAAAGTGGCCCCGCCCATTTCAGGATCGCTGGTGTCGGCGCCGTCCATGGCGAAGGTTGCCTCGACGCCGCGCTGACCGTTGATGGCGAACTGCGCGGTGAAGTTGGTTGCGCCGTTGACGTCGGTCATAGTCCCGGCGGCCAGCAGCAGCAGAGTGCTGAAGTCGCGCTTGTTAAGGGGCAACTCACTCACCGCCTGGCTCGACAACAGCTCACCGCCGGTGGCGGCCTGGTTGTTGAGCAGAGCGACGGAGAGTTCGCCGCGGCCGGAGAGAGTCAGCGCAACCGCAGGCGCGTCCGGCTCGAGATCGATATGCAGTGCGTAGTCGAAGGTGCGGCCATCCGTCTTAACGGTGAGCCGGTACTGGCCTCTGGGCAGGGCCGTCAGGCGGAAGTGGCCATCGGAGCCCGTAACGGCCTCAGCTTGCGCTCCGTTGCCGGACAGCCGGACCTTGGCGGCGAAGATAGGCGCGCCGGCTGCGTTGCGCAGCACTCCCTGCCAAACGGGCTGTGTGGCCTGCTGTGGCCACGCTTCTGACGCTGTCAGGAGCAGCGCAACAAGCGCCAGAATTAAAAATGTCTTGTCGATACAGCCCGCATTGGAGTATGAAGTTACACGCTCGCCGCCTAACAGGATGGAGAAATTGCATTGATGAATGTCCGGCATTTTGATCACTTTCAGATTACGCGGGGCATAAATAGCTATTTTAGGCGATCCAGCCGCTCGTCATGACAGCCGACCAAACTTTGGTGTCAGCCTCTACACTAATTGCAGTTATGATTGGCCGGGAATCGAATACCGACACCATCGCCGCCGTCTCCACGCCACCGGGGCGCGGGGGCATTGGGATTGTGCGGCTGAGCGGGTCCGAGGCCGCGTCGATAGCCGCGCAATTGGTGCGGCTGCAGCAACCGCTGGAACACGGACGGGCGCGGCTGGCTGACGTGCTGGATGCGCCCGGCGAATTGGCCGTGCCTGATTCGAGCAGCGATGCGGGCCGCATTGACGAAGCAGTGATCACTTTTTTTGGTGCTCCGCACTCTTATACTGGCGAGGATCTTGTTGAGATAGCCGCTCACGGCTCGCCGGTGGTAATGGAGCTACTGCTGGGCCGCGCTGTGAAGCTGGGTGCGCGGCTGGCTGAGCCGGGCGAGTTTACCGAGCGCGCATTTCTTTCCGGCAAACTTGACCTGACGCAGGCCGAGGCAGTACGCGACCTGATCGAGGCGCAGACGCTGACCCAGGTCAGGCTGGCCGCCAGCCAGATGGGCGGTGCGCTCAGCCGGCGCGTGGGGCCGGTAAAGCAGGCGCTGGTGGAGCTCGTCGCGCTGCTCGAAGCCGGCATTGATTTCGCCGAAGATGATGTGGAGCTGACGACTCAAGCTGAGATCGCCAGCCGGATTGACGCGCTGATGCCGCCGCTGCGCGCGCACGAAGCCTCATATGCGCGCGGGCGCATAGTTCACGATGGGCTGACTTTGGCTATTGTGGGCAGGCCTAACGTGGGCAAGAGCTCGCTCTTCAATCGTCTTGCGGAGCGTGAGCGGGCTATCGTGACTGCAACTCCCGGCACCACACGCGACACGGTCACCGAACGGATTTCGCTCGACGGCATTCCGCTGGAGCTGGTGGACACAGCCGGGCTGCGCGAGGGCTTGCGCGAAGGTCTGGAGGAGGCCGAGCAACTGGGCATGCGTCGCAGCCGCGAGGCGCTGGCCGATGCCGCGCTGGTGGTGATCGTTCTCGACGCGACCCAGCCTCTGAACGACGAAGAGCGGCGGCTGCTGGAGGCTGTTGAGGGCCGTCCCGCGCTGGTGGCGGTGAACAAAAGCGACCTGGTCTGGAATCTGCCCGAGGTTGACCGGCCCGCGCCCGATTGCGGCGACCTGCCAGCGCTAGCCACATCCGCGCTTACCGGCGAAGGGATCCCCGCATTGCGCGAGCGCATTCTCGAGTTGGCCACCGGCGGAGCAGCAGCCGAGCCGGGAATGTTGACCAGCCTTCGTCACCAGCAGGCCATCGCCGCGGCACTGGCGGCACTGGACGACGCAGCGCAGGCCAACACGGCCTCGATTCCTCACGAGATGATTCTGCTGGACCTCTACCGCGCGCTCTGGGCGCTGGACTCGCTCACCGGCCAGACCACTCCCGACGATATTCTGAATCTGATTTTTTCGACCTTCTGCATCGGAAAATAACCTCGAGGCCAAGGGGGCTGAAGAAATTTAAAAATCGCCAAAATATTCTTGATTATTCTGCATTTCAACGCTCAGTTCGGTATCCCTAGATACCCAAGCGCGATTTCAGGAAGCGAACGCGATCGCGCGCAACGGGAATCTGCGTGAGCTGGGCATCCTTGAGGGAGAGAATAACTTTGCCGGCAAACCAGGCGTTTACCTCATGAATCCAGTCCACATTCACGAGTGCGGAGCGGTGGACGCGCAGAAACTTTGCCGGGTCGAGCCTCCGCTCAAGTTCGGCTATGGTCTGATCGACACAGTGCCGGCGCCCGTCTACGATAGCGTAAGTTAGCTTGTCGTGGGCCAGGAAATGAGTAACGGCATCGAGGTCGATGAATGAGATACGTTCGCCGACGCGCGAGGCGATGCGGCGCGGATAATCGGCCCGCTCTCCGCGGAGCGACGCGGCCAGTTCCTTGAGCAGGGTGGGCAGCTCCGGGTTCCGCTGCCAATCCGGTTTGGCCGATGGGCGCAGCCGCTCGAGCTTTTTGAGAGCGCGCTCCAGCAGCTCGGGCTCGATGGGCTTCACCAGATAATCAATGGAGTTGACCTCGAAGGCTTGGAGCGCATATTCGTCGTAAGCGGTGGTGAAAATAACGAAGGGCTGCTCGTTGAGGCGGGAGAGCAGCTCGAAGCCGTTCATGCCGGGCATTTGAATGTCAAGGAAGAGGACATCAATGGATTCACGATTCAGGAAGTCGAGAGCTTCGGACGGATCGGTGGCGCTGCCAATGACACGCAGGCCGGCGGCGCTCGCCAGCAGGCGTTCGAGCCGCTCAAGAGCCAGCGGCTCATCATCGACGAGATAGGCACGAAGCGGGACGGTTTCCATCGGCGTCTCCATTATGCGGGAAAGGACAGGCGGACAACTGTCTTTCCTTTTTCGCGAGTTACTTCGAGTTGGCCTGCTCCGCCGAAGAGAAGTTCGAGGCGCGCGATAAGATTGCCCAGGCCGTGCTCGGGCGTGATGGCGTCGAGTGAGAAGCCGGGTCCGTCGTCGATGACTTCGAGCAGGATGCGGCTGGAATCCTGCGACCCGGCTATCTGAATCGTGGCCCCCTGGCTTCGCTGGGAGACGACATGTTTCACGGAGTTTTCCACCAGGGACTGGAGCGCCAGTGGAGGAACTTTCACGTCTTCGAGGGTTGCGGGGACGGATATTTCATAACTCAAGCGCGGACCGAAGCGGGTTTTTTCGATTTCGAGGTAGTCACGGACGATTTTGAGTTCCTGGTTAAGCGGGACCAAGCCGCTGTGATTGGCGTTGAGCGAGAAACGAAGCAATGAGGCGAGTTTGCCCACGGTATCTTCGGCCAACTGCGGGTCTGTGGGAATAAGCGCCGCGACGGAGTTCAGGGTATTGAAGAGAAAGTGGGGATGGATGCGGGATTCAAGCGAGGAGAGCTGGGCCTCGGCCAGAAGCTTGTAAGCGCGCTCCTGCTCGACTTGCTTGGAGCGCAATTCGAGTGCGGCGGCCTGGAGCTTGTAGCGCATGGTTTCAAAAGTGGTAATGCTCAGCCCAAACATGAGCGAGATCACAATGCTAAAGGGAAGGACCTCGCGCAGATTGCTCCAATACAAGTTGCGCGAAGCAAGTCCAACGATCTGGAAGACGAGCCCAGCCGCCATGCTGCCGGCGACCGCGGTGCAGACTAGGACCAGCGCCTGCATGAGAATGATCAGACGTGGGAATCTATCCGTATAGCGATGAGATATCCGGGTAAGAAGCACGATGGAAGGCAACGCAATCAGAGCGCAGTAGGTGAGCGCAATCAGGATTTCGCTGCCGGTCTCCGATAGGCGAAAGCGCCCCAGGGAGAGAAAGAGCAAGACAGTCAGCAACGCACAACCTGTCGCAATTACAATCGCCCTCAAGACGTGAGCGGCATAAGCACGAGTGCGGCTGCGAGTTTCGGAGAGTTTGGGCATGGGCATATTGGCCTCGCGTTTCATAGCTGAAAACGAACCCCCACTGAGGTGGCCGCGGAATAGGGAGTCGCGCCGTAATCCGAGGTTTTGCCGCCCTGCGGAAGTTGCAGGTGCAGATAGGAAGAAAAGCGACTGCCGAAACGCCGGTTGGCATCGATGATTACGATGTAACTGCTGTCATTCAGATTCTCAACCATCGAAGCGGAGAGGTCCCACTGCTTCCAGCCAGGCAGCTCGCGCAGGCGATTCTTATAGGCAGTAAGAAACGCATAGTGCTGTCGGCCGGCCAGGGGAGAGACGAGGCCATCCCAATAGTAGGGTATGTTGGGCGGGGTGTAGAACTCGCCGATGAAGGTGATGCCGGAAGTCGCCGCGTATTTTGTGCCCAGCAGGACGGCGCCCTGCTCGCGCCAGGCGGCCTCGCCGTGCAGCTCCCATGCCTGTCCGAAGACGCGGGTGAAGGTGAGACCGCCAAAGGCGTCTCCGCCGCGGTCGTCGCCGGCAATCAGCGAAGTGTCGAATCCATGCACCAGAATGTTATACCGGAAAGCGGTGGTGTCGTGCAGGTTAGACCCGGCGGGCGCGAGCGCTGCGGAGGACCAGGCCAGCGAAAATGCGTGCGGACCGCGGACAAAGTCCGCCTTGACCATGTCGCGGCCTTGGTTAAGATTGAGACGGTCGGTGGGGTTGGTGGGAACGCGAGGCGGGTCAAGAACGCCGGTCGCGGTGAATGCGTAGCCGGCGCCCCAGCGCACCATTCTGCGGCCCAGCGTGAAGTCGAAATCGCCGGCGGAGAGCCCGGCATACGTCTCTTTGACGAGAAGCTGCATGTGCGTGCCGGTGTATGGCTCAAGCGCGGCGTCCAGTTCGGCGGACGCGGCGCTGTTACCCGGCGGAAGATCGAAGTCCGCGGCGGAGAGGCCATGAAACGTATCGGCGAGGCCCACCACACTCGAGGCGAGAGTCCAGCGAGACCGGTAGCGAAGAGTGAAAGACGGCTCAAGCAGCAACTGATTCTCGAAGAGCGTGACTGAAGGCTCCTTCAACATCGACGCCGACGCTGGCAGCGGCGGCTGCAAGTTGCTTTCGAAGGTCGCATCGTTGATGGCAGCAAACGTGTAGCGGAAATCTCGGCGGGGCGCGGGCGGCGGGTCGTCTTGCGCGGCCGCAAGGGTCACGATGGCGAGAAGCAGGAGGGCCAGCAATGAGTGTGCGAGTTTCATCGAGCCTCACATTGAAGAACGCAGTTGCAGCCGCTCGCGTCCGCCTATGTCGAATCCAAAGGAGACAGCGAGTGTTTTTGACGGGCAGGCGCTGACACACGTGTTGCAGAGGATACACTCGGTGGATAGCACGCGCTGGCCTGCCAACACGTAATCGGGAATGCGAATGTCCATGGGGCACACTTTCACGCAGGCCATGCATTGATTGCATTGTTCCTTCGCGCCGGCGACCTTGAGCAGCGCGAAGCGCGAGCCCAGCTTCATCAGCACCGGGACCGGGCACAGGTATTTGCAGAAGGCGCGATTATCCTTGAGCAGAAAAGCCAATAGAATTCCGGCGGCGTAGTAAAGCAGATTGCCTGCGAGCAGCCACCAGAGCGGCGCACGTCCCCAGGGCCGGTAGTGGAAGAGCAAGACCAGCGCCGCAACAAGACTCAGGCTGAGAGCGAAGTGCGCGTAGCGCATCCACTTCCACGGTCCGGGAACCCAGCCCTTGCTCTTGTCGAAGGGCAGCAGGTCAAGAACCATCGCCGTCCAGCACGCCCATCCGCAAAAGCCGCGCCCGAAGATGAGCGGCCCAAAGAGCTTGGCAATCGAGTAGTGAATGATGGCGCCGGAGAAGATGCCGGTGCACAGGAAGAAGAAGAGCCCTTCGAGTTGCATATTCTGGTAAACGAAGAAACCGAGAAAACCGACCATGTAAACGCCGATCAGGAACTGGGCCAGGCGGCGTCCAATGGGCCTCTTGTGGCGCGGGAGCAGGGCGTAGAGCCCGGTTCCCACGCCTAGTGATGTTCCAATGTAGCCGATATCGAAAAGAAAGAAGATTCTTCCCGACCGCAGCCACAGCGTGATGGCTATCGCCCAGAAGATCAGCATGAGGGCGGCCGGGGTGCGGAGTTTTCTCAGCCGCCCCGGTTCGCTGAGTTGCACGCGCGGCTTTGCCGGGCTGTTCTCGCGCCCTTGTTCGTTCCGAACTGCCGGTTCATTCTTAGTCATCGCAGTCACCATTTTCCTAGATCCCTTAGAAGCGATCCGTTCGCCCCTGATAAAAGAGCTTGTCAGGCAGTTCGCGCGGGGCGATGCCTGAGTATTCGAGTACACTGCGCGAGTTATGGCGAATTTCGTCGTAGAGGGTCCAGCGGCGGAGTTGGGGTTTGCCTCCTACCGGAGCGTACTCGTCGAAGGTGGCGGATTTAATGTGCTTGCCGGAGGTGAGGTAGAACTCCGCTCGCACCGGGCGCGCATCTTCCACGCGCAGCCAGTAGAGAATACGCTGATAGGTTGAGCCCTTGCGCTTGGCGGTGAGATCGAGCACATAACAGTTCTCGCTTCCCACCTTTTCCGTGCGGAGATAGACAGGCGAGTAATCGACGGCGAAGTTAGTGCGCGCCACGTCGCCGTTGGAGGCGTCGCCGTTCAATCGTTCCAGCGGGGTGATGCGGATGGGGCGGCTGGTGTCAGGCAGATAGATCCACATATCGTCGCCCAGCATCAGCAAGTGCTGGCCTTTTTCGCGGGGACTGAGAAACTCGACATAAGTTTTCTCTGTTCCCTTTTGCGAGACCTCGTAGAGTTTGTCCTCGTCTGATTTGCCGGATTCGTAGTGTGTGATCTTGACCCGCAGTACATAGGAGGGCCATCCGTTGCGGTAGGCGTCGGAGCGTTTGAGCAGGGCTTCGGCGTTGGGTGATTCCGCGCGGCAAACTAGCGCGCAAGCGAGCAGTAAGCCGGCGAAAAAGAGCAGCAGGTATATTCGCAATACGCAGTTGATCTTAGACATGGGCCAGAGCCTCCGCAATTTGCAGCCGGGATGCGCGGATCGCCGGGAGAATGGATGCCAGCGCCAGGCTGACGATCACCAGCAACGAAGAGCCGATCATGAGACTGGGCACGTGAAGTACACGGAAGGACATGGGAAGCGTGTTCCCCGGCGGCGGCGGAAGATGGATGCCGGAGTGGTTCAGCAGAACGCCGAGGAGATTGCCCACCACAACGCCGACCAAGGCGCCGAGGAGGCCGATGAGCGTGGCTTCCAGCATGAACAACGCGACGATCCATATGCGAGGCGTTCCCATGGCCAGCATGGTGCCGATCTCGCGGGTGCGCTCGAACATAGTCATCAGAAGCGTGTTTACGCTGGACATGAGGACCATAAAGAAGACGATCACTCCGAGAAAGATAAAGATCATGCTGAAGAGGGAGCGAACCTGCTTGTAATAGGTAGCCAGGTCGATCCATTTCTTGAGAACCAACTGCTGGGGCAGGCCGCGCATACGGGGGCCGAGCGAGGCCGCGACCTGGTCAGTGTTCTCGGTGTTATCGAGGCCGACGACGAGGTTGGTCACTCGGTCGCTTTGCAGCAGGCGCTGCGCGGCGGGCAGGGTGATGCGCAAGGAGCGCGCATCCATCTCTGCGATGCCGGAGTTGACAATGCCCACGATCTGAACATCGACGCCGTTGAGAGCGCCGTCGGAGGTCATGGCCAGCAGCGTCAACCCATCGCCAGCCTTGACGTTCATCGACTTAGCCAAGCCGGCGCCGACGAGTGCTTCAACCTCGCCGCTGGGCTTGCTGTCGAGATCGCGGCCGGAGGCAAAGCGGGTGGTGAATCCAAGGCTGTTTTCCGCCGCTGGATCGACGGCGCTGCCCATGAAGACCGAGGACTTGTCGCCGTTGGAGACCATGCCGTAGAACTCGATGCGGGGAGCGACGCCGCGTACGTGGCCGCCGGTCTTGACGGCCGCGGCCACCTGACGCCAGTTGTCGATGCCGGTGTCGAGGACGCGCACTTCATCGCGGCTGAAGTGATCGGCGGTGAAGATTTGAATGTGGCCGAGTCCACTGTTGATGGTACTTTCGCGCAGGCCCCAGAACATGAAGGCAAAAAAGCCGCCAACCAGCAGCAGCCCGGAGACGCCTCCGCCCACCATGAACAATGTCATCATGGTGCGGCGGCGGTTGCGGAATAGGTTGCGAAAGGCGAGGAGAAGGAACTTACCCACGGATGCCTCCTTCGATAGAGCTATCTGAAATCACTTCGCCGTCGGTGAGACGAATGATGCGTTCGGTGTGTTCCAGCAGGCGCGCGTCATGCGTGGAAAAAATGAAGGTGAGACCGAGCCGGCGGTTGAGGCCGTGCATGAGGTCGATGAGCTGCGTGGCGTTGTGCGTGTCGAGATTGGCGGTGGGCTCGTCGGCCAGCACCAGGGCGGGACGATGCACGATGGCACGCGCGACAGCTACGCGTTGACGTTCGCCGCCGGAGAGCAGGTCGGGGCGTTGATTGGCGCGAACTGAGAGGCCAACGCTTTCCAGCGCCTCTGCTACACGCTCGCGGCGCTCGGGGCTGCTCACGCCCTGAATCAGCAGCGGATACTCGACGTTCTCGGCGGCCGTAAAAACAGGAATGAGATTGAAGGTCTGAAAGACAAAGCCGATCTTTTCGCGCCGTAACGTACTCATGCCGGCGGGCTTTAGCTTCGAGGTATCCACGCCATCCACCAGGATGCGGCCGGTGGTGGGCTGATCGATGCAGCCGATCAGGTTCAGGAGGGTGGTCTTGCCGCTTCCGCTGGGGCCGGCAATGGCTAAAAACTCGCCAGCAGTGACGCGTAGGCTGGCGTTCGAGAGAGCACTGACAAAACTGTGGGCCGGGTGGCTGGCCGGCATATTGTCCAGAGGAAATCTTCGGCTGACTGCTTCGACGTTGACGAGTTCATCCATGGGCCATTCCTTTTCCAGAGCGTCTTTTGCTCTGATGAAAAGATATATGCGGTCATGGTGGAAATGCGCGGGCTTCCGGACGAGGGGTTAGAAAAACGGATGAGGGGTGGAAATGGGGGGATGAAGCGGCGCTTCACTCCACCGTCAGCACCAGCTTGCCGAAGTGCGCGGCTTGTTCCATGCGGACCATCACTTCGCGGACCTGGGACCAGGGGAAGAGCTCGGCGACGGGGCGCAGACCGGACAGGGTGATGGCCTTATTCATCTCATCGAAATCCTGGCGTGAGCCAACGTAGATGCCCTGGATGCGAGCCTGTTTGTGAAGTATGAGGGGCAGGGGCAGCGCTTCGGCAATACCGGCGAGCACGCCGATCTGGGCGATGACGCCGCCCATGCGAATGGCGCCTAGCGAGCGGGACAACGTGCCCGCGCCGCCTACCTCGACTACCAGATCCACGCCCTCGCCGCCGGTCTGCTCCAGCGCCCAGCGATCCCAGTCAGGAGTTTCGCGGTAGTTGATGCCGGCGTCCAAGCCGAGCGAGAGGGCGCGCTCCAGCTTGGCAGTCGAGCCCGAGATGCCCAGCACGCGCACGCCCATCATGCGCGCCAGTTGCAGAGCAAAGATGGAAACGCCGCCGGTTCCCAGAATCAAAATTGTTGCTCCCGGCTTCAGGTTGCCCGCGGCCAGCGCATTCCAAGCGGTGACAGCGGCGCAGGGCAGCGTGGCAGCCTCTGCAAAGCTGAGGTGCTCGGGCAGGCGCACCAGGCCGGTATCCCTGAGGACAACGTACTCGGCCAACATGCCGTCGATGTCCCCGCCCAGCGCGCCTTTGGCCTTGGCCGGGGTGAGCGGGCCGTCGAGCCAGTTCTGCATGAAAATTCCGGCCACGCGGTTGCCTGTTTTCCAGCGGGTCACGCCCTCGCCGACAGCGGAAACCTCGCCCGCGCCATCTGAGCAGGGAATGCGCGGCAGCTTCAATTTGGGGTTATAGAGTCCCTTCACCATCAGCAAATCGCGATAGTTGAGGGAAATTGCATGGACGCGGATTAGCACTTCGCCGGGGCCCGGCTGGGGTGTGGGGCGCTCCGCAAACTCCACGGAATCAATGCCAAACGACGAAAACTGACCGACATGCATGAGAAATCCTCCAGCCCATCCGGGGTGCGCCGCGTCAGTAAGCGGGACGCAACGCTGCCACAGTCCCGTAGAATGAAGATAGGTCTCAAGAACGAAAAAGTACATCCCTGGAGGAACAAATGGCAAGTGTTATGCAGCAACTGGAGGTCGGGTCCGGTGACGGCCATGTGAGCGAGGATGCGCGACGCCTGATCGAACAACAGCGCGCCGTGCGGGAGCGCCAAAAACAGTCGCTTTATCTACAGCGGGAGAGCATTCTGCATCAAACGGCCGCTCAGCCGGCGCGGCGCGCAGCCCTGGAAGCCGCCTTGGCCCAAGTCAATGGGCAGATCGCGAATCTGGGCTAAGAACTCCTGAGCCTTGCGGGCTTTTCCCCGCCCGAGGCTACGCTGTGCGATGTACCAGCATGGCGTTGGCCTGTTGCACTGGCGTCAACACTACGCGCGCAATATTCACATGATCGGGCCGGCTCGCGGCCCAGACGATGGTCTCGGCAACATCTTCCGGAGTAAGCGGCTTGATGTTTTTGTAGACATTGGCGGCGCGTTCCTGATCGCCGTGGAAGCGGACTAAACTAAATTCGGTCTCCACCATGCCGGGGTCCACGCTGGTGACGCGAATCGGCGTGCCCAGCACGTCCTGACGCAAGCCGTCGTTGATGAATCGCTCGGCGGCCTTGCTGGCGCAATAGACCGCGCCGTTGGGATAAGCCATATCGCCGGCAATTGAGCCCAGATTGATGACGTGGCCGCGGCCCCTCTCCACCATGCCCGGCGCCACGGCACGAGTGACGTAGAGCAAACCCTTCACGTTGGTGTCGATCATCTCTTCCCAGTCGTCGATATTGCCCAGGTAGAGCTTTTCCAGCCCGCGGCTGAGGCCGGCGTTATTGACCAGCACATCGATGGCGGCCCACTCCGCTGGCAGATTCTCGATGGCCTGCTTGACCGCGTTGCGGTCGCGCACATCGAGGCTGAAGGAGTGAACGGCCTGGGCGCCACGCTTGATGGCGGCTTCGGCCACGGCGGCCAGCTTGTCGATGCGGCGAGCGGCCAGCAGCAGGCGCGCTCCCTCTGCGGCAAAAGCCAGAGCAGTGGCCGCGCCAATGCCAGCCGAGGCTCCGGTAACGAAGACGATCTTTCCATTGAGAGTCATGCAGATATTTTATGCTATGAGCTGCTCTGCCCTGCAGGTGGCAATCTCGGCGTCGATTTCTTCCATGGTCATCCGACCGGAAAAACTATATATCTTCCGAACCGATAAACTTGATTTGCGCCTGCAAATAAATTTCGACGCGACTGGATGTCCAGATTGCAATACCGGTTCCAAAAAAGTCCGCATCTTCAGTCCATATCGGACAGGACAATGCTAAAGCTGTCGCGAGTACCGGCCAATCACTCTCATCCCGGCCGCGCAAACGCTGCCGGGATTCGTCCTCGAAGGCGCTATAGAATTCACGATCAACTGGTTCAACCAGATGTTGCAAATATTGGAGCGACGATAAAACATCCGCATCAGATTTGCCTCTCTTCCGTAGCAGAGAAGGCAGATATTTTTCGGCGTCAGCGTACGCAACATCCGGCGCATAAAATCGCACCTCGCGGCTTGTGTATTCTTCAAGAAGTTGCCGGACACGCCTACCCATGACCGCGCGAATCAATATATTGGCGTCGAGGACGATCATCTCAGAGAATGGCTACTTTCCGCGACGACGCCGCTGTTTGAACTCCGCGACGATTTCTTCTTCGTCCACCTCGGCCAGCGATGCGGCAAGCCGGTCAGCGGCAGCCCGGAGTTCGCCCAGATCAGCCGACTTGATGCGCTTTCTGGGCGTGGGAACATAAACGCCTAGAGTTTCTCCACGGCGCGTGACGGCCACTGGAGTACTGGACTCCAGGTATCTCGAAATCTGTTCGCGGAATTCACGCACTCCAACCTTAATTGCAGGCATTGTTTTCTCCTTGCGTACACCTAAGTGTACACAATATGGAATCCGAGTGCAAGTTATTCGCTGGCGGTGGAGGCGACTTCGCGCTGCCAGTCGGGGGATTTGAGGAGTTCGCGGGGGCGGGGGCCGTCGGCGGGGCTGACCAGGCCGTCGTTTTCCATCATGTCGATGAGGTGGGCGGCGCGGCCATAGCCGATTCTCAGGCGGCGCTGCAACAGCGACGTGGAGGCCTTGCGGAACTCGAAGACCAGGCGGACGGCATCGTCGTAGAGGGCATCATCTTCGCTGGAGTCGGGGTTGGAGCCGTCGGCACCGTCGCGCTCGTCTTTCCCGGAGGGCGATTCAAGGAAGCCCTGGACATATTCGGCTTCTCCCTGCTCCTTCCAGAAATCTACCACCGCGGAAACTTCCTTTTCGGTGACCAGGGGCGCGTGGAGGCGCAGGAGGCGGCTGGTTCGGGGAGGCAGGAAGAGCATGTCTCCGCGACCCAGCAGAGCCTCGGCCCCGTTGGCGTCGAGGATGGTACGTGAATCGACCTTGGTGGCCAGGCGGAAGCTGATGCGGGTGGAGATGTTGGCTTTGATGAGGCCGGTGATGACGTCCACGCTGGGGCGCTGCGTGGCCAGTATGAGATGAATGCCGGCGGCGCGGGCCATCTGCGCGAGGCGCTTGACTGCGTCCTCGACGTTGGCGCGGTCGAGCATCATCAGGTCGGCGAGCTCGTCGATGATGATGACGATGTAGGGGAGCGGGTGCTCTTCTTCAGCGTCGGCGAAGAGCGAAGGCGTAGCTCCCTCGAAGAGCTTGTTGTATTGGTCGATGTGGCGCAGCCTGTGCGAGGCGAGCAGCTTGAGGCGGCGATCCATTTCGCGGACGGCGTTGCGCAGAGCGTTGGCGGCCAGCTTGGGCTCGGTGATGATGGGCGTGAAGAGATGGGGAATGCCCTCGTAGATGCCCAGCTCGACGCGCTTGGGATCGACGAGGATGAGGCGGACTTGAGAGGGCGTGGTGCGATAGAGCAGGCTCATAATCATGGCGTTGATGGCCACGGATTTGCCGCTGCCCGTGGAGCCAGCGATAAGCACATGGGGCATCTCGGCCAGATCGGCGGTGCGGATGAGGCCGTTGATGTCTTTGCCCATGGCGATGGTGAGTCGCGATTTGGCTTTGCGGAACTCTTCCGACTCGATGCAGTCGCGCAGGTGGATGGTTTCGCGGCGATGGTTGGGCACCTGTATGCCGACGGTGTTTTTGCCGGCCATGCGCTCGATGAGGATGGACTCGGCGCGCATGGCAAGGCAAAGATCGTCATCCAGTCCAGTGACGCGGGAGTACTTGACGCCGGCCTCGGGGCGGAACTCGTAGGTGGTGACCATGGGGCCGGGATTGATTTGGACAACCTGGCCGCGAACATCGAATTCTTCGCATTTTTCCACCAGTACGCGAGCCTCTTCGCGCAGCTCGTCTTCGCGGACGGCCTGGGGTCCCTCGCCGGGGTTGAGCAGCGTGCTGGGCGGCAGCTTGAAGCCGCTGACATTTTTAGGCGCGACCGCAGCCTGATGCACATCGGCATCGGCGCGTTCGTGGATGGCGATCTCTTCGACTGGGTGCGGCGCAGTAGCGGGCCGTGGCTCGGCTGGCATAAAAACGGGGCGGATGGCGGGAGGCTCAAAGCGGTCAGCTGCATAGCGTGAATTCCCAGCACGCGGAGTTACAGGTAGAGGCTGCGCGGGCGCGGGCTGCGTAGTTTCTTCGTTTGGGGCGAACGGACTCACCTCAGCTTGCGCGGGTTGCTCAACTGTTCGTTCCCAGATGCTGGCCCTGCGCAGCGGACGAGTACCGGCGTCTTCGTCCTCTTCCGGCTGGATGGCGACACGCTGATAAGCGGGAATGTCCACGGGGTCGATTTCGACGGCATGGCGGCGGAAGAGGCGGGCAAAGAGACTCGGACGCTCCGCGAGCGACTCCTCGCGCGTGATCATAACCGGCACGGGATCAGGAACGAGCTGCGGACCTGCTTCAGTGTGGTTCTCTTGCTCATACCGGAACTCGCGCTCGGCAAGGCGCTCTTGCCTGCGTTCCGCGCGCTGCTCGCGCCAGTTGCGCCAACGGTCGCTCAGGGAGACGAGATTGCGCCAGCGGGCCTGGATCATCTCGGCGAAGGCGGAGAAGAAGACGGCCGAGGCCAAGTAGATTCCCGCCGCGGCCAGCACGCCGGCCACCAGCAGCGCGCCCTTGAAATTCAAGTAACGCACCAGAAGATCGGCCATGAGCAGACCAGCAACGCCGGCGACGGGCCTTCCTTGCCAGAGCCATCGCCAGGGCAACAGCGCCAGAACGGCAGGCGTAAAGGCCAGAGCCAGCAGCGCGCCCATCCAGCGCAGCCAGGCCAGGCCGCCGGGTCGCGAACGCATCCAGGTCCATCCCAGCCCGCACAGCCATAGAGGAATGAAGAAGGCGGAGATGCCGAGAGATTGCAGCAGCAGGTCGCTGAGCGATGCGCCGAAGAGGCCGATCCAGTTGCGCACGGCCTCCGGGCCGGTAGCGCCCGATGCGGTGTTCCACGAGGGGTCGGTCGCATGATAGGAGGCCAGCGCCAGCAGGACAAGCAGCGCGAGCAGCACCAGCACCAGCCCCAGAAAGATGTTCAGAGGCCGGTTGCTCGTCGGCGCTAAAACAATGCGAAGGGGCTTCATGGCAAGGGCGCTCCGTCTCCGTGGACCCCCTGGAAATCTGCCGCGAACGAACGAGTGGAGCGGACAAAGATTCCCAGAGCAATCTCTATTATCCGCGCTGGAAGAGTGGGTTTTGTGCAAAACAAGGCCGGGGGAACCATGGTGTGGACCCCCAACGGGAACGAATTTTCTAACGAACAATCGCGAAGGACTTGCGGCGTTGCGGACCGAAGCGAAAGACCGCGAAGTGATCGTCCAGAGATGCAGCGCGCTCCATGCCTAAACGACACATTACCGCGAAGCTGGTGCGGTCCACAATGGAGAAGTCCTGATTCTTCCAATCCAGACCTATTTGCCAAGCCGTTTCCAAATCCGCCGGGCCTACCGTTTCAATAGCTGCGGCTCCCTCGCGGAGGATCCCCCAGAACCGATCGGCAACGTCGCCCCCAAGCCTACGGCTCAGCAACATCCAGGTTTCAACCAGAATGTGGTCGGTGGTTACCAACGGCTCTCCTGACTTGACGATCTCTTTGGCGCGGGCATTGTCGCAGTCGGATGAATCCGCAATTGCGTACCAAATCGATGTGTCCACGAAGAGGCTCATCCAAGGACTTGCTCGTTCTCCGGCAGCCGGCTGCGGCGCGATGAAGCGGTGGCTTCAAAATCGAATGCCTCTTCGATCATCTCGTGCTTATGCCTCGCGATGTTGGAGCCGCCCGAGCTGCCCAGGTCAAAAAGTGCCTTAATTCCCACAACTGCTTTGGGATGAAAAAGATCTCGCTCGACCAGGCGGCGTACATATTCGGCAAACGACACGCCGAGATCGCTGGCTCGCCTGCGGGCGCGTTGCTGAAGCTCATTTTCAAGGGTGATCTGGGTACGAGCCATCATGATGGCTACATCATATCACAAGTCCGCGCTCTCCGAATTTTCTTCTCCTCACGACTTTACCCGCCGAGATATTTCGTTCCCCAGAGCAGCAGCGCCGTGCCCAGGATAATGCGGTAGATGGCGAACATGGTGAAGCCGTGCTTGCGCACCCAGTGCAGGAACCACTCCACGACTCCCAGAGCCACGATAAAAGAGACTCCAAGGCCGATGATGAGCACGATCCAGTTGTCGGCGGTCATCACCACGTGGGCGGCGACGCCATGACTGGGGAAAACCTCTTTATTCAGATCCCAGAGGGTGGCGGCGATCATGGTGGGGATGGAGAGCAGGAAGCTGAACTCGAGGGCTGTGGGACGGTCGAGGCCGGCGAGCTGACCGGCGGCGATGGTGGACATGGAGCGCGAGGTTCCGGGGAAGATGGCCGAGAGCGTCTGGCAGAGGCCGATCCAGACGGCCTGCGGAAGCGACATCTCTTCCACATGGGTGGTGCCGGCCACGTAGCGGCTGCTCCAGACATCGACGATCCACATGACGATGCCGCCGATGAGCAGCGCCAGGGCCATTGCGTTTAGGCTTCCCAGGTTCTTCTCACTCCACTTGTGCAATAAAAGCGCGGGCACGGAGGTGCAGGCAAAGGCGATCATCGTCATCGAGATGGGGTGGGTGAGCCAGTTGCGGTCGCCTTTTTCGCCCTTGGGGAAGGTGCGGGTGAAATCGACGATGCGGCCCATGAAGAGGAACATAAGCGCCAGGATCGCGCCTAACTGAATGACGATGGTGTACATCTTCCAGTAGGCGACATTCTGGAAACAGTCAGTGTTGCCGACTGAACAAACAGAGTCGTCCAGGGGTAGCTTCATCAACGCTTCGGTAATGCGCAGGTGCGCCGTCGAGCTGACCGGGAGAAACTCGGTCAAGCCTTCCACAATGCCCAGAATGATGGACTGAAGATATACGTTCAAGAGGCCTCCGGAGTGCGGGTGTAGGAGCCAAAGATTAAAATGAATCTACGAGAAAAGCATACTTTATATGCAGTTTCTCAGATTCGTCTGGAGTTTCAAACTTCAGTAAGGATTTCGGCCAGCAGTTCCGGCGCTACGTTGCCGCCGCTGACGATGGCCACGGCATTTTTGTAGCTCGGCAGCTCCGCCGCGTGGTAGAGCAGGGCTGCCGTAGCCACGGCTCCGCTGGGCTCGGCGACCAGGCGCGTGGCGGCAACAATGGCGCGCATGGCGGCGCGAATCTCCGCCTCGGTGACGGTGATGATGCCGTCCACAAAGGCCTGGATGTGGGCAAAGTTGCGCACGCCGACGCTCTGGGTGCGCAACCCATCCGCAATCGTCCGGCTGACAAGCTCGGCTCCCCAGGTGACGATCTTGCCGGTACGAAAACTTTCCGCGGTGTCGCCGGCCAGCTCCGGCTCCACGCCGAAGACTTTGGCCTGGGGACGAAGCTGCTTGACCGCCGCGGCTACACCGCTCAACAAGCCTCCTCCTGAGACTGGAACAAGGAAAAGGTCAAGGTCCGGAAGGACTTCGACGATCTCCAGGCCGCAGGTGGCCTGCCCGGTGATGATCTGCTCGTCGTCGTAAGGCGGCACGACCACATAGCCGTGCTCGCGGACCAGCCGCTCGGCCATGGCCAGGCGCTCGCTGGAGGCGACGCCCACATCGACGACCTCCGCGCCCAGCGCCAGAGTGGCAGCGCGCTTGATGGCCGGAGCGTTCGAGGGCATCACGATGACGGCTTTAGCTCCGACTTCGCGCGCCACGTAGGCCACAGCCTGCGCATGGTTGCCGCTGGAGTAGGTGATGACGCCGCGGGAAATTTCTTCCGGGGTCAGTTGCAGAATCTTATTGGCCGCGCCGCGCATCTTGAAGGCGCCGATGGGCTGAAGGCTCTCCGCCTTGAGCCAGATGCGCTTCTGGGTTCCGTGGCCGGAGAGGCCGGGGAAGGCGGCTTCTACTAGAGGGGTTTTTACGGCGATGTGCGCGATGCGCTGGGCGGCAGCGCGAATTTCGGCGAGGGTGACGAGTGAGTCGGCCATTGTGCAGGTACCTTACGAGGAAAGATCAACAGGGTGAACGGCTTCAATGCTATCGAAGCGTGCGTAGTCTTTTACGTTGAAGGTCAGAATGCGCTTCACGCCATGGATGCGCATGGCGGCAACGAGACGCACGTCATGTACCTGGACTCCGGAGACGCGGTAGTCCACCAGCAGTCTGCGCCATTCCTTGTGGACTGCAGGGCTGTCGGGGAGGAGCCGCAGATTGGCTTCAACATCCCTTGCTCGAATGTCCGCTTGCTCCGGTGAAAATCCGTATCCATTTCGATTGGCAGGCCGGGTCAGGACGTTCCAGAACTCGCCGAGGTTTTGCGAAGTATAACAAGGAACGGCCCCTGAACGTGCAAGCTGTTTGATAGACGCATCAACCGTTCTGAAGTCGGGCGATTCGTGCTGAACCCAGCGGATCAAAATATTGCTGTCGAGCAGATAAAGTTCTCCGGCCATTTTTCAGCGGTCCTCGTAGTAGCTGGCCCGATCATTGACCTCTGGCGGCAGAATAGGCAGATGCTCCGATCCCTCGGAAAGCCTCCTCGACAGTTCTTCTACATCTTCGGGAGTGAGTATGCCCGTGCCGGCGGCATAGGACGTCGCCGCATCCTCCAAGAGCTTGCCGGCATACTTTTCCAGCGCAATGCCGCGCAGGACCGCGTCAGCGGCCAGGTTGGCTTCGGCTTCCGGGCTGAGTTCGACCTGAATCGTCATGGCAATGCCTCCTGTGTTCTTTATTATCCGCTCAATCGAGCGGGAAAGGGAAGGCTAGGCATAGTTTTGTTCCCTTCCCAGGTCTCGAAATCGGCACCCGGACCGCCCAGCGCCCGTGACTTTCTGCCCGTTGCCTGGATGAAGAAGAAGCTAGCGGATATTGAAGCTGTAAACCACGCTGTAGGAGAACAGCGGGTAGACACGCACCTTGGCCAGATCTTTCCTCCACTTAGTGAGTTCCGTCTGCAAGGCGTTGTTGAACTCAATGGCGACCGGATTCGCGAGGTTGCTCAAATTGCTGCACTGTTTTTGCGCGAAGTCCGTGCACGCCCATCCGGATACATTCACGTTTGCCGAGGGCGCTCCTGTGTACGCCACGCCGAACTCCGATGGAAAGGACCAATGGCGGTTGGATCGCGGAATGAATTTGCCAAAGCCGAAGGTGGCTGTCGCGGCTGGCTTGACGGTATTAAGTCCCAATACGCCAGTTCCGATCAGCGGCGTTGCCCCGGTGACTGGGTTCGCGGTGGCGGAATAGAAGGTCTGGCCATTCAGGGTGAAGCTCGTGCCAGGGACAATATTGGCCGCAACAGACATCTGGTTTCCGTTATAAAAAATCAGCCCAGGGCTCAACCGCCAGACGCTGTTGAATGGGTACCAATCCAGCGCAGCCGCGGCCGAGGCCCAATGCAGATTGGCATTCGCGCTGAAACCCTCGATCTCGAATTGAGCGCTATTGTAATTGAAAAAGTTGCCCATCAACCGGGCGTCGAAATACTCGTTAAGGACAATTGCGGACTTGATCCCGATACCAAGCGGCGAGACATCCGCGCCTATCCCCATGCGAGAAAAGGGGGCCTGACGCTTTACCCCGCCGGGTGTGGAGTCAAATTGCTCGGTGTTGCCGCCAGCAGCAGCGGGGTCCGGTGCTTCAGGGAGCTCCTTGTTTGAGGAACTCGCAACCAAGCCGCTGCCCGTGCCGTCGAAACCAGGGCCTAACAAACTGGAGCTTTCGGCCTGGCTCGTGTTACTGACGGCAGTGGAAGAGCGGGATCGCTCGGCGCTCGCGCGGGGGTCAGCTTGCGCGGGCGCGGGCCTCGAGCATGTGAATAGACAGAGCAAAGAAACAATAAGCAGGATTCTTGAGTGAAGGCCTGGAAATGCCATTAAAACCCTCGGCTAATGATCTCCCCGAGCGTCAGCACCAGTGCGGAATGGGGAAGGGCCGCAAGGCATGCGCTAAATTGCACTACCGCTTCCTGGAATCAGGCTCGTTCTTGCCTGCATATCAATCTATCAGATTTCCAGAATCACCGGCATAATCATCGGCCTGCGGCCGGTGGTTTTCTGGATGAGGCGCTTGAGTTCGGCGCGAACCTTTTCCTTGACCATGCCGTAGTCGGCTTTCTCTTCGGCGGTGAGGCCGTCGAGGGTTTTGAGGACCAGCTCGCGAGCCTGCTCGGTAATATCCGCGCCGCCAAAGCCGCGCATCACCACCTCGGGCGATTGCTCCACCTTGCCGGTACGCTTGTTGATGGCCAGCAATGCGATCACGATGCCGTCTTCAGAGAGAATGCGGCGGTCGCGCAGCACCAGGTCCTCCACCACATCGTTGAAGGAGCCGGAGTCGATCAGCACTCGCCCGGTGGTGACTTTGTCATGCTTGCGGATCTCCTTCTTGTCCAGCTCCAGCACGTCGCCATCTTCGATTACGATGGCGTGCTCCACGGCTCCGGTATCCATGGCCAGGCGGACGTGCTTGTGCAAGTTGCCGTAGTTGCCGTGGATGGGGATGAAGTATTTGGGACGGACGAGATTGATGAGCAGGCGCATCTCTTCCTGCGAGCCATGGCCGCTGACGTGAATCAGGCCGTTGGAGCCGTTGTCGTAGATGACGTAGGCGTCACGGCGATAGAGGTGATCAATCACGCGGAAGATGCTTTTCTCGTTGCCGGGAATGATGCGCGAGCTGAGCACCACGGTGTCGCCCGGCTCGATGCGGGCGTGCTTGTGGTTGTCCACGGCGGCGCGGCTCAGCGCGCTCATCGGTTCGCCCTGTGTCCCGCTGATCAGCAGCATCAACTGCTCGGGCGGGTAGTCGCGCATCTGGCCGGGATTGATGATGAGCCCGTTGGGAATATCGAGGTGGCCAAGGTCCTGCGCAATCTCCGTCGACTCCATCATGGAGCGTCCGATGACGGCCACCTTGCGGCCATGCTGGCGGGCCAGATCCATAGCGATGCGGATGCGATAGATGGAGGAGGAGAAACAGGAGAAGAAGAGCTTCTTCTTGGTGCGTGAAAATATTTCGTCGAGGCTGGGAATGACGGCTGACTCCGAGGGTGTGTAGCCAGACCTTTCAACATTGGTCGAGTCCTGCAGGAGGGCGAGGACGCCGCGCTTGCCGTACTCGGCAAAGGTATGCAGGTCGAAGAGATTGCCGTCCAGGGGCGCGAGGTCGATCTTGAAGTCTCCGGTGTGAATGATGATGCCGACCGGGGTCTCGATGGCCAGCGAAACGGCGTCCACCAGGGAGTGGGTGACGTGGATCGGCTCGATGGTAAAGGGGCCGATAGTGAACTTTTCCCGAGGCACGATCTCGATCAGCTCGGTCTCGTCGAGCAGTTGGTTCTCTTCCAGGTTGCCCTCGACGTAGGCCAGGGTGAATTCGGTGGCGTATACCGGAACCTTGATTTCGTTGAGAATCCATGCCAGGCCGCCGATGTGGTCCATGTGGCCGTGGGTGAGGATGATGGCGCGGACATGCGCCTTGTTTTCGATCAGGTAGCTGATATCGGGAACCACGATATCCACGCCCAGCAACTCCGACTCGGGGAACATCAGCCCGGCGTCGATCACGATAATGTCGTCTTCCCAGCGGAGCGCAAGGCAGTTCATACCGAACTCGCCGAGTCCGCCCAAGGGAATGATTTTCAGCTTTTTTGTCTGCATCTGTCAGATTCGATGCTAACACTGATGGGCTTGGAGGACTGACTCATCCTGCTCGGTTGGCTCCATCCCAGGTCTCAGAAGCGAGAGCGGAGGCACGCGCTCAGTTACCGGTCATTTCGGGCAGCCTCATCACGACTCGTTCCACTTGGCCAGAATCGAATCGACTCCGCTGGTTTTGAGATGTCTCACGAACTCCTTATCGGAGTTTTCCATGTGCTTGAAGAGCCAGTTCTTGAGCTGATCCAGTATCTCGATATAATCGGCTGATTCCTTTGAGCTAATGAAGCGCGCCTGCATAATCAGGACCTGCTCAATCTTGTGCTCGTGCTCCTGCTTGTGCGCCGCCGCGCCGCTGTAACCGGCTTCGGCAAGGAGTCGCTCTTCATTGGCAAAGTGGATGCGGGTGTAGGCGACAAGCTCATCAAATATGCGTTCGAGCGCATCGATGGCACGGCCCGCCATCAATCCCTCGTGCAGATCGTTGATCAGGATAGCCAGCCTTTTATGGTCGTTATCCAGCATCTTGACGTCCACACTCATTTCATTTGTCCAGACTATAAACGGCATTCTCAATGGATCCTTTCCCGGAAAAGTCTCCTGTCCTCAGGATCGCGCCCAAAGCATTTTCCCGCTTCACGCAGGCACTTGCAAGTCAATACTTTGTATTCATAAAGATAGCGCTCAAGACTGGCAAGCGTGACAGAGAGGAGGAAGCAAAGTTGCAAGCCGCCGACGGAAAAATTCTTTGCCCGCCGGGGTGAATCAGCGCAGCAGGTCCTCTAAAGTGGTGCTGAGGTCGGTCTTTTCGTCGCGATATTTTACGATCACCGGGGCGTAGAGGCTCAAGCCCCACTCCTGACCTTTTCCCTTGCAGACGGCGCGGGAGCCAGGGACAACCACCGCATTGTGGGGGATGATGAGCGGCAGTTCGTCCGTTGCGCGCAAGATTTCGCCATTGACCAGATCGAAGACCGGGGTTCCGCGGGTAAGGATGGTTCCGGCGGCCAGCACCGCGCCCTGGCGCACAATGCAGCCCTCGTAGACGCCCGAGTTGCCGCCCACAAGCACGTCGTCTTCGATGATTACAGGGTTGGCGTTGACCGGCTCCAGCACACCGCCGATCTGCGCGGCGGCGCTCAGATGGACGCGCTTGCCGATCTGGGCGCAGGAGCCAACCAGGGCGTGCGAATCCACCATCGCGCCCTCGTCCACCCAGGCCCCGGCGTTGATGTACATGGGCGGCATGCAGACCACGCTGCGGGCCACGTAAGCCCCGGAGCGCACCGCGGAGCCTCCGGGAACCACGCGCACTCCATCTCCCGAGCCAAATTGCCGCACCGGGAAGGTGCTTTTATCCACGAAGGAGAAGCCCGCGGCGGAAAACTCCTGCAGGACGCCCAGGCGGAAGCCCAGCAGAATGCCTCGTTTGACCCAGGTGTTCACGCGCCACCCTGTGGGTTCGCCGGTATCCGGCGAAGCAGCGCGTACCTCGCCGTTCTCCAGAGCCGCCCGCAACACCAGAAATGTTCTTAGGGCGGACACATCCCCGATGGCGCCGGGGCCCGCGGCAAAGTGGCGCTCGATCGCGTTTTGCAGTTGGGAGAGAGTCATTCCACTTCGAGTTTATCAATAAACAGAGATTAGAGAACAGAGATCAGCGATCAGGGAAGAACGAACAAAGGGCATAGTTCCACCGGCCTGCATAGCAAACCAGCGCTACGTGTTTTGTGTTCAGGCCGCGGTCGCAGCAGACAGTTTGGGGCGGCTCTGTCTGTTGTAGTGGACAGGCTGGAGCCGGTAGGAGTTCTTTCCCTCTGGAACCATGGTCAGCGGGATGGGCGTTCGATCTGGTTTTGCATGCATATGCCGGGCTTCAAGCCAGGCGCAAAGCCGGGGGTCGAAGATCTCCGGCTCGTCTCGCCAGAAATTGGGCTTCAGGCCGCACTGAATCTGGAGATGATCCAATTGCAACTCTATGCTGGATATGTTCTTAGGAAAATAGCGCCGGGCATTGCTTGTGCCCACATACAGCCCAGTGACGCCGAGTCCCTTGCTTTGTGTCTTGACTACCATCGGTACCTGCCGTTCAACGCGGTATGAGGTAAGTCTAGGGAATCAAGTCAGGGAATGACGACATCGATGCAGGAAATCCTTGATACGGATTCCTCATTTGATACTCATCGGCCGGAAAGCCAATAGGGGAAGATCATGCGCCCTTATATCCACAGTGTCAACAAGTATTATTTCCTAGTTATACACAGGGCGCTTTCACCCGCCCTCTTCACGCGCCTCGCACGTTCAGGTCTCCACGCGGGTAAACCACTCCGAGGGCGGCTGATTGGTGGACCCGCGCAGGAATGTGACGATCAATACATAGTGCGTGGCCTGGTTTTCAGGAAAATCGGGATGAATCCATAGCCGGTCTCCGGCCAGCAGGTTGGGGGTCTCGCCTATCGGCAGAGTAACCTTCCCGCGTTTGACACGTACATCCATCTTCGGCCTGGAAAGGTCAAAGGGCGGGGCAGGGGCAGCCGCATAGACCCCGGTTGAAACCAGGCCAAAGAATAAAAGCAGTTGCGAACTATGGCGTATATCCTCTATTGTACGGATAAGCCCATATGGATAGAATTGTGGCGGCAGCATGACTCTTTCCCCGGTAGTGTGGCCGGCGAAAGCGGTAGGTCGCGCAGAGTTTTCACAATCCGTCCCACAGGGGCCGCTTTATCAGGTACACTGAGGACTGATTAGCTTCAAGCAGAGGATAAGCTAGAGTATTTCTCGCATCAGGCGCCACAGAAGAAATAAAGGCATGCAATTCCTCTGAAAACAAACGTGAAGTTTAGAACCACCACTGCTCCCTTTTTCCCCAGCGCGACCTACTCCGGAACCAGGCCATTCTGCCTGGCGGAGAGCAGTGCGCTGGCCGGCGAGGGGAGCGGCTAACGGAGAAGGAAAATGAAATCGACAAAAGCTGGACATAACAGCGTAGATGTGAACAACCTGAGCATTCCCGACGCGGAAGAGATGATTGAAGAAGCCCTGAACGAACTGGCGTTCAGCTCCGACCCCGGCCTGGCGCGAGCCCTGCATTTCCTGGCGCCGGCCGGCTACCAGGCGATTGTGGAGCTGTGCGGGGAAAACGGCCGCAGCAAGCGCCGCAATGCCATGGCAAGCATATGGACGCCGGAAGAAGATGAAGTTCGCATCTACTTTGAGCGCATCAACGGCGAAGAAACTGCGCCGCGTCCCATGCGGGCATTGAGCGCAAATGCCGAGCACTCCTTCGATGAGGACGAAGACGGACAGGAGGCGGTGATGCCGGCCGATATCGACGCCCGCGTGAAAGAACTGTGCGCCGCGCTGGCCGAGGCGGAGCGGGGCGGACACGCCTTTATCGCCCTCAAGTGGTTCCGCGACTCCTTTCTGCCGCGCAAGGCCTACCGCTGGAATCAGCATCCAGAGTCGCGCCAGGCTGTATTAGCCGAGGCCATCCAGCGCGGCGTCGTGGTCACCAGCAAGATAGCCAACCCCAAGACGCCGGCCTACCCCACCACCACCATTCGCCTTAACCGCGCCGAGGCGGGAATACCCGAAGAGGCACAGCGCTTCCATCCGATTACCGCGCATGGCGACTCCATTGCCGAGGCCATCGAGGAAGAACGGGGGAACCTTTGAGCTGCTACTTTCTGGAGTCCACTGCCTTCGCCAAGCTGTTTGTGCAGGAGCACGGCACCGCAGCCCTGATCAGCCTGATGGAAGCCGTCGAGGACAACCGCAAGCTGATCTCCGCTTCCACACCGCTGGAGGTCTACGGGGCCATTCGCCGGCGCGAGCGCTCCGGCGACATCACCCCGGAAGACGCCACCGCCGCGCTCGACAGCTTGCGCATGGAGGCCGCGCGCATGGTGCAGGAGCCGCTCAACCCGGCGGTGCTCGAAGCCGCCCGCCAGCTCCTCGACCGCACCAACCTGCGCTGGCCCGACACCCTGCAACTAGCCGCCGCCATCGTTGCCCGTGACATGTTCCAGGCCACGGAGATCATCTTCGTCTCCGCCTCGCCGCATATGCTGGAAGCCGCCAAGAGCGAAGGCTTCCACACCATCGATCCGGCCAAGGAAGCGGCGGCGGTCAAAGAAGAAGTCGAGTAAGATGATCGGTATCCCACATCTCATAAGCGAGATGTGGGGCAACCGGCCATTCCGGGGATATGACGAACGTATGAAGCTAGGATATCCGGGTATTCCCCTGGCAAAGAGGCTGCTCGCGATCATAGCTCAGTCGGGTCTGCTGATCGCCATCTATTTGTTTGCGATCCGTCCTTCGCAGCTGCAGTGGGGGGCAACGGCAGAGGAAGCAGCTCGTCCCATGCCGGGAGATGGCCTTGTTGAATCGCCCTCCTTTTGCGCGACACGAGCAATTACCATTCAAGGCAAGCCAGAAGAGATTTGGCCGTGGCTGGTGCAGATCGGATATGGGCGGGCGGGATTCTACGGATACGATCTGATTGAGAACATTGGCAGCCGGACGGGAATTCGCAGCGCCGAATCCATTCTTCCAGAGTTACAACACCCAAAGACAGGCGACGTGCTTCCCATCAGCGCGGTTGCTTCACTGGTCTTCGGCTCGATCCAGCCAAATAGCTATCTCATCTGGCGCGGGGAGGCCACTCCTTCAAATGGCAGCTTTATATGGGCGCTCTATCCGGTCGACAAGAGCCATACGCGCCTGGTCAGCCGTATACGTCTTCGCTATCACTGGACGGACCGGCGGCTTCTTCTCGACCTTTTCACCGAATTTGCCGACCCTGTCGCGGTACCCAGAATTCTGCGCGGCGTGAAAGAGCGCGTGGAAGGGCGTCCCTCGCCTTCGCTTGTGGAGGAGGCTGCCGAGATACTGGTTTGGATCATGGCTCTGTCGGAGTTCGTAATTACGGCTGTGTATGTGATGCTCTGGCGCCGATGGGGCCGCGCATGGTTGCTTGGGCTTGCAGCCGGACTCTTCTTGCAGTTCGCGCTGTACGCGCGGGCGCCGATGTGGATAGGAGCGGTAATAGGTTGCGGCATCCTTGGATTGATGCTTCTGTTATCCCGGATGAACTCCCGGCTATCCGCATAAGCCAAAGTGGGCCAGGCTAATTTGTTGGGTGGCTCAACAGTCGATCTTATGCGAGCGCGTGAACCGCATCCTTGCAAACCTCCGCCAGCCGGACGATGCCTTCCCGAATCATTTCTGGCGAGGCATTGGAGAAGTTCAGGCGCATGAATCGCTGACCGCTCGCATCGGGGAAAAAATCCTGCCCCGGCACAAAGATCACTTTGCGCAATAGCGCTTCGCGCAGCAGTTCGTTGGTGCCTACGCCATCGGGACAGGTTACCCAGAGAAACATTCCTCCCTCCGGATGCGTCCACCTGAATCCCGGAGGCATGGTTTCCCGCAGAGTCGCATCCATGATCGAGTAGCGTTCCCCATAGGCTTGCCGGATGCGCTCGACGTGGGCGCTGCTGTCGAAGTCCGTCAGGTAGCGATGAACAATGCGCTGGTCCAGGCTCGACGTATGCAGATCGGCCGCCTGCTTGACAATCGTAAGTTTGCGGCGAATCTCCTTGGACGCAACCACCCAACCGATTCTTAGACCGGGTGCGATGGTTTTTGAAACGGTGCTGAGATAGATAACAATCCCTTCGCTGTCCAGCGACTTGATCGGAGGAATAGTTTTCCCCGCATAACGCAGGCGTCCATAGGGATCGTCCTCCAGAACAATGAGTCCATAGCGAGCAGCGATGGAATAAAGAGTCTTGCGGCGCTCCGCGGCTAGCGTCCTGCCTGTGGGATTCTGGAAATTCGGAATCGTGTAGAGGAACTTAGGCCTTTCACGCTCGATCAATGCAGGCAACTCCTCCGGGATCAGCCCGTGGTCATCGGTAGGGACCGTGGCAAAGCGAACCTCGAATGTTTGAAACGCCTGAATGGCGGCCATGTAGGTCGGGCTTTCGGTCAGGACGCAGTCTCCCGCATCCAGAAAAATCTTTCCGGACAGGTCGAGCGGCTGCTGGGAGCCGGTGGTGATGAGAATATCCTCGGCGGAGCAATCAATTCCCCGTCTGCGGGATTCGGCGGCCAGGATCTCGCGAAGCGGGGCAAAGCCTTCGCTGGGGCTGTACTGAAGCGCGGACGCGCCGGTCTCATGAAGGACGCGCTCGGTGGCACAGAGAATCTCTTTTACAGGAAAAAGTTCCGGCGCGGGAAGGCCGCCGGCGAAGGAGATGATCTCCGGCTGTTCGGTAACCTTGAGAATCTCGCGGATGGTCGATGTGTGCACACTGCCCATCCTGCGCGCGAACTTGATCGTCATATCCTTACTCCCGCCGAAATTTATTGGCCTGCTCGAACTCATCGCGCAACTCCGCTGAGCGCAGGTTTTCGCGCAGATGCGACAGGCGCTGCTCCAGAGCCAGCAACACGGCCTGAACGGCTTCTGTGTTGGTGAGGGCGATGTCGCGCCACATGGAGTAGGGACTGGCGCCGAGGCGCGTCATCTCGCGCAGAGCGCGCCCGCCTACGTCTTTCAGCTCCGGCGCATCGCCCACCTCTTCTTCCAACAGCGCGCTCAACGCCGTGGCCACAAACTGCGGCAAGTGGCTGACCCATGCGACCAACTCGTCGTGGCGCGCAGGGTCGAGATCGAGAGTCTTCGAACCCATGGCCGCGACCAACTCCCGCCAGCCCTTTACGAGCTTCGATGAAACCAACGAACGTTCCCAGGTGGGAACATCGGTAAAGAGCCAGACCGCGTCGCGAAAAAGGTTTGCGTCTGCCAACGAAGCTCCGCCGCGCTCCTTGCCCGCCATGGGATGCCCCGGCAGAAATGCCGCACGCTCCGGTGTGTTAAAGAGGCGACCAGCCGCGGCGGTAATCTGCGCCTTGGTCGAGCCCACGTCGGTGATTAGATGCTCCGAGCCAAGCACTCCAGCCAGCTTCTCCATAAAGTCGAGCGTTGCGTAGATGGGCACGGCCAGCACGACAACCTGGCTCGTGCGCGCCGCCTGCATCGGGTCGTCGGCAATGGAATCGATCGCGCCCATGGAGAGCGCGAGCCGCGCGCCCTCCGCGCCCCGGTTCCAGCCCACAATCGAGCCACGATAGCCTGCCGCGCGCAGCGCGAGGCCCACAGACGTGCCCAGCAGTCCCGTGCCCAAAATGGAGATGCGCTCGATCATGTGTAATTCATTTCTCCGATTTCAGCAATAGAGCAAAGCTAGCCTTTGCTACCTCTGCAAATAACGCCTCTAACGCAGACCCCGCCACCCATCCGTGTCTTATGCCGGGCTGACCTTGAACGCATAAGCATAGTCGCACGGCTTTTGCGCGGGAAGAACGATGTTCACTCCGTCAACATCGCGATTCCATTTCAGCTCTCCCTTGTACCCGAGAAGCTCCACCTTCCCAATCTGCTTTGGGTAATGCGGCGAGTTCAATCCCAGTGACTTCACCACCAGCTTCCCATCGCCGGGCCATGCGAGAGCGATTGCGTAGAGCAGATCGCCCTTTTGAGTAAAGCGAATGTCTCCCGCCGCGAACGTACGCTTATGCAGCGTATACATCCCGCCCGCACCGCCTTGCGTGGGGCCTTCGCCGAAGATCCGCCAGGGACGCGTGCCGTGGATTGCCTCGCCGTTGATCGTATTCCACTTGCTAAGCTCATCGAGAAACTTCAATTCGTCGTCGTCGGGCTGGCCGTCTCCGGGCAACGGAATGCTCAAAAGCAGATTGCCGTTCTTGCTGACAATGTCCACCAGCACGGGCACCATCAGCGCCGCGGTCTTGTAAGTGTGATTTTCGAAAATCGACCGCTTGTAATGCCAGTTGCCTATACATGCCTCCGTCTGCCATGGATTCGCTTGCAAGCCCATCGCTGAATCCGATTCAAAATCCCGCGTCATCGTTCCCCAAATCGGCTCCGGGACAGTCTTCAGGTCGAGGACGCCCTCGAGCTTTCCTCCATGGGAGCGCATATTGGCGTTGTAATAATACGCCATGATCACCGGCGCCAGGTCCGGAATGCCCAGCCATACCTTCAGGTCCAGAAGAGGCCCGCCGTCATCGAAATCGAAGACCGGGTTGTCGTCGAAGGTGAAGGTGTCGGGATCGTACTTATCGATGACATCCTGCACGCGCAGCATAAAAATCTTCACGAACTCCGGGCAGGGCGTGTTCTTCAAGTGGGGCGTGCCGTTCAATAGCTGAGGGTCCATGCCCTCCCACCATTTGCCTTTGCCGTCGGCCTTGGTCATCACGCCGTCGTAGGGAACGCCCGCCAGAGGCCCCGTCTTGTCGCTCTCATATCGGACCGGCAGGAATTCGTCCCACGTTCTGTGCGGCGTCCCATGATAACTCACGCCAAAGCGCAGCCCATGCGCGCGCGCCGCCTTCGCCCATGTGCCCACGATGTCCCGCTTGGGACCGACATTGACAGCGTTCCACGGCTGGTATTTGGAATCCCAGCAATCGAAATTGTCATGATGGTTGGCCAGCGCGACCATATACCCGGCCCCAGCCTTCTTGTAAAGCTGAATGAGCGCCTCCGGGTCCCATCTCTCAGCCTTCCACAGATGACAAATATCCTTGTAGCCGAAGACCGAAGGATGGCCATAATGCTTGACGTGGTACTCGTAATAAGGATCCCCTTGCCGGTACATACCGCGCGCATACCAGTCTCCCTGCTCCGGCACGCACTGCGGATCCCAATGAGCCCAGATGCCAAACTTCGCATCCCGAAACCATTCGGGACATTGATAGGCCTTCAAGGACTCCCAATCCGGCCAAAATGGCCCGTCGGGAATGGAGCCTCTGAAAAAGCTGGATCCGGATTGAGCGGAGCACAGCTTCGCGAATGCCAAGATGGACATGCCACCGCCGATAAACTTCCTGCGATTGAAACTCATATCCACTCCATCCGAAGAATCGATAATTATTTTCGCCTAATCAGCAAGCCAGCCAATCGGCGTTTCACATTTTACAGCGTCCGTCCCACCGCCGTAGCAATGACGCGCAACTGGCCCATCAGCTCGTCGAACTGGTCGAGGTAGAGGGTCTGCGCGGCGTCGGAGGCGGCTTTGTCGGCGTTGGGATGCACCTCGACCAGAATCGCGTCCGCTCCTGCGGCCACCGCGGCTCGCGCCATGGGAGCCACCATGTCGCGCCGGCCCGTGCCGTGCGAGGGGTCGGCGGCGATGGGCAAATGCGAGAGCTTGTGAATCACCGGAATCGCGGAGATGTCCATGGTGTTGCGCGTGGCGGTTTCGTAAGTGCGGATGCCGCGCTCGCAGAGGATTACGTCGTAGTTGCCGCCGGCCATGATGTACTCGCAGGAGAGCAGCAACTCCTCGATGGTGGCGGCGATGCCGCGCTTGAGCAGCACCGGCTTGCGCATCTGCCCCAGCTCGCGCAGAAGGTTGAAGTTCTGCATGTTGCGCGCGCCCACCTGGAAACAATCGACGTAGAGCGACATCTCCTCGATTTGCGAAATCTCCATCACCTCGCTAACCGTGAGCAGGCCGTGCTCCTGCGCGGCCTCTTGCATCATTTGCAGCCCCGGAATGCCCATGCCCTGAAAGGCGTAGGGCGAACTGCGCGGCTTGAAGGCGCCTCCCCTGAGGAAGTCGGCGCCTATGGCCTTGACGCGCGCGGCGGTCTGGAACATCTGCTCGCGGCCTTCAATCGAACACGGTCCGGCCATTACGGCCACCTGCTCGCCGCCCACCTTCACCCCGTTGGCGAACTCGATCACCGAACCCTCCGGGCGGAATGCGCGGCCGGCCAGCTTGTACGGCGAGCTGATGCGCAGCACGTTGAGCACGCCCGGCAGCACTTCAAATTTGCTCAGGTCAATATTGGCGGTGGGCCCGACGCCGGCCAGAATGGTCTGCGAAGCGCCGGTGGTACGATGCACACTGACCCCGGCTTCCTCCATCACTTCGATGACGGCATCGATCTGTTCTTCGGTTGCTCTTTCCTGCATGGATACGATCATGGCTTATTCCCTGTCTCGGTCGCGTTTGTTCCAGCGCCGGCGCTTTGGCCCGAGGCAGCGGCCTGAACATTTCTCTCCGACGCCAGCTCGTTCCTCTGCAAGGCTCGCATCACGTCGATGATGCGCTCGTAGATATGCGTCAGCTCGATGTCCGGCAAAGGGCCTTTGTTGGCCGCGCGCACATTGGCGTAGATTACCTTTTCGCGCGCCGGCTCGTAGACTGGCAACGAGGTGGCGGCTTTCAGGTGGCCGATCATCTGCGCGGCGCGGGCTCGCTCGCTCAGCAGTTCCACAAGCTGGCGGTCCAGAACATCTATTTGTTCTCGCAATTCTTCCAGCGTCATTTCATCCTCGTGTTGCAGAAAGATGCTAGCAGCTAGCAACTATCCCAAAGATGGCTGCCTGTTCATCGGGCCAGCGCTGCCTGCGGCAGGCGAAGGCCCTTGATAAATCGGGATACCGCGGCGGGCGCTGCTTCAGGAGTTGATCTTTCGATCAGTTCCACAATCGCGCTGCCAACCACCGCCGCATCTGCGAACTCGGCCACCTGGGCAACATGTTCCGCGTTGCTGATGCCGAAGCCAACGGCCACCGGCAAATGGGTGTATCGCCGAATGCGCTCTACCAGTGCAGCTGCGTCCGATGTCAGGCACTGCTGCGTGCCGGTGATGCCTACGCGAGAGATGGCGTACACAAATCCTTTGGAGTGGGTCGCGATGGCTTCCAGCCGTTCGTCGGGGCTGGTGGGCGCGGCGAGAAAAATCGGCGCCAGCCCCACGCGGGACATCTCCGTGAGGTACTCGCACGCCTCTTCGACTATCAGGTCGGTCACCAGCACGCCATCCACGCCGGCGGCGGCAGCGTCGTCGGCAAATTTCGGCAGGCCGTAGCGCAAAATCGGATTCAAGTAACTGAAGATCACCAGGCCGGCAGTGTGTCGCGCAGCGCGAATCTCGCGTGCGAGCTGGAGCACATCCTTGAGTCGTGTGTTGCGGGCCAGGGAACGTTCGCTGGCGCGCTGAATCACCGGCCCGTCGGCCAGCGGATCGCTGAAGGGCACGCCCAACTCGATCACATCCGCTCCCGCATCGATGGCCGCCAGCGCAATCTCGCGCGTGGCGTCAAGACTTGGATCTCCCACCGTCAGATAGATGACCAGTCCGGGTTTGTGATCGAATCGTATCGCCATCGAAATTACGCTCCCTGAATCTTCAGCTCGCGCGCCAGGATTCCCATGTCCTTGTCGCCGCGTCCAGAGAGGTTCACCACCAGTATGTCACGAGAATCCATCGCTGGAGCAATGCGCAGCGCCTCGGCCACGGCATGCGCGCTTTCGAGAGCCGGCAGAATTCCCTCTGTCCGCGCCAGCCGCACCACTGCGTCTAATGTGGCCGCATCATCCTGCGAGACATACTCGGCGCGCCCCGAATCGTGCAGTGCCGCATGCTCCGGGCCGATGGACGCATAATCCAGGCCCGCGGAAACCGAGTGCGTAAGCGCGATCTGGCCGTTTTCGTCCTGCAAGACATACGAATACGTCCCCTGCAAGACTCCCGGCGCTCCTCCGTTGAAGCGCATCGCATGATCGCCCAGCGCGGGACCGCGCCCTCCAGCTTCTACGCCGATGAGCCGGACTTGAGAGTCGGGCAAAAACTCGTAGAAGGCGCCGATGGCATTCGAGCCGCCGCCCACGCAGGCAATGATGGCCGTCGGCAGACGGCCCTCGGCAGCAAGAATCTGCTCCTTCATCTCGCGGCTGATGCAGCGGTGGAAGTCGCGCACCATGGTCGGATATGGATGCGCTCCCAGCGCGCTGCCCAGCAGATAATAAGTCGTCCTCACGTTGGTGACCCAGTCGCGCATGGCCTCGCTGATGGCGTCTTTCAGCGTCTTCGATCCCGACGAAACCCCGCGCACTTCAGCGCCCAGCAGCCTCATGCGCAGCACATTCAACTCCTGCCGCGCCATGTCCACATCGCCCATGTAGACCACGCACTCCAGGCCCAGCAGAGCGCAGACCGTCGCGGTCGCCACTCCGTGCTGCCCCGCGCCGGTCTCGGCGATGATGCGTTTCTTGCCCATGCGCTTGGCCAGCAATCCTTGACCCAGCGCGTTGTTGATCTTGTGCGCCCCGGTGTGCAACAGGTCTTCGCGCTTGAGGTAGATCTTCGCCCCGCCCAACTGCTCCGTCAGCCGCTTGCAGAAGTAGAGCGGCGTGGGACGGCCCGCATAGTTTTTCAGCAGATCGGCCAACTCCGCCTGAAAGGCCGCGTCGTTCCTGGCCAGATCGTACTCGCGCTCCAGCTCCACAAGCGCGGCCACCAGCGTCTCCGGCACATACCGTCCGCCATAAACGCCAAACCGTCCCGCCCGCGACTCAGATGGAACTGCCGGTAAAATAATCGATGCCATAGGGGCCTCCTGCTGACGAACATAAAAAAGTGGGAACTCTTCAGTCTACAAGGGCGGCACAAGTCGAATTTCGCGGCGCTATTTCTTTTTCCTTCGAATATCGCACAGCATATCCGAAGGAATGTTCAGGCCGATATTGATCATGTTGTAGAAATGCTCGCTGGCTACAAGCCAGACAATGTCGCAGATTTCGCGCTCGGAATAATGACTCGCCATGCGCGCAAATGTCTCCGCGGCAACCTTCCTGTCTCTTGTCAACTCCGTCACGTAATCCAGCGCCGCGCGCTCGTCCTCGGTAAAGAGGGGATTTGTGTTGTATTGCTCCAATGCATCGAACTTGGCTGTATTCATTGAAGCCCTGATGGCGATCGATCTCCCCATATCGATACAAAAAAGACAGGCATTGATGCGTGCCACCCGTTCCCGGATGAGCAGGGCCGTCTCATCAGGCAACTCGAGCTTCTTGTCCAACTGGTTTATCTTCGAATAGAACAGGCCGAATCCACCCGGCAACCTGGCGCAAAAAACCTTCAGCGGCATGATCACTTTGCCGAATTGCCGGCGGGTCATGACATACGCCAATTTCATGAACGGCGTCGCGGGCTTCTCAATGGGCGAAAGAAATGGTTCCATCTGAACACCTCGACTGAATGAATCTGCTCCTATATTGCGGTTGCATTCGAGGGAATCGGGATTCTGATGCCTTCTCTTCCATATTACAGTTAGTAATTACACAAACTTCCACTTTGGCAATTCGCTCGAGAGGCAACGTAGAAATCCTGCCTTTGCTCACACGCTATCATCAATACTGTGCAACCCAAGCAAGCAACCTACCCTCTAGGCGACATTCTGGCCAATGCCATCACCCACGGCATTGGCGCGGCGCTGGCCATTATTGGCTCGGTTTACCTGATCGCCGTTGCGGCGCGCGGCACGGTGTGGCAGTTGGTGAGCTGCTCCGTCTTTGCCGCGACGCTGATGCTGGTCTACATCTGTTCCACGCTCTACCACTCGCTGATGCGGACCAGGGCGCGGCACGTCTTTCATATTCTGGACCACGCCTCGATCTACCTGCTGATCGCCGGCACATACACTCCCTTCTGTTTGGTCTCGCTGCATGGGCCGCTGGGCTGGACGATCTTCGGCATCGAGTGGGGGCTGGCCGTTGCCGGGGTCATCTTCAAGTGCTTCGCCGTGGACCGCTTCGAGGTGGCCTCGGCGCTGGTCTACCTGGCGCAAGGCTGGGTGGCGGTGGTCGCGATCGTTCCGCTGGTCCATTCCATCGGCTGGCACGGCCTCATGTGGATGGGGGCTGGAGGCCTGGCTTACACGCTGGGCATCGTCTTTTTCGCCTTCGACCGGCTGCGCTACTTTCACGCCCTCTGGCACCTGTTTGTGCTGGCCGGCAGCGTGGCTCACTACTTCGCCATTCTCTTCTACGTTGTTCCCGCGCGGCCCTGAGCCGGCTCCAAACCAATTCAGGCCGCAATAGCCGGGTTGAGGCCCGCAGGCATCCTTGATTTACTCCGCAACTGCATTATTTTCATATGTAAATTGACCTTGGCACTGTAAAACCGGTACACTAGATGAGTTTGGCGATTCCTGCCTGATGCCGTGGATTTGGACGCTCGCCCACAACTTCATGGGCTTGAGCGAGCCGGGTTCGAGTGTTTTGCGGCGCAGAAGTTTCCGCCCGAGCTATATTTTCAGGCGTACACCGGCCGAGCCGGAATGGCGCTGGAGGGATTATGTACGCGGTTATTCGCACCGGTGGCAAGCAGTATCGGGTCGCGCCCGGCGACGTGTTGAAGATCGAGAGCGTGGCTTCCAAGAACCAGACTGTGGAGTTCAGCGACGTGCTGGCCGTCTCAGGCGAGCCGGGAAGCGTGGACAAGCCGTCCAAAGCCAAGGTAATCGCCGAGGTTCTGGGCGAGGGCCGGGGCGATAAGATTCTGGTCTTCCATTTGAAGCGCAAGAAGCAGTACAAGAAGCTGCAAGGGCACCGGCAGAACTTTACCGAGGTGCGCATCAAGGCCATCGAGGCCGACGGCAAGACTTACACCGCCGCCTAAGGCATTTTCACCAGGAATGAAATATGGGTGCCCCACACTCGCCGCGTATTTGTTTTTGCGGCTAGGGTGGGAAGCGAGACAAGGAAGGGGATTGGGCAATGGCACATAAGAAGGGTGGAGGCAGCTCCACAAACGGACGGGACTCCAATGCGCAGCGGCTAGGCGTGAAGGCATTTGCCGGCGAACTGATCACCGGCGGCTCGATCATCATGCGCCAGCGGGGCACGCGCATCAAGCCGGGCGTCAACGTAGGCATTGGCTCCGACGACACGCTCTTCGCCAAGGTCACTGGCCGGGTGAAGTTCGCCGACCGGGGCAAGCGTGGGCGGTACGCCTCGATTGAACCCGTAGCAGCCGAGTAATTCGGCACGCATTTCAATTCAACGGGCATACAAAGGAAAAGGCCACGGCATCGCCGTGGCCTTTTCTATGTCCTGACCCCTGATCTCTGTTAAGTCGCCGATGCGCGGCTATTCAGGTCCTGGTTGAGCGCTTCTTCCACGGCATTCTCCGCTTCTGTCAGGCGGAAGCCGCCGGCCGGCTGCATCGCAACCTGGGTACCCGTGTGGCCCAGAGCGGTGGCAATCTCGTTCCAGCGAAAGATGAGGGAGCTGGCCGGCACCATCAGTGGCAGGCGGGCGGGCTCGGGCAGGGCGCAGTAAGCCATCCACATCCCCAACGTAGCCAGAATCACCGACTCATAGACAAACTGCCAGGGTGCGGTCAATGTAGTGTAGGTCGATATAACCAGCGACATGACAAAGTCGTTGGCGGACATCATGCCCATGCCCAGGGCAATGCCGAAGGCTATGTCGCGAGCTGAGAGGCGTAGCGCATTCATGCCCAGGCAGAGGAAACCCAGCAAGCAGAGTTCAACGATGCTCACCGATCGCATCAGGCTTAGGGCGACGCTGGGGATGAGCAGGGCACCGCGATGTGAAAACGTAATCGTCGAAAAACTCACGATGACCGAGGCCAAAACCGCCCAGCGAAAAGATACAATACCTAACTTTATCAGCCCCGGGAAAGCCGAGAGTGCGGAGCGAAAGACCTCCATGCAGACAAAGAAGAGAAGCACCGCGCTGGCGATGTATACCGCAAAATAGAGATAGAAGTAGATCGGTGCGCTGAGGCCGTGAAACCAATGTTGCGATCGGCCATACAAAGAGAAAAGTAGAACGGGCATCGATGTAATGCGCAATGCCAGGAAGGCTCCCATGACGGGAAAACGGCGATGCAGTTTCTTCCTCCAGAACAGCAAGCCGAGCACGGCCCAAAGAGTAAACTCGGCTACACTCATCAGGAACATCGCGTTCTGCGCAGACATACGGACCCTCGCCACTCTAAGAACTTACTTAGAATAGCGCTGAATGTCCGAATACTCAACTACAAACGAACTGATTTTCTGCGCCCTCTAGCCAATGGGCTCTACTGGCTATCAGGGCCGGAAGGGCAAAGGTAGGGGTCGCATGTAGGAACCGGCAGACTCGCGGTAGCCGACTGATGGCTTGCGATGGGCGGTGCGGTCCTGGGCGTGGTGGCGGCGGCGGCAGCTCCGACGACAACAAGGGTAAGAGCGAAGATGCGGATGGCGAGTTTCATTACTGGTAACCTCCGATGGATTTGGTTTGGCAGGAAGCACATCTCCCGCACACCAAAATCGTAGGAGATTTTGCAGATTAAGTCCAGCGATTTCAGAAATATAAATAGGTGGTAATGGCGACGGTTACCAACGTACCTTTAGAAACCGCCTTTCCCCCTCGTTTTGTACGCATTTTCCACCTCGCTTTCCCCCTGGTCCGGCCCCTCTCCGCATGGTAAAATCAACCTTGGTGAGGTTATTTGAAAGCCCCCGTCTTTCAATCGTTTAGACCCTCGAATCCCGGCCCGGAAGCTCCTCCGGACGCGGCGCCTCCAGCGGAGCTAAAAGCGAAAGTTTTACGAATGGACTCTTATGGCGACTGAACCCCTGAACACCCCGCTCCCCGACGACAACGGAAACTATACCGGCGAAAACATCAAGGTACTTGGAGGCCTGGAGGCGGTGCGCCTCAGGCCGGCCATGTATATCGGCTCGACCGGTGAGTTGGGTTTGCACCACCTGGTCTACGAGGTGGTGGACAACTCGGTGGACGAGGCGCTGGCCGGCTATTGTAAAAAAATCGATGTCGTCATCCACGTGGACAACTCCATCACCGTGGTCGATGACGGGCGCGGCATTCCGGTGGATATGATGACGCTGGCGAACGGCGAGCAGATGCCGGCCGTGCAGGTGGTGCTGACCATGCTCCATGCGGGCGGCAAGTTTGACGCTTCCACTTACAAAGTCTCCGGCGGACTGCACGGCGTGGGCGTCAGTTGCGTCAACGCGCTCTCGCAGGAGCTCAACGTGGAGATCTGGCGCGACGGCCACACCTGGGAGATGGACTTCAGTTGCGGCGAGCCTACCAGCGAACTGCGCCAGGCGGGCACCAGCAAGCGGCGCGGAACCAAGATACATTTTTTGCCCGACAAGAGCATCTTCTCGACCATCGAGTTCAACTACGACACGCTGGCCCAGCGTTTGCGCGAGATGGCCTTCCTCAACAGGGGTTTGGAGATCACGCTCACCGACGAGCGCGCCACCGATGCCAAAACCGGCGAAGCACGCCGCTCTGAATTCAAATACGCCGGCGGCATCGCCGAGTTCGTCAAGCATCTCAACCGCGGCAAGACGGTGCTGCATGACAAGCCCATCATGATGGAGGCGACGCGCGATAAAGTCGAGATCGAGATCGCCCTGCAATACAACGACAGCTACTCGGAGACCGTCTTCAGCTTCGCCAACAACATCAACACCGTGGACGGAGGATCGCATCTCTCCGGTTTTCGTACTTCGCTCACGCGCACCATCAACGCCGTCGGCCAATCGCTCGGCCTCTTCAAGGACATGAAGGAAAACCTGAGCGGCGACGACGTGCGCGAGGGACTGGTGGCCGTGGTCAGCGTCAAGTTATCGCAGCCGCAGTTCGAGGGCCAGACCAAGGGCAAGCTCAACTCCGACATCGCCGGCACCGTGCAGGCCTTTGTCAACGAGCGGCTCGGCGCGTATCTGGAGCAGAATCCGCCCATCGCCCGGCGCATCATCAACAAGGCCGTCGAGGCCGCCCGCGCGCGCGAGGCCGCCCGCAAGGCTCGCGACCTCACCCGCCGCAAGGGTGCCCTGGACGGCGGCGGATTGCCCGGCAAGCTGGCCGATTGCAGCGAGCGCAACCCCGAGCGCTGTGAATTGTATCTGGTTGAGGGCGAGAGCGCCGGCGGCACCGCCAAGCAGGGACGCGACCGCCGCTTCCAGGCCATCCTGCCCCTCAAGGGAAAAATCCTCAACGTCGAAAAGGCGCGTTACGACAAGATGCTCGGCCACGAGGAAATCCGCGCTATGATTACCGCCCTCGGATGCGGCATCGGCAAGGACGACTTCGACGCCGCCAAAATCCGCTACGGCAAAATCATCCTTATGACAGACGCCGACGTTGACGGCTCGCACATTCGCACCCTGCTGCTCACCTTTTTCTTCCGCCACATGACCGAGCTGATTAAGCGCGACAACATCTACATCGCGCAGCCGCCGCTCTTCAAGATCAAGAAGGGCCGCTTCGAGCAGTACATCAAGGATGAGCGGGAATTTGTGAAGGTGATGGTCAACCGCGCGGCAGAAGGCATGATCGTCCGCCACGGCGAGGCGGCCAGCCGCATCGAGGGCGCCACCCTGACACGCTTCATGGGAACCCTGAGCGAATACCTGGACTTCGTCGAAAAGGTGGACAAGCGCATCCGCAATGAAAAACTAACCGAGCTGCTGGCGCGTGCCGAGCTGGTGCACCGCGCCGATTTCGCTTCCAAATCCGAGAGCGAGATTCCCCCCAAGCTCTCCCTGCTGAGAGCCGAACTGGCCGAGCGGACTAGAGAGTTCGATTTCAAATCGCTGGGCAAGCTGGTCGAGGACGAGGAGCACCACACCTGGTCGTTCAGTTTTGTCGATGCGCAGGGCGCCGAGAGGCGCATCGACTGGACCCTTTGCTCCAGCCCCGAGTTCCGCCAGATGATGGCCAAATATACGCTCATCAAAGAATTCCTTGAGCCGCCGTTCCTCGTCGAATACGCCGCCAAAGCCGCGGCTGCCGATGCTAAAGCTGAATCCGAAGCCGAGGAAGAAGACAACGCCGAAGCGCAGGCCGAGGCCAAACAAGCTCGCCGCACCGCACGCATGTTGCGCGAGCCGGTCGAGAAACAAACCGCCCGCGAGCTCTTCGCCTACATCGTCGAACAGGGCAAGAAGGACTATCAGGTGCAGCGCTACAAGGGCCTGGGCGAAATGACCAGCACGCAGCTCTGGGAAACCACCATGGACCCCGAGCGCCGCACCCTGCTCTCGGTCAAGCTGGAAGACTTCGTCGAAGCCGAGGAGATCTTCGCCACTCTGATGGGCGAGGACGTAGAAAAGCGCCGCAAGTTCATCGAAGACAATGCGCTGGACGTGAAGAACCTTGACATTTGAGCCGGGTTGGATGCTGTAACTGCCCAATTGCTCCAAAGCTGGACAGACCCACGGTTCAAATTACTTTTCCACGAATCAAATTACTTCGGTCCATAGTGTTTCTCTCATTTCTGTCGTTGAGTAACGTATGTCCCTCGACCATCTCGACGTTCGCAGGGCCTTCGAAGAAGATGAGTTCTTTCCTCTCTTCCAGCCGCTGGTAGATCTGCGTAGCGGACAGTTGGCCGGCTTTGAAGCTCTGGCCCGATGGAATCACGCGCGGCTGGGTGCTATCTCGCCGGACGCATTCATTCCCATCGTTCAGAAGAGCGGATACATCAATACACTGACGCGCAAGTTATTGGAAAAGACCTTTGCGGCTGCATCCCTGCTGCCTGCCGCGCTGCGCTTGTCCATCAACCTGTTTTCGTTGCAACTCATGGATGAGATGCTGCCCGGCCAGATTGCCGTGGTGGCCGAGCGCGGCGGCTTTCCCCTCCACCGGCTGACCGTAGAGATGACCGAAAGCGCGCTGCTCAATCATCTCTCCTCCGCTCAGGCCGTGGCCGGCGAATTGAAGGAGATGCATTGCAGTCTGTCGCTGGACAATTTCGGCACAGGCCAATCCAGCCTCATTCACCTGCATGCCCTGCCCTTCGATGAAGTGAAGATCGACCGGAGCTTGATCCACGCCATGACCCAATGCCGCGCGACCCGCAAGATAGTCACCGCGGTCATCGGCCTGGGGCGCGATCTCGGACTCGAAACCGTGGCGGAGGGAGTGGAGACCGCGGAGGAGGCCGGCATCTTGAGCGAGATGCGGTGCGACCTGGCCCAAGGCTGGTACTACGGCAGGCCCGCGGCAGCCGATGAGATTCCGCGCATGATCTCTGAAGCTCCCTGCATTTGCGCCAGCGCCTTATTGGTGCAGGACACAATGGTCGCGGCGGTTTAGACTAGTTGCAGAGAAAACTCCGATGAGATTGAGCCCGTTTCGTATCGCCGCAGCGATCGCCGTTCTGGCCGTCCTGTTTACCGCGCATACACGGATTCACGCACAGTTTGGCTGGAGCGCGCCGTCTCCCGGCAGCGCCTCTTCCATTCCCTCTACGCAACTACTCCAGCCCGAGGAATTGAACCACCTGTTGCAGGCCCAGGGCGCAAACAAGCCGCTGGTGCTGCAAGTGGGTTCGCGCATGCTCTTTGCGCAGGCGCATATCGCGGGCTCCGAATATGCCGGGCCCGGCTCGCAGATCGACGGCCTCAGTCAACTGCAAGCAAGAGTCGCGCCGCTTCCCCGCAACGGCTTTATCGTGCTCTATTGCGGCTGCTGCCCGTGGAGCCGCTGCCCCAATGTCGGGCCTGCGTTCAAATTGCTGCGCGATCAGGGATTCACCAATGTGAAGGTTCTCTATATCGCCAACAACCTGGGAACCGATTGGGTAGACAAGGGGTATCCGGTTGAACGCGGACGCTAGCACGCGGTCCGCTATTCACCGCCCACTGTTGGTCGGTTTGCTGTTGGCGGCCTGCTTTGCCGCCAACGCGCAAACAGCATCACTGGTCGGCAAGAAGGCTCCGGAGTTTACGCGCAAAGATTTCAGCGGCGCCATCTTTGATCTCGTCAGCTTTCGCGGCAAGGTCGTGCTGCTCGACTTCTGGGCCACCTGGTGCGCCTCCTGCCAAGTGGAGATGCCTGCCTTCGTCCAGTGGCAGCGGCAATACGGCCCGCGGGGATTGCAGGTCATCGGCATCTCCATGGACGATGACACCGCATCAGCGCACAGGCTTTCAGCAAAGCTTCGGCTGAACTATCCCGTGGCCATGGGCGACGAAAAGCTCGGCCAACTCTACGGCGGAGTCCTCGGCTTACCCTTGACCTATCTCATCGATCGGAAGGGAATCGTCCGCGCAAAGTTTCAAGGCGAGACCGCTCTGAAGACGATAGAAAAGCAGATCAAGGCGCTGCTGGCCGAGCCTTGAGCCGCTCATCCGCATCCGGCTAACTCTCCTTCTTCACCAGCCGCGTCACGCTGAACTGCGCCCCGGCAAACAGAATCAACCCGGAGGCGTAGGCCCAGAAGAGCAATCCGACCGATAATTTGAAAGGCCCGTAAAGATCTTCCAGATGCATGAACGGCAATAGCAGTACAAAGATATACTTGGCCACCAGCCAGATCAGCCCGGTATAAATCGCAGTCTTCATTACATGCCTCCAGGGAACCCTGCGGTTGGGCAGTATCCAATAGATGCAAAAGAAGAAGAGGATCGAGGCTACTCCCGTGGTTACGGTCAGCAGGAGAAAACTGGTTCCCAGATAAGTAAAGTGCAGAACAGTATCGAGGAATTTGATATTTGTCTGGTGGACGAAGATCAGGGCCAGCGCGCCGCGCGCCCCGGCATTCAGCAGCATGCTGCCCAGGCCCAGCGTCACCATCACCAACGCCAACCCAAAGGCCACCACCTGGTTCATCACGATGTTTCGACCCTTGGCCACGCCCCATGCCTGGTTCAGAGCCACCTCCAGCGGCACAAAGATGCCCGTGCAGGAAATCAGAATCATCAGCACCGAAAAGGCCTGGACCCCGTGCCGTGGAGCTAACAGCATCAGGTGTTTCGCCGCCCAGTCCGGTTGTGATGGGTCCGGAATCAGGGAATCCTGGGCAGAAGGCAGAAAATACTGCACCATGTCGTTCACCACGCCCACCATCGCCTGCGAGTGAAAAACCCCGCGGGAAATCGTATAAAGCAGCACGATCACCGGGATGAACGAGAGAATCGCGTTGGCCGCTACGCTGAAGGCATAGGTCTGCACCTCGCTGTCCAGCAGGTACTTCATCAACGCCGTGCCGTCCTTGCGCCAGCGATACCACTTGGACTGCTTCGCCGGTTGCGGCACATCGGCGGCTCTGACAACTTCGACTGCCGCATCGGGTTGTGTATCGTGATTCAGGTCTTCAGCCACGGGTTGCTTCCTTTCCAGATAAAAACTCTTCGCAGTCAAATTGCACGCGAAGCAAGACTGCCGGAGGTTGTTTTAAGAATAGCTGCTGAGCTTGCCCAACGCCCAACGCGACGCACTCCGCAATCCCTCGTCGGCGGCCTCGCTCCACGTTTTGAGGAGCGGCGCGAACCGGCCCATCCCGCTGTTGCCCATGGCGATGGCCACATTGCGCCTGAGCCCCCAAAAACCAGCTCTGCGCACCGGCGAGCCGTTGAATTGCCGCGCAAACTCAGCTTCATCCATGGCGGCAAGCCACTCCAGCGTGGGGTTCACCAGCTCCGGACGCGGTTCAAGTTCCGGGTCCGCGCTGACAGGCGCTTTGCGGTTCCAAGGGCATACGTCCTGGCAGATGTCGCAACCGAAGACCTGCCGCCCCATGCCTTTCATCAACTCGGGCAAGAGGTCTCCCCGGTGCTCGATGGTCAGGTAGGAGATGCATTTGTTCGCATCCATTTGGTAAGGAGCCGTCAGAGCGCCGGTCGGGCAGGCCTCCAGGCAGCGGCGGCAGCTTCCGCAGTGGTCGGGGACCAGCGCCAGGGGCGCTTTTTCCTTTTCGATTTCAAGTGAAGTTAGCAGCACCGCCAGAAATCCAAACGACCCCAGCCGGGGATTGATCAGACAGGTGTTTTTTCCCGTCCAGCCCAATCCGGCAGCCGTAGCCAGCGCCCGCTCGACCACCGGCCCGGTGTCCACACAGCTGCGCGCCTCAAACTCACCAAACTGCTCGTGCAACCGCGACTCCACTGCTTTCATGCGCTTGAGCAGTACTTTGTGATAGTCGCTGGGCCGCCGGACTGGCTCCGTTCCCTCGCGTCCCGCTTCCATTTTGCTCGACCACGCGTAACGGGCAATCCATCCCGCCCCCTCGGCAGAAGGCTCCATTGAGCGCGGCTTCGAACTGTTGTAGTTCGCAAAGCAAACCACCGCAGTCCGCGCCCAGGGAAACGGAATCCGCGCCCGCAGCAGTTGCCCAGCCTCATCTCTCCGTTCCAGGTAGCGCATCGTTCCCGCGTGTCCCGCTTGCACCCACTCTTCAAAGCGCTCCGCATCCCGCTCCTGGTTTGCGTGGGGAAGTGCAACTACCCCGGCCTCATCAAATCCGGCCTCCAGCGCCAGGGCGCGCACCAGCTCCCAACTCAGGCAGGCGGGCAAACCGGTCGTCTTTCCGGCTGCTGAGTTCAACAACGGTTTGTGAATAGCGTTGGGCACGGAACCGCCACTCTCCTGTTTGCGTATTCAATCCCAGCGTGTTCACTTACGGACGGCAATGCGCGCAAATGAACACCCGAAACGGCGGCACGGAATCTGGGAATGCTTCTATCCCCTGTGATTTCAGCATATTCCTTCACTGCGACTTTGGCCGCTCGCGTGCAATCCATGAAAGTGCCGGCCAGGCGCGTGAAATATGCAACCCAGGCCGCAAAAAGGCTGTCAACATGCATAGACCGCTTCCCAAGGAGGTTTTTATGACGACCATGATTTCAATCCCGATGGCTCCCGCAGTTTTTCCGGTCAGTGAAAGGAATGAACGGAATGAAGTAGCTGATCAGACCGAGCTGGTTCTAGGCCACGAAAAGGAGTTGCTGGCCTGGCTTTCGCCTGTGGTGCGCCGGCAAAGCGTGACGCTCGATCTGACCCGGGTCCGGCGTATTGACGCAGCCGGAGTCTCCGCCCTTCTCTCTCTCTACTTAAGCGCCCAGCAGGCTGGCCACCGTTTCAGCGTAGCGAATCTCTCGCCGCGCGTGGCCGAAGTCCTGAGGCTGTTGGGACTGGAGCGGATTCTCCTCTGTCATGGCGCTGCCAGGATGAGCACTTCCAGCCCGTGTCTGGAGCAGACAGCCGCATAAAGCGCCCACCCAGCCCCCTGAACTCCGTTTTGTGACTGATTTCGCCACAAATTTAGAAAATTCCTGTGCTGGAATGGTGCGTGGTTATCGGAATGCGCGCACGGATGTGACCTTCAACACAGGCAACTGTATACTGGAGACGATATTCGTAGGTACGACGAATCAATCCCGCGAAGCGCTCTCCGAAGCTTGGATGCCCCGTACGCGCTCAGCCAAAAAGCTCATTTTCCAGTTTCAGAGCTGAGCCGCGTCCTGCCATTCTGTCCAGTAGACCGCCCTCGCGGAATCCTAAAGTAGGAGGCATCACCCCATGGCGCAGGGCGTTCTGGATCAGGCGTCTGCTGGACAAGCAGGCACAACCTCAACTCAACACGTGTTTTTCTTCGGCGGCGGCAAGGCCGAGGGCAATGGAACAATGAAGGATGTGCTGGGCGGCAAGGGTGCCGGCCTGGCCGAGATGACCAACGCCGGTTTGCCGGTTCCCCCCGGATTTACCATCCAGACCGAGGCCTGCCGCGAGTACATGCGTGGCGCGCTCTCGCCCGCGGTCAACACCGAGATGTACGCCGCCCTGGACCGGCTGGAAAAGCTGCAAGGCCAGAAGCTGGGAACGGGCGACAATCCCCTGCTGGTCAGTGTCCGCTCCGGCGCCAAGTTCTCCATGCCCGGCATGATGGACACCATTCTCAACCTGGGCCTCAACGATCAGGCCGTTGAAGCGCTGGCCAAGCGCAGCAACAATCCCCGTTTTGCATACGATTCCTATCGCCGACTGATCCAGATGTTCGGCGACGTGGTGCTGGATGTTCCCAAGAAGCACTTCGAGCATATCTTTGACAGCGTGAAGAAGCGCGCCAAGGTCAAGTTTGACTACGAGCTCAAGCCCGAAGCGCTCAAAGAGATCATCGCCGAATATAAAAAGCTGGTAAAAAAGGAGACCGGCAAGGAGTTTCCGCAGGCTCCGCTCGATCAACTGGTGCAGGCCCGCGACGCCGTCTTCCGCAGTTGGATGAACGAGAGAGCCAAGACCTATCGCCGCATCAACCGCATCGACGATTGGCTGGGCACAGCCGTCAACGTGCAGGCCATGGTCTTCGGCAACCTGGGCGATAACTCCGGCACCGGCGTAGGCTTCACGCGCAACCCGGCCACAGGCGAGCACGCCTTCTTCGGCGAGTATCTGATGAACGCGCAGGGCGAGGACGTGGTTTCTGGCGTGCGCACCCCGCTGCCCATTAGTGAGCTGGAACGCGCCATGCCCAAGGTCTACGAGCAGCTCAAGACCATCACCGGCAAGATGGAAAAACACTATCGCGACATGCAGGACTTCGAGTTCACCATCCAGGATGGCAAGCTCTATATGCTGCAAACCCGCAACGGCAAGCGCACCGGTCTGGCCGCTGTTCGCGTGGCCATCGACATGGTCCACGAAAAGCTCATCACGCAAGAGGAAGCCATTCACCGCGTTGAGCCCAACCAGTTGTACGACTTCCTGGTTCCCCGACTCGTCGAAAAGGGCGAGAAGATCGAAGTCCTCGCCACCGGCCTTCCCGCTTCGCCGGGCGCGGCCGTGGGGCAGATCGTCTTCACCGCTGAAGACGCCGTCAAGCAACACCAGAGCGGCGCCTTCAAGACCATCATCCTGGTGCGTGGCGAAACCACTCCCGAGGACATCGCGGGCATGGAAGTCGCCGCCGGCATTCTCACCTCGCGCGGCGGCATGACCTCGCACGCCGCAGTCGTCACCCGCGGCATGGGCAAGTGCTGCGTGGCCGGTGCCGGCGACTGAGTCGTTGACGAAGCCAAAAAAGAGCTGCGCGTGAAGGGCAAAACCTTCAAGCAGGGCGACTATATTTCTCTCGACGGAACCACCGGCCGCGTCATTGCCGGCCGGCTCAAGACGCTCGATGCGCAGC